>CAIKKY010000014.1 GCA_903828145.1 uncultured Hyphomicrobiales bacterium | reverse complement strand
CGGTAGAGCCTGTCGCACCCGCCACGCCGGTCGCACCCGTGGCGCCGGTGGCGCCTTGGTAGCCCGTCGGCCCCGTATCGCCGGTCGCGCCCGTTGGGCCCTGCGGACCCGTCGCGCCAGTCGAACCGGTCGAACCGGTCGCGCCAGTTGCACCCGTGGCGCCCGTGGCGCCTGTCGCACCCGTCACGCCGGACGAACCCGTGGCGCCTGTAGCACCTGTCGCACCCGTTGGGCCCTGCGGACCCATCGCGCCAGTCGAACCGGTCGCGCCAGTTGCACCCGTGGAACCCGCCACGCCGGTCGCACCCGTGGCGCCGGTGGCGCCTTGGTAGCCCGTCGGCCCCGTATCGCCGGTCGCGCCCGTTGGGCCCTGCGGACCCGTCGCGCCAGTCGAACCGGTCGCGCCAGTTGCACCCGTGGCGCCGGTAGAGCCTGTGGCACCCGTCACGCCGGACGAACCGGTGGCGCCCGTGGCGCCTGTCGCACCCGTGGCGCCGGTAGAGCCTGTCGCACCCGTCACGCCGGACGAACCCGTGGCGCCTGTAGCACCTGTCGCACCCGTCACGCCGGACGAACCCGTGGCGCCGGTAGAGCCTGTGGCACCCGTCACGCCGGACGAACCCGTGGCGCCTGTAGCACCTGTCGCACCCGTCACGCCGGACGAACCGGTCGCACCCGTCGCACCCGTCGCACCTGTCGCACCTGTCGCACCAGTGGGACCGACAAGCCCTTGCAACGGCCGCTTAGCTCTCTCGACAGCCAAGACTGTTTGGTCAAATGCAAGATAACTGGGCAGCGCATCCTGCCGATTACGTTCGATCAAAGATTTGGATCCTCGGCCGAAATATATCCTCGACCCGAAAATCAAACTTTTCCCTCTAGCTACAGATGCATATGTACCATCTGTAAAGAACGATACCCCTAATCCGCTACGGGCAGGAATTTGGTATTCCATACCACCAGCCACGTAATGATTACCTCCGCTATATCTATGACCCGCATAGAGGCGAATATTCTTGTCAGGATAATATGCGATGTTTGCTATATCAAACAAACGCCCCTTAATACTTCCGCCCTCATAGCCCACAAGGCCTTCTAGCGACAACGAGCCGAGGTAAAGTTCGCCGCGCACACCCGCCCTGGCCAGCGCCAAAGACCCAGCCGCGCCGCCTTCGCGATTTCCATTGAAACCAGCCGAGAACGCGTAGCTCCCGTAGAATCCGAGCAAGGCAGCGTCCGGATTCCGAACATAAAACTGCCCAGCCACGCCACCCATGAGTGCTTCAGCGGAATATGCATTGCTCGCATCAAGCTGAATTGCCGAGCGCGAGCCTATCGGCGCGGCAATCGATCCACCCAAACCGCCGCCGCCTTTACCGCCGACCATACCGCCGCCGACCTCAATACGCCCGCTGGGACCGGACGGAGTCGGAATTGATGCAAGCGATGCCGGTCCGCCAGCCTGCGCTTCTGGAAACCGGCCACCATCTCGGCCCCATGTTGCCTTTTCAGCAGTCTCACCAGAGAGTTGTGATCGCGCCGGCGCTTCGGCCCGCTGCGACTTCAGATTGTCCACCTCTTGACGAAGGCGCGCATTGTCAGACGCCAGGCTTTCTACCCGGTCTTGTAACGTCTTGAGGGCCAGCAGCACGTCAGCATTCGTCGCATCTGCCATGCTCGGACTTGCGTATGCAAAGAGCGATGCCCCGAGCAACAGAGCCGTCGTGCGCCTACGAAAAACCATGCATCCCCCGACCTCGCGCGCTCGGCGCGTTCAAATGCCACCTCTTCAATGGAGGCTGCTGATATATAACCCTTCAAAAAAATCAAATAAATATCGACAACTTTTGCCTATTTGTGTTTTAAATGACGGGAATCTGGCGGATCATAAGTTGATTGAGACCAATTAAAAAAGTTTAATATGGAAATTAAAATCTGAATTACCATAAAAAATATTAATATATACTTACGTAATCCTGTCATTATACACCATTATATAATTATATATTAATATATGGGATGGAAAATCGGATAATAAGGGGAGTCACATGGCGCAATTCGCCCGGATGTTCAATGCCGTCTTGGGTCAGCGACAAGCCTTGAGCGTCACCCGAAGTGACCCGCTTTGACAAGTTTCTACGTAGCGCCTAACCCACCCCGCGAATGCTCGCTTCAGATTAGGTGCCCTTGATCCCCGATCCGTCGAGCGAGGTGACATTGGATCGAGAATATGACGCACGAGATGCAGACGAACCCGCGAAGCTATCTGTTCACGCTCTCTGCTGGACGGACGGGCACTGCCTGGCTGGCCGACTTCTTGGCCGCTAACTTGGCGGTCGAGGCTATCCATGAACCATTGGATATCGCAGATTTCGGCGTGCGCATGCCCGACATTAAGTTGATGCGGACATTCAATGATCTCGGCTCCACTGAGCTTGTGCGCTCTTTTTGGAGGCACAAATTCACCGAGATAAGCCATCTCAAGAGCTATATCGAAACAAATCACACCCTTGCCAAATGTGGCTTGATCGAAAATTTGGCAGTGTCTGATATAAATCATAAATCTTGCATCATAATATTAAAGAGAAGACTCCAAGATCAATGCAAAAGCTATATATCGAGACATGATTTCTCTAATATAACACTCCAATGGCAATGGTACCTCACTCATCACTATAATAACAATATATTACCATTTGAATTATTTGAGAATTTAGGATTTATTGGACACCCAATATGGTATGCGTTTGAGATGGAGGCAAGGCAGGTATTTTATCAAAAAATTTATAGTAAAGAATTGAAATTTATCGAAGAAAATATTGATGATCTCAATAAAACAGAAAATGCGTCTCAATTTCTTAGCGCATTTGGCATAAAGGGAGATCCTATTTTCCCGCCACGTGCCAATGAACAAAGCCACCCTGTTTCGCCAGAAATGTCGGCTTACGTCGAAACGGTGTTTAGCAACCTGTCAATCAACATCGAAGAGATTGTCGCTCGCTTTATTGATAGCGGCAAGACATTGGACCAATCACCACATTCAGGAATTTGATCCAACGGCCCGAGTAGCGCCGCCCGATTGACGGCGGTGACCCGATCATGGTGCCAAATAATCGTTGCCGCGCTGCTCGCTAGGTCGATGCACAAGGCTGGGTGGCTTACCCGCGCGGCTTACCAATGTCGCCATTTTCCAATTTTGGACATGCCGCCCCTGCCAGATCAAAAGCAAAAGCCCGCCATCCGACCATCGGCCATGCGCCGCAAGGTCGCGGGTATTATCAACGCATTGATGAATGAACTTGGTGCAATGATTGACTCCCGCATCATGTAGTCCGAAAATACATCGTTGAATTCATCACTCATGAATCGCTCAAATATCTTTATTTTATTAAAAAAAGGTGTAATAATGAAAAAATCTGTACTTATTCTTGGCAGCCTTCTCATTTCAAACACCGCCGCAATGGGGGCGAACGAGACCTCTTACGGCACCGGGGCGGCGGCCACCGGTGATAATTCAACCGCAATCGGGGCCGGGGCGGCAGCTTCCGGCGTGAATTCAACGGCGGAAGGCGCATTTTCCGCCGCATCTGGGGAGTGGTCAACCGCGACGGGTCTCGTAGCGCAAGCGACGGGCGCCTTTACGACAGCCGTGGGTGCAAGTGCTCAGGCCACCAACGAAAATGCCACTGCCGCCGGGTTTACGGCTCGCGCTTACGGGGCGAACTCGACAGCAACCGGAACTCTATCTTACGCCACTGGGACCAATTCGACCGCGACGGGCATGATTGCTCAAGCGACCGGCGAAGGGTCAACCGCCACGGGCGTTGACGCGCAGGCCACTGGTGCCTTCACCGTGGCTGATGGTTTGTCGTCACGGGCTACCGGCGACAACGCCACCGCGCTCGGCTTCTCCTCGCAAGCGACGGGCCCCAATTCGACAGCCATCGGCAACCAATCCATCGCCTCCAGCGACAACAGCACCGCGACGGGCATGGTTGCACAGGCCACCGGTTCATTTGCGACAGCGAATGGCGCCGACGCCCAAGCAACCGGTGATTACAGCACGGCGATCGGATCGAGCACGCGATCAACCGGGACCTTGTCAACATCAGTCGGCATTCGAGCATCTGCCGCGGGATATAACGCCGTCGCGATTGGCGCAGATTCCTTCGCAGGTGAAGATAACAGCGTGTCGGTCGGGGCAGTGGGCGCAGAACGGACCATTGTCAATGTCGCCGCCGGGCGCATGACTGACGGCTCGACGGATGCCATCAACGGTGGTCAGCTCTATACCGAGATCACCACCCGCCTGCTCGCAGACAATGCGCTCAACACGCGGCTCGACAACTTGTCCTCGCGCGTCGACGCGCTGGCCAACCAATTGGACAGGCTCGACCGCAAGTCGTCTGCATCGACGGCCGCCGCGATGGCCATGGCTGGCGGCGGATTTCTGCCGGACATGCGCTTTAATCTCAGCACCAACATGGCTACCTATGACGGGGCCTATGCCGTGTCAGCGCAGATGGGCTTCCTCGTCACGCCGCATGTGGCCGTGCATGCCGGATTTGCCAGCAGCCTCAACTATGGTGGCAAGACCGGTGGCCGCGTCGGCATGATCTTCGGCTGGTAAAATATCGACCGGGTTGAGGGTGAGTGCGCGACGGGAGGTCGCCGTTTAGGCCTGCCCGTCACCAGCCATGAGTGGCGTGCTGACACGTATCTTGGCGATCCGGCCTCAGCCCCTTTCCACCGGGCAAATGACTTGGCCTGCCTCATGGGCAGCGCAGGCCAAGTCAGCAAATGGGCCTCAAGCCTAAGCGCTTCAAGCTGGACAACGCCGCCCTGAGGAAAACGTCCCGTAAGGACTGATGCACAATGGGCTATCGTCAAGAAATAGATGGATTGCGGGCAATCGCGGTTGTGGCGGTTAACTGGGCGGCAGCGAGGTTGAGGAAGCTCTCGAACGACAGGACGGTCTTGTCATAGCGGGTGGCGATGCGGCGCTGCTGCTTCAGTTTGCCGAACATCCGCTCGATGCGGTTGCGGTCCTTGTAGCGCCGATAGTCAGGATGGACTGGAGCTTTTCGATTCGATCGAGGCGGGATGATGGGCAGGATACCGCGCATGAGCAGGTTTTCGCGGAAGCGGTCGCCGTCATAACCCTTGTCGGCAAGCAGTGCCTTGGGTTTGGGTAATGGCAGGGCCATCAGGTCATCGACCGCTGCATAATCCGAAGCCTCGCCGCCGGTCAGGATGAACCCGATAGGTAGTCCTTGATTGTCGCAGCGGGCGTGGACTTTGCTCGTAAAGCCGCCGCGTGATCGACCAAAAGCCTGCGCAAGAGCCCCCCTTTTCCGCCCACTGCCGAGACATGGCCGCGAACCGTAGTGCTGTCGATCATGTGCTGCCAATCGTCGGTCAGGCCGAGATCGACCAGTGTTTGCAACAGGGCATCCCAGACGCCCTGTTCGGCCCAGCGCCGGAACCGCACGTAGACGGAGTTCCACTTGCCGTAACGCTCGTGCATGTCTCGCCAGGGGCAACCTACCCGCAGCACATGAAGCATGCCGTTGAGAAAACGTCGGTTGTCGCCAGCAGGCCGCGCCCAGCGCCCCCGCTCAGATGGCAGCAGCGGGCCGATCAGTTCCCATTCCGCATCCGACAAATCCCCACGGCCCATGACTGCTCCCCAAAGAGCAGCCTTGAATCAGAACTCGACCCGTTTGGGAATCCCTTTTGTCAACACTGCCGCAGCACATTGCTCTTCCCATCCGCATGTTTCGTGCCTAAGGGGGGGCGCATCCCCGGGGAGCCGCTAATGCGCGGATGAGATGTGGCCAGCAGACCACGACCCGCTGAACCTGATCCGGTTGATACCGGCGTAGGGAGGGCTCTCGGTTCGCCGTCTGCCCTCCTTTGGAGTGGAGACAAGACGATGATTGTTACCAGTACCTCTCTGAGACTGCCCGCACTGCTCTTGCCGATGCTGCTGCTCGCACAGCCTGCAAGCGCGGAAGCCGGCGACAATGACGACGCAACAATCCGGGTCGTCGGCTATCCCGATCCCGCAGGGCTGCTGCCTGATCAGACCGAACCCAAGACGGTCAGTGCGATTACGGCAGACTACATTACCAAGCAGGCACCGACGCTCAACGCATTCCAACTGGTCAACCTACTGCCCGGCGCCAACGTCTCCACGACCGACCCCTTCGGACTGTCCGCCAATTCAGGCATCACCCTGCGCGGATTGGGTCAGGACGCAATCGGTGTGTTAATGGAAGGCGCACCGCAGAACGACATCGGCTATTTCTATTCGTATCCCTCGCAGTTCGCTGATGCCGAGAACGTACGGCAGATCAAGCTGGCGCAGGGCGCCGTCAACATCGACAGCCCGGTGGTTGCAGCCGCAGGTGGCTTGCTTTCGCTGTCGCTTGACGATCCAAGAAGCGAGGCGGGCGCCCTTGTAAATCTGTCCGGCGGTTCCTTTAATGCGCGCCGAGCTTTCGTGCGGCTAGATACCGGCGCGATTGCAGGTAGCGGCCTCAAGGCCTTCATTTCCTATTCGAATAATCGCGCCGACAACTGGCGCGGCGCGGGTTTCGACAAGCGGCAGCACGTCGACGCCAAGCTGCTTGCCGAATGGGGCGACGGCAATCGCGCCAGCGTGGCCCTGTCATACAATGACGCAATCACTTCGACCTACCCGGCGCCAACGCAGGCCGAATGGCGCGCTGAGGGACGCAACTTCAACTTCACCGAGCGCTATACCGAAGGGGACACCCGCTACTGGCGTCTCTACCGTGCCCCGTTCCGCAACTTCTATGTCTCCGCGCCAGTGCACGTGAACCTGAACGATAGCCTGGCCTTGGACAGCACGACCTACCTTCAGTTCGGCCACGGTAGTGCGCCGTACGGCACGCAGCTAACCACAACCGGTAATTTCCTGGGCGACGAAGAACTGACCCAGCCAATCAGCCTACCCGGCGCCATAGATGGTCTGGCCACCGTGCTCGGCAACTACACCGGGGATCAGTTCCGCGTCGGCAACGTAAGCAAGCTAACCCTCGAGAGCGGGGCCCACACGCTCTTTGCTGGACTTTGGTTTGATTACGGTACCGACCGGGTGACCCAGTCCTACACATCGATCGGTGCGGACGGAAATCCTGTGGATGTCTGGGGCGATGAAGACAAGGCAATCCGAACCGCCGATGGCCGGTTGCTGGCCTATGAGAACCAGCGCACGGTCACGCGGACCCAGGCTTTCTTCCTGGGGGACAACATCGCACTTACTCCCCGGCTAAACATCAACCTGGGCTTCAAGGGCGTGAACTTCCAGCGCCGAGGGCGTAATTACTTGCCTGGGCCGCAATCCGAAGTGCGCTTCGACGCTTTTGCTGCCCTGCCCCGTGCGTCGGTGCACTATCAACTCGACGATCGGCAGCAGGTGTTTGCCAATGTCACAACGAGTTTCCGCGCGCCAAACGAGTTCACACTCTACGATAGCTATTATGGCGGAATGCTGGTCAGCCAGGGCACAAATGCCCTGAAGAACGAATATTCGGTCTCGCAGGAACTTGGCTACCGTTATATTGGCACCAACCTGTCTTTCTCGGCGACGGCCTTCCACTATCACTTCCGCAATCGCCACGTCCCGACCGTTGTCGACAGCGGCGGTGCACTCGTCAATTCGACGGTCAATGCCGGTAGCCAGACATCCTTCGGGATCGATGGCGAGATCAGCTGGCGCCCGATGAAGGGCATGAGCATCTATGCCTCAGGCGAATACCTCCGCACCCGCCTGAATGATGACCTCCCGGTCGGCGACGACTTCCTGCCGACCCGGGGCAAACGCGCAATCTCAAGCCCTCAGTTCCAGTTTGGTCTGGGATCGACCTACGACGATGGCCGCCTGTTCGGTAGCGCAGCATTTAAATATGTTGGCCGCCAGTATTCCACGCTCATGAACGACGAGAGCATTAAAGGCTTCGCCACGCTCGACCTGTCGATTGGGGTGCATCTTGCTGGCCTGATCGATGCAAAGCGAACGGACCTGCGTCTTAACGTGATCAATGTCACCAACCCAAAGGTCCTGTCCGGGGTTCAGATTATCAGCGCCAATGCCCTCGATGTGATCGGGCGCAATGGCTCTGTGATCGCGGGTTCTTCGCCGACCTATTACATCGGCAGCGGCCGGGCCTTCATGGCTACACTGTCGCGAGAGTTCTAGGCATGGGCGGCACCGCAGCCGAAGAGCATCTGGTGCATGGCATGGGTACGGCGCTGGAAGCGCCGACCTGGCCCGCCATCACGGATGCCGAGGCGGCCAAGGTCCTGACTTACTTCCCTGAGGCCGGCCAGTTTCAAGGCCTCGCGTGGCATTCACCCCGTCCTTTCTCTTCCGCGACGCGCGTGCAGACTGACCGTGGCCAATTTTTTCTCAAGCGGCACCACTGCGATGTCAGGACGCCTCACGCCTTGGCGGAGGAACAGGCGTTCATGACGCATCTTCAGTCCAAGGGGGTCCCCGTGCCTGAGGTAGTCCAAACGGTGGATGGCCTTGGTGCAGTTTCTCTCGGAAACTGGACTTACGAACTGCAGCGCAAAGCGCCGGGGCTCGACCTTTATCAGGACAGGCAATCCTGGACGCCCTACCTGAAACCAGCCCATGCGGATGCGGCAGGCTCTGCCTTAGGACTGCTGCATCGAGCAGCACAAGACTATCAGGCGAGTGAGCGCGGCCCGCACCGGCTCGTCGCAAGCTTTACTATCCTGCCGGCGCGAGATCCGCTCGCTGCCGCCGCAGCTTACGTAGCAGCGCGTCCAGCCTTGGCCGCTTTCCTCTCAGACAAGCCGTGGCGGGACGAGCTGACGCGCCTTTTTGCAACGTTTGGCGGGGGGCTAGCTGAACGGCTTGAAGGTCAGCCAGCACTTTGGACACACAATGACTGGCACCCCTCCAACCTGCTGTGGGCTACAGACGGCAGCGTCAGCGCAGTGTTCGATTTTGGTCTGGCGGGACCAACTTGCGCGGTCCACGACCTAGCCACGGCTATCGAGCGTGCCGTAATCCCGTGGCTAGAGATCGCAGAGGGTGATGAGAACGCCTCGCCCGACATCAACGCTGCCAGGGGCATTCTTGCCGGCTATCAGCGCGAAATGCCGTTGGACACCGAACTGCTCGTCCGCCTGCTGCCGCTGGTTCACCTCGAGTTCGCCTTGTCCGAGGTCGATTACTTCGCAGGCGTTGTCGGCGACCGCGACCAAGCCGATCTCGCCTGGCAAGGTTATGCCATTGGCCATGCCGACTGGTTCCGTTCAGCGGCGGGGCAAGGTTTTATGGATCAACTAGCGCACTGGGCGGCGGCTTGATGTCGGTTCTGGAAATTCTGGCCGTCGCCGTCAGCTTCCTCGGCATCTGGCTCACCGCGAAAAGGTGGGTGCTGTGCTGGCCCGTCAGCTTTGTCGCCTGCGCACTCTATGCCAAGATCTTCTTCGATGTCCGCCTCTACGCCGACATGGTCTTACAGGGGGTATTCGCTCTGTTCATCGTTTACGGATGGATCGTGTGGGTGCGCAGCAAAGAGGCGGCAGGCGATCTGTCAGTTCAAGCCCTGCCCGTGGCGCAAGCAGTGGCCGGTCTGACCGCGGGGGCCTTCGGCGCCCTTGCCATCGGCTGGCTTCTGAGCCGTCATACCGATGCATCGGTGCCCTGGATGGACGCAGCGCTAAGCAGCTTCAGTCTCGTTGCGCAGTATTGGACCGCGCGGCGCCATGCTGAAAGCTGGCTGCTGTGGATTATCGTCGATGCGTTTTACGTGGCAATGTTCGCCTTCAAGGAACTTTGGCTCACCGCAGGCCTCTATGGGGCCATGGGCATTCTGGCCATCATCGGTTTGCAGCGCTGGCGCCGTGTGACAACTTGAATGAGTGGACTTGCTGGCGCGCTCCAATACCTTGTCCTGGATCGGGGTAACGATGAGGCCCGGCAGGATCGTGTTGCAGCGAATGCCATAGCCCCCTTGGCGGGCCGCTCCAATGACGACGGCAGAGTTTCCCCTGCCGTCGCCTCTCGGCGGAGAGGAATTAGAAGCGGTCGGCGTCCATTACCTTGGTCCAGGCTGCGACGAAGTCAGTCACGAACTTCTGTTTCGCATCGTCCGAGGCATAGACCTCGGCCACCGCGCGCAGCTCCGAGTTTGAACCGAACACCAGATCGACCGGCGTCGCGGTCCACTTTGTTGCTCCGGTGGCGCGGTCCTTGCCTTCATAGAGACCGGGCGTGCTTGCCGACTTCGACCAGACCGTGTCCATAGACAGCAGGTTCACGAAGAAGTCATTGCTGAGCGTGCCGGGACGGCTGGTGAATATACCTGCGTTTGAGCCGTTCGCATTCGCACCCAGCGAGCGCATCCCGCCCACCAGAACGGTCAATTCCGGCACGGTCAGGTTCAGCATGTCCGCCTTGTCGATCAATGCCTCGGTCGGGCCAAGATCGGCATTGGCAGCATAGTAGTTGCGGAAGCCATCGGCCTTCGGCTGCAGGTAGTCGAATGATGCCACTTCGGTCTGCGCCTGCGTGGCATCGACCCGGCCTGGAGTGAAGGGCACGGTCACGTCCTGCCCGGCGGCCTTGGCCGCCTGCTCAATCCCGACACTGCCGCCCAGCACGATGAGATCAGCCAGCGACACCTGCTTGCCGCCGCTCGCGGTCTTGTTGAACTTGGTGCGGATTGCCTCAAACCGGGCGATAACCTTGGTCAGTTCCGCCGGGTCGTTCACTGCCCAGTTCTTCTGCGGATCAAGCCGCAACCGCGCACCGTTGGCGCCGCCGCGCATGTCGGTTGCGCGGAAAGACGAGGCCGAAGCCCAGGCAGTGCGCACCAGTTCGGCAGTGGTTAGTCCTGAACCTGCGATCTCGGTCTTGAGCTGCGCGACATCGGCACTGTCGACCGCAGGATAATTGGCCTTGGGCAGAGGATCCTGCCAGGCGTAAGTCGCACTGGGCACGTCCTTGCCGAGATACCGCGCCTGCGGCCCCATGTCGCGGTGGGTCAACTTGAACCATGCGCGGGCAAAGGCGTCGGAGAATTCCTGCGGGCGCTTGTGCCAACGCCGGGTAATCTTGCGGAAGCCCGGGTCCTCGCGCAGCGCGATATCAGTCGTGAACATGATCGGCGCGTGGCGCACATCGGGACGATGCGCATCGGGCACCAGGTTGGCGGCGTCCGGATTGGTGGGCACCCATTGGGTCGCGCCGGCGGGGCTTTTGGTCTTGACCCATTCAAAACCGTAGAGGTTGTCGAGATATTGGGTGGTGAAGGCGATGGGATTGGATGTCCACGCGCCTTCCAGACCACTCGAGACGGTGTCCTCGGCATTGCCTTTGCCGCACTTGTTGGTCCACCCAAGTCCCTGCTGCTCGATCGGGGCCACGCCCGGATCTCCGGCGACGCATTCTTCCGGCTTGTGGGCGCCGTGCGCCTTGCCGAAAGTGTGTCCGCCGGCAATCAATGCGGCGGTTTCATCGTCTGCCATGGCCATGGCACCAAAGGCACGGCGGATATCGGCCGCGGCTGCAAGCGGATCGTGGTTCCCGTTCGGGCCCTCCGGGTTGACGTAGATCAAGCCCATCTGGGTCGCAGCGAGCGGTCCCTTGAGGTTGCCGCTGGCATCGCGGCGCTGGTCCATCAGCATCTTGGTTTCCGGGCCCCAAAAGACCAGATCGGGTTGCCAGCTATCGACCCGGCCACCGGCAAAGCCAAGCGTCTTGAAGCCCATGTCCTCCATGGCGACATTGCCGGCCAGCACCATCAGGTCGCCCCACGAAAGCCTGCGGCCATACTTCTGCTTTATCGGCCAGACGAGCCGGCGGGCCTTGTCGAGGCTGATATTGTCTGGCCACGAATTCAGCGGCTCGAAGCGCTGCTCACCGCCGTCCGAACCGCCGCGGCCGTCCCCGGTGCGGTAGGTGCCGGCGCTGTGCCACGCCATGCGGATGAAGAACGGGCCGTAATGTCCATAATCAGCCGGCCACCAAGGCTGCGAGGTGGTCAGCGTCTTGCGGATGTCTGCCTTGACCGCATCGAGGTCGAGTGAGGCGAACTCCTTGGCATAATCGAAATCGGCTCCATAAGGGTTGGACTTCGCTTCGTTCTGACGCAGCGCCGAGAGATCGAGGTTCCTGGGCCACCATTCCGTGCCAGCTTGAACGGGTTCTGCTTGAGCGGTGCCGGTCAACGCAATCGGGGATGCCGCTACCATAAGCGCGACAAGTGCAAGGCTGCGAATTTTCATGGGCGTTCTCTCCTCCTGCTCGGCACGATTGATGCCGTTCTAGAAGAAAGGTTATACCCCTGAGATCCATTGGGCGAACAAGATTACTTTGTAACAGTGATCGAGCGAATCGATTAATGTGTTAACTCTGTCAGTCTGGATCGATCGCGGATTGATCGGAGCGGTGCTGTCAGAGCAAAATTGCCTGAGGGCTGAGGCGGCGTTAAATCGGGTAGACGAGCAAACTCGGCAATTCGGAACGCCATCTCGTCGACCGTCAAACCTACAAACTCCGCCGCTTGGCCGCGCTGGCCGAGTGGCAATCTGAAGCTACGCGGATCCTGCGATAGCGCTGCGGATCGGCGACAGATTACGGTTAGACTGACAGCGCCGAGCCAAATGTTCTGACGGCGGACAATCCCACCGCACTGCCCCGCAACCCCTTAATTGCGGGCGTAATTATCCGCGTAGCGGATGATGTCGTCCTCGCCGAGATAGGATCCCGTCTGAACTTCGATCAGTTCGACCGGAAGCTTTCCCGGGTTTTCCAGTCGGTGGACTTCACCCAGGGGCACGTAAACGGACTGGTTCTCGGTCACGAGCTTGACCTCACCGCCAATCGTGACCTTGGCCGTGCCGGCCACGACGATCCAGTGCTCGGCGCGATGGTTGTGGCTCTGGAGCGACAGCGCCGCGCCGGGCCTCACGACAATCCGCTTCACCTGAAATCGATCACCCACGGCGAGGCTCTCAAACCAGCCCCACGGGCGCTGATCGCGCGGCAAACTCTCGGCCTGCGCGACGCCCTGCGCCTTGAGCGCCCTGACCGCCTCGCCGACGCGCTGGCTTTCGGAACGCGGCGCAACCAGCACGGCGTCCCGCATGGCGACCGCGATCATGTTCGTCAGGCCAATGCCCACCAGTTGCAAATCCTCGGCCTCAGAGCGCAGCAGGCTGCCCACACAATCGATGGCCAGCACTTGGTCGGAGCACACATTGCCCTCACCATCCGGGCCACTCTTCTGCCGGACACTCTCCCAGTCACCCAAATCCGACCACGCCGTCGCAAGCGGCATGACCGCGAGGTTTTGCGCCTTCTCCATGATGGCAAAGTCGATCGAAATACTCTCGGCCTGCAGCCATGGCTCGGATGCCAAACGAAGAAAGCTCAAGTCCGGCAAGGCAGTGTCGACCGCCTGCGATACATCCTCAAACAGATGCGGCGCATGGGTTTTAAACGCCGCGATAACGACCTCTACCGAGAAGAGGAAAATACCGGCATTCCAGAGATAATTGCCCGAGGCCAGCATCGCTTCGGCACGGGCGCGGTCGGGCTTCTCGACGAAGCGAAGCAGCGGCTGAGGCGTGGCTGCATCGCGCGCCTCGGCGCTCAACAGTTCGAGATAGCCATAGCCTGTTTCTGGGCGCGTGGGACAAACGCCGAACGTGACCATATCTCCGGCCTCTGCCTGGGGCCGGGCGGACTGCACCGCAGATCTAAAGGCGTCGCCATCGGGAATGAGATGATCCGACGGCAGTACGAGCATAATCGCGTCCGGATCGTGCCGCTGCAGCCATATGGCCGCAGCCAATACCGCGGGCGCCGTGTTACGCCCCTCGGGTTCAATCAGGATTGCGGAGGCTGACTGCTCCACAGCGGCAAGCTGCTCGGTGGCAATGAAGCGGAATGGATCACCCGTGACGATCAGCGGCGCGGCAAAGCCGTCTCCCGTCGCGAGGCTGACAGCGCGCTGAAACAGGCTTTCCGAACCCAAAAGATTCACGAATTGCTTCGGCAATGCCTTGCGAGAGAGCGGCCAGAGGCGCGTGCCTGCACCGCCACACATGATCACAGGATAGATAGTCGAAGCGCGGCTCATGAGCGGACCTTATGTGGCTAATCGTTGATGTTCATATAACACGGTTATCTTGTTCCGGTTTACGCATTACTATTACACACGACAGCGGAGAGGCATGTGCTGTTTTACGGCATAGCTCGACCAAAGCTCTTAGGCATTGCCAAACCATGTATATCAGCCCTAATGCTACTACCAACGGGGACATCATCGCAGACTTCACCTCGAGCATCGACAAGTTGCAGTTCAGCAAGGCGGTGTTCACCGGACTATCAACCGCAGCCTTGGGCAGCCTGGTGACGGATGCTTTCTGGTCGGGGGCTGGCATATCGACGGCCCATGACGCCACAGACCGGTTCATTTACAACACGACGACCGGCGCACTCTTCTATGACGCGGACGGCAGCGGGGCGGGGAGCACAGCGGTCCAGGTCGCGCTACTCGGGGCAACGACGCATCCGGCACTAGGCTATGCTGATATCCAGATTATTGGGTGAGGACTGACCATGCGGCCGTATTGGACGATGCATTTGGACAGGCAGTGCCTTTGCCTTTTGAAGCGTCAACCTCGTCGAATGCCAAAGACATGGGCGCCTACAAATGCCGCGCTGGGAAAATAGTGCCGAAGTTTTTGAGACGCTGGGCGGGGGTGGTTTTTTTGGGTCCTACATCGCCTTAGCATTTGCGACCAACATTTTTGCTCTGGCAGCTTGGGCCGGAATAAAATCGCCTGGCAGCCCGAGTTGTTTTTTTGGGCCGCGTTGGGGCGTTATCGGGAGTTTGGCGTGTGCCCCCGAAAGTGGCGGAAATTCCCGCATAATGCACAAAAAACCGGGAAATTGACGCAAAGTCCACTCCCGGGCGGCACCACGTCGGACGCATCAATATGATTTAAAACAATAATAATCGAAATTCCCGCCGCCAATAAATGGGAAATTTTCGGCGCCACACGCGGGAAGTCCGCCGCGCCCCGGCGGGAATTATTCACCGCACACCCCGCCGCCGGCGCGCGCGCGGCAGTGCAATCGCCACCGCAAATTGCCGCCCGGCGACTGCACGCCACCCGCACGCCACCCAAAAATGCACGCCCCGCCGCACGAAGTGGTCAAAATCTGCCGCCAACGCGATTGCAGGCGCGCGAGGGGCGTAGTATTTAGGGCCACTGCGAGGGCTGCAATTTGTCCGCGCGCCAGCTCAAGGTCGGCGCCACCGCCTCAGGCGGAAGTGTTCGCTCGACCGGCGCGCCACACCGACCAATTGAGGGGGAGACCCGCCATGAGCAAGACACGCGTCCCACGCAATGCCACGGGCGACTACGCCGTCGGATACTGCCGACCGCCCACCGAGACCCGCTTCTCGCGCGACAACCCGGGCCGCGGCGGCGGCCGCCCGCGCAAGTTGTCGCCCGCGCCACTGACGGGCGTCGGCGACCTGATGCCGCTCCGGCACCGCATTACCCTCGCCGTGGCGAGTGAGCCCGTGACGATCGACTGCGGCGGCGGACGCACGCGGACTGTGACGCGGTATGAGGCCGCCCAGATCAGCCTGTGGACGCAGGCGGCCCACGGCGACGTCCGCGCCCAGCGCCTGGCGCTCGAGCGCGCGGAATTCGCCCTCGACTGCGCCCGACGCCTCGAATTGGAGGAGGCGGAGCGGGCGGAGCGCCAGCGCGCGGCCGAGTTGAGGCGGTCGGAGCTTGAGCGGGATCACGAGGAATACCGGCTCGAGATGAAGCGCGCGGCGAGGCGGAAGTCGGAGCACGCGCGTCGCGAGGCGAGGCGGCAGGCCGAGGCCGCCGCCCTCGCGCCGCCCGAGCCAATTGAGGCGCCCGACGCGCCGACGCCCGACGCCCCGGCCTTCGACGCCCCGGCCCCCGACGCCCTGACGGCCGACGACGGGCCGACGGGGGAGGCGCCGTACGAAGATCGGCGCCTGTATGAGGACCCACCGCGCCGGCGCGAGACGCGTCCCGCCACGCCGCCGCCAACCCCGCCGCCGCCAGCACCGCCGGAGTGGGCCTCACCCCCCACGGCACCCCGCCGCCGCGGCGATCCCCTCATTGGGCCGCGTGGCCCCCTCACGACTGGCGGGTGGGGCGTCAACGCCCCCAGCTCATAGGGACGCGCCCGCGGACGACGCGGCGCCCACTCAGTCGCCCGCCGCCGGGGCGCGCGCAGTCGCCCGTGGCGCTCAACCCCCGCCCGTCACGTGAGGCCCAACGCCGTCGCCCGAGGGCCCGCGTCGCCCGAAGTCACGCGGTCAGTGGCCGACGCGTCGACAGTCATTTGGTTGCGGTGGGGCGCCAACTCGGCGATCGCCACCCGCCAGTTGTGGCCGCCCCCCGTGCAGGTGCCTGACGGCCGCGGCCCGATCCACTGCCGCAGCGTACGGCGAGGCACGGGCGTCGGCGCAGGGGATGTGATCAACGCCCCAACCGAGGCCGCCCGGCGGCTGCGATTGGCGCGGAATAAAGGGGTTCCCGATCGCCAGCGTCGTGTGGCGGAGCGCGCCCAGTAGGCCTCAGCCGCGTTCACTTGCGCGAGTGTGGATGCGGATGCCGGGCGCATTGTCGGGCGATCCAATGAACTCGATGCCGGCAGCTTCGAGGGCTGACTGAAGGGCTGCTAGGTTCACGGAAGTAATCGATAGCGTCCCATCTGCAGCTTCCAGCCGTTTAATGGTGCTCGTGCTCACCTTTGATGCCTCAGCAAGATCCGCGACGCTCAGTTTGAGTGCGCTTCGGGCAGCCCTGACTTGGGTTCCACAGATCATTGACAACGGCCTCCCGTGATACTAAAAGTATCATATGGTACATTTTGACTCAGAAATTGTAGCTATCAGACCCGATTGGCGATCAGAATTCAAGCGCCTTGAGGGTGCCTACGCGCCCGCGACGATGCGCAGCTACTATTCCGACGTGCAGACCTTCGTCGACTGGTGTGCGGCAAATGGCCGCGACCCGCTGCCGGCGGACGTCGAGACAGTCTGCGAGTTTTTAGGTGAGCAGGGGCCAATGCACGCCACGTCGACGGTGCAGCGGCGCCTTTACGCCATCCGCAAGGTGCACCGCCTCCTGTCCCTCCCCGACCCGACGAGGGACGAGAATATTAACCTCACCCTGCGCCGGGCGCGCCGCGCCAAATTGGAGCGACCCCGCCAGGCGAAGGGCATGACGCACGACTATTTGGAGAGATTTCTGGCGGTCCAGCCCCAGACCCCAATCGGCATACGCAACCGCGCCATGCTCTCGATGGGCTACGACCTCCTCACGCGCCGATCGGAATTGGTCGCGCTCATGACGGAGGACATTAACTTTAGGGGGGACGGGACGCTGCGTGTCCTCATCCGGCGCAGCAAGGCGGACCCATTTGGCGCCGGGCGGATCGCATTTACGTCGCAACGCTCCGCGGCCCTCGTGCGGGCCTGGCTTGACTGGAGGGGGGATGAAATTGGGCCGCTATTTTGTCCCATTTACCACGGCAGGGCCATCAATCGCGACTTGAGCGGCGACATGGTCAAGCTGCTGATCAAGGGTTGCGCACGCGCGGCGGGGCTGGATGCGAGTGACGTCGACGCATTTAGCGGCCACTCCATGCGCGTCGGCGCCGCTCAGGACTTACTGTGCGCGGGCCACGACACCGCCGCAATCATGCGCGCCGGCGGTTGGAAGTCGGTCGACGTGCTTGGGCGATATCTGGAATTCGCAGAGCATAATGTCTGGGCCTAGTTGTTCCGCGCCGCCGTGCCCCTACAGCGGGGGGGGGGGGCGGTCACTAGATGCGGTTGCGGCGCAGGCTGCGCGTGACCCCGGCGTCGGAGATTGTGATGCCGTGATAGCGCGCCAGATACCATACGATTCGGATTGATCCGAGATGGTATTTGCTGCGCAGGTAGAGGACTTTCTCGACGATTTCGGGTAGGGTCTGGTTTACAGGGTGCAATGGAATGGGCTTGGCATTGATCAGTCCGGCTTCCCCGCGCTGCTCGTAAGCTGCTTTCCAGCGGCAGAAACTCGACCGACCCACGTCGAATTGTCGGCATGCCTTGGAGGCATCGCCGGTCTTCTCGGCGTGGCGCAGCACCTTGAGCTTGCGCTGAATGTCGCGGTCTTCCTTGGTCATAGAATCCATCCTCCGTGCTACCTGCCGGCAGTATGAAAGATGTCCCACGAGTCCGTACAGTCCTACAACGCATCGGCAACCGTTCCTCCCTGCGCCAGCACGATATCCGCCTCACGCAGGTTGCAGATAATCTCCTCGAGTTTGTGCTTCCGAGCCACTCCATTCCTCCTTCGTGGTCCAGACTACGATAGTCGATGGGCCACTCAGAAGGGGGCAGATCATCGATCGGACTGCGCAAATGGATCAATGGGTACTGATCAATTCGCGCTGGTATCACTCAGTGTAAAATATGGGGGCAGTTGGGTCCGGCTTGATGAACTCATGGTGCAGCGTTCGTGCAAGCCCCTCGGCTAACGTGAACTCAGGCACGAACCCAGGAACCCTTTGGGCTGCGCTCCCAAAAGTAGTTGTCGTCGTGAACTTTTTTACCCGTATCTTGGAGATCGGCAGCGAACGGTTTAACACTTGAGATATAGCATCTGCTGCCGTTCCGGCTACAAGGCCGAGCCAGGAAGGCAACCTAAGTCCAACATCTGCTTTTCCGAACAGCGTCTGTCTTACCTGACCAACAAGTTCATTTATAGTAAAATCTGGCTTATCAACATAATTGTAAAGTTGCACTCCAGGATGGAATTTAGTAGCCAATTCAAGAAATGCAGCGATGTTATCTACATAGGCCATCGACTTGCGATTTGTGCCGGATCCGACCATCATAAAGCGGCCTGAGGCGATAAATGACAAGAGATTGTATACGTTCCCTCGGTTGCCTGGTCCAAACACCACTGTCGGTCTGACGATGGTGAGGCTGCGCACTTGCGGGTCTGCCGCCTGCCACTCGCGCAGGATAAGTTCGGCTTCGTACTTTGTGCGGCCGTAGTCATTGAAGGGGTTGATCGCACCATCTTCGCCGGTATCAGGCGGGGCAAACCCATAGACTGCAACACTACTGGTGAAAACGATCCTGTTGATTCCTCTTTCTGTTGCCACAAGAGTCACATTTCTTGTTCCATCAACATTTACCGCATGGTACCTACTGCGATCGCGAATGTCGTCGCGGTGCTCTGCGGCCAGATGGACAATCGTTTCACCCGCCACCGCTTCGAGCAAGCAGTCGCGTTCACAGATGTTTATGTGTTGATGCCGCTCCGGAAACGAAAGGCTTTCCCGCGTGTCCAATATGGTAAAAGCCTGCCCCTTCTCAGATAACCGCTTGCACAAACTGGTGCCGATAAAGCCACTTCCTCCAGTTATAGATAACATTGCGCTGCCCGATCTCTTGAGTTGAATAGACTGCCAAGGTTCCGATGACATTTATTGAAACATGTCGGCCGCATAAATGCCCCTAGAGAAATAATCGGCTTGTACATTTTTGTCGACGTGTTCGCGCAATACGTTCAGAGCGTCAGCAGCAAGCTTATCTCTGTTGTATTTTTCCGTAACCGCCAAACACCCGGCCCGCCCGAGGTCGGATGCATACGGAATGTCCTCTGCTAGCGTTAGGATGGCTTGAGAAAACGCCTCGGCATCCTCAGGAGCAACGCAAACTCCACCGCCAAGAGCTTCAATAACGTGCTTCGCCTGTCCTCGAACCGCTGCAACAATTGGACGACGGGCGGCCATTATCTCGAAAATCTTTGATGGTATCACGGTTTCAAATACAGGATCGTCCTTTAGCAACACAGCCCCAACATCCAGTGCGGACAGGATCTCCGGAACCTTCTCGTGAGCAACGAAGTCGCGAAACTCTATGTTGGTCAGTTTCATATCAATGGCAGCCTTCTCAATGATAGACCTTTCAGCACCTTCACCCACAACAACGAAATAAATGTCGGTCCTATGCTGAAGTGCGGCGGCGACTGAAACAAATGTGGATGCACCTTGTGCGAGGCCTACAGTACCCACAAAACCGACTATGAACTTGTCTATAGGAAGGCCTAAATTGTGTCTTGCCTGATCTCGGCTGTAAGTATATAAGAAATTCTCCGGTTCTACGGAATTTGTGACTACATATATCTTAGAATCCTGAACACCTCGTTGCTTTAAATCTAATTTGAACGCGTCGGTCAGTACGATTATCGAAGCGGCGTCCTTGTAAAGCGCGAGCTCTTGTCGTTCGACGAACTGAAGCAAATAACCCTTCGATATGCCTACGGCGCGAATGGAAGCCGGCCAAAGGTCCCTGACTTCAAAGACCCATGGAACGCCAAAATGACGGGCCGCAGCTTGTGCAATCCAAGCGACATTGATCGGGGGTGAGGAAGCCAGAATAACGTCTGGTCTGGGAACCATTTTCAATGAGGCCCGCGCGGACACGTTAAACGAGAAATAGTCAAGCAAGCGCCTGAACTTGCCCCTGTTGGGCGCCATATAAGACCAAATACGGTGAACCGTTATTCCATCTAGAAGCTCACGTTGATAAAGGCGGTTTTTGTATCCTGGAAACACCTTCCCTCGCGGAAAATTTGGTGCGCACGTCAAGACATCGACGTCCCAGCCAGATTTTACCCATCGTTTTGCATGTGAGTGCAATCGGGTCGAAGCCGCGGACACTTCGGGTGTGAACCTATCGGAAATGATGAGCGCTCGCGGTCTCCGGTGGGATTTTGATCCAAATTCGGTCATAATAGGACGAGTTCCAAAGATTTTTACATGGAAAGTGACTGTGAATTAATCATACGTGACTAGATTTTAGTGTGAGCTTCTTATTCATTTGTTCCCTGTCAGTACTAATTTCACAGATTTGAGGTTGTGATTTAAGGAGTGTTAGGGCTTCGTCGTAGTGGGACGTGACCGGCCCCCACTGAGTGGTCCGCGGTAATTTTTGGTGCAAGATTGCCTCCTGCACAATGGCTAGCCGGAGGTGGAGAGAAGCGGAACCGGAGGGCACATGCGGTGAAGAACTGCGGCGAAGTTCGCACGATGACGTCGACGCGGCGGACGAACAGCGACGCGAGAAAAGCGGGGCCCTGAAGCTGAGATAGTCGAGGATGCACTTGGTGAAACCTTCGTTCCGGGTAACATAACTCCATACCCGGATGACACGGATCCCTTCCATGTCTTCGCTTTGCCAAATGCGGTTGCGATATCCGCAGAAGGCTTGTCCTTTAGGAAAATTCGGTGCGTACGTGATCACTGTCACCTGGTGACTAGCCTTCACTCATTCGTGGCAATTTTCGAACGCGCGGCTGGCCGGCGCGTTCACTTCTGGTGAGAAGTTGTCAGAGAGGAGTGCCCCGCCAGCACAGCGTGGTAGGCCGCCAGTGTTTTGCTGGCAACACTGCGTACGTCGTAGGTCTCGCGCGCCGCCTTTGCGATTTCGTCACGCGCCCATGCATGGTTGAGCGCGTGTTGGAGCACAGTGGCCTGCCCTGTGACATCCTTCATCGGCCAGAACAGTCCGTTAATTCCCGGTTCGATCATATGCCGGATGCCGAAGGCTTCGGGAGCGACCACGGCGACCCCGCGGGCGTGCGCCTCCGCAATCGCCATCGGAGCATTCTCTTGGTGGGAGGCCATGACGAGGCAGGATGCCGTATCGAGCAGCGCCGCAAGCTCCGTTGACGGTAGATTGCCAACCATGTGTATCCTGTCCGTGAGCCCTTTGGTTTCGATGAACTCTCGGCATTTTGCATAGTAGCCTTCATCCGAGGCTGCGCCACAGATCGTCAGGGACGCATTTGGGTCAGTTTTCATGATTCGCGCAGCGGCAGCGATGACAGCTAAGGTATTTTTTTGTGGGCCGATCCTTCCCACTGAAATGATATGTGACGCTCGCTGGCAGTATGCTTTGCGATCTTGCGTGGTGAACACTGGATCGAGCGGGTTGGGGATAGGATAGGTCTGCAAGTCGACGAGATGTGGCAGCGCTTCGTCTACATAGGGATTGATGGAAATTACGTGCCCTATCCGGCGGTGGGCGCGCTCCTCTACGACGCGAATCATGTGTCCGGCAAGCTTTCGCGCCCACCGACCGATACCTGTGCTTACTACCGAGGCGACAATGTCTTTGTCGAGGAAGCCATGAACGGTGAGGATGCATGGAGAAGTTATAAGGCGGCCGATTCCGGCAACGCCCTGAAGGTGGACGATGTCTGGGCGCAACACTTCGATGATCCGGGCAAGCCTGACGGCGTCCGAGGTCCAGTAATGCAAGGAGCCTGGGCGAGCACGCTTTAAGTAGATCGTTCGGACGTCACCATTTTCACAGGTCTGATTCCGACTGGCGGCAGGCACGATCAGGGTCAAGTCGACAACATGGCTAAGTTCGGTCAACAACGTATCTATAACGCGCTCGACGCCTCCAGAAATTCGCCCGCCCGGCTCTGGGTAGTCTCCTACCATTACGACTTTCATGATCTTTTCTCTCTGTAGATCAATAGCGTCAGCAATGCTTCAGACAAGATCATGATGGCCGCAACAATCGATACAATGAGTATGATATCCTCCCCGTAAAGGAGTAGCATAGGTATCAATACGATGATCTTTGTAATGCCGATTACGCTAGCCAGGTGCGGTAGGTCTCGTGTGTGTATGCTGAGACTATAGAAACCGATCATCGCTGCTCCGGAGTATCCGAAGAAATACATCATGAAGAGATATTCAATTTGCGGGAGGCGATGCCCGTAGACCATATCAAGTCCGGCGGCGATTATTCCGCCACCCACAATTAGCACGACCCATGCTGATGAGATCATGATGAGACCCCGCCTGCTCCAAATCAGGCGCTCGATCTCCGGCGCCGCGCCTAGCATGTGAGGAAGCAATACGCTCCGTATCGAATAGATGAGCAAGGAAAGCGGCGCAGTGAAGGTAACGATCAACCCGTAAGTGGCAACCGCAGTGGCATCGAGGCGTGAAGCGATAATATACTGGGGCACGTAAGGCACTGCCATGAAGGCAATCGAATTCAGATAAATGTGGGCAGCATAGCGAGCGGCACCGTTGAGATTTTGACGCTGCGCGGACAGTGCGAAGCGCACGCACTTGCCCGATGCTGACGCGCCCCACCCCAACACCAACACCGGTAAAGCGTAAACCGCGAGAGCCAACAACGCCACGTCCACGTCAAATAGCAGTGCAGCGACGCCTCCTGCGCCTCGAACAAAGGCGAAGGCGATGCTCATTCGCGCGAAACTAAGAAAATCCTGCCGAGCCTGATCGGTGGCGCGCATTCCGTTCCAGATGTTCAGGATGGGTCCGATGGCTATTCCCAGACCGATGTCGCGCAATCCGTACCACCAAACGGCTGCGCCCATCGCTGCCCCGACAGGAACCAGCGCAATCCTGGCTTCGAAAGCGAGGGCAAGCACACCCTCGTCGTGTGCGTTGCTATAGAATTTTGTGGCTGTCGCGTTTAGGCCAAACTCCATCAGCCCGCTTGACACCATGATGGTCGTCACAATGATGGTCAGTCGCGCGAATGCATCGACTTCCAGAACCAACCCGGAGACGGCCAAAATGCCGAATGTCACTGCCTGCACCAGAACGGTCGAAAGGAGAGTTGCCGACGCATCCTGGAATAAACGGCGGAATAACAGACTGCTATTAATGCCTTTCATGCTGTGTCAGCCCGCTGCTCCCTCGACCTCGACCTCCAGTGATGGGCACGTTCACTGACGAGCAGACCCAGAATAAGCGCCATGATTAGGTTGTGGTAGCGGGTCAAAAGCGCGGTGTGCGTTGCCATCATGTCAGTCAAAAGGACAATCGATATGGGTAGTATCAGATGCCATAAAGGATGGCGCAGGGTATTCGACAGCGTCCACACCATAGCAGCTATCAACAGTATGGTCGGTAAAATGCCGCTTTCGCACCAAATCATCAGGAACGTGTTGTGTGCTCCCAGCCAGCCGTCATTTTGAAACAGCCCGCCCGCCATCTGATGCGCACTGCCAAGGCCATTGCCCGACGGAAATGCCTCCCACGCGCGTGCAGCCGCCAGTTGCCAAAGATAGGTTCGACCGGTTGTGGTCTTCTCGTTGATCTGTCCGCTAAAGACGTCACCGATTTCGAGGACTCGGTTCTGCTGCGCCGTTTCGAGTTGCAACACGGGATTTTCCGTAATGTAACGCAGAACACCTTCCAGGTCTTGCACCAGCAGAATCGCCATGATCACGATTGGCAGGAGTAGGGCGACGCCAGATCGCTTCGCCTTGCGCATCACACTCCAAGCCAAATAGACGATCACACAGGTTATACCAGTCTTCGAAAGTGTAAGAAATACGGCGATTAACGCCATCGCCAGCGCCAGCCATCCAAGTAACCTATTACTAAATGGCACCTCCTTCACAAACACCACAGCGAATACCGCTACCATTGCCGCCTCATTTGGATTCGCGAAGAACCCGCCCAATCTCTCTTCGAAAGAGAACGCGAGCGGCACGTTGACGTAGTACTGATATAAAACGGGCGAGAACCAAACCGAGGCCGCCCCAAGCAACAGTGTATTTCTGACGAACCGCAGGAAGGACAGCAACCGCTTATCGTTATCGACTAGACTGGCCGTGTAGCCCGTGACAGCCCACAAGATAACGAGCGTACCGCCATATGCTCGGACATATTGCGCCATATCGTCAGCTTCGGAACTAGTGCCCATAAAGAACGCGCCGAACGCTAAATATGTCGTAATAGCCCCAACAACCAATGAGAACGGCAACGACCAAGCATGGCGCCCTGCAAAAACCACCAGAAGGACGGCCGGTCCTAGCATAGCGATTGAAGCCAAGGCTTCCTGGTCGAACGCCATCCACATGACGCCATTGATGTTGAGGAGGCAGATGGCCGTCAGCATGCGTGCGATGGCATCAACCCAGTAGACCCTACTGTATGCGCCAGCTGATACCGAGGCGCTATGGCCCCTAATGCCAATGGACTTGGCCCGAGTGGTTGATACTGGGATATCAGCCATGTTTCATTTTCTCCGGCTTTTGCGCAGTATGTCGCGGTAGACGCAAGTGATCCGTGAGCGCGCCACGCTGGCGGTGTATTCCCGGCGAACCTTGTCCTGCGCGAACCGCCCGCGTCTAAGCGCCTCAGACGGGTCGCGACGAATGGTGGCCAGTGTTGCGGCCACACCATCGGCGCTCAGGTCCTCAATGAAGTAACCTCCACGCTCTTCGACAGCGCCTTCCAACAGCCCGACTTTGGAACAAGCGACTACCATACCGCTCATCATGGCTTCATTAACAGCGTTTGAATGCCCTTCACTCTTGCTCGGCAGACAGAATACGTCGTGCGTGTCCAAGGCAGCGCGGACCTCATTATGTGGACGGCGGCCCAACCATCTGTAGACGAATCCGGTGATTGGCGACGAACTGTTGATATGTGCGATGAACTCGGGCGTCTCTGCGCCTATGATTGTCAGTTGTACGGCACCACCCTGTATTGCGAACTGGCGGCATCCATCGAACACCTCGATCACCCCCTTGTTGGGGTGGCAGAATCCGACGAACAACACGCGGAGTGGATCGCCCGTCAGCCGCGGAACGATGGTTTGGGGGACTTCGGCATCCGGCACGAAGTTGGGGAACAGGATTCCATCCTGGCCGAACTGGCTCTTGAGAAAGGGAAGATATAACGCCCCTTCGGCTAGCACCGCGGCAGCGCTGGAAATGATACGATCCGCCAGGAAACGATAGACACGCCCACGTGTGCGATAGGCGTCAATAAATAAAGGTGCCTTGATGTCGTATACGAATGGTTTGCGGAACACACGGCAAAGCACGGCGAGTAAAGCTTCGCGTGGCAACGCTTCATGGTAGCGGGCAAGGCAATGCACAGCATCGGGACGGTCGCGCATTAAGGCGCGCACTATCCGAAAAAAGTCAATCGCGAACCGCACTGCGAACCGCGCCTTTAAGCCTTTGTCCTGCCCGCGCACCGTGTGGAACAGCGGGATCAGTTCAAACTCGTCGCTAGTCAGGTGGTGCTCATAGACTTCCATGTTGCGCGTATAACCGCCGGTCCCGCCCCCGGCTCCATCCGGGATGGATTGTCCATAGGGCGGGCCGAACAGCAGCACGCGCTGAGGCAGGCCCGGCGCAGCCGCAGTCACGACCACACCCCCCGCGTATCTACACATTGCCCCGTTGGCGCCGGACGGTTCAGGAACTGTCGATGATTCACCAGCATCACATGAACGTCCGCGTCGTCTGCAGACGACACCAATCGAGCTCTGCCAAGGCCTGACGGAAGTGCCTCTAAATTCGGCTCGATAATCGAGATCATGCCGGGATGAGTGGTGGCAAGATCGCGCGCGATTTCCAATGCAGGACTTTCGCGCAGATCGTCGATGTCCGGCTTGAAGGCCAGTCCGTAGATGGCCAGCGTAACATCAGCCGCGCTTTGACCGGGATTGGCCATAAGGTGGGCGCCGATCGCTTCGCGGACCTTGCCCATAACCCATTCGGGCTTAGAGTCGTTGACCTCGCGTGCGGTGCGGATCAGGCGGGTCAGGTCCGGCGCTGAAGAGACAATGAACCACGGATCAACCGCGATGCAATGGCCGCCAACACCGGGACCAGGTTGCAGGATGCTCACGCGGGGGTGGCGGTTGGCCAGCGAAATCAACTCCCACACGTTGATCTCTAGCATATCGCAGATCAGAGACAATTCGTTGGCGAAGGCGATGTTCACGTCGCGGAAGCTGTTCTCGGTGAGCTTTGCCATCTCAGCGACCTGCGGGCTACTGGCCACGATGCAATCGCCGCTAACGAACATCTTGTAGAGCAGCGCGGCTTCGCGGGAACAGCGACGGGTCATTCCACCAATGATACGATCGTTGGTGATGAGCTCCTGCATCACCTTGCCGGGTAGCACGCGCTCGGGACAATGCGCGATCCGAATGTCCGATTTCTCGCCCTCGTCCTGAGGAAACGAGAGGTCAGACCGCGCCTCCGCGAGCCAGTTCGCCATCGCGATGGTCGCACCCACTGGTGAGGTCGATTCCAGCACCACTAGATCGCCTGATTTCAGAACCGGAGCGATGGCCCGTGACGCAGCTTCGATATAGCTGAGGTCAGGCTCGTAGTTGTCACCCTTGAATGGGGTGGGCACGGCGATCAGGAAGGCCTCTGCTGATTCCGGCACTGTCGTAGCGCGAAGATAGCCCTGCGCCACGGTCGCCTGCACGACGATGTCGAGATCGGGTTCGATGATGAGGATTTCACCGCGGTTGATCGTGTCGACCGTATGCGGGTTCACATCGACGCCGACGACTTCGATTTTCCGCGACGCGAACATCGCGGCCGTCGGCAAACCGATATATCCGAGCCCGATGACGGAAATTCGGCGAAAGGGGAGTTGAGTTTGCATTTAGAGTTCCAGTTCAGCGGAGTTCGTTTGAATATGCACGGATGGCCTCGATGATGCGCTGGGCGGCGAGCCCGTCACCGTAGGGATTATGCGCAAAGCTCATGGCATTGTAGGCCGCTTGATCGTCCAGCAAGTCGCCGACAGATGAGATGATGAGATCCTCATCGGTGCCGACCAGGCGAACCGTGCCAGCGTCGACGGCTTCTGGTCGCTCTGTCGTGTCGCGCATCACCAGAACTGGCTTGCCAAGCGACGGCGCCTCTTCCTGGACCCCCCCGGAATCGGTCAGGATCAAGGTTGAACGATGCATGAGATAGACGAAGGGCAGATAATCCTGCGGTTGGATCAGGTGCACGTTTGAAAGCCCGGAAAGTCGCGCCTCCACCGGCCCCTTCACATTGGGATTGAGGTGGACCGGGTAGACAATTTCCACGTCGGGACGATCAGCTATTCGGCGCAGTGCGCTGCAAATTCGTTCAAAGCCGCCCCCAAAACTTTCCCGACGATGGCCAGTGACAAGGATCATCCGCCGGTTGGGATTAAGCGGCCAGCGTCCAGCTAGATCGCGGGCCAAAACTGGGTCGCTTTCGATTCGGTCGACGACCTCCTGCAGTGCGTCGATGACCGTGTTGCCCGTGACATGGATATGCTCGGCGGGAATATTTTCAGCCAGGAGGTTCTGCCGCGAGCGCTCCGTCGGTGCAAAATGCAGACGTGTGATCGCACCCGCCACCTTGCGGTTCACTTCTTCTGGCCAGGGGGAGAGGATGTTACCGGTACGAAGACCGGCTTCGACATGACCGACGGGGATGCGCTGGTAGTAGGCGGCTAGCGATGCGGCCAGCGTTGTCGTCGTGTCGCCATGCACCAGCACTAGGTCGGGCGCGAATTCGGCGAGGATCGGCTTAAGGCCGTGCAGGACATTGGCGGTGATATCCGTCAAATCCTGACCCGGCTTCATCAGGTTCAGGTCATAGTCCGATACAATCCGAAATAGCTCTAGCACCTGATCAAGCATTTCCCGATGCTGAGCAGTCACGCAGACCTTAGCGTCAATGCCATCGGTCAATGTCAACGCTTTCACAACCGGGGCCATTTTTATTGCTTCAGGTCTGGTACCGAAAACCGACAGCACCCGCAGTTTCTTATTCATTTTATGAATTTTTTCATTTTAAAACTGATCAGCAGAAGTTGCTGAAAAAACGCTGGCCTTAAACACGTTACGTCCCCAAACTCCCGATAACGCAAAATCAATAGCTCGGCAGGACAGGTAAATGACTGGTATAAGACCTCCGAGGATCCTGCAGATCGCTGCAATCCAGTGATACATCCATCCACTTACTGCCGATGTCCATGATCCGCAGGTTGATAAAATTTTTCCAACTCTACGAATGCACCAACGAATTGAATTCGTGCGGTTATGACCCGGAATGATCGAAAAATGCTCTTTAAAATATCTGGCCAAATTGCAGACACTAGACGCGTCATGCGCCCCGCACCAATCGAAGGCCTCCAATCACAATCTCAGCCTCCCCTTGACCGTCGCCACCCCTTACACTCAGTTTGACCTGAACCGCCCCGCATCTTAGCGGGACCACAATGCGTGAAGAATAAGTCGCCTCCGACGTTCGGATGGGAACGGCCTGAGACCAAATGACATCGCCTGAAGCCCTGCAACGCCACTCCCAGACAGTTTGCGCCGAGGTGGCCAATGGAGGAAATTCGACGCGCTGCAAAAATTCATATGTTCCCGGCATCAAAAGCATCACGCGTTGCGCGACAGTGCCATGCTGTTCCGGCGACACCCTAATGCGGATTGATTGCCCCGCCTCCAACTGTGCGCCCACATCGGGATCATCTGTGAAGCTCCACGCGAGAGGACCGAGATCCGGATTGGTTGACCCCACCGAAAAACCAATCTCTCGAGCGTATACGACGCCGACGGACGTCATGTAAGTGAGGTATTCTTGGGCCAATGTGAAATTGCCCAATGATAACAAACCAGTAAGAATTTGCGCATCCAGGCTTGCAACCGCCGGGCCATTGCGCGAACCGCCTGCAGATATCAAGAGCTGGGCGGCACCCTCAGCCGCATTACCCTTGGTCGCGGCGTAGCTCAGAAACGTCGGCACCCACTGGTGCCCCCCGCGAACATAGGGCACAAGGCCCGACCTAATCTCTCGAACGGACAGTCCTGACGACAAGATCGGGAGGAGAATGTCGCTCAGCCCACCTCCAACCAGCAGACTTTCGTCGTAAAGCGCAAGGGTCGACTTGAGATTTCCCTGCCGCGCACTATCCTCAATCAACCATAATTGCGTCCCGACATCTCGGCGCGAGACTTGATGAGCGAGTGTCATCGATCTTCGGGCACTAGCAACGTCGCCCCCCGCTGACAGTGCCAGCAGTCTTAAGGCCGGCGTCTGGAGTGGCTCTGCGGCTAGGGCTCGACGGGCGATGAGGGGCAGTTGTCGCAAATCCACAATGGGCCCAGAAACCCCGGCCAACTGACGATCGGCCTGTCGCATCAGCGCTAGATGATCTCGGGCGTTCAGATGCAAGACACGCTCCGGCTGTGTCGCGCGCCAGACATTGGCAGCAGCATTGACGCCGGCAGCCAATGCGACGCAAACGGACAGCGCTCCAATCAGCATATGACAGCGGGGAGTGGACATCACAAGTCGCTCAACAGCACTCTCTACCCACGCCCATCCTGCTGGTCGCCGTCGCCGTCGCCGTCGCCATAGCCATAGCCATAGCCATAGCCATAGCCATAGCCGTAGCCATAGCCGTACGCCAGTTCACGCTGTGAGACTTTAGTGAGAACGGCGCCGAAGATATTTGTGTCCACCATTTGCAGGCGTGCCAAGCTGGCGCGAATGCCTCGCACCGCGGGCCCCTCTGCCTGGATCACAAGAACGCATCCCTCTACGGCGCGCCCCAGCAGAGGCGCGTCGGACAGGCCAAGGATCGGCGGGCAATCAATAATCACATGGTCGAACATGCCCTGCATTTCGTTCACCAGGGCCGCAATCCGATCATTGCTCAGCAACTCGGCAGCACTGGGTGGCTTTGGCCCCGCCGTCAGAACGGAGATCCCGGCGAAGGCAGTGCCCTTGACCAACCCAAGGATGTCATTATCGCCAGCGAGCAGGTTACTCAGCCCCGCCTTATTGTCGAGACCGACGAGGCGATGAACGCTCGGCGAGCGCATATCCCCGTCAACAAGCAGTACGCGCTTACCCGTGCGGCCAATAATTGTCGCAAGGGCAAAGCTGGAGGTCGACTTGCCCTCACTTGGGCGCGTGCTGGTGACGATAAGGGAGCGCGGCAACCCGTGCGACGTCGTGAAGGCAAGGTTGGAACGAATACTGAAATATGCCTCCGAGATAGCAGACTTAGGATCGCTCAGGCTTTCAACTGCATCTGCCTCCGTAATTGGGACGTGGCCCAGCATCGGCAGGCGAAGCATGTGCTGCACCTGGCCCGGATTACTGACACCCTCGTCTACCTGCTCTAGGCCAACAGTAACCGCAGCCGCGAGGCCAACACCAATCAAGAGCGCGAGTGCCAAGTTTTTGGGCAGATTTGGCCCGGATGGCCGGTCGGGAACTTCCGCCTTATCGACGATGACGATGTTGTTGACACCGACCGAGCCGGCAATGCCGATTTCCTTGTAGCGCTGCAGCAGGGCGTCATAAAGCTGACGATTGGTGTCTGCCTCACGCTGATATATATTGTATTGAATGGAGTCACGCTGCTGCTGATCGAGGCGTGATTTCAGCTCGTCGACTTGCACCCTCAAGTCTCGCTCACGCTTGAGCGCCTCCTGATAAGTGAGAGTTCGACTGCCCGAAATACGCGATGTCTCGCGCGTGATGGCGGCATCAAGTGCCTCGATTTGGCCCTTCAGCGCACGTGCGGCCGGGTAGCCCGGTTCATATTGCACCATGACCTTCGCATATTCGGAGGTGACTTCGGCGCGCTTCTGTCGCAGTTGTGAAATAACGGGATTGGCAAGGGCCTCAGGGCTCGCATCTCCACCGCGCGAGGAGCCAGCCCGGCTCTCGGCTGCAATGCGATCAGCCATGGCAACAGAGAGGGCAGAATTGAGGGCTGCAAGATCAGTCGCCACCAAGGTCCGTTGTGTCTGGGTCTTACCCTCAACGTCGCGCACGGTGTCGAGGGTAATGATGTTATTCCGCGAGGCGTAAGTAACGACGTCGCGCTCCGACTGCTCAAGTTTCGATCGCAGCGAACCCAAACGCTCCTCAAGAAATTTGCGCGCATCGAGCGTCGCCTCAAGCTGTCGATCCATGTTTGCTGCGATGAACTGCCGCGTCCAAGCATTCGTGACTTCAGCAGAAATGGTCGGCGTGCGGCTCGTGTACGCAATATCTACGAGCCGCGAGCGGCGCACTGGCGTGATTTGGATATTCTTCAGGAGGAGCTGCCCCGCTAGCTTATCACGGGCGACCACTTGCGCCGGCGTCAAGCGACCTAGACCACTCTCACCGAAGTCTTCACCATTCAAACGAACGCCATGCGCCTCGAAAAATTGATCTCGACGCCCAAGATTGAGTGTCCTGACCACGCGATCCGCCAGCGACTGTGCCTGTAGCAGCGAGTATTGGGTCTCATAAAATTCAAGGTCGCGATCAGCCGTAGCAGAATCCAATCCCTCGACGTTGGTGACCTTCTTCTGCTCGCGGCTAATTTCAATCTGCGCGCGGGATGTGAAGCGCGACGCGGTGAGGAGGGTCACCACCAAACCAAGGACAAGTGCACCGGCGATAATGCCGCCAATCAACCATTTCCAGCGAATGGCCGTATGCAGGTACTGCTTCAAAATTGGTGGCAGGGCGTAGGTGTCGGCCTCAACCTCGGGCGCAATGCCACTCCCCTGAGGGGCGAGAGAGGGCTCTGAATGATGACTCATGCGATTTCTTTCAGGTCAATGAATGGCGTCAGTTGTTCAGGCGATCTGCGGCGATGACGATCGGGGTTGCGAGGGCCGGGAAGACCTGCAGGAAATCCTTGAAGATGCGCCGCGCCTTAGAATCGCCGACGACGACCACATCATTCGCAAAGATTTCCGGATCCTCATATTTCCCGACGCGGATCGCCTTGAGATTATATAGGGCTGCCATATCTTGGCCCCTCACCGTGCGGAAGACCACCACCTGATTAAGTTTTGAGAACTCATCCGTGCCCTCGGCCTTGGCGATAACGCGCAAGAGTGTCATGCGTCCGATGACGGGATATAGGCCGGGCTTACGCACCTGGCCGTCGACCGTCACGACTTGGCTCACCGTCTCCTTCAGATTGACAGTTACCTGAGGGTCACGAACGTAATTGGCGCTGAGCCGATCTCTGAGGAGAGCCTCAATCTCACCCGGCGTCTTACCCGAAACCTCAATCACGCCAACTAGGGGGAAGGACATGCGCCCACTCGCATCCACCTGCACGTCCTTGCTCGACATTTCTTCAATGCCGAAGACGTCAATGCTGAGCTTGTCAAAAGGACCAACAAGATAGGGGCGCGCGGCGGCGATGAGATCGGCGCGGTCGGGCGCCGGCAAGGCACTCGCCTCCACGACGCGTAAATTGGGATCTCCGCCCAATTGCGGCGCGCCGGCGCAGGCTGCCAGCAGCAGCAGAGACATATATAGCGCGGAGCGTTTAATCATGCAGGGTAACTTTCGCAAATTGGTCCACAAGTGAAAACTCTCAAAATTAGGTTACAGAGCCTCCTGCTCACCTGAAACAGGCTTGCAGGAGCTGATCCAAATCGCAGCGATCGCGAGGAGGCTAGCCAAAGACGGCACGCGCAGAGGATAGTCTCCGACACTCGCGACCCCAAATAATAGAATGATGGTAATGCCCGTCCAAGCCATCAGCCTGTCACGCATATTGTAAGCCGCTACCCGAGCAAGGCGGGCCGCCACCCGCAGCATCACAACAATGGCGACACCCAGCAGCAGATACGCCGGCAGGCCGCCCGTGAAGAGCAGCTCAAGCCAATCATTATGCGCGTGGTTGAAGTAAATCGCACTTAACAACTCTCTCGACTCATCTAATTGATATACCTCCACAAAGGATCCATTCCCGGACCCCCACGGAATATATTTCCCAGCCATTTCCATAACCGGACCCCAAATCTTGAAGCGTGGTTCATCCGCAGCAAGACGTCCAATGAGGCGCTCATAAGCCTGCGCCCGCCCTAGGGTGATAGTGATTAGGCTCACGCCAACCACGACAGCCCCAGCCGCCGCGAGAAACATCCTCCAGCGCCGCGGTGGCGAGGGCGAAATCTCCCGCGCCAGTGGCGGCCGATAGAGTAAGACGGCTGCCATTAGCCCTAATAGCGTCGCGAATAATCCCGCGCGCGAGCCTGTGACAAGAGTGAGCGGCACGAGGAAAGTGCAAGCTGCTACAACTGCGAACGACCTCACTCGGGCGTCAGTCGGCGAGCGCAGGCGCGTCGAAGCCCAAACGGCGAGCATGGGTAGGAGTATCGCAAGCAGCACTGCCTGATGATTGCGGTTGGCAAACAGTCCGACGGCAGACCCCGCGTTGGTTACACGATAGGGGTAAAGGGCTCCGTCCGCCGGCCCGCCAAGTTGCAGCACGCCAAGGATCCCGCTCGCGAGCCCGATAATGATGATCAGCGGCAACAATAGCCAGCGCTCATCGCGGGTGAGTTGCACGCCCAACACAAGCACGGCCAGGGGCACTGCCAGAGAAAATAACGCGTTTAGACTGCCACTCGGCGAAAGGCTCAGCGGCCGCCAGACTGCGCCCAGTCCCGCCACCCGGTCGATCTCGACAACGATTTCCCGTCCTGGCAACCGCGTCCAGAGTTCAGGCGGAAGCGGCACTATATGCGCGATGGCCAGAATGACCGTCGCCAGCGCCAAGCCAAGCAGGACACGATGCGCCCGCACCTGATCCGCTGTCAGGCGGGAGAGGCCATAGCCTAGACAAAGAATCGCCACCGGACGCAGGACGATCAGCGCCGGTACGTCGGCGCGCGACGAGCCGCCCGCGAGAAAGGCCACGACAAGCAGGAGGGAGAGGCACCAAAATGCCCCGCCACCCACGATGCGGGCCCGTATTGAATTAAATCGTCGATTAATCACGGCGTGAATTGCTGTCCCCTGCTCGGGATAAAGTCCAGATCATGTCAAGAATGCCGCCCGATCCAAGGCTACCGCACTGCGGGTGAATAGCTCAACCACAGTCGCATGTTGCAGGTTTGAGCACCCGCGCGAGGACCAAGCCCCTACGCCCACCATAGGCGAAGACTGGCGCATGGTCCACCCCGCGAATATGAAATTATCGGTCAAAACCTTACCAGCAAGCGCCAATTTTCAACGCGATCCGAAGCCCGTCAGGACGGTGCGGATCGTCATGAGGACGATAAGAATGTCGAGCCAGACCGAGAAATGTTTGATGTAATAAAAGTCATACTCAAGCTTGAGGCTCGCCTCATCACCAAGTGCGACATTCCCCTGATGAACGGCCGCCCAGCCGCTAATTCCCGGGCGAACGGCGTGGCGATAGGCGTAGTTAGGAATGCTACGCGCATAAAGCCGCGCAAGCGATACCGCCTCCGGCCGCGGCCCAATCCAACTCATCTCGCCACGAAGAATATTCACCAGTTGTGGCAGCTCATCAATGCGCCACTTCCTAATGACGCGCCCGACGCGGGTCACGCGTGGGTCTCCCTCCTGTGTAAAGGCAGGCCCCGAGACATCACTTCGCATTGATCGCAATTTATAGCAGGTAAATGGCCGCCCCCGATAGCCGAGCCGAGCCTGCGGGAAAATCATCGGTCCCGGGCTCTCAAGGCGGATGAGGACACACACAATAGCCATCACGGGCAGGGCCAAGGCCAATGCTGGGATCACCGCCAGCGTATCCACCAGTCGCTTGATCCGGAGATATGGCAAGGAGGGGAGCAGCGAGCCAAAGACGCGATCCGGGCGCTCGCTTATTCGGACGCGACCCAGAACCCGTTCGCGCAGATGCGACAATTCATAGACGGGGATGCCGCGCACAACAGCCCGCGTCAGTACGCGCGTCCAAGCCTCGTCAAGATTGGCGCCATCTTGGACGACGAGGCCGTACACATCCCCCGGCATTTCAGCCTCAAGAAGGAATTGCCAATCGATATTCGTCGCCAGCAACTCCTCCGTGGGCGGCAAGGCTCCGATGCAGGCGAGGCGGGGGCTACCGGCACGTCCACGGGCCAGCGCGACTAAAAAATACCACGCCACGCCGAATATGAGGCCAAGCGTGAAGTGGTAACGCCCCAAAGGTTCATGACCCGCAACGAGCAACCCCAGGGCAAGGCCGAAGCAGGCAAGAAAACTCGGAAGAATTAGAGCCTTATCCTCGACGAGTGGCATCATCCCTACCCGACGCAACGAGATATGGGAAGCAATCAAGGCCAGCGTCGACGCGACAAGCGTCGGCTCAATCCGACCCGGCTCATAGTTAGCCCAGGCACCGGCGCCACGAAATGCGGGGTGGAACAGTTCAGGCAAGACGATGGCGAAGAGGAGCCCTCCGCCCAATGTGAAGCGGTTCGATCGCAGCATCGCCCGCCAACGTCGCGACGCGCCGCGGGCCGCGACGCCCGAATGCGCTCGCGCGACAACGCTGAGTTCAACCACGTCTCCCTCCCCCGTGCCGGGCGCAATGGCACAATAACGGGCCATCACCCGGCCACATCATGCGGTACCAATCGCGCGCAGGGGCACGTCGACGCGAGATGTTCCACCAAGGATATTCAATAGGACAAGCACGCGACCGCGGTCGTCCAGCCGATCGATTTCCACCCACTGCTCGGCAAATGGGCCTGAGATGAGGCGCACGACCTGTCCGGGTCGGAGATCGGGCACCAAATCGCCCATGACATCGTCCTGACAGCGCGCACGAAGCGCCACCATGGCCGCCTCTGGCATCGGCTGCGGGCGATTGGGGGTCGCAACAAGAAGACGGGAGACGCCGATCGTGCCATTTACCGCGCGCCACTGGTCGCGCTCGCGGTCGAACCGCACGAACACATAGCCAGGGAAGACGGGAGCTAAGACTTCATCAATGCGCCGAGCGTGCCGTCGCCTTTTCCTAAACCTTGGGTGGAAAGCCTCAAAACCCTGCCGCTTGAGGTGTTGGATCGCCAAGGCTTCACGACCCGCCTGTGTCTGCGCCACATACCAGCGACGGGTGACAATTCCTTCGACATCATTAGAGGAGAGTGAAATATTGCATGACAACATTTTTGAGAGTTTAGAATTACACCATAGCAGTGTCAATGTACT
>CAIKKY010000013.1 GCA_903828145.1 uncultured Hyphomicrobiales bacterium | reverse complement strand
TCAAAGAAGACCAAGGGATAGACCGGGTCCAGCGGCCGCTGCTGCCAGGTGGCAACTTCATCGAGGACCGCGTCCGTCACGGTGCTGATCAGGTCCGCCGAGACTTCGAGGCCGTACAGGTCGCGCAGATGCCCGGCGATCTCCCGGGTGCTCATGCCGCGGGCATACATCGACACAATCTTGTCGTCGAAGCCCGGAAAGCGGCGCTGATACTTGGCAATCAGTTGCGGGTCAAAGCTCGACTGCCGATCGCGTGGCACCTCAATCTCGAGCGTGCCCGTCTCGGTCGTCACCGTCTTGCGGCCATAGCCGTTGCGCGTGTTGCCGACCCCATCGTCACCGGAAAGATGGTGGTCCATCTCCGCGTTCAAGGCCCGCTCGGTCAGCGCCTTTTTCAGCGCGTCGAGCAGGCCGCCTTGTTCAAAGGCCGCACTGGCAGCGCCGCCAGCCAGGAGTTGATCGAGAAGTTCATTCGGGATCGAAGGCTCTTTGCGTCGAGACATATCGGGCTCCTTGTTTACCCATTATGCCTGCCAAACACGGAAATCCCGACACTCCCGGTTGGGGTATCCCCCAGCGCTTGGGTCGGGGGGCTCTTGCTCGCCTTCCGGAACGCCCGCACGGCCTCCACCCGGGCATAGACCTGCGGCATGGCCCGGATCACTGAGGGCGGCACGTCTTTGAGCACCAATATCCAGCGGTCATTGCCGTTGAGAAATTCCTCGGCCCCGATGAAGCGGCGCAGATAGGGCGCGGCCCCCGGTTCCCGGACCAGAAACTCAATTCTCTCCGCCTCGGTGAAAATGTAATGCCCCCCGTCAATTGGCTTGTTGCCAATGCCCATTTCGGGCACGTCGCAGATCGGCGTGGAGCGGTTGACCGCCACAGTGTTCGGGCTGTCGAGAAGATAGGGCGAGATATTCCCCGCCCGGATTTCGCGCGTATTGGCCAAGTCAGTATGGTCGAAAATCCGCTTCACCGGCACATCGCCATGGCCAAAACCGATGATGACCACATGCACATGCGCCGCGCCGCGCGCCTCGCTGCGCCAGGCGAAGGTGCGATGCGCGAACTGAATTCTGATCCCGCGCCCCAGAAGCGGCGGCCAGAGCACGCCCACCTGTTCGCCCTGCGTGATGGAATTGGTGGATACGAAGGCGCAGCGGATGGGCGAGCGCGCGATATAGTCGGCAGCCTTGAAATACCACGCGGTCACGTAGTCCAGGAGCCCGCTGTTGCGCACACCATGGGCCACGCGCTGCAACTCGTCGCGCTGGGTTGGTGTCATGAACTTCGCCCCCACAAAGGGCGGGTTGCCAATGACATAACTGCATTGGTCCGGTGGCAGTACATCGGCCCAATCTGTCGCCAGCGCGTTGGCGCAGCGGATGGTGGCGGATTTCTTCAGCGGCAGCCGCACAAAACTTTCACCAAAGGCCGCGGCCAGTTCGCGGTTGCAGATATGGTCCATGAGCCACAGGCCAACGCGCGCGATTTCGGCGGGAAACTCTTCAATCTCGATGCCAAAAAACGCATCGACATTGAGCCGCGCAAATAACCCCACATCCAGAAAGCCAGAGAGATTGCCGCGATAGCGCTCGATCAGCAGCCGCGTCTCAAGCCGCCGCAATTCGCGATAGGCAATGATGAGAAAATTGCCGCAGCCACAGGCCGGATCGAGAACCCTGAGGCCCGCCAGCTTATCGTGAAACCGATCCAGCCTGCCGTTGCGCGCAGTGCTCAGGTCGCGGAGAATGCCCTCCAGCTCCGCCTCAAGCTCTTCGAGGAACAGGGGGCGGATCAGCTTGAGAATGTCGTCTTCCGATGTGTAGTCCGCCCCAAGCGCCCGGCGCTCTGCCCCCTCCATCACTGATTGGAACAGCGAGCCGAAAATGGCGGGCGAAATCTGCGTCCAGTCAAATTCGGTGGCGCGCAGCAGCACATCGCGCATCACCCGCGTCATGGCGGCATTGGGGAGCCGGAGATCGAACAGGGCCCCGTTCACATAGGGAAAGGCACGCAGTTCGGGAGCCAAATTGTGCTGGCGCGCGTCAGGCGGGGTGTTCAGCACCTGAAAGAAATCATCGAGCAAGCGGCCAAGGTCGCTGCCATCCGGCACGGAATTCTCGAGGATCAGGCTGCGGAACTGCTCCGGCTCGAAAATCGCGGTGTCTTCGGCAAACAGCGCAAAGACCAGCCGCACCAGAAAACCGGGCAGCGCGTCGGCCGGGTAGCCGCCGAGCCGCAAGGTATCGAACACCTCGCCCAGCAGTTCGACAGCCTTGATGTTGACCGGTGCCGACAGCGAAGGCTTGCGCGGCTGGAAGCCGCCAATAAAGCCGAGCGCATCGAGCCGCGCCGGCAATTGCGGCAGCTCGAAACGCTGTTCCTCGCCGGTTTCCTGATCAATAACCTCAAAGCGCTGGAAATCGCTGACCACCAGCCACTTCGGTCGATCCGCCGGGGCGAGGCCGAGGATATATTCCTGCGCCTGCGCCCGCGCCTCGATGAGCGAAAGCCCGCGCGATTTATGCTCCACGAGGAGCTTCTTTTTCCAGAACAGGTCAATCTTGCCCAGGGTGCCATCAGGCCGCCGGACCTTACGCTCGAAGCGCGCCACATTACGCCGGGGCGTGCCGTAAACGCGAAACAGCGCATCCCAGAAGCTCTGGCTTTCGGCGCGCTCGTCTTTGGCGTCTTTCCACTCCACGGCAAAGGACGCCGCCCGGGCCTCGATCTCACGTCTCGTCAGCACGCCGCTCTCCCCTCTGGCGGGGAGGAGCTAATCATATCAGATCAAGTTTAATACGTATTGGCGCGTAATGTTTTGCATCTGAATGTGTCTGGACGCCGTCGAGACGGCGCTGCGCCAAGCCATCAGACGTTCACAAAACCTGTTTTGGTAGCGGAGGAGGGATTTGAACCCCCGACACACGGATTATGATTCCGCGATTTTTCTAAAAAGCTAATATTTTTCAATATTTTATCGACACGATATGCAAGTATGTGTGAAACATACACAACGCACTTTCTGTTACCAATTGCGCATTCTGCGGTATGGACATTAAATCGCTGAGAAGGAGGATTCGCTATGATCGAAGTGATCGTTGAGTTTCAGGATGCATCGGGCATGTGGAAGCAGATTGCGATCATTGGGGGATCGCATATGGTCGTCAAAATGCAACTCGATGCGTATCATGCGTCGATGAAAAAACGCATTGGCGCAAGGGATCGACAGACGGGTGCTTTGATCGACATGCGCGGATGATCACAAAAAAGGGCAGCATTTCTGCTGCCCTTCTCGAACTGATTTATTAGCGTCAGATTAGAAGCTGAAGCTGAGACCCACGCGCACGGTCTGAGCAGTCAGACCAACATCATTGGTCACGACAACGTCGTACGGGTCAGGAAGGTCAGTAAGATCGTATTCATACGACTGCGACCCATAATCGTCATACAGGTACTCACCACGCAGAGTGATGTTGTCCGTCAGTGCAACTTCAATGCCCGCGCCAACAGTGTAGCCAGTGTGCAAAGCCGACGAAGTAATATCATCAACAGGCGCGTCCAACGATGCCACAGCAGACGTGCTCGCTACAGCAAGACCGCCCGAAACGTAGAACAGCATCTGATCTGCAACTACACCGAGACGACCACGCAGATGGGCGTTCCAATCGATGTTCGCAGTCAGAGAACCGTCCACGCCCGAACCTTCGATCGACGTGAAGTCAGCAGTACCCTCAACTGTACCCGTGCCGACATCACCTTCGACACCGAACAGAATGTTGCCATTAACAACATTCACGCCACCATAAACGCCGCCGTTCCAACCCGTAAGGTCGATCGTCTCGTCAAACAGGTCACCTTCCTCACCGGTGGCGGTCGCAGAAACATACCCTGCATGCGCACCAATGTACGCACCGCTCCAATCGATCGACGAAGCTGCGGGCGACGCATCAGCTGCGTTATCTACAAGCAGGTCAGCAGCGTGCGCCGAACCCATCGTCACAAGCGCCGCGGTCACAACGGCGATCAGAGAAACCTTCATCTCAAGCCCCTTTTCTAGGTTAACTGTCTCCACAAAATTCAAGTCGGTGGAATCTGTCAAGAATGCTTGTATCGGAGACAGGAGTTCGCTGCGAGTTTTTTGTCAGTTGTTGCGGAGTATCCACATGAGGTGGATAAAACCATAGCCCCTCAAACAGTTACGGTAACCGTCTCTTCCCACGCAACCCATTCTATTTTGCCTGCTTATGCGTAAGCGCTAACGTTTTCGCAGTCGTGCCACGAGATGAATGCAGCATTGGATGCTAGCAGTTCAGCTAGGCATTTGCCCCACCTACACGACCAATCGCTTTAGGAACTCGACACATGCTCGACGAACGATCTGCGACACGTGCATGTCGTTGTTGATTGCGACCTTTTGCAACAGCTACCCCACCCGATACACCGTAGCCCGCGCAATCCCGAGCATATCCGCAATCGCTGTTGCCCCCAGCCCATCTGACCGCAACTGCCGAATAGCCGCTGCATCCACCTTCGCTTTCCGACCCTTGTAGACGCCCCGCTCCTTGGCTTTGGCGATGCCTTCCGCCTGACGCCGCCGAATGATGTTGCGCTCAAACTCTGCAAACGCCCCCATCATCTGAAGTTGCAGCCGAGACAGCGCATCATCCTGCGAGCCTGAAAAACTTAGCCGCTCCGAGACGAATGTCACTGATGCTCCTTTAGCCGTCAGCGTTGACACCACTTCCTGCAAGTCCCGCAGGTCACGCGCCAGCCGATCAATGCTCCAGACCACGACCTCATCACCGTCCCGCACCCATGCAATCAAGTCATTGAGTGCTGCTCGTTCCCGAGTTGCGCCAGAAGCCTTCTCCTCAAAGACCTTGTCGCACCCGTCCAGAGCCTGCCTGTCAAAGTTCTGCTCTGTCGTGCTGACCCGCCGATACCCGACCTTCGCCATAGCCACTCCTGTCTCAGTGAGTTCTAGACCTGCCAGGTAGTGTGTCTCCTAAAGCGGTCAACCACCCATTTGAGACGCAAAAAACCCAATGATCGCTGTGTCAGCGCCATCTGCGTTTGACTTACACACCAGAGAGACGGTGGGGTCTTGCAGAAGCCAGCGGCGTGGCTGAGCATCACAAAAATGCCGATGGACAAAGGAGCCCAAAATGGCTTCCCGAACCAAGAGACCCAAGCAGTTCTATCCTGCCAGTGCATATGTGCGGTACCGCGACGGGCTTTGGATCCAGAGCCGTAAACGGGTCTACCTCTACTGGTTCAAGTTCCTGCAAGAGGCTGAACGATCGACCACCCACACGGTAGACTGGTCCAAGTACGAAGCCTGGGGTGGTCGTGACGCTGTCATGAACAGCCGCTTTGACGACTGGTGGGAAGCCCATTGGAAAGTCTGCTTCGGTATGACCGAGCGATTAGGAACGCCGCTTCATCCCCTCAGCACAGCCCAGCCAAAGGCGAACGCCTACAGAATCGCCCTGCTCGTCTACCAGCAGCGGAAGAACGTGAAGCTAAAGTACCGCGAAATCGCTGCCCGCATCCTAGAGATTGAGAAAGGAAAGGGCACGGCTTCCGCATCTTTAAGTTCTGCAGACAGCCAGACGATGATACGGGTAGTGAACCGTTATATTTCGGCAGCAAGTAACCACCTACAGTCCGTGAGAACTGGTCACTTTCCATGAAATACACCGAAATTTACTGAAGCTTATTGTCAACTATATATACAGAATAGACGTGTTATATTGTAAATGTAGCGTTGATGCTACGGCAACAAAAGCAATTAAGCTTTTCCTATTTTAAAAGAAAGAGAACTAAAATGAATCATGAGCTTATTAACCTCTTCGCCGACCTGCTGAAGACCGATCACGACACCGCGCTTGCGCAGATGTTGGACTACTTTGATGAGGTCATGCAGAACGACAGCCAGTTCCTGCCGCGCTTCCGCGACAACCTCGTGAGCCTTGGCTACGAGCACTTTGAGCTGCCCGAAGAGTATGCATTCTGATAAAGTGCCGATCTGCAAAATTACTAGCGACGATCTTCGCCGCTAGTTACATATATATGCAAGCATAAAATAACTCCTTTCTGCGCGGACCGGAATGATTTTCTATCGTTTCGGTCCCGTTGTTATATAAATAGATCATATACACCCACAATATGACTTGGTGCGGTCAAACTCGGCACTCGCAAAGGGGCACACAAAGCACCCACTTGCGCACTAACTCGGTGGGAGCAGACTTGACTAAGAAGTTCCCTGCCGCCTGATCATTGATCTTACACTGGCAGAACGAACACGAGAGGGCTCCGCCACTTCGCGACCCTCAAACGACCCGACTGTTGGTGAATGTGCTATCGGATTGTTGCGCTGGTGTGTTCTGAGCTTAAAGGGAGACCCCATAGCCGCCCCTTCCTGTCACGACAGGTTGCTCTTATTCACTGTGTCGAGGGTCACTATACGCAAAACCCAGAGATGCATTTCCGCCGCTGGCGGAAGTGTATCTCCAATCACGACCGCAATATGGTTTTATCCATAACCTATTGATTTTCATATTCTATAGCCGTTTCAGACCTAATCCCTTCCTCATTCCAATCCCCTTCAAGATTGGTGAGTGAGCGACAGCGAACGAACATCGCGAAGCGATTAAGCCAAGGCTGATTCAAACCCTTCCAGTTCCAACCTTAACTCCTTCAACCTCAAGCCTTGGTCTTGATCCAAACCGCTGAGGCAAATGAGAAAATGGCTTCTGGAAACTGCTACTGCGATTTCGAGCTCGAAAAAATCCATAAACCTTTTCCGTATCAGGCTAAGGTCTTCCCGTAGAGATCCGACCGCATCCACAGCCTCATCTATTGAGCCATAATCCAAATCCGCAGTCTCCATCCGAACCGCTATCTCCTCCACAACTAGACCCTGACCAGCCTCTGCCAGACCCACCACGGTCTCGCTGTCACCAACCCAGCCAAGCCTTTCCTTTATTCTGCTGACCAGCCAAAGCCGCTCCGCCAGTTCCATCCCGTGTCAGCCTCCGAGTTATATAAATACCCCATAGACACTGCATTGACGCCAGAAAGCCCTTAGCCAGCGTCATTCCAGCGATTTTCAGCCCCAACAATTTTTTAAAGGAAATACCCGATGACCCAGTCACCGACCCGAATGCGCCCGGCACGAAACGACAGCGTGTTCCTGTTCAAGTGCAGCACTGACCTGCTCACCGAGGCTCGCTCTGTTGCCGCCGAGAACCAACTCAGCGTGTCAGCCTTCATCCGCCAAGCGGTGAAGCGCAATCTCAATGCTTATGAGCGTCTGAGATGAATGATGCAGAGATCCGCAAACTGATAGCGACCAGCACCAGCCAGGTCTTCAGCATCAACCCTGACCACAAAGACACCATCCAGAAGCAGCAGCTGGATGAAGCATTCCGCGAGGCTAAGCGCACTCTCCAGCGCCGTCAGCCTGTGACCATCATCGTGCTCAAGCCGTGATGAATGACTTTTTGCTGCCTGACTTTGAGAATGAGCGACTGAACCAACTCGTGCCGCTCGCTGAGTTCGCTGTCAGTCGCCTTGTCAGCCTTCAGACCAGTCTGATGACCAGCACTGACACTCAAGAACGCCAAGACATTGTCAGCCAGATGACACTCAGCAGCGCAGCCATTGCTGTACTGACCCTCGCCTATCTCACAGAACGACCAGCCCTGACCGAACAGGCTAAGACCATACTGAAACGGATTGCCCCATGATCATTCGTAAACACGACCAAGAAGCCAACCTGCTCCGCCGCCGCCTTGAACTGCTGGAGATTCTGGATGACCTCATTCGCTCTGGTGCTGAGTTTGATGAGCCGTTGGACGATGACGCGCGCTTGAAAGCACTTAAGCGGGAGTTCGCAGACGTGCTGGAGCCAGAGGATCTGATCACGCATATAAACCCTGCATATCTCCTCAGAACTTAGTTATAATATTAAATCTGCCTTAACTCGTATCAATTGCGGCTCTAAGTCATAGTATACTATAACTAATTCTCTTTATCTCGTATTTTTAACAATAAAATATTCGTATGATAAGAGGGATCCACCTGCAAGTTTTTCTGTCAATTCGTCCTCTGTGATCGAATCAAGATCACATAGATAGGAAAAGTATTCAAAAATTCCATGTAACGCTCGACGGTCTTTTTCTGTTTTTAATTCTGGCGACAAGCCAATAATCTGGTTATAAGAATAAATTTTATCTATGTTTTCTCCAGAGACATTATATGAAATATTCGTAGTCGACCACGCGAATAATGTTTCATTAATATTGATCAATTCTTGCGAAACATTTTTATCATTAAAAATTTTGGTATACTGATTTAATTTATCCACGGTGTTAAATACGCATTTGTCAATTGAAAATTTGAATGTACATTTCGCGTTACTGCCGAGTGATGCGGAAGCGACGACATTTTCAGGCGACTTTACTATCCCCGCCTCAATGCCAATGAAATTAAAAAATTTATCTGTTTGACACGTTATATTTACTGCTTCTTCGGCAGATCCGATGTTACACAGAAATAAGCTAATAAATATAGAACTTAACATAATTGTCGCTACATGTATTATTTGTATATATTTATGGCTTATTTTATAGTGGAATATTCGATCACTATGTGTGAATTTAACTTTATCGTTATTATTAATGACGAAACATTCATTCATTTTTCTTCTGCCCGATGTTGATTGTGCTGCGACTTAAGTTTTTTCTGCCATTATCCAATGAACCGAACCCAACCTCGTAACAAGTTCCATCAATCGTTTTTAATAGTCAAACCCTAGCATTCCAGGCTGCCGAATCCCCTGCCGATGAAGTTCCTCTGCTACTCCGTCTTCGTACTGCCCCGCAGTCAGATCAATGACCCGCCCAGCGCGGTCGACGCACCACCAGTGATAAACACCATACGGGTCCACTGCGCGATACAGCGACAGATTCTCCGACCCGAAGATCCGATAGAGACAGCCTGACGCCGTATGACAATGCCCATAGAGCGGATTGGTCTTGTTCGTCTCACGCCATTTCTTGGGTAGCAGGTCAGGGGTCAAATTCTTCAGAATCGCAGTTGTCACAGCCTCGAGATTGGCGTCTGTGTATTCCAGCAAAGGTGGATTGCGCTTTCCCATCGAGTCTCCGAACGAAGCTTTCCAATGAAGATTCCAGACGAACTGCGCCCTCAATTCGAAGCTTGGGCTTCTCAGCAGCAGCAAACCGAGAAGCCCGACACGGCTGACTTGCGGCAAAGAGTTAAGCAGGATCTCGACCTTGCCCGCAAGATGTCCGTCAAAGAGTACACGCTTTGGCAAAAATGGGACGAACTACGTTGCGAGTTCGCTGACATCTCGACTAAAGAGCACAAGCGCATCTCTGGTGTCGCCGACAAAATCTGGCAGCCCGCGGCGTTGGATGACTACCTGAAGCTTGAGCCCGAACTTGTCTTCATCAAGACCCAGTTCCCTGTAACCTCAGTCAGCATATGGGGGCACGAGCGTTTTGAGTTCGTCACCAACCCAGATCCGTTAGCCCATGACTGGGAGATACTCCGTCTCTTTGTCTCAACGATGCCACATGGCGGAAACGTTGGTCGATCCCTGCGTTTTCTGGTGCGCGACCGTGTGACCAAGAAGTACCTAGGCGTGATCTGCATCTCGAGTGATTTTTTCGATCTGGCAGGGCGTGACAAGCTGATCGGCTGGTCAAATGAGATTCGCACCAAGCGGGGAATGATCAACCACACCGCCATCGGCTCAGTGATCGTCCCCACCCAGCCGTTCGGCTTCAACTATGTCGGCGGCAAGCTGCTCGCCCTTTTGTGCCTGTCCAAGACTGTCGCCGATATGTGGGAAGAGATTTACGGTTATCGGTTGGTTGGCGTCACGACCACGTCGCTTTACGGCGAAACCAAAGGCAAGAGCCAATATGACGACCTCAAGCACTGGAAAGCATGCGGCTTTACACCTGGGCAAGCGCCACTGAAGCCTGCTGCTGCGACCCAGAAAGCTATGCGCGACTGGTTAAGGGCACATCATCCCGAAGCCTATTGGCGTTTGCATGAAGCGTTGCGACCCAACGGTCTCCCGCTCACGCGTAATGCCACCACGGTCTCCATGAACTACGTTTATCGACAACTGGGTTTCACAAGCGCCGAGACCAGATCCCAGCATAGCCGCGGTATCTATTTTGCGCGTCTCTATGACCGCACCTACGAGTTCCTTCAGGGTCGTACACCAGCCGAAAAACTGCGACCGCTTTTCGACAACTCCGAGGCGGCACTTGTTCAACTTTGGCGCGACAAATATGCGGCTTGGCGCGTAAAAGGGCTCGCTGAAAAGGGCGTGTTTAGCCAAGAGCCTTCATTTTACGACGGGCTTCTTGGGCTCTCCTGGGATCAAGCGAAAGAACGCTACCTAACGTTCTGAGTTGCTCCAACTGCTGCTCGAAAGCCTGCCCAAGCCGTTGGTCGCGCATATGGCAGACTACATCGATATCGGTACCTGCGAGTTCGAGAAGACCATTATCGAACACTGTGACTGAGTAGCCCTGCAAAGGGATGCGTTTCAGTGTCGACAACTTCAGGTAGACAAAAAAGTCTCGATCCGCTTGCCCTGCCAGCTCATGCTCACCGATGTTCTCGGCTGGGCTATGCTCGGCAATTAGCTCATCGAAGTACTTCCGAGCATCGAATGCTCTTGCCTTGATAGCTTCGCCGTGACGTCGATAGATTCTGACGTGTGTGCCGTTCGCGTCTTTTGTCGCAGCAATCAGCGCCTTCAGCGTATCCGCCGCTAGCGTGAACTGAGCAATCCTGGCTGCATTGGCATAGAGATCGTCGAAGAACTGAAGCTTGCGCTTAAAATCGTACTTTGCCTGAACGGGCTGAAGCTCGCCGCTGCCAACCTTGTAGACACCTGAATCTGCAAAGCGGTCTGGCAAAGACCCTTCCACGACCAGACCACGGTGAATGCCATCTTTGCCTTCACCAAAGACGAAGAACCGTCTTGGCGCCAACAAGATCAACTCGTCGTTGAGGCTCTTGAAGCGACCAAGCACTGCCAGACTTCGCTTTGACAGCCGCATCTCAGAAGTCCGTCTTTATCGTGACCTTGATGCCCTGCAACTCAGAAAGGGAACTCACGACCTCTTTGAGTTTTTTCAGGGTTGCTGGCTTCAGAGTGTCAGTGGCTTCAACCTGAAACAGAACCGTCCGCGCTATTCCAGCCACAGCCGCAGGCGCCGCCGAAAGCGGTGGGCGACATTCTTTGACCTGCAACTCGGGATGAATGCGCCCTTCTGAAAACGCTGACTGTAACTCGCCACTATCCCAGCGGCTCAGATTGTAGAGCGCCTCATATGAAGGTGGCAGCAGCGGCACCCGTTCAGGATCGACGAGGACGTTGTTCCTCGCGATCCCCATCAGCTTCGTGATGGTCGACTGCGACAGGACACCTTCGTCTTCCAGACCACGCCGAAGTGAACGGAACTCATTGGGTGTCAGTTCAGCCTCAGCCGAAACCAGAAGCTGCCCCACCTCGATGATGCTCTGCGCTGCACGTTGCCATGCACCACGTATTTCTAACGTGTAATCTGCTACAGATTTTTTCGACGTCGAAATTTCTGCTCCTATCTCAGTCATGTCAGCCTCCGTCTCAGCAGGAGAAAGGTCAAACGATTTCGGCAAAAATGCAATCGTCCGCCTGCCAGCAAACGAGTTCGCAGCTCTTGGATTCAACGGCTTTTCGAGTCACACTGCTCGGCGGACGTTAATCACCATCGCAACTTCAAGAGTTCACCATATTAGTGAATCACAGCTCGATGGGGAATCGCTTCCAGGACTCTCAAAGCTCAAAACGACGCAGCCGCATCTCAAAGCGCTAACGAAAAGAGGGGGCTTTTCGAATGGTAAGTATCTATTCGCAAATTCGCTATAAAAATGCAGTATTTTTTACCGCAATGATATTGATTTTTCCTATTTCCAATGCAATTTGCGCAGAAATATCTGTAATTCCCAAACTAGATGTAAAAAGGTACTGCTTGAATATGGTCAATGACGTTGACTATCAAAACGCTTATAATCCGAACAGAGCTTCGCACCAAAGCGATCTGTTCAGGGAATGCATTGCCAGAGAACAGGCAAGCTATGACGAGCTGAAAAATATAGTAAAAAGCATGCAGAAAACTCAAAATGCTTATAATTGCACTAAAATATCTGCAAGTCAAATGGGCGAAAGAATAAAGAGCGCTTATCAGGATATGGCTCGAGTATGTGGACTCACATTAATTTTGGAGAATAATCATCGAGATTTGGATAAAGCATTTAATGAGAGCGAGTTCAATTATTAACCAACTGGCTGCATGGGACAGATAGTACCGCTCCAACTGGTCAACGCTCGTCAATGCGTTTCGCGCCAACACGAAAGTGCCCACATTATCGCCGTGGAGAAAACGGTACATCATTGCTGAGTGTCTGAGCGAATAAAGCGTTCTGTTGCGCCCCAGACGATCCTGGCGCAGCCCTGCCTGTTCTAGCAGAAACTCAAACTGCCGTTCCGCTCACCGAAACAATGCTGCCAACAACGATTGCGCCTGATCATCCAAGGGCACACGCACCCTCATCGTCGAACTATCTAGCCGCAGATCGAGATCCAGAAACTTCGCTGCCGTCAGCGCACTGATAACCTCTTCCTGACGCGTGTCCGAACCCATCACAGCAGCCATTGCGGCGCCGCGAATGATGGGCGCCGATGCGATATCGACCTTCTCGACCACACTGCGACCAGCCTCCCCGAGAGCCAGCCCATTGATGTCCCGCAGTTTGTCTTGCGCCGTAAGGGCTGTGGCGACCTCAAGCAGAACCTCTGTTCGCAAACTGGTGTCCGTATTGCGCCAGATGCTCAGTGACAGGCTCAAGTCTGAAGCAGGCACTTTTATCTCAGCTTGAACCGCGTCTGCTCCATCGTCTCTTTTCACAAGGCTCCAGGTCGATTGCGCGTCAATTATTGGCACCAGAGGTGCCGCCTTGGCGGCTGGCTTCGGACACTTATCAAGAAGCGTCATTGGTTCCTGGTCTAGAATCTGGTCAACGCTCTGACCTGATTTCCGCAACTCCTGATCAAGGTTGCAGTCCTGAGCCAGCGACGGTTCGACTGCGAGGCACAAGACCATCGCGGCTACCAAAAGCCGATGGCTCGTTCGTTCAAGAAAGACCAGAATCCACTGCTGCACTTGATCCTCCGCCACCATTGATTTTGAACGCCCGTTATTCGAAAGGATACCCGCCCTCTCGAAGTGCGGTCGACTTGTGATCACCCTTTGACACCGATTTCGCTGTGGATGCGTTGACGGTGACCTACTATCCCCGCCTTGCAAACGAATGCAGCGTCTCGATCTTGTCCCGACTAGCCGCATGCGAGAGATAAAACCGCTCTAGCTGGTCGACGCTGGTCAGTGCGTTCCTCGCCAGCACGAAGATATCCACATTGTCGCCGTGGAGAAAGCGGTACATCAGGGCTGAGTGTCTGAGCGAATAGAGCGTTCTGTTGCGCCCCAGACGATCCTGGCGCAGCCCTGCCTGTTCTAGCAGAAACTCAAACTGCCGCCGTATGGTCTGTAGCGCATAGGACCGATTGGGATACTGCGCGAAGAACACGAAGTCAGATGCCTTCAGTGTGCCCTTTACCTCTGCCCGACGCCTGATGCGCTCATATGCGACAGCAGCCCGTGGCATAGAGATGCTTTCACGCACCACTGTCTTGGACTTCTGCGGGATGAGGGTCAGATAACTCACTGAGCCTCGCTCCCGCTTGTCCGTCACGACCTGAATGTCCCTGTGCCGCAGCAGTTTCAGGTCGCTTGGACGCACAAACACATTCATCGCAAAGACGATGAAGTCATACATCTCTTCGGTGAACGGGACGCCGCGAACAACAGCGCCCTCTTTAGCCAGCCGTTTCGCTACCGACCTGAGTTTGCGGTACTCGTCTTCCGTGAAATAGGGACGCGGATTGTCCTTCACCCTGAAGGTCGGAAACGGTGGTATCGCCTTGATGAAGTTGCGCCGCTGAGCCTCCACCAGCACCTTCCGCACCACGACCAGATGCTTTGAGATCGTCGTTGGCTTGATCTGCTTCTTACTCGCCAGATACGCGACATACTCATCCAGCGTTGAAGCCGTGATGTCCGCCACGCCTTTCGTTCCAAAGAACGGAAGTATGTCAGCCCTGAGTTTGCGTTCATCCTCGCTCAGGATGCGTTTGTCCCGCTGACCTGTTGCGACCAGCATCTCCTGCCGCTTTCTGAGATGCTCAGCACACGCAAAGAAAGTGTCGGTGTGGACGCTGATATCCAGCCGCTGACTGATGCGAATGGAATCATAGAACGCCTTAGCAAACGCCAGTGCTTCCTTTCGGTCCGCTGTCTTAGTGCTTTTACGCACATATTTGCGGTCCACGAACATTCGCACCTGCCAAAACGACGATGCAGGGATGCGATAAATCTGGAGCGAGTCGGGATAACCAGAGACGCTTTGCAGGTCATATGGCGAGTGTCGTGACATACAGCCAATGTATGCAACCAAATCGCTGCATACAACCAGTTGGTGGCGTTTCTGTAAGTCGTTGACTTTGTTAGTTTTTTGGTAGCGGAGGAGGGATTTGAACCCCCGACACACGGATTATGATTCCGCTGCTCTAACCAACTGAGCTACTCCGCCCCGGGCCGCGGGAGCTTCCCGCATTCGGCGCGCGCGTTACTTAGAAAGGTGGGGCGCAGGTGTCAAGCGGCCTTGCCGCCCGCCCGCTCCGCCCGCCCCCCAGGCTTGTGCGCCGCATGGGGCGAAGACCCGCAGAACGCCGGGGTCATGGCCCACCAACCGCGCCGTCGTTAACCCCGTCGAGTGGCTTTGCTACCCCTCAGGCTTAAATAAGTGTAAACACATAGGCATCAATAGCGTTTTCTGGTAAGGACCGCATGATGATGCCGGAGTTTGCACAGCTGAAGCCCACCCCCAACCTGTCGCTCGATCGGCGTTTGCGCGCCCGGCGCACGGAATCGCCGGTGATGCTGGCGCTTCGGCAGGGCGGGCTGGAGGCCATGGCGGCGCTGGTCTCGCTGCTCGTGCCCACGCTCGCCTACCACGGGCTCGTGCTGCATACCGCCGCCTTGCACGATTCCGGCGCCTATGCGGCGCTCATCGCGCTGGTGGGCGGCATGCAGGGCCTTGCCGCTGCCTGGGATGCCGGACGTTTCGTGGCGGGCGACCGGTCCATCACGGCGACCGCCGGACGCGCCGCGCGCACCTGGACCGTGGCTTTTGCCCTCGCCACAGCGGTGCTGTTCCTTGCCGATATGCTGCCGCTCCTCTCGCGCGCCTCCATGGTGCTGGCCTTTGTCAGCGGGCTTCTGGTGCTGGTTGGGGTTCGGACCACGCTCTATTCGGGGCTCAACGCCCGCATCGCCGCCGGGCGGCTGCAGCATTCGCGGCTGGTGCTGGCCGGCCGCAAGGCCGATATCGAGCGCTTCGTGGGCTCGTGGCAGGTCTGGAGCGGCGGCTTTGCCATTGCCGACAGGCTCCATCTCGATCTCGATGCCCCCGGCAGCGATGAGGCGGCGGCCAGCGCGCTCGTTGAGTTCACCAAGCTCTGGGTCGGGCGCGGGGTCGATACCGTGGTGCTGGTGGGTGATCGCGACGGGCTCGAAGCCCTGACCCAGATGTCGGCGCGGCTCAAGCGCTTCGCTATCAATGTGATCTGCGCGCCAGTGGGCATGGATGACGCGCTGCCGGTGCTCGATCTGGTGCCGCTCGGGCGCGCCACGGCCCTGCAGGTTCTGAAAAAGCCCATGAGCAACAGCGCGGTGGCGCTGAAGCGCGCCTTCGATCTGCTGGGGGCCGGGTTTGGGCTGGTGCTGCTCGCGCCGCTCCTTGGTTTCACCGCGCTCGCCATCATGCTCGATAGCCCCGGCCGGGTGCTGTTCCGGCAGGAGCGCCGCGGCTTCAACGGCGAAGTGTTCTTCATCTACAAGTTCCGCTCGATGCGCGTGACCGAATCCGGCCATGCCATGCGGCAGGCGGCGCGCGACGATGATCGCATCACCCGCGTTGGCCGCTTCATCCGCGCCACCTCGATTGATGAACTGCCGCAATTGCTCAATGTGCTGAAGGGCGACATGAGCCTCGTCGGGCCCCGCCCCCACGCCGTCAAGCACGATGCCGAACTTGAAGCGCAACTGGCCGATTACGCGCACCGCCAGCGGCTGAAGCCGGGCATTACCGGCTGGGCCCAGGTCAATGGCTTTCGCGGCGAAACCCGCACGCATGAGCAGATGGCCGGCCGCACCCGGCACGACCTCCATTACATCGACAACTGGTCGATCCTGCTCGATTGCTGGATCATCGTGCTCACCCTGTTTTCGCGGAAGGTCCGGCAAAACGCGTTCTGACCGGTCTTTCCCCAACCGGTGGCGCGCGGCGGCCCTCCGGCTTGCGGCCTGGGGCCTGTTGTTGACGGTGGGGCTGGCGACGCTGCTGCCCCTGGGGCTGAGGCCCGAAACCGGACTTGGTGCCCCGGTTGAGCGGGCCCTGGCCTTCATGGCGCTGGGCCTCGCCTTCGGGCTCGCCTATCCCCGGCGGCGGCTCGCCGTGCCGCTCCTCATCTTCACCGCCGCGCTGCTGTTTGAATGGGCGCAGCAATGGGGCATTGATCGGCATGGGCGTCCCGAAGACGCGCTGATCAAAATCGGCGGCGCGGCTGCGGGCTTTCTCGCCGCCTATACCCTGCTCCGCTGGCGTCGCCGCTGAGCGGGCCGCCCGATCAGTCGTCCGCCCTGCCCCCGGGCTTATCGGCCAGCCAATCGTCGAAAGTCCGCTCCCGCCGGTGCTTTTCGAGCGCGCGCAGATAATAGTCCTCATGGCGACCCTCGGGTCGGCCATCCTGCTCCCACAGGAAATAGGCCGTGCGTCGCACTCGCGCCTCAAAGGCCGCGTCTTCGGCAGGTTTTTGCGTGTCGCTCATCCATCCTCGCCCGGCCGCCCTCTTCAGGCTGAACGTCAAAACCGGGACCCGGTTGCGGCAAGGGCGCGCGCGCCGAACGGATGCTGATTCCCCTGTCAGATTCGGCGCAATCACCTTGAAGCCCGCCCGATTCCGGCGCAGGGATAGGATCGTTCCTTGAACTTTGTGGACTCGGCACCTGGTGGGTCCGAGCGTTTCTCATGCCTCAGATGTTCGACCGCTGGCCCCATCGGGCGCCCCGCCCCGGCGAGGCGATGGCCCATGTGCGCGCGGTCGAAAGCGGCAAGGGGCTTGGCACGCTGTGGCGCATTTTCCGGCTCACGCTGCGCCATCCGGTTATGGCCGGCATCACGATTGTCGCCACTATCATCGCCTCGGGGCTGCAACTGGCGGTGCCGCGTCTCCTCGGCGAGGCGGTGGACCAGGCCGAAGGGGTGCTCGCTGGCGGCACGGGCGCCAGCGCTGCGCTGTGGCAGACGGCGCTGGTGCTGCTCGGGGTCTCGGTGGCGCGCGGGCTGTTCACCATGCTGCACAACTATTTCGGCGAGGCGACCGGCCACCACACCGCCTATGAATTGCGGCTGGCGGTTTATGAGAAAATCCAGCGCCTCAGCTTTGGCTACCACGACAAGGTGCATACCGGCGATCTGATCACCGTGGGCATGCTCGATCTTGATGGCGTGCGCATGTTTTTTGCCACCGGCATTCTGCGCGTCGTGCTGCTCGGAATTCTCCTTGGGGCGGGGTCGGTGATGCTGCTCACCACCGATCCGCTGCTGGGCCTCTTGGCGCTCAGCTTTGCCCCGTTCGTCGCGTGGCGCTCGGCCACGAGCCAGCTCGAACTGCGTTCCACCTGGCTCACCTTGCAGGACATGCTGCAAAACCTGTCGCGCGTCATGGAAGAAAACCTTGGCGGCATTCGGGTGGTACGCGCCTTTGCTGGCGAAGCGCATGAACTCGACAAGTTCGATACCGTCTCCGACAAGGCACTGGCGCTCGCCCACACCCGCGTCGATCTGCGGGTCAACAGCACGGCGGCGATGAACCTCTCGTTCCTCATCTCTATGGGGCTGGTCCTCGCCTTCGGCGGCGAAAAAGTGCTCTCGGGCACGATGAGCGTCGGCACGCTCACCAGCTTTCTCACCTTCATGACCATTCTGCAGATGCCGGTTCGGCAACTGGGGCTGATGGTCAATTCCTTCGCCCGCGCCTCCACCTGCGGCGACCGCCTCTTCGACTTTCTGGATCTCGATCTCGATATTGCCGACAGACCGGACGCAAAGCCGCTGGTCATAACCGATGGCACACTGACCTTCGAGGCCGTGCAGTTCGCCTATCCTTCCGCCCCGGAACGCGCGGTGCTGACGGGCATCAGCTTCACCGCCCGGCGCGGCGAGACGGTGGGCATTGTCGGCCCGCCGGGCAGCGGCAAATCCTCCATCGCCCACCTGATCCCGCGCTTTTACGATGTGACCGGTGGCCGGGTGCTGATCGACGGCCAGGATGTGCGCACCCTCACCCTCGATACGCTGCGCCAGGCCGTCGCCGTGGTGCAGCAGGACAGCTTCCTGTTCACCACCAATATTGAAAACAACATCGCCTATGGCGACCCCTGGGCCAAGGAGCAGCAGATCGCCCGCTCGGCCGAATTTGCGCAATTGCACAATTACGTCATGGGCCTGCCCACCGGCTACCAGACGATTGTCGGCGAACGCGGGGTCTCGCTCTCGGGCGGGCAGCGGCAGCGGCTTAACATTGCCCGCGCGCTGATGCTCGATCCGGCCGTGATGGTCTTCGACGATTCAACCGCCGCCGTCGATGCAGGCACCGAGCAGCGCATCCGCCAGAGCATGAAGCAGTTTGCCGCCAACCGCGTGACGCTGATCATTTCGCATCGGCTCTCCTCGCTCATGCACGCCAACCGCATTCTGTTCGTTGAAGGCGGCGCCATTGCCGAAGAAGGCACGCATGCGCAGTTGCTGGCGCTCGGCGGACGCTACCGTGCGCTTTATGATTTGCAGTCCCGCGCCAGCGAAGACCAGTCCGAGGCCGCCGAATGACTGACTCCGCACTCGAGGATATCGACACCGAAGAGAAGGCCCGTCGCCCGCCCAAGGCCGTGGTTGGCTCCAGTCTCGACCGCGAGGAGGAAGTCTTCGGCAAGGCCTATGATCCGCGCGTCGTGCGCCGCATCTGGGCCTTTGTCGGGCCCTACCGCAAAAACCTGCTGGTCTCGGTGGCAGCAGTCATCATCTTCACCCTGACCCAGCTCGCCATTCCGCTCGTGATCCGCCATGCCATCGACCATGGCATGGTGCCGGGCGGCGGCAGCGCCAGCGCCACCGCGCGCACAACGCTCTATTGGGTCATTGTCGGCTATGGGCTCATCATCGGCGTGAATTTTGCCGCGAGCTATGTGCAGGAACTGGTCGTCGGCAAGGCCGCCGAAAACGTGCTGTTCGACATGCGCCGCGCGATGTTCGCAAGGCTGCAGCAGGTGTCGCTCAGCTTCATGGACAAGACCGAAGTCGGTCGGCTCATGTCGCGCCTTATGGGCGATGTGAACGCCATGCAGGAGTTTCTCGAAACCTCCGTGCTGTCGGTCGGCGACCTGATCCTGCTGTTTGGCATTATCGGCGTGCTGCTCTGGCTCGATCCGCTCTTGGGGCTCATCACCATGGCCACCATGCCGGTGCTGTTCATCGTCCGGCTGTTCTGGCTGCCGCCCGCCAAAAAAAGCTTCATGGATGCCCACCACGCCAATTCGGCCAATAATGGCGCGCTCGCCGAGGGCATCAATGGCGTGCGCACCGTGCAGAGCCTCGATCGGCAGCGGGTCAATTTCGATCTCTACGAGGAAAAGTCCCGCACCAATCTCCTCGCCCATCTCAGGGCGGCCAAGTTCGCGCAGGTGATGGTGCCCATCGTCGATAGCCTCACCGGCATGTCCATGGCCACGGTGGTGGTTGTCGGCGGGCAGATGGTGCTCCATCGCCAGCTCGATGTGGGCATCATGGTGGCGTTCCTGTTCTACATTCAGCGCTTCTTTGATCCGATCCGCTCGCTCACCATGCAGTATTCGGTGTTCCAGCGCGCCATGAGTTCGGGCACCCGCATCATCGAAGTGCTCGATGTGCCCCTCGCCATCACCGACAAACCAGGCGCCGTCGCGCTGGGTGCGGATATGGATGGGTCGGTTGAGTTCGATCACGTGTCCTTCGGCTACCGGAAGGATATTCCCGTCCTCAAAAACGTCAGCTTCCGCGTCAATCCTGGCGAGACCGTCGCCGTGGTCGGGCCCACCGGCTCGGGCAAATCCAGCTGCATGGCGCTCGTCCATCGCTTTTACGATGTGACCGAAGGCGCAGTGCGCGTCGGCGGGCACGATGTGCGCGATGTGACGGGGAACTCGCTCGGCACGTCCATCGCCATGGTGTTGCAGGAGCCGTTCCTGTTCACTGGAACCGTGTTTGAAAACATCCGCTACGCCAAGGCCGACGCCACGCGCGAGGCTGTTATTGCCGCCGCAAAAGCCGTGGGCGCGCACGAGTTCATTGTCACCCTCGCAGATGGCTATGACACACGCATCGAGCAGCGCGGCGGCAACCTGTCGCTCGGCCAGCGCCAGCTCATCAGTTTTGCCCGCGCCCTCGTCGCCGACGCGAAAATCCTCGTTCTCGACGAGGCGACGGCCAATATCGATTCCTATACCGAAATGCTGATTCAGAAGGCGCTGAAACGCCTGCTCGAAGGCCGCACCGGGCTGGTGATCGCCCATCGGCTGGCCACCATTCGCGGCGCCGACCGCATCATCGTGCTGCAGAACGGCGAAATCATCGAAAACGGCAACCATACCGAGCTGATGGCGCAGGGCGGGCTCTACGCCAAGCTCTACACCATGAACTATTCAAGCTTCGATGATCTGCCGACGGGCATCGGCACCAACCCGGGCGCCGATGTCGGCAAGGCGACCTGAGCCGCCCCAGCCCGGCCCATCCCGCTAACTCAATGTCCGCTTCACCGCATCGCGCCAGCCGCGCAGCTTTTTGCGCCGCTCGGCTTGGGCCATCGTCGGCTCAAAGCGCCGGTCGAGCGCCCAGGCGGCCGCAAACCCCGCCTGGTCGGGCCAGAGGCCCGATTTCCAGCCCGCAAGCCAGGCAGCACCCAGCGCGGTTGTTTCGCGGACCAAAGGCCGGTCCACCGGCGCATCGAGAATATCGGCCAAAAACTGCATGGTGAAATCCGAGGCGGTCATGCCGCCATCGACGCGCAGCACCGTGTCGCCCGCCCCGGCCCAATCGCGCCGCATCGCCGTCAGGAGATCGGCGGTCTGGTAACCCACCGCTTCGAGCGCCGCCCGCGCCAGTTCCGGCGCGCCGGCATTGCGGGTCAACCCGGCAATCAGCCCGCGCGCCTTCGCATCCCACCACGGCGCCCCAAGGCCGACAAAGCCGGGCACGAGGTACACCGACTCATGCGGGTCGGCCTGTTCGGCCAGCGCGCCCGCCTCCGCCGCATTGGCAAAGAGCCGCAGCTTGTCGCGCAGCCACTGCACCGTGGCCCCCGCCATGAAGATTGCGCCCTCGAGCGCATAGGTCGTCTCGCCATCGAGCCGATAGGCAATGGTGGTAAGTAGCCGATTGCGGCTCAAGACCAGATCGCTGCCGGTATTGAGCAGGGCAAAGCAGCCCGTGCCATAGGTCGATTTCATCATGCCGGGCCGGAAACAGGCCTGCCCGATGGTGGCCGCCTGCTGGTCGCCCGCCACGCCCCGAATGGCGATGGCCGCGCCAAACAGGGCCGCGTCCGTGCTGCCGAAATCAGCGGCGGAATCCTGCACCTGAGGCAACATGGCGCGCGGAATGCCGAACAGCCGCAACAGCTCATCGTCCCAGTCATTGGTCGCAATATTATACATCAGCGTGCGGCTGGCATTGGTGGCATCGGTCGCGTGCACGCGCCCCCCGGTCAGCCGCCAGATGAGAAAACTGTCGATGGTGCCAAACAGCAGCTCGCCCCGCGCCGCCCGGGCCTTCGCCCCCGGGACATGCTTTAACAGCCAGGCGAGTTTCGTGGCGCTGAAATAAGGATCGAGCAACAGCCCGGTGCGCGCCCGCACCAGCTTTTCGTGTCCCTCGGCCTTGAGCCGAGCGCAGAGCGCATGCGTCCGCCGATCCTGCCAGACAATGGCCTTGTGGATCGGCACGCCGGTTGCCCGGTCCCACACCACCACGGTCTCACGCTGGTTGGTGATGCCCAGCGCCGCCACGGCCCCGGGCTCGATCCGGGCCGCCGTAATGGCCGTGCGGACACTGTTGAGCACCGAGCGCCAGATCTCCTCGGGGTCATGCTCCACCAGCCCGTCGCCGGGGAAATATTGGGGAAACTCCTCCTGCCCGAGTCCGACCACCCGGTGCATGCTGTCAAACACCAGCGCCCGGCTCGAGGTCGTGCCCTGATCAATGGCCAGAATATACCCGCTCATCCCTGTCTCCCCGCCAATACCTCAGCCACGCGTTCGGCCTCCCCGGCTGTCAGTCGCAGCCCCAGCTTGGTGCGCCGCCACAGCACATCCTCCGCGCTCGTCGCCCATTCCTCGGTGACAAGATAATCCAGCTCCCGGGCCGTCAAGCCGCCACCGAACGGCTCGCCAAGGTCCGCCATCGTCACCGCATCGCCCAGAACGAGACGCGTCCGTGTGCCGTAAAGCCGCGCCAGCCGGTGCAGCAGCGCCCGGTCAAGCTGCGGATAGTCCGCCGCCAGGTCGCCAACCAGCCCGTCGAACCCCGTGGGCGTGAACGCCCCGCCCGGCAGCGTGGCGGTCGCTGTCCAGTGTCGGCCACGCACCCCGATCAGCGGGCCGAGCATATCGACCGCCTGCTCGCTCAAGCGGCGGTAGGTCGTCAGCTTGCCGCCATAGACCGTCAGGCTCTGCTCGGCGCTATCGGGCTTCAGCACGTAATCGCGGCTCGCTTCCTGCGCCTTGCCCCGCCCGTCATCAAACAGGGGCCGCACACCGCTGAAGCGCCAGACAATGCGCTCGGGCGTAATCTGCTCTTTAAAATAATGGTTTGCGGCCGCCACCAGATAATCCACCTCATCATCAGCAATCCGGGCGTCCGCCGGATCGCCGGTAAAATCGCGGTCCGTGGTGCCGATCAGGGTGAAATCCTGCTCATAGGGAATGGCAAAAAAGATTCGCCCATCAGGGTTCTGGAAGAAATAGCAGCGATCATGGGTGAAGAGCCGTTTCACCACGATATGGCTGCCCTTGACGAGCCGCACCTTGGCCGGGCCTGCCGCCTTGAGCGCGGCCTTGGTGACAATATCGACCCATGGTCCTGCCGCATTAACGAGCGCGCGCGCGAACACCGTCTCGTGCACACCCTTATGCTCCAGCGTGATCCGCCAGCGCCCGGCACTGAACTCGGCCGAAACCACCCGGGTCCGCACGCGGATGTCCGCGCCATAGGCCTTGGCATCCAGCGCGTTCAGCACCACGAGCCGCGCGTCATCGACCCAGCCATCGGAATATTCAAACCCGATGCTGTGTCCGGGGCGCAGCGGCGAGCCGGCTTCATCCGTCGCGAGATCCAGCGTCCGCGTACCCGGCAGCAGACGCCGCCCGCCAATATGATCGTAAAGAAACAGCCCGAGCCGCAACAGCCAGGCCGGCCGCAGGCCCTGTTCATAGGGCAGCACAAAGCGCAGCGGCCAGATGATGTGCGGCGCCGAGCGCCACAGCACTTCGCGCTCGATCAGCGCTTCGCGCACCAGCCGGAACTCGTAATGCTCGAGGTAGCGCAGCCCGCCATGAATCAGTTTGGTCGCGGCCTGTGAGGTGCCTGAGGCCAGATCGCCCATTTCAGCAAGGCGCACGGAATAGCCCCGCCCCGCCGCATCGCGCGCAATGCCGGTGCCATTGACGCCCCCCCCAATCACGAAAATATCGGTCTCAGCGTCCACGCCGTTTGCCCCTAATTGCTCTCTCCCCACGAAGCCGCATTAACACAAAACGCGCAAGCCCCTGCCTCCGCACCGCAGCGCTAGTCGGCACCGAACCGCCGCGTTATGGTTATAGAAAACCCGGAGAACCCCGATGCGCCACTGGACCGCGCGCTGCAGTTGCGGACAATTGACAGCCCGATGTGCGGGCGAGCCCTTGCGCAATTCCCTGTGCTATTGCCGCGCCTGCCAGCGGCGCACCGGCAGCGCCTTCGGCCTTGCGGCCTATTTCGCTGAGGACCAGGTGACGGTGAGCGGACAATCGACGGTCTACGAGCGCCGGTCCGACGCCGGGCGCTGGGCGCGCACGCAGTTTTGCCCTACCTGCGGCACGTCGCTCCTGTGGAGACTGGAATTCCGGCCCGGCCAGATCGGCATCGCGGCAGGGGCATTTGAGGAGCTGGATTTCCCCGCGCCCAAAGTATCGGTCTGGACCCGCTTCCGACGCCACTGGCTGGCCCAGCCCGAGGGGGTCGAGGCCTTCCCCGAACAATCCTGACTAGTCGACGAACACCGTGACCACGGCCGTCCGCCCGGCCGCATCGATCACCGAGAGGGTCTGAAAGCCTGCGCCATCGGGCACAAAAGCCATGTCGCGCGCAAAGCTGCGCGGGCCGAGCGGCGCGCCATTGGCGAGATAGGTAAAGGGCGGCGAGCCGTTGCGCAGCTTGATCCGGAGCGGCAGGGGCGCGCCGCGCGCCAGCCCGAGATCAACCTCCACTCCATCGGCCGGAAACGCGATTTCCGGGCCCGTGTCCCGCGCCACGCGGCTGTCGTCGGGGTGACGGAAGCGCTGCAGCGGCCCCGGCAGGTCCGCCGTTCCGGCAAACAAGGCGCCCTTCGGTGGCTTGGGCAGCGGTACAAGCGGGTGGCCAAGCCGATCAAAGCTTTCAAACAGGATCGGCGCGGCCGCGCTGATCCCCGAAAGCCCTGGCACCGGACTGCCGTCGGCGCGCCCGACCCAGACGCCAATCACTGTGCCGCCATCATAGCCAATCGCCCAGCCATCGCGGTAGCCGTAGGAGGTGCCGGTCTTATAGGCGATACGTCCCGGCGTGCCGTTGATCGGCGGCGGAACGCCCGCCAGCACATCGGTAACATAGAAGGCCGCTAGCGGATCAAGCACCGGGGCCGCCCCAAGACGCGGGCTGGCCATGCTGCCATCATGGAGTGCCAGCGGCACACCCCCCCGCGCCAGCGCGCCATAAAGCCCCACAAGGTCGCGCAGAGTCAGACCCACCCCGCCAAGCCCGATGGCCAGCCCCGGCGCCATGCCCTTGGGCAGGTGCGGCTGTGTTCCGGCCCGTTGCAACCGGCTCATGAAACGCGGCAGACCCACGGCATCGAGCACGACCATGGCCGGCACATTGAGCGATTGCGTGAGCGCGTCGCGGATCGTCACCGTGCCCCGGCTGAGCCCATCGAAATTCTCCGGCACCCAGGTGCCGAACCCGGTGGGCCGATCTTCGATCAGGCTTTCAGGATGCGCGAGACCCAATTCAAACGCGAGACCGTAAATCAGCGGCTTGAGGGTCGAGCCCGGCGAACGGACCGCCTCGCTCATATCGACAAAGCCCCGGCTCTGCTGATCGAGATAATCAGCCGACCCGACCGAGGCGAGAATATCGCCGCTGTGCAGATCAGCCACCACAATGGCGACCGAAAGCTTGGGCCCAAGCCGGGCCGCCCGCGCCAGCGCCAGCGCTTCGAGCGTGCGCTGCAACCGGGCATCCAGCGTTAAATCGAGCACCGGTGCCTCTGGCGCATTGGCGCGCGCCCGCTCGCTCAGATGCGCCGCAAGCAGCGGAAAGAGGCTGCGGCGTCCCGGCAGCGGATCGGCCTTGGCGGCATCGGCCTCGTCCCGCGTCAGCACGCCCCGGCCGGCCAGCCGATCGAGCACGAGGTTGCGCGCCTCAAGCGCCGCCACCGGGTCCCGATCCGGCCGCCGCGCCTCGGGCGATTGCGGCAGCGCGACGAGCAACGCCGCTTCCGCGACGGTCAGCCGCCGGGGCTCCTTGCCGAAATAGGCGAGGCTTGCGGCCCGCACCCCCTCGATATTGCCGCCATAGGGCGCAAGGGTCAGGTAGAGTTTGAGGAGCGCGTCTTTGCCCAGGGCGTGGTCGATCTGGTCGGCCAGCAGCATCTGCCGCAGCTTGCCGGGGAGCGCCCGCGTCGAGCCGCCATCGACCAGCCGCGCCACCTGCATGCTGAGGGTCGAGCCCCCCGAAACGATTTCGCCGCCGGCGGCCAGATATTGCCACAGGGCCCGCGCCATTGCGCCCCAATCAACCCCCCGATGTCCATAGAAGCCTCGGTCCTCATAGCCAATCAACATGGCCAGAAAGCGCGGATCGACATCGGCGACCTCGACCGGCAAACGCCACCGCCCCAAAGGCGTGGTGAAGGCGCGCAGCAGTTCACCATGCCGGTCGCGCACCAAAGTCGATACCGCCACATGGGCCGGGTCGGGGACCGGCGGCAGGCCCGCGCTCACCTCGGCGAGGATCCGGTTCGCCACCCCGTGCCCGGTTGCCAGCCCCACAACGCCGACGAGGACAAGCGCGGCAAGACCCCGCCAGATCGTGCCGCGCCTCCGCGTCACGGCCCCGCCGGGGCGATGCTGATCGTACCCGCCGCCTGAAGCGCATGGTTTTGCGGCCTGTACATATCCTCAACCCGCGTGCCCGGCAGCGCGAATGTGCCCGGGCTCGTCACGCGCACCAGATAGGCCGCTGTGAAGGATTGTACCGCACTCGAGAACCGGTAGGCCCCGACAAAGCGGTCGGTTCGCGCCTCCGCATGGATCGGCATGGTCACGCCGAGCCAGCCGAAGTTTTCGGCCCCGCCGCCTGCCGTCAGATTGGGGTTTTCAATCTCGAACCCGGCCGGCAGCGCGTCTTCAACGAGATAATCCCCCGACCCAAGCGCCTCGGGCGAAACGGTGATCGCCACCACCAGCCGGTCGTTCTGCGTGAGGGCCGTAAGATCAGCCACGTCACCCGTCGGCAGGTAATAGTCGCGGCTGATGGTAAACCCGGCGGCTTCGGCCTCGGGCGGCACGATCGGCCACCCGAGCGTCCCGATGCTGATCGAAACCGGTGCCGACCCCGTGTTGGTCAGCGTCACCCCGCTGGCGAGTTGGGCCGCATCGAGCCGGATCATGCCCCGCGTGAGGACCGTGCCATCCTGCTCGATCCCCAGCCCGGCAATGCTCCGATCCAGCGCCGCCACTGCCATCAGCAGCCAGCCCTGTTCCTGCGTGGAGAGCGCTGGGGCTGCGTCGCTGAGCGCCGCAACCCGCGCCGCCAGCGCCTCGAGATCAACGCCCCCCGGCCGGGCCTCGGCGGCGAGCGCCAGGATCGCCGCCGCATCGCGCAGCGGGCTGCCATAATCCGTGCGGAACCGCGCCGGATCATCGGGCTCTGCCAGCAGATCCACCGCCGAAACAAAGGCCGCAGCCGCCCGGGTCCGGTCGCCATAGAGCGCAAGGGCCGCCCCGATCTGGGCCCGTGCCAAAGGCGTGCTGAACGCGGTCAGCTTCGCCTCCATATAGTAGCGCAGATCCCCCAGCGCCGCCCGTCCGGCCCGCGCCAGATCGTAGAGCGCATAGGCAATATCTTCGCCGCCCGTGGAGAAATCGCTGGCATAAGCCACCTGATTGGAGAGGCTATCGAGCGCGCGGCTGAGCGCCTGTTCCGGCACCGCGATCCCCCTGTCGCGGGCCCGAAGCAGGAACTCGGTCGCCATCGCGTCAAGCCACAATGACCCGCCAGAGTCCGGGCCCCAGAGCCCAAATCCGCCGCCGCCATTCTGCATGCCGAGGAGGCTGGTCACCGCCGCTGCCACACGCGCCATCACCGCGTCGTCATCGGGCAGACCCAACAGCCCCGACACATCCTTGAGGTCGATGAGCGGCATGGCGCGCGACACGATCTGCTCGGCGCAGCCATAAGGATAGCGATCAAGCGCCACGAGCAGTTCGGCCGGGTGAAGGCTCGACAGCGGGCCGATACTGGCCGTGAGCGTGGCCGTGCCGGGCAGCAGCCCATCGGCGAAACCCGCATCGAGCCGGAGGCTCTCGCCCGCAGCGACGACAATCTGGCGCGTGGTGCGCACTTCGCCCGCCACCGGTTCAACACCCAGCGTCACTGATTTCTCGGTGCGCGTCCCATCCGGCCCCGTGACAACAAGACGGATGTCGTGGTCGCCGATCAGCCGGGGTTCAAGCGGCACCCGCAGCACCTGCCTTGCCTCCTGCTCCAGCGTCACCATCTCGGGCAACGCGCCGACCGACAGCCCGTCATCGCCCGTGATCGCAAGGCCATAATCCCCTGCCGGGCCTGAGACATTGGCCAATTCGACCACGAGGGCTGCCGCATCGCCCATGCGCAGGAAGCGCGGCGGCGTCAGGGTCGCCACCAGCGGGTCGCGCAGTACGACATCGGCCACCGCGTGGCCCACCGCGTCAGGCGTCCAGGCCATGGCCATGAGCCGCACAGTGCCGGTGAAATCCGGCATATCGAACGCAACGCTGGCCGTCCCATCGGGACCGATCTCGACCACACCCGAATGCTGCGCCACCAGCACGGTCGTCGGCGGCGGCGCGCCAATGAGCCGCGACCCGCCACCATCCCCACCCGAGCGGATCTGCCCGGGGCTGCCCAATGTGGGGTCGATCAGGCGGCCATAGACGTCGCGCAGTTCAACGCCCAGTTGCCGCTGGCCGAAATACCAGCCCTCAGGGTTCCAGTCGGAAAAACGGGTGAGGCTTAAAATACCCAGATCAACGACGGCGACAGCCACCCGCACCGGCTCGCCGGGCCGCGCATTGGGCACGGCCACGCGGACATCGAGCCGCTCCTTCGGACGCATCAGTTGCGGGGCGGTGAGGGCAACCGTCAAAACCCGGTCGCCCGGGTCAATATCGGCATAATCGAGCCCCAGCGCCCGCGCCGGCATGCGGCTCGCGCCCGCATCGGCGGGCCGGAACAGGGTGGCCGTTACATAGGCCCCCGCGCCCCACTCGTCCGTCACGGGCAGGTCGACGGTCAGACCGCCTTCGGGAACATGTACCGCCTGTTGGGTGATCACGCGATCATCCACCACCATGACGAGCGCTTCACCGGCAAATTGCGGGCTAAGCTTCAGATGCGCCACATCGCCCACCTGATAGCTCGCTTTGTCGAGCGCCACGTTCAGCGTATCCGGCGTATCTGCGCCGGCCGCCGCGTAGACGAACCCGGCGTCAAACTCGAGACTGCTCGATGTGTCCGCGCCATCCACCTCCAGCCGGTAGCGACCCCAGTCGACCGGGACTGATACAAGGGCCGGCGCATCGACGAGCGCATCCAGCGTGCCGCTCGCCACCAGGCGCGCATTGGTGACCGGCTCCCACCGCCACGTGTCGCCGGTGCGATACCATTGGTACGTCGTATCGAGGCGGCTGAGCCGATAGGTGAGGCCCGCCAACGCGCTCTGGGCGCCATCGGGCCCAATCACGATCACATCAAAACCGGCAGCGCTGCCGCTGGGCACGCCTTCGGCCATGTCAAACTGCGGCTTCAGCCCAATGCGCTGGCCGTTGAGCGGCAGAGGGCGGACAAGGCTGCGTTCAACCACTCGCCCCGAGGCATCGGCCAGCCGCAGGATAATCCGCGCGTCCACAAGCCGCGTCGTTACCGGCGGCTCCACCGGATCAAGAGCGAGTTGCACCTTGCCCTCGGCATCGGTGACACCCAGCGTGCCGAGCGGGCGCAGATCGGGCTCCACGCCATCGTCGAGCCGACCAAAAACATAACCCGGATAGGCCTTGAGCGTGCTCACCGGCCGCACCAGCACATCGCCGGTAATCGTGAGATCGGGCGCCACCGCGCCATAGAGATAGCGCGCCGTCACCGCCAGGGTCGTCGGTCCATCGGCTTGCAGCGCCCCTTCCGCCGCGGCCAGCTCGAAGGCGAGCCGCTCGGGCTCGAAATCCTCGACCAGGATCGTCGAGGCCGCAAGCGGCGGCGCCTCGGCATCGGCCCCGAGCTTCAGCGTCCAGGCCCCGCGCATCGCGCCCTCACCGAGCGGCAGCGCCAGAAAATAGCTGCCTGCGCCCTGATCCTTCAGCACATGGGTTTCCGCCAGCACGCCGTCAGGCCGCTCTACACTGAGCGTCAGGGGCAGACCGGGCATCGCGTTCGCCCGCGCATCGCGCAGCAGCGCCGTGAAAAACACCGTCTCGCCCGGCCGGTATACGCCGCGTTCGGTCGTTGCATAAACATCGAGCGGGCCCGGCGCGGGCCGACCGGCGACACCCCGGTCGCCCAGATCAAACGCCGCGCGGCTGATATCGATGAAGGCGTAATCGCCCGATGCCGTTTCCGCCACCAGCATCTGCGGCGCCCGGCCACCGCGCCCGCGCAGCAGCCCGGGGTCAAAAAGCGCGAGGCCCGCCGCGTCGGTGGTGGCTTCGCCCAAAACCTCGGCATTGACCGCCACGAGCTTGAGGCTGACCCCGGCCTCGGGCGCGGCGGTGCTGAGCTGACGGACAATGGCATGAAGCCCATCGGTGCCCGAAACGGTCGAGAGGCCCAGATCGGTGATGATGAACCACTGCGTTGCGAGGTCGCGCCACTCCTCCCCGGCCGTGCTGCGGGCCCGGGCCGTGAGCACATAGGCACCGGGTTCGGGCGCACCCATGATGTCGGTGACGGGAATGGACGTCGTGACGAGATCATTCAGCGGACCGGGCGCAAGGTCCACATCGCCTTCAAACAGTTTTTCGCCCTGTTGCGCCGCCACATCGGCGGCTGAATAGGCATTGAGCGCGTTGAGAAAAACGCCCGAGCGCACCGTGGCCGCCAGCCCCCGATCACCAATGCGATAGAGCGCAATATGCGCGCTCGACGCGTTGATCGAGGTGATGGGCACTCCGCCGGTGAGCGTGGCGGGCATGACATAGGCATCGCTCTGGAATCCCACGAACGGGGCCCGATCCGGCACATAGATGTCGAGCCGCACCTCCGACTGCAGGGTTTCGCCATCCGCCGACGGCAGGCCCGAGCGCACGGTCACCGCATAGCGCGTCCCGTGGCGCAGGCCGCGCGCACAGATCGCGGTGCTGTCGCTTTCAATCGCCGCCTGCGGCGCATCGGCAACGCTCAGATAGGCTGAAAGGTCGGTCTCGCCACTGGGCAGCGGATCGGAAAACTGCACGCAAAAGCGCGGCTCCTCCGCCTCGGCATCAACACTGGTGCCCATAATGCGGAAGCCATGCTCGGCAACCGCCTTTTCGAGCCGCGCCACAACGCCGGGATCGGGCGCGATCGCGACACTGGCCCGATAGCTCCTGATCGCCTCGCGCCAAAGCCCCATGAGCCCGAGCCCGTCGCCCAGCACATCGAGGGCCCGCGCCTCTTCAGCCTGGGTTTCAGCGCGGAGGAACGCATTGATCGCCGCTGCGGTCGCCCTGTCTCCCGCACTATAGGCCTCGCCCGAACCCGCTTCGAGAAGCTCGGCCCGCGCGAGGCTCGCGTCGGCAAGGCGCGACCAGAGCACCGGATCATTGGGCTGGAGTGCCAGCGCCTGACTGTAGGACAGTTCGGCCCCCGCCGCGTCTCCGCCCGCGCGGGCATCATCGCCGGCGGCCACGAGATCATCATAATGCGCACCTTCCGGGGGCGGTGCAGTATCCTTGAGCCGCTCGGCCATGGTCTTGGCCGCGAAAACAAGATCGCCATTGGCAAAAGGCAGCGCGCCTTCGCGCTGCGCCAGCGTCTCCGCGCGGCTCGGGCTCCCCTCGATCCGGCCCGACACCGCCCCTTTGAACGGCACGGCAGACGCGTTACCCGCCTTAAGAAAGCACCAGCGCGATTTCTGGTTGAAGGTAAAGGCGTCGCAGAGCCGATCGGCAAGACAGGCCGCTTCGCAGGTCTTGAGCGTTGCTTTGGTGAGCGTGCGGTAATCCGCGCCGGGCAGATCGGTATCGGGCAAGAGCGTCATGCCCGTGCTGGTCGCCTCGGCAGCAAGCGCAGCGCCGGAGAGCGCCCCCGAGAGGGCCGAGAGCACCACGAGGGCCCGCAGCAGAGATTGACCCAATTGCCGCATCATGCCGACCCTCCACCAAGAAGGGCAGCTTAGGAGCGTCAGTCGCTCGCGTAAAGCATGAGCGCGGTACGGACACCGGCCTACGCAATCCCCTCAGGACCGGCCCCGCACACCAGCGCCCCCACCGACACGCCAGCGCCAAAGCTGACCTTGCCGGTCTGCAGCGCCGCGATGGCGGCCGCCCCGCTGAGATCGGCGGCAATGCCCATTTCGAACCACAGCAACCGGCTCGCCTCCAGCATCGCCGCATCGCTGATCAGCACCACGTCTTCAACATGCTGGCGCACGAGATCGAACACGGCCGCCTCGGTTTCGGCGCAGCTCATGGTGGCGACCTTGCTCGTCACGGCGGGCAGGCGCACCACCCGGCCCGCATCGAGCGAGGCCTTGAGTGTCGGCGAGCCTTCGGGCTCGATGCCGATGATCCGTACATGGGGCTTCAGCGCCTTGAGCGCCACGCCCATGCCCGCAATCAGGCCGCCGCCGCCAATCGCCACCAGCACCACATCGAGATCCGGCACATCCGCAAGGAGTTCGAGCGCCGTAGTGCCGTTGCCGGCAATCACCATGGGGTCCGCGAAGGGGTGGAAATAGGCCGCCTGCCGCTCGGCGGCAAAGGCGAGGGCCCGCTCATTGCTTTCGTTCCAGATCGCGCCGCCAATCACCACCTCGGCGCCATAGCGCTTCAGCTTTTCGACCTTGGTCGGTGTAATGGTTTCGGGCACGAAAATCGTTGCCGGAACCCCGGCAATCAGCGCCGCGCGGGCGACCGCCAGCCCATGGTTGCCGCCCGAGGCCGTCACGATGCCACGCGCCACCGCATCGGGCGGCAAGCTCAACAGCTTGTTGATCGCGCCCCGGCCCTTGAACGAGCCCGTCACCTGCAACGATTCAAGCTTCAGCGTCAGCTTTGCCGCCGTTACCGGTACGCTGAGCGCCTTCGCTTCAATCACCGGGGTGCGCCGCACATAGGGCTCAATCCTGAGGCGCGCGGCCTCGATATCGGCAAAAGTCAGCATCAACGGTCCTCGGGTTCAGGCCCATCGGGTGTCGCGCCTTAAAAGAGCGCCGTCAACCACGCCCTGCGACCCATTTTCGAAAACCATTTGACTAAATCGAAAACCCGCCGCAATCTCATCTGGGGATGGAGGATGGATTGGGACTTAAAGGCACCAATCAGGAATGGGGGCGGCCCTATAACCGCCGCATCGTGCTCGAAGCCATCCGGCTGGAAGGCACCACGACGCGTGGCCGCATTGCCGCGCGCGTCGGGCTTACGGTGCAAACCGTTTCCACCATCATCCGCGAACTCGAAGACCTTGGTCTCGTTCTGTCGGTCCGTGCTGAACCCAAGGGGCGCGGCTATCCGCCGGCGGCGCTGCGCATCAATCCGGAGGGCGGCTATGCCATCGGGCTGCATGTCACCCCGCTGGGCGTTGATGCCGGGCTCATCAATCTCGCGGGCGATGTCATAGCAACCACCTCGCGCTCGGCCACGAACCTCGCCCCCGATGCCGGCTTCCGCATGATCGCCGATTGCGCGACCGAACTCCGGCTAATCCGACCCGAGGGCCGGATGCTGGGGGCCGGGCTGGCGCTGCCGGGTCCGTTCAATGTCGACTCGATGAGCTTTGTCGGGCCCACCACCATATCCGGCTGGGCTGATGTGCCCCTTGCTGGACGGCTGGCCGAAGCCACTGGCCTCCCCGCGTTCATCGAGGTCGATATGGCCGCCGCTGCTCATGGCGAAAGGCTCTACGGCCAGGGTGGCGACTTCGGCCAGTTCTACTATCTCTATTTCGGCGTCGGTCTCGGCGGGGCCATGGTCGCTGATGGCACCGTGCTGCGCGGCACCTGGGGCAATGCCGGTGAAATCGGGCACCTGCCGCTCGTCCCCGGCGGCGAACCCTGCCCCTGCGGCAATGCCGGGTGTCTCGAACGCTATGTCTCGCTTGAAGCTTTCTCGCGCCGCCCCCCTGCCATGGCGCTCGACGAGTGGCTGGAGAGCGTGAAGCCGGTGTTCCGCGCGGCGGTGACCACCATTGAAAATCTCTACGATCCCGAGACCATTATTCTAGGCGGCGTCGCCCCAGCGGATCTGCTGGCCGGGCTCGGCGCGCTGGCCGCAGGCCTTGGCAACTCGGTGTCCGCGCGGCGCGACCGCAAGGCGCCACGGCTCCTCGTCTCCGATGGCGGCAAGAACACAGTGCTCAAGGGCGCTGCCGCGCTCGCCGTGGGCGGCATACTCTCGCCCCGTTTCGACCAGATGCGTGCCGGGCCCGCGCCCGGTGCCCGTGACCTCCTCAAAGGATTGGCGGCATGACCCGATTTGAACCCCTGCTCGTCCTCGATGACATCGCTAAAAATTACGGTGCCATCGAAGCGCTGAAAGGCATCACCTTCACCATCGGCAAGGGCGAGGTCGTGGCCCTGTTGGGCGACAATGGCGCGGGCAAATCGACGCTCGTCAAAATCATTTCGGGCGGGCTTGATCCCTCGCGCGGCACGATGCTGTTCGAGGGACGCAAATTCCTTGCGCGCTCCCCGTCCGAGGCCAAGGCCGCCGGGATCGAGACGGTCTACCAGGACCTGTCGCTGTGCACCAATGTCGATGTGGTCGCCAATTTCTTCATGGGCCGCGAGCTGACGAAGCGGATCATGGGCATTCCCGTGCTCGATGAAAAAGCCATGGAGCGCGAGGTGGAACAGGCCATGGCCAATGCCGGCACGCGCATTCCCTCGCTGCGCACCAATGTTGAGCATCTCTCGGGCGGCCAGCGCCAGGCGATTGAACTCAACCGCTTCGTGCATTGGGGCGGCAAGCTCGTGCTGCTCGATGAACCTTTTGCCGCGCTCGGGGTCGAACAGACCCGCCGCGGCCTCGAAATGATCCGCGCCGTCGCCAACAGGGGCATCGGCGTGGTGATCATCACCCACATCATGCAGCAGGCCTTCCAGGTGGCTGACAGGATTGTGGTGATCCGCCAGGGCGTTGTTGCTGGCGATGTGGAGACGACGAAAACCAGCCCCGATGCGGTGGTCAGAATGATCACCGGGGAAAGCCTTGCCAGCACCGGAGCGGCAGGCTGAGGGACGGGACTAATCCGGTTCAAGGAGCGAAACCAATGAAGCGTATCACCGCCTTCGTCTTCGGCGTTCTCGCCATGGCGCTTGCCATGCTGACGCCCGCCTTCGCCCAGACAAAGGGCAAAGTCTATTACCTCGTGCCGACCCTGCTCGACGAATTCCAGACCGGCTCGGTCTCGGCGCTCGAAATGTTTCTGAAGCAGGTTGGCTATGAGGTGCAGACCCTCAATGCCGACAACAAGACTGAAACCCAGCAGTCGCAGATGAACGACGTCATTGCGCTGAAGCCCGCCGCGATCATTCTCGCTGCCGTGGATTTCAACGCGCTGAAGCCGTCGATCGAAGCCGCCATGGCCGCCGGAATCCCGGTGGTTGAGTTCGACCGCCAGATCACCAGCACCCCGTCTGCCTTCACGTCGGTGGCCGGTACGGTTGAAATCGGCTATGTCGCCGCCGAACAGGCCCAGAAGCTCCTCACCGGCAAATACGGCGCCGTGAAGGGCAAGATTCTCCAGGTTCTCGGCGATCCGGGCGACCCCTACACGCTCGATATCCAGAAGGGTTTCGAAGAGAAAATGGCCGCCTTCCCGGATGTGAAGATCATCTCGGTTCCGGCCATGCAGTGGGAAGCCAGCAATGCCGGCACCATCGTGGCTGACCAGATCGTGTCGAACCCCGATATCGATCTCGTCTTCAGCCACGCCGCGCATCTGTCGGTCGCTGCCGTCGCCTCGCTCGAAGCCGCTGGCAAGAAGCCCGGCGATGTCTTCATGATGAGCTCGAACGGTGCGCCGGTTGGTCTCGACCTGATCCGCAAGGGCTGGTTGCAGGTGGAAGTGGAGCAGCCGCTCTACGCCCAGGCGGCCGCCGTTGCCATGTTCATGGACAAGATCGTGGCCAAGGCCGAAATCGCACCGGGCGACTACGACGTGCTCGGTCTCAAGGCGACGGTCACGACCGAAGCCTGGGGCCCGAACATCAAGATCCCGGGCGCGGCCATCGACAAGGACAATGTCGATAATCCGGCGTTCTGGGGCAATCTCAAGGCCCCGACGGATACCGTAAAGTCGGTTGAATAATCTCCCTGCTCCCGGCCCCAAGGCCGGGGGCGATCCTCCCGACCTGTCTCTCCCGGCCCATCGCCGGGGGAGGCATCCCAACCCCGGCGCTCCCGGTCCTGACCCGGGCCGGCGCCCCTCAACGCCCCTTCTGGAGCACCGCCATGACGCCCCGCAGCCGCAAGAGCCTTGAATTCGTCCTCGATAACCTCGTGTGGTTCATCCTGCTCGCGGTTCTTGTGCTGTTTTCGGCTGGCGTGCCCAATTATTTCCAGCTCGGGATTTTCGCCAATATCATCGAGGCCTCGTCGGTCCTCGGCGTCATGTCGATCGGTCTCGCGCTCGTCATCATCGCCGGGCACATGGACCTCTCGGTCGAATCCGTCGCCGCGCTGTCGGCCATGACAGTGGGCGTGCTGTTCTGCTCGGCTGGTATCGGCCTCAATATCCAGTTGACCCCCGAGTGGCTGGCGGTCCCCGCCTCGCTCGCCGCTGCGCTGTTCGTTGGCGGCCTGATCGGTGCGCTCAACGGCTTCCTGATCGTCAAAGCCAAGATGAACGCGTTCATCGTCACGCTCGCGTCCTACATCTGGGTGCGCGGACTGGTGCTCGCGGTCTCGGGCGGACGCTCGGCCCAGGACCTCGCCCCCGCCATCCGCTGGTTCGGCGTGCAGCGTCTCATGGGCCTGCCGCTCACCGCCTGGCTCGCGATTCTCTGTTTTGCAGTGTTTTCCTTCGTGCTCGCCCGCACGCCCTTTGGCCGCCACCTCATCATGATCGGCGGCAATGAAAACGCCACCTTCCGCGCCGGGATCAAGGTCAACCGCATCCTCATGCTCTCCTTCATCATCGCCGGATCGGTCGCCGGGCTCGCCGGGTGGCTTCTCGCCATCCGCACCTCGGGGGCTACCGCCAATCTCGGCACCGGCATGCTGTTCAACGCGTTCGCTGCAGTGGTGATTGGCGGGGTCAGCCTTAAGGGCGGCGTCGGACAACTGCCGGGCGTTTATGCCGGTGTGCTGCTGCTCGCCTCGATCAATACCGCCATCAACCTGATGGGCCTGCCCGCCACCTCGACCCAGGTCATCCACGGCCTGCTCGTGCTCGTTGCCGTGCTGCTCGACACCCTGAAACTCGCTATTCGCCAGAGGCTGAAATGACAGTACGGCTCAGTGATAAAGTTGCCCTCATCATCGGCTCGGCGCGCGGCATTGGCCGGGGCATCGCCGAACGTTTCAAGGAAGAAGGCGCGCTGATCGTCCTCGCCGATAGCGAAGCCGAAACCGGCGCGGCGACCGCCGCCGCGCTCGGCGCGCCCTTCATATGCGTCGATGTTTCGCAAAAAGCTGATGTCGATGCGGCCGTGGCCCTCGCGCTCAGCCGCTATGGGCGCCTCGATATCATTGTGCAGAACGCTGGCATCTACCCCTGGCAATTGCTCGAAAACACCACGCCCGAAGATTGGGATCGGGTGATGTCGGTCAATCTCAAGGGCTGTTTCCTCGCCGCTCGCGCCGCGCTTGACCCCATGCGGCAGCAGGGCGGCGGCAAAATTCTCTTCACCTCATCGATCACCGGCCCGCATGTCACGAGCCCCGGTCACGGCCATTATTCCGCGACCAAGGCCGGGATCAACGGCCTGATCCGCGCTGCCGCGCTCGAATTTTCCGGCTATGGCATAACGGTCAATGGGGTGGAGCCCGGCAATATCCTCACCGAAGCGATCCAGCTGCACCGCTCGCCCGATTTCATCCGCTCGATGGAAGAGGCGATTCCGCTCGGCCGATTGGGCAGCGTGCGCGATGTGGCCAACGCCTTCGTGTTCCTCGCGTCCACCGAGGCCGATTACATCACCGGCACCACGATCATTGTCGATGGCGGCCAGCTTCTGCCCGAAGGCAATGATTTCCGCCTGGCGCCCGACCGGCCCTAGAGCGTCTTGACCATATACAGCGTATCGGCAGGCAGGGTCTCGTCAACGAGCCGCGTGAACCCGAGCTTCTCGTAGAACCCGATGGCGCGGGTATTTGTCGGGCTGACCCCCAGATGCATGCCCGGCGCACCCGCCGCTTTCAGCGCCACCATGAGTTCGGTCAGCGCCATCCGCCCAAAGCCCTGCCCCTGCGCTTCGGGCAGCAGATCAATATGGCCATGAGCCGGATAGGCCTGAAGCGATGGCGGCAGCGTAAACTGGGCGTGGTGGATGTGGTACCGCGCCCAATCGCTGCCGGTCCAGTGCGTGCTATCGGCCCCCGGATCAACCAGGCGCGCCGCAAGGGGCGGAAACCACTCGGTCTTCACCCGGTCGTAAAACCCGGCGCTATCGGGCGTGCCGAGCACATAACCGCAGACGCCATTCGGCCCCTCGATAACGAACGCGAATTCATGGGCGAAGACCTGATAGGGCACGGCATAGATGAGGCCCAAAAGGTCGGGGTCATCCTCGCGCGCAGTCGCATCTGCACCGGAATCCCCGGTCTTGAGGCACACCTCTTTCAGGCCCTTGTGGTCGCTCCACAGGGCCTGGCGCAACACATAGCCGCCACCGAAATTCCGAACCAGAAGCACCTCCCATAAGCGCGGACACCAGCCGCCCGGCCTTTCCGGCCCCGGGCGCAACGACAACGCCGAACCGCCGACCCTGCTCTTCGGTTTGAGTGAGGCCGACCTGACCGACCGAACGCCAAAGTGCACGCGAAAATCTTTGAAAGGCAAACGGGGCAATGTCAATTCGGCCATCCCGACTGGATCGTCTCATTAAGCGAGAACCATGCGGGAGAGCATCATCGGATGCGGCCGTTTATCCAATGTTCACAAAGAAATCTCACCTATTCGGACCAGTATCGGTGACCGAATCCTTTCGACTCCAATCAATCATCAATTGTACTAATTTAGAGATGAAATGAGCCCGAAACGCGGGCTGATTTGCGCCGTTCCGCACCGGCCTCGGGTCTGCTATCACCCTCTCCACAGTGTTCACGCCAAAGGGGCCAGCTATGGGGTCGCTCCGTACCCGCTACCGCACGACCATCGTCGACATTCTTGACCGCCTGCTCGATCAGAACAGCACCGAGCTGGACCAGGCCCGCGATACGATAGCGGCGGCGCTCGCGGCAGACCGCATGATCTATGTCGCCGGCAGCGGTCATTCGCACCTGATCGCCGAGGAAGTGTTCTACCGCGCGGGCGGTATTGCCGCCGCGCAGGCGATTCTCGACCCCGATCTCATGCTGCACCTCGGCGCTGAGCGCTCAACGCTGCTCGAGCGTGAGTCGGGCCGGGCCGAACAGGTGCTGGCGCGCTATCCGGTAGCGCCGGGCGATGTGGTGATCGTCGTCTCAAACTCAGGCCGCAATGCCTATCCCATCGAACTGGCGCTTGCGGCCAAGGCAAAAGGCGCAACCACCATCGCCCTCACCTCTTTGGCCCATGCCCGCGAGACTACGCCGCGGCACATGAGCGGCAAGCGGCTGTTCGAGGTCACCGATATCGTCATCGACAATGGCGGGGTCTATGGCGACGCCAGCCTGCCCATTCCCGGCCGCGATATTGCCATGGGCCCGACCTCGACCATTATCGGGGTGTTTCTCATCAATGCGCTGCTTGCCGACGCTGTGGCCGACCTCGCCGCCAGGGGCCAAACGGTTGATGTCTATCGCAGCGCCAATATGCAGGGCGCCGAAGGCGAGGCCGAAGCCATGATCGCCAAATGGCGGCCGCGCGTGCCCGGACTCTAGTCCTTTCGCTGAAGAGGGGCTGGTCAGCCCTTCTGCGCCAGCCGCGCGATCAGGCTCGACGTATCCCAGCGGTTACCGCCCATGGCCTGCACATCGGCGTAAAACTGGTCGACCAGCGCCGTCAGCGGCAGCCGGGCGCCGTTTTCGCGCGCTGCATCGAGCACAATGCCAAGGTCCTTGCGCATCCAGTCCACGGCAAAGCCGAACTCGAACTTGCCCTCGGTCATGGTCTTGTGCCGGTTTTCCATCTGCCAGCTCTGCGCCGCGCCTTTCGAGATCACCTCGATCACCGCATTGATATCCATGCCGGCCTGTTGGCCAAAGTGAATGGCCTCAGCGAGCCCCTGCACGACACCGGCAATGCAGATCTGGTTCATCATCTTGGCCACCTGCCCGGCCCCGGCGGGCCCGAGGAGCCGCGCCATTTTCGCATAGGCCATGATGACGGGTTCCGCCTTGGCGAAGGCAGCCGCATCGCCGCCAGCCATGACCGTCAACTGACCGTTTTCCGCGCCGGCCTGCCCGCCCGAAACCGGCGCATCGACAAAGCCGAAGCCCAGCTGCTGCGCTGCCTGATAGAGGTCGCGCGCTACCTCGGCTGAGGCCGTGGTGTGATCGACAAACACGGCACCCGGGGCCATGGCGCTGAAGGCGCCATCCGGCCCGAGGGTCACGGCCCGCAGATCATCATCATTGCCCACGCAGGCCATGACCAGATCCTGCCCGTGCGCCGCTTCGGCCGGCGTTGCGGCCCGGCGTCCGCCATGGGCGGCCACCCAGGCCTCGGCCTTTGCCGCCGTCCGGTTATAAACGGTGACATCGTGCCCCTGTGCAGCCAGATGCCGCGCCATGGGGAACCCCATAACGCCCAAGCCCAAAAACGCGACCTTCACCATCTCACTCATCTCCCTGAAGCGGCGGATAGACATGCTGTCCGCCCCTGAAATCCGTCACCCGATGGCCGTCGTCCAGCGCCTCAATCTCCGGCAGGCCGATCTGCGCCTTGCCGAAGCCACCGGGAATATCCAGCACATAGCGCGGCTGGCAGAGGCCCGAAATCTGCCCGCGCAACGCCGCAACCAGTCTTTGCCCCTCGGCAATCGACAGCCGGAAATGCGCCGTACCGGGCGCAAGGTCCGGGTGATGCAGGTAATAGGGCATTACGCCGGCCTCGACAAAGCCGCGCATCAGCGCAGCGAGCGTGTCGACATCATCATTGACGCCCTTCAACAGCACCGATTGGCCCAAAAGCACGATGCCCGCGCCGCGCAGCCGTGCCAGCCCCGCCACCGCAGCGTCGGTCAATTCACGCGGATGGTTGGCATGCACCGCAAGATAGGTGGTCTTGCCGCTCGCGCTGAGGGCCGCGAGCAGCGCCGCGTCGATCCGGTCAGGATCGGCGACCGGCACGCGGGTATGAAAGCGCACCATGCGCACATGCGCCATGGCGCTGAGTTGGCCCACAAGGTCCGCAAGCCGCCGCGCCGACAGCACCAGCGGGTCGCCGCCGGTAAAAATCACTTCGCGGATTTCCGCATGGGCCCCGATATAGGCAAACGCCGCGTCCAACGCCTCAGCCGACAGGGTGCCGTCGCCATCGGGCCCGACCATTTCGCGCCGGAAGCAGAACCGGCAATAGACCGGGCACACATGCACGGCCTTTAAAAGCACGCGGTCCGGATAGCGGTGCACAATCCCCGCAACCGGCGAATGCGCGTGGTCGCCAATCGGGTCGTCACGCTCCTCCGGGCGGGTTTCGAGTTCGCGCGCATCAGGAATGAACTGCCGCGCAATCGGATCGGTCGGATCGGCCCGGTCGATCAGCGCCGCCATGGCCGGCGTGACCCCCACCGCATAGCGCGCCGCCACAAGGCCAATGGGCTCGGCCTCAGCCGCAGGCACAAACCCGGCCTCAACCAGCGCGTCGACGGTCCGCAGGGTCCGGTCGAGGGTCATTGGTCCACCTCTGCCACCGGCGCCCATAGCACATCAGTGAGGCGCGGCGCCCCCACGGCCAGCATCACCACACGATCAAACCCGAGCGCCACCCCGCTCGCCTCGCCAATCAGCGGCAGCGCGGCAAGCAGCGCCTCATCAATCGGATAGCGCTCACCATAAAGCCGCGCTTTTTCATCCATCTCCGCGGTAAAGCGCAGCCGCTGCTCCACCGGGTCGGTCAATTCGCCGAAGCCATTCGCCAGCTCGACACCGGCGGCATAGACCTCGAACCGTTCGGCAACGCGGGGGTCACCGGCAACGCGCCGGGCAAGCGCGGCTTCCGCTGCCGGATACTGATCGAGCACGGTTATCCGCCCGATGCCGAGGTGCGGCTCAACCCGCTCGGTAAGGATCAGCGAAAAGAGGAGGCTCCAGGTGAACGTGGCTGGCACTTTCAGGCCCACCCGCCGCATCGCATCGGCCAGCGCCCCAGCATCCGTTTCACCGCGCTCATCCATGGTGGCGAACAGGTCGATCCCGGCATGCTTGCGGAACGCGTCCACGACACTCACCCGCTCGGGCTCCAGCGCCACCTCAGCCGCGCGACCCCGATACCGGAGCATCGGGGTCCCGGCGGTCTTTGCCGCAAGGCGCAACAGCGCGATGACATCGGCAATCACCGCCTCATAGGGCTCGGCCTTGCGATACCATTCCAGCATGGTGAATTCGGGGTGGTGCAGCGCACTTCGCTCGCGGTTGCGCCACACATGCTGCAGGCTCGCGATCCGGCTTTCGCCCGCCGCCAGGAGCTTCTTCAGCGTGAACTCGGGCGAGGTGTGCAGATACATCCGGTGACCCACGCCATCATTGCCAATAGCCTCGGTGGCGAAGGCATGCAGGTGCGTCTCATTGCCTGGCGACACCTGCAACCCCGGCACATCGACGAGCAGGAAGCCCTCGTTCTCAAGATACTGGCGGGCCGCACGCTCGATCCGCGCCCGGGTCAGCAGCGCGGGCCGTCTGTCAGCGTGACGCTCGGGTTGCCACCACGGCGTTTCAGCATCAGCAAAGGACAATTGGCGGGCTCGTGCGGTCAGGACTGGCGGATTCGTGTAAATTAGGCTATCGGGCGGCACCAAATATCCGGCACCGGGCCCGGTCGGGTCGGGATACCCGTCCTCTAGGCCGCCCGGGGCGTTCGAACAAGGAAGAAATAATGGTCAAGGTCATCGCCTCCTCGCTGCGCAAGGGCAATGTCGTCGAGCACGAGAGCAAGCTCTATGTGATCCTCGTTGCTGAAAACGTGCACCCGGGCAAGGGCAACTCGGTCACCAACGTCGATATGCGCCGCATCTCGGATGGCGTGAAGATTGCCGAGCGCTGGCGCACCACGGAAATGGTGGAAAAGGCCGACGTTGACGAGCGCGCCTACCAGTACCTGTACGAAGACAGCGAAGGCTTCCATTTCATGGAGCCGCAGACCTACGAGCAGATCACCGTCACCCCCGAAATCGTTGGCGACCAGAAGGCCTATCTGTCGGATGGCATGCAGGTCTATCTGCAGACCTTCAACGAAGTGGCGATTGCCATTGAACTGCCGCAGCGCGTGACTCTCGAAATCGTCGAGACCGAACCGGCTGTGAAAGGTCAGACCGCCACCTCGTCGTTCAAGCCCGCCATCCTGTCGAACGGCGTCAAGACCATGGTCCCGCCCCATATCGGCAACGGCACCCGCGTGGTGGTGATGACCACGGACGGCAGCTACGTCGAACGCGCGAAGGACTGATCCCCGGCCGCTACGCGGCAAAATCGGTCCGGTGGACCGATTTTAGGGGATCAGGCCCGGAGAGCTATGCTCGCAGGGCAGCGTGCGGCTTCGCCGCAAAAACGCTCCGGTGGAGCGTTTTTAGCAAGTCAGGCCCGTAGGCCTATGGCCGGAGGGCGGACCACTCGCAACGCACGCGAACAAAAAACGGGGCCTTTCGGCCCCGTTTTCTTGTCCTCAGAGCGGCTTCAGCCCCGCTTCGATCTCGGCGCGGCGATGGGCGAGAAACGGGGGCAATGACAGGCTTTCCCCCAGCGTGGCCAGCGGTTCGTCGGCGGTAAAGCCCGGACCATCGGTGGCGATTTCGAACAGGATGCCGTTCGGCTCGCGGAAATAGAGCGAGGTGAAATAGAACCGCTCGACTTCGCCCGAGGTGCGCAGGCCAAAGCTCTGCGCGCGCTCCACCCACTGGGTGAATTCATCCATGTTCGGCGTGCGGAAGGCCACATGGTGCACCCCGCCGGCGCCTTGGCGCGCCTGCGGCAGGCCCGGCAGTTCTTCCACGTGAAGTTCGGCCGCTGCGCCGCCCTCCCCCATTTCGAACACGGTGGTCAGCCCGCGGCCGTCTTCGGCCTCGTGCACGCGTGCCTTGCGCATGTTCATCACGCGGGTCAGCACGGCCTCGGTATGGCCCATTTCAGGCACGCTCATGGTGATGGGGCCGAGACCCAGGATCTGGTATTGTGCCGGAACCGGGCTCCGGTCCCAGGGGCGACCGGCTTCGGGAGCCGGATCGACCACCAGGCGGAAACGCTGCCCTTCCGGATCTTCGAAATCGAGAGACAGGTGCCCGGCACGCAGGCCAATGCTGCTGACAGGCAGGTTTTCGCCCTCAAGCCGCGCCTTCCACCACAAAAGGTCAGCTTCACTTTTCACCCGCAGACCGGTGCGCGAAATGGCATGTACGCCGCGCTTTTCGCGGGCGGCCGGCCAATCAAAAAACGTCAGGTCCGAACCGGGGCTCGCCAGCCCATCGCCGTAAAACAGATGATAGGCGCTCACATCATCCTGATTGACGGTCTTTTTGATGAGCCGCATGCCCATGACGCGGGTATAGAAGTCGACATTCTCCTTGGCCTGCGCGGTTACAGCCGTCAGGTGGTGAATGCCTTTGAGGTCGAGCGTCATCAGGGGATCTCCAGTGTTCTGTTGCCCCTCAGATAGGGCTTTGTGGCTCGCTGCGCAGCCCACCCAATCCAGACGGATCGTCAACAAAAACCGAACAATACCGCGCCCTTGCCTTGGCGCTGAACCGGCGCTAAGCCGATAGTATGGAAACAGAGCCGAAAAAGCCCCGCCTCAACACTGGTCGCGTGCTGATCATCGTTCTGGGCATCCTCACGCTGATCTATGCCCTGGGCATGCTCAACGGGGGCCTCAGCAATTATCAGACGCTCAAAGAGGGCGCGGCGACCCAGTACAAGGACGCCTTGCCCTCCAAATAGCGTCAGGCGCTCAGCGCCATCGGCACCGCTTCGGCAATGAACCCGCCGCCGAGCACTTCGGCCTCGTCGCCGTCATCGGCATAGAACACACAGGCCTGTCCGGCTGACAGGCCATATTCGCCGGTAAAGAGCGTCACGACGGCCACACCATCTTCGAAGCCGAGCGCCCCGGCCTGCGGCGGCCGGGTGGAGCGTACCTTCACATCGAGCGGCAGACCATTGCCGCCGACCAGCGTGTCGATCGGCGCATCACCCAGCCAGTTCACGTCGCGGAGGCGAACCCGCTTGGTCATCAGCGCCTCGCGCGGACCAACGATCACGCGTCCAGCCTTATGGTCGAGCTTGACCACATAGAGCGGCTCGCTGGCTGCAACGCCAAGACCCTTGCGCTGCCCCACCGTGTAATTGACGATGCCCTCATGGCGGCCAAGCACGCGCCCATCGAGGTGCACGATCTCGCCGCCCGCCACCGCCTCGGGATGAATTTTACGGATCACATCGGCATATTTGCCCTGTGGCACAAAGCAGATGTCCTGACTGTCAGGCTTTTCGGCAATATCGAGCCCCAGATCGCGCGCCAGCGCCCGGACTTCCGGCTTGGTCATGCCGCCGAGCGGAAAGCGCAGGAAATCGAGCTGGTCGCGCGTTGTTGCAAACAGGAAGTAGCTCTGGTCGCGGTTTTGGTCCACCGGGCGGAACAGCCGCCGCCGGCCGTCCTTGAGCCGCGTCTGGACATAATGGCCCGTCGCAAGCACATCGGCCCCGAGGTCTTTGGCGACCTCCATCAGATCAACGAACTTGACGCTCTGGTTGCAGGCAATGCAGGGCACCGGCGTTTCGCCCTGCTGATAGGCATTGGCGAAGGGTTCGATCACCGCTTTGCGGAACCGGTCCTCATAATCGAGCACATAATGGGGGATGTTGAGCACCTGCGCAGCCCGGCGCGCATCGCCAATATCCTGCCCGGCGCAGCAGGCGCCTTTCCTGTGCGTGGCGGCCCCATGATCATAAAGCTGCAGGGTGACGCCCACCACACCATAGCCCTCGCGGGCGAGAAGGCCGGCGACAACCGAGCTATCGACGCCCCCGGACATGGCCACAACCACGCGCGTGTCTTTGGGGGCCTTGGGCAGGTCCAGTGAATTCAGCATCTCTCTCATCCGGTTGGGGTCAAGGGCCAGCGGATGGCTCCCTATAGTCCCGTTCCCCGCGCCGGTAAAGCACCGCCAGCCCGGCAAAACCTGCCGCATCGCCCGGCCCCTTTTGCCGCAACGCGCCAATCCATGCCCGTAACCTATTGAATTGGCTTGCCTCTTGGTGCGGCACGCCCCTTGCATCAGAAAAGGGGAAAGTTCGTTCCCACGAGGATCAAGTGTCAGACACGCGTTTGTCAGGGTTCAACCCGGTTGTGGCGACACCCGTCGCACCGGCAGTTCAGGAGACAGCAGAAGCAGGCGGAACCGATAGCTTCGCCCAGCTTCTCGATCTCCTTTCAGGCGCGGCGGCGGTATCGCCTCAAGGTCCGCAGACGGATGAACCGTCTCTCGATTCCGCCGCCGCGTCGCTTCCTGCCGCACGCGCTGCGTCCCTGCAACCGACCGCGACCACCGAGGCTCCGGACGGCCTGCCCCAGAGCATCGAGGCGCTCACCGCCTGGCTCGCGGCCCTGCCCGACCCTGAAAAGCCGGTGCCCGTTGCGGCCGCCGATAGGACGGACCCGACCGCGCCTCCCCAAACGCCGGACCCGGCACTCGCCGATCTCCTCGCCGCGCTGAAGGCGGCCCTGTCGGGCGCCAAACCGGCCGCCAAAACGCCAAAACCAACCCCGAGCGCTGATGCGGCGGAGCCTGAACCCGAAAAGGATGACCAGGATGATGCCCTTGATCGAACTGTCACCGCCGCCGAGCTTGCCCTGCTCACCCTGCCTGCCCCCGCCGTTCCCGTTTCCGCTCCGCCCGTCGCGCCAGCCGAAAACGCCGCCCCGGCCAACCCGCCACTGAGCGCAGCCGGGCTGGCCAAGGCACAGCAGCTCGGGCAGGCGCTGGTGGCGCTCGGCGAGCGGCTTGGTGGCGAAGTGCCTGACCTGGGCCAGAAGCTGAGGGCCCTGGGGACAGCGCTCGCGGACCCGGCTACGGCATCCCCTGCACTCGCTGCCTTCGAGCTGCCCGTCACCCCGGAGGGCGATCTGCCTGTGCCGCTCGAGCGGATGATCCGCACGCTCGAAAGCCCCGTGGCCATAGCCACGCGGCCAGCGTTCACCCACCTGCCGATCCACATGGCCCAGACGGTCCCGGACACTGCGCCTCCGGCCCGGTTTGAGGCAACGCTCGCGCGCGGCAGGGTCGAGGCCACCTCTGGGACAGCCGCGCCTGCGGACGCCGAAACCCTTATCCAGCTCGACAACCCCGAACAGCGCGTGGTCAGGCCCGCCGATGATCTGGTGGCCCTGCCCCCGACCCGGGCTGAGCCCACCGACACGGCATCGGCGGGCCTTCCGCTGCAGCCCGGCGCCGCATTGGCAGGCCCGCAGACCCTTGAGCGGCGAACCGAACTGCAGGCCTACCAACAGGTGCAGGCGCCCCCGGTTCAGGTCCAGGTCGCCTTCGAGATGGCCCACCAGGTCAAGTTCGGCAACAGTCGCTTTGAAATGCGGCTCGATCCGCCCGATCTCGGTCGCGTCGAGGTCAGCCTGCATGTGGGCAAGGATGGCTGGACTCACGCGCATCTCATTGTCGAACGGCCTGAAACGCTGGATCTGATGCAGCGCGACCAGCGCGGGTTGCAGCAGGCACTGCAACAGGCTGGTGTCGATGCCGGGCGGACCAGCATGGAGTTCCAGCTCCGTCAGAACCCCTTCGCTGGGGACACATCGGGCTTTGGCCAACAGGGCCAGAACTCGGGCGGTGGGCGCCGCGACGCCCGGGCCGAAGGTCCCGCCACGGAAGACGACAGTGCCGCGATTCCCGTCCTGCAACGCCGCGGCTCGATCCGCCTCGGCGGCATCAATCTTGTGGTCTAGGAGCCTCTCATGGCCATTTCGGCAATCCCATCGAGTTCCAGCGCCAGCACCTCGCTCACCGGCCGCAAGGCCCTGGCCGATAATTTCGAGACGTTCCTCAACATCATGATGACCCAGTTGAAGAACCAGAATCCGATGAACCCGACCGACACCAACCAGTTTACCCAGCAGCTGGTGCAATATGCTGGTATCGAGCAGCAGCTCAAATCCAATGATTACCTCAAGACCATGGTCAACGCCTCGCAGACGGCGGCCAATGCGCAGGTCGCGAGTTATGTCGGCAAAACCATCACCGCGGCGGGCGACAAGGCACAGCTGACCAAGGGCAATGCCACCTGGTATTTCAGCGTCGATCAGGATGCCAAGATTGAAGTCGCGATCAAGGATGACCGGGGCAGTGTCGTTGCGACGAAATCGGGCAGCGTGAAAAAGGGCGACAACCTGTTCAATTGGAACGGCATCGCGTCCGATGACTCGCTGCGGCCCGATGGCAATTACACCATCGCGATCACGGCGCGGAACAGCGATGGCACCACGGTGCCGGTCAGTACCACGCTCACCGGCGATGTCTCGGGCGTGGATATGACCGGGTCCGAGCCCGTGCTGCTCATCGGGTCGAACAACGCCCGCGTGCTGCTCAACAACGTCCGCAGCATCCGCGAAGAACAGGCGCCGGCGCCTAAGGTTTAGGGGTTTTGCTCAACCGCGCCCGCATGCCGGTATCGAACCCGTCCATGCTCTCGAGGTTCTTCTTTTCCCAATAGGTGCGGATACCGTCCTCGCCTTTGCTGTCGGTCCAGCGCTCGAGCGTATCGCGCTCGCCCTCATACTGCATCAGCGGCACGCCATAGCCGCACGAGCTTTTGACATGGCTGAGCTGAAGCTGCACGATCTGGCGGGCACCCTGGGGCTCCGGCCCGGCGAAGGCGTCGGCGCGGAGCGCCTCATAGCCCGGCTCACCCCGTCCCAGCACCACACCACGACCATAGAGCCTGAGAATAAGCGGCGGGCCGCTGAGCGCTGTGAACAGGATCGTCATCCGCCCGTCGGCCAGAAGATGCGCTGCGGTTTCGTTGCCGCTGCCGGTCAGATCGAGGTAGCACACGGTCTCAGGGTCAAGGACGCGAAACAGCGCCGTCGAGCGCGGTGAAATATTGATATGCCCGCTCGCCGCCGCACTCGCGGTGAAGAACAGGTGCTGGCGTTTGATGAACGCGATGTGCTTGGGCTCGAGCCGATCAAAATCCTGGGCCATGCCCCACTCCCTGCTGTCCTGGCTCCGGCGTTCTGGACCCGGACCGGGCCTTTTTCAACCAAAGCCGATTTGTTTCCGCATCTTAGGCGATTTTTAAGCGCGGCTGGTTAGTCTGCGTTTCAGTGGTCAGTTGAGTAAGTGAGTACAATGACCGTTCAAATGCGTCCCCGCGTGAAGTACGTGATCGGCCCTGACGGGTCGCCACTCACCATCGCGGACCTGCCCCCAAAGGATACACGCCGTTGGGTCATCCGCCGCAAGGCCGAAGTTGTCGCTGCCGTTCGCGGGGGGCTGTTAAGCCTCGAGGAGGCCTGTCAGCGCTATACGCTGAGCGTTGACGAGTTCCTCAACTGGCAGGCCGCCATCGACAAGCACGGCCTTGCCGGTCTGCGCACGACCTGGATCCAGCACTACCGCGAGGGCTGAGGCCCAAAGCGTGCATCGATCATGAGAGCCTGCCTTCCCTCAAAGGAAGGCGGGCTTTTCGCCGTTCCTGCAAATCGCCCATCCTTGCCGTGTCTTTCCCCTGTTAAGGGCGGTTTTTGCCGACCTGTCCGCCCTTTAGCCCCTGCGGTTAACACCCTGTTAACCATCCAGCCGGTAAATTTTGCCTACGTTAAAACGCTGATGTGATTCACGCGTTTACACGGATTCTGGCGAGGTCGGATGCAGGCGCTTTTGCAGTTGTTCAACAGGCTCGGGCTGGCACGGGTCGCAGCGATGGCTGTGGTCGCCCTGCTGACGCTCGGCTTTTTGGCCTTCCTCATCATCCGCACCAGCACGCCCAATTACGCCCTGCTCTACAGCGGCCTCGCCATGGAGGATTCTTCCGCCATCATCGAGGAACTGCAAAAGCAGAACATTCCCTATGAATTGCGCGGCGACGGCGACACCATTCTCGTGCCGCGCGAGCAGATCACCCAGTTGCGCATGAGCCTCGCCTCCTCGGGCCTGCCGAACCATGGGCAGGTCGGCTACGAAATCTTCGACAGCCAGTCGAGCCTCGGGGCGACCAGCTTTGTGCAGAACATCAACAATGTCCGCGCGCTGGAAGGCGAACTGGCCCGGACCATCGGGTCGCTCAACCGCATCAAATCGGCCCGTGTGCATCTGGTGCTGCCCGAGCGCGCCCTGTTCAGCCGCGAGCAGAAAGAGCCGACGGCCTCAATCGTCGTGTCGGTGCGCGGCGAATTGTCCGGCGGTGAAATCCGCGCCATCCAGCACCTGACCGCCGCCGCCATCGAGGGTCTGACCCCGGCCCGCGTCGCCATTGTCGATGATACGGGCCGCCTCCTCGCCTCGGGCTCGGGCAACGGCCCCGACGACATCCTGTCGGCTGAAACCGAAGAGCGGACCCTCAATGTTGAAACGCGGTTTCGCAATCGGGTGGAGGAACTCCTCTCCAATGTCGTGGGTGTCGGCCGCGCCCGCGTGCAGGTGTCGGCCCAGCTCGATCTGCAGAACACCACCTGGACTTCGGAAAGCTACGATCCCAACGGGCAGGTCGTGCGCTCGACCCAGACCCGGGAACTCGCCAATTCATCAAAGGCCCCCGCCGACAATGCTCAGGTGAGCGTCTCGACGCAATTGCCCGGCACCCCGACCGACGCCGCCAATGGCGCATCGACCGAACAGGGCAGCACGCAGGAAGAAACCACCAATTACGAAATCTCGAAAACCACCGAGACCCGGCGCACGGATTCAGGCGGCATCAAGCGGCTGTCGATCGCTGTCGTCGTCGATGGCACGTATTCGACCGATGCGGATGGCAAGCTGGTCTATGCTGCGCGCGATCAGGCCGAGCTTGATCAGTTAACCGCGCTCGTCAAATCGGCTGTCGGCTTTGACGAAAACCGCGGCGATCTGGTGCAGGTCACCAACCTGCAGTTTGCCGATCAGCCGGCCACCGGCCCCGGCACGGCCGCAGCCGGGCTCTTCGATTTCAGCCGCGAAGACCTGATGAACATCGCCGAGATGGTCGTCACCCTCGCCATCGCGCTGGCGCTGATGCTCTTCGTGCTGCGGCCGCTGCTCCGCCGCGTACTGACCCCGGAGGACAAGCCGCTCGCCCTGCCCCCGCAGGCCCAGGTGCCCGTGCCCACCGTCGATGAGGCCGGTGTGGTGCAGCCTGCACCGCCCTGGATCACCGATGCCGTGCAGGAAAGTTCCAAGCACAGCGCCGCCGTCAAGACCGTGGGCGAACTGGTCACCCAGAACCCGCACCAGGCTGCTCTCGTCGTGCGCGACTGGCTCTCGGGGTCGATGTAAGCCATGGCCCCCGCCGCAACCGCCGCCGCAAAATCCTCTGCCCCAAAGACCTCGGCGACACCCCCCGAGAGCGTCGGCACGGGGCCGGCGCTGGTCATCGGCGAGGATGCCGATCAGCGCACCCTCAATGGCGACGAAAAAGCTGCCGTGCTGCTTCTTGCGCTCGGCCCGGAATTCGGGCGTCCGATCCTCGAAGAACTCGATGAGCTTGAAATCCGGCAGTTGTCGCGCGCCATGGTCAACCTCGGCCCGATTACGCCCGATATGATGGAACGGCTGATGGCCGAGTTCGTGGTCAACATGAACTCGGGCGGCGCGCTGACCGGCAACAGCCAGACCACGCAGCGCCTGCTGCTCTCCTTCCTGCCGCAGGACCGGGTGAACGCCATCATGGAAGAAATCCGCGGCCCGGCAGGCCGCACCGTGTGGGAAAAGCTGCGCAATGTGCAGCAGGACGTGCTCGCCAATTATCTGAAGAATGAATACCCGCAGACCATCGCCGTGGTGCTGTCGAAAACTGACACCGAATATGCCAGCCGCGTGCTGGCCACCCTGCCCGAGGCGCTGGCGCTCGAAGTCGTGCACCGCATGCTCACCCTCGAACCGGTGCAGAAGGAAGTGCTCGACAAGATCGAGACCACGCTGCGCACCGAGTTCATGTCCACGCTGAGCCACACCCAGCGCCGCGACAGCCACGAGCAGATGGCCGAAATCTTCAACTCCTTCGACCGCCAGACCGAAGCCCGCTTCCTCACGAGCCTCGAAGAACGCGACCGCGACGCCGCCGAGCGTATCAAGGCGCTGATGTTCACCTTCGAAGACCTGGGCCGTCTCGATTCCGGCGCCATCCAGGCCCTGCTCAACAAGATGGACAAGAAGGATCTGGCGCTCGCCATGAAGGGCGCCAACGATACGCTGAAAGAATTCTTCCTGTCCAATCTCTCGGCCCGCGCCGCCAAGAACCTGCGCGACGACATGGACGCCATGGGGTCGGTGCGGCTGAAGGAAGTCGACGAATCCCAGACCCGCATGATCGCCACCGCCAAGGACCTCGCGGCCAAGGGCGAAATCGTCATCAACAAGGGCAAGTCCGATGAGGAGATGATCTCCTGATGCCGGAACCCGCCCGCTTCACGTTCGATCTCGATCTCGGCAGCCGCGATGAGGTCAATATCACGCTCAGCGTGCCCGAATTCGAGGCGCAGCTTGCCGCCGCCCGGGCCGAGGGCCGCGCGTCGGGCTTTGCCGAAGGCGAACAGAGCGCGCTGGTGCGCGCCGCCGAAACGCTGGCGGGCGAAGCTCACACCATCGCAACGCATGCCGGCACGCTTCTGGGCCAGATCGATGCCGAACGCGGGGCCATGACCGCCGATGCCGTGCAGCTTGCCAGCACCATCGCCCGTAAACTGGCGCACCGCCTGATCGCGCAGTTTCCGCTCGTCGAAATCGGCGGGCTGGTGGAGGACGCGCTGGCGAGCCTCGTGAACGCGCCGCACCTCGTAATCCGCTGCGCACCCGAATTTGCCGATGATGTGCGCGATGTCGCCAGCGCCGCAATCGCCACGTCCAGCTTTACCGGCCGCCTCGTGGTGTTGGGCGATCCGGCCCTCGGCGTTGGCGATGCCCGCATCGAATGGGCCGATGGCGGCGTGACCCGCGACAGCGCCCGCCTCGATGCCGAACTCGACACCCGTCTTGCTGAATTTCTGTCGGCGCACAGCCCGGCACCCACACCCAAGGAGGCCTGACCATGGCCGATCCCGATGAGCCCGATCTGCCCGATGGCACGTTCGAGGAAATGGAAGCCACAACGCCGGACATGCCCGAGGGCGCGCCGGGCGAAAAGGGCGCCGCCGATCTCGAAGCGGTCTTCGATGTGCCGGTGCGCATCTCCGTGGTGCTCGGCCGCACGCGCCTGCCCATCGCCGATCTGCTGAAGCTGCAGGTCGGCAACGTGCTCGAACTCGACCGGCAGGTGGGCGAGGCCGTTGAAATCTACGTCAATGATCGCCCGGTGGCGCGCGGCGAAATCGTGCTGGTCGAGGATCGCCTCGGCGTCACCATGACCGAAATCATCAAGGCGGTTTAAAGAAAGGACCAACCCATGCGTCTCCTGATCGTTGGTGCACTGGAAGGCCAGCTGACCACCGCCACCAAACTGGCCATGGAGGCGGGCGCCAAAGTCGCCCATGCCCCCTCGATTGAAATCGCGCTCGCCGCGCTGCGCGCCGGACGCGGGGCCGATCTGCTGCTCGTTGATGTGATGATGGATATCGCCGCGCTGATCGCCGGGCTCGAAGCCGAACGCTTCGCCGTGCCGGTCGTGGCCTGCGGCACCGAGGCCAATGCCGCCGCCGCGGTCAATGCCATCCGGGCCGGGGCCAAGGAATATATCCCGCTGCCACCCGATGCCGCCATCATCGCCGCCATCATCGCCGCCGTCGCGCGCGATGCGACCGACTTCCTGTTCCGCGATCCGGTGATGGAGCGCGTGGTGCGACTGGCCGATCAGGTCGCCCCCTCCGAGGCCTCGGTGCTCATTACCGGCGAAAGCGGCACCGGCAAGGAAGTCATGGCCCGCTATGTGCATTCCAAATCGCGCCGGGCCCAGCGCGCGTTCATCTCGATCAACTGCGCGGCCATTCCCGAGCATCTCCTCGAATCCGAGCTGTTCGGCCATGAAAAGGGGGCCTTCACCGGCGCCATCGGCCGCCGCGTCGGCAAGTTTGAGGAAGCCTCAGGCGGCACGCTGCTGCTCGATGAAATTTCCGAAATGGATGTGCGCCTCCAGGCCAAGCTGCTGCGCGCCATTCAGGAACGGCTGATCGACCGCGTGGGCGGCACCCGGCCGGTGCCGGTGGATATCCGCATCATCGCCACCTCAAACCGCAACCTCACCGAGGCGGTGCGCGAGGGCTCGTTCCGCGAAGACCTGCTGTTCCGGCTCAACGTGGTCAATCTGCGCCTGCCGCCGCTGCGCGACCGTCCCGCCGATATTGCCGTGCTGGCGCTCCACTTTGTTGAAAAATACGCCAAGGCCAATGGCCTCGGGCGCCGTGTGCTGGCCGAAGATGCCCGGGCAGCGCTGCTCAGGGCCGAATGGCGCGGCAATGTGCGCGAGCTGGAAAACACGCTGCACCGCGCCGTGCTGCTCTCGGGCGGCGAAACCGTTGGGCTCGATGCCATTGCCCTGCCCGATGGCACCAGCCTCGCCGATGCTGCGCCCAGTCTGCCCACACGACTCGCCGCCGCTGCCGAAACCGCGACGCGCGTCATGGTGGGGCGCACCGTGGCCGATGTGGAACGCGACCTGATCCTTGAAACGCTCGATCATGTGCTCGGTAACCGCACCCATGCCGCCAATATCCTCGGCATTTCCATCCGCACGCTGCGCAACAAGCTCAACCAGTATGCCGATGAGGGCCTGACCATTCCCGCCCCCGGCGAACACCGCCAGAGCGCCTGAGGACCAGTGCAATGACCGATATTACCGGCCCCGGCGGCCCACCCGGCGGCATCCGCCTCGGC
>CAIKKY010000012.1 GCA_903828145.1 uncultured Hyphomicrobiales bacterium | reverse complement strand
TGTTCATGCGGCCAGCTTTGGCCTCTATGGCTCGCGCAAGATCTGGCACCAGATGCGGCGGGAAGGGATCAAGGTGGCCAAGTGCACCGTCGAGCGCCTGATGCGGACGATGGGGCTGGCGGGCATAAGGCGCGGGAAGAAGACGATAACGACCGTCAGCAACCCCAAGGCGCCGTGTCCGCTCGACAAGGTCAACCGCGTGTTCAAGGTCTCGCGGCCCAACGCGCTGTGGGTGGTCGACTTCACCTACGTCCACACCTGGGCCGGGTTCGTCTACGTCGCCTTCGTCATCGACGCTTTCGCCCGGCGCATCGTTGGCTGGAAGGTCAGCACCAGCGCCACGGCCGGCTTCGTGCTCGATGCGCTTGAGCAGGCGATCCACGCTCGCCGGCCCAGCGCCGAGGACGGATTGATCCACCACAGCGACAGAGGCGTGCAATACCTTGCCATGAACTACACCCAGCGCCTGGCCGAGGCCGATCTGGTGCCTTCGGTCGGCAGCGTCGGCGACTCCTATGACAACGCACTCGCCGAGACCATCAACGGCCTCTACAAAGCCGAGGTCATCTGGCGGCGACGATCCTGGCCGAACGCTTCGTCCGTCGAGATGGCAACCTTGCACTGGGTCGACTGGTTCAACAACCACAGCCTGTTCGGCCCCATCGGGCATATCCCACCCGCCGAGGCCGAAGCCAACTACTATGCCGCCACACACGACCTCGATATGGTCGCCTGACTCAAACTAAACCGCCTCCGGGAAACCCGGGACGCTTCACAGGCCAGTATCACTCTTCTTCTTTGCCGCAGTTACCTTCTGGGTCTGATTGGGGCCGAACCCTAGCTCAAGCGTCACGCAGATAACTCAAAGAATGATGCGTCGGAACGGACGCCCTCCCGTCATCGCGGCAGTTATACCGAAAGCACCTGAATTGTTGAAAACAGCTGCGCAGTTGGACAATGCTAAAAACTCATTGAATGTAAAGTCAAATGCCTCCAAGGAAACGTCTGTGCTTCGATCGAGGTGGGCAATCGGGCCATCTAGTACAAGTGCGCCCTGCAATCTCGCCAAATCTTTTGCATCAAGTGAATCTGATGTGAAGAATAACCCTCTGTGTTGAACGCCCATTTCGCGCGCGCTGCTTATGGCTGCTTCGATCAGACGTCCAGCGTCTTCTGCCCTGCCCATTTTTGGGTCGGACCATCCATTACCTTCTCCCGTACGCAGCTGAACTCCCAAGAGCCCATCAAAATCACGGAAAAATCCAGTGGGACCATATTCCCGCAATTGGAACAGATCTCGAAAGGCGCGGTGGAATTCTTCTTCGACAAAGCCATCTTCTCGGCCTCGGCCAACCATACCTCTGTGGAGCAGGTTCGCACTGACGTAAATCAGACGATTCTCGACCTTGGCCACCTCCTCCAAGCAGGTATCCAAAATAGACGCATCGTCAATGCTGTCGTAGTGGATGAAGCGCCGCTCTTTTGAAAGTACCTTGTCTAAATTGCCTATAGTCCAGTCATGAACATGGGGCACTATATGCCGATCCAACCTATAAGGCCCGGTCCAGTTGATCAGGAAATAACGGCCAGTCATTTGTGCAAGTACGTATGTTGAAATCATACCTCGAATGCGGTCGGCAAGTCCGCCAACCCAAGGGCGCCGCGAGTGCGGATGTCTCGTAGTGGTATAGACGAGCCATGGTCCGCCTTCGCGGGTCGCCGTCGTTCTCAAATGCATATCTTCTTCCACAGGAACTCCAAGAAGGAGGCAGGCTGGGCTGCTGCCGGTTCTGTGGACAGCGAGTTAAGCTAACATAGCGCGGGGCTCGAACTAAATGGGGCTGACGTAGCCCAGTTTCGAATGCCGCCTGCGTCGGTTGTAGAAACGCTCGATGTGGACGAACACATCGGCGCGTGCTTTCTCTCGGGTCCTATATACCTTTCGAGCTGTTCTTTCGGTCTTCAGCGACGAGAAGAAGCTTTCCATCGCGGAATTGTCCCAAACGCTGCCGGGCCGGCTCATCGAGCAGGTGATGCCGTTATCGGACAGCAGCCGTGGGCCTATCAGTAATTCGGCGCTGGCCGGCACAGGCGATCTCCCCCGCGCGCGCAACGCGCTGACAGAAGCGCTGGAACGCTCCCCAGATACGCTGGTGGCGCTGAATGCGCTTGCCGAGATCGAGCAGATCAGCGGGCAATATGGCGAAGCCTTACGGCTTTACACCCAGAGCCTTGCCATTGACTCCAAGCAGCCTTTTGCGCTGGGAGGCCGCGCCGCCGCTCTGATCGGCCTCGGACGTCATGCCGAAGCAACGCAAAGTGTTGCGGAAGCTTTGCGGCAAATGCCCGGTAACCCCAATCTGGTCAATATCGAGGGCGAGGCGCTTGCGCGACTTGGCCGGTTCCCCGAGGCCGTTGAACGGTTTTCGCTGGCGCAGCGGGCAAGGCCGAACGACGCGCAATTTTTGATCAATCTGGCCAGTACCTTGGCCCAGATCGGCAACCATTCAGAAGCAGCAACCCATTATGCGCACGCCCTTCGGCTTCGCCCGCACGACATTGCCATGCTCGAAGCTTTCGGTGTGGTGTTGCAGCGTCTGAATCGGCACATGGACGCAATCCGGGCCTTCAAGCTAGCCCGCCGGCTGACACCGGAAAGTGCCGACCTGTCGAACCGTATCGCCCAGTCCTTCCTTTCGATGGAAAAGTGGACCGACGCGGTTGCAGCGGCGCAGGAGGCCCTGATCCTGACGCCCGGGCATGCGGATGCCCTGTTCAATCTCGGCATGGCCCAGATCGGCGCGCGGCACTATAGCGAGGCCGTGCAATGCTTTGATCAATTGCTTGAGCACGGGCCCGACGACAACATGGCGTTGCTCAACCTGGGCAATGCACTGACGGCGGCGGGCCGCCCGAACGATGCAATTGCGGCGTTCCTCAGACTGAAGGAACGCATGCCCAACTGGGCTGGGCTCTATCTCAACATGGGACACGCCCTGATGCGTGCCCGGCGGGCCGACGAGGCGATTGCGGCCTATACGGAAGGCTTGCGGCTGGAACCTGGCAACGCCCAGCTCAATTACAGCTTGGGAAACCTGCATCTGCATCTCGGCAATTTTGAGCGCGGCCTTCCCGGATATGAACACCGCAACGAGCAGCGCGAGGCCATCCAGCGCTGCTTTGACGGCATTGCCGTATGGTTGGGCGAGCCGCTCAGCGGCCGCCGTGTGCTGGTTTTCGGCGAGCAGGGGCTTGGAGATAATCTGCAGATGCTCCGGTATCTGCCGATTATGCAGAAGCAGGGCGCTGCAGTGACATTCCACGGATACCCCATGTTGCATGCGCTGTTTGCGCAATCGGCACCCGGGGTAACCTTCATGCACGGACAGCCATCGCCAGCGGACTTCGACTTCCAGGTGGCCAGCATGAGCCTTCCGCTGAGATTTGGCACCCGAGTTGATACCATTCCCGGCGCCCCGTATCTTAAGCCCAACCCGGCCAGGGTTGCCCATTGGGCCAGCACCATCGGCAATTCCGGGTTTCGTATCGGTGTGGTGTGGCAGGGCAATCCTTCGGGCAAGATTGACGAAGGCCGCTCGGCACCGCTGGCGCTTTATGGCGCCTTGGGGCGATTGCCCGGCACAAGGCTGATCAGCCTGCAGAAGAATTTCGGCCTCGATCAATTGAAAATTCTGCCCGATGGCATGGCTGTGGAAACGCTGGGCGATGCATTCGACAGCGCTGGCGGCGCCTTCATGGATAGCGCCGCAGTCATGTCTTTGCTCGATTTGGTGGTCACGACCGATACCTCGGTTGCGCATGTTGCCGGCGGGCTGGGTGTGCGCACCTGGCTAGCGCTGAAATATCTGCCCGACTGGCGCTGGCTGCTCGATCGGGACGATTCACCCTGGTACCCAACAATGCGACTTTTTCGGCAACCGTCCGATGGGCGGTGGGGTCCTGTATTCGAAGCAATGGCAACAGAACTTGCTGCTACAATGGAAAATTCATGAGGTATGATAATGGCCGTTCTTACTCCAGTCTCTATTGGTGAGCTCGTAGACAAGATAACAATTCAAAAAATCAAGATTCTTAATATTAAAGATTCCAAAAAATTGCAAAATATTAATGCAGAATATTCTTCATTGAACTTGGTACTAGATCAATTTCAGCCAATTTCTCCTGAGCTTGAAATATTGATGGCAAAATTGCTGAAAACTAATTCCGAACTTTGGAAAATTGAAGACGATATCCGTGAATGCGAACGCCACAAAGATTTCGGTCCAAATTTTGTTGATCTTGCAAGGTCTGTTTATATAAAGAACGATGTAAGAGCCGAAATAAAAAAACATATAAATATTTTAATGCGAAGTGAAATTTTAGAAGAAAAAAGCTACCATAGCTATTAATTATATAAATTTTCTTATACCAAATATCCGACATATTCATATATAAATACCGTAAAATTTTGTGCAATATGACCTAAGAATTTAGATAGATAATTAATATTCAGGACCTTTATTCGTTCAAGCTCAGAATTTTTCAATGAGTCGGACGACTTTCAGCGCCTAAATTAACCATGCCACAGCGTGCGACCTTGCGCCGTCGATCAGGCCCGGTTCTTATATCATAAGACAGACAAGGCTCCGCCTCCTATGCGCCACGACACCAACCGTGACCATGACTATCTGCGTCCGCTGGTACCCGCGCCAACGCGTGCGGACCGGCTGGGGAAACGGTTTGCTGCGCTGAAGTTTGAGCCCCATGACTGGCGATTTCGGCTGATCAACCGCATCGATCGGGTTCTGGCCCTCGTGTGCTTTTTGGGGATCACCTTCGGGTGGGTGCTCTACAGCGTCTCGGTAATCCGGCCAAAACTGTTTTAAAGCCACGCCGACCCCGCCTCAATTTGAAGCGAATTCCGCGCCACCAGTCATTCCCGCCCGCGCCATTTCCCGATAGACCAATCGGCACGATGACGCGAAGACGCGGGTAGCGCATGATTTCGGCTCAGGAGTTTCTGGCGACGGTGACCGAGAGCCAGTGGTGGGATGAGGCGAAGCTGCAGGCGTGGCAACGCCGCCTGCTGGCCCCGTTGCTCACCCATGCGCGGGCGACCGTGCCGTTTTATGCGCTGCGCCTTAATCCGGTGATGCGGCCCGATGGCTCGATCAACTGGGAGCGGTGGCGCGAGTTACCGATCCTGACGCGCGATGATGTCTCGCGGAACTTCAAATCCATGCTGTCGCGCCGCCCGGTGCCCGACCATGGCCGATTAACCGATGTCAGTTCGTCGGGCTCGACCGGGCATCCCGTTACGGTGCGCACCACCGGTTTTCTCAACATGATGGCGGCGGTGTGCAACTGGCGCGCGCAGCAATGGGCCGGTCTCGACTGGTCGAAAGACATGGTCGCCGTGATGGCCGAGCAGAACAGGCAGCCGGGCACCGTGCTGGGCCCCTGGGGGCCGCCCTGGCTGGCGCAGGCCAAAAAAGGCCGGATGATCTACACGACCTACGACACCGACAATCACCTGCGGCTTGACCTGATGGCTGATCGCCGTGCCGCCTATCTCGCAGCAACGCCGGGCGGCTTCAGCGTGCTTGCCGATATGGCCCGGGCGGAAGACAGACGGATCCGGCTCGAGGCGGTGCTGTCGCGTGGCAACAAGGCGACGCCTTTTATCCAGCAGGAGATGGCCGAGGTGTTTGGGGCGCGTACCATCGAGCAATACAGTTCCAAGGAATGCGGGACGATTGCACACCCCTGCGCGGCGGGGGACGGCTGGCATGTGAATGCCGAAGCCATGCTGGTGGAAATCCTCGACGACAACAACGAGCCCGTGGCTCCCGGCGAGGAAGGCCGCGCCATCATTACGCCCTTCGGCATGTCGGCCTTTCCGCTGATCCGCTACGATCAGGGCGACCGGCTGGTGCAGGGCGGGCCGTGCCGCTGCGGGCGGATATTGCCGCACTTCCACGAAATCGCGGGGCGGGTCCGCGACGATTTCCTGAGGCCCAATGGCGAGGTGATCCCCGATTTGTCCATGGAGGCGCGCGTCGCACTGGGCGCCGGGCGCTGGCAGGTGGCCAAGGTTGGCGAGCACAGCTACGAGGTGCGCTATGTGCCGCGTGATTGGGGCACTGCCCGCGATCCCGCGCGGTTCATGGCGCTGTTCCGGCAGGCATTTTACGACGAAGCCGTCGTGCGCTGCGTTGAGGTCACGGACCTGGCGCTCAATGCCAATGCCAAATTCAAGGAAAGAACGCTGGAGTGGCATCCCTGACGGGGCCGACTTTCAGCGCGCCGGGTGCTGCGGCGTCTTGCCCCGTTTGCGCTACCTGATATGGAGGCGCCCGAACCCGGGGGAACCAGATGAGCCGTATCGAAACGCTTGCCGACGCCATGACGCTCGAAGAGCAGGTCAGCCTGCTGTCCGGTGAGGATTTCTGGTCACTGCCCAGCATTGCCCGGCTCGGTATCGGCAAACTGCGCATGACCGATGGCCCCAATGGCGCGCGCGGCGGCGGCTCGCTGGTCGGCGGGGTCAAATCCGCCGCTTTTCCGGTTGGTATCGCGCTCGGCGCGACGTGGAATGTCGCGCTGCTTGGCGAAATCGGTCAGGCGCTGGCACAGGAAGTGCAGTCGAAGGGCGCCCATGTCAGCCTCGCCCCTACCGTCAACCTCCACCGTTCGGTGACGAATGGCCGCAATTTCGAATGCTATTCCGAAGACCCGCTGCTCACCGCCGAACTGGCCGTGGCCTATATCAGCGGTCTGCAGTCGCTGGGCGTTTCGGCGACGATCAAGCATTTCGCGGGCAATGAATCCGAGATCGAGCGGACGACCATGGATTCCGTTGTCGATGAACGGGCGCTCCGCGAACTCTATCTGGTGCCGTTCGAATGGGCGGTGAAGGTCGCGGGCACCTGGGGCGTGATGAGTTCGTACAACCGGCTCAACGGCCCCTATACGTCCGAAAGCCAGTGGCTGCTGACCGAGGTGCTGCGCAACGATTGGGGTTATGACGGCGTGGTCATGTCCGATTGGTTCGGGTCGCACTCGACCGCGGCCACCGTGAACGCCGGGCTCGACATGGAAATGCCGGGGCCAACACGGGATCGCGGCGCAAAGCTGGTGGCCGCCGTCGCGGCGGGCGAGGTGTCGCCTGCTATGATCCGCACCCGCGTGCTCAATGTGCTGCGGCTGATGGAGCGCGTGGGGGCCATTGATGACCACGGCCCGTTTGCTGAACGCAACGACGATCGCCCGGAACATCGGGCCCTGATCCGCCGCGCCGGGGCCGAGGCTGCGGTTCTGCTCAAAAACGACAAGGCTATCCTGCCGCTCACCGGCACGGGCCGGGTGGCGCTTATCGGGCCGAACACGCGCGTGGCGCAGATCATGGGCGGCGGCAGCGCCCAGCTCAACCCGCATTACCGCGTGTCGCCGCTCGATGGCTTGACCGCCGCGCTTGGCGCGGACCGTCTGGTTGTGGCCGAAGGCTGCGACAACAGCCGCTTCCAGCCGCTGATCCGGGGAGCGTTCGAGGTGACCTATTTCGCCGCCCCCGGCCTTATGGGCGATCCGGTCCATACCGAGACGATTGACGACGCGCTGGCGTTCTGGATCAGCCGCGTGGCGGATGGCAAAGTGAACCCCGTGCGGTTTTCCGCTCGGCTGACCGGGCGCTATACGCCCACCCAAAGCGGTGCCTTTCGCGCCGGGCTCTACAGCGCCGGTCGGTCGCGCATGCTGATCGATGGTAAACTGGTGGTTGATGCCTGGACGCATTGGACCCGGGGTCGCACCTTCTTTGAGGAAGGCTGCGATGAGGTGGTGGCGGACCTGACGCTTGAGGCGGGCCGCGCTTATGACATCGTGATCGAATTCTCCATCGAGGAGCCCGCGCTGCTCGGGCTGGCTGCAATCAGCGCCGGGATCGGGCCTGTGCTTGGCGATGTCGCCCTTGCCGAAGCGGTGGCCGCTGCGCGGTCCGCTGAAACCGCGCTGGTGTTTGTCGGGCGCAACGCCGAATGGGATACGGAAGGCAGCGATCTCGTCGACATCACCCTGCCGGGGCGCCAGAACGAGCTGGTGGCGGCTGTGGCGGCGGTCAATCCGCGCACCATCGTGGTGCTGCAGACCGGCGGCCCGGTTGAAATGCCGTGGATCAATGCGGTCGCGGGCGTTATCGAGGCCTGGTACCCGGGGCAGGAGGCGGGCAATGCCATTGCCGATGTGCTGACCGGCGCCGTGGCGCCCTCGGGCCGCCTGCCGCAGACCTTTCCCCGTCAGCATCGCGATAATCCGGCCCATTCGCAGGATCGGGAAGTCTACCCCGGCCTCAACGGGCGAGTGCGCTATGAGGAAGGCGTGTTCATCGGCTATCGCCACTATGATCGGCACGGCGTCACGCCGCTGTTTCCGTTCGGCTTTGGCCTCACCTACACCGATTTTGCGCTCTCGGACCTCGCGCTGGATGCCACGCGCTTTGCAGTGGATGGCGTGCTCGGCGTTTCGGTGACACTCACCAATACCGGGGCCCGGGACGGGGCAGACGTGGTGCAGATCTATGTCGGCGATCCGGAAGCATCGGTTCCGCGCCCGGAGAAGGAGCTGAAGGCCTTCAGCAAGGTTCACCTGGCTGCGGGGGCGAGCACACGCGTCAGCTTCAGCCTGCCGCCGCGTGCCTTCGCGTTTTACGATGTGACGGCCGGCGGCTGGGCGATCGAGCCCGGTCGATTTATCATCCGCGCGGCGCGACATGCGGGCGATGCCGGTCTCGAGGCCGAGGTGACCCGCGCCAAGGGACTGAGCTTCAGCCGATGAGCGCCTTTTCGGGCAGCCACGCTTCCGGGGCCTATCTGCAGGGCCCCGCCCGTCACGTGCCGGGCTTTGCCACCCTGCACCGCATGGTGTCCATGCTGCTCGCGGAACGGGTTCCCGAGCAGGGCCGCGTGCTGGTGCTGGGGGCTGGCGGCGGTATGGAGATCAAGGCACTGGCCGATGCGCATGCCGGCTGGCGCTTTGATGGCATTGATCCCTCGGCCGATATGCTGCGCCTCGCCACCGAGACCATCAGCCCGCATGGCGAACGGGTGAGCCTTCAGGAAGGATTGATCGATGCCGCCCCCCTGGGGCCATTCGACGGGGCGACCAGCCTTCTGACGTTCCATTTCATCGAGCGTGCAGAGCGCCTGCCGACGCTGCAGCAGCTGCACGCCCGCTTGAAGCCCGGCGCGCCGCTGGTTCTGGCCCATATCAGTTTTCCACAGACCGAACCCGAGCGGTCACAGTGGATTGCGCGCCACGTGGCCTATGGGGCTCCGGCGGACACCGATGCGGCGCAGCTCAAGCGCTCTGAGGAGGCGATAGGCACGCGCCTGACGATCCTGTCGCCGGATGAAGAAGAAGCGCTTCTGCGCGAGGCGGGGTTCAGCGGCGTGAGCCTGTTTTTTGCCGGGCTGAGCTTTCGCGGGTGGGTCGCCTACGCCTAGATCAGGCCGACCGAACCCCGGTGACGGGCCGCGCAACCATGCCCGAGCTTGCTGTCGACAGAGTGTCGGCTGGACGCTACAACGCGGCCAATCCGAAGCGTGCCGCGCTTCAGAACCACGCAGTCTTCGTTCGCTGGAGCGCCTCTCATGAACACCAACCCCTTCAAAGGGTGCATCCCGGCCCTCATGACTCCGTGTCGGCCAGACAGAACGCCGGATTTCGATGCCCTCGTCAAAAAGGGCACGGAACTGGTCGGGCTCGGCATGTCGGGTGTGGTCTATTGCGGGTCGATGGGCGATTGGCCGCTGTTGACCGATGCGCAGCGCATGGAAGGCGTTGACCGTCTGGTCAAGGCCGGGGTGCCGGTGATCGTTGGTACGGGTGCGGTGAACAGCAAGACTGCCGTTGCGCACGCCGCCCATGCACAGGAAGTGGGCGCAGCCGGGCTGATGCTGATTCCGCGCGTCCTCTCCCGCGGCAGTTCGGTTGCCGCGCAGAAGGCACATTTCAAGGCGCAGCTTGCGGCGGCCCCGGACCTTCCGGCGGTCATTTATAACAGCCCCTATTATGGCTTTGCGACACGCGCCGAGCTGTTTTTCGCGATCCGCGCCGAGCACCCGAACCTTGTCGGGTTCAAGGAATTTGGCGGCGAAGATGACCTCAGCTACGCGGCCGAGCACATCACCAATGCCGACCCCGCGCTGGCGCTGATGGTGGGCGTTGATACCGCCGTGTACCACGGCTTTGTGCAGTGCGGTGCGAGCGGCGCCATTACCGGCATTGGCAATTGCCTGCCAAAAGAAGTGCTGCACCTGGTGCGCCTGTGTGAACAGGCGAAGGCCGGTGATGCCGTGGCCCGCCGCCGGGCCCGGGAGCTGGAAGAAGCGCTGATGGTGCTTTCCACCTGGGATGCCGGGCCGGACCTCGTGCTGTTTTTCAAATACCTGCTCGTCCTCAATGGCGAGACGGAATACGCGCTGCATTTCAACGAAACAGACGCGCTCAGCCCGTCGCAGAAGCGGCTGGCCGAAAGCGCACTCAACCGCTTCCGCACCTGGTACGGCCACTGGGCCGCTGCGGCGTAGCGACGGCCTGCGTTCAGCTCACGGTGAAGCCCTTCACGAAGGGGTCGCGGTCATCGAGGAAGATGGTGTTGTACCCCGTCATCCACGCCTGCCCGGCAATGGACGGGATCATCCCCGCATAGTCGCCCACTTCAGCGGCGGCTTCGACCTTGCCGTGGAACAGGCTGCCGATGATGCTTTCGTGCACGAAGCTATCGCCGACCTTCAGCTCGCCCTTGCCAAATTTCTGCGCGAGACGCGCCGAGGTTCCCGTACCGCAGGGCGAGCGGTCGATGGCCTTTTCGCCATAGAACACGGCGTTGCGGCCGTCCGCCTCCGGGTGGCGGGGCTTGCCGGTCCACATCACGTGCCGCAGCCCGTTGATGGTGGGAAAAAGCGGGTGCTGGAACGTGTATTTCTCGCCGATCAGCCGCCGCGCGATGGGCGATAGCCGCTGGATTTCAGCCGCCGTGAACTGGGCCATATCCGTAAAGTTCGCCTGCGGCTCAAAGATCGCGTAAAAATTGCCGCCATAGGCCACATCGAAGCTCAAAGGGCCGATGCCCGGCAGGTCGATGTCGAGATCGCGCGCATAGAGAAAGCTCGGCACATTGGTGATTTTCACCGAGGTGACGTGCCCGGCGGCATCCTGCACATAGGCGCATTCGATGATCCCGGCGGGAACTTCGAGCCGCAGCCTGCCCGGCGTGCGCGGCACGACCAGCCCTTCCTCGATCATCACCGTTACCGTGCCGATGGTGCCGTGCCCGCACATGGGCAGGCAGCCCGAGGTTTCAATGAACAGGATCGAGCCATCCACATCATCGCGGAGCGCGGGGTAGAGGATCGAGCCCGACATGACATCATGCCCGCGCGGCTCGAACATCAATCCGGTGCGGATCCAGTCATACTCGGCCAAAAAATGTTCGCGGCGGGCATTCATGGTGTCGCCCCTCAGGTCGGGGCCGCCCCCGGTCACCACCCGCACGGGGTTGCCGCCCGTATGGGCATCCACGCAAAAGAAAGTCCGGCGCGCCATTTACTGGAACCTCGTGATAGAAAAATCCGGGAAATCGGGACCACCCGCCACAAGCGATGCGATCATGCGGGCGGTGACCGCGCTGAGCGTCAGCCCGAGGTGGCCGTGGCCAAAGGCAAAGAGCACGCGCCGGTCGGCCGGATGGCGGCTGATGACGGGCAGCGAATCGGGCGTAGAGGGACGGCGGCCCATCCACTCCACGCCGCCCTCTTCGGGCAGGGCGGGCACGTAGCGCCGCATCTTGTCGCGCATGGCTTTGGCGCGGGCATAATTGGCAGGCGTTTCGGGCTTTGCCAGTTCCACCGCGCCGCCAATGCGCAAACCATCGACCAGCGGCGTTGCCACAAAGCCGTGGTCGGCAAAGCCGAGCGGCATGGGCAAGGCCCAATCGAGCGCGTTGAAAGTTGTATTATAGCCGCGCTCGGTTTCCAGCAGAACCCGCAGCCCAAGCTGACGGACCAGCGTCCGCGACCAGACGCCGGCGGCCACGACCACAAAATCGGCCGCGATGCGCGCGCCATCCGCCAGAACGACGGCCAAATCATCGCCCTGCTCGATATGGGTCACGCGACCTGCGAGGAGCCGCGCCTTGTGGCGCAGGTGGCTCTGATAATCTCGGAGGACCGTCAGCGGGTTTGACACCATCCAATAGCCCGGCTGGTGCAGTGCCCCCGCAAAGCGGCCCTCGAGCTGCGGGACCATCTGCTGCGCCGCGCCTTTATCGAGCACCGTGAAGTCAAAGCCGAGTGCCTTCTGCACCCGCTCGGCTTCGCGTTGCGTAGCGGCGAGGCTCGCGGCGCTATCGTGCACCGAAAGATAGCCCGATTGCCGCAAGCGGCCGGGTGTCCCAGCCCGTGTGGCCATGGCCTGATGGTCGGCCAGCGCGGTTTTCATCAGGCTCCTGAGTGCCGCCCGCACATGGTGATCGTGCGCGGGCGTTGCCGACGCAAGAAAGGCCAGAAGCCAGGGCAAGAGCGCAGGGACATCGGTCCACCGCACGGTCAGGGGACCAAGCGGATCGAGAAGCCAGCCCGGCACCGCAGCCAACAGGCCGGGGCTCGCGAGCGGCGCGATTTCCGGCAGCGCAATCAGCGCCGCATTGCCTGATGAGGTTGGCAGCCCATCGGGATCGGCATCGATAAGGGTGACATCATGCCCGGCCCCCATGAGCCAGGTGCCCACGGCACTGCCGACAATACCGGCACCAATAACGGCGATGCGGCTCATTGGCTCTGCCCACCGAGGTCGATACCGCGCACGGTCTCCGTCGTGAGTTCAGTGGCCCCCTGCACGTTGTCAAGCGCACTGCCGCGCTTCCGGGGCGATGCGGAGTCGGGGGCAGGCAGGCCGCTTCCGGCACGGGGATCATCGTGTTTCATTGGCTGTTGCCTGCTCAACTGCGGATGCTGCCCAGTGTCGGCTTTTTGTATAATGAATGGCCGCGCCGCGCCAAGGTTCGATTGCGCCGCGCCTCAGCCAAAGCTGGCCTCAAAGGTGGTAGCCGTGAGGGAGAGGTGCGCATCGAGCGGCGGGCGGAGTTCGAACGCCCTGGGCTCGCGCGAAAAATTCCAGAGTCGGAAAATCAGCCATTCGGCGCGCCGCTCGTCGGCGACGGCCAGCTCGTTGCGGGTGATGTGAAACGGCGTGCGATCCCAGCCGTTCGTGGTTTTCACTTCGAGCAGTCGGACGCGACCATCGGGACTGAAGCTGGCAATATCATAGCCCGCGCCATCGCCCTCTTCATCGGACACCCAACACACCTGACGCGCCAGATCGCGGCGCCCTGCGGTGGCGAGGGTCATGCGTTCGTGTTCGAGAACAAGCGCTTCGCCGGCCCGGCCCAGGGCCCGGTTGCGCTCATCCCGGCCCGCGACATCAAATTTGCGGGCGATATGCTGCATCTGCTCGAGTTCTTTAGGCGCGGGCTGGTTGCTGAGGGTGGGCGGCGGCCCCACAAACAGGGCCGGCCTGTCGTTGAAGCCTGCAAGCGGGCGATCTCGCTCAGGCTTTGTTACCGCAACAGGCGCGGCGAGGAGGTGCCGCGCCACCGCGTCGACCAGCGACGCCTGAAAATTAAAAGCCGGTTTGTACCCGCTGATCCAAGCTTCGCCGAGGCCCTTCAGGACCGCGCTGATATTCTGGTGCTTGAACTCGATCGATCCCTCGGTGCGGTTGCTGAGCAGTGGCTGTAATCGTCGCCGATGGTCCGCCTTGCTGTACGGGAGCCCGACGATATCATCAGTGAGCATCGCGAAATAATCCGCGACGATCAGATCATTCTCGCTATCGGTCCAGCTCGGATCAGACATGACCTCAGGCTAAAGATGCTCAAGGCATTTGTCATCCGGAGGAATGGGCCCATACGCCAGCGGCTGGGAAGACCGGGTTGCAGCCACCCACAACCGTGCGCATACTCATTGACCATACGGGATAACCCGCCTTAACGCCTGAACCGCTATCATTGGCGCATTGAACAAGGAGGCATGACATGAAGGAGCAAGCGGGCCACGGCGCGCAGGAACGGGCTGTTGTGCGCCAGGGCGAGCGCGAACTGGCCATTACCTGGAGCTTCAACGCGCCACCCAGTGCGGTTTACGCCGCGTGGAGCCAATCGGAGCTGTTTCAACGGTGGTGGATGCCCAAATCCATGGTCGGCATTTCACTCGTCGCCTGCGATCTGGATGTGCGCACCGGTGGGAAATACCGCCTGGAGTTCGGCGTCGGCGGGTCAGAAACCATGGCGTTTTTTGGCAAGTATCTCGACGTGGTGCCGAACGAGCGCATTGTCTGGACCAATGATGAAGGTGAAGAGGGGGCCATAACCACTGTCAGTTTCGCCCGTGTTGAGGGGGCGACTCGCCTGACGTTCCACGAACTCTATCCGACGGCCGATGCCCTTCAGGAGGCACTCGACGGCTCGGCAGCCGGTCTGCCAGAGCAGCTGCAGCAGCTTGAGGCGCTGCTGTCGGCCGCCTGAGCCCATCGCTGGACGAAACGGGCAGAAAAGGAAAGCGTGCTTCCGGCAGCGCCCTGACCGCCCGGGCGCGTCCGTCATCGTTTCTGCACGCGGACCGTTTCGGCTCAATTTCGGGCCGGATGAACGCTAAAATGAACCGATTTTGATTCATTTTGACTCCATTATTGGAGTAACTCCGCGCCCAGCGATTCCTGGGGGGCTTTCGCCCGTGCAACAGTTTTTTCAGCGCCTCGGCCGCTTCCTGAAGACAATGGCCGCCGATGGCAGCGCCCCAAACCCCCTGAAGCGGCTGATCCACCTGCTGACTTTTCTGCGCTAGGCGCAGTCCGGTGGTGTTGCGGAAGACGGGGGGGGATCAGCTCGGGCCCCGGGCACGTCGGTGCCCTTTGGCCTCGTCCTGTGAGCCGCTTGGCATCCGGTTTTGCCTTTTCATTGACCAGACGGCAGAAGCTAACCAGCTCTTTGTGGATGAGGCGCTGCGGGTCGCGTGGTCAACTGAGATCGATCGCAGTGATATGCCAGCGACCCAGGTTAGCTGTGTACAGGGTCGATCCTTTGAGTGCGATGTTGGTGGGGTGCGCGATGGTGGTGGCGGCCGGATCCTCGATCAGGATCTCAAGCGGTCCATCGGGGCGCTGGCGATAGATGCGGCTCGGTTCGTAACAACTGATGTAAAGCGTGCCATCCGGGCCGAAGGCGAGACCATCCGGCACATTGTTCACATCGGAAACGGCCACACTCGGCCGACCGGCGCTGCCGTCGGCGAGAATGGGTACATAGCTCACCTGAGATCGGTCGCTTTCCACGACATAGAGGCCCTTGCCGTCTGGCGCCATGGCCATACCATTGGCGAAATCCATGGGCGCGGTGGACCAGACACCGCCTTCGCCGGTGTCGAGACTGTAGCGGAAGATGCCCGGACCAATATTGTTATTCCCCCGACTGTCCGAGACATAGAGATAGCCCCGAGCCTCGTCGACGATCGGGTAGTTCGGCACGAGAATGCCTTGGGGGGTGAAGCGAGCAAGCGTACCGCTGGCCGCTGCGTAGCGAAACACGGCGGCATGTCGCAAATCGCAGACATAGCAATTGTCTTGGCTGTCGAAGGCGATGCCCAGGGCAAAGCCGCCTGTCGACCCCATGAGCTGGTGGCGGCTACCGTCCGAAGCGATGCGAATGAGGTCGCCCCATTCGGTTCCACACCAGATAGAGCCATCGCTGTGGATAGCTATACCTTCGGGATGGGCGACGCGCGGCTCGGTGAACAGACCGTCAAAAAACACGCGGGCTGCTGTTGTTGGCAATACAGGCACTTGGGTTCCTCCTCCGATCTAGAGTGGGTTGACCTCGATGCGGTAACGCGTCGTGAGGATCTCGCCATCGGTAAAGTCCCGGGCGGTACTGAGTCCGGAGCGGGCCAGCGGGTTGTCTGCCGCCGCGCTGTTCGGCCCGAGGCCAAAGGGCGAGCAAATCGGCTCCATGCCAAGCGCGACATGCCGACCGTTCCACGGCGCCCCTTTGCGGCCGCGGTTAGAATACCAGAGCAGCAGGCTCGGATAGACCGACTGATCCCAGCTTAGGGTGACGCGGTAACGCTCATCCAGATTGGCCAGGCTGACCCGTCCGAGGCCATTAAGTTGCAGCAGGTCTTCGGTATCATCCGCAAAGGGAACGTGGGTTGCATCTCCTCGCCCGCCGACGCGCAGCGGGACGGAGGCAAGGCTCTCAAACTCAGCATCAATCGCAAAAAGCGGTGCAGAAGGCTCCACAGTCCCCGGGAAGGTCCGACCCGAAACAAACGGGTCCGGCTCAATGCGGGCGCCGCCTGCAACCGTCGGCAAGCGGAAAGTTGGGTGCAGGCCCAGCGGCAGGCGGCACGCCTGTTTCACCTCAATCGTGAGCGAAAGGTCAACCGCGGCTGCGATGGGGTCGGGCGTGACCACGCGCCGCAAGCGCCGGATGGGACTTTGCGCTGGATACTCTATCTCGAGGGCCAGGCTCTCGCCGTTGTCCTTGATCCAGGTCCAGTCACTATTCGAACTGTGCCCGTGAATCTCTTCGTCGGGGGCGGCGGTGCCGTTGAGCCTCGCCCAGTCCGGGGGCGCGGTAGGGTCGTCAATCGTGTACCCAAAAGGCACACAGGGCCATTCTCCGCGCAACCGCTTCAGGATCCCCGGCAGGCCCGCCTCAGCCGGTGTGCCTGCCCACGGGGCAATATGCATGGGGGCAACCTGACGGCCGTCAGCGAGGACGAAAGTCACAGGGGCGAGCATGGCGCCCAAGCGCTGCACGGTCAGACTGCCCTGCGCCCAAACCAGGTCGCGATAGTCCGGCCCATCGGTCACGTCACACCCTGCACGGTCATGTCGCCCCGGGCCTCCAGTTCGGCAATCTCCTTTGTCGAAATGCCAAACTCCGACAAAATCTCCCGCCCGTGCTGCCCGATCAGCGGGGCGGGGCGTTCGATGCGCGCAGGTGTCTCGCTCATCTTCACAGCCGGAGCGATCACCCGCACTGTGCCGCCGACAGGGTGCTCGTACGTCGTGATCATGCCCGCATGCTTTACCGCCGGGTCCTCCGAGGCTGCACGGATGTCGTTGACAACCGCGCACCAGATGTCGGCGGCAAGCAGGCGGTCGATCAGGTCGCCCTGCTTGTACTTCCGGGTTTCGACATTCACTTTTTCCCAGACTTCATCACGCTTGTCGAACAAGGTCGTCAGATCGTCATAGACAGCCAGATTCGGCGCATTGAGCGTTTCATACAGCGTTTTGTAGGGGCTCATGGCGATCGACACATATTTGCCGTCGGCCGTTTCGTAGATGCCAAAAGGGGCCTGCATGCCCGGGTGCCCTATCCCGGAATTTGGCCGCACCAGATCCTGCCCGAGATTGAGTACCGCAACATATTCCTGGGCGAGATGGGCCAGCATACCAGCCAGCAGGTTCACTTCGATCTTCTGGCCCTTGCCGCTTTTCTCGCGATAGTAGAGCGCCGACAGAATGCCATAGACCATGTTCATGGCCCCAATCTGGTCGGCCATTCCCGACCCTGCGGGAATAGGTGGGCCATCGCCCCGCCCGGTGTTGGCAGCGAGCCCCGTCAGGCCCTGGATCAGCATGTCCTGCCCCGGGCGGTCGACATAGGGCCCATCTTCGCCATAGCCCGAGCCGGAACAATAAATGATCCGTGGATTGACGGCCTTAAAGTCCTCGTAGCCGTATCCCAGCCGCGACAGCACGCCCGGGCGGAAATTCTGAACCACAACGTCGGCCTTCGTCGCCATCTCCATGATGATTTCGTGGACCCTGGCGCTTTTGAGGTTGAGGGCGATGGAGCGTTTGTTGCGGTTCCATGCCAAAAAGTTCGGGCTCTCTGACCCGCCGATCCACTTGGCGAAAAACGTCATCGACCGGAACAGATCGCCCGATCCAGCGCGCTCGATCTTGATGACATTAGCGCCCATGTCCGCAAGCAGCTGCGTTGCAAACGGCCCCTGCAACAGGTGGCTGAAATCGAGAATGGTAACGCCGTCTAGTGCCTTGTCCATGAGTGCTCTGCTGCTTTTTCGGGTCTACACAAGATCTGGCACGTAGCGCGGTGCAGCGGTTAGCCCGCCATCCACACGGAGGTCGATGCCGGTGGTGAAACCGGCAGCATCGCTGGCCAGATAGACAGCCGCCTCGGCCACTTCCTCGGGTCTACCGATCCGGCCGATCGGGTGCATCTTCACCCAGGCTCGCGCCACATGGTCGCCGAGCTCACGGATCACCTGCTCGTTCATCGGCGTGTTGATGGTGCCGGGCGAAATGGAATTGAAGCGGATATTGTGCGGGCCAAATTCCACGGCAAGCTGCCGCATCATGGACATGACTGCACCCTTGGCTCCGGCATAGGCTGTCCAGCCATCAAGGCCGATATGGCCCTGCGCCGATGCCATGGAGATCACAGAGCCGGATTTCTGGGCCAGCATGTAGGGCAGCACATGCTTTGTACCCCGGAACACGCTGGTCAGGTTCACCGCGATCAGGCGGTGCCACTGCTCGTCCGTCATTTCATGAAGAGGCATTCCGCCAATGGCGATGGCCGCGTTGTTGACCAGAATATCGATATGGCCGGTCTTGCCGGCGCGTTCGACCAAATTGGCGATGTCCTGTTCAACCGAGACATCACAATGCGCGTAGGTAGCCATACTCCCGCTGGCGCGGATCACCGCTTCGGCGGCGCGGCCGGCGGCGTCGTCGATATCGCCCATAAACACATGAGCCCCTTCGCGGGCCATGGCGGTGGCAATTGCGTTGCCAATGCCTGCTGCGGCGCCTGTGATAATGGCCGTTTTCCCGTCTAGCCGTCCCATTCAAGTCTCCTCCCGTGCTCAGCCACGACGGCGACGCAATTCATCAAGACCAACCGCACCAATAATGATCAGGCCCGTGATGACCTGCTGCCACTCGGTGGCCAGGTTGAGCATGCCGAGCCCATTGCTCAGAAAGGCGAGAATCAGCACGCCGAGCGCAACGCCGCCGAGGCTGCCAATGCCACCGGCCAGACTGACACCACCCAGCACCACAGCCGCCACCACCTGGAATTCGAACCCGAGACCCGAGACATGCACTGCAGAGCCGAGGCGCGACGACAGCAGGATGCCGCTTACGCCCGCAAACAATGAACAGAGGACGAAGGCAATGAACTTGCTCTGCCGAACGTTGTAGCCGGCAAGGCGCGCCACCTCCGCATCGCCCCCTACGGCGTACAGCTGTCGTCCGAAACGGCGATGCCCCATCATGTAGGAAAACACAGCAAAGACGGCGAGAGCGACAAGGGCTGGATAGGGGATCATGCCAAGGAGGCGGCCATTGCCGATCTGATAGAAGCTCTCGAGGGCCAGATCGTCGGGAATGGCCTTCTGTCCAGTGTAGATGTAGATGCCGCCGCGGATGACAAACATGCTGCCCAGCGTCACGATCAGTGAATTGATCCCGAGATAGGCGCTGAGATAGCCGTTAACCGCGCCGATGGCCAAGGCGAACACCAGTGCCGAAATGATGCCCAGTTCAAGCGAGCCGGTGGCGTTCATGATCACCACCAGCGGAAGGGCCACGGCGCCGACCAGCGACCCGATGGACACGTCGATTTCCCCGGCAATCACCAGCATGCCAAGCCCCACGGCAGCAATCATGGCGATGGACGCCTGCCCCAGAACATTGGTGATGTTCCGTGTCGTCATGAAGGTGGGCGAGCCGATCGTGAAGAACACCAGCAGGGCGACGAGGACGAGCAGCAGCACGGTTTCATTGCGCCGGAACATCGCGGCCAAGCGCGGTATCGGCGCCACCCGGTCAACCCTGGCCTCAAGCGATTGCGGCATCGAGAATCTTCTCCTGGGTAGCGTCGGCCCGATCCATGATGGCGGTGAGGCGTCCCTCCGCAAGAACGGCAATCCGATCCGAGAGACCGAGCAGCTCCGGCATTTCGGAGGTCATGAGAATGACCGCGAGCCCATCCGAGGCGAGTTCGTCGATCAGGGCGAAGATTTCGGATTTGGCCCCCACGTCGATGCCCCGGGTCGGCTCGTCCACGACAATGACCTTCAGCCCCCGCATCAGCCAGCGCGCCAGCAGGACCTTCTGCTGGTTGCCGCCCGACAGAAACTTGATCTGACGCGTTAGTCCCGGGGTCTTCACGCGGAAGCGGTCGACAAACGCCTGGACGGCACTCTTTTCGCTCGGTTCGGAAACAAAGCCACTTTTGGAAAACCGTTCGAGAGACGCGAGACTCATGTTGTGCGTGACCGACAGGTCAAGCATCAAGCCCTCGCTCTTGCGGTCCTCGGTGAGGAGGCCAATGCCGAGTGCTTTGCCAGTGCGGGTGTCGTGCGGCTGCAAAAGCTGGCCGCCAATGGTGATCCGCCCGGTTGTAATGGGATCAAAACCCACAATCGCTTTGGCCAGCTCCGTGCGCCCAGCGCCCATGAGGCCAAAGAACCCGAGCACCTCGCCGGCCCTCGCCTTGAAAGAAATTCCCTTGAGCTTTTCGGTTGAAAGCTCCTCAACGTCCAAAATGACCTGTTCACCCGCCGCACCGCGCGCCCGCGGAAAGAGATTATCGATACGACGGCCGATCATATCGGTGATCAGCGTTTCATGTGTGTGTTCAGACACCGGCTTGGTAGAAATGTGCCGACCATCGCGCAGAACGGTCACCGTGTCGGCAATTTCAAAAATCTCGTCGAGTTTGTGGCTGACATAGACAACGGCCATGCCAAGCGCCGTAAGGCGGCGGATTACGTCGAAGAGCTTGGCGACTTCCGCCGGTGTAAGAGACGAAGTGGGCTCGTCCATTACCACCACGCGCGCTTCATGGGCCAGCGCGCGGGCGATTTCGACCATCTGCTGTTTCGATACCGGCAGGTTGCCGACCTTGTCGTCCGGATTCACGTCAAATCCGATGCGGGCGAACAGCGCTGCGGCATCGGCGCGGATCCTGTCCCAGCGGATCGATCCCAACCGGTCGGTGGGGTAGCCCTCAAGAAAGATATTCTCAGCCACAGTGAACTCGGGGATCAGGGCAATCTCCTGAAAGACCACCTTGATCCCCTGGCGCAGCGCATCGCGCGGCGAGCGGAGATCGGCCAATTTTCCCGTGATGGAAATCTGCCCGGCGTCGGGGCGATAAACGCCGGCAAGAATCTTGATCAGGGTGGATTTCCCGGCACCATTTTCGCCCATCAGCGCATGAACCCGACCGGGCAGAAGCGTCAGGCTCACATCGTCGAGCGCCTTCACGCCCGTAAACAGCTTTGTGATGCCGGTCATCGTTACGGCCGGGGCGCCGGACACCTCTGTGGGCGTGCCAGCAAGCGAGCGGTCAGCTTGCATTGCTCTTCTTCCGAAGCAGATCGAGATACGACGCGATCACGATGATGAAACCGGGGATGACCATTTGCAGATCCTGGTCCCAGCGCAGGATGATGATCCCATTGTCGATTACCTTGAGGATCAGAACGCCCAGAAGTGTGCCCAAAAGCGTACCGCGACCGCCGGTGAGACTGGTGCCGCCGAGGATGACTGCGGCGACCACAGTCAACTCGAACCCGCGACCGGCGGTGGGCTGACCGGCATTCATCAGCGAACAGAGGATCACGCCAACGAGGCCCGTGAGGAGCCCGGTGACAATGAAGACCAGCATTTTGATGCGCGCAGGGCGAATTCCCGAGAGCCGCGCAGCCTTTTCATTGGCCCCGACTGCATAGACGTAGCGCCCGAGCGTGGTGTGGCGGAGGACCACGTAGCCGATCGCGAACAACACGGCGGTCACCACTACGGGCAGCGGCAAGGGGCCAACATAGCCCGTGGAGAGCCAGGTGAAGAGCGGCTGAAGGTGTTTGTTCTGCACGGCCTCGCGCGAATAGAGATAGACGCTGCCTTGCAGCATCATCATCATCGCGATGGTGGCGATAAGCGAATTGATGCGCAGTTTCGTAACGATGAGGCCGTTGATAAGGCCGACGCCGCCGCCAAACAGGATGCCGGCCATCACGCCCAGCGTAACGCTCGATGTCTTGTTGGTGACATCCATGGCCACCACACCGGCAAAGGCCAGCGAGGCACCCACCGAAAGGTCGACCTCAGCAGCGATCAGCAACATGGTCATGCCGACTGCGACGATCAGCACGAGCGAGCTTTGCCGCAAAATAGCGATGATATTGTCAACCGAGTAGAACTGAGGCGCGGCCAACGAGATCAGAAGGCACAGCGCAAACAGGGTCACGAGCAGCACCAGTTGTGTCTGGGAGGTCAGCCACCCCAATTTGGGCGAAACCTGAGGCGCAGATCGGGACAGTTCGGTCATGGGCGCGGTGGTCCTTTGTTTCAGGCCGGGGCGCGAACCCCGGCCTGAATGGAGGATGTCAGATCAAAGGTCAGCAGCAGTCTTCATGCACTTGTCAGCGGGCACAAGGGCGTTGACTGCATCCCATTTGATGGTGCGCTTGTTGTCAGCCAGATCGTAGAACTGCTTCCAACTATCCTTGCCGACCATCGGGCTGGTGGGAGAGACGATGTGCGGCGGCACCTCTTCCTTGTTGAACAGCTTCACAGCCGCGTCGATGGCCGTGAACCCGACCTTTTCGGGGAACATCGCGGCTTCGATCTGGTAGCTGGGTTCGTTGTCCATCATGTTGATGAAGCCGAGACCCTCACCACCCGTGCCGACCACCAGCAGGTTGTCCTGCGATTTGCCAGCGGCTTTCCAGGCCTGCAGACCGCCCTGCGACGAGGAGTCGTTGATGCCGTAGATGATGTTGATATCAGCGTTCTGTGCCAGCGCTGCCGACGACACTTCAAGCGCCCGGTCAGGATTACCGCCGCCATCCAGATCATGCACCATGGTTGCGTCCGGAATGATGGTCTTCAGACCGTCCATGAACCCGTTCGAGCGGAGCACCGTGGCAGAAAGCAGCGGCAGGCCGACATTCATCACCTTGGCAGCACCACCAAGATGGTCCTTTGCGTACTGGCCGGCGGCAACACCAGCATGATAACCCGTATCATAGTCGCAAATCGCAACCATCGTGGTCATGCCCTTGACGGGATTGCCTTCGAGGACCATCGGGATGCCGTCTTCTTTGGCACGGCGCACGAGGGGCACCACACCTTCTTCGTTGACAGGGGTCACGATGAGAACGTCAACGCCTTGCGACATGAAATCTTCAGCTGCCGCCACTTCCTTGGCCACATCGAGATTGGCATCGCGGACTTCGAACTCAATACCGAGTTGGGCGGCGCGATCCTGCATGCCCTTGATCACGTTCTGGTACCACTCATGCGTGGCGTAGTTAGTCACATAGCCGATCTTCTTGGGCATGTTCTGAGCCCAGGTGGCCGATGCCGTGATGGCCATGATGGCCGTCGCGGTGAGCAGTGTGATGGCGAACTTTTTCACGAGGTTCCCTCCCTTGGAATTCCTGAAGCAGACTTCTGGGGGGTTCCTCATCCGCGCCCAAGTGGCGCAGGACCCCCTCCCCGGTCATTGACCGATGCCTACTAATATATTAGTGCAATTGACCTGTCTACTCCGTCGACACGGGATTTGATGATCACCAAACCCACATCGCCCCTGATGAAGTCCCGCTCGGTGGCACAGAACATTTTTGAGCTGCTGCGCGCCGATATCGTCTTCGGCAACCTGAAGCCTCTCGACCCGATCCGGGAAGCCGATATAGCGCTCCGGCTTGGCGTCTCCCGCACCCCGGTCCGGGAAGCCTTGCTGCGGCTGCAAACTCTTGGACTCGTCGAGATTTTCCCGCAGGCGGGCACCCGCGTTGCACCGGTCCGGCTGCAGAAGGTCGTGGCAGCACAACTCATCCGCGAGGCGGTGGAAGTCGAGGTCGTGCGCCGCGCCTGCCGCAATGCCAGTGCCGCGGATCTCGAAGCCATAGCCCACCTGTTGGAAGACCAGATCATTGCCGCCGGGCGCGGAGACATGCGGCGCCTGTTCGAGCTTGATGAGAGTTTTCACCGGGCCATTCACGAAGCGGCGGGGCTGGGTGCTGTTGCCGATGAACTGGAAGACGTGAAGGTCCACCTCAATCGGCTGCGCTACATTTCGGTGAACTGGCCGCGCGGGGCCGACAAGATCATGGACGAGCACACGACCATCCTCAGGGCGATGCAGCGACGCGACGAACAGGGGGCAGCCGAGGCCATGACCCTGCATCTGCGGGCGGTGCTGCCCGTCCTGGAAAGCATGGCCCGGCACCCGCAGGTCCAGCCTCCCCAAGCACCGGAGTAACCGCCATGAAGATCGTCGACATTCGGGCAACAACCGTTGCCATGCCGCTTGAAGCCCCCCTTCGCCATGCAGGCGGGGCTCACTGGGGACGGTTTATCCGCACGATCGTCGAAGTGGTCACCGATGTAGGCATCCTTGGTTATGGCGAACTGGGCGGGGGCGGCGAGTCGGCGGAGGCCGCGATCCGGGGCCTCGTCCCTTACCTCAAAGGGCATGACCCACTGCAGCTCGAACAGCTGCGCTGGAAAATCATGAACCCCACGGCGTCGCTCTACAACAACCGGCTGCAACTGCATGCCGCCATTGAAATGGCCTGTATGGATGCGGTGGGGAAATTCCTGAACATCCGCGCCTGCGACCTTATCGGCGGCGCGGTGCGGGAAGTCGTGCCGTTTGCGAGCTACCTGTTCTATCGCTATCCAGGCGAGCATGGCGGTGGGGAAACCACCCCCGACGAGATCGTGGCGCATGCGCGGGCGCTTGCGCAAAAGCATGGCTTTAAAACCCACAAGCTGAAAGGCGGCGTTTTTCCACCTGACCATGACATTGCCACGATGGAGGCTTTAGCCGCTGCTTTTCCTGGGCACGGCCTTCGGCTCGATCCCAACGCCGCGTGGTCGGTGGAGCAGGCCATCCGGGTAGGGCAGGCCATCGAACCGCTCAACAATGACTATTTCGAAGACCCGACCTGGGGCCTGGAAGGCATGCGCCGGCTCAGGCAGTTCGTGCGCATTCCCACTGCCACAAACACCGTTGTCGTCAATTTCGAACAGCTGGCACAATCCATCCGGCACGATCTTGTCGATGTGGTGCTGCTCGATACGACGTTCTGGGGCGGGTTGCGGCAGGCACACAAGGCGGGGACGGTGCTCGAAACCTTCCAGTATGGCGCCTCGGTGCACTCGTCAGGCGAACTCGGTATCCAATTGGCATCGATGCTGCATCTGGGTGCCGCGCTGCCGAACCTGAGCTTCGCCGCTGACGCCCACTACCACCACCTGCTTGATGACATCATCGTTGGTGGCAAAATGAACTATCGCAACGGCGCTATGGCGGTGCCCACAGGGCCGGGGCTCGGGGTGGAGATCGACCGGGACAAGCTGAAACAGTACAACGCCTATTATCGCGAGGTGGGCGGCTATGCCTATGACCGCGACCCCGGGCGACCCGAGTGGCATGCGATGGTGCCCGAATCCCGCTGGGCTGACCCGACCCAGCGGTAAGGCGCGGCTACATCACGCCGAATTTGGCGAACGCATCCACTGTGCTCATCCCAGCGCGGATGGCGTCGGCGACCTGATTTTCGGTCCGCACCTTCTCCAGCGCGCGGGCAATGGTCTCAGCCTCAACCGCCCGAGGCACCACGAGCACCCCTTCACAATCACCAAACAGCAGGTCGCCGGGCGCTATCCGGATACCCTCAATGGCAATCGGACAGCGCCAGTCAATCACCTTGCCCCGCGGCCCCTGATCCTGTGCATAGCGGCCGCGCGAAAATACCGGAAAGCCCAGCTTTCCGATCTCGGCCGTATCGCGCACATACCCGTCGAGGACCGCGCCAGCGGCCTTGAGATGTAGCGCCCGTGTGGTCATCAGGCCGCCCCAAAGTGCATAGCGGAGAGATGCGCCGGTCGCGATGTAGATTTCGCCTTCGCGCAGGTCGTCCAGTGCTTCGAACAGCAGGCCAAAGGGCTTGTCGGCCAGTGGTCCTGCCGAGCCTGACTGGCTGGCATAGACATCGGCTTCGAGCACTGGCATGGCGCGGCCGACTAAAACATGCCCGAGATCGAGCGGCATGATACCAGGTGGCAGGAACTGGTGCTGATACCCCAGCTGATCCAGAACATCGCCGACAACGGCGGTGAACAACTCCTGCCGCATCAGGGCAAAAAATGTCGTGTCGTCCATCACCTAGCGCTCGCCTACAATCGTCATGGTGCCGCGCCGGTCGCGCTCGAGAATCTCGTCAAGCAAGGCGCCGCGGTCCCGCGCGCCGACAAACTCCAGCCGCCGCAGGCCCAGCGGATCGACAATTTCGCGCAAGACACGCAACTCCCTTTCGGTGGGTGGCGACATCTCCGAGCAGTCGGCGGCAAAGATCACCGGGAAACCGGTTTCAGCGATGATCTTGGCACGCTCAACGCCGGGCATGGTGAGGATGACGACCAACTGGTCCTGCGCCTCATCGAACCGGAACATGCATAAATTGGTAATCAGGTAGATATGGCCGGGGCGGTACCCCGCTGCCTCGCGGTCCCGTGCGCTAATAAGTCCGCGCGCCGAGGACACCTCCTCCACGCTGGCAACAAGCGACATCGGGCTGTGGCGGGGCACATAGACCATGTAGTGCTGGTGCATGTTGGCGACATCCGACATGCCACCCTGCCCCGGCAAACGCAGCCGACCACCGGACGGCTTGGTCAGCTCCAGATTGTTGGTGCGTCCGCGCCCATCGATCTGCGCGGCTCCAATGATCTCGTGGGAGACGATGCCCGGCTGGTAATAGGTGGAATAAGTGTCGTCCCCGCCATTGTGGGACACGGCAGACCCCGCATCCATGGCTTCCAGCAGGCTGAGAGTCATGGTGCCGGGGGCGATATCAACATGACCGCAGCTGAACGTGCCGATGAACATGCGTTCCGCGTGCGTGGACTTGGCGAGACGAAAAGCAACGTTACCCAAGGGCGACACCGCACCGGCACTCGCAAAACTCTCGTCGTCAAGCATCCTGGCAATCTGGATCGCCATCAGTTCATCCGGGGTGACCTCACCGGACTGACCCGTCTCGGGGCGAAAGGCCTCTGGCCTTACATCTTCCGGGCGGACTTTCGCGGCTTTCACCAGGTGGCGTGGCAGAGGCCCATCCGGCAGCGCCAGCGCCTGCCGCAGCGTGCCGTGGCGCCCCTCCAGAATATCGCGGATGCGGCTAAAGTCCGTCGCGTAATAGGGCAGGCAGGAGGCCGGATAGGCGCCACCCGGCACCACTGCAATGGCCGATACGAGATTGCGGGTAATGATCGTCTGGCGGCCGTTCTGTTGCAGCGTTCCCGCCGGGACAATTTCCTCCACGGTCACCAGCACCTGGCGGGCTGCACCAACAATGGCTAAATCGAGGGCCTTTGCCCCATAGATTTCGATGTTTCCGGCTGTGTCGGCGCGGGGCGCATGCAACAGCACCGTATCGATCACCTGGGCCTCAACAATGCCGGTCACGCGGCTTGTACCCGGGTCGCGATAGAACGAAATGGCCGGACAGCGCTCAAGCATGGTGGAGCCTTCGGGCAGCTGTACGGGCATGAAGGGCAGGTTCTGCTGGGCGGCCCGAAGCCCCTGAATCATCGCGAGCGCCGGCCAGTCAGTCACCGGTAGGCTGCCCTGTTCGGCTGCCTCACGAAATCGTGGCGCCAGCCCGAAGATATCCAGGCTCGAAAAACAGATGTCGATCGATGAAACGGCACCGGCCTCAAGCAACAGTTCGAGCGGCAATCCTCCAGCCCATGCGAAATAATTGAGGTCGCTGACCCCGCGCTCGACAATTTTATGCAAAAGCGCAATCGGCAGCCGGGCGAAATGGTGGCCACCAACGGTGACCCGGCTGCCCGAGGACACCCGCGCGGCCAGATCGTCGAGCGTCACAAAGGCCGGTATGTTCGACTTGGCGAGCGACATCGTCATGAACTCCTGCGCTGCTGATCTGGCATCGACCGGGACCCCGCACCGAGGTCGGCTGAAATCTGTCGACCTGCGTCAACAGCAAGGGCCCGGACTGCTTCGAGAGTCTGGAGCGCAGCACGCTGAGGTACATAGGGAATGGTGAGCGCGGCCACGACGTGACCGAGATAATCGAAGATCGGGACCGAAATGTTGGTGACGCCCCCGACCGCCAGCGAAGCCTTGACCTCGAAGCCAAGCCTGAGGATCGACCGGGCCCGGTCCTTAACGGATTTAAGCTCCTCTTCCCGCCCGTCAGCCATCATCCGGGCGTCGAGTTCCGCAATCACGGCCGGGGCCGAAAAGGCATAGATCACCACGCCGGAGCTGGTTTCGGCGAAGTCGAACTTGGCGCCGAGCATCACCGAGTAGCGCATGGGCAGGGGAGAATCGATCTGAAGAACAATCAGCGCCTCATGGCCGCTGAGAACGGCGAGATGGCAGGATTGCTGCGCCGAAGGAGCCAGCCCCTGCATGGTGGGAAGGGCCGCATCGGTCAACTGCCGAACGGACGAGGTCTGGTGTGCCAATTCGAACAGCTTCAGGGAGAGGGCAAACCGATCCGTCCCGGCCCGCCGATAGATATAGCCTCGCGACTCCAGCACGAGGATGACCCGGTACAACTCGTTGACCGAGCGGCCCATGGCGGAGGCAATCTCCGTTACAGTCATTACACTCGACTGGGTGGCCAGGAACTCAAGCACATCCAGCGCCTTTTCCGCCGCCGGAACGCTGTAAACCTTCTTGCCAGCATCGGTTTTTTCAGTCGCAAGCGTGAAGTCGTCGAGATCGGTCATGGTCATGGGCGAACCCGACTTTCCAGAAGGCGGGCATAGGCCGCGTTGAGCCAGGTGACGAACTCGGTCGCCGACGCATCGCGCAGCACCACTTCGGCCAGTTTCAGCGTGGCCTCGTGGAAAAACGGCACAAAACCTGGCGGCGTGGGCCGCAAATATGCAGCATCGAGGGCATGGAGCGTATTTTGGAAAAAGTTCCCGGTGAGCCGGTTGCACGCCTCGGATTGCCAGGCCGACCGGCTGCCGGGCTGACCACCGAACCGCACGTAGTCGCCGCCCTGGTAGTCGGGCGCGCAGAGCCACAGCGCATAGGCAAGCGCCGCTTCCGGATTGGCCGAACGGGCGCTGATCCCGATACCTGCCCCACCGAGGATCGTGTGGGCCCCCTGGCCCTTGATGACCTCGGGCGGGGAGCCAAAGGTGATGTGTCGGTGCGGCCCCGGGCTTGAGTAATTTACGTAGTTAAACAGATAGGGCACATAAACGACGTCATTCTCACTCGACATGTGATTGAGGCAGCCTATGGGATTCCAACCCTTTGAAAGCGGATGGACGATAGCCGCCAGCGCCTTTAGGGCACCGATCAGGTCAATTGCTTGTGACGGATCGAGAAAACGGGTGTCGTCGCGGCCTGGCCGAAGTCCCCGGCTCGCCGCGAGGGTAACCAGCGTGCACATCAGGTCTGTGGGCACAAAAGGCCAGGCCACATGCAGACCTTTAGGCGCAACGGCCTCAGCCAGCTGCCGCACCTCGTCGAGCGTTTGCGGCACGGACCAACCAACATGATCGAGCAGGTCCTGCCGCCACGCGGCTGTCTGGGCAGCGCTGTCGATCGGAAGAGCCCAGAGGCCATCATCATAAAAATACGACTTCCAGGACGCGCCGACGCTGTCATGCTCGAAATGGGCAATCTGCGCAGCCGATAGCCGCGGCCGCAGATCAAGAAGCCAGCCATTCCGAGACACATCCCCGACGAACGGATGATCATAAATCACCAGATCATACTTGGCCGCATAGTCCCCGAGATCGCCCTCGCCAAAGCTGTAGAGACTACGCCTGTCCCAGCGGACCTCTTCGCCCGTGAGGCGTGCGTAGGGCTCAATACTGGCATCCAGCGGTCCCCAGCAGCGTCGGTGGTCCCATGCAATCCCGGTAATCATTGCCAGCCTCCCACTGATCACCCCCAGCATGATATGCTTTTTTCATATAGACAAGTTATTTTCATATAGGCAATTGGTTGGCCGCTACAGCGCTTGAAGACCTGCGTTCCAATGCGCGGCTGTGGCGGACCAGCCGCTGACTTTCATCCACCGGCCACGGATGGGCACCCGCGATCCTCCAGCGACAGCCGCTCGGCTTGTGCGCGGGAAACCGGACTGCAAATCTATCTGGAGGAAATCTTCAGGGGCAGGTTACTGGCAATCGCCGTCCCAGCGACCTAACGTCCGCGACAGAGGCGTAGAGGCGTAGAGGCAATTTCAGCGGCCAGCGGTCACGCCAGAAAGCATGATGCTCCCCGATTTTGGACCGCCCGGGAGGGGATTTTCCGGGGGTGAACGATCAGGGTGGGCCGGATGCCCCTGACGCGTTCGTGAGCGATATCGGAGGCTTATTCCCGATGGCGTTGTGGGGACGAACATCGTTGTAGTCCCTTCCCCATTCCTCCATCTTCATCCGGACGTCGTCAAGGCTCAGGAACCAGAGCGTATTCAGGCACTCGGCCCGGAACTTGCCGTTGAAGGACTCGATGAAGGCGTTGTCCGTTGGCTTGCCCGGACGGGAGAAGTCGAGCACCACCCCCTTCTGGTAGGCCCACAGATCCAGGTCGCGCGAGATGAACTCTG
>CAIKKY010000011.1 GCA_903828145.1 uncultured Hyphomicrobiales bacterium | reverse complement strand
ATCGCTCATGAACGCGTCAGGGGCATCCGGCCCACCCTGATCGTTCGCCCCCGGAAAATCCCCTCCCGGGCGGTCCAAAATCGGGGAGCACTTCACGCCCCCGGAAAATCCCCTCCCGGGCGGTCCAAAATCGGGGAGCACTTCAGCGAACTTAACCGGCGCGAACCTAACCGGCGCTATCATTGGGATCGACACGAATCTCAGTGGGGCGATCTATGATGAGACAACTAAGGGATTGAAGCAAAGGTTCTGAAATAGCCTTGAATAAATTATAGGTCGAAATTGCGCCTGATCTGGCGCGTCAAACGCACAGTTACTGGACGCGCTTGCGAAGTGTACGTGCAGCGCGAGGTGCCTATTTGGGCGCTTGTTGCACGATATATGACCAACAATCCTGCCGCCAAAGCATTGACGAGCCCAGTGTGAAGATGGAGGAATGGCGTAGGGACTACAACGAAGTTCGTCCCCACAGCGCCATCGGGAATAAGCCCCTGATATCGCTCATGAACGCGTCAGGGGCATCCCGTCCACCCTGATCGTTCACCCCCGGAAAATCCCCTCCCGGGCGATCCAAAAACGGGGAGCACTTCAAAACTGCGGCGGACTACACCAAAATCTGGATGAGATTTGAGGGCTCAGGTCACGTTCTATCAGGACCCCTGGACCATCGGCACGCGTCTCGCCCATGCCCTGCTCGCCCGCATGGGCAAATTGGCGCCCGATGAACCCGTTGAGGTGATCCGCGACACCTCGACCGTGGTGCTGAGCGAGGGCGAAAGCGATCTGGTCAAGGAGGGCGCCCCGGGCTGACCGCAGCACCCCAACGCCCGCCACGCTCGGGCTCAGGCGTGGAAGAAGACGCTGCGCATTTCGGCCCACCACTCGCCGGGGGCGCGGGTGTCGACGGGCTCCTGCATCGGGTCGGTCAGCGTCCACCAGCGCTGCATCGCGGGCTCTTCTCCAAGCCGCTTCATGTCGGCGTCGAAATCAGTGCCGGTATATTCGAGATAGGCAAAGAGCAGGTTTTCCGGCTCTTTGAGGAAGATCGAATAATTGGTCATGTTCGCGGCGGAGATCACCTTGAGCACATCAGGCCACACCGCGGCATGAATGCGCTGATACTCCTCGAGATGCTCGGGTTTCACCCGGATGATGCGTCCCATGCGCTTCATCATCGTCTCCTGTCCCTATGCTATTTCGCCTGATCCCAGCCCGCGCGCATCAGCGCGTAGCCTTTTTCGTAGACATCCTCGTAGCGCGAAAACAGCGGCCGCCAGATCTTGGTGGCGGCGGCCAGGCCGGGCAGGGCGGCGCCAAAGGCCTCAATCGTCATCCAGCCGTCATAGCCAGCACCTTTCAGGGCGTTGAACACCGACTGGAAGTCGATATGGCCGGCCCCGGGGACGCCGCGATTGTTCTCCGAGATATGGACATGGCTGATTTGTCCGATGGTCTGGGGGATCACGGCGGTGATCGAGTCTTCTTCGATGTTGAAATGGAACGTGTCGTAGAGATAGCCGTAATTCGGCGCGCCGACCTTGTTCACGAGGCTCGCTGCCTGCGCCGCCGAATTGAGGAAATAGCACTCGAAGCGGTTAAGCGGTTCGACCGCGAGGGTGATCCTGTGCCGCGCCGCGTAGTCTGCTGCGGCCTGGTGCACCTCGACGCAGCGGGCGATTTCGTCGGCCGTGGGACCCTGGCCCGAAAACTCGCCCAAGGGCTGGTGGAAGGGACCAGCGGCGATATCGCCGCCGATTGCGGCCGTGCAGTCGATCAGCCATTTGAGGTGCTGAAGCGCGGCAGCGCGTTCGGCCTTATCGGGCGAGAGCGCGTTCTTGCCCCCGCCCGGCATGACGCCGATGCCGGTTGATTTGAGCCCGAGCGCCGCAAGGTGCCGGCCCAGCTTTTCGTAATGGGCGACATCGCCCTCGAACATCGGCACCTCAACCCCGTCGAAGCCGGTGGCTTTCAGCTTTTCGATGATCGGCCATTCGGCCTCGGTGACATGCGAGGTCCACAGCAGCAGGTTGAACCCGAGTTTCATGGCGCACTCCGGCGAAGGGAAGAGGCGGGGCGCGCGGCCCCGGCCCCTGGTTAGATGTTGACCCACTGGCCAGAGCGGCCCGAGGCGATGATGGCGTCGCAGATGCGGTTGGTGCCGAGCGCCTCGCGGAAGGTCGGCGCCGCCGGTTTGCCGGTGCGCAGCCCGTCGAGGAAATCGGCGACCTGATGGGTGAAGCTATGCTCGTAGCCAATGATCAGGCCCGGCACCCACCACTTACCGAGATAGGGGTGCTCGCCATCGGTGACGAGGATATTGGTCCAGCCCCGCAATTGGCCTTCCACCGAATGGTCGAAGAACTGCACCCGGTTGAGATCGTGCAGATCCCAGGCGAGCGAGCCCTTTTCGCCATTGATTTCCAGCGTGTAGAGCGCCTTGTGCCCACGGGCGTAGCGGGTGGATTCAAAAGTGCCGAGCGACCCATTGGCAAAGCGGGTGAGCACGGCAGCGGCATCATCGATGCCCACGTCCTCAACCTGGCCGGTTTCGGTGCTCTTGCGCTGCTTGATGAAGGTTTCGGTCATCGCTGTCAGCGAGGTGATGCCGCCATTGATCCAGGTGGCGGTATCGAGGCAATGGGCGAGAAGATCGCCGGTCACGCCCGAGCCGGCGGCATTGACATCGAGCCGCCAGGTGCCTGCGCCGCCCTGCGGCACATCGGGAGAAATCGTCCAATCCTGCAGGAATTTTGCGCGGTAGTGGAAAGTCTTGCCGATGCGGCCCGAGTCCACGAGGTTCTTGATCAGCGTCACCGCCGGAACCCGGCGGTAATTGTACCAGACCATATTGGGCACGCCGGCCTTTTCGACCGCTTCCACCATGGGCAGGGCTTCGGCCTCGGTGCGGGCCAGCGGCTTTTCCGACAGCACCATCTTGCCGGCCTTGGCCGCCGCAATGGCGATTTCAGCATGCAGATCATTGGGCACGCAGATATCGATGGCGTCGATATCTTTCCGTGCAACCAGCGCGCGCCAGTCGTCCTCAAGGCTCTCATAGCCCCATTGCTCGCCGAAATGGCGAAGCTTGGACACGTTGCGGGCCGCGGCCGCCTTCAGCACCGGCCGGTAGCCGGTATCGAAGAAGTGCGAAACATTGGCCCAGGCATTGGAGTGGGCGCGGGCCATAAAGCCGTACCCCACCATGCCGACATTCAAGGTCTTGGTCATGATCTCCCCCTCAGCCCTATTCGCGCCAGCCATGGGCTTCGCGCACTTTGATCATCGCGCCCAGCACCTTGTTCCAGGTGGACTGCTGCTCCATCACCGCGTTCGGGAACATGCAGCCATCCCAGCAGATGTGGCGCATTGTCTTCGTAATGGTGCCCTTGTCGTCCCGCAGCCAGTATCCGGCGTGCTTGGTCACATCGAGCCGCCCATTGGGGTCGTCGATCTGGCAATGGCGGCCGGTCTTTTCATGAGTGCCCGAACCGAAGGTGGTGCCGTCGTTCTGCGCGACGTGGAAATCGAGCGTCCAGGGGCGCAGCGCATCGGCCACCTGGTGATAGGCGGCATCGAGCGCGGCCTTGTCGCTCCACTCGAAATCGGCGGGCAGGAGCCGGTCTTTCTCGGCATTGGCGCCAAGCACAAACAGCATGGAATGCGCCATATCGGCCTGATAGCCGACGACGCCCGGCATGCCGACCATTTCGAGCAGCTTCACGTTTTCGCGCCAGGAATGCATGCCGCCCCAGCAGATTTCGCCTTCGGCGACGATATATTCGCCGTGGTCAGCGGCAATCTTGCCGGCCTCACGGAAGGTGGCGGCGATCTTCTTCGTGTTGCCTTCGGGATCGGCGTCCCAGGCCTCTACGCCCACTGAACTGTCGACGCGGATGCCGCCGGTCGGGCGAATGCCCAGCTCGCGCATCTGCTGGCCGATCTTTGAGGCTTTCTTCACCTGGGTGAGGAAGCGTTTGACCTCATCGGCGTCGCCCATGGCCGAACCGCCGCCCGCGCCGCCCCAGATGGGGGCGACAAAGGAGCCGACTTTGAGGCCAAAGCTGGCGATATGGTCGGTCATTTTGCGCACCGCGCCAGCATCGCTGTCGATATCGAAATGCGGCGCTGTGACGAACAGGTCGATCCCGTCGAATTTCTGCCCGTCCACTTCGGCATTGGCGGTGAGGCGCAAGAGCGTGTCGAGCGCAATGATCGGCTCGCTGTCCGGCGCGCCCTTGCCCACAATGCCCGGCCAGGCGGCGTTATGCAGTTTGGGGTAATTGTTCGGCATGGTCCCTCCTCCCAGAGGCTTTGTCCTGTGGCCGCGCCCTCAGCGAGGCGTGGCCGATGCTGTCTCGCCCCATGCTCCTCGGGGGGCATGGGGTGGCACCCCGCCCTGTCAGGCGATCTGGTGCCGGGTGTTGATCCCCGTTCTGGGGTCGAAATAGATCAGTTTTTCCGCGTTCCAGCCGAAGCGGATGACTTCCTCGAGCGCGACATCCACGCGGGCGGGAATGCTGGCGCGCACGAAGTGCTCGTTGACCCGCACGGTGATGATCTTCTCGATGCCGTGGTTCTCAATGTCATGGACGCGGCCTTCCACCGGCGCGCCACTCTCGACCCGCACGTCCTCGGGGCGGATGCCGAAAATATAGCTGCCCGCGCCCGGTGCCTGACCCGCCACTGGCAGTTCGAAGCTTTTGGGTGTCACCACGGCGCGGCCGCCCTGCACTTCACCCTTCAGGAGATTGATGGCGGGGGCGCCGACAAAACTCGCTACGAACGTATCGCGCGGGTTGGAATACACGTCCTGCGGGGCACCGACCTGCACGATCTGGCCGCGGTTGAGAATGGCGATCCGGTCGCCCATGGTCATGGCTTCCACCTGATCATGGGTGACGAAGATGAAGGTTGCCCCCAGGCGCCGCTGCAGGTCTTTCAGTTCGGTGCGCAGTGCCTCGCGCAGTTTGGCATCGAGCGCGGACAGCGGCTCGTCCATCAGGAACACCTGCGGTTCACGCACGATGGCGCGGCCGATGGACACGCGCTGCATTTCGCCGCCCGAGAGCCGGTCAGTCTTGCGGTCGAGCAGGTGTGTAATGCGCAGCGTGCGTGCTGCATAATCGATGCGCTGGTCAATCTCCGCCGGCGCCAGGTTGCGCACGCGCGAGCGCAGCGGAAACGCGAGATTGTCGCGCACCGTGAGGCGCGGATAGAGCGAATATTGCTGCAGCACCAGCGCTACGTCGCGCTCAGCCGGGCCCCAGTCGTTGACATTGGCCTCGTTGATGAAGATGCGCCCGACGGTTGGCTTGTCGAGCCCGGCAATCATGCGCAGCGTCGTGGTCTTGCCAGCGCCGGTGGGCCCGAGCAGCACGAAGAATTCGCCATCGGCGATGTCGAGATCAAGATCTTCGACCGCCGTGTGCGGCCCGAAATTCTTGGAGATGTTTTCAAGACGGATGCGGGCCATGTCAGTCGCCTAGCCGTAAGTCGAGCGAGGCGCCCGATTGGGTGTCGAAAAAATGCGTCTGTGAAGGGGCGATGCGGGCGAAGACCCGGGCACCGATCCTGTCGACATAGCCCGAACTGGTCCGGGCCCTGAGGGTCTTGCTGCCGAAGCGCAGGTCCACAATGTCGAACCCGCCATAGGGCTGGATCAGGTGGACCTCGGCCGGGCGATAGCCGGGCTGATCGGTATGGCTCACCAGCACGCCCTCGGGACGCACGCCGAGCGACAGGGCAGGGGCGGCCCGTTTTTTGTCGAGCATACCGAGGAGGTCGGCGGGCATGTCGAAACTGGCGTCGTCCAGGGTGACGCTGGCCTGGCCGCCATCGCTGCGGATGGTGGCCGACGCAATGTTCATCACCGGCGAGCCTATGAATTGGGCGACAAACAGGTTGGCCGGGTAGAGATAGACCTCGGTGGGCGTGCCCACCTGCTGCAACACGCCATCATTCATCACGACGATGCGGTCGGCCAGCGACATGGCCTCGACCTGATCATGCGTGACATAGATCGAGGTCGAGCCGTTCTCGAAATGCAGCCGCTTCAGTTCCACCCGCATGGTTTCGCGCAGTTTGGCATCGAGCGAACCGATGGGTTCATCGAGCAGCAGCGCCTTGGGGCGGCGCACCAGCGCCCGGCCAATGGCCACGCGTTGCATGTCACCGCCCGAGAGTGCCGAGGGCCGGGCGTTCAGGAGGTGGGTGATCCCCAGCGATTTGCCGACCGAGCGCACGGTGCTGTCGAGCGCATCGCGGGCCGTGCCCACGGCGCGCAACGGAAACGCCAGATTCTCGTAGACGGTGAAATGCGGGTAGAGCGCATAGTTCTGGAACACGAAGGCAATGTCGCGGTCAGCGGCGCGCAGCCCCTGGATCGGCCTGCCATCAAGCAGGATGTCGCCCTCGTCGATTTCCTCAAGCCCGGCAATGGCGCGCAAGGTTGTGGTCTTGCCGCAGCCCGAGGGGCCGAGAAACACCACAAATTCGCGGTCCTTCACCGTCAGGCTCACATCGCGGATCACGTGGTCCGGGCCGAAATGCTTGTTGATATGGCGCAGTTCGATCTCAGCCATGGGCGTGGTCCTGCTCGGTCGCTTCTTCCTCGATCACGGTCTTTTCCGGGGCCGGGATATGCACCGCGATGTTGAAGCCAATCAGCCCGATGAGCATGATGGTGACGGAGTACTGGTGCAGCAGTTCGATCCAGGGCTGGCACAAAAAGATGATGCCGAGGATCATCAGCGCCTGGGCGCCGGGCTCAAGAAAGCGCTGGTTGAACACACGAATATTCATTTCCGGATCGCTCCAAAGCTCATGCCGCGCAGCAGGTGGTTGCGGAGCAGGAACGTGAAGATGGCAACAGGCAGAAGGAACAGAACCGTACCGGCCGCAATCACGGTCCAGTCCGGCAGACCCGAACCGATCTGCGAGGGAATGAACGGCGGCGCGGTCTGGGCCTTCTTGTTGGTGAGGATCAGCGCGAAGGCATATTCGTTCCACGCCGTGATGAAGCAGAACACTGCGGTTGCTGCGATGCCGGTCGCGGCCTCGGGCAGCACGATCTTCCAGAAGGCCTGGAGCCGCGTATAGCCATCGACCAGCGCCGCTTCCTCATATTCCTTCGGGATTTCGTCGATGAAGCCCTTCATCAGCCACACCGCAAACGACACGTTGAACGCGGTGTAGAGCAGGATGAGGCCGACATGGCTGTCGTTGAGCCCGGCCGCCCGATACATGAGGAACATCGGAATGGCGACCACGATGGGGGGCAGCATTCGGGTGGAGAGAATGAAGAACAGCCAGTCCGCCTCCCCCTTCACCCTGAACCGCGAGAAGCCATAGGCGGTGATCGTGCCCATACCCACCGCGAGCAGTGTTGAGGTGACGGCGACAATCAGCGAGTTGATGAAGCGGTCCGGATAGCCCGAGAGCTGGATTGCCCCTTTGCCGGTGCGCGAAATGCGCTCGCCGCCATCAAAGATCATCCGTTCCCACCAAGGGGCGTTGTCGTAATCGACCTTCTCATTGGGCTTCAGCTGCACCCGTTTGGTGAAGAGCTTCACCATGGGTGAGATTTCGGGCTGGTAGACGATGGTCGGCGGCGACGTGGTGGCGAGGCTGCGCGGCTTGAAGGCCGTGGAGCCGATCCAGTAAATCGGCGCCAGAAACACCAGCGTGATGACGAGAATGGCGGCAATGGCAACGCGGTTGCTCAGGCGCTGGCCGCGGGAAGAGACGACGGCCATTTTAGCGTTCCTTCGCTTTGTTCAGGTACTTGACGTAAACATTGGTGATGCAGAGCACCATGATCAGCACGATATAGGCGAGGGCACAGGACTTGCCGGTCTGCCACTCCTGAAAAGCCATCTTGTAGAGCCGGATCGACACCACTTCGGTGGTGGGCTGCGAGGTCATCACATAGGCCAGATCGAAGGTTTTGAAGGCCTCCATGGTGCGAAAGATGATCGCGATCAGGAGGATGGGTGCCACCAGCGGCAGCGTGATGCGGAAGAAGGTGTAGAGCCGACTGGCGCGATCGATCGAGGCGGCTTCATAGAGGTGCTTGGGGACCGCCGACAGACCGGCCAGCGACAGCAGCATCACGAAGGGCGACCACATCCACACGTCGGTGAGCGCCACGGCGTAGAGCGCAAATTTCGGGTTGGCGAGCCATTCGAATTTTCCGAGGCCCAGCGCATAGTTGATGATGCCGAAATTGGGGTCATAGAGCAGTTTCCAGAACAGTCCGACCACGGCCATGGACAGCATCATCGGCAGAAGCAGCAACGTGGTGACGAGGCCCTTGAGCGGAAAGCTGCGGTTGAGCAGCAGCGCGAGCCCGAACCCGACGATCACCTGGCCGGTGACCGACACGATCACATATTGCGCGGTGATGGTGAAATTCGACCAGATGTTCGGATCGGACAGCAGATCCATGTAGTTCTTGAGGCCGATGAAATTGGCCGGATCCTTGGTCGAGGCCCGAAAATCGGTGAACGAGTAGCCAAGCGAATACAGCAGCGGGAAGATATTGAAAATGATGAGGAACACGATCGTCGGGATGACGAAGAGGTTCCGGATCGCAATATCGCTGAGGCCCCGCGTGGCGGCGCGCGACCCGGGGTCGAGCGTGGCAATCAAACTGGTCAAGGCACTGTTCTCCCAAGGCTTTGTTCGGCGCGCCGTGCTTTGGGGCTCAAGACCCGCGGGGCAGGGCGCGATCAGGGCGAGGGGAGGATGTGCACCGTCATTGCGGTCAGCCGCATGCGCCCCCCTCATCCGTCGTGGCGATCCCCTTCCGCCCGAGGGCGAAAGGGGAGGCCGGATTTGCCGTTACATGCCGCGGCCGTACTTGGCGAAGGTCGCCTTCCAGTCCGCTGCAAGACCATCGAGCACGTCCTGGCTCGAGCCTTCACCGCCCACGATCGAGGGGTAGAGGCGCTGGTTCAGCTGAGTGAGAAGCTCTGCATATTCCGGCACCGCCCAGAAGTCCTTCACCTTGAACATGGTCTGGTAGAAGGCTTCGTTATACGGGGTGGCGTTGCGGAAGGCTTCGCTCTCCAGCACCTTGGCCGAGCAGGTGTAACCGCCCAGATCAGCCCACTTCTGCTGGGTATCGTCCTGGATGAACCACTTCAGGAACTTCATGGCCTCTTCCTTGTTCTGGGAATAGGAGACCACCGAAATGCCCTGACCGCCGAGCGCGGCGTACTGATCGCCATCCGGGCCGGCCGGGTTGGCGAAGAAGCCGGTATTCTTGGCGTTCGGGTTCGAGGATTCATTGATTAGCGCCGGGAAGAAGGCGAAGTAGTTCATGCTCATCGCCGCGAGATTTTCGGTGATGGCCTGATTGTTTTCCACGAAGAAGGTCTTGGCCCAGCCCGGAGGCGTGAAGCCGTAGAGCTTCCGGTAGGCATCGAGCGCGGCAACCGCCTTGGGCGAGTTGATGATGCCATCCACCTTGTAGGTCGAGGCATCGCCCAGTTCGCCGCCATAGGAGAACAGCGCGTTCTCAAAGCCCATGGCCATGGCGTCGTAGGAGTTGTCGGTATAGATCGCCACGCCATAGCGGTTCTGGTCGGGCCGGTAGAAGAACTCGGCAATGTCGATCAGCTGCTGCCAATTGGTGGGCGGGGCGAGATCATAGCCGTATTTGGCCTTGAAATTGGCCATTTCGGTGGGGTCTTCAAACCAGTCCTTGCGGTAGGACCAGCCCACGGCGTCGCCTTCGGCCGGGATCGACCAGTACTTGCCGGAATTGCCCGGGTATTCGGAATAGAACTTCACCGTGGCCGGCGCCATTTTGTCGAGAACGCCGTTTTCCTTCACGAAATCGGTGAGGTCGACATAGTGCCCGGCTTCCGACGCCGCACCCAGCCACTGGCTGTCGCCGACGATCAGATCATAGGCCGAACCCTGCGCGTTGAACTCGGTGAAGGCCTTGGTCTGGAAATCGGACCAGGGCGTGGTCTCAACGGTCACCGTCACGCCGGTTTCTGCTTCGTACTGGTTGACCAGTTCCTGAAGGTAGTTTGCCGGGTCCCATTCGGCCCAGAAGATGGTCAGTTCGGTCGACAGTGCCGACGTTCCCGACATCAGCAGCAGGCTCAAGCCAGCCAGCATGCCCTTGGTTGCAATGCGCATCTTGGTTCTCCCTATCGTGCTCACACCAACGGCGGGCGCCAATCCTCGCGCCGCGCCGAAGCCCCTCCTCCGTGCCGGGGGCAATCAGCAGCTCCCGAAATCGCGCGGCCCGATGGACCAACAGGATCGCGTTCGCATTCAAACAGGCCACCGGTGCCGCCTATCCGCCGGGATCAGGGGCCGTTCGTCTGGCCCGTCTTCTCCCGCAGCCTGATGCCCCTCAGCACCCGCCGCATCCGGTTTTCCCTTTCGGGCCCTTAAAGTCTCAACGCCTTTTGCGTCCTCGTCAAGCTAACATGTTAGCATTTTTGCATCCTGACCGACGCGAAAATCTGGATTGCGAAGACCCTGACCTACGCCCGCGCCTCCTCTAGGCTCGCGCGGACCAGCGCTGCGGCGGCCCATTCGGCCACCGACTGGATCCCGTCGAAATCGAGCCCCCACATGTCCTTCAGCACCACGAGCAGTTCGAGCCCGTAAACCAGCGACAGGGCCTGCGCGAGGCGTTGAAATTCAGCCGGGGGCAGCCGCCCCTCGAGTGGCGCGATGGCCTTTTGCAGCATCTCCAGCCGGTGGCCGCGCTTGAAGGGGGCTTCATCGCCCAGCGTGCCCGCCTGCCGCCGCGCCCATTGCTCGAGAGAGAGCTTCAGCGCCGCCTTGAATGTGGCCTCAAACTCCTGAATGCGCGGCATCGAGGTGCGCAGCAGTTCCTTGACCCGCGTCTCCGGATCATCGCTCTCGGACTGCCATTCGAGAATGGGCCCGAGCGCCGCGTCCACCGCCGCATGCACCAGCGCGGCCTGCGTGGGGAAATAGCGGTAGGCCGTGGCCCGCGAGACTTCAGCTGCCTGCGCCACATCGCTGATCGAGGGGGTCTGCCCCTGCTGCATCAGCGCCACTGCGGTTTCGAGCATCAGTTTGCGGGTGCGGGCCCGCGGTCCACGCGCTTCGTTGAGACCGGCGTCTGGAAGTGAGACTGTCATATCGAAATGATATGCACATCTCAAAATGCTTTGCAATGGCGCATGGGCTCTGCCTATAGTTGGTCGTGCTGGCGCGTTTTTGGCGCGCCGTTGCCAGAACAATCTGCGCTGAGGGGCCGGTTTTGAAGCGCATCTATGTTGCAGGGACCGCGGATACCAAGGGCGAGGAACTGGCTTTCCTCGCTGATCGGTTGCGGGCGCTCGGTGCCCATCCGCTGGTGGTCGATGTGGGCACGCAGAGCCCCTCCATCAGGCCGGATATCGCGGCCACCGAGGTGGCGGCGTTCGGGCCGCCCGGGCTCCTTGGCGGTACAGATCGCGGCGTGGCGGTTTCCGGCATGGCGCAGGCGTTTGAGGCCTTTATCCGCACGCGCCGTGATGTGGCGGGGATCATCGGCATCGGCGGGGGCGGCGGAACCTCGATGATCACGGCGGGCATGCGGGCCCTGCCGATCGGGCTGCCCAAGCTGATGGTTTCAACCCTCGCATCGGGCGATGTGGGGCCGTTTGTCGGTGTCTCCGACATCGTCATGATGCCCGCGATCACTGACCTTGCCGGGCTCAACCGCATCAGCCGCGTGGTGCTTTCGAACGCCGCAGCGGCGATCGCCGCCATGAGCGTTACCCCTCCCGTGGTGGAGGACGGCAAGCCCGCCATCGGGCTGACCATGTTCGGGGTGACCACGGCGTGCGTCACCCGCATTGCCGACGCGCTCAGGGCTGACTTCGAACCCGTGATCTTCCATGCCACCGGCACGGGCGGGCGTACCCTCGAAATGCTGGTCGATTCGGGCCTCCTCGCCGGGGTGATCGACATCACCACCACCGAGATTGCCGACCTGCTGTTTGGCGGCGTGCTGCCCGCCGGTCCGGATCGGCTCGATTGCATCGCCCGCACGGGCGTGCCCTATGTGGGCTCGCTGGGCGCCTGCGACATGATCAATTTCTGGGCGCGCAGCAGCGTACCCGCGCACTTTGCGGGTCGCGCGATCTACGAGCACAACGCCAATGTCACGCTGGTGCGCACCAGCGTTGACGAAAACCGCGCCATCGGCACCTTCATTGCCGAAAAGCTGAACCGCTGCGCCGGGCCGGTGCGTCTGCTGATTCCCGAAAAAGGTGTCTCGGCGCTGGATCGGGTGGGTGGTGCTTTTTACGACGAAGCGGCTGATCAGGCCCTGTTTGCTGCGGTGGAATCAACCCTGAAGCTCACCGCCCAGCGGCAGGTTATCCGCGTCCCCTATCATATCAACGACCCCGAATTCGCCGATGCCGCCGTGGCCGTTTTTTCGGCCATTGCTCAACCCTAAGCGTCAGGAAGCCCCGATGGCCGCTCTTGCCCGTGCCGACATTCTCAAGCGATTTCATGCCATGGTGGCCAATGGCATTCCCATTGTCGGGGGCGGGGCGGGCACCGGGATTTCGGCCAAATCCGAGGAAGCCGGCGGGATCGACCTGATCATCATCTACAATTCCGGCCGCTATCGCATGGCCGGTCGCGGCTCGGCGGCCGGGTTGCTCGCCTATGGCAATGCCAATGAGATCGTCAAGGAGATGGCGCTCGAAGTGCTGCCGGTGGTGAAGCACACGCCAGTGCTGGCAGGCGTTAATGGCACCGATCCCTTTGTGTTGATGCCGCAGTTTCTGGCCGAGCTGAAAGCCATGGGCTTTTCCGGTGTGCAGAATTTCCCCACGATTGGCCTGTTTGATGGGGTGATGCGCGTCAGTTTCGAGGAAACCGGCATGGGCTACGGGCTTGAGGTGGATATGATCGCCGAGGCGCACCGGCAGGATCTCCTCACCACGCCCTATGTGTTCAACCCTGACGAAGCCGTGGCGATGACGCGTGCCGGGGCCGACCTCATCGTGGCCCATATGGGCGTGACCACCGGCGGGGCCATTGGCGCCAAAGCGGCAAAGACGCTCGATATGTGCGCCGCCGAAATCGAGGCGATTGCCGCCGCCGCGCGCGGCGTGCGTCCGGATGTGCTGGTGCTCTGCCATGGCGGGCCCATCGCCATGCCCGCCGACGCCCGGTTCATTCTCGACTGCGTGAAAGGCTGCCACGGCTTTTATGGCGCCAGTTCCATGGAGCGCCTGCCGGTTGAACTGGCCATCAAGGCGCAGGTCGAAGGCTTCAAGGCGCTGAAGACCGGCGCATAAACTCAAGGAGAGGCACAGCAATGGCCGAGAACAATTTCGTTACCCCCAAGGATGTCAACGCCTTCGGGTTCGACTGGGGCAGGCTGGCGCTTACGGTGGGGCCCGAGGTGAACGGGGCCGTACGCTTTTCAGGCGGTGTGGTCGACCTGCCCCCCGGCCAGGGACATACCCGGCATAACCACCCGGGCGCTGAGGAGATCATCTTCGTGATTTCGGGCCATGGCGAACAGATGGTCGAAACGCCGGAGGGCGTGCCGGAGGTGCAGCAGGTCGGCCCCGGTTGCACCGTTTTCGTGCCCGAGAGCCGCTTTCATTCGACGCTGAATACCGGCAGCGGCCCGATGCAGCTCTTTGTGGTCTATTCGCCGGCCGGGCCTGAGCGCCTGTTACGCGACTTGCCGGACTTCCGGCTCCTGCCCAAGGGGCAGTGACTTTCTCCGTTCCGATTGCTCCTGAGCTTAGCGGATCAAGTAGCACTTTTTTGAGGATCTGATCGAGGCTCAACCTGCTCTGAGCCTCGACACTCAGACTACGTACCGCGAGTGCCGAAACCAAAGATCATAGCCGCAAAGTCGCAAAAGCTTGGGCCGCATCAGGCACAGTCGCACGGAAGGGGTCCCGGGTTGCGGTCACCCACCGTCTGGCTATGGTCAGATGCGAGCGACGGTCTGTGCATTTCGAATGCCCCTGTTCGGAAAAGCCAGCGGAGACGCTGAATTGGCGTTTGAGGTCTTCCTTTGCGTAGGGATCATTGACACATTTTTGACCTGTTTTTGGTTTCGAAGCGACTTTGTTGCATTTTTCTTACAATCTGTGGTAGAAGCATTGATGGTCGGGGAATTAGAGAATGATGTCACGCGTCGTTTTGATTACTAGTATTTGTATCAGTATGGTTTCTCAGGCACACGCGGAACCGTTGGGGTCTGTAGCGGATAGAGGGCCGTGCGTATGCGTGGTTGCCGAGGCTCAGGGGTTTGTTGAGTCTTCCAGCGGTACGGTTCTCGTTTCCACGCGTCAGGGCATGTTTGCCGCCTCGCCCGGTGCCTCGGTTATGGCTGACACTCCTCTCATCACCGGTTCTGACGGACAGGCCGAGGTCGTATTCAAAGATCTGTGCATAGCGCAGGTACCGCCGGCGAGCCTGTTGACGATCAATGCTGCGCCAGAGGGTTTCTGCGTCGCAGTGTCTTCTGAAAAGGTTGCGCCAGTGGGTGCTGGAAGTTCAGGCGTCGATGGCCTTGGGCTTGCTATGGGTGCCGGGACTGTTGCTGCCCTTGCCGCGGTTGCTGTCGGCCTCAATCAGACCGAGCCGGTTAGCCTACAATAGCTGGTATTGGCGCCCGTTCGTCGGAGGTCCATGTGCGAGCTGCTATTGTCGATTGCCACTGCCATTTACTTCCCGAGATTGATGACGGGCCAGGCTCGTTGAGAGACGCCCTGAAACTCGCCAGCCTTGCCGTTGAGGAAGGCATTACTGACGCGATCTGTACACCGCACGTGGTGCCCGGAGTGTATAACAACACCACGGAGGCGGTACGGATCGCGGTGGCGGCATTTCAATGTGAGCTTTCGCGCGCGGCAATTCCGCTCACCCTTCATACTGGGGCGGAAATTCGGATTACGGGTGATGTCGAGACACGCCTCAAGCGTGGGGAAATTCCGACACTTGCCGAGGGCCGATATGTTCTTCTCGAGCCCCCTGCCGATGTGAGGCTGCCGCGGCTTGACGCTTACTTCGGCGCGCTCATTGAAGCCGGGTACCTCCCGATAGTTGCTCACCCAGAGCGCCTGCTCTGGGCCGGGCGGCATATTGAAGAGATCATTGGCTATGTTGGATTGGGAGCTCACCTCCAGGTGACGGCGGGGTCCCTGGTTGGGTTTTTCGGACGAGAGGCGCTGCGCCTTGCGCGGTGGCTGCTCGAGACGGGTGCCGTTGGGCTTATTGCTTCTGATGCCCATCATGCCTCACGACGTCCACACCTTTTGGGCGATGCTCGGCGCCTCGTTGAAGCGCTGGTCGGGTGGCGAGAGGCGGAGCGCATCTTCGTTGCCAATCCACAAGCCGTTCTGGCAGGCCATCCTCTTGTCTTGTCAGACCAGGGAGGTCGTCGTCCATTGAATAAGTTCAGGTTCTCAACGCAGTTTATCCGACCCATAGAGGTGGCGCGTTGAGGGGCGCGTTTCTGGCGCCGGCCTTGATTATTGTGCTCGTTGCGATGGCGCTCGCCGGCTGTGCAGGTACAGGCCCGTCGCTCACGGGCATGCCGTCCGGTGCGGAAGTTACGTCAGGGCTCATTACGGTGACGCAGTTGCCAGGGCCGGCGGACGGCCTTGTTATTTCGCCCGTCGTTCGAGTGGGCGATACGGTAAAACTGGCCGTATTCGGCGTGGACAATCTTAACCAGTCAGCCGCCGTCGACGGTGCCGGCAATGTCACACTTCAACTAGTTGGACCGGTTTTTGTTCTCGGTAAGACCCTAGACGAAGTTGAGGCGACAATCACGGATCTCTATGGGTCCAAATACCTGCAGGACCCCCAGATTACGGTCACGCTTGAACAGACGGTGACGATGGATGGCGAGTTCGCCAAGCCCGGCGCCTATCCGCTTGCCCCTGGCGCCAGCCTACTGCGCCTTGTTGCCATTGCAGGTAACTTCACTGGGATTGGTGACCCAGCGAGCGTCTACGTGTTCAGGTCCTCCGGCGGGCGTGACTATGTCGCGCAATATAACGTAGAGCAAATCCGGGCCGGTAAGGCAGCCGATGTCAGCCTATTCGGCGGTGATGTTGTGGTGGCATTCCCCTCCGGCATGCGGGTATTTGGGCGCAATCTGACAGAGGCCTTCAGCGTCGCGCGTGGAGCCACTGGAATTCTCTAGGGAGTGGCAACTTGACCGAAGGTTCTAGGCTGCCGGTGGATCGATCGGTGCCGCGCGGAGGGGAATTGTCGTGGCCCGGTTACGGGTCAACTGAGAATACCTATGGCGCGCCGTTAGTCGACGGAGTGGATGAAGCGCAGGGCTTCAACCTCCTCAAGCTGTTCTGGCTTGTTATGCGATACCGCTGGCTAGCTGGTGGGGTTGTTGCGTCTGCACTGCTGCTCGGTGTGCTAGGCACGCTGATGCAGTCGCCGCGCTACGCGGCGACTGCTCGCATCGAAATTCTCGTTCCAACTGCGCGCGTGTTGCAAGACCTCGATGTCATCGGGCAGAACAATGACGCGCGCCTGTTAGAGACTGCGCGCGAGAAATTACGAAGCCGCGACTTAGCCAAGCGGGTCGCAACAGCACTCGACCTGTCCGCGCGGCAGGACTTCCTGTTCCCACAGCCGGCGTTTGCGTTGAGCAACATAATTGCGCGCGTCGTGCCCATGCCAACCGCCGGTTTGGTCGGGGAGTTCAGTCTTGAGGAGCGTGAGCAGAGAGCCACAGGCATGCTTGTTGAGGGCCTCACCGTCACGCTTGTGAGGAGTACAAATCTCCTTGAGGTCCGCTTTGTTGATGGAAATCCGAAACTCGCGACGGCAATTGCTAACCAGTACCTTGCGAGTTTCATGGACCAGCAAGTTGACCGAACCATCGAAACCTCAGATCTCGCAAGGCAATTTCTCTTAGAGCAGATCGCCGACATCAAACGGAAACTCGAGGCCGCGGAGACAGCCTTGGTCAATTATGCCAAGCAGGAGGCGCTGACGAGCGCGGGCGCGGACGGATCGCTTATTACGACGAAAATTGCGGCGATCAACGATGCGCTGACAAAGGCCTCGCAGGATCGTATGGAGGCTGAGAGGCTCGTGGCGTTGATCGAGGAGGGTAAGGCTGCCGATTTGCCGCAGTTGCTCGAGAGCGAGGCGATCCAAAACACCCGACAGAAGCTCACGGAACTCGAAGCCGACTATGCCCAGAAGCGCCAGACGTTCAAGCCGGACTTTCCGGAGATGAAGACGCTTAGGTCTCAGATTAATGGATTTGAGGCCCAGTTGGATAAGGACATCGGGGTGATCTCCGAATCGATCCGGGTCACGCTCAATAATAAGCTTCAGGAGGAGCGAGACTTGCGGGCGACCTTGTTCGATCTCGACAGGCAGCAGACGGCGTTTCGCGACAAGAGCATCCAGTATCAGATCTTGAAGCGCGACGTTGACTCGCTCAACAGTCAGTACAAGAGCCTCATCGACAAGCAGAACGAGTTGGGCGTTGTCTCTGACCTGAGGTCGACCAATATGGATGTAGTCGACTACGCGGTGACGCCTGAGAACCCGTTCGAGCCGAGCTTACTGCGCAACCTTGCGCTCGCGGGGCTTATGGGGCTTGCCGGCGCTGCGCTTGCTATCTACGTGCTCGAACTCCTAAATAATAAGTTCGACGTGCCTGACCAGGTCGAAAGTGAGTTGCGATTGCCGGTGTTGGGCGTCCTGCCGAGCGTTGAGGCCGGCGGCTTGGATGCAGCTCTCGCCGACCCCCGTTCGGCGCTATCAGAGGCATATCGATCTTTGCGCACGGCCCTACAGTTCGCCACCGTGGACGGGGAGCCCCGATCTATACTCGTTACCAGTTCGGAGCCCGACGAGGCCAAGTCCACGACGGCGGTGAAGCTTGCTGAAGAATTCGCCGCCATCGGTGTGAAAGTGCTGGTAATTGACTGCGACCTGAGGCGCCCGTCACTGCATAGATTGGTCGGTATCGACAACAGTATCGGGCTCAGTAACCTCCTGACGAAGACCATCGCACCCGAAGACGTCCACTTGATGTTCAACAAGTCTGCCACATCGATTGATGTCACCTTTATGGGCTCGGGGCCGATGGTGCCCAATCCGGCAGACTTACTCGCGTCGCGTCGGATGGGTGAGGTCATGGCCGCATGCCTGAAGCTTTTCGGCATGGTCATTCTGGACGGCCCACCTGTGCTGGGTCTCGCAGACACACTCATTCTGTCCCGTCACGCCGAGGCGACAATTTTGCTTGTCGCTGCACACCAGACACCGCGTAAGGCGGCAGCCGCCGCCCTCAAGCGACTGCGCTCCACAGTGGGTGCAAAGGTGGTCGGTGGTGTGCTATCGAAACTCGACACCAAGCGCATCGAGTACACTTATTCTTACGGCTACATGCATAATCAGTACTACTACGGCTATGGGCAGGATGAGAGCCGGGTGCGAAGGCTCAAAGGCCGCGACGGGGAGCCGGAGGAGGCCTGATGGCAGCTGGTCTTTGGCTTCTTCGCAGTATTCCAGGGGGAGGGCTTGCTCTTCTCTCCGTTCTTGCCGGCATATCTTTCTCTATCGCGCCCACTAATCCTAGGCTCGCGCTTACGTTGAATCCGCTCAACACCGAGGCGCGTGTCGGCGTGATTGTTGACCTTATGGGCGACCATGTTGATGCGCTAGTCGGCCAGGCCGATGCTAGTCTCGGAGTTGCGCTCGAATGGCTTAGCGGGCTTGCGCCAGGTGACGCGCGCGAGGCAAGCCTCAGGGGCATCCTGCGGGAGCGAGCTGGTGATGAGGCGGGCGCTAGGGAGTTTTATCACGAGGCGCTCTTGCGCGCGCCCTCCGAACAGATGGCGCTTCGGCGCCTGCTATCGCTTGATATTGCCTCAGGAGGTACCCCGGAAGCGCTCGGCTATTTAGATGTTTTGCTACGTCGCCATGGCTCGCTCAGGGAAGCACTGGCACCGCTCATTGTGCCCTTTTCCGACGCGCCTCAAACCCAAGCGGCCTTCGAGGCGACCTTGCGTGCCGAGCCACCATGGCGGGACTGGGCGATTGGCCGGTTGGTCGCCGATCCCCGGGGATTGGATTTCGTGCGTCGCCTGGTACTGGCCGAACTCATCGCCGGTGAGGAAGATAGAGCGACCGCCCCATTTGATGACAAAGGTCTTAAGGCCGTCTTGGGCGCGCTGGTCAAGGCCGGTCAGATTGTAGATGCCTATGGCCTTTTTCTTGCGGCCTATGGGCGTGACGGGGACGGCGTTGAATATGTAACCAATCCACGCTTCGACCAGGTCCTGTCTGTGGGGATCTTCGATTGGTCGCTGTCGCGCCTGAAGGGCGCCGTGTCACACATGGGGCGAGGTTCTGATGGCAAGTCTGCACTAGTTGTTCGCTTCTCAGATAGTCCTTTCGCTGGACCCGTTGTCTCGCAGCTTCTCTTCCTCCCCCCTGGATCCTATACACTTGTTGTATCGGGAGCACGGCGTGGACTGGCAGCGCCCAGGGGGCTCGCCCTCGAGCTTGGCTGCGATGGTTCTGAGCCGCTGGTCAGTGTTGACCTAAGGGGATCGGATACTCCCCTCTTCAGGGCGGAAGTGCCACTTGTTGCAGAAGACGGCTGTCTGCTGCACAAGCTGACATTGACCGCCGGGCGGCACGCGCTGCTGCGCAAGGATGCCTATCGCGGAGAAGTCGACATATTCGAGGTCAAGGTGGAACGCCGTGCGCAGTGATGACCTACTCGGCCGCTTCCGGGGACCGGTTGCCGGAAGCGTCCTGCTCGCCGGTATGGTCCTTGGTGGATCGGCGACCACACGCCCAGAATCCTTTGCCCTTTGGACCCTCGCCTTTCTCAGCCTCGTCTTTGTCGAGCCTCGCGCCTTAAGGCCTGAGATCAGGCCCCTACTTCTCCTCGTTTCGGCCTATTGTCTTGTGCCCGTCATGCAACTCGGCCTCAGTGCTGCGGGGCTTGCGAGCGGCTTGAACCTTGCCGGCACGCTCGATGTCGGACGCACGGCCACTGCGCTTCTGGGGGCGCTTGCCGCCTGCTCGTTGCTGCTGCTCTTTTCCAGCCTTGAGGACCAGGACTGGCGCGTCGTGCTGCGGTTCGCCGGCGTCGGGGTCGCACTCAACCTGGCGCTGACCTTCTTCCAATTCTCGGCCAGCGATATGCTCCGTCTGCGCATTGGTAGCTTCGAGTTTGCGGCGGGCACGTTTGCCAACCAGAACCACTTCGCCTCGCTTGTGATTGCATCATTGCCGCTGGCGGTGTTTACCATCCTCGGCCGCGGCGGCAGGGTCTGGTTGCTACTGCTGGCGCCGGTTGTGATCCTCGCGCTGGCTTCGCGTTCCCTGGCCGCAGCCTATCTCGCGGCCGGCACGCTTGTTTTGAGCGTCGCCGTCTTGGCTGATATGAGACGACTGGTTAGGGGTGCGCTCCTTCTTAGTCTAGTCCTCGGGGCCGTTGTACTTGCCTTCAATCCGTCAAACATCCTTGAACTTGAGCCCAATTCACCGCTCGGCCGACCGCAGATCTGGGCAACATCCCTGCAAGCGGTCCTGGCCTTTCTGCCGTTTGGCTCGGGGTTGGGCACATTTACACTCGCCTATGGTTCGCTAGAGACGACGGCCGCCATCAGTTCGGCCTATATAAATCACGCCCATAATGACTACCTCGAGTTTCTCGTTGAGGCAGGCATTCCTGGCGCCGTTGTCTTGATCCTTGGTGTTGCGCTCTTGGTCTCGACGCTCGCCGCATGGAGGCGGCTCGAGCGGCATGCGGTTGCTGCCCTGATCGGGATTGGCGTGCTCGGCGTGCATGCCCTTGTGGACTATCCGCTGCGCAGTGAGGCGCTTGTGACTGTTGCCGTGGCGCTCGGCGTCATAGCCTTTGGCATCAGGGCGTGGCCGGACGGATCATCCGCGCGGGGCAGGGGGCGACGATTTGGGCCACCCAGAGGGCTCATGAGCCTACTAGGCGCCCGTCACCTCGAGCTGCCAAATCGGAAGCCACGTCGACCGCTCCCCTCAGGGTCGAGGGCTCCGCGCTCACCCGGCCCACCTGGCCCATGATTTCGATGAGGATTTGAACCCGCCTGTCGGGCAGGACCCTCTCTATCTTGCCGACTATATCTGCGAAGGGACCGGCCTTGAACGCGACAGCTTCGCCGGGGACGAAGGCGCGGGCCATGAGCATATCGCTGGCCACTTCACATCGCGCCTGAAGGGCGGCAACTAGTGCGTCGGGGACAGGTGCTGGCGCTTGGGCGGTGAAGCTGACGAGGCGGGCGACGCCATAAGTCGAGTTGACGCTGTGCCATGCCCCGGAAGCCGGATCGAAGGCGACAAAGAGGTAGCCTGGAAACATCGCCTCACGGCGCGTAACGAAGCGAACCCCTACCCGTCGCGTCACAGCCTCGCGCGGTGCAAAGAGCTCAAAGCCCTGCCTGGAGAGGTTTCTCGCAGCGAGATTGTACCCGTTAGGCTTCACTTGGACGAGGAACCATGACTTGGCGGCCATCAGGACTTCCCGACCGACTGATAAGGCGGCGACCTTGGCTTCTTAGTGGCTAAGACACGGCTCCTGCGAAGCCGTTTTGCAAGCCAGAGTATGGCCCAATACGCCAGCACGTAGAGTACGAAGGCCGAGAAGAAGGTGAACAGGGCCTCGCGAGGCCTATTCCAGAGCCATACGCCGAGCATTGTCGTGATGAGCATTGCTGGCAGAATAATGGCGGTTACGATTGGATTGGCGTTGCGCCGAATGTACGGGGAGCTGCTGGCGATGATGAGGCAGCGCCGAATGAGCTGGTGAATGTGAAGCCTGTCGGCACTCATCGCGTGCCGCCGAGTGCCAAGCCGTCGCAGGATTGTCAAAAGAATATCGGCTATAGGCCAGAACAGTACGAGGCCGACCGCCCAAATGGAGGCGCTCTCTGCCCTGTAGAGCAGGGATACTGCGAGCCAGCCGAGTACAAATCCCACTGTGTAAGAGCCAGAGTCTCCGAGGAATATCTTCCCGAGCGGATAGTTGAGGAGCAGGAAGCCAACAAGTGCGCCTGCGAGGATCCAACACACGCGTGTGAGCTCAGGATTGCCGGAAATGTCTGAAATCTGAGCAAGCCCCAGGCAACCGAAAAGCGCGGCAATGCCGGCAAGGCCGTGCATGCCGTCGGTCATATTGATGGCGTTCGTCATCCCCGCCGTAAGTAACAGGGTCATGGGAATACCGAATTCTGGACGTGAGAGGTAGCCGGTAAGCCCCAACGCCTCGTCGCGCATGATATGGACCCCGAGCATGCTGATTATAAACTGGCTCGAAATTAGCATTACGAGGAGCCTTATCGTCGGACTGACTTTGCGTCCCATGTCTTCCATAAGGCCGACGCAAAACACGGGCGCCAGTGCGAGCAAAAACAGGCCGTAGCGCGGCATGAGAGCGGTGGGCGAGAGCAGGAGCATTAAGCCAGAGGCTGCAAAAATACCCAAACCACCAAGCCGCGGCGCGGACGTGGTATGTGAGGCTTGGCGTGCAACTGCATCCTCGTCCCGAACACCGAATTGCGGAGCGCCCTTAGCGTAGACAATAATTGCCGCGCCGATCACTGCCGATATGGTAGCCGATAAGGCCGCGGCGCCGACATTTCCAGCATGCACGATCTTTACCCCCCCCCGTTTTCGCTACAGGAGAACAATCTTAGCCAGTCACATCGATGCTATTTCATATAAGGATTTAATATGACGTTTCTTTGCAACTTTATATATTCTATTCACAATGAATTTGAATTTAAGGGGCGCTTCTTAATTTCTTATTAATAATTCTATTAATATTTATTAGCGGTAATATTATCACCTTTATTCTACTAAACAATTGGATTCGAGTGCGAATTGGGCTTCGAGTTTTCCAATCATGGCCGCCAATTGCGGCCTGTGGCCGCCCCCGCCCCCGTCGGCGGACACCAGTGAGCTCGGTCCGCTGTATTTGCCTCCCGCTTAACCGGCCCCGGGTATGGTGGACGAACAGACGGTCCCGCCAGGTCACCGTTTCGGAATACTGATCGGGAATGGTGCCTGCTTCCTTCGAAACGGAACCAGGCCGCGTACCGCGCGCAATGCAGTCGCCGGAGCCCTGAGGTGCTGCAGGGCGACTTGAAGCCCGTTCTCGTGTCGCTCGGATCGGGGTAGGGTGGCTTGGACCCCGATGACTGAACTGAGGTCCCGTTTCAATTCGTCGATGGATAGAGACGCATTGCTCAATTGCGCTTGCAGTAGGTTGGGAAACCTGCGCAACTGTTCAAACGTGAACGCACAAAGACATGATCAGATTCGTCTGGAAACGCTTGGAACCGATTTAGGTGCCGTGCGGTAGCCATGTCGCACCCGCTTTAGGCCACAACCCCTCTCATGCCCGCGATCTCACGCCATAACCAAGAAGACCTGCGCTTCAGGGTCCTTCGTATCCTGTCCGAGAACCCGAAGGTGAGCCTCAGGGAACTCGCGTCACGCCTCGGCGTCAGTCTTGGTGGCATTAGCTACTGTGTGGGCGCCCTGGTCGACAAGGGGCACGTCAAGGTCGACAACTTTCGGGCCTCCGACAACAAGCTGCGCTACATGTATATTCTAACCCCGCATGGGCTTTCAGAGAAGGCTGCACTGACCGGCAGGTTCCTCATGCGCAAGATGGCCGAATACGAGGCGCTGAGGGCGGAGATTGAGGCGGTCGAGAAGGAGATCAAGTTGTTCTCCCCTTTGATCCCGAATGGGGAAGGGCAGTGACGGGGTCTGCGGTGCGCGTAATAGTCGGCTTCGCATTTTGAGAATTGATGGCCTAACAATTGCGGTAAATGGCATAGTTGATGTCGGATTTACCTGGCGACTGTCCGGTTCGAATCGGAACGTCATCGCCTTTAATTTCAAGGCCAAGTGGAGCGTTGTGGATGTGGACATGTGTCACTTTAAGTCATGCTGGCTTGGCCCTTAGGCAGCAAACACTTGAGCGGCTTGCATTGAGTGTCAGTGACCACCCCTAGGTCCGGAGGGAAGCTTGCCAGACGCCGTTATCTGCGTTCCGCGAGTGAGAAGCGGCGTTATCGAACATCCGAACCTATCGACAGGTAGCATGGCGTGACCGGCAGGTGCACCTTTGCGTTGTGGACTTCATGACTTCGCGAGATGTTGGCACCGACGAGTGATCTCCGAGTAAGCGACGAGCTGACCCCATCTATGCGATTGGCTGAGGCGGCAATAAGCCTGCGTGAAAACCTCGCCGACCGCGCTGAGACCGCCTGAACGGGATCCTCCATGAACGATCAAAAGCACCGTCAAATCCCTCTATCCCGGCGCGTTCGCACCGCCCGTGGACGATGAGCCCTATCGTACCGCTCAACCTGACGCTCGGGTTCGACTTTGAGACCTTCCATATCACGCTGAGCTGATGCCATCGAGAAGGTACCTGCTGGGGCGATGACGACGCGCTAGTTCAAACAGATCGCGTCCTCCATCGCGGAAACTGGCCTGATTGAGCCGCTATCAGTCAGCAAAGCCGGATCCTGATACTGCGGGTTTCTTCTGCTCGACGGCAATCTGCCGGTGCTGGCGCTGAAGGAATTTGGCCGGGACACCACCCCCTGCCTGATCGCCGAGGATTTGATCGGCTCTCCACGGTGCAGGAGCATCACATGCTGCGCCGCGCCACCGACAAAGGTGTCAGCAAGGAACGGCTGGGCCGCGCTTTCAACGTGAACCTTTCAACCATCAATGGCCGGATCAACCTGCTGCATGGGATCTGTCCCAAATGTATGGACCGGCTGCTGATCGCAAGTGAGTTCGTGCGTGGAAAGCGGAAGTCGCTGATGTATCCGGCCTGTTTGATCGGCACGTGGGCCGTGGCATTGATGGGTATACGCGCGCGTCTTTGACCTCATTAGCGGACAGGCTGCTGAATAGCCATTTGGGCCACCAGGTTCAGGACGCGTCTATCGATCCGTTCCATGCATTTCTTCAATCGCGAACGAGTGTGGAGGTCGAGGGCTACACAGGGGGAACGGGCTGACGGTGGCGATGCCACTTCGCCACACACACCGTGGTACTAGCAAGGCGGTTATGACGACGTTCTCGCGCACCACGTCGTGCATGCTGACGTCAAGACAATGTGTTCCGGACGGGCGCGCGACACGCTTAAGGATTCAGACATTCGGGCTTTTCGCAAGCGCAGAGAGCTGCTAATCGTTCACACATGAGCGGTATGAACTATTGCTGCCGAACCGTACTAGCAAGGCTCCATTCGCAGTCCTTGTGCGGTAGCTATAGACCTGCTTGACTTTGGCTGGCCAGCAAAAAACAATTAAGGATGGAGTACGCTTCCGCGTTTTGCGCTTGCTCGCGAAGAACCCAGAAATGTCTCAACGTGATCTGGCGCAGGCCGTCGGCATCAGCACCGGAAGCGTTCATTACGTTCTGAAAGCACTCGTCGACAAAGGTCTTGTCAAGCTGGGCAACTTCACAGCCAGCGAAGACAAGCGGCGCTACGCTTATGTGCTGACGCCCAAGGGGATCGCCGAGAAGGCAGCGATCACGAAACATTTCCTCGAACGCATGCTAGAAGAATACGACGCGCTGCGGGCGGAAATCGAAGAGCTCCGCCGCGAAAGCCGCGCCAGCACCGACGTGGGCTTGGACGCAAGCTGACGGTCCTGCCCCCGACCCGTTCACCAACCAGACATCATGCAGTTGAAGGATTAGACGAGTGGACGACCAGAGCACCACCGACCGACCCTTGCGGGTTGCCCTGCTTGGCTGCGGAAGGATCAGCGTCCGCCATTCGCAGTTGCTGGGCGAAGGCCAGATCGCCGGCGCCGAGCTTTGCGCCGCATGTGACCTCTCCGAAGACAAGGCCCGCGTCATCGCCGACAAGTATGGCGTTGCAGCCTTCACCGACATGCACGAGATGATGCGCGAGGCGAAGCCGGACGTCGTCACCATCCTGACCGAAAGCGGCAACCACGCCCGCCACGCCATCTCGCTGGCCCCGTACGGCGCGCACATCGTGGTGGAAAAGCCGATGGCGCTGACGCTTGCCGACGCGGATCGCATGATCGCGGCCTGCGACGCCGCCGGGGTGAAGCTTTTCGTCATTAAGCAGAACCGGTTCAACCTGCCGGTGGTCAAACTCCGCGAGGCGCTGGAGGCGGGGCGCTTCGGCAAGCTGGTGATGGGCACGGTACGCGTACGCTGGTGTCGCCCCCAGGCCTATTACGACCAGGACCCGTGGCGTGGCACTTGGGCCATGGACGGTGGCGTGCTGACCAACCAGGCTAGCCACCATATTGACCTGCTGGAGTGGATGCTGGGCGACGTGAGCAGCGTCTACGCGATTTCACGCACGGCACTTGCCGACATCGAGGCCGAGGACACCGCCGCCGTCGTTCTGCGGTTCCGCAACGGGGCGCTGGGGATCATCGAGGCGACCACCGCCGCGCGGCCGAAAGACCTTGAGGGCTCGATCTCGATCCTCGGGGAAAAGGGTTCGGTCGAAATCGGGGGGTTCGCGGTCAACGAGATGAAGACTTGGAACTTCGTCGAAACGGACGCCTCGGACGATGACGTGCTCAAAAACTTCTCGACCAACCCGCCGAACGTCTACGGGTTCGGTCACAAGGCCTATTACGACCATGTGGTTGGCGCCCTGCGCGACACCAGCCCGAACCTAGTCGATGGACTGCAAGGGCGCCGCAGCCTCGAACTGATCAACGCGATCTACGAGTCGGTAGAGACGAAGAGAGAGGTCATGCTGCGCTTCGAGCCTTCGCTTAGTCGCCTGGGGCGCAGCGGATGACTGAAAAAGGCCAGCCTGGCTTGGGGTCGGTCGGCATCAGCGACGTTACCTTCGGCAAGCGCGTGAAGGTGATCGAGCCCGTGAACATCTATGGCTGCACGCTGGGCGACGATGTTTTCGTTGGGCCCTTCGTTGAAATCCAATCCGGAGTCAGGATCGGCGATCGCTGCCGCATCCAGTCGCACAGCTTCATTTGCGAACTGGTCACCATCGGGGCCGACTGCGTGGTCGCCCATGGGGTCATGTTCATCAATGACCTGTTCGAGACGGGTGGTCCGGCGCGCGGCCGGAAGGACCTTTGGCGATCCACCGAGATCGGCAACAACGTTTCCATCGGATCGAACGCGACCATCCTGCCCGTGTCGATCTGTGATGGGGCCGTCATCGGCGCCGGCAGCGTCGTGACACGCGACATCGCCGAACGCGGCATCTATGCCGGCAACCCTGCCCGACTGGTGCGGCGGCTTTGATGCGCATTTTGCCTCAATACCCCGGCCCCCTATGATAAGAGGAAAAGGTACATGGCCCCAAGCGGCATGAACGTCCCGTTTGCTGATCTTCATCAGCAGTACCTGAACCTGAGGCCGGAGCTGGACGCGGCCATTGCATCGGTCATCGCGGAGTCGGCATTCATCCGCGGCCCACGGGTAGAAGCTTTTGAACAAGCCTTCGCCGCGGCCATGGACGCCCGCCATTGCGTGTCCTGCGCCAACGGGACCGACGCGATCTACATCGCGCTGGTCGCGCTCGGTCTAAAACCGGGGGATGAGGTCATCGTGCCCGCCATGACGTGGATCTCAACCAGCGAGGCTGTGACCCAGGCGGGCGGCAAGGTGGTGTTTTGCGACATCGATTCGATCACGTATACTCTAAGCCCAGCGAAGATTGCCGAGGTCATCACGGACCGCACCGTTGGCATCATCCCGGTGCATCTGTACGGCCACCCGGCGGATATGCCTGAGATCATCGACCTGGCCGACAAACACGGTCTCTGGGTGGTCGAGGACTGCGCGCAGGCGCATCTGGCTGAAATCAGCGGCCGCAAGGTAGGGACGTTCGGTGCAGCGGCGACGTTCTCGTTCTACCCCGGCAAGAACCTGGGCGCGATGGGCGACGCGGGTGCCGTGACCACCGCGGACGCCGGCATGGCCCGGCGGATGGCCATGTTCGCGCGCCACGGCGGCATTCGGAAGGGCGACCATGAGATCGAGGGCATCAACAGCCGCCTCGACGGACTGCAGGCCGCGATCCTCAACGTCAAGCTGCCGCATCTTGCAGACTGGACCGCGCGCCGACAGGAGGTCGCGGAAACCTATACGCGGGGCCTGTCGGATCTGACCTGGCTTGACCTGCCGGGGGTCGCGGAGGGCGTGTCGCATGTCTGGCACCTATATGTCGTCGGATGCGACCGGCGGGATGACCTTATCGCTCATCTGAAAGGGGCCGGAATCCAGACCTCGGTGAACTACCCGCGCGCACTGCACCAATTGCCATGCTATGCCCATATGGGTCACGCCCCCAACGCCTTCCCCGAGGCGCAGAAGCTTGCGACCCGGAACCTTGCGATACCGATGTCCGCGGAGATCAGCAACATGCAGATCGCGGCCGTCATCGACGGTCTGCAGCGCTTCGGCGCGCAATGACCTCACATCGATCAATTCGACAGCGGAGAACGACATGGCGGCCTCGTCGATGATGAAACGGACTGTTGGCAGAGTGTTGCAGCGCGTGGGCCTTCTGCCCAGCCCCGCCGACCACACCGACAAGCAGGCCTTGATCCGCGAACTTGCAGACCGCCACGGGACCGGCACCCTAGTAGAGACCGGCACCTATTTGGGCGACATGGTCGCTGCCATGCTTGGTCGGTTCGACCGGATCATCAGCATCGAGCTGAGCGAAGAGCTTTACCAGCGCGCGACCGATAGGTTCGCGGGAGAGAACAGCGTTGTCCTTCTGCGGGGCGACAGCGGCGAGAAGGTCGCCGACGCCATCGCGATGCTGGACGGTCCCGCAATCTTCTGGCTGGATGGCCATTACTCCGGCGGGATCACGGCGTCCGCCGATCTGGTGACCCCGATCATGCAGGAGCTTGAAACCATCTTTGCGCTCGGCGATGCCGGCCATGTCGTCATTATCGACGATGCACGCCTGTTCGGACGCGATCCCGGTTATCCGACTGTGGCGGCGGTTCGCGCCTGTGTGGCCCAGCACGCCCCGTGGGCCGAGCTGTCGACCCGCAACGATGCGCTGATCGTGACGGCCAAGGCCTGATCGGCCGTCCTTCGGGGCCCACTGGGACGAGAGCGACCACACCGCAATCATGACCATGAGAGACACCGTCCTGAACTTATTTCGGTCTCGCCTGGTGTGGAACCTGGGCGCCAATTACGGGGGGGCGGCGATCAACGCGCTTGTCCCGTTGCTAGCGATCCCGGTGTTGATCCGCATGCTTGGGCCTGAACTCTGGGGCCTGGTCGCCTTCGTCAACCTCATGGTCGTGCTGATGATGATGCTGAATGTCGGCATCTCCCAAGCGTTGGTGCGCGAGTTTGCCCATCGCTGGACCAACGAGGCGGACGGCGGCGTCCGCGCCGCTTCCCTGCTGCGCGGCTACGAAGGCCTGTACTGGGGGATCGCGATCATCATCGGGGCCAGTGTACTGCCGTTCACCTCGTGGATCGCGGACATCTGGCTGAACACCTCGCCGAAGGCCCAGGAAATGGTGCCCTACAGCGTCGCCTTCGCCGTTATCTTGTTCGTCGTAACGCTGCCGGCTTCGATCTACCGTGGGGCGCTTCTGGCGATACAGGAGCACGTATTGTTAAACGTGATCCGCTCCACCGCGGTGATCGCCAAGGTCGGCTTTGGCGTCCTGGCCGTGAAGCAAACCGGATCCGTCTTGGGCTATCTGACCTTCTTCGTCGGCGTGTCGCTCCTCGAGACACTCGCCCTCGCGATCGCGGCATGGCGGTTCATGCCGTCCCGCAGGCGGGCCATCGATTTCAACCTGCGCGAAGTGCGGGTGACGCTAAAATTCTCGATCACGATGACGGTGCTGGTGATGATGGGCGTGGCGACGACCCAGATCGATCGGTTCTTCGTCAGCGTCCTGATGCCGGTCCAGGACCTCGGGGTCTACAGTATCGCCGTCGGCCTCGCCTTCGGCGTGTTGCAGATCACCTATCCGCTGTTTACCTCGGTGATGCCGATCCTGGTCTCGATCGACGCCGACAGCCACCGCCGCCTCAGGGCCATCCGCAACCTGTTGGCGACCGTCCTAGCGTTGGTCGCCGTCCTCGGGGGCGTTTACGCCCTTGTCGGAACGGCGGCGCTGTCGTTCTGGCTGGGCGATCCGGCGCTCGCCCAGGCGGTAGAGCACCCGTTGACTTGGCTGCTGATTGGGGTGGCGCTGAACACCGTCTTTAACGTCGGCTACACGAATTGGGTCAGCTTGGGTCAGACACGCTGGATCCTTTGGGTGAATCTCCTATCTCTTTCCATAACAATCGCCGTACTTCCTGCCGCGATATCCGCCTGGGGTTTAGTTGGCGCCGCGATGGCCTACGTCATTGTCAACGTGATCGGCGCAGCCTCTGCTCTCGTCTGGTTCATCACCTCGCATCGAGAACATAGGAGTTCCAGCACATGATTTTCGGCAAGTTGAAAAAGGCAGTCGCGCTGCCCCGCCTTCTCGCCAGTTTCCGTAAGGATTGGCGACATTTCAAGGCAGACGAAGCCGCGCGCGGTGGCGACCGTTTCCCTAGTGCCAACTGGGGCGAAAGGATGCCTTCACTCTGGGAGGCGACTGCAACGACGGCCTATGATGCGCATTACCTTTACCACGTGGCGTGGGCTGTCCGGATGGTCACCGGTTATGCCCCCAGCAAGCACGTTGATATTTCCTCATCGCTGAATTTCTGCACGACCCTTTCGGCGACTGTTCCGACTGATTTCTATGACTTCCGTGTAACGCCCCTCCAGCTCGACAACCTGCTTTGCGGACAGGCAGACCTGACGCGGCTGGTCTTTGACGACGCTTCAATCGAGTCGCTCTCTTGCATGCATACGATCGAACACGTGGGACTAGGCCGCTATGGCGACCCAATCGATGTGAGCGGCGACATGGACGCTGCTGCTGAACTGTGTCGGGTCGTCCGGCCAGGAGGCCACCTCCTGATGGTCGTCCCCGTGGGACGGGCTCGGATTGTCTTCAATTCCCACCGCATCTACGGCCACGACCAAATCCTTGAGATGTTCCCCAGTTTTGACGTGGTCGAGACAGCGTTGGTCCGCGACGACCGCAGTTTCGTTCGAAACCCGGCCGCGACAGAGTTCGATGCGCAAACCTATGGCTGCGGCTGCTTTCATCTTCGCAAGACTGGCTGACGGATGACCAACGTCTACATCAAATCCTTCGCGCGGCCCTTCTACCTGGACCGTTGCATCCGCAGTATCCGGTTCAACCTGCAGGGCTACGACCGGATCGTCGTACTGGACGACGGCACCGAACGCGCACATCTTGACCGGATCCGGGCCCTACACCCGGATGTCGAAATCCGGTCCTCGGGTGCGGATGACGGCAAGATGGCGCTACTGCGAGAGGAGAAATTCTCCGAGATCGCGGAGCGGTATCCGTCGGCCCCGAGGTTCTGGGTGGCCGAGATCGACAAGGATCCCCATGACTACACCCTTGTGCTTGAGGACGACGCTTGGTTGTCGCGGCACGTCGACCTGACCACGCTAGTGCCGCACCTGGCTGAAAAGAACACGGCGATCTGCAAGCTATGGTGGAGCAACCCCGCGCATCACGTGACAGAGCGCAGCGCCGCTCCGCTTGGTCCCGGCATCGAGTTCTTCGCGATGGACAATGATCTGGCCGAGGCCGCCCGCACGATCTGGATCGTGGCTTTCGCCCTATTCCGCCGCGACTACTGGCTGAGCGCCGTGTCCCAGGCCAAGCGACTAGGCGACGAACGTTCACAATTTGCCGCCGCCCTGAGTTTCGCCGCCGCCCATCCTGGCCTCTCCTTCGCCAAGACCGAACGGCGGTGCGTCCACCAGGGGTGGGCCGTGCCGGCCCGCTCAACCCCGGAGTACTACGGCAAGAAGCTGATCCAGCACCGGTTCATGGACGCCTTGAACGCTGCGTGGATGGACGGAGACCTGTCGCCGCTTCACGGGTATCCGCAGGATTTCCCGACCGACATGATCACCAGCATCCTGTCTCGCGGTCTTGCTGACGACGATGTCAGGGCATGGCAGGCATGGCATGCCGCAGACATAACCTACTACTATGACTGACGCGCGCCGCGATTGCGTGATGCGCAGGAAGGACATCCCTTGTTGAGAGCAATCTGCTTCTCGAAAGACCGGCCGCTTCAGTTGGAAGCGTTCATTGAAAGCCTGATGCACTATGCGGGCCTCAAAGCAGGCGACATCAGCGTCCTTTACACCAGCTCGCGAGGGATCAGCTACGACAGGTTGATCGCACGCCACCCCGACGTCGATTGGGTCCGGGAAACCGCTTTTCAGCGCGATCTAAAGTCCACGGTCGAAAAGGCCAAGGGCTATGTGCTACTTGGCTGTGATGATGTCGTGTTCAAGGACTATTTCGACCTGAACACGCCAATCCGCACCCTGCACCGCGACCCGTTGGTTTTCGGCTTCAGCCTTCGGCTTGGCACGAACATACGCTTCGTGCCCGATGTCGAGGAGAGCGGCGATCTCCTGCTGTGGGATTGGCGGCAGGCACGCAACGAATACTGGCGCTACCCGTGGGAGGTCAGCGCCTCGGTCTACCGGGCCGAGTTCGTACGTGAGTACCTCGAAAGCCGGGACGACCTGACGAACCCCAACCGGTTCGAGGCCTACCTCGCTCGCGACGTCGCCGCCGATCCGGGCATCGTCCCCCCAAAACTGGCCTGCTTACCCACCAGCCGCTGCGTCACCGTCACCATGAACCGCGTGCAGGACGAGTTTCCGAACGATTTCGACGACAGCGCCGAAACCGACCCCAAGGAGTTGTTCGAGAACTACCAGTCGGATCTGCACTACGATTGGCCGAAGCTTTTTCGCTGGAACAACAAGTCGGTGCACACCGGGTCGGAGGCCTTCCACCTGGCCCGCACCGTCACGCCGCCGGAAAAAAGCTACGCCGCCGGCGGCTTGGCGCCCGCGGCGGCCCCGCGCAATGTGCTGCTGTTGCGCGCCAGGATCCTCTATTGGCGCGTGATGATCGCAGTGTGGGAACGCGCGCGGCGCCACCTCCCCGAGAGCGTCCTTAAGGCGGTGCGCAGGGTCGCTAACCGTCGCTCGGCCCCGTGAGCAAACCGGACGCAGGCGTGCGGGCGCGGAACGGGCGGTTGCGGCTATCCTATGCAACGCTCGTCTGCCTCATCATCACCCTTACCGTTCTTGGCTATCCGCTGGTCGCCGTTGCGGTCACGCTTCTGAACCTCGATTCGCAAGTCCTTTCGCAACCGTTCCGCGCCGCGCTCTTCGTCCTCAGCCTAATGCTGTTGCTGTTCGGCAACCGGGTTCGTAACTTCACACACGTCGACCGCTTGCTGATGTTCTTTCTTGCCGCGTATTTCGTGCGCCTGGTCTGGGATTGGCAGGTCCAGTCGATCGACGGCGCCGGAACGGCAATCTTGTTTTTCGTGATGGTGGTCGTTTTCCCGACGCTGGCGGCCGTAGCCCGGGTGCATTGCCTGGACGAACGGCAACTGCGCCAGATGATGCTGGTTTTCGGCCTGACCTTCCTGGTGCTGGTCCTGATCGCCCGGAACCTCGGGTTGGACTACAACCCATGGGCCGACCAAGGCTATGAGCTCGATCGCCTGATGTTCCAGGCGCTCAACCCGATCACGATCGGGCGGGTCTCCGGCGTGGTAGTGCTGGTCAGCCTGATCAGCCTGTTCGAGATCGACCGTCGAGCGCTCTGGCGGTTCCTCGCCTTCGCCGGGCTGGCGATCGGGATCTTCGCGACGCTGCTAGCCAACTCCCGCGGTCCGATCGTCGCACTTCTCCTCGCAATCGCATATGTGTCGCTGTCTCGCCCGCGCGTGCTGATCTTCAACATCGTGGTGGGCGTTGGCTACCTTGCCTTGGACGGGCCGCAAGGCGACCTGTTCCAGAACGTCCTGTCCCGCTTCACCGACGGCCTCGAGTTGTCCGACGGCTCTTCGGAGGCGCGTCTATTCCTGATGCGGTCGGGCTGGAACTCGTTTCTCGAACAGCCGATCTTCGGCGCCTTCTACATCGATCCCAAGCTCGGCGTCGGCTTATATCCGCACAATCTCTTCATCGAAAGTGCGATGGCCATGGGCGTCTTCGGCCTGGCGATCTTCGTTGCGCTCAACGTGCGCATGCTCGGGAACACGCTGCTCCATGAACGCGCCCATTTCCAGACAGTGAAAACGCTGCTGATCTACTTCTTTATATCCATCCTGTTCTCTGGCGCCCTTTGGGGATCGGCGGAGTATTTCATCTTCCTGGCTCTGGGATTCGCCTTGTCGCGGGACAGGCGAAAGTACCGCAGCGCGAAGCCATCCCGAATGCGCGCGACGGACAAATAGTGCTGACAGGCGCATCAGGCCCGCTCGGTCAATATCACTTTAACAAGACACGTCTCGAACATGGTTTCCACAGTACCGCTAAAAACACTCCATTCGCTTGAACTCCTGAGGGGCGTTGCCGCGCTTGCCGTGCTGATGCTCCATAGCGGCCAGGTGACCGGCCATGACTTAATGGTAAGCGGCTATCTGGCCGTCGACGTTTTTTTCGCCTTGAGCGGTTTCGTGATCGCGCTCTCGTACTCAGAGAGGTTGGCGGCGGGCCTGGGGTTCGGGAAATTCGTCGTGGCCAGGGCGATCAGGTTCTTTCCTCTTTACATCTTGGGCATTGCCTTGGGCGGGCTTGCTACGCTAGTCGGTGTGTTAGTCGGACAGATGCGGGATGTCGTGCCGAGCGATGTCTTCTATTCCCTTGGCTTCTCTCTGTTCTTCCTTCCCACGCCGGGCTCAGCGATTTCGAGCAATCTTTTTCCGCTCAACCCGCCGTCGTGGTCTCTCTTCCTCGAATTGGCCGTCAACATGCTGTTCGCCGGGATCTTCGTCTGGTTGACCGTCAGGGTGACCGCGATCGTCGCGCTGGTGTCATGCCTTGCGTTGGTGTTCGGGATCTCCTTGATCGGCGATGGGAGCGAGGGGTTCCGTTGGGAAGCCGTCGGCTATGGAATTCCAAGGGTGGCTTTCTCGTTCTTTCTCGGCGTGCTGATGTTCCGGGTGCGCCATCAGGTTTCGCGAATGACGCGGGCTACGTTTTTCGCCCCACCCCTTCTCCTGTTGGCGGCGTTGTCAATTGACCCCGGCGACCATCGGGCGCTTTTCGACGCCGTGTTCATCGTCGTCCTGACTCCTATCCTGTTGATCTGGGCCTATCGGGCCGAGGTTCCGTCGCGCTGGCGATTCCTGGCCAGCTATCTTGGGGGGATTTCCTTTTGCGTGTATTCCATCCACCTGCCGCTGCTGAACATAGCGAAGGGGGCGCACCGGGTTGTCGGTGTCGATCTGGGCCTCACGGTCGCCTTCGTCGTGCTGGCCTTGCTAGGCCTGAGCCCGCTGATCGTCTCATGGTTCGATATGCCGCTGCGCCGAAAGATGCGGTCGCGACTGGGCGTCGCCAGCACCGGCAGCGCAAGGGCCTAACCCTGCGCTGCCCCCTCCCCATGCACGTGTCCGGCGCGGCGGCACGGCGCAGGCCAAGAGGCCCGAAAGGACTGCTGCAGCGGGTCGTCGGTATGGGGGTGTAGATGAAGGTTTTCCAGGTCGCAAACATCTATCCCGCACATCTGGCGCGGCTCGGCCCGGCGCTGTCCCAATGCGACGGCGCCGACGCCGCCACGGCGATGATCCTTGCCGATGTGCCACAGGCACAGATCCTTGCTCCCTGCATTGGCGACAATCCGGATGGGCAACTTTGCTTTCCGCAGCACCAAGACGGTTTGCGACTTTGGGCTCTGTCGCGCGGCATGCCCCAAGACACGTCAGCCGACGATATTCTGCTTGCCCAGATTGAAGAACACGGGGCAGATGTGTTCTATTCCACCAACGCCACCCGCCATTCCAAGATCTTTTTGGGCCGAATGCCGGGCTGTGTTCGCCTGAAGATCGGCTGGCTTGGCTCCGAAATCGTCGGCACCGGGGTGCACCATTTCGACGCTATCGTCTCGAACTTTCCAACGCTGAACGCGAACCATGCAAAAGCCGGGCTGCGAACATATTACCTGAGTCCGTCCTACGAGACACAGACCGACGTGACGGGGTATGTACCCTGGCCCGAACGGCGCTGCGATCTGTTCTTCGCTGGCACCTATTCTCGACATCACCAAAAGCGCGCCCGACTGATCGAGGACGTGTCCCGCACAGCGGCGAACCAGAGCTTTAGCGCAGATTTCCGGCTTCTCAATTCCCGCCACACCAGGCTGGCGGAAACAACGCCGCTTGGCCTTTTTCCCCCATTCTCAAAAGTCCGGCGACCGCTCAGCGTGCGCCGCTTCGCCAAACCTCCAACATTTGGTCGGGACATGTTCGACCTGCTTGGAAACGCCCGGATCGTCCTCAACATGGCCATCGATATCGCCGGGCGCGATCGAGGCAACATGCGCTGCTTCGAAACGCTGTCGGCCGGGGCGCTGATGATTTCGGACGAAGGCGACTACCCCGACGGGTTCGTCGACGGGGAAACCCATGTCACGTATCGCGATACCGACGGGGCGCTAGCGCGCGTGCAGCACTACCTGAATAAACCCGAGAAAGCCGCGACCATTGCCCGCGCCGGGTGGGACATGATCCGCCAGAGGTACTCCAAGGCACGCCAGTGGCAGGATTTCGTGACCCTTGTCGGATCGCTAGGATCGGTGCGGGGCAAGAGTAGTTGATCTTCATCATGAACAGCTTCACTCCATCGGCGTTCGGATTGGCGACCGCGGTAAAGGAGTTTTCCGCTGCCGCGTCGTCGCCAAAGCTCCTCGCCCGAGAGACGGACGACGGATTGCTGGCCGGCAGCCGATTGCTCCCGGTCGGAATTCTGTCCACCTTGGTCGGACGTGACCGGGCCTGGCATATCGACGACATGTTCACGCCTTTCTGCCTGGCGATGGCGGCGCTAGGCCTGCTAAGCGGCCGGATCGTGGTGCTCTGCCCGCATGGCATGCTGGACCGGTGGGCGTTGCGGAACGGCCGGGCGGGAATGAAGCGGGCCGCGCTGAAGGCACTGAATGCGCTGGCGCGGATCGGTCTGCTTTACGTTCATACGCTGAACCCGGCCGAGGCGCGCAAGGCCCGGGCCCTGTTTCCCAACGCGCGCCTGGTCGAGGTCATTCCCAACGGCGTGCCGGCCGATATCCTTGCGGTGCGTGACCACCTGCCGCTACGACATGCCCGTACGGGGCCGGTCGTCGTCGGGTACATGTCGCGCATCGCGCCGAAGAAAAACCAAATGGCGATGATCGACCTCGCGGCGCATCTCAGGCGGTCGGCACCGGATGCCTACGCGGACATGGTTTTCCGCATCGATGGCCAGGTCGAGGACGCCGCCTATGCCGACACCCTTGCCACCGAAATCGCGCGGCAATCGCTCGGGGACAAGGTGACCCTTGGCGGGCCAGTCGCGTTCGAGGATCGCGCTAGATGCCTGTGGGCCTACGACATCTTCTTCTTTCCCTCCAAATCGGAGGGGATGCCCTACGTGATCCTAGAGGCGATGGCCCTGGGCGTGCCGCCCCTGGCGTCGTACCGGTCCAGCTGCGGCTTCGTGCGCGACTACGGTGGCCGCGTCTACCGCTCCATCGAGTCGGCGGCCGAGGTGCTGCCAACCGATCGTTGCGGACTTGCGGACTGGCGGGTCGACACCGAGGCGTTTGTCAGGGCGTATGGCATCGAGAAACTGAAATCCTTCTTCGGTAGCCTTCGGCCATGACGCAACGACTGGATCGTTTCACCAACTCCGCGTTCTATCGTGGACGGCCGGCGTGGGTTGAGGCGCTGTGGACCCTCGCGAGCATCCTGGCCGTCGCATCCCGTTTGCCCGGCTCAGGCCCGCGGATCGCGATCCTCCGCGCCTTCGGCGCCCGCATCGGCAAGGGAGTGGTCATCAAGCCCGGGGTTCGGGTGAAATTTCCCTGGCGGCTGGTTGTCGGGGATCACAGCTGGATCGGCGAAGACGCTTGGATCGACAACCTCGCCACCGTCGAGATCGGCGCGCATGTCTGCGTCAGCCAGGGCGCCTACCTGTGCACCGGAAGCCATGACTGGTCGCGCAACTCCTTCGACCTTATCACCGCGCCCATCGCCCTAGAACAAGGGTGTTGGCTTGGTGCGATGACGCGGGTGGCGCCGGGGGTCACGGTGGGGTCGTGCGCCGTTCTCACCATCGGCTCGACGGCGGTGTCCGATCTACCGCCGGGCATGATCTGCAGCGGAACCCCCGCTGTTCCAACCCGCCCCCGACCAAAGGCAACCACCGCAGACTGAACGGCCAACCGACCGGTCGGCACCACGGATGCCGGATGCACGATCGGACGATACATACGAACCGGCCTCCGCCGACACGACACAGGGCCTGAGATCGACATGACCAAGCGAGCTTTGATTACCGGTATCACCGGACAGGACGGATCCTATCTGGCGGAGTTGCTTCTCGAGAAGGGCTACGAGGTGCACGGCATCAAGCGCCGCGCGTCCCTGTTCAACACCGCCCGCGTCGATCACATCTACCAGGAGCCGCACACCACGGATTAGAACTTTCAAACTGCATTGCGGCGACCTGACCGACTCGTTGAACCTCACCCGCATCCTGCGCGAGCTCGAGCCGCGTGAGGTCTACAACCTCGGCGCTCGATCCCATGTCACGGTCAGTTTCGAGGCGCCCGAGTACACCGCCGATTGGATGCTATCGGCGCCCTGCGCCTGCTGGAAGCTATTTGGTTCCTCGGTCTCGAGCGGACGAAGCGGCTCTACAGGCCTCCACCAGGGAAGCGCCGCAGCGGCAAACCACGCTGCTCCGCCCTCGCAGCCCTATGTACGCCTACTGGATCACGGTGAACCACCGCGAGGCATACGGGATGTATGCCTGCAACGGCATCTTGTTTAACCACGAAAGCTCGCGGCGCGGCGAAACCTCCGTGACCCGTAAGATCACCCGCGGCCTCGCCAATGTCGCCCAGGGCCTGGAAGACTGCCTGTATATGGGCAATCGACAGCCTGCGCGACTGGGGGGCACGCCAGGGACTACGTGCGAATGCGGTGGATGATGCTGCAGCAGGACGTGCCCAAAGACTTCGTGATCGCGACGGGCGTAAGCACCGGTGCGCGAGTTCATCACCTGGACCGCACGCGAGCTTGGGATCGAGCTGCCGTTCACCGGCCAGGGCGTCGAGGAAATCGTCACCGTGGCGGCCGTCACCTCCGACATGGCCCCTGCGGTGAAGCCGGGCGACGTGGTCATGCGGATCGATCCGCGCTATTTCCGCCCGGAAGAGGTAGACACGCTTCTGGGGGATCCGACCAAGGCCAGGGAACAGCTTGGGTGGGTGCCCAAGATCACCGCCCAGGAAATGTGCGCCGAGATGGTCGCCGAAGACCTGAAAACCGAGCGGCGCCATGCCTTCCTGAAAGAACATGATATGGATCTGACGGTGTCGTTCGAAACGTGACGCATCCGCCCGGAAAGGACGCTCCCATGGTACAGTCATTGACCACGCTTGCGCGAAGGGCCCTGCGGCGCGTGAAGCGTCATCTGCGCCCACCGCTGCACCGCCCCGACCGCTCCGTCGCTTACGTCTTTCTGGGGTCGGAGTACGGTGGCTGGCCGGTCCTAAAGGACTCCCTGACGCCCGACAGCTGCGTCTATTGCTTCGGGATCGGCGATGACATCAGCTTCGATCTAGCACTCATCGAACGCTTCGGCTGCGGCGTAAAGGCGTTCGATCCGACACCGCGCAGCGTGCGGTGGGTTCAGCGGGCCGGCCCCCCCGATCGGTTCCGGTTTTTTCCCGTTGGCCTGTCGGACAAGACGCGGACCCTGCGCTTCTCTGCGCCGCCTAAAGCGGCGCATGTGTCCTACACCACCGGCGCACGCGACAGCGAAACCGACATCGTCGAGTTGCCGGTGAAGGCGCTGGACGAAATCCTCGCCGACACCGGCGATGGCGGCAAGACCATCGACCTCTTGAAGATGGATATCGAGGGGTCGGAATACGATGCCGTGCCCGACATGATCGCCAAAGGTATCCTGCCCCGGCAGCTTTGCATCGAATTCCATCACGGGATGTTCGGATACAGCAATGGCCAAACCCGAGGCGTTGTCGATGCCCTGCGCGCTGCCGGCTATACGCTGTATTTCGTATCTGACGCGGGACAAGAATACGGGTTTTTCCGTTAGGGCGATTCGGGCACAAGGTGACAGACATATGGACCGGCAGGGCCGACAAAGGATCTTCGTGGCGGGCCATCGGGGCATGGTGGGCGGCACGATCTGCCGCAGATTGGCGCGGCGCGACGATGTAGCGCTGATCACCCGCACGAGCGCGGACCTAGACCTGACCGACCGGGCCGCGGTGGGTGATTTCATGGCCGAGGCGCGCCCCGACGCGGTGATCCTCGCAGCCGCCAAGGTGGGCGGCATCCACTCCAACAACACCTACCCGGCCTACGAGCGACTGGTGAAAGTAGTGGTTCCCTACCTTGCTGATTCTGGGCAGCTTCTCCTTGCCGCCCCGGCGAGTTATGCTCGGGCACCAGTCCGATCCAGTCGCCGAGGTCGCGCCCGGAGCGAAAGACCGTAAGTGTCGCATGGGGTTGGCGAGCGCTTTCAGCGTGGCTACACCTCGGTTAGTGGGCATCCTGGCCAACCACCGACTGTCTGCCGGGAGGAGTCGTATCCAGTTATTTGCAGGTCATCGATGTACGGTGCCATGGTCTCAACAGTTCTTGTCGACGGGCAAGGCACCCGATTGTGGCCAATGTCACGCTCGGCTAGACCTAAGCAGTTCCTGCCCTGCTGGAACAGCATCCCCGATGGGATACTGAACCGCACCGGGTTTGTCGGAGGCTCCAACTCCTGAGTAGGATGGAGCATGACCAGCAAGACGACGAACAAGTTTTCAGGTGAGGTCCGCGCCCGAGCGGTGCGGATGGTGCAGGAGCATGGCGGGGAGTATCCGTCCCGCTGGGCGGCCGTGGTGTCGGTGGCGGGCAAGATCGGCT
>CAIKKY010000010.1 GCA_903828145.1 uncultured Hyphomicrobiales bacterium | reverse complement strand
GACGGATACTCCCCGCCATGCTCCTGCACCATCCGCACCGCTCGGGCGCGGACCTCACCTGAAAACTTGTTCGTCGTCTTGCTGGTCATGCTCCATCCTAATCAGGAGTTGGAGCCTCCGACAAACCCGGTGCGGTTCAGATCCCTTTCACGTCGGACTCAGCGACGGGTAAAATCTTCAATTCCTTTAATCGCTAGGGCGCGGCACCCAGAGGGTAAAGCGCCTTTGCATCCGAAATGGAGACGCCGCGTGGCGATGCGTACGGGAAGGCGGGGGAGTGATTGTGGTTTGACCGGTGGGGCGCCCGGCCGAGCCGTGATCGTTCGGCACTCATTCCCAACGGGGGGCATTGAGCGTATCGAAGGACCGAGAAGCCGGGACGACCCCCCGTGCATGATCGGGAAGTGCCGACGCCATGGCCGACCAAGACACGCCGCCGCACCGCACCCGCAGGCCCGGCTTCATGGCGCTGTTCCGCCCCTATCGGGGCTGGATCGCGCTGCTCGTTATCCTGACGCTGGTGGCCAACAGCCTGAACCTGCTGGTCCCGCGGCTCATTGCAGCGGCCATCGACAGCATCGGGCTGCCCGGGCAATCGCTGCAGGGGACCATTGTGACCTTCGCGGCCATTGCCGCCGGGATTTTCGTCCTGACCTATCTGCAATCCATCGTGCAGACCTACACGTCAGAGCGCGTGGCGCGCGACCTGCGCGACCAGCTCGTTGCCAAGATCGCCCAGCAGGATTTCGCCTATGTGCAAACCACATCGCCAGGCAAGTTGCTGACCAACCTCACCTCGGATGTGGACGCGATCAAATCCTTTGTGTCGCAGGCGATTGCATCGATCGTTTCGTCGGCCTTTCTGATTGTCGGGGCCAGCGCCCTTCTGGTGCTGCTCAACTGGCGGCTGGCGCTGCTCGTTTTGGCGGTCGTGCCCGTGATTGCCGCGACCTTCTATTATGTCCTGGCCCGGGTACGACGACTGTTCCGTAAGGCGCAGGAAGCCATCGACTGGCTCAATAAAGTGATCAACGAGTCGATTCTGGGTTCCTCGCTGATCCGGCTGCTCAACGCGCAGGCGTTTGAATACGACAAGTTCACGGCGGCCAACGAAGAGGCCATGACCATCGGGATGCAGATCCTCAAGCTCTTTGCGGCGCTCATCCCGGCGATCACTTTCTGCACGAACCTCGCGACGCTGGGCATTGTCGCCTTTGGCGGCCACCTCGTGATGACCGGCGCCATGACGCTGGGCGATTTCACGGCGTTCAATTCCTACCTCGCGATCCTCATCTTTCCGATCATCGTCATCGGTTTCATGAGCAATGTCGTCGCGCAGGCCACGGCGTCTTATGACCGCATCGTCAAGGTGCTCGATGCGGCAGAACCGACAGGGGTGGGCAGGCGCGTGACGGACCTGAGCGGAGCGCTCACGGTGGACCATCTGAGCGTGCGTTATGGCCAGCGCACCATTATTGATGATGTGAGCTTTACGGCCCGGGCCGGCACGCGGACAGCGGTGATCGGCCCGACTGCTGCGGGCAAGACCCAATTGCTCTATGCGCTCACCGGGCTGATCGAGCCGGATGAAGGCGTGGTGCGCTATGATGGCGTCGCCCTCTCCGAATTCGACAAGCAGTCGCTGCACCGGCAGATCGGGCTGGTCTTTCAGGACAGCGTAACATTCAATCTCAGCCTGCGGGAGAACATCGCATTTTCGAGCGACGTCGATGACGCAACCCTTGAAAAGGCGGTGAACGCGGCTGAACTCGACGACTTCGTTGCGACGCTGCCGCAAGGCCTCGACACCATAATCTCCGAACGCGGCACCAGCCTTTCGGGCGGCCAGAAGCAGCGTGTGATGCTGGCCCGCGCGCTGGCGCTCAATCCGGTGGTGCTGCTGCTCGACGATTTCACGGCCCGCGTGGACCTCAGAACCGAACGGCAGATCCTCGCCAATGTGCGCGAAAGCTACCCTGGCATCACGCTGATCTCGGTGACGCAGAAGATCGCGCCGGTTGAGGACTACGACCAGATCATCCTGTTGATGGAGGGCAAGGTCATCGCCATCGGCACCCATAAGGAGCTGTTGGCGAAATCGCCGGAATACGTCCAGATCTACGCGTCCCAGCAGAGCACCGAGGACTATGAACTACAAGCTTAACACCCGCGAAGCGGACACGATCAAAGAGCCGATCTGGGTAGCGCTTGCCCGGCTGGTGCCGCTCATGCGCGGCGAGGGCGGCAAAGTCGCCATTGCCTTTGCCGCAATCTTGATGACATCGGGCCTGGCACTCGCTGCGCCGCTGATCATCAGCCACATCATCGACAGCTTCATCACCACCAAGAACTATCCGGGGCTGTTTTCCTGGTCGGGGCTGCTCCTCGCCCTTTTCCTCGTCGGACTGGTATCGAGCTATGTCCAGACCCGCACGATGGGCGGCGTGGGCCGACGCATCCTGTTCAACCTGCGCCACGCTGTGTTCACCAAGCTGCAGGACCTGCCGGTCGCTTTTTTTAACGAGAACCGGGCTGGCGACCTGATCTCGCGCATCAACAACGATACCGACAAGCTCAACCAGTTCTTTGCGCAGGCCCTGCTGCAATTCCTCGGCAATGTGTTCCTGATCGTCGGCGCCGGGGTGCTGCTTTTGGTGCTGAATGTCAGGCTCGGTGCGGTCGCTCTGGTTCCTGCAGCGCTGGTGCTGGTGATCACGCAACTGGTCGCGGGTTGGGTGAAGCGCGCCAGCTTCAAAAGCCTCCAGACTCTCGGCAGCATGAGCGGTGAAATCCAGGAGAGCCTGGCGAATTTCAAGGTGATCGTCGCGTTCAACCGGCTGGACTATTTCCGCGACAAGTTCCGCACCGCCAACGCGGCGAACTATGCTGCCTCGATCCGGGCAGGCATCGCCGGCAATATTTTCATCCCGCTCTATGCCCTTGCGGCGGCACTGGGGCAGCTGGCGGTCCTCGCCTATGGCATTGGCCTCGTTTCAACCGGGCAGATCAGTATCGGGCTGCTGATCGGGTTTCTGTTTTACGTCCTGAATTTCTACACGCCGCTTCGCCAGCTCGCGACGATCTGGGCGTCGCTGCAGCTCGCCCTTGCCGGTCTGGATCGCATCTCCGAGGTTCTCGCCCTCACCTCAAATCTTGTAACGCTGCCGGCCGAACCGGCGACAGCGGCGGGTCCGCTCTTGGCCTTTGAAAATGTGTCGTTTCATTATCCGGGTGGCCGCAGCGTGCTGCGGGCGGTGAACTTCACTCTTGAGCGCGGCAAAACCTATGCGCTCGTCGGGCCCACCGGGGGCGGCAAGACCACGACGGCCTCGCTCATGGCGCGCCTCTATGACCCGGCGGAGGGCCGGATCACGCTGGACGGTCGGGATATCCGAACCCTGACGCCCGAGGCGCGGGCCGCGCGGATCGGGTTCATTCTCCAGGAGCCCTTCCTGTTCACCGGCACCGTGCGCGATAACATCAGCTATGGCGACAGGGCGATTGCGGCGCTGAGTGATGCGGCGTTGACGGCCCGGCTCGACGCCGCGGGGCTGTCTGCCCTGCTCAGCCGGTTCGATCAGGGTCTCGACACGCCCGTATCATCGGCCGGAGACTCGATGAGCCTCGGGCAAAAGCAGCTCATCGCCTTCATCCGCGCGGCGCTGCGGCAGCCGGATCTCCTGGTCCTCGACGAAGCCACGGCGAATATTGATACGGTGACCGAGCAGCTTTTGGGCACGATCCTCGCCCAGCTCCCCAAGACAACGACCAAAGTCATTATTGCCCATCGCCTCAACACCATCGACACGGCCGACGAGATTTTCTTCGTCAATGCCACAAGCGTGACCCCGGCGGGCTCAATGCAGAACGCGGTCAAAATGCTGATGGACGGGATGGTGACGAGCTAGGCCGCAAACGAGGCTCCAGCCGCTCGCGCAACCGTCGTACCGCTCTGGAAAAGTGCCCGTCCGATGCACAGCCACCGCCTTGCATCCACCGCCCCTGCATGCCATTAATGCACCAAACAGTTACTTATTTGAGGGGAGAATGCCATGCGTCCAGATCAAAAGCGCAAGTTCGGGCGGGTTGACCTTGATGTAACAGGCTTTGCATTTGGTACCGCACCCGTCGGCAATTTCGTCCGCGAGATCGACGAAGAAACCTCAGACGCGATGTTTCAGACCGCCTGGGCCCAGGGCGTGCGTTTCTTCGACACTGCGCCCATGTATGGCCATGGCCTGTCCGAACTGCGCACCGGCCAATCGTTGCGCTGGAAGAAGCGCGACGATTTCGTGCTGGCCTCGAAGGTTGGGCGGCTGCTGCGGCCAGCAAAGCGCGACACCATCGACTTTTCGCCCTGGACCAATGCCGCGCCGTTCACCATGGATTTCGACTACAGCTACGATGGTACGTTGCGCTCTTTCGAAGATAGCCTGCAGCGGCTGGCGCTTGAGCGTATCGATATCCTCTTCATCCACGACATCGATGTCTTCACGCGCGGCGCCGAGCAGCCGGAGGTGTTCCGGCAGGCCATGGATGGCTGCTATAGGGCGCTGGCCCGGCTCAGGGACGAAAAACTCGTCAAAGCGATCGGTGTGGGAGTCAACGAGTGGCAGGTGTGCCATGCCGCCTTGCAGCAGCGGGACTTTGACTGCTTCCTGCTTGCGGGGCGCTATACGCTGCTCGAACAGGAGGCGCTCGATAGCTTCCTGCCTTTGTGCGAAGCGCGCGGCGCCGCCGTGCTTGTGGGCGGGGGCTTCAATTCCGGCATCCTCGCCACGGGCGCCAAGCCCGGTGCCCGCTACAACTATGCCCCGGCTCCTGCAGCCGTGATGGAAAAAGTGGCGAAAATCGAGGCGGTCTGCCACCGCTTCAACGTGCCCCTGCCGGCCGCAGCCCTGCAATTCGTCGTGGCGCACCCGGCGGTGCCGTCGTTCTGCGCCGGTACCCGGACCGTGGATCAGCTTGAGCAGAACCTTGCCTGGTTCAGTCACCCCATTCCCGCCGAATTCTGGGCTGAACTCAAGTCGCAGGGGCTGTTGCGCGACGATGCGCCGGTCCCCGCATGAGCGGCCGCCTGCTGCCCCCGGGCACTTACGGACTCGATGACCTTGTGGTCGGCGACGCCATCGAAACGGCGGAAACCATCGTTTCGGAAGCCTTGATCGACCAGTTTGCCGACATGACGGGGGACCGCTTCGGCATTCACATGGACGATGAGGCGGCGCGCGCGCTGGGCTTTCCCCGCCGCGTCGCCCACGGACTGCTGATCCTCTCGTTGACCGATGGGCTCAAAAATCAGGCTGCTGCCCAATTTCGGGCCATTGCGTCGCTCCACTGGGACTGGTCGTTCCGACATCCCGTACTCGCGAACGATTCAATCAGGGCCCGCATCGAGGTCCGCGCCCTGCGTCCCACCAGCGACGGGACCCGGGGGATCATCGAGTTGGCCGTCACCGTGCATAACCAGCGCGGCGAGGCTGTGCAGATGGGTACGAACCTGTTGATGGTTCAGCGCTAAGAGGCCGGTCAGCGCAACAGAAGCGCCCGGAAATCATTGACATTGGTGCCGGTTGGGCCGGGCACGAACAGGTCCCCCAAGGCGGCAAAAGCGGTCCAGGCGTCATTGCCGGCCAGGCAGGCAATCGGATCGAGCCCAAGAGCGCGCAGGCGCACCGCCGTGGTGCCATCGGCAAAGGCACCCGCATTATCCTCGGTGCCGTCGATGCCATCGGTGTCCGCCGCGAGCGCTGTGAAGGCCAGACCCGGTGCCGCCGCAGCAAGGGCCAGGAGGAACTCGGTATTGCGGCCGCCCTTGCCCTTCGCCCGGACCGTGACGGTTGTTTCCCCGCCCGATAGCAGCACGACGGGGCGCGAAAACGGGCGATCATGCAGGGCGATCTCCCGCATCAGGGCGGCATGAACGCGGCCCACCTCGCGGGCCTCACCTTCCATGCTGTCAGAGAGAATGACAGCCGCCACGCCGAGCGTTTCAGAGCGCCGGGCCGCGGCCTCCAGGGACTGCCGGGCCGAGGCGATAACGTGAACCGTATTGCGAGCAAAAACCGGGTCTGTCGGCAAAGGCGCAGCGGCCCGGCCGGACTGCAGGTGAGCGCGGATGCGGGGCGGCAAAACGATCCGCCAGGCATCGGCCAGCGCCAGCGCCTCCTCGGGGGCAACAGCATCGGGTACGGTCGGGCCCGAGGCCACTTCGGCGGGGTTATCGCCGGGGACATCGGATACGATCAGACTGACCACACGGGCCGGAAAACAGGCTGCCGCCAGCCGCCCACCCTTGATGGTCGACACCTGCTTGCGGATTGCATTCATCACCGAAATCGGCGCGCCGGATGCGAGGAGAACCTCCGCCAGCGCAGTCTCGTCGGCAAGGCCCAGACCATCGGGCGGTGCCGGCAACAGCGCCGACCCGCCGCCTGAAACAAGGGCAATGACGAGATCATCGGGGGAGAGGCCCTGCACCGCCGCAAGGAGGGCCGCGCTCGCTGCAAGACCCGCCCCATCGGGTACCGGGTGCGCTGCTTCCATCACCCGAATGGTCTGTGTCGCACAGCCATAGCCATAGCGGGTAACGATGACACCGCTGAGGGGACCATCCCACAGGGTTTCGAGCGCGGCAGCCAGCTGCGCCGCGCCCTTCCCCGCACCGATCACGACGGTGCGGCCTCGCGGTTTTGGCGGCAGATGCGCCCGCAGCGCCGCCTGCGGATCAGCCGCAGCCACGGCGGCCTCAAACAGGCCGGTCAGAAATGCCTTGTCGCGCAAACCGGGGCCTCGCTGGTGTGGGTGGACTGCACGAACGTTTGTTCGCCAGGGATCAGCGCCGCCGGAAGTCGGGCTTACGCTTGGCGCGGAAGGCCGCGAGGCCGAGTTGCAGGTCATCACTGGCCGCAGCAATCGAGCCCGCCAGCGATTCGAGGATGCGCCCGCCTTCTTCACCCTCAGCGGCATTGATGAGCATCTTGGTCAATTCCGTCGCGCGCGGCGCGCGGTCAAGAACCTGCTCGGCCAGCGCAAGTGCGGCGGCCCCGGCCTGTCCCTCGGGGACCACCTTGTCCACAATGCCTGCGGCCTCAGCCTCGGCCGCCGTGAGCACCTCGCCAAACAGGGCCATACGGCGCACAATCTGCGCCCCAAAGCGGCGAACCGCCCGCTGCGTGCCTGACCAGCCGGGAATAATGCCGATCCTCGTTTCAGGCTGGCCAAAAGTCACCTGCGCCTCGGCGATGCGATAATCGGCGGTCGCCGCCAGTTCGAGCCCGCCGCCCAGACAGTGGCCATCAATGGCCGCTATGACGGGAATAGCCAGTTGCGCCAGCGCATCGAGCGCGACGTGCCCATCGCGCACCCAGTGCCGACCGAAGGCCTCGGGTGTTTCGGCACTCCAGGCCGCTATGTCACCGCCGGCGGAAAAGGCACGGCCGCCTTCACCCTGCAGGATGAGGACGCGCGCAGACGATTGTTCGACCTCGTGCGCAAGGCCGACCAGCGCCGCCATCATCTCGGCGTCGAGAGCATTCAGCTTGTCAGGCCGCCGGATCGTGAGCCGGGCGATCTCGCCCTCATAGGTCAGCTCAAGGCGCGGATCGCTCACAGGTGCAGTCCCATCTTTTCGGGCCGGAACAGGTCCGGCGCCATCGGTTTCAGCGTTGGCGACACGACGAGTGGTGTCGCCGCACGGTCGAGAATGTCACGTCTCAGGTCAAGGCCCGGCGCGATCTCTGTGACAACCAGCCCCTCGTGGGTGAGCTTCATCACGCAGCGCTCGGTAATATAGGTGACATCCTGACCCTGCCGCAGCGCCCGCGCGCCGGCAAACGTCACATGGTCCACCGTCCCGACGATTTTGGCCGCCTTGCCTTCGTGATCGATGACCAGGCGCCCGTCTTCGATATGCATCTTGGCACCGGCATTGAAATTGCCCGAGAACACGATCTTTTTTGCCCGGGCGGTGATGTCGATGAAGCCGCCCGCGCCGGCCGTCCGATGGGGTGTTGACGCGAGACGGCTGACATTGACCGAGCCGTCGGCCCCAATTTCGAGGAAGGACAGCAAGGTGCAGTCGAAACCGCCCGCCTGAAAATACAGGAACTGGTGCGGCGATGCGACGAAGGCCTCGGCATTCGACGCGCAGCCGAACTTGAAGTCGAGCAGCGGTACCCCGCCCACGGCGCCCTGTTCAATCGCCCAGGTCACCTGGCCGTGCAGGCCTTCCTCAATCAGAATGCGGGGTACATTGGCGGAGATGCCGAAGCCGATATTCACGGCCCAGCCGCGCTGCAGTTCCTGCGCGACGCGCCGGGCAATCACTTTGCTGACGCCGAACTCAGGCAGATCGAAACTGTCGAGCGGGCGGAACAGCTCGCCCGAAATCGCCGGATCATAGGGTGTTGCCGTGGTCTGAAGCTGTTCGGGCTCTTCGACAATGATATCAACCAGCACGCCGGGCACGCGCACATCATGGGGCCTGAGCGTGCCGAAAGCCGCAACGCGCCGCACCTGCGCGATCACCAGGCCGCCGCTGTTATGGGCAGCGAGGGCCAGCTCCATGGCGCCGAGCAATGCGCCTTCCTGCTCGAAGGTCAGGTTGCCGTTTTCGTCGGCGGTCGTCGCGCGGATAATCGCAACATCCGGCCGCAGAGGAGGGAAATGCAGCCAGGTTTCGCCTGCAAAATCGACCTTCTTCACGATGGGGCGGGCGCGCGCGCTGCTGTTCATGGCCCCGCCATCAAGGTCGGGGTCGACGAAGGTTTCCATGCCGACCTTGGTCAGGACGCCCGGACGATGCCCAGCGCCTTCGCGCAGCATGTCGAAGATGACGCCAGAGGGCAGATTATAGGCCGCGAGATCCTCGTCGAGAATCCGGTCCCAGATCAGCGGTCGGGTGCCGGCAGACGGACCCGATGGGTAAGACCCGCCGATGATGGTGGCGATCATGCCCTTATGGGCGAGATGATCGACGCCCTTGGTACCGAACATGTCACCAGCGGCGATCGGATGGATCATGTTCAGCGCCTTTGGCGCCCCTTCGGCGACAAAACGCTCGCCCAAGGCCTTCAGGACCCCGTCTGGACACATCAGACCCGAGGACGAATTCACCGCCACCACCGCCCCGTCCCGGATCCGGCTCACGGCCATGGCAGCAGACTGCACTTTTCCCACGATTCGCCCCTAACCCCGATTGGCAACAAGTAACTAACCGGTTATCAAAATAACAAGCTCACGCCATTGTCTTCAAGAGCCAAATCATGCGTGCGTTCAGTTCACAAAACAGCTTTCCACCGCCATCGGAGGCAGGATGACCATCACCTTTGAGAAAAGCAACCAGCGGGCCTTCGGAACCTTCCCGCTGAAGGGCGCTGACCTGGCTGGCGCGATCAGCGCTGCGTTGCAGGTGGGCTATCGCGCCTTCGATACCGCGCAGATGTATGACAACGAAGCCGATGTTGGCAGCGCCCTCGCCGCCTGCGGGATTTCCCGCGAGTCGCTGTGCATAACCACCAAAGTGTCGATTCATAACTTCAGCGAAGCCCTGTTCCTGCCGTCGGTCGAGCAATCGCTCGCAGCCCTCCGGATCGAGCAGGTGGACCTGCTGTTGCTGCACTGGCCAGACCCTGACGGCACGATCAAGCCCACGCTGCGCCTGCTTGAACGTGCCCATCGGCAGGGGCTTGCCCGCCACATTGGCATCTCAAACTTTACCGCCGCCATGATGCGCGTCGCGCGCGATACGGTGTCGGTCCCGCTCGCCACCAACCAGGTGGAGTTTCACCCCCTGCTCAACCAGTCCACCCTGCTGGCCGCAGCCAATGAGACCGGCATTCCGCTCTCGTCTTACTGCTCGGTGGCGCGCGGTGAGGTGTTCAAATACCCGATCTTCGCCGAGATCGGGGCGGGCTATGGCAAAAGCGCGGCGCAGGTGGTGCTCCGCTGGATTCTTCAGACGGGCGTGCCGATCAACACCATGTCCACAAAGCCGGACAATATCCGGGCGAACTTTGATGTGATGGATTTCACCCTGTCGTCCATCGACATGGCCCGAATCAACGCCATGAGCCGCATCAATTACCGAGTGGTCGATCACGCCAAAGTGCCCTACGCGCCCGTATTTGACTGAGAGGCGACCCGGTTCGGGGGACTCCCGAACCGGCTGTGCCCGGCCGTGTTCAGGGCCTGTTGTCAGCGATTGCCACGCACGAGGTCTGAGGCTTTCTCGCCGATCATGATCGTGGGCGCATTGGTATTCGACCCCACCAGCGAGGGCATGATCGAGCTGTCACAGACCCGCAGCGCTTCAATCCCGTAGACCCGCAACTGCGGATCGACCACGGCCATGTCGTCGGTGCCCATCTTGCAGGTGCAGGTGGGATGGTACGAGGTGCGGCCGTATTGGCGGGCATAGGCTTCGAAATCCGCTTTGGTCTTCACGCTGTCGTCCGGGAAGCGGATCGCCTTGATGTATTTGTTGAGCGACGGCTGGTTGAAAATATCGCGGCTGATCCGAACGCCTTCGACTGAAACCCGCAGGTCATCGGGTTCGGCAAGGAAATTAGGATCGACCAGCGGCTTGTCCGACGGGTCAGCGGACCGCAGGGTGACAGACCCGCGTGATTTCGGGCGCACGGTATAACTGTTGAGCGTAATGCCCGACGATCCCACCGGAACCGAAGGCACACCCGCCTCGGCTCCCGCGCCACACAGAAAGTGAAACTGCAGATCGGGAGGCATGTCCGACCGCTTGCGGTCAGCATGGAAAAACGCCCCGCCTTCCACGACGTTGGAGGTCACCGGGCCCGAGTTGAACAGCGCGTATTGCAGGCCCGCCCACAGCATCCAGTGCGGCTTGTTGTATTTGTCGAGCGAGCCATGGCCATGGAGTTCGGCCACGATATCGATGCCGAAATGGTCGTTGAGGTTCTGGCCCACACCGGGCAGGTGATGGACGACGGGCACACCCACGGCATTGAGGTGAGCAGACGGCCCGATGCCCGACAGCATCAGGAGCTTCGGGCTACCGATGGCGCCGGAAGTCACCAGCACTTCGGAACTGGCCGCGGCGGTGATGATGGTTTTGCCGAGGCTGTATTCTACGCCCGTGGCCCGACCGTTTTCGATCACGATGCGGCGCACAAGCGCGCCCGTGACCAGCGTCAGGTTGGGGCGGGTGAGCGCCGGCCGCAAATAGGCAACCGCTGCCGAGCAGCGCCGATTGTTGCGGGTCGTCAGCTGATAGATCCCTGCGCCTTCCTGCCTCGCCCCGTTGAAATCGGGGTTATAGGGCATACCCAATTCCTGGCAGCTTTGCACAAAAGCGCGGCTCAGGGCGTTGGGCTCAGGGACATTGGACACGCCCAAAGGCCCGTCCGTGCCATGCCATTCACCCGACAGGATGCTGTTGCCCTCGGAGCGCAGAAAATAGCGCGAAATGTCGTTGAAGGCCCAGCCGGTCGCCCCTTCGTCCTCAGCCCAGCGGTCGTAATCCGACGGGTGGCCGCGCGTGAAGATTTCAGCGTTGATTGACGACCCACCGCCCAGAACACGCGCCTGTGCATAGGGAATTTCGCGATTATTGGCGTGCCGCTGCGGCACGGTGGTCAGCCCCCAGGTCAGGGGCCCGGTGGTCATTTTGGCAAAACCGACCGGAATGTGGATAAAGGGGTGGCTGTCCCGCCCGCCCGCCTCGATGAGGCAGACACGGCAGGTCGGGTCTTCGGACAGCCGGGCGGCCATCACGCACCCCGCTGAGCCGCCCCCCACGATGACATAGTCAAAACCCTGAGCCATCAGCTCACCCAGTGCGAACGTTTGCCGATCTCGATGTGGACCGATTTCACCTGGGTGTATTCTTCGACGCCATACAGGCCGGTCTCGCGGCCCCAACCGGATTGCTTGAACCCGCCGAGCGGCATTTCCGGCCCACCCGCCATGATGGTATTGACCCAGAAGCGTCCGGCCCGCACCCGCCGTGTCACGGTCAGGGCCTTGTCGATATTCTTGGTCCACAGGCTCGCAGCCAGACCATAAACCGTATCATTGGCGATCTCGATTGCCTCATCCACGGTATCAAAATGGAAGGAGGAGAGGACGGGCCCGAAGATTTCATCGCGGGCGATGGCCATGTTGCGGGTAACACCGGAGAACAGCGTGGGCTCGATATACTGGCCACGGCCGAAATCCAGCACCTTGCCCCCGGTAACGACCGTTGCCCCTTCGGCCTGGCCGCGTTCGATAAAGCCGAAAATCGTATCGAACTGGGCGTTGGTGGTGATGGCACCAATCTGGGTTGCCGGATCGAGCGGATCGCCGACGACGATCTTTTTCATCTTATCGGCGAGCAGCTTTTCAAACTCGGCCGCCACGGACCGCTCGACGATCAGGCGACTTGAGGACACGCAGCACTGCCCGCTATTGAAACTGACACCAAAGGCGGCGCCGTCGGCGGCGTCTTCAAGGTCGGAATCGGCAAACACAATGATCGGGTTCTTGCCGCCCAGTTCAAGGCCGAGCTTCTTGAAATTGGAATCCGCTGCCGCATGCACGCAGGATCGGCCCACGGCCGTTGACCCGGTAAAGGACAGCATGTCCACATCGGGATGGGCGGTGAGCGCCTGGCCGATGGTCCGGCCCGGCCCGGTCACCACATTATAGACGCCATCCGGCAGACCGGCCTCAGTGAGGATTTCGCCCAGAATGAGGGTCGTGGCGCTTGTGACCTCAGACGGCTTCACGACCAGCGTGCAGCCCGAGGCGAGGATGAAGGGCACCCGCTCACACAGGATGAGAAAGGGGAAGTTCCAAGGCGTAATCAGACCGACAACGCCCACCGGTTCGCGCAGCACCATGCCAAACAGGGCGTCTCCCAGCGAATTGAAACTATCGCCATGCAGGAGCCGCGCCGCGCCGGCGGCTGTCTCGAAACAGGCAATGCAATGGTCGATTTCGCCTCGGGCCTGGGTGATGGCCTTGCCGTTTTCCAGCACTTCCCAATAGGCGATTTCATCGCGGCGGCGGCGCAACAGGTCGGCGGTGCGCAACAGCACAGTGCCCCGCGCTGCGCCCGACAGGCCGGACCAGCGGCGATCCTCGAAGGCGCGCCGGGCTACGGCCACGGTGTCGTCGAGATCCTCAAGGGTGCATTTTTCCGTCAGCGTGACCGGAAGTCCGTGGGCGGGCGAACGGCGCTCGGCCTTTTCGCGTCCCCGGACCCACTTTCCATCTCTCCAGAAACCGAAATCACGCGGCGCCTGCGGCATAGCCATCAGTGTTGTGCTGTCTTTCATCGAGCCCTCCCTGGGGTCAGTTCAATCCGAATGGCACGCCTTGGCAAGTCAGCCGCGCAAAAAGCCGCACCGAAAGGGATCAGTGCATCAGGATCTGTGTTTTGAGATCGCCGGGGCGCTCGGCCAGCGTCGCAAACGCTTCGCCGATCCGGTCCAGCGGATAGCTGGCGCGGGTGAATGCCGCCGTTCTGAACCGCTTGTGGCTCAACAGCGTGAGCGCATCGTGCATATCCTCACCCATCCCGGCCACCGAGCCCTTGAGGCTGTTTTCTTCGAGGATGGTCCGCAAGATATCAACCGGCACGGTCTCACCTGCCCCGGTCAGACCGAAGAACGCCACATGGCCCCCTTTGCGGATCAGCTCAAAGGCCAGCGCATAGAGCCGGGCATTGCCCACACTTTCAATGACCACATCGGCACCGCGTCCGCCGGTTGCCCGAAGGACTTCGGCACGGAGTTGGGCGGGATCACTCACCGCCCTGTCCGCGCCGGCCTCCAGCGCCATCTGGCAGCGGGCCTCGGAGAGGTCAGCCACAAGGATGGGCGCAGCGCCGAGGAGCCGCAGCAGTTGCACATGCAGGTTACCAATGGGGCCGGCCCCAAGCACCACAACGGATTGCCCCATGCGGATTTCAGCCTTGCGGGCCGCCCGCACGACGCAGGACACCGGCTCGACCAGCGCCAGAACTTCAGGCGGCACATCGGCTGGCGCTGGAATGACGAGCCGAGCCGGGACGGCGACATAATCGGCAAACGCGCCGTTGCGGCCAATGCCCACCTGAACCATGGTGGGGCAGTTGAGAATTTCGTTGCGGCGGCACCAGTAGCAGGTGCCGCACCCGATATTGATATCGACGACGCAGGTCTGCCCCTCCGCAAGGTGGCGGACATCGCGGCCCAGGGCGGCAATTGTGCCGCAGAACTCGTGACCGGGCACCATGGGCAGCCGGTCGGCCGCATAGTGACCATTGTAGATGTGAATGTCCGTGCCGCAGATGCCGGTGCGATCCACCCGAACCAGCACCTCGTCCGGACCGATCTCGGGGATGGCGACCGTCTGCAGCTCGAACCGCCTTGGCTCGACGAGAACGGCAGCACGCATCAGCGACATGGCATTCCTCATTTCACAAGGCGCAGTTTGGAGCGGTCGATCGTCAGCGCAATGGCCACGATCAGAACGAGCCCGAACACCATCTGCTGTTGTGTCGCCTCAATGCCGAAATACAGCATGGACGAGCGGATAACGGCGACGATCAGTGTGCCGATGGCCGTATTCAGCACGCCGCCGACGCCACCCGTGAGGGGCGTACCGCCCACCAGCACGGCCACGATGGCCGGCAGCAGAAACCCATTGGCAATGGTTGGCGCGCCGCCCGACAGCTTGACCGAGAACAGCAGGCCCGCCACGGCGGCCAGAGCGCCGGAAATCGCAAACGCAAGAATTTTGAAGCGCCCCACATTGAGCCCGGAGGCAGCGGCGGCGAGTTCGCCCGCGCCAACAGCCTTTAGGGCGCGGCCCAGTGTCGTCCGCCGCTCAATGAACAGGCAAATGGCCAGCAGGCCCACGGCAATAAACAGCTCGTTGGGAATGATGCCGGTACGGCCGATCATCCAGCCGAACAGCGCATCGCGCTGCGTCGCATCCATGTTGAGCGCCCGGTTGCCAGAAAGCCATTGGGCCATGGAGAAACACACCCCGCCCACCGCCAGCGTGGAGATGAACGAGGGCACGAACTGCCGGGTGGTGAAATAGCCCGAAACCGTGCCGAGCAGAAACCCGACTGCAATGCAGAGCGGTGCGACCCACAGCCCCAGACTGCTGAGATAGAGCGAGGCCATAACCGTAATCATATTGGCCATGGACTGCGCGGACAGATCGATGCCGCCAATGTAGATGGCGAATGTCAGCCCCAGTGCCATGATAAACAGGGGCACGATATCACCGGCGAGGCCGAGCAGGTTGACGGGCCGCAAAAAGGTGGGATCGACCGCACCGACAACGGCCACGAGCACAAGCAGCGTGATCCAGGGCAGATGCGATTTCAGGCGCTGGAAGGTCATTGTGCGCCTCAAAGCATGGCGTGGAGGAGATCGTACATCGTGGGCTTTCGCCCCGGTGTACAGTCGAAGGTTTTTTGCACCGCGCCGTCCTTGAGCACGATGATCGTGTGGCTCAGGCCGATCGCCTCCTCCAGTGTATCGGCGGCGAGAATGATCCCCACCCCGTCGTCACTCATGTCGCGCACCATGGTGTACACGTCCTGTTTTGCCCCGATGTCGAGGCCCCGTGTCGGGTGGTCGAGGAGCATGATGTCGGAGCCACCGGAGCGCCATTTCGACAGCACAACCTTTTGCTGGTTGCCGCCCGACAGATTGCCGCAATCAGCATTTTCCGACGGCGCCTTGATGGACATGCGCTTGATCCAGTCGCGGGCCAGACGACGTTCGGCGCCCGTACCAAGGACGCCAGCGGTCGCGTAGCGCCCCATCTGCGAGAGCGTCATGTTTTCATAAATGGTCATGCCCGCGACGATGCCTTCAACCTTGCGCTCGCGCGGGACATAGCCGACGCCCCGCTCTACCGCATGGCGCGGGGTGGGGCGTTGCACGGGTTCGCCCTTCAGGCGCACCGATCCGGAGAGGGGGCTCAGCATGCCGAACACCGTCCGCATGATGGCTTCACGGCCCGACCCCTCGGTGCCGACAAGACACAGAACCTCGCCGGCATGCAGCGTCAGCGACACGTCCTTGATCCGCCCCGGCAGGCTTACCCGGTCCAGTTCGACGAGGCGCGTCTTGGGGTCGAACGGCTTCTGGCGCGTCTCGCGGTAATATTCGTTATCGATGCTGCGCCCGACCATGGTGTGCTGGATCGCCTCGACCGTGCTTTGGCCGCGGGCCACCACGTCCACGACGGCTCCATCCTTCATCACATAGATGCGGTCGCTAAGCTCCATCACCTCGTCCATGCGGTGGCTGACAAAGATGAAGGAGGCGCGGTTGGTCAGCTCGCGCACCAGCTTGAACAGCAGCTTGACCTCATCCTCGGACAGCACGGATGTCGGTTCATCGAGGAGGATGACCAGATCGCCCTCAATCCGCTCCTCAAGAGTCAGAACCTTAGCCAGTTCAACGAGTTGACGCTGGGCGAAAGACAGCCCCGAGGTCGGCGCGCGCGGATCCACATCGAGCCGCACCTTGGCGAGCTGGTGCCGCGCAGCCTCGGCCATTTTTGCCCAGTCGAAGAGGCCGGCGCGGGTAAACTGCTTCTCGTTGCCGAGAAAGATATTCTCCATGACGCTCAGGTTGGGGATCAGCGACTGTTCCTGGAACACCATGCCGATGCCCTGGTCCATCGCCTGGCGCGGGTTGGCAAAGCGGACCGGCTTGCCATCCATAAGGATCTGGCCGCTATCGGGCTGGTAGGCGCCGTAGATGACTTTCATCAAGGTGGATTTACCGGCGCCATTTTCGCCGACGAGGCCAACGATCTCGCCGCGCTTCACATGGAAATCCACATGCTTCAACGCGTGCACGCCGCCGAATTTTTTGTCGATACCCTTGAGCTCGTACACGGCGACCTCACTTCACGAAGCTGATCGAGCGTCGGTCAGTCGAGAGAATGACCGCAATGATGACGAGCACGCCGAGCATGCCGTTCTGCACGTAATCGGGCAGGCCGATGACGACCATGCCGTTATTGATGACAAACACGATGAGCACACCAACGAGCGTGTTCCAGGCCCCGCCGATGCCGCCCCACAGCGCCACACCGCCAACAACCGTGGAGGTGATGGACAGGAACATGAAATTGGCGCCCGTCACGGATTCGGCCTGACCGAGTTTGGCGACCTGCAAAATGGCCGCCACCGCATAAAACAGGCCCGCGAGGACGAAGCCAACCAGCCGCACGCGGCCAACATTGACGCCCGAGGCATGGGCCAGTTCTTCGCCCCCACCCACCGCATAAAGGTGACGCCCGAACCGGGTGTGCGAGAGGATCACCCAGGCGACAACCACGCCCAGAGCCGCGACATAAACCATCAGCGGGAAGCCCAGGATTCGCCAGGTGAGGAGTGCACGGAACACATCGTCATCGATCTTCACAATGTCGCCGCCCGTGACGAGGATGGCCGCTCCGGTACAGACAAAGCCGATGGCGAGACTGGCCATAAAGGACGGAATTCTCAGCCGCACATGGACCAGGCCATTGACGAGGCCGATGCCCGCGCCAGCCAGCAGGATGAGGGGAACGGCCAGCCATGCGCCGGCCGCCAGTGTTCCGCCGAATTGCACGAAAGCAAAGCAGAACAGGACGGCCGTCAGCGAAATGGACCCTTCCATCGACAGGTCAATCGACCCCATGATGATGATGAATGTGACGCCCACGGCGACCATCAGCGCCGGAGCCGCCGCGATGGCGATGCGCGCGAGGTTCCGCTCGGTGAGGAAAGCCGGGTTGATGGCGGTGAACAGCAGCATGAGTGCCAGAAGCACCAGCAGAGGCGCCCATCGCACGGCATTTTCATAGGTCAGAAGTCGCTTGGCCATGGCTGTATCGCCTCTCGAAACCCAAGGCAGAATGGGGAGGCGACCGCCCGAGGGTGGCCGCCTCCGCACGCTTATTTGTACTGGATCTGACCGTTCGACGGACCCCAGTGGTCGGTCCAGTCGTAGGTCGGAACACTGTCGAGATACTTGGCCTTGAAGTCGGCCGCTTCCTTGGCAGTGACCATGATCGTCGGACCGTAGAACTCGCGGTGTTCCTTGGGTTCTTCAGACGGCTTGAAGCTGCCGATTGCCGCGTGGTAGGCGAGCGCGGCGGTGATGCCGCCACCCCAATGCGGGTTGGTGAACACGGTCGCGAGAAGCTGGCCATCCATCACCATCTGCACGGCTTCCGGGTTGCCGTCATAGGCGACAATCGGCATGCCCTCGATGCCTTCGGCCTTCAGGGCCTCGATCACGCCGTAGGCGATGTTGTCATTGGCGCAATGCACGCCTTTGATCTTGTCGCCATAACGGGTGAGGAACTGCGACATGAGTGCCGCGCCCTTCTGGGTGTCCCAATCGGCCGGCTGGGCGTCGAGCAGTTCAACGTCGGGGAAGTCCTTGATGGCGTTCTTGAGGCCATTCAGGCGTTCGACGGCCGGGTTATTGGCCGCGATGCCACCGAGGTGAACGATGCCGCCCTTGCCGCCCATGGCTTCGATGAGGATGCGGGCAGTCTGTTCCGCCGGCTTCTCGTCGGACCACGACATGTGGCTGACCCAGTTGTCACCGAAGTCCCACGGGTGGGCATCGTCGGTCTTGTTCCAGATCGTCGAAATATAGCCACCAGCGGCCTGAACGGCTTCTGCAACCGGACGGGCATTGGGGCTGTCATTCGCATCGCAGGCGATGGCGCAATTGCCGTTGGTCTTGGCCAGGAAGGCCTTGATATCGGCCAGCGACTTTTCCGACGACCCTTCGTTGATCAGATTGACGAGGAAATCTTTCGGCTTGCCGATCGATTCCACAAAAGCCTCGCCACCCGACACGATGGAGTTCCAGTAGGCCGAGGCGCGGTCGCGATAGGACCATGCGATGGCCGGATCCGTCAGCGCCGCCTGAGCGGCCCCGCCGCCAAACACGCCGGGGATCGCGGCCGTGGTCAACCCGGCAGCCGAAGCCAGAAGAAAGTTCCGGCGGCTGATGGTCTCTTTTTCGATGAAGTCCTTGATAAAGGTGGACATTTGTTCCTCCCAAATGCACTCGGCACCACCGAGCTGGTCGCGTCATCTGTGCCGATACTCCCGTTCGACACTGGCGTAATTCGAAGTCGCCCTGAACCATGTTCGCCGACTTAACGCACTAACTGGTTACTTTTTTAGCTGCGCCGAAGTCAAGCCCCCTCCTGTTGGGCCGAGACGCGATTGCTTTGGGCGTGGGGGTGGCAGAGCGGCTTTGACGGGTGCCGGTAAAGCCGGATAGATGGTGTGGTCTCTTCTCTGTTGCCGGGAACGCCGCCTGTGGCCGCCACACGCACCAAAACTGAAAAAAAGCCTGAAAAGCCGAGGATTCGCGACGCGGAAGCCACCAAGGCGCGCATCCTTGCGGCCGCGAAGCGCGAATTTGCGCGCAACGGTCTTGGCGGCGCCCGCGTCGATGTGATCGCCGAGCGCGCCAGCGCCAACAAGCGCATGATCTACCACTATTTCGAGAGCAAGGACGGCCTGTTCCAGACCGTGCTGGAAGAGGCCTATCTCGATATCCGAACCGCCGAACAGAAGCTCGATCTCGATCACCTGGACCCCCGCACGGCCCTCGAAAGTCTGGTGCGGTTCACCTGGACCTACTACATCCGGAACCCGGAATTCATCACGCTGGTGAACAGCGAAAATCTGCATCGCGGCAAACATCTGCAGAAGTCGGAATCGGTGAAAGCGGCAAACCGGCGCTTTGTGTCGATGGTGTCGGCCATTCTCGACCGAGGCGTCGCCAGCGGCGCCTTCCGTACAGGAATCGACCCGGTGCAGCTCAACATCACGATTGCAGCAATCGGCTACTATTACCTGACCAACCGGTTCACCGGATCGGTGGTGTTTGAGCGCGATCTCATGGCCAAGGAAGCGCTTGAAGAGCGCCTCGCCTTCAATATCGAAACCGTCCTCCGGCTCGTCTCGGTCTGAGGCCTGGCCGCCGTTGGATCAGGCCTATCGGCGCGCTAACCCAGCGCCTGTATGTCGGGTCTTGACCGAACAGAAGTGGGCCCGTATGTAACTATCCAGTTACTACACGGACGGTTGCGATGTATCTCACCGAGCTTCATGAACAGGTACGCGATCTGGCGCGGCAATTTTCGGATGAGGTGATTCGTCCGGCGGCTGAGGCGCTGGACCATGACGAGCGCTTCCCTTCGGAAATTTATGACGAAATGGCCAAGCTCGGGCTTTTTGGCATTGGCGTGCCGGAAGCGCTGGGCGGCCCGGGCTTCGATAGCCTGACCTATGCCCTTGTGATGGAAGAGCTGTCGCGTGGCTATGCCAGCGTGGCCGATCAATGCGGCCTCGTCGAGCTGATTGCTACCCTGCTGGTGCGGCACGGCACCAAAGAGCAGCAGGCCCTGCTTGGCGATATTCTCGGCATGCGCACAAAAGTGGCCTATTGCATCACCGAACCGGAAGCCGGGTCGGACGTCAACGGCATCCGCACCACTGCCGAGCGCGATGGCACCGGCTGGGTGCTGAATGGCGGCAAGATCTGGATTCACAACGCGCCGGTGGCTGACCTCGGCTTTGTGCTGGCCCGCACCGACAAGAGCGCGGGGCACCGGGGGATGTCCATCTTCGTGGTGGATCTGCATGCGGCTGGGGTCGAGCGCGGCCCGAAGGAACACAAGATGGGCCAGCGCGCCAGCCAGGTGGGTGCGCTCAATTTTACGGATGTGCGTCTGCCGGCTACCGCCAGACTTGGCGAGGAAGGTCGCGGCTTCCACATGATGATGAGTGTGCTCGACAAGGGCCGCGTCGGCATTGCGGCCCTGGCGGTCGGCATTGCCCAGGCGGGCCTCGAAGCGGCGCTCGACTACGCGGGCACCCGCAAGCAGTTCGACCGGACCATTGGTGAATTTCAGGGCGTGCAGTTCCTGCTGGCCGACATGGCCAAGGATATCGAGGCGGCGCGCCTGCTCGTCCATTCTGCCGCAAGCCATATTGATCGCGGGCTTGATGCGACCAAGGCCTGCTCGATGGCCAAGTGCTTTGCCGCTGACATTGCCGTGGCCCGCACCGCCGATGCGGTGCAGGTTTTTGGGGGATCGGGCTATATCCGGGGCTTCGAGGTTGAGCGCCTGTATCGCGATGCCAAAATTTGCCAGATCTATGAGGGGACGAACCAGATCCAGCGTGTCATCATTGCCCGCGAATTGATGAAGAAGGGGGCGCGGGGATGAATCAGGCAGCACTGGTCACAGGTGCGGCGCGAGGGATCGGCTTTGGTGTGGCGGAGGCGCTGGCCAAGGCCGGATTTGCCATCGCCCTCAATGATGTCGGCCCCAGCCCGGCGCTCGAAGAAGCCGGGCAGCGCATTGCGGCGCTGGGCGTGCCGACTGTGCTCTTGCCCTTCGATATCACGGACCTTTCTGCCCATGACGCCGCGCTCGAGCGCGCCGAATCCGCCATCGGGCCGCTGACAACGCTCGTCAACAACGCCGGCGTGGGCGTGCTCCAGCGCGGCGACATTCTCGATGTGACCGAACAAAGTTGGGACCGCTGCCACGCGGTGAATGCCAAGGCGCTGTTTTTCCTGACGCAGCGCTTTGCGCGCCGCCTGCTGTCGCGCCCGCGCGCACCTGCCCTCAGCTATGCGATTATCTCGATCACATCATCCAATGCGACGGCCGCAGCCGTGCAGCGGGCCGAATACGCGGCATCAAAGGCAGCAGCAGCGATGGTCACAAAGACCTTCGCCGTCCGGCTCGGCGCCGAGGGCATTCAGGTCTTTGATGTTCAGCCCGGGCTGATCGAAACCGACCTGACCGCCCCCGTGATTGAAAAATACGCCCGCATGGCCGCTGACGGCTTTACCCTGATGCCGCGGCTCGGCAAACCGGCCGATGTCGGCAATGTCGTGGTCTCCCTGGCCGAAGGCAGGTTGCCCTATGTCACTGGAGCTGTCATCGCGGTTGATGGCGGCATGTTGGTGCCCCGGTTCTAGGAGGCGACCATGACCCTGCTGCTGCCCAACGCCGACACCCAACTCGTACCCTATACGCTTCAGGGAACGCCAATCGCCGGGGGTACCCTCGCGGCCGATGCTGTACGCACCGTCTATGCTGCTGCGCATGTCGTTGCCGATCCCCTTGCCGCAACCGATCCGTCTGAGGCTATTGCCATCGACTGGGCGGGCACGATGGCCTTCCGCCGTCACCTGGCCGGGCTGGGCCTTGGTATTGCCGAAGCGATGGATACGGCACAACGCGGCATGGGTCTGGATTGGCCGCATGCGCTTGAGCTGATCCGCCGCACCCGGGCCGAGGTGCCCGAGGCGCTCGTCGCCAATGGGTGCGGCACCGATCATCTCGACCCGGCGGGGGTAACGACGCTGGATCAGGTCGTCGCGGCCTATCTCGAGCAGGTCGAGGCCATCCAGCGCCTCGGGGGACGTCTGATCGTCATGGCCAGCCGGGCGCTGGCGCGCGTCGCCCGCTCGCCTGCCGACTATCTTTATGTCTACGACCGTGTGCTCGCGGCGGCCGACCACCCGGTCATTCTGCACTGGCTGGGTGAAATGTTTGACCCGGCACTGGCCGGCTATTGGGGCCATGACGCGTTCCCCGGAGCCCTGGATGTTGCGCTCGAGGTTATTGCCCGCAACGCGGCCAAGGTTGATGGCATCAAAATATCGCTGCTGGACAAGGACAAGGAAATCCAGATGCGCCGCCGCCTGCCGCAGGGTGTGCGCATGTATACCGGCGACGACTTCAACTATCCCGAGCTGATTGCGGGCGATGAGCACGGCTTCAGCCATGCGCTTCTCGGAATCTTTGATCCGCTTGCGCCGGCGGCCGCCTATGCCGTGTCGCGCCTGACTGCGGGCGACCGCGCGGGGTTTCACCAGACGCTGGACCCCACCGTGGCGCTGGCGCGGCAAATCTTCAGGGCGCCGACGCGCTTTTACAAGACTGGCGTGGTCTTCCTCGCCTGGCTCAACGGCTTTCAGGACCATTTCGTCATGCTGGGCGGGGCGCAATCGGCGCGTTCGCTGGTCCATTTTGCCGAGATTTTCCGCCTTGCGGACCAGTGCGGCATTCTCAGCCAGCCTGACCTCGCAGAGCGCCGCATGCGGACCCTGCTTGCCATGTCGGGAGTCGAGGGATGACCGCTGCGTCGGGTCTGGCCCTCAATACCGCGACGCTCGGCCACAATCTCGACGGGGCCGGGGCGGGTTGGTCGCCGGAGCAGACCATCGATGCCTGCGCTGAGCGGGGGCTGGGTGGCCTTGTATTCTGGCGGCGCGAGATCGCCGGGCGCGAAGTGGCACTTGGTGAGCGCGTGCGCGCAACCGGGATGGCGGTCGTGGGCCTCTGCCGCGCGCCCTATCTGGTGGGGCACGAAACGCCCCGCGAGCCGCAGGCGGTGATGGATGGCTTTATGGCCAGCATCGATGCGGCTGCGGCGCTTGGCGCGCCGGTGCTGACGATCGTTGCCGGCGGCATTGAGCCGGACACCAAAGGGCCTGCAACCAGCCTCCGACGGCTCGAAGAGCGTGTGGCAAAGGGGGCCGATTATGCGGCGGCGCGCGGCGTGCGCCTGGCGCTCGAGCCGCTCAACCCGGTCTATGGCGCGAACCGGAGCTGCCTCACCTCCGTGCGGGATGCCATTGATATCTGCGCGCGCATCGGGGCGCCCAATGTCGGGGTGGCGGTCGATGTCTATCATGTCTGGTGGGACACCGATCTCGCGCGCCAGCTGCAGCGGCCGGACTGCCGCATCGAAGGCGTGCATCTATGCGACTGGCTGCATGACACCACGGACACGCTGCTTGATCGCGGCATGATGGGTGATGGGGTGGCCGATATCGTCGGCATCCGCCGGGCCGCGCGCGACGGCGGCTATACCGGCATCAGCGAAGTCGAGATTTTTTCAGCCCGCACCTGGTGGCAGCGCGACCCCGGCCTGGTGCTGGACACCATGATCGAGCGTTTCGTCTCGGCGTGCTGAGTGCAGGAGAGCCCATGAAAGTTCTGGTTCCGGTCAAGCGCGTGGTCGACTATTCGGTCCGCGTGCGGGTTAAAGCCGATGGCAGCGGCATTGACCTCAACGGGGTCAAGATGTCGATGAACCCGTTTGACGAAATTGCGCTCGAAGAGGCCATAAGGCTGCGCGAAAAGGGGCAGGTGGACGACGTAACGGCCCTGTCAATCGGCCCCAGGACGGTGCAGGACACGCTGCGCGCCGCGCTGGCCATGGGGGCGGATAAAGCCGTCCATATCGAGCTTCCTGCCGATACGCCGATCGATTCGCTGGCGGTGGCCAAGCTGCTTGACGCGATCGTGCGCGAGGATGGCTATTCACTGGTGCTGCTTGGCAAGCAGGCCATCGACACGGACCTCGGTGGAACGGGGCCGATGCTCGCCGGTCTGTTGCGATGGCCCCAGGCCAGTTTCGCCTCCGAGCTGACCCTCATCGACACTCACCTGCGCGTCGTGACAGAGACCGATTCCGGGCTGCGCACGCTTGAGCTGCCGCTTCCGGCAGTGGTGAGCGCCGACCTGCGTCTCAATACTCCGCGCTATGCCTCGTTGCCCAACATCATGAAAGCGCGGTCGCGTCCCATTACGGTGCGGACCCCGGCTGAGCTTGGCGTCGATGTGACACCGCGGCTCAGGCAGCGCGCCGTAAGCCCGCCCCCGGCCCGGGCGAAGACCGCCATCCGGGTCGAGTCGGCTGCTGATCTGGTCCGGTCGCTGCGTGCCGAAGGAGCCTTGAAATGAGCATCCTCGTGATTGCCGACCTGAGCGGCAGTGCCCTCAACCGCGAGGCCACGGCCAAGGCTATCAACGCGGTGCGCGGTCTCGATAAGGTCAGCGTGCTGGTGGCCGGATACCAGGTGGCACAGCCGGCTGCCGAGGTCGCGGCGCTTGAGGGCGTCGCGCGCGTGCTGGTCGCTGATCAAGCCTGGCTCGCGCCCCGGCTGGCTGAAGACATGGCCGACATCATCGCCACGCTGGCGCCCGGCTTCACGCATGTTGTGGCCGCGACCTCGGCCAGTTCGCGGAGTTACCTCCCGCGCGCCGCGGCCCTATGCGACAGGATGGTCATCGGGGACGTGACCCGGATTGTGGATCGCGCGACTTTTGAGCGTCCCATCTACGCGGGCAATGCCCTTGAAGTCGTTGAGAGCCTCGAGACCGGAATTTTCCTGACTATTCGGCCCACGAGCTTCAGCGCCAGTCTGGGCGTACAGCCGCCCGCGCCAATCGAACCGCTGGCCGTCGAACAGGGCGCCGTGCAGACGATCTGGATCAGCGATAGTGTCCGCAGTGACGACCGACCTGACCTCGCAACCGCACCCATCGTGGTCTCTGGTGGCCGGGGCGTTGGCAGTGCCGAGGGGTTCCAGCTGGTGGTGCAGCTCGCTGACCGGCTCGGCGCCGCTGTCGGGGCCAGTCGGGCGGCCGTGGATGCGGGCTATGCGGCCAGCGACCTGCAGGTGGGCCAGACCGGCAAGGTCGTGGCACCCCGGCTCTATATCGCCGTCGGAATCTCCGGCGCCATCCAGCACGTGGCGGGCATGAAAGACTCGCAAACGGTGGTTGTCATCAACAGCGACACTGATGCGCCGATCAACCAGATTGCCGACTATGTGTGGTCTACCGACCTGTTTACGGCCCTTCCCGACCTGATCGCGGCGCTCTAGCGCCATGACGACGCTTGAGACCATCGACACCGACATCGCCATCATTGGCGCCGGCCCGGCGGGATTGAGTGCGGCAATCCGACTGAAGCAGGTGGCGCCGGAGCGCGATGTCATCGTGCTCGAAAAGGCATCTGAAATTGGCGGACATACGCTGTCCGGCGCGGTCATCGACCCGGCGGGGCTTGATGAACTGCTGCCGGGCTGGCGCGATCGCCGGGACTTCGCAGCCGTTCCGGTGACCAGAGACCGGTTCCACGTGCTTGGCGCGAAGACCGACCTTGAGATCCCCGACTGGCTCATCCCCGACATCATGAAGACGCCGGACGGGCTGATCGTCTCCCTTGGCGAAGTGGTCCGGTTTCTGGCGCGCGAGGCGGAGGCCCTCGGGGTGCAGGTTTTCACCATGACAGCCGCTGTCGCGCCGCTCTTCGGTGATGATGGGGCCGTCACAGGCGTGCTCACAGGCGACCTCGGGCGCCACCGCGATGGGCGGCCGAAACCGGGGTTTGCGCCGGGGGTGGCTATCCGGGCGCGCCAGACCCTGATTGCCGAAGGCGCGCGCGGGTCGCTGGCCCGCACCCTCATCGACCGCTTCGCGCTCGACAAGCACAGCGACCCGCAGAAATATGGCCTCGGTCTCAAGGAAGTCTGGCACCTTCCTTCGGACCGGCACGCCGAAGGCCGGGTGGACCACTATCTCGGCCACCCGCTGGGTAACGCCGCGGCGGGCGGCGGCTTCGCCTATCACGCCGCTGGAAACCAGCTGTTTCTGGGCCTTGTGGTGCATCTTGACTACGCCGACCCCACGCTGTCGCCGTTTGAAGAGTTCCAGGCCTTCAAGCGCCACCCGGCCATCAGCCCCCTGCTCGAGGGGGCGACGCGGCTCAGCTATGGCGCGCGGGCCATAGCTTCAGGCGGGTGGCCATCGATCCCGCAACTGGCCTTCCCCGGCGGCGCGCTGATGGGGTGTGCGGCAGGGTTCATGAATGTGGCGCGGCTGAAAGCCGTGCACAGCGCGATGCGGTCTGGGCGCCTGACGGCAGAGCACGTCGCCCGAGCCCTTCAGGTCGAGGGGGGCACGATCACGCTCGACAGCCTGCGTGACGAGCTTATGTCCTCGCCGATCGGCAAAGAGTTGCGGCGCGTGCGAAACGTCAAGCCGCTCTGGTCGCGCTTTGGGCCGCTGGCGGGGGCCGCCCTTGCTGGGCTCGACCTCTGGATCACCCAGCTTGCCGGGCGCTCCCTGCTCGGGACGCTGCATCACAAAGGGCCGGACCGGGCGAGTTTCAGGCCCGTTGTCGGCGGGCGCAGCCGGTCCTACCCCCGGCCCGATGGTACGATCACCTTCAGCCGGGCCGACTCGGTTCACCTCGCCAATATTGCCCATGACGACGATCAGCCGGTGCATCTGCGGCTCAGCAATCCCGATGGTCCGCTCGGGGAGACCGTGCCGCGCCTGGGGGCTGAGCCGGCCGTGCACTACTGCCCGGCTGGCGTCTACGAGATCATAAGCAGCGGCGGGTTACCCAGCTTTCGGATCAACGCGCAGAACTGCATCCACTGCAAAACCTGCGACATCAAAGACCCCTTGGACAACATCACCTGGACGCCGCCCGAAGGGGGCTCGGGACCGACCTACACGGGCATGTAAGCCTGTGTCAGGCCAAGCGCCCGAGTGCATGGGCGAGCGCAACATAGACGCGCCCTTTTTCGGTCAACAGCACCTTCAGGCTGGCCTCCAGCGGGTCAGGTTCGCTGCGGCACGCCGTTAGGAATGGTTCGAACTCATCGACGACGACACGCGCCTGATCAGCGAATTTCGGATCAAGCTTCACCCGCCGGTGGAGAAGGTCGAACAGCGCGCGGCCGCCAATCGCGTAGAGGTCCTTGCCGAACCCGCCCGATTCCCCGCCCTGATAGCGGCGCCAGGCGCTCGACAGCTGCTCTGAATCGATTGCAGCGGCAAGCCGGCTGGCCAGCCTGTTGAGATCACCGTCCGCGCCGTCGGCTGCTTCCGGTGCCTTGGGCGCCGGGGTTGCAATCAGGTTCAGCCGTGCGGCAACACCGCGGAAATCATCGGCATTGCCTTTGACCGGCACGGCCTTTTCCGCAGTGGCGGCGTCAACAGGCGCCGGTGCTTTTGGCACCAGCGACAGCAAGGTCGCGGAAGTCTGCCCGTCCTCGCGCAGCATCGAGGCCTGCTGCTGGTCCATCGGGGCTGCCGCCAGCGCGAAACTGGACGGCAGGGCGTTCGTTCGGCCAGACGGTCGCAGGTCGGCCTTCAACGACGACGGAACAAACGGTTGCAGGGTCGGACGCGGAACACTGTCGAGCTTGGTCGAAACGCGGTCCAGCCCCGCCTCCAGGGCATGGAACTCACGCATCATCTCGGCAATCGAGCCCGCCATGGACGCCGTACGATCCTCGGCCGTGCGGCCCATCTGCGCCGTGGCCACAGCGGCCTGCCGGACGGCGGTCGCGTAGGATTCAGCCGACTGCGCCAAGAGGCGTTCCGTTTCGGACAGGGTGCTGCCAGAGGTTTCCACCAGTTCCTTCAGGGCCTGGGTGGATCCGGCCACGCGGGCAATCGTCGCCACGGCCCGTTCTGTCAGATGCGCGGTCGACCGGTTCATGAGCGTTTCTGCATCGGCTGCGAGACGCGTCATGGTGTCTTCCAGCACCTCGGCATGACCGGCGAGCGACTGTTCGATTTCTGCGGCGCGCCCGCCGACAACCCGGTCAAAATCGCCCGTTGCCTCAGTGAGCAGTCGATTGACCTCGAGTGCCCGCTCGCTCGCGGCAGCGGCGGCCTCAGACGCTCGGGTCGAAATCAGGCCATCCAGTTCGCGTGACGTCTCCTGAAGGCGCGACAGCGACTCGCGGACCGTTCCGTCCATGTGATTCACGGTTGTGTCGATTTCACCGGCAATCGACTGCATCGACTGCAACAGGCCGGTGCCCACCTGATCATGAATGCGGTTGGCGCTGAACTCGATGGAGCCGAGCGCACTCGCGAGCGAGGCTTCGATCGAGGTATTCAGCGCCGAGAGCCGACCCGTCGCTGCCTCGGCTTGCGCCGAAATTTCCTGGGGCAGAGCGCCAAGCCGGTCATTCAGAAGAGCCCGCACTGAGTCATGCAGCGCCGCGACACTATCTTCGACGGCAGTAACGACGTGGCGGCTGCGCTCGTCGATGCCCGACGCAAAGGCGTCCAGCTCACCCATGATTTCGGTTTTGCTGCGCGTGATGTGCTGGGCCACCCTGTCGGCACTGCGCGCCATGCTGTCATCCATTTCGGCGATCTTGTCGTCGAACAGACGCGTTGCGCCTAAGGTGCTGGTCTCGACGGCCCGGGCCATCTCGAAGCTGCGGCCCGTAATGGCCGCCGAGAACGCGTCGGTGCGGCGCTCAAGTGTTTCGTCCAGCTCACGCCCGCGTTTGGTCATAACCTCGTCAAGCTCTCCAGCCCGCGCCGAGATCGTCGCGCCGATCTGCGCGCCACGCTCCTCCAGCGTCCCGGCCACCTGCCGGACATAGCCATCGAGAGTCGTTTCGATCTGCTGGCCTGATTGCGACACGAGGGTTGTGAGCGCGTCCACATGCCCGGCAACGGACTTATCCAGCGCCGCGCCGCGCGCGTCGAGCGTGTCTGCAAGCGCCTGCGTCCGGTTGCCGATCGTTTCCGACAGTTTGGCCTGACGCGCCTGCAGGGCCTTCGACAGCTGCAAAGTCCGGCCGTCGAGGGCTTCAACCATGTCCCGGCCATGGGTATCGAACGCTTCAGAAATCTCGCGGCTCTTTTCGCCGATCACACCGGCGATCTGCTCGGACCGATCCGCAAGCGTCTCAGTCAGTTCGCGCGTGTGCCGCGAGGCTGCAGCGGCGAAATCCTGCGCCTTGGTATCGAGCGCGGTCTCAAGGACATTCGCGCGCGTCTCGAAGTCCGTCTGGTGGCGATCAAGGGCATCGGTAACGCGCTTGCCGGCGTTCCCGACGATCACGGTAAACACATCAATGCCCGTTTCGATGGCAGACTTCACCTGCTGGGACTGCGCCTCGAACTGCTCGAGGTTTCCGTTGCCGACCTCAACAAGGCCCAACCGGGCGCGTTCCGTGGTCGCCTCCATCGAGGCGGTCAACTCAATCATGGAGCTATGCAGGCGCGACTCCAGCTCGTTCACATGCGTGTGGACATGCTCGTTGAGCCGCTCACTGAGGCGGCCCATCATGCCTTCGGCGTCACTGGCGCGGTCGGTAATGTCTTCGGCCATGCGGGAGCCGACCTGTTCGAGCGCCGAGGTGATCTCTTTCTCACGCGCGTAGAGATTATCCAGCATCTGCATGCCGCCCTGCGTCATCATCCGGGCGAACGACGCCGAATAGCCGCTGAACGCATCATTGAGCGTCGACACCCGGTAATCGAGCGCCTGGGCGAGGCCGTTGCCCGCCTCCATGATCGACGTGGAAACGCGCTGCGAGACCCCGTACAGGTCGAAAATCAGGCTGGAGTGGCTCTCGGAAATAACTTCGCGCGTCCGATCGGTATTGCTGGTCAGCGCGTCGCGCTGGCTTGCCATTTCCGTAACGAGCATGCGCATGCGCTTTTCATTCTCGGCGCTGGTGCGCTCAAGCGCGACCACTTCGTTGTGGAGGATCGACTCGATTTCGCCGGCACGGGTCAGGGCGCGGCCCACGCCCTGGTCCAGGGCCTCAAGCTCGCGACGCACCGCGCCGCCGATGGAGACAATCACTTCCTTGGCGCTGGTTTCCGGCTCGGCGAGGTGCCGCGACGCCGCCGCAATGGCGAGCGCCGCATCGCGCAGGTCACGCGACCGCTTGACGAGGGAGGCAATGGCGAACGTCCCGATGGCGGGCAGGATCGCCAGCGCGAACAGACCCACAAAGTCGGGCGACACGAAGTAACCAGCGCGCTGGAAATCCCCCCGCAGCACCGCCGAGGTCATCGCCGCGGCGACCCAAAGCGGGGCCACGGCCGCAGCCACATAAAACGGCAGGTTTGAGGATCGCTGCTTGCGCGCGGCCGGACCGCGCGGCGTCGCGCGCCACAGGTCGTCGTTCGCCACACTGGCGCCGATGCTGGCCTGCTTGTGCGCGACCGTGCGGCGCTCTTCAGTCGACGCGTCGGCGGCCGCGCCAAACGGCGCAGAGACCGTCGGCGCACGGTGAAGATCGGGCTCGGCCACGGGCTCGGGCGGGGTGGCAGGAGCAACCACCAGGGCCGGTTCGTTCTGGACAGCGCTTTCGGCAGGTTTGTGCTGCGCTGCGTCTTTCCTGCGTCCAGAAGACTTCGAAGCCATGTCTTTGCGTCCTTAGCTAAGTACTCTTTCGAATAAACCGCAGGTCGCCAAAGGCGCGGCCTTACAGCCTGAAAACTCGAAAATACCCATCAACCACACGAGGGGCATACTTACCGGATATTCGCAAAACAGGCCGAATGACAGTCGCGTTAACCCTAAATTAATAATAAATTATAGCCGTTACGATGCATATCGGGGAGGGACTACACCAATTGGTGCTACGTCCTTTGACCGGCACCGGCCAGAGCGCAGGCGTTGTTCACTTGAGGGGCTTACCGGTGAAAACGGACACCTGCCGGTAGCCCGGTACAGCCAGGCTGGCCCGGCATCGCCGTCAGCCCCGCAGAGGGGGTGCGCAGCGTGCATTGGTGGCGCTGTCTGGAAATGGTGCACCCGACAGAATTCGAATCTGTGACCTCTGCCTTCGGAGGGCAGCGCTCTATCCAGCTGAGCTACGGGTGCCTGAAAAAAGGCCAAAGAAAATCAACTGCTTAGTGCAGATTACCCGAAATCGGACATGGCTGCAACGTGCCCGCCTGTCACAGTTGGTGTGACAGGGTTGTGACAAGATGGGAGTCCTGCATGCGAGTCAGAGTTCAGTGGGGGGTACATGGACAGGCAAAGGCACTGCCCCACGGTAATGTCGCAAGACGCGCGTTGCAGGACGTAAAAAACGAAAATAAGTAATAACGCTTATCGTCAACGGTAGCACAAAACCTGCATAGAAAACGCCCTTGCTAGGTCTGCCACGTCAGGAAGCGGTCGTTCCTCAATCGAACTCGCAGCCTTGTACTGCACGCCAAAGGCATCCAAAAAACTTGCCACTATTGAAATACGCACAGCAAAATTTACATTTTGGGGAAACACTCCCACCTCTTGTGACATGGCCAATTCATCAAGTTTCATAGTGGCAATCCCGACTGCATTGCCAGCGCTATCTAAAAGCGCTCCTCCGCTGTTGCCCGGCTGTATAGGCGCGGAAAACTGAACGAAACGCACGTCATTCTGGATGCCTAAAAGCGAGCTAAGTGTTCCCGATACAATGTTTCCCGTGTCCGAAAGTGTGCCAGGTAAGGGATACCCGTACACCGCAACCTTGTCACCCGGCCTAAGTGAGGGCGAAAGACGTAGTTCTGCCACAGCTCTTGGCACGGCGCCTGACTGCAGAAGGGCAAGGTCATTTGATGGGTCAACACCCCTCAGATTGGCCTTAAATTTTTGGCCAGATGCATCCACGACCTGCAACTGGTTACACTCAGCGACCACGTGCGCGTTCGTTATGATGCTTCCATCGCCACCCACAACGAAGCCGCTGCCAGCCGAATAAAGCGCTGGCAAGGGTGCGGCGGGCTGCGTCTGTGGTGTACTGTTACCTTCGCTGGTATTCTTTTCTTCCTCCGCAGCTTTTTGTGCTTCCTCTGCGGCCTTCCACTCTGCAGCTTTTTTCCTCAATGCCTCACGAGCTTGCTCCGCCTCTGCCGCACGCGTCTCCTCGTCTACTGCAATCTGCGCAATACACCGATCAAGACTACGAAGCGCATCGGCAGACCCGGCAAGAGAAAACTTCTTATTTATGTTCCCAAAAATACCAGCCCACTCGAGATACACTTTTACGAATTTGCTTTTCGCAATTGCACTCTTCATTGACGCCGAATTCGCGACATCATTAACGAAAATTTCAAGCATGGGCGGATTTTGCCGCATATAGAACGGATATTTAAATCCATTCTCAAAAGTCACTGATCCGCTTGTGAGGTGATTGGGCCCTATATTCCAATTGCCACCGGAGAATGCGAAGCCAATTCTCCCGTCAGTTGTCTGTTGTATCCAAAAGGAGGGCGATGAGGCAGGTTCGGTCTGGTTTGCAATGCAACCCTTCAAACCAGATGCGAGCTTTTGAGTAACTGTATAGGTCTTCCAAGCACTTACGTCCTCAAACTCAGCAATTTGGGCCTTGGCGGACCCCAGAGTTGATGCAAGAAAGAGTACCGCTAGTGCGCCGACGTGCGACTTCCCGCTCATATTGACACCGAAACGCCTTGGCCATCCTAGCCGCAAACTGAACAAGAACAGTCTCGCATGCAAGCGCCAATTTGATACTCTCTGTCAGAGCGTTACGCAGCTGCCACCGTGTGACTTTAGATGCTGACTGCGAGCACTCTTCCCTGTGGAGCCCGAAAGGCGGAAAATGTTCGAAGAAACAATTAATCAGATGCTCCGGTGGGGTTTGGGGATCGGATTTCTGTACTGGTGCTACCGGAGCCCACAAATGCGCTTATTAGGATATGCCGTTGGTGGCCTATGCATTTTGGCCGCGCTTGTGCGCGATTTTGTGACGCTTCCCGGCCTAGACAACGGAGAGATGTGGGCGTGGGGTATTGTTATCTTGTGCGTGTGTTTCTTCTCGCGATTTAAAACGAACAGTTAACTTCCGTGATTTTCGCTTCGTGTCCAAACTCGCATACCGCAGCCGACAGCAGACCAATCCCTCACCCTCTGCCAGCCTAGCCGCCTCAGGGCTGTCCCGACATCCTTCGGATGTGGATGGGGGCGATAGCGCCCTTGTAGCCTGAGCACCAGTTCATCCATCGACCAAGGACGGTCCCTCTGCGCAGGGGGTAGCGAGCGCATCAGTTCCTCGATCTGCTGGTCAAGGGGCTTGTAGGTCGGCGCTGCACTCTGACTAGCCTTGCGCTGGCGCTGCTCCTCCTCCGCACGGAGGCTCGCTTCCCTGATTTGCCGCAGCTGTTCCCGGTAATGTCGCAGGTACATGGCTCCTCACTGGTGGCGGCAGAACTTCAACATCCGACGTATCGGCTTTGGACGCAGGTATCACCCTCCCAACTATACCGCCCGCCGCCTCTAAAACTTTCCGGGGATGTGACGGCAGCGAAAACGAGAATCCCCATGACTATAAACAGAGCGACACGGCCTGCGCTGTCGCCAAACACAAAAGAAAACATAAAACCAAAAAATCCGGCCAAGAAAAAGCATAAAATTGTTGCCATAAATCCATTCAACATGCCGTTGGATAACGATACTGCTGCAAATATTGCAAGCGCAGACAATATCAGAAACGTCTTCGTGCTCATATGGCGCACCTCTGCGTGATCACATACATATACTATCATTGATACACTGTCGTGTCAGTTGGAAAGCTGTGACCAAGAATTGAAGAAAGTGCCTAACGAGGCACACGGGTTAGTGATGGCGGCGCCCTGTATAGAGCGCCGTTTTAGCTGGGGTCCGACCCTGATGAACGTATCAAAGCCCCCTAAAAGAGGTGAGCCTACGTGGGCAGTGTTCAAACGCATAGGCTACCCTTTCTGTGCACAGGCAGACAGTCTTGTCGCCCGAAGGCGACAGACGTCTGTAAGACGTTAGGTTTGGAGGGCGGCTGAAAGGCCCGGATTTGTTAGGGTTTCAGCCGCCTGTGAGGGGGGTAGTTGCGGGCGGCACAAAAAAAGCGGCTGTAACCCCTGTAAATCCGGGCCTTTGAACCCGCCTTTTTTAGGCGTTGCCGTCCGATTGGGCGGCAGGCGGCAGGCGGCTGGGAGTGTCTAGGACTTCCCTAACCTGTGCTTTGAGCCCATGAGCCTTGCGGTCCGCAGCGGAGGGTTTCACTTGAACGAGCCTGCCGCTCGAGAGTGCCTGCTCAATGGCATCAGCAACGTTTTGCTTACTGGCTCCCAAGGTCCCCCTGATCCCGCTATGCTTTTCGCGCAGCGTCGTCTTCGAGTACTGGCGGGGGTGGTCGCCGACGAGTTTTACCACTTTGTCCACCAGCGAAGGCTGGGCGGACCGCATGACGGCAATCTGGTTATAGGGCTGCAAAACGCTGACGGAGTAGTTCGGCACAACGTAGCGCTCCAAAGGAATGCTCTCGTGTGACGGGCCATAGTTGTTCTTCACCACGCTGAAGGTCACATAATTCCCCAGCAGGGCATCAGGGATGCCGAACGGCTTTGCCGCTGCCTTCGTCATCGAGCGCAAAACAAAGGCCGCACGAGCATGGTCCGTCCACGCTGCCGAACCCGCGACGTCCTGCGCATCAGAAAAGTCCTTTGAGGCTGATGCTTTCGGGGAATGCGCTAGCAGCAGGGTAGCTGCCTTCGTCTCCTGGGCAATTCGGGCAACAATACGCATCGTCTGTGCGGTATCTTCGCGGGCATCGAACATGCCGCCGTGCATAATGCCAGCGTGGTCCAAAACAACCAAACTCATAGGAATGCCGGTTCCTGACACAATCTGTTGGGCGGTAGCGATGATCTCCTCATCAAAGGCTGTGCTCGCCAGGCTACGCACCTTCTGGTCAAATGCAGTCAGCCGAGCATCGACCCCCACAAGCGGGAAAATCCGCACACGTTCCTCGACCATCAGCCGTTCTGCAGGTGACAGCCCGAGGTGGGCACAAACCGCCCCGACCCGCCGTTTAGCTTCGCTCTGGTCTTCTTCGGCTAACAACAGCAGGGAGCAACCCTCTGTAGACTTCTTCTCAAGGATGTCGCGCCCCAGCGCAAACGCGATCGCCAGTTGGATCGACAACATGGTCTTTGACGTACCACCAGCCCCTGCCAACACAGCGGGCGTGGACCTGAGCAGAAGCCCCTCAAGAATGTAGTCCCGAGGCGGAGGAGGGGTTGTCGGCACCGAAAGCCGCCCGTCTCCAATCAATCGCTTGTGGCGCGTAGGGCCCCCAATAATTTCCAAACCACCCTGTGTCCGAGGCAGCAATCCGCGCTTATCTTCGATCTGATTGGGAATGTCCTGCGTGCGAACACGATGCAGTTTTTCAGGCCGGTAGAGCCCTGACTGTACCCACACCTGCTCGGCAATGGACGGCACCAGGCTCTCGGGGAGGCCCAAGAAGTAAGCCTCCTTCACGATGGCGCCCAAGAGGCTGTAGTCGGCCTCGCTTTGGGACGTATAGGACTTGCCTGAGTGGTCAAGGCAGTTCTGCCAGTCCCCGGCCCAAAGCGCCTCCTGCGACACAACGGCCAAAATTGCGGCTACTTCCGCCGAGTGCTGCTTGTTGCTATTCGCCGCAGGCGGGGCATTGGTGGCAGTTGCCACAGCGACAGGCACATTGCGGCCAGAGCCCTTCTGTGCTGCGGCCATGCCCGCAAAACGGTCGATAAGGTTCTGACCACCCGTAATATTAAGCATCGCGCTTAGCTCCCGGCTGGCGCCCGGTGACAGTCATGAAGCGCCTATCGGTATAGACTTCCAGCGGTCCGCCCTTCACGGCTTCGACAAGCTGACCTTCTAGAAAGAGACGAAGGCCCTTATTGCTGGGAGAAAGCTCAAGGTAGGCGCCAGCCTTGGAGGCATCTTTGATCCACTGGGTAAGGTCTGGCACGGTCCGCATCGCGGCTGATGCATCGTCGATGTCGATGCCGATGAGGCCAGACCCATCCAGAAGAAGGCCAACCCCTGTGTAGCCGCCCGCTTCATAAGCGGCTTTGGCCTCAGCAAAGGACCCCCACAGCTCCGGCTTGTTGGTTCCGATCATTCGGCGAGTGGTTGGGCTGACGGGGGCCTTGTTGAACTTCCCCGGATTGCCCTCACGGGGGGTCGCCTTCCAAACAGCCCAGCGGCACCGCTCCTGAAGTTCGATGGGAATTCCATCAAAATTAGGCCTGAGCAGCTCAACTGCATTTCCGTCGCAGTCGAAAACAGTATCTGTGTCCAATCTCGTGCTCCTTTCCGTTGCACAGCTGCGAGATTGGATGCACAGACATGGGTTTCAAGTCGTAGTTATTTTGAACAAGTTGATAGGAGCCGCATTTCCTATGTAAAGATGTTACGAGGAAATGCGTTTTATATTTATCAAAGACATACACCTTGCATCTACGGACGAGTACTGATCTGCAATTTTTCTGCCAGCTCCTCGACCTTGGCATGCGCATAGCGCAGCAACATGCGAGCATCCCTGTGCCCAGAGATCGATCCCACCTCAGGCATTGTCAGTCCCATCTCGAAGAAGCGGCTGATCGCCTCATGCCGAAGGTCATGGAAGTGCAGGTCATCTATGCCCGCTTTGCGGGTCACTCTTTCCCAAGCAAGTCGGAGTGCATTGGCCGACAGGCTGAACACTCTCCCCTGTGTGCCTAGTCTCGCACTCAGCAGCCACTTTGCTCTTGCGGTCAGAGGAATGGTGCGGGGATGTCCCGTCTTTGTCTCGGGGATTAGTAACAGCCCTTTGTCGAGCTGCAGATGCTCCCAGCGCATGGCGAGGATTTCGCCGCGCCTCATACCCGTCTCGACCGCGAACTCGATTATGGCTGCAAGGTGCGGGGTCTGGCACACAACTGCCACTTGCATGAGGCGCTCAAACTCGCCAGCTTTCAACCGCCTCTCTCGCCGCTTGTCAGCTCCCTTTACCTTCACCTTGGCAAGCGGGTTCTCTGGCAGGGGCATGCCCCATTCATCAATTGCGACATTGAACATATGCCGGATCGGATTGAGCTGACGACGCACAGTGGCTGCAGCCACCTCTTCCAGTCTCTCGTCCCGATAGCGAACGAAGTCCGTCATCTTTAATGCTGAGAGGCTCTTGTTACAGATCGGATGCCGAGCGAAGGCATCCAACACGATGGTCTCCACCTGTGTACTCTTCTTCTTGGCGACGACCTCATCGCGGTAGCGCCGCACAAGCTCTCCGAGCGTCAGCCTCTTCAGTGCACTCCGATCGGCACCCAGACCCTCGCGGTCTGCAGCCACTTCCGAGCTGCGTGCCCATTCCTGGGCATCCTTCAATCTAATGAATGTGCGTGACACGCTTCGCTGTCCAAGCCGCCTGACTTGGACCTGCCACTTCTCTCCACGCTTGCGTATTGCGGCCATTGCCGGTCCCTCGCTGTGACACAGTTGTGACAGCTGAGTTTCCTTGGCTCTTTTGCTCTCGCGGGCATCAGCCTAACTCACTGATAAACCACACGAAAAATTGGTGCACCCGACAGAATTCGAATCTGTGACCTCTGCCTTCGGAGGGCAGCGCTCTATCCAGCTGAGCTACGGGTGCCTGAAAAGAGCCAATAAGACATCAGGCGACCGAGTGCAAGCGGCTGTCAGCGCGGGCGCACAGCAGCGCGCAGGCGGATCAGAGACTGGCCAACCTGATAGCGCGCGCCCCGATTGATGCGCTGCCGCTTAGCGCTGTCTGCGGACGCACGACTGGAGCGGGACTACCCCGCTTTACTGCTTGTCGACCTTTTTCGTGATACGTGTAAAAACTTATATCATGGAGGAAGGAAAGGACAGCGGATGCCCACGTTGGACTGGCTTGGCAAGAAGGCGGTGGTCAACCACCATCGCGAGGTGCCGTACCGGCTGATCCATTGCGACAAAGCCAAAAGCGTCGGCGATCCGGACGCGGGCAACCTGCTGGTGCAGGGCGATAACCTCGAAGCGCTCAAAGCACTGCTTCCGTATTATGCGGGCAAGGTGAAGTGCATCTATATCGACCCGCCCTATAATACCGGCAACGAAAGCTGGGTTTACAACGACAACGTGAACTCGCCGGAAATGAAGGCGTGGCTTGGCAAAGTTGTTGGCAAGGAAGCCGAGGACCTGTCACGGCACGACAAATGGCTATGCATGATGTATCCGCGCCTGCGGTTGCTGAAGGAGTTTTTGAGCGAAGAGGGGTCGATCTGGATTTCGATTGATGACGCCGAAAGCCACTCACTACGGATGGTGATGGATGAAATTTTCGGGAGAGAAAAATTCATTGCATCGAACGTTTGGCAAAAGCGCTACAGCCGCGAAAACCGCGAAGCGATTGGTGATGCACACGAATACATTGCTGTTTACGGGAAAGACCCGCTCAAGTTCAAAAATGGTCGAAACTTGATCGATTTCACCGAGGAGCAATCCAAGGTCTACCGCAATCCCGACAACCCCAAGGAAACGGACCCAACAAAGCGTTGGCGCGGCTTGCCAATGACAGCGCAGGGATTTCGACCAAATCAGATGTACACCATCATATCGCCGACGGGCAAAGAGCATCAACCGCCCGAAGGACGTTGTTGGTCAATGATCGAAAGCGAATTTGTAAAGTTGAAGTCTCAAGGTCGAATTTATTGGGGCAAGGACGGAAACGCGCAGCCGAGTGTAGTGCGATATCTGTCCGAAGTAGAAGGCATGACTCCTTGGACTTGGTGGACGCACGATGAGGTTGGGCATACCGACGAAGCAAAGAAGGAAATCCGAGAAATATTTGGTACGCAAACAGCATTCGATACACCTACACCAACGAGATTGATCGAACGAATTATTCAAATTGCGACCAATGAAGGTGATTTTATATTAGACTCTTTTGCTGGAAGTGGAACAACTGGACATGCCGCATTCCGTGTTGGTGAAATACAGAAAAAACGACGCAAGTTTATCGCGATAGAAATGGACGGCCACATCTGCACGGCAGTAACAAAGAAGCGGCTTGAATTCGCGATCCGAGACAGTGCCGAACTAGTTGGTTCCGGCTTCCGCTACTGCACCCTTGGCGAGCCCCTTTTTGACGCCGATGGCAATGTCAATGCCGCCGTCAGTTTCCCCGACCTTGCTGCCCATGTTTTCTTTTGCGAGACGGGTTCGCCCATTCCGCGCCGTGCCACGGGCGAAACGCCGCTTATCGGCACGTTCCAAGGCCGGGCGATCTATCTCTTGCACAATGCCGACGCCATGGGCGTTGCCAGCACGAATGCCGGGAATGTGCTCACGGGCGGCGTTCTCGACTCGCTGCCCTTGCCTGAACCCGGCTTCAGCGGCGCACGCATCGTCTATGGCGAAGGCTGCACGGTGCCCGATGACCGGCTTTCACGTCTTGGTGTCACCTTCAAGCAAATCCCCTATCAAATCGAGGGGCTGTGAGCATGGCCTCGCCCCTGTTCAGCCTGAAGACCTACCAGACCCAGACGCTGAGCGCGCTGCGCCGTTTTCTCGAGAAGACGGTTGAATTGAACGATGCCGACACGGCGTTTTATGCGCTCACCAAGCGGCCGTTTGTGCCGGTGCCAAGCCTACCCGGCCTGCCCTATGTGTGCCTGCGCATTCCCACCGGCGGCGGCAAGACAATCCTTGCGGCGCATTCGGTAGCGGTTGCCGCCGACAGTTTTCTGCGCACCGATGCGCCCGTCGTGCTGTGGCTGGTGCCCTCGCAGACGATCCGCGACCAGACGTTGAAAACACTTCAGGACCGGGCGCACCCGAACCGTCGGGCGCTGGCGGATCGCTTCGGCGAAAATATCCGGGTAATGACGGTTGCCGATGCCCTTTATGCCCGGCGCGCCGATTATGATGGCGGCGCGGTGGTAATCGTCGCGACGATACAGGCCTTCCGCATCGAAGAGACGGAGGGCCGTAAGGTCTACGACGCCAATGGCGAATTGATGGACCATTTCACCGGGCTTGCCGGCGGCTTGCGCAACACGCTGGACGCGGGCCCTTCCGGTGATCCGGTGCCGTCGCTGGCGAACGTGTTGCGCTTGCGCCGCCCGATGGTGATTGTGGATGAAGCCCACAATGCGCGCTCGGCGCTGTCGTTCGATACGCTGGCGCGGCTGAATCCGTCGCTGATCATCGAATTCACGGCAACGCCGGTCACGCCGGAGGAGCACAAGCCCGAACAGGGCATCTACGCCTCGAATGTGCTGCATCAGGTTTCCGCCGCCGAACTCAAAGCGGCGGAGATGATCAAGCTTCCCGTGATCCTGCGCGGACGGGCCGATCCCAATGAAACCATCAGCGATGCGATTGCCTGGCTGGATGAACTGACAGAGACGGCAAAGGCAGAAGAACAGGCCACGGGCGAATTCATCCGCCCCGTCATGCTGCTGCAATCCGAAGCGAAATCCAAAGACCGGGATACGCTGCACGCCGAAGCGGTGAAGGCGCTGCTGCTCAACGATTTTCGCGTGCCGGACGCGCATGTTGTGATTGCGACCGGCGAGTCGAAAGGGCTGGATGGCGTCGATCTGTTCGACCGGGATTGCCCGGTGCGCTTCATCATTACCCAACAGGCGCTGAAAGAAGGCTGGGATTGCTCCTTTGCCTATGTGCTCTGTTCGGTGGCGGAACAGAAATCGCCCCGCGCGGTGGAACAGCTTCTGGGCCGGGTGCTGCGGCTGCCGCGCGCCTCTCGCAAGCGCAATGAAGACATGAACCGGGCCTATGCATTTGCAACCACCACAGCATTTCAGAAAACCGCGACCAACCTGCAGGAGGGATTGGTGGCCAATGGCTTCGAACGGATCGAAGCCAAGGCTCTGGTCCGTACCGATGAAGCGACCCTGACCGGCCTGGAAGAGGGCGGTTCGGCCTATCTCTATGAGGAAAGCCTTCCCGAGGGTGTGGATGCCGCGGCCTTCAAACTGAATGTGGAGACAGCAACGGGCCATCGGGTGAAAGTGGATGTGGCCAATGGCAAGCTGCTCGCCCGCGGGGCGCTAACCGACTACGACAGGACGGCCGTCATGCTGGCGGTGCCTGCAACGGCGGCTTCAGCGGTGGAAGCCTTGGTCCACAAGTCGAGGGGCGCTCGGCTGAAGCCTCCGGCAGACCCTCGGGATGCGTCGCGTTTCGCTGTTCCGCTCCTCTGCGTGCGCAAGGGCAATGGTCTCGAACTCTTTGACCGGGCGCACTTTCTGGACGTTCCGTGGCCGCTTGAGACCTGCGACCCGGCGGCCATAATCAAGCACTTTGCGCCGCCAACGACGGCGGCCAACGAGGCTCATCTGAATGTCAGCAACGCTGGCACAACGACAGTGACCTTTGTGCAGGACCTGCACGAGCAACTTGCTCTCACCCTGGAGCACCGGGGGTGGAGCAGGCCACACCTGATCAACTGGCTGGACAGGCGCCTGCCCCTGCAATCGCGGCAAGACATAACGCGCACTTCATCGACACTGTTCATCAAGAAGGCGCTGGACACGCTCGAAAGCTCGAGGGGCATGACGCTGGAAGCGCTCGCCTATGGCAAGGCCAAGGTACTTGATGCCTTGACTCGCACCATTGCTGACTATCGGGAAGAACGCGAAAAGCAGGCTTTTCAGCGCGTTCTCGTCCCCAGCGTGCTGAGCTATGAAACAAGCCACGAAGCGGAACTGGAATTCGATGAGTCAAAATATGCCTACCGGCAGCCGTACCGGGGCGGGACAATCTTCAACAAGCACTTTTGTCGTGTCGTCGGTGACCTTGAGCCGAGTGGAGAGGAGTATGCCTGCGCCGTCTACCTTGAGAGGTTGCCCCAGGTGAAAACCTGGGTGCGCAACACCGCCAGCCAACCTCATTCCTTCTGGCTGCAAACCTCGACTGACAAGTTTTATCCGGACTTTGTGGCGCTTCTCGAAGACGGGCGGGTTCTGGTCGTTGAATACAAGGGTAAACATTTAGTCACAGCAGACGATGCTGTAGAGAAGGCCTTGATCGGGGCCTTGTGGGCCGACAGTTCCGAGGGGAACTGTTTGTTTGTCATGGTGAGCGACCAGCAGTTTTCGGACATTGATCGCGCAATTATGGGTGCCTGATTGCCATTGCCTGCCCGGGATTGAGCAGCCCACGAGCGGATCACAGGCTCTGGTTTTCCGAGGGTTGAACCCACAGCTGGTTGAGCCGTGCCAGAAGGGCGCGGGTGGTTTCATCGGCGCGGTCGGCTTCGGCGTTTTCGCTTTCGGTCGCGGTGAAGGCGGCGACAATGGCCGCCATGCCGCTGGCGAGGGCGTCGTCGATCTGGGTGGCCGAATTGAGCCGCGCCATGGAAATCGGCACGAGGGCCGTGCCGGTGCGGTGTCGTATTCGTTTGGGCATGAGCGTGTTCCCGTGCTGCCATGTGAGCGGACAAGGCTACAGGGTGGCTTGGGCGGGCCCGGGGCGCGAAAGGGGCCATCGCGGGGCGATTGTGGGGCGAAACAAGCGCCGGTCAGAACGGGGCGGGGCTGACGAAATCGACCCAGCCGCCCTGCGGGTGGTTGAAGCCCAGCGTTTCAGCGTGCAGTTGCAACCGGTTCGCCGCCATCAGCGCATCGCCGGTGGCGTAAAACACATCGCCAAGGATCGGGTGGCCAATCGCGAGAAGGTGAACGCGCAGCTGGTGGGTGCGGCCGGTGAGCGGATTAAGGCGCAGCCGGGTGATGCCGCCCGGCTCGCGCGCCTCCACCTGCCAGTCGGTGATGCTCATCCGGCCGTTTTCCCAATCCACGCATTGGCGGGGCTTGTTGTCCCAATCGGTCGCGAGCGGCAGTTCAATCCGGCCGGATTCGCCGGCAACCTCACCCCACACGCGGGCGACGTAGCTTTTTTTGGCGCGGCGCTGCTCGAATTCCTGCCCCACATGGCCAAGCGCGCGCTTGTTAAGCGCCATCACCAGAACGCCCGAGGTATCCTTATCGAGCCGGTGCGCCATGGCGGCCGTCGGCCAGCGCTCTTTGGCCCGGGCTTCGAGGCAATCGGCGAGGCGCGGGTCTTTTCCCGCGACCGAGAGGAGGCCCGAGGGCTTGTCGAGCACCACCAGATCCGCATCGGCGTGAAGGACATTCAGCCAGGGATCGGTTGGGGGAGCGTAGGTGAAGGTTGCGGGCATCGGGTCAAGCATGGCGCGTCATACCATATGACTCACCGCCGACAAGACGGGGGCCGACCCGCCTCCCCGGAGGCGGAGAAAATTCTGCGGTTACGGCGCAATTGGGGCTGGCGCACCGGGCAAAAGACGGCACATTGGCGCCCGGATTGCGCAAAGGCGCAGATAGAGGGGAACAGAGCATGGCACGCGTTGGTGTTGGCATTATCGGCTGCGGGAATATTTCGACGCAGTATCTGAAGGCGATGAGCGCTTTCGACGGGCTTGAGATCATCGCCGTGGCCGACATGAAGGCCGATGTGGCTGAGCGCAAGGCCGCTGAATTCGGCCTTGTGGCCGTGAGTGTTGATGCGCTGCTGGCTGATCCGCGCGTGACGATTATCGTTAACCTCACCATTCCGCGCGCCCATGTGGCGGTTGGCCTCAAGGCCATTGCGGCGGGCAAGCATGTGTATAGCGAAAAGCCGCTCGGGATTAATTTCGCCGAAGGCAAGGCGCTGCTCGATGCCGCCACCAAGGCCGGGCTTCGCGTCGGCTCGGCGCCCGATACATTCCTCGGCGGCGGCCACCAGCAGGTGCGGGCGCTGATCGATTCCGGGGCGGCGGGCCGCATCGTGGGCGGGACAGCGACCTTTGCCTGCCCGGGCCACGAACGCTGGCACCCCGATCCGGCGTTCTACTATGATATTGGTGGCGGCCCGGTGCTCGACATGGGCCCCTATTACATCACCGATCTCGTACAGCTTCTGGGGCCGGTGGAGAGCGTGATGGCGATGAGCGGCACGCCGCGGCCTGAACGCCCGATCCTTTCGGAACCGAAGCGCGGGCAGATGATGCCGGTGCATGTCGCGACCCATGTGTCGGGCCTGCTGCGCTTCCACTCAGGCGCCATCATTCAGGTGCTGATGAGCTTTGATGTGCCCGCGCACGCCCACACCCCGATTGAACTCTATGGCGAAAAGCTGAGCGTGCTGGTGCCCGACCCCAATATGTTCGGCGGGCCGGTAAAGACCCGCGCACCGGGGGAAACGGATTGGACCGAGGTGCCGGTCACCGCGCCCTTTGCCGATGCCAATTACCGCTCGCTTGGCGTTGCCGACATGGCCCATGCCATCAGCACCGGGCGCCCGCATCGCGCTTCCGGCGATCTGGCGCTGCATGTGCTCGAAGTCATGGAAGCGCTCGATATCGCGGCGCGGGAACGCCGCGAGGTGGCCATCACCACGCCGGTCACGCGTCCGGAGCCGCTGTCGGGTTCGGTGCAGACCGGGCAGTTCCGCTAAGGTGGGCTGAGGGAGAACCCGGGTTTTCTCGGCGGTTACGATCTGGTAAACAGCCTCTATGTTTACGCGTATCGTGCGCTCGCGCAGTCTGTTGGCCGGTTTGCTGGTCCCTGCCCTTGCCGGGGTTCTGGGCGGGTGTTCTGTAGCCGGTCTATCGCATTTCGCACCGCGGCCGGCATCGGCCCCGGTGGCGGCTCCGGCGCCGCCGCCCGATGACCCGATTGCGCGGGCGATCGCCCTCAGCGATCTATCAGACCTGCCCCCGATTCCCGCCATGCGGCCGAGGTCGTTTGCGCGCACGCCAGACGGATCCGAGGCCGCGTTGGCCTTCGCGCCCGAACCGGTCAGCGTGGGCGGCATCGATGGGTTGATCGGTAAATATGCTCGGCTCTACGATGTGCCTGAGGCGCTGGTGCGCCGCGTGGTGCAGCGCGAAAGCGGCTATAATGCCCGCGCCCGGAACGGCCCCTATTACGGCCTGATGCAGATCAGCCACGCCACGGCGCGGGCCATGGGCTATCGCGGCAACGCCGCCGGACTGCTCGACCCGGATGCGAACCTGAAATATGCGGTGAAATATCTGCGCGGCGCCTATCTCACGGCCGGCTTCAATTCCGATCGTGCCATTCGCTTTTACAAGCGCGGCTATTATTACGATGCCAAGCGGCTCGGCCTGCTGGATGCTATCGGGCTCAACTAGGCGCCTGGGACTAAACTTTCGGGAAACAAAAAAGGCGGGACCGGGGTCCCGCCTGATTTTTTGGTAAAGGGCCGCTGTTAGCTGCCAACCGCCATGCGAACGAGTTCGGCGGTATTGCGCGCGCCGATCTTTTCCATGATGTGCCGCCGGTGCACTTCAACCGTGCGGTACGAAAGCCCCAGGTCCGCCGCAATTTCCTTATTGGTCCGGCCATCGATCACGAACTGCAGAATCTGGCGTTCGCGATAGGTGAGGGCACCGAAGCCGCGCACCTTGACGGCTTCCGCGCCATCCTTGCTCGGCTCGATCTGGATGTCCGACCGGAAAATTTCTTCGGCGGCACGGGCAATGGCAACGGCCGCATAGGGCGGCGAGAACACGGCCGATGCGCCATGCTTCACCGCTTCGACCACCAGCTCGGCCCGCACATTTTCCGGCGCGAGCAGGAAGGTGTGAATGCCCAGATGCTGGCCGCGAATGGAATCGAGCGCCGCAATGGTGTGAGCCGTATTGCCATCGGCATCGGTGAGAGCGGCCACCACCAGATCGGGGCGGCGCACACTGACCAGACGCGTCAGCGCCTGCAGATCGGGCACCATGGAAACCTGGTAACCCTGAGCAATAAACTCATCACACAGCGCCTTGCAAACCAGCGCATCAGCATGGGTCAGATAAACCAGCCGATCCCGGTTCAGGATGGTGCGGTACGGAATTGTGTCTGAAAGTCTTTCCACTTTGCCCTCTTTGCCCCTGGCAAGTTAGCGACCGGTGTTGCGCATTTCCGACTGAAGTGATTCGATCCGCGCTTGCGGCACATACCGATACTTTATCAGGACTTTACACATACCCGGCCCTATTTCAAGGATTTATGTAACTGGCTTAACGATGATCTCAATAACCTAAAGGCATGAATAACTGTCGATAACAGGCCAAGGTGCCCTGTATTCTAGGGTTCCCCACTCCAGATCGACCTAAAACGCAAGTACAACAGAAGAGTGCAACGACCTGCTTTATCATATGAGGATAAAGCCAGCCGTTACAGACGCGCCTAGCCCGAGAGCAGACGCTGATCAACACGCAGACACGTCGCGTACCTAACGCGCGTTCCGCCGCATTGGTTGCAACTGTGTCTCATATTTTTCCAAACGTCTCAACAAAGAAATAAGGGAAACACCTCGGGGGGACCGCCAACTCGTACCACCCTGTATGCGGCCTTGCCCTCTCAGGGCTTGTGCGATCAAGCGCTTAGGAACATTGCCGAGTGTTGCTGTGGGACATTGCGTCGCACGTCTCAGCGGCGGGACAATTGACCGTTTTCGCGTGCCGGCTGCGGTCCATCGTGGGACCGGGTCCGGGCAGGGCCGGGCCGGGTCGCCCCGCCCCCCGCCCCGCAAGCGATGTGGCTTTGGCCCAGCTTCGGCTTTTGAGATCGGGCACAATGGATTATGGTCGCCGCCGATCAACCGGAACCGCCCATGCACCTCGTACTCGTCGACGGCTCGACCTTCATCTTCCGCGCCTACCACGCGCTGCCGCCGCTCACGCGCAAATCCGACGGCTTGCCGGTGGGCTGCGTGTCGGGCTTCTGCAACATGCTGTTCAAGCTCGTGACCGAGGACCTCAAGGGCGATAACGCGCCCACCCATATGGCGGTGATCTTCGACTATTCATCGAAGAGCTTCCGGACCGAGTTTTACCCCGAGTACAAGGGGCACCGCCCGCCGGCGCCAGAAGATCTGGTGCCGCAGTTTCCGTTGACACGCGCCGCCACCAAGGCCTTTGCGCTGCCCTGCATCGAGATGGAAGGCTGGGAAGCCGACGATATCATTGCCACCTATGCCACCGAGGCGGCCAAGGTGGGGGGGCGCGTGACCATCGTGTCGTCCGATAAGGACCTGATGCAGCTGATCGACCCCGAAGGGACGATCCGCATGCTGGATACGCTGCAACGCCCCGGGGGCACGGGCAATCGCTGGATCGGCCCGGCCGAGGTGATGGAGAAGTTCGGCGTTCCGCCTGAAAAGGTGATCGAAGTGCAGGCGCTGTGCGGCGATGCCGTGGACAATGTGCCCGGCGTGCCGGGCATTGGCATCAAGACGGCAGCCGAACTCATCAACGCCTATGGCGATGTGGAAACGCTGCTGTCGCGTACCGATGAAATCAAGCAGCCGAAACGGCGCGAGAACCTCGTCGCGCATGCCGAATCGGCCCGCATTTCGCGGCGGCTGGTCGAACTGCATCGCGGCGTGCCGGTGGCCATTCCGCTGGATGGACTGGTGCGCACCCCCATTTTGGCGACCGAGATCATTCCCTTCCTCAAGGCGATGGAATTCAACACCTTCATGCGGCGCATCGCGGCGACGCTGGAGGCCAACCCCGATGACTTCGAGCCCGACCCGACCTATCGAGCCCATACGGCCCTGACGGAAGGCGCGGTTGGACCTGCCGGTGCTGCCGGCCATGTGGCGGAGCCCGCGGCAAACCACGGCGCCGCCACCGCTGATGGCGACGGGGCCAAGGCCTTTGCCACCGCTCGGGCCGAAGCCGTGCGGGCCCTGCCCTTTATCCTTGATGGCTATGAAACCATCACCGATGAGGCGGCGCTGCAGCGCTGGATCGAGGCGATCTACCAAGCGGGTACCGTGGCGGTGGATACCGAAACCAGCAGTCTCGACAACCAGAGCGCCGACCTTGTGGGCGTCTCGCTGGCCATTGCGCCGAACCGGGCCGCCTATATCCCGCTCGGGCACCGCACCGGTGTTGGCGACCTTTTGGGCGGCGGTCCTGCTGAAGGCCAGATGCCGATCCGCGCCGCGCTGGCGCTGCTCAAACCCATGCTGGAAGATCCCTCGATCCTCAAGATCGGGCACAATATGAAATTCGATCTGGGCGTTCTCAACCGCTACGACATCACGGTTGCGCCTTTCGACGACACGCTGCTGATGGCCTATGCGCTGGATGGCGCGCGGCAGAACTCGATGGAAGCCCTGGGGCTCGCCTGGCTCGGCCACTCGGGCATTTCGATCAAGGACCTGATCGGCACGGGCAAGAACCAGAAAAGCTTCGCCGATGTGCCGGTTGCCGATGCCGCCCGCTATGCGGCTGAAGATGCCGATATCACGCTGCGGCTGTGGCAGGTGCTGAAGCCGCGTCTGCCGGCCGAGAACATGACGACGCTCTACGAAACGCTGGAACGACCCCTGTCGCCGGTCCTCGCACGCATGGAAGCGCGCGGCATTACCGTGGATCGCGGGATTCTGTCGCGGCTGACCAGCGATTTCGCCCAGCGCGCCGCCGCGCTCGAGGCCGAAGCGCAGAGCCTTGCGGGGGAAACCTTCAATCTCGGCTCACCCAAGCAGCTTGGCGATATCCTGTTTGGCAAAATGGCGCTGCCAGGCGGGACCAAGACCAAGACCGGGCAATGGTCAACCGGCGCCGATGTGCTCGAAGAGCTGGCGCTGCAGGGCATTCCACTCGCCCGGACCATTGTCGACTGGCGGCAGTTGACCAAGCTGATGGGCACCTACACCCAGGCGCTGCCCGAATATATCAATTCGCGCACGACCCGGGTGCACACCAGCTATAATCAGGCTTCGGTGCTTACCGGGCGGCTCTCCTCGAATGAACCGAACCTGCAGAACATTCCGGTGCGCACCGAGGATGGCCGCAAAATCCGGACCGCCTTTGTGGCGCCCGAGGGCAAGCTGCTGATCTCGGCCGACTATTCGCAGATCGAATTGCGGGTGCTGGCGCATATCGCCGATATCCAGTCGCTGCGCGACGCCTTCGAAGAAGGGCTCGATATTCACGCCATGACTGCGAGCGAAATGTTCGGCGTGCCGGTTGAGGGCATGCCATCTGATGTGCGGCGGCGGGCCAAGGCGATCAATTTCGGCATCATCTATGGCATTTCGGCCTTCGGGCTGGCCAACCAGCTCGGCATCGACCGGTCGGAAGCGTCGGATTACATCAAGAAGTATTTCGCCCGCTTCCCGGGCATCAAGGGTTACATGGACGAGCAGCGCCGCCGGGTGAAACTCGATGGCTATGTGACCACCATTTTTGGCCGCAAGATCGCGTTTGAGAACGCCAATTCCTCCAACCCGTCAGAACGCGCCTTTATCGAACGGGCCTCGATCAATGCGCCGATCCAGGGCTCGGCAGCCGATATCATCCGCCGCGCCATGATCCGCATGGAGGGCGCGCTGGCCGAGGCTGGGATCAAAGCCGACATGCTGTTGCAGGTGCATGACGAACTGATCTTCGAAGTGGACGCGGGCACCGAGGACAAAGCCATTCCGGCCATCGTGCACATCATGGAAACCGCCGCCGAACCGGCCCTCCGCCTCACCGTCCCCATCCGCGTCGACGCCCATGCCGCCAAGGACTGGGACGGCGCGCATTAGGGCAATCACACAACCAGATCGGCATGGACCTTAAGCTCGCGCTTTATCCCGTGTCCCATGGGGCTCAGGATCACACGCATGCCTTCGCGCCGGGCGAACTTGAACGCGGGCACCATGTCGCTGTCACCGGTGACAACGACGATTGCCTGCACCATGCGTTGGATCGACAGCCTTGCGATATCCAGCCCGATGCGCAGATCGACGCCTTTTTGCTCGATTTTGGGCACCAGGTCAGATGCCTTCAGGGCGCGCGCGCCATTCTGTTTCAGGTCTTTGAGCGCTGCACGTCCCAGCGTCCAGCCGTTCACGTCGGTTTCGCCTGATCGCAACGCAAAATCGGGCAGCAAGTCCAGCGCCTGCTGAAGTGCACGGTTGGCATTGGCCTGATCGGAATCGTTGAGGTTGAGATTTTCGCCACTGATGGGATTTGTCAAACTTCCCCCGGCAGGGGGCGCATCGTAAAAATAGGTGCGCAGCAGGCTATGCCCGGCCAGGGCGTCAATGGCTTTGAGCCGATTGATTTCGTCGGCAATATCGGAAACGGCGGGAAAGCGATTGAGGGTCCGCTGCAACTTGGTGCGAACAAACGCACCGTCCATCAGAATGGCATAGCTGGGCATATGCGGGTAAACCCTGATAATTTGACCCCGTTCACTCGTAGCACAGAGGTGCTTTCGATCAAGGACGAATGAACAGGGTCGTTTATCAGGCCCTTAATCTAGGACCGGAGGTCTTGCAGGTCAATGAACAGCGACTGCATGTTAACACCCGGGCTTCCTCCGGGGAGATATTGGTTCTGTCTCCCCTTTGGCGGGCAAAGCTGATAAGAATTGCCACAATCACGAAATATCGCCGGGGAACGCCTTGCTCCCCGCCCAAAACCACACGGGTCCGCCGAAGATGAACTGGATCAACAACGTTGTCCGCCCCCGCATTCGCAGCTTCCTGAAGCCCAAGGAAAGCGCGTCGGAAAATCTCTGGGTCAAAGACCCGGAATCCGGCGAGATGGTGTTTTACCGCGATCTTGAAGCCAATATGTGGGTCGTGCCCAATTCGGGCTACCATATGAAAATCAAGGCGGCTGATCGGCTGTCGACCTTCCTCGATGAGGGCCGATACGACACCGTGCCGCTGCCGACCGTGCCGCAGGACCCGCTGAAGTTCCGCGATTCCAAGCGCTATTCCGACCGGCTGAAAGAATACCGGCTGAAGACCGGTGCTGAAGATGCGGTCACGGTGGCGGTGGGCGAGCTGTTCGGCCAGCCGGTGACAGTGGCCGTGCAGGATTTCGATTTCATGGGCGGCTCGCTGGGCATGGCGGCGGGTGCCGCGATTGTAACGGGGCTTGAAACCGCCGTGACGAAGAAAACGGCTTTCGTGCTGTTTGTCTCGTCGGGCGGCGCGCGCATGCAGGAAGGCATCATGTCGCTGATGCAGATGCCCAAGACCACGGTTGGGGTCTTGCGGCTTCGCGAAGCCGGATTGCCGTTCATCGTGGTGTTCACCAATCCCACGACCGGCGGCGTGACGGCGAGCTATGCGATGCTGGGCGATGTGCATATTGCCGAGCCCGGCGCGCTGATCGGATTTGCCGGGCCGCGCGTCATTGAACAGACGATCCGCGAAAAACTGCCCAAGGGCTTCCAGCGCTCGGAATATCTTTACGAACACGGCATGATCGACATGGTGGTGCACCGGCACAACCTGCGCGAGACGATCGGGTCGCTGGTCGGCATCCTGACCAACGCGCCGATGCGCGAGGAACTCGCGGAAACGGATCCGAGCCGCCTCTCCACCCCGATCTTCACCGGCGCTGGCGACGGTCCGGGCGAGATGCCTGAACCGGCTCACGCCGAATAAGGCGTGTCGCGCACCGATGCCACTCTGGGGCGACTGCTGTCGCTCCATCCCAAGCTGATCGACCTCGGTCTCGACCGGGTGCTGCGGCTGCTTGAGGCTATGGGGCGCCCGCAGGACCGGTTGCCGCCGGTCATTCATGTGGCGGGCACCAATGGCAAGGGCTCGACCATTGCCTTCCTGCGCGCCTTTCTCGAAGCAGCAGGCAAGCGGGTGCATGTTTATAACTCGCCCCATCTCGTGCGCTTCAACGAGCGCATCCGCCTCGCGGGAAAGCTCGTCTCCAACGCCCAGCTCAACCGCGCGCTGGAAGCGTGCGAAGAGATCAACGCGGGCCAGCCGATCACGTTTTTCGAAATTACCACGGCGGCGGCGTTCAAGCTGTTTGCCGAGGTGCCCGCGGACTACCTGCTGCTCGAAGTGGGGCTTGGTGGCGAGTTTGACTCGACCAATGTCATCGACCACCCGCTCGGCGTGGTGATTACCCCGGTCGATATCGACCATCAGGCGTTTTTGGGCGATACGCTTGCCGAAATCGCCAAGGCCAAGGCGGGCATCCTGAAACGCGGTGCGCCGGCGGTGTTTGGACGGCAACGCGATGGCGGCTATACGGTGTTGACGCGCCAGGCGGCGCGGCTCGGGATCAGACCGCTGATTGCGGGCGAGGATTTTGACGCCCAGGCCGAAGACGGCCGCCTGGTGTTTCAGGATGGTGACGGCCTTCTCGATCTGCCGCCGCCGGGGCTGCCGGGCCCGCATCAATATGACAATGCAGGCCTCGCCATTGCTGCCGCGCGCCATTTCGGGCTGCCGGTCAGCGAGATGCACATTGCTGAAGGCCTGAGGCGGGTCAGCTGGCCCGCGCGGCTCATGCCGCTCGCGGGCAAGCTCAGCGCGCTCCTTACGCCAGGGACCGAACTGTGGCTCGATGGCGGGCATAACGCCCACGGGGCCGCCGCGCTCGCGAAGGCCCTCGGCGCCCTGCAGCCCAAGCCGCTCGCCCTGATCGTGGGGATGATGAACACCCGCGCGCCGGAGGATCTGCTGGCCCCGTTCCGCGACCTCGCACCCACGATTATCGGGGTGACGATTCCGGGTGAGGCGAACGCGCACCCTGCACAGCGGATTGCTGAGGGTGCGGCTGCGCTCGGGCTTGTGGCAGATGCGGCGCCATCCATTGCGGCGGCGCTGCGCCGGGCCGCAAAGACAGGGGCCGGGCGGGTGGTGATCTGCGGGTCGCTTTATCTCGCAGGTCAGGTGCTGCACCGCAACGGCACGCCGCCCGAGTAAAACAAACGCCGCCAACCCGAGGGCCAGCGGCGTTATTCAACCTTTAAGTCTCGAGGATCAGGCCGCGTGGCCTTCCAGCCACTTGGCAAGGCCCGCCTTGGGGGTGCCTGCGCCGATCTTCATATCGGCGGCTTCGCCGCCCTTGAACAGGATCATGGTGGGGATCGAACGGACGCCGTATTTCACGGTCGTGCCGGGATTCTCATCCACGTTCAGCTTCACGATCTTCACCTTGCCCTTCAACTCTTCGGACAGCTCTTCGAGCACCGGAGAGATCGCCCGGCAGGGGCCGCACCATTCAGCCCAGAAGTCGACGAGGACGGGCTCTTTGGCGGACAGGACTTCCTCGCCGAAATTGGCGTCGGAAACGTGGGTTGTCATGTGATTGGCCTTTTGGGTTTTAACCGGCGGTGTGTGTGTTCCAAAAGCTAGGCAGAGTCCAGTGCGCTTACAAGGAAGCTCACCTCAAGGTGAAGCCCCGGACCGAGTCCGCCAACAGGGCGGCAGGCAATTCTAGCAGCGATTCCAGCGCAGTCCAGAGGATCGCGGCCTCGATCTCCTTGCCTGGGAAAAGCTGCGTTGCACACAGCGCATAGAGCCCCAACTGCTGCAAATAGGCCGGATTGACGGTTTCGAGGCTGGTCGCGGGCACCGAGTCGGACTTGAAATCGATGATACGTACGCGCCCGCTCTCGGTGACGACGAGCCGATCTATGCGCCCGGCGGCCCGAATCGGGGTGCCGTCGCGGACGAGATCGACGAGGAACGGCACCTCGGCGCGCGAGTGGGGGCCGAACAGGGGCTGGAGGTCGGGCTGATCGAGGATCGACAGCGCTTTGTCGACCAGAGCCTCGTGCCGCGCCGCCTGATCGGGGAGCAGAACCGCCATCGCCTTGAGCCCGATCGCGTGGCGCTCAGGGGGCGCGATGCGCGGCAGGTGCTGCAACAGCGCGTGGAGCGCCGTGCCCTCGCCGCGCGCCCGTTCAGCCGCGCGCCCCGGCGTGGTATCGCGCTGGGTCTGGGCCGCCGTATCGAGCACATGCAGCGGATCATCATCCCCGAGGCTCGATGGCCGCAGGATGTCGCGGCGCGGTGGCGCGGGGATGGGCGAGGGCGCAAGGAAGGCCGGCTGGTTTTGACCGAGGACGGCCGGCCGGACCCGGACAGGGGCCACGGGCACAGAGTCTGGGCTTCGATAGACCCGGTGTACGGCGCCATCGTCGGCGGTTGTTGCAACACAGGCCGGACCGAGGCTCGCCTCAATGGCCTGATACCAGCTTTGGGTATCGCTCGATTTTTGGGGCGCAATGCCGGTGACATAGAGTTCGTCTTCGGCGCGGGTCATGGCGACATAGAGTTTGCGCCAATATTCCTCAAATTGCTGGGCACGCACGGCCTCGCGCAGCGCCAGCGTTTCGGGCGCATGCGTTGCGGTTGAGCTGGCGTGCACCATGAACCGGTCGTGCTCATCGAGATAAAGCGGTCGGTTGAGCTGGGGGCCGCTGGGGAGCGCCGTGGCATCGGCCAGAATGACGATCGGTGCCTCCAGACCCTTGGCGCCATGCACGGTCATGACGCGCACGCCCGCGCCGCGTTCAGACAGCTCGCGCTTGATGATGACCTTGCGGTGGCGCATCTCGGCGAGGAACGCCTGGAGCGCGGGGACAGGCCGCGACTCATGATCGAGCGCCAGCGCCAGAAACTCGGAAAGCACATCATCGACATCGATGCCAAGGCGGCGGTGGAAACGCTCAAGCCCGCCATCGCGATAGAGCACATCGGCGAAAAATTCGTAGGGTCGGTCGAAATCCAGACGGCGTCGCCACTCATAGAGCCGTTGATACGCGGCTTCTGCTGCTGGGTCCGTTGCCGTTTCAAGCCGGTTCCAGAGCCGCTCGCCGCGCACGCGCTCGGCCGCCAGCGCCATCAACTGGTCTTCGCTCACGTCAAAAAGCGGTGACCGCAGCAGCGCGGCCAGTTGCAGATCATCGGTCGGGTTGAGCAGCACATCGCTCAGCGCCAGCAGGTCGCGCACGGCGATATGGCCGGTCACCTGCAGGCGGTCGGCACCGGGGGTAGCAAGTCCCGCAGCGCGCAAGGCGCGGATGATTTCGTGGAACAGCACCGAGCGGGTCTGCACCAGAACCAGCACGTCATCGGCACCAACGGCACGGCCCCGGTGTTCTAGCGGCCGGCCATTAGCGACCCACTGGCTGATGGTGGCCGCGATCCGCTCCGCCAGTTGCCGCTGCGGCGAGCCGGTGCCCGAAGCGGCCTCCAGCGGCCATTCCTCCAGCGGCGCTGCTTTCACCGGTTGCTCGACCAGCGGCCAGAGCGTCACATGGCCGCCCTCGTCGCGCCGCGCCGTGCGGTGTTCGACCCGCAGGTCCTCGAGCACCGCCACCCGGCGCGCCTCATCTTCAAACACCCGATCAACGGCCAGCAACACGCTCGAAAGGGTCCGGAAACTGGTGGTGAGGCGCACGCGCTCGAAGGGGCGGTGGTTCTGTTTTGCCGTATCCTGCAGGCTCTCGCGTTCATCGCGGAAGCGCTTGGGGTCTGCGCCCTGAAAGGAATAGATCGACTGCTTGCCATCGCCCACAGCGAACAGGCTGCGCGGGCGGTCGATCCCGCCCGAGCCCAGGATTTCCTCGGCCAGCGGGCGGATCAGCTTCCACTGCTCGGGATTGGTGTCCTGACCCTCGTCGATCAACACGTGGCTGATACCGCCATCGAGCTTGTAGCGCACCCAGGGGCCGCGGCTCTGATCGCCGAGAAGGCGCGACAGGGCGGCAATCAGATCTTCGAAATCGAGGCGGGCCCGGGCGGCTTTTTCGGCCTCATAGCGCGCTATGATGAGATTCAGCAGCAGCATGAGGGCGGAAGAGCGCTCGAAGACGCCGACGCGCTTCAGGGTTTCCGACAAGGCGTATACGCGCGTGATCTCGGCCCGCATGCGGTCGCAGAGATCGGGCAGATCGGCCTCAAACGCCTTGTTGAACGGCTTGAGGCGTTCGCCGCCCTCTTGCGTGAGGCAGATGGCCATCAGCGCCGCCGCATCGGGGGCGTGAAATTTATGGTCCTTTACAAAGCGCGCAAAGCCCACGGGCTTATCGGCAGCATCGCGCCAGGTGACAATGGTGTCGAGGTCGCTCGGGTCGAGCAGCGATCCGGCAACGATATCGCGCTCGACATCGGCGCGGCGCAGGGCCGGATCAATGCCGAGGAAGTCCGCGAGCGCTTTCGCGGCGGCCGCCGGGTCGCGCAGGACGGTTTTCAGCCGCGTGGTATCGGCCAGCGCCGCGTCAATGGCGGCATTGAGCGTATGGTCGCTGATGGCATCGAACAGCACGTCCACCGCCTGTGCTGCGCCATCGGAGCCGGACAGGCCCTCGGCCAGAACGCGGTCGCGCGCGGCAATCACCAGCGCGGTCTTTTCCTCGTCTTCGATGACGCCGAAATCGAAGGGCACGCCCGCTTCAACCGGAAAGCGGTGCAGCACGCTTTCAGCGAAGGCGTGAATGGTCTGGATTTTCAGGCCGCCCGGCGTTTCGAGCGCATGGGCAAACAGGGTGCGGGCCCGGCCGAGCGCTGCGGGTTCGGGCGCGGTGCCAATGAGATCGCTCAGATTTGCCGCAAGGGCTTCAGGGGTGGCGAGAGCCCAGGCGGCGAGACTGCGGCCCACGCGGTCGCGCATTTCAGCCGCCGCTGCCTTGGTATAGGTGAGGCAGAGGATCTGGTCGGGCCGCGCCCCATCGAGCAGCAGGCGCAGCACACGGTCGGTCAGGACGCGGGTCTTGCCTGAGCCGGCATTGGCCTCCACCCAGATGGAGAGCGCAGGGTCGGCAGCGCGCCGCTGGCTGTCGGTGAGGTCACGCGGGAGCGGAAGCAGCAGCGGACGTTCGGTCATTGCTCGTCCTCCCCGCTGAGGGCCCATTCGTCGCGGCGCATCAGATGGTCATAGGCGCCCTCAAAGTTCTGTTTTTCATCGGGCAGCACATGCGGGGCCATGGGAAGGTCATCGCTCAGCAGCAGGGCCTCAACGTGCCGGTTGAGCAGGGTCTTCACCCGACTGACGGCATCGACCAGCGCCTGATCCTCGCCACCCACGGGCTTTTCCGTCCACGGGTTGGGGCCGAGCGCAATCTTGATATAGGCGAGTGAGGCCGGGGCCAGACTCCCGAGCCCGGCGAAGGCGCCGGCCTCCGCCATGGCCGCTTCCAAGAGCAGTTGCGGCTTCAGCAGTGCCTTCATGTCCTTGCCTTCGGGCACGCGACCGGTTTTGAAATCAATCAGCGCGACGCGGCCATCGGTGCGAATATCGACGCGATCTGCCTTGCCGGTGAGCGTGAAGCCAGAGGGGAGCCGCCATTCGCCAGCAATTTCGGCGTGCCGCTCAGCGATCTGGCCATTACGGTCGCGCTCGAACCGCAAAAAGGCGTCGATGACGTCTTTGAAGCGGTTCAACCAGATGTCGCGGCGGTCGCCAATGGCTTCGAGCCCTTCGGACGCCGTTTCAGTAATGGCGATCAGGCGCGCGCGGGCGTCCGGGTCCATCGGATCGCCCCCCTCGGTGATGAAGCGGGCGAAAATATCGTGGGCCAGCGTGCCAACCTCGCGGGCATCAAGCGGCTGACCGAGCGGTTCAAGCGGGACGAGCCCCAGCACCGAGCGGGCATAGACATCATAGGGGGACCGGATAAGCGTTTCGATCCGCGTGACCGAGAGCTGTTTCGGCCGCAGATGGACGGGCGGTCTTGGCGTGGGTCTGAGTGCCGGGACGGGCGGGGCGGATGAAGCATCGAGCGCCCGGGCGGCGGCAGTCCAGACCGCACCCTTGGCGATGAGCGCGTCCGACTCGCCTTTGCCGATAAAGGCGACAAGGCGCTGCACCAGCCGCGAGGGCAGCGCCGGGGCCGTGCCGCGCCGTTCGGCGTAGGCCAGCACCACATGCGGATTGCCAAGCGCCATTTCGAAATCATGGGCGGCCTGCCCCTGCTGGAATTCCGGCGGTTCCAGCCCCGCCGCGATGCGCATCGAGCGGCTGAGCCAGGGACCGGGGTCAGCAGCATCGGGCCAGATTTCCTCGTTGAGGCCGGCAAGGATCATCATGTCACGCCGCATCAGGCGCGCTTCAAGACGGCCCCAGATGGCAATATCGTCGCGGCCCGGCCGCACCGGCTGCACGGTGCGCCCCGCTGTCAGCGCGTGGAACACGGCCTCAAGCGCATCGGGGCGGAACGGCGGGCCACCTTCTTCGGCGTCGGCGATTTCACGGGCCCAGAGCGCGAGTGCATCAAACCCCGGCGGCAGGGCATCGGGCAGGCCGCCCGCCATCAGGGCCTCGAGGGTCGCCATCACGGCCCCGGCGAAATCCGGCACGGTGATCGTGTCGCGGCTGAGCAGCGCGCTGAGCGGGGCCAGGGCATGCCCCAGCCGCTCCATGAGGTCGAGGAGCGGCCCGGTATCGTCGCTCGCCTTGAGCGCCTGTTGAATGGCTGTGGCGAGCCCGGCAAGGCCATCGCCGAGCCGACGGCCCCGCAACACGCCACCATCAAGGCGGGCCATGAGGCGGCTGACCTCGGCCCGGGGAAGACCCAGCGTCACCGCGCGGTTTTGCAGCAGCGACATGATCTGGACCGGACCGGTGGTTTCGGCAATACCAATCGCGAGCCGCACGAGGCGTCCGATGGGCGATTGCGCGAGCGGCGTCCCGGCGGCGTCATCGAGCACAATCTCGAAGCGGCGGAGTTCGGCAGCAATGCGGCGCGACAGGGTCTGGTCGGGCGAAATGATGCCGACGGTCAGCTTTCGCTCCAGCGCGTCGCGGGCCGCAAGGGCAATGGCGCGGGCTTCTTCATCTTCGGTGCGGGCCTTGAGGAGCGCCACATCAGCGGTCGGGCGGGGGCCCGTGCCATGGAGGGCCGCCGCGATGTCAATCCGCGTGCGCCGCTCCGGCCAATCCGCCGTCGCATCGGGCAAGGCCAATGCTGCGCGCACAAGAGCCGTCCGCGCTTCGGAGCCCGGCCTGTCGAGCTGGTCGGTCCGCTCGCCCGGCGGGGTCGACAACTCACGCACGGCCCCGGGCAGGATACCCAGGGCGGCGAGCAGCTTCATCAGCACATAGTGCGGATGGCCCTGCGGGTTGGCCTCGGCTTTGCGCAGCGTGGCGAATTCACCATCGCTGAGGCTGGTATCCACCCCGGGCAAAACCACCACGCCCTGCGGAAGCCGCGTGATGGCCCTGAGCAGGTTCGCCGTGGCGGGAATTGAGCCGGTCGAGCCCGCCGCGATCACCGGCCTGTCGCCGTAAATATCGTGGATGGCGTCGGCCTCGCGGCGTAACCGCTCGTTGCGGAGCTTTGCGGCGTCGTCGCGGCCCTCGGCAGCGAGCACCTTGGGCCAGACCTCAAGCGCGATATCGAGGAGCTGCCGCATCTCAAGCCAGTTCTCGGCCAATTCGAGTGCCATGCCCGCTTCGAGCGCTGCCAGACTGCCGCCCTCAATGGCAAGATCATCGATGACTTGCCCGAGACTATCCGCGAGGCCGAAGATTTCAGCGGCGGAGGGCGGGTTGGACAGGAGCGCCCGGCCCTGTTCGGACCGCGCCCAGGCATCGACCAGCCGCGCCAGCGTCAGGGTGCGGAAGAAAGGCGGCACGGCGCGCGGCAGAGGCGGCGCATCAAAGGGCGGCAGGAAAGGCTCCTCATCGGGCGCTTCGCCGCCAAAGGTGCGGATATCGGGCAACAGAACCGAGCCGCCGAAGGAGCGGGCGAAGGCATCGGCGAGCGCCAGCCGGGCGCGACGGGTCGGCAGGACGATGGTGATATCGGCCAGCCCGAACGGGCCTTGCAGATCGTGGCCGGGCAGCAGCGTGCCGTCGCGCAGGCGGGCGACCAGCGTTTCGAGAAACGGCGCATGGGAGGCAATGGTGAAAACCGACTCTCGACGCATGGCCGCATCAGACCGAGTGGGGATGCCGATGTCCAGCCTCAGAGCGTGCGGGTGTCGGCAAAGCGTGTCTCGATTTGTCGCCCCTCCGCGCCTCGGGGAATTTCCAGCGTGACCTGCACATCGGCGCGCGCCATGAGGTCGGGGTCGCGCTCAGGCCATTCAACCAGCACGATGGCCTGCGGATCATCGAGCAGGCCGAGCTCATCAACCTCGCGCGGGTTGGTGAGGCGGTAAAGGTCGGCGTGGAGCACCCGCTGCCCTGTGCCCTCGTAGGGCTGCACGAGCGCAAAACTGGGCGACGGGACATCCATCCCCGGATCAGCAAGAAGGGCGCGGATCATGGCGCGGGCCAGGGCGGTTTTCCCCGCCCCCAGATCGCCGATGAGCAGCACAAGGTCCCCGGGCCGGAGCAGGGCCGCGAGCCGCGCGCCATAAGCGGCGGTCGCATGATCATCGGGGAGAAACACGGCGGGCATGTTACTCAGCCGCACCAGCGACGGCCACGTCGGCCGGCAGGCTCACCACCACGCGCGTGCCCCTCGGCGCCCGCGCCTCGGTGGAGATGGTGCCGCCATGCAGGCTGACGAAAGCCCTGACAATGGCGAGGCCCAGGCCCTCACCGCGCTGTCGTGCCGCCAGCACCGTCGGATCATAGGTATCGGCAATGGCGGCGCGCACCTGCTCGCCCGAGCGCGTGCCTTCGTCTTCGACGATGAACTGGATGCGGTTGTTGCGGCTTTCGACGCTGAGGCTGATTTCGCCGGATTCATCGGCATAGCGGGCCGAATTGGCGAGGAGATTATAGAGCACCTGAACCACGCGCGTTCCATCGGCGACAAGCGGCGGAAGCCCGGAAGCGATCCGCACCCTGATATCGAGCGGTGCCTTGCCATTGGTCCTTGGGAAGGCCGCCACCACACCAGCGCGGGCCTTTTCTACGAGATCGGCGATATCCTGCGGCGAGGGGCGCAACTCGGCAATACCGGCATCGACGGTGGCCAGATCGAGAATGTTGTCGATCAGCACGCCAAGGCTGACACTCGAAGCGCGGATGTAATCGGTATAGTTGCGCTGGCGTTCGTTGAGCGCCCCGGCGCTGCCTGAGGCCAGCAGGTCGGCAAAGCCGATGATATTGGTGAGCGGCGAGCGCAGCTCGTAGGACACGTTCTGCACGAAGGCGTCCTTCAGGCGGTCGGCGGTGACAAGAGCGTCGTTCCGTTCCTTCAGCACGCGCTGGTAATTGGCGCTTTCGGTGACATCGAGGAAGGTCATCATGGTCTGCCCGTCGGGCAGGCGGGTGATGGCGTAATCGAGCAGCTTGCCATCATCGCGCGCGATGCGGCCCTGCTGGTCGCCGCGCGCCGGGGTCAGATCGATAATGGCGCGTTTCAGCTCGATCCAGATGGTGCGGCCATCCTCGGGCATGGCCTGCCCCGCCGCCACGGCGATCTGGTCGATATGCGGATTTTTGGCCAGCATATCGGTCGGCAGCCGCCACAGGGTCGCGAGGCGCGGGTTGGCGAGGGTCAGCCGTCCATTGGTGCCGAACACCGCCACGGCTTCCGACAGCGCGTTGAGGGTGGAGCGCTGTACATCGAGAATGGCCTTGTGGGCACTTTGCAGCCTGAGCTGATCGGTAATGTCCTCAAAGACATAGACCACGCTGCCCGGCACGCCGGCAGGACCGGCCACGAGGCTGAGCGTACGCCCGTTGGGCAGGTGCCACGCAGCGCGCTCTTCGGGCGCCTTCAGGTCGTAGGCGCTGAGATGCCGGGCACGCCACGCCTGATAGTCCGGCTCCGCTGGCAGCTTGCCCTCGGTCCGCAGCCTGTCGAGAATGGCGCGCTCATCGAGGCCCGGACGCAGGAAGTCGGGATCGAGGCCCCAGAGGTCGCAATAGGCGCGGTTGACTTCAACCAGCTCACGGCCCGGCCCGAAGATCGCAATCGGGCGTTCGAGCGCGTCGATGGTGGCGCGCAGATAGGTGAGCCCAAGTTCGGTCTTTGCCGAGGCGGGGCGCGCGCGGAAATAGCCGCCCGTGCCGCCTGGCAGCGGAAATTCGCAGAGGTCATAGACGCCGCGATCGCCCAGGGTGACGCTGCTGATATGCGCTTCGCCGGATTGGGTCACGGCCATCCAGTGACGCTGGACCAGGCTTTGGTCAACAAGTTCGGGGCGGCCGCCATCAGCCCGGCGGCGCCCGAGCGCTGAGGCGAGCGCCATATAGGCGGCGTTGACATGCACCAGTTCGCCATCGGCATTGCGGAGGAAGGCCGGGTCCGCGAGGCCCGAGATCAGGGCGCGCTCTGCGCCGATATCCAAGCCACTGGAAACGGTCTCTGCGCCGGTCTCCGGCTGGAGTGACGCCGGGCGAAGCCGCAGCGCGGCGCCCGTGCCGAGCACGGTGCCGAAGGCGCGGATCATACGGCCGTCGCTCGCTTTCAGCGTGACTTCAAAGGTACGGCCCGCTTGGCGCAGATCATGCACGGCATGCGCGAGGAGGCGCGCCTCGGCATCGTCTAGCCATTCGCTGAAATTGAGGGCGCTTTCGGCCCATCTGCCGACAGGCAGCACCGAGGACGCCGGCCCGAGAAAGCGCGGGGTATCGTCGCGGTCGGCCCACAGGACCACCAGTTCGCGGCCGGCGGACAGCAGCCCTTCATATTCATCAATGCGGGCGCGGAGCCCGGCTGCCTGTTCGGCCGCGCTGACGCGTGACCGGCCGAGATCGCGCATGACGCGGCGGGTCACTTCGGCGGCAATCAGCGCAAAGGCGACAGCGCCCACGGCCATGGTTATCGGGGCGGCGCTCAACAGCGTGGCGGGCGTAAGACCCTGCGCCAGTGCGGGAGATGCCGCAACCAGTGCCAATAGACCCACGGAGCACCCCGCGAATCCTCTTACGTTCCGGAAAGTTTCCGGCCCCATGCCCAGCCCCTGATTGTGATTTCCGCAACTCAGACTGCCCGCCGACAGCCGTGGTACTGACCGCACCGACGGGCGCGCAACAGCACTGCCCATCAGGATCGCGGCGCTAGACCTCATGCCCCGCGAATCACCGCAACATAGCGGGCCGCGATTCGCGCAAAAAGAGTCTAATTACATGTCGTCTTTGGGGAAGATGGGTACGAGGGGAGTTGACCCCGGCCCGAACAGTGAACGTATGGTTAACAACCATCTGATTTGCCGGGAAAAAATTTCCCACTCCCCCCAAAAACAAAGGGCGCCCGAAGGCGCCCTTTTTTCCGGTATCAGTAGCGGTACTGACCTGATTTGAACGGTCCCTGATCGCTGACGCCGATATAATCGGCCTGCGGCTTGGTCAGTTTCGTCAGTTTGGCCCCAAGCTTGGCGAGGTGCAGCTCGGCCACTTTCTCGTCGAGATGCTTGGGCAGCACGTGCACGGCGTTTTCCATGGTCTTGCCATTGGTCCACAGTTCGATCTGGGCCAGCGTCTGGTTGGAGAACGAGGCCGACATCACAAAGCTGGGGTGGCCGGTGGCATTGCCGAGGTTGACGAGACGGCCTTCGGACAGGAGCACAATGCGCTTGCCCGAACTCATCTCGACGATATCGACCTGCGGCTTGACGTTGGTCCACTTGAAGTTGCGCAGCGCGGCAACCTGAATCTCGTTGTCGAAATGGCCGATGTTGCAGACGATGGCCATGTCCTTGAACTGGCGGATGTGGTCAAGCGTCACCACGTCCTTGTTGCCGGTCGCGGTTACGACGATATCGGCGCGCTGCGCGGCTTCTTCGAGCGTGACAACTTCAAATCCGTCCATGGCGGCCTGCAGCGCGCAGATCGGATCGACTTCGGTCACGAGCACGCGGGCACCCGAGCCCTTGAGCGACTGGGCGGAGCCTTTGCCCACGTCGCCATAGCCGCAGACGATGGCAACCTTGCCGGCCATCATCACATCGGTGCCGCGCCGGATGGCGTCGACGAGCGATTCACGCGTGCCGTATTTGTTGTCGAATTTCGACTTGGTTACGCTGTCATTGACGTTGATCGCGGGGAAGGGCAGTTCGCCCTTTTCATGGAGCTGATAGAGCCGCATGACGCCCGTGGTGGTTTCCTCGGAGACGCCGCGAATGGCGGCCTTGATGCGCGAGAAAAAGCCCGGCGACTTCGCAAGGCGCTTGCGGATGGTGGCGTAAAACACTTCTTCCTCTTCCGAGCCCGGATTATCCAGCACGGACGGATCGGTTTCGGCCTTGGCGCCGGTAAGCACCAGCATGGTGGCGTCGCCACCATCATCGAGGATCATGTTGGGGGTCTGGCCATCGGGCCAATCCATCATGCGGTCGGTGTAATCCCAGTATTCCTCAAGCGTTTCGCCCTTTTTGGCGAAAACCGAGATCCCGGCATCGGCAATGGCCGCCGCGGCGTGATCCTGGGTCGAGAAAATATTGCAGCTCACCCACCGCACGTCAGCGCCGAGCGCAACCAGCGTCTCGATCAGCACCGCGGTCTGAATGGTCATGTGCAGCGACCCGGCAATGCGGGCGCCCCTGAGCGGCTGGGCCGCGGCAAATTCGTCGCGGATTGCCATGAGGCCGGGCATTTCGATCTCGGCCATGCCGATTTCCATGCGGCCGTATTGGGCAAGGGCAATGTCCTTGACCAGATAGTCGGTGTTCTTGGCCATGGGCCCGTCTCCATCCATTTTCGGAATTGGTTCCCTTATACGGGAACGTCCCCAACCGTGCAATTGGGGATATAAAGAAAGCTTTATATGTTGATATCAGCGGATGACGTTAGCCGGCCACGCCGTCGCTGTCTTCGTCGAACCCGTTGTTCACGAGCGTCGTGATGGCATCCAGCGCTTCGCGCGCCTGCCTGCCGGTTGCCTGCACCAGAATGGTCGACCCGGGCCCTGCCCCCAGCATCATCAGGCCCATGATGGAATTGCCGTTCACGGCCTGCCCGTCGCGGATGACCTTGATGTCGGCATCAAAGCATTCGGCGGTGCGCACGAAGCGGGCCGAAGCGCGCGCGTGCAGACCCTTGCGATTGACGATGGTCAATTGCTGCGCAAGGGCTCTGTCCGATCCTGCCGTATCCATGAAGCCAGCCCGCCCGAAGCCTAACCGCCCAGCGTTTCGCTGGCGACGTTGATATATTTGCGGCCCGCCTCTGCGGCGTCGCGCACGGCGGTCTTGATGTCGAGATCGGCGCGGACCCGCGTCAGCTTCACGAGCATGGGCAGATTGACCCCGGCGATAACCTCGACGTCGCGGTTCTGCATGATGGAAATCGCGAGATTGGACGGCGTGCCCCCGAACATATCGGTGAGGATCACCACGCCCTTGCCCTGCTCCGCCCGATCCACCGCCGCCAGAATATCATTGCGGCGCTGTTCCATGTCGTCATCGGGACCAATGGCGATGGTCTCCACATAGTCCTGAGGACCAACGACATGCTCGAGGGCCAGCCTGAATTCAATGGCCAGTGCGCCATGCGTCACCAGAACCATGCCGATCATGCACTATCCCCAACAAGGTGGCGTGGCCGAACCGGGGCAGCCCCGCATTCGGTGGCGGAGTCTGGCCGTGTGGCCCGCGTGTTTCAAGTGATATTTTGTGTCATGCGCGGTTCGGGGCGAGTCTCCTGGTCAAGCGCGGCCAGCGCCTCGGCCACGAGCAGCACTTTATGCGCGAGGTCAGCCCGGTCTCCGGCCGGGACAGGTGCCCGGGGGACACCGCGACCCAGGACTTCGCCGGTAAACGCCTCAAGGGGCGGCAGACGCGGCAGATCATCAACAAGGTCGATGACCAGGTGAAGCGTCGTTCGCTGCGTGAACGGGCGGCGGATGATGCCCCGCCCGCGCAGTTCGATCTGGCCCTCAAAGCCGGGCGTGCCGTGCAGCACGATGCTGTCGCCCTCGATCTCGGCCCGCACGCGATCATCGCCGATCAATCTCGGGTCGTCGCCCTGACGCTGAGAATGCTCGATCAGCGCCAGCGCCAACAGCGATTTTCCGGCCCCCGAGGCGCCCCGGATGAGTACACCGTATCCGAAGAGCACCAGAGCGGTGGCGTGGAGCGTGGTGGTCACCTGCGACGGCCCGAATTCCGCCGCTCGGCGGCGGCCTGGCGGCGGTCGCTGGCGGGCTTCTTTTCGGCCAGGGCTCGCTTCAGCGTGAAGGTAAAGATGGCGCCCGAACCCTCGGCGCGATTGGCCGCAGTAATGGTGCCGCCATGCGCATCGATAATCTGCTTGGAAATGGCGAGACCCAGCCCGGAATGGTCGCCAAAGCCTTCGCCCTCGGGCCGATCCGTATAGAAGCGCTGGAAAATGCGGCTGATATCGCCGCGAATGCCGGGGCCCTCGTCGGATACGGTCACGCTCAGGCGCTCTTCTGTGGCGGTCATCAGCACCCGCACCGTGCCGCCCTCGGGCGAAAACGAGACGGCGTTATCAATCAGGTTGTTCAGCACCTGCGCGAGCCGGCTGTCATGGCCGAGCACGATGGGCGCGAACCGCCCGGTCTGGTTATCGAGCACGACATCGACATTGCGGCGGGCCGCCACGTCTTTCTGGATCGAGACCATGGCCTCGGCCAATTGCCCGATATCAACCCGTTCGGCGCTCTGGCGCGCCAGTTCGGCATCGAGACGGCTGGCATTGGAAATGTCGGAAATCAGCCGGTCAAGGCGGCGCACATCGTGCTGGATGATGGCGTTCAGCCGCTCGCGGTCCTCGGGCTTTTTGGCAAGCGGCAGGGTTTCAACCGCGCTGCGCAGCGAGGTCAGCGGGTTTTTCAGTTCGTGCGCCACATCGGCCGCAAAGCGTTCTATCGCTTCAATGCGCCCATAGAGCGCGGAGGTCATCGCACTCAGCGCGCGGGAGAGGTGCCCCACCTCGTCGGTACGATCGGGATAGGCCGGAATTTCAGCGCGGTTGGTGATGGTGTGCTGCACCTGCTCGGCGGCGCCCGCAAGGCGGCGGAGCGGGCCAGCAATGGTGCGGGCGAGGATCAGCGACAGGATCACCGTCACGGTCGCCGCGACCAGCGCAATGCGCAGGATGCCCCAGCGTTCGGCCGTGGCGATCTGGTCGATGTCGCCCGGGCTGGTCGACATGAGCAGCACGCCAATGGTGGCGCGGAGGCGCTGCACCGGCACCGCGACCGAAACGACCAACTGGTGTCGGCTATCCACCCGCACGATGGCCGTTGCCGCACCGGTGAGCGCCGCCGCGACTTCGGGGTATTTCGTGCCCTCGTCAGCCCCATATTCGAGATATTGCGGATAGCTGTCCCCCGGCAGCCAATCCATCAGCGTGTGCCACCACCCGACAAGGATGAACTCGTCGGGCTCCGCCGGTTTCGACACCTGTTTCAGCAGTTCGCCGCGGGCATAAAGGTTGTTGCTGTCGAGGATCAGCAGGCCCTGCTGATCATAGATCCGGGCCCGGGTGCGCGTGGGGGTGACGAGGTTGCGCAAGAGCGGCGCAACCTGCTCGGGGTTGATGGGAAATTCGAGGCTCGGGTCATAAAAGCTGAGCGAGGTGATGGCATTGTCACCCTGCAATTGCAGCAGCCGATCGGGGTTGACCGTGATCACGTCGCTATCAACCGTCGCCGAGGCGGCAATTGCGGCGGCAATGATTTCGCCCTGGACGCGAAGGCTCTGCACCCGCGCCTCAATTAAGCCGGTGCGCCACTGGTTGAGGAACAGGATGCCCACCACCAGCACGGCAAGACCCGCCAGATTGAGCACGATGATGGTGCGGGCCAGCGACGAAAACAGCGTGAGCGCCAGAAAGCGCCTGATGCTGGCCCAGATGTGAACAACCATGGCCCAAAGCCGCGTCAGGGCGCCGATCAGCGCGACCTGAAGCCGCCGGACCCTCGACCGGGCCCGGGGCAGCCCGGCGTCATGGTTGCTCACGTCCACGCGGTTTCGCCTTATTGTTCCTTGAAGCGATAGCCCACGCCATAGAGGGTTTCGATCATCTCGAAATCGTCGTCTACAGCCTTGAACTTTTTGCGCAAGCGCTTGATGTGGCTGTCGATGGTGCGGTCATCGACGTAGACCTGATCGTCATAGGCGGCGTCCATCAGCGCATTGCGGCTTTTCACCACGCCGGGACGCTGGGCCAGTGCCTGCAGGATCAGGAATTCGGTGACGGTCAGGGTCACGCGCTGCGCCTTCCAGGTGCAGGTGTGCCGCTCCTCATCCATCACCAGCGCGCCGCGCTCGATCAGCGCCTTGCCCTGCTGGGATTCAGAATTCGGATTACCCGGCGTCGTGGGGTCGCGCGGCGCGGCGCGGCGCAGGACCGATTTGACCCGCTCGACCAGCAACCGCTGGCTGAAGGGCTTGGTGATGAAATCATCGGCACCCATCTTGAGGCCAAACAGCTCGTCGATTTCCTCGTCCTTCGAAGTGAGGAAGATCACCGGCACATCGGATTTCTGGCGCAGGCGGCGCAGCAGCTCCATGCCATCCATGCGCGGCATCTTGATGTCGAGAATGGCGAGATCGGGCCGGTCGGCGGTGAGGCCTTCCAGCCCCGACGCCCCATCGGTATAGGTTGCCACCTGGTAGCCTTCGGCTTCCAGGGTCAGGGATACAGACGTGAGGATATTGCGGTCGTCGTCGACCAGGGCAATTTTCGGCATCGGCTTCCCTTTCCGTCGCATGCGGCCAGAGGGCCAGCGCGTGCTGGCTGTCATTGAGAGCCACAATTCACCTTAAATAAGGCGTCAGGGCCCTTTGTGCCAGCTTTTGGCCGAAGAAGGATTCCGTCAGGGCGACCAACGGCCCGGAAACCGGACTATTCGCCCTCAGGATCGGTGCGCTGCAACAGTCCTCTGGTGCGGCGCAATTCGGCCCAGAGGCGCAGCGCCTCCTGCCGCGTGCCCTGCGGGTTGGCCGCGAAATAATCACGGATATGGCGGTTGAACTGAAACTGGTGGCCAATCGTGCCAGTCGGGTTGGCGACACCGTGCCGATAGACCGCCACGGCATCAGCCAGCGTGCGTCCCGTCGGTGCCTTGATGAAATCCCGCAGCGCCTGATTGAAACGGAAGCTGGTGCCGACTTCCGCGACGAAAAACGCTCAGAGGGCCGGATTAAGCCTCCAGCCCTCCCCAACCCGCGTTTCGGGCGTCAGGCGTAAAGGCATGGACTCGGCCCGGTGGGGCCCGGACGAAACAGTGGGGACTTCCGCGCCGGCCAAAGTGGACCGCACCCGTTCTGCCAGCACGTCCTTGCTGCCAGAGGTGGCCAGACCCTCAGCGCTGCAGAAATCCTGCAATTCACGCTTGAGCCAATACCACGCGCTGAATTCGGCGGCAGGCAGGGCTCGGCTGAGCGGTGGGCGCATGGTTGATCCAATCGCGGATGCTGGTTGCACAACTTATACGTATTATCCTGTATCAACCCGGGGATGCGCCCATCCCCCGGGGTCCATTGGGGCTGCGCCGTCTCCGCCCTAGGTCTTGCAACCAAGGTCGTAAGACCGATTTCGGGATGGTCCTCAGCGCCCCCGCGCCCCAGGTATGAGGTCCGGAACGGGAAGACCTACCCGACCGGTGTTACGGGAGGCGATCTTGGCGCACAGCTTTCACACCGACCTTGAAACCCGCATCGCGGCGAATGCCGACCAGCTCTATTGGGATGAATTGCCACCGACGCTGGTGCGCAACGCGCTCGCAGCTGGCGAGGGCGACCTGGCCCAAGGCGGCGCTCTGGCGGTGACCACCGGGGTCTATACCGGCCGCTCGGTGAAGGACAAATTCATCGTGCGCGATGGCCTGACCGAGGATCGGGTGTGGTGGGACAATAACCAGCCGCTCGCGCCGGAAAAATTCGAGATCCTGCTCGCCGACATGCTGGCCGCCACCATGGGGAAGACTCTGCATGCGCAGCACCTGCTGGCTGGTGCCGATCCCACGCATCAGATGAGAGTCTCGGTCTTCACCGAAACCAGCTGGCACGCGCTGTTCATCCGCAATCTGCTGATCCGGCAGGAGACCCCGGGTGGACCGAGTGATGTCACCATCCTGCATCTGCCGAGCTTCACCGCCGATCCGGCGCGGCACGGCACACGCACCGGCACGGTGATTGCGCTCGATATGCAGCGCAAGCTGGTGCTGATCGGCGGCACGGCCTATGCCGGCGAGATCAAGAAATCGGTGTTCTCGCTGTTCAATTTCCACGCGCCGCTGGCCAATGTCCTGCCCATGCACTGCTCGGCCAATATCGGGCCCGAGGGCGATGTAGCCCTGTTCTTCGGGCTTTCGGGCACCGGCAAGACCACGCTGTCGAATGATCCGGCACGGCCCCTGATCGGCGACGATGAACATGGCTGGACCGAGACCGGCGTCTTCAACCTGGAAGGCGGCTGCTATGCCAAAACGGTGAAGCTCAGCGCCACGGCCGAGCCGGAAATCTTTGCGGCCACGCAGCGCTTCGGCACCGTGCTGGAAAACCTCAAGCTCGATGCGGCGCTGATGCCGCTTTATGACGACATCTCGCTGACTGAAAACACCCGCGCCGCCTACCCGCTCGAAACGCTGCCGCAGGTGGCCCCGGGGGGCGTGGGCGGTACGCCCAAAACCGTGGTGTTTCTCACCGCCGACGCGTTCGGCGTGCTGCCCCCCATTGCGCGGCTCAACCCCGAGCAGGCAGCGTTCCACTTCCTCTCGGGCTACACGGCCAAAGTGGCCGGCACCGAGCGGGGCATCACCGAGCCGGTCGCGACCTTCTCGGCCTGTTTCGGGGCGCCGTTCATGCCGCTCCACCCCACGGTTTACGGGCGGCTGCTCGAAGAGCGGCTCGAACACTCGGGGGCGCGCGTCTATCTCATCAACACCGGCTGGACCGGCGGTGGGTATGGCGTGGGTCAGCGTATTGACATTGCCACCACGCGCCGCCTGCTTTCGGCAGCGCTCTCGGGCGAACTCGATAGCGCCGAAATGCGGATCGAGCCCCTGTTCGGCATGGAAGTGCCGCTGCGGGTGGAGGGCGTGCACAAGCGGGCACTCGATCCGCGCGCCAACTGGGCCGATGTCGATGCCTATGACGCCATGGCGGCGAAGCTGCAGAAGATGTTCGCTGACAATTACCGCAAATTTGACGCGGTGCGCGAGGCGGCTGAATAGGCTGCCCTCAAGCCCAAACGACACAGGGCGCGGACGGAAAACCGTCGGCGCCCTTTGCTTTTGGCACAAGCCTTCGCGCCCGCCGCAAGCGGAGCGGCAGGCCTTAGTTTTCGTAGAAGACGTGGGCACCGATAGCGGCAACGCGGCGGAACTTGGTGCTCCAATCCGGGCTCACGGCGGCGGTGTGGTAGAACAGCACCGAGTTCGGGACGATGCCGGGACGCTCGCCCCGCTGGAATTCGCGGAACGCATCATCGGCCAGGGCGAGCGAATGGCGCCACGCCGTCTGTTCGCGGCCAACATCAGGCAGGCCGTCGCAGGCGAAGCTGAACTGGCACTTGTACTTGCCGCGATCGGCGTTCTGGTAGACCACGCCGCAGATGGTGGTGGGATACTTGCCGGAGAACGCCCGGTTGATCACCACATTGGCCACTGCCAACTGGCCATCGCGGCTTTCGCCCCGTGATTCGAAATAGATGGCCTGAGCCAGACAGTTGCGCTCGCTATCGGCCAGCTTCACCAGCTTGGCGGTGGGCACGAACTTGTCTTCGGCATAGGTGGAGAGCAGGGCCGTGGTGAGCAGCGGACCATTGCTCTGGTCCACGGCTTCGATGGCGTCGAGTGCCTGGTTCTGGCGCTTGGCGATATAGCCGAGCAGCATAGCTTCGGTGAGTTCAGCCGCTGCGGTGGGCACCTCGAAGCTGATCGTCTTGAGCTGGTTCTGGCGCTCGATATAGGCGGCCAGCAGTTCGGGGGTGAGCTTGGTGTCGCTGCCCTTGGCCAGCGTTTCGGTGAGGCTGACCGGGGTCAGAAGCGCAACGGTCATGTCGGCGGCAGAAGCGGGCGCGAACGTCACCATCATGACAATGGCGGCAGCCAGGAAGGCCGCGACGTGCGCGAGGGCGCTCAGAAACTTGCCGGTGCGATGTGCCGTCAATCGTCCTCCTCTTTGCCCCACACGCGTCGCCCGCAGGGCAGTCGTCTTTTTCGTTACCAGGACCTTAACCGAGCCCCGGCCGAGAGGGAAACAGAAATTTACGACGCCTTAACCATACGGCTTAGCATCCGCCTGAGGTGTTAATGAGCGATAAACATCTCCCAAGTGCTTGTCAGCACTCAGGTTTTTATCTGGTGAAGTGGGAGTGACCGTGCGCTGGCGAAATTAACTAAAATTGCCAAAAACGCTTTTGTGCCCGCACCTTGACGCTGCGAATCGTGGTTTCGTCGTCAAGACGTGGAATTCAGGCTGCCGCGGTGAACAGCGCGCTGTGTAAAGCGTGGAGCGAATCCTTCACAGCCACGCAAAGCTGACGGATCTCATCGGACGGCTGCACGAGATCGGGCACCATCACGGTCTGGAGCCCTGCCGCATGGGCCGACCGCACGCCGGCCGGGCTATCTTCAACGCCAATGCATTCGGCCGGGCTGACACCCAACAGGCGGCTGGCGGTGAGATAGGGCTCGGGATGGGGCTTGGGATGGGTCACGTCATCGCGCGTGACGACGGCCTTGAACCGCGACAGCAATCCCGCTGATCCGAGGTGCGTGAGCGCATGGGCCGACCGCGACGAGGTGGCGACCGCAGCGACGAGGCCATGGGCGCTGAGCGTATCGAGCAATTCGGGGACGCCAGGCTTCACCGGCACCACGTCGCGCATTCTCTCGTGCATCAGCGCGCGGCATTTTTCGTCGAAGATCGCGTAGGGAAAGGTAAGCCCATAGGCCTCGGTGAGGATCTGGCTCGTCCGCTCGTTGCTGGACCCGATGATGGAGTGGTGCACATCATGGGTCATCTCGAACCCCAGATCGGCCGTGACGCCAAACAGGATTTCCTTGAACACCGCTTCGGTATCGAGCAGCGTGCCGTCCATATCGAAGATGATGGCGGCAAAGGGCTTGAACGGGTGCGGCGGAAGCGAGATCTTCATCGGCGTGCTATAGGGTGTTTCGCTCTAAACGAGAAGAGCCACAGCACCACGACGGGCGGCAATCCAATGGGGTTTTTCGCGCTCGAGTGCGATGCTAGAAGGGCCAGATGACAGAGTTCGATCCCTATCTGGTTTTGGGGCTGCGCCGCGCGGCTGGGCCAACGGAAATCAAAACGGCCTACCGGCGCAAGGTACAGGTGGCGCACCCTGACCGGGGCGGCGACGCCGACGCGTTCATGCTGATCGTGAAGGCGTTCGGGCTCCTGTCCGACCCCGATTCCCGGCGCCTTTATGACGAAACCGGGCGGGTCGATGATGACGCGGTGACCGGCTACCGGCGCGACGTGGCGCTGATCCTTGCCGATATGTTCGATGTGGCGGTCGCCACGGCGGTGACAACAGGGTTGAAGCTCGAAAGCGTCAATTTCATTGCGCAGATGACCGGCGCGGTTGAGAGCGGTTTGCGTGAAGCGCGGGTCAAGCTGGTGCGGATTGACCGCGAAATCGGCGCGCTGCAAACCCTGCGGGCGCGCATCCGCCGCAATGACGAGGATCGCAACCTGTTTGTCGAACGGCTGACGGCGCAGGTGAAGGGCAAGACCGAAGAACACCACGGCATGCGCCGCCGCGTGGCTATTCTCGAAACCGCCCTGGCCGAGCTGGGCAATTACTCAAGCGAGACAGAGCTGATTGCCGCGCTGGAGGCAGGGCCAGCGGCCTAGGGCCGTGCGAAAACCTGCGGCCCCTTTAGTTGCCAGCCACTGCGCGTGCAGGGAACTACGCCACTCTTGATTGTTGCCGCTCCGACCCCGCTAGACGCGGGCTCTACGCGCGCCTGTTAATCGTTGGCCGCTATGCGCGCTGACGCGCGCGTCGCGCGAATGGGGCTACGCCCCTCTTCATTGTTGGCCGCTATGCGCGCTGACGCGCGCGGCGCGCGCCTGAGGCCAACGACTTTACGAGGTCCGTTACTGCCGAAACCGTGGTGGCGGTGGCCTTGCCGTCCTTTAGAGATGTGGCGACGGCATTGCACAGCGCCGTGCCAACCACGACACCATCGGAGTCGCGGCCGATCAGGGCCACGTCATCGGCGGCCTTGATGCCGAAACCCACCGCGACCGGCAGGCTGGTGTGGGTCTTGATGCGCTTTACCGCCTCGCCCACGGCAGCGTGGCTCTTGATTTCGGCCCCGGTGATGCCGGTCATCGACACATAATAGACAAAGCCCGATGTGTGCTTGAGCACGGCCGGCAGGCGGCGATCATCGGTGGTGGGCGTGGTCAGGCGAATGAAGTTGAGCCCGGCCTCAAGCGTCGGCAGGCAGAGTTCGGCATCCTCTTCAGGCGGCAGATCGACCACGATCAGACCATCAACGCCGGCGGCCTTGATGTCGCTGAGGAAGGCTGAAACGCCATAGACGTAGATCGGGTTGTAATAGCCCATCAGCACGATGGGGGTGGTCTTGTCGGTCTGGCGGAAGGCGCTGACCATATCGACAGTCTTGTGCAGGGTCTGCCCATGGGCCAGCGCGCGCTGGCCGGCGAGCTGAATGCCCGGGCCATCGGCCATCGGATCGGAAAACGGCATGCCGAGTTCAATCACGTCGGCCCCCGCGGCCGGGAGGGCCGCGAGAATTGCGGCGCTGGTGACCGGATCGGGATCACCGGCCATGACGAACGTCACAAGCGCGGGGCGGTTTTCAGCAGCACAGGCGACGAAGCGCGCCGGAATACGGGTGGTCATCAGTCAATCAATCCCATGATGCGGCCAACCTGCTCGACATCCTTGTCGCCCCGGCCCGACAGGCAGAGCACCACGGATTTTTCCTTGGGCAGCTTCGGCACGACCTGGGTCACAATATGCAGCGCATGCGCGGTTTCAAGCGCCGGAATAATGCCCTCAAGCCGCGTACAGAGCTGGAATGCCGCCAGCGCTTCATTATCGGTCACCGGCACATAGTTCACGCGGCCGATCTTGTGCAAAAACGCATGTTCCGGCCCGACGCCCGGGTAATCGAGGCCCGCCGAAATCGAGTGGCCTTCGAGAATCTGGCCATCGGCATTCTGCAACAGATAGGTGCGGTTGCCGTGCAACACGCCCGGAATGCCCCCGGTCATCGACGCGGCGTGGCCGTTTTCGATGTCGACGCCATGGCCACCGGCTTCAGCGCCATAGAGCGCGACCTCGGGATCATCGAGGAAACTGTGGAAGGTGCCGATAGCGTTCGAGCCGCCGCCGACACAGGCGAACAGCGCGGCCGGGAGCGTGCCCTCAGCCTCAAGATGCTGGACGCGGATTTCCTCGCCGATCACCTTCTGGAAGTCGCGCACCATCTCCGGATAGGGATGCGGGCCGGCTGCGGTGCCGATCAGATAATAGGTGGTCTCGACATTGGTCACCCAATCGCGCAGCGCCTCGTTCATGGCGTCCTTGAGCGTGCCGGCGCCCGAGGTGACGGGGCGCACTTCGGCGCCCAGCATCTTCATGCGCAAGACGTTCTGCCACTGGCGCTTCACGTCGGTGGCGCCCATGAAAATCGTGCAGGGCAGGCCAAAGCGCGCACAGACCGTGGCCGTGGCCACGCCATGCTGGCCGGCACCGGTCTCAGCGATAATGCGGGTCTTGCCCATGCGACGGGCGAGCAGAATCTGCCCCACGCAATTGTTCAGCTTGTGCGAACCGGTGTGGTTCAGCTCTTCGCGCTTGAAATAGACCTTGGCCGCCCCGAGGTGCTCGGTCAGGCGTTCAGCGAAATACAGGGGCGACGGACGCCCGATGAAGTGCTCGCCCAGATCGGTCAGTTCGGCCTCAAAAGCCGGGTCACTGCGCGCCTCGCGGTAGGCGCGATCAAGATCGAGGATCAGCGGCATCAATGTTTCGGCGACATAGCGCCCACCAAACATGCCAAAGCGACCCTCGTCATCCGGGCCGGTACGCAGGGAGTTGGCCCCGATCGCGTTCACGTCACTCTCCTCGGTCTAGCGTCTAGACGGCGCGCGCCGCCTTCATGAAGGCGCGGATCAGGCCGACATCCTTGATGCCGGGCCCCCGCTCCACGCCAGATGATACGTCGACGCCCATCGGCTGGACCAGTGAAATGGCCTCGCCAACATTTTCCGGCGTCAGGCCCCCGGAAAGCATGAAGCTCAGGGCAGGGTCAAGCGCCTTGAGCAGGCCCCAGTCGAAGGTGTGCCCCAGGCCGCCAGGGCGATCTGCACCTTTGGGCGGCTTGGCATCAAGCAGGATGCGGTCGGCAACATCGGCGAACTGGGCGATTTGCCCGACATCCTCAGCCGAGCCCACGGGCACGGCTTTCATGATGGCAATGCCCGCCTCGTCGCGGATCGCACCAACCCGGTGCGGCGTTTCAGGCCCATGGAGTTGAATCCAGTCGGGCGACAGGGCCGCGATTTCCATCACGGTGGAATTATCCGGGTTGACCAGCAGCACGCAGGTTTCGATGCGGCCGCGCGCCGCCGAAATCAGCGCCGGCAACAGGTCGAGATCGACATGGCGCGGGCTGCGGACAAAATGCACGAACCCGACCATGTCGGCGCCGGCTGAAATTGCCGTCTCCAGCATCTGTTCGGATTTGATGCCACAAATCTTGACGATCAGGGGGTCGGCCATCGCGCTGCAGTTTCGCCGTCAGTTGGGTTGCACAAAATCATCGGGGCTGAGCGCCGACCGGTCGGGCACGCGGCGCGCTACTTCCAGCTCGCGGTGCAGCCGTTCGGTTTCGCGGCGATAGCGGCGTTCCTCGCGGCGATGGCCGCCCTGGGCGAACCAGGTGGCCGTGCCGCCGAAAAGCACGCCAACCAGCAGCATGCCGAACAGCACGAGAAACAAAGGCACGCCAACACCCGGCGGCAGGACATCCACCGGCGCGAACGGGTTGAAATTAATGACGACAAGCTGACGATTGGCGAGGGCAAAGATGATGAGCGCCACGCAGAGCGGCACCAGAACAACCCAGCCAATAATGCGTCTCAGCATGGGCTTTGCCCGAGACCGGCCTCAGCGATTGATCCGTTCACGGATCTCCTTGCCGGCCTTGAACTGAGGCACATATTTTTCGCCCACATCGACGGTTTCACCGGTGCGCGGGTTACGCCCAACGCGGGCCGGACGGTTTTTGACCGAGAAGGCCCCGAAACCGCGCAGCTCGACCCGATCGCCACGGGCCATGGCATTGCCAATCTCATCGAGAATGGCATTCACGATGCTTTCGATATCCCGCTGAAACAGGTGCGGGTTTTCGTCGGCAAGTTTTTGAACGAGTTCCGACTTGATCATGGTGTCGATCCCTCACCTCATTTGAACAGCGTGCCAAAGCTGCGACGGGGCGTCAAGCAAAACAGGCGGAAAAGCGCGCTGCCCCGGGCTTTGGCTGAAAACGGCGCGGGGTAACGCTCAGTTTGTCGGCGACCAGACCGAGACCAGCGCATCGCCCGAGATGGACTCGCCAAGCCCGAGCGCCGCGCGCGCCTCTCCACCCAGCCAGCGCAGCGGCCCAGACCAGAGGGATGGGGACTGCGGTTCAACTGTGATGGTCGGCAGCTCGAGAGCAATGGTCCGCGTGGTCGCGAGCCAGGCGCGAGCCTCGGCCTCGCCGCCCGTTTCGTCGATCAGCTTGGCGGCAAGCGCCTGACGGCCCGTCAGAATGCGGCCATCGGCCAGCGCCAGCACGGTGGGGCGCGGCAGCGCGCGCCGTTCTGCGACGACATCGACAAACCAGTTGAAGCTGTCATCGACCAGCGCCTGCAGATGCTCGCGCACCGGGCCCGTCAGCGGATCATTGACATCGGGCTCGGCCTTGAGCGGTCCGGTCTGAACCTTGTCGAACTCAAGCCCGATGGTGTCGAGCAGCTTCTTGGCGTTAACGTGCTGCATCAGCACGCCAATCGAGCCGACAATCGACAGATTGCGGGCAAAAATCCGGTCGGTGGCAATGGCCGTCATATAGGCCGCCGAGGTGCCGGTTTCGTCAATGGTGGCCACAACGGGCTTTTTCGCCCGCAGCTTGCCCAGTTCGGTAAACAGTTCTTCACCGCCTGCCGTGGTGCCGCCCGGCGAATTGATCGCCACGAGCACGGCCTTGACGGCGGTATCTTTGGCGAGCTCCTCGAACAGGCGCACGCGATCCGGGTTGGTGGTGATGACACCGGCAATGACGACCCGGGCGACATAATCATTGCCCGTCGCCATGGGCGCAGCGAACCGGCCCCAGGCAGTTACGGCCGCCACGGCAAGTGCCAGAATGAACAGAACGCGCCAGAACCGGCGCGCGCGGCGCAGCTTCCAGATCACCGGCAAGTTCCCGTTGGCGGGGGCTGCGGCCTCGGTCGGGTGCGGCGTGTCGTGCTGGTCGGTCATTTCAAGTCCTCGGCTCCAATGAGCGCTTGTGCCATATAGCGCGCTTCGGGCTCATAACTAAGCAGTTTTTGTGTGAGGCCCGGCCGGTCGAGCACCACAAAGCCCTGGCGCTGCCAGAACGGCACCGAGCCATTGACGGCAACCAGGGAGAGCGTCGGGAGCCCGGCGGCGCGGGCCACGGCCTGCAGATGCGCGACAATCTCAGCCGCACTGCCCGTGCCGCGCGCCTCGGGCAGGAGGCAGAGATCGTGGATATACCAGGTGTCGGGGGTCGCTGGCAGCGCCGTGAGAAGCGTATCGAGCGGCGGCAGGTGGCCGTCACGCCAGGGGTGGCTCAAGACATAACCAAGGGCGCGGCCAGCACGCTCAAGCAGATGACATCCGGTGGGCGCGAGGTGCAGCCGTTCGGCCAGCACCGCGGGCCGCTCGTAAAAATCGACATGTACGGCATCGGCCATGGCCGCAACGGCCGACAGATCGGCGGGGCGGAGTGGCCGCCAGACTAAAGCACTCATCCTTCGCCCCAATGAGAAAGGCCCGCACCATATGGCGCGGGCCTCCTGTTTCGCCAAGCCTCAAAAGGCTTAGTTCTTTTCGCGGTCCTTGAGGGCTGCGCCGAGGATGTCGCCGAGCGAAGCGCCCGAATCCGACGAGCCGTACTGGGCCACGGCTTCCTTTTCTTCGGCGATTTCGAGCGCCTTGATCGACAGCTGGACGCGGCCGGTCTTGCGGTCAAGCGCGGTGATGCGCGCATCAACCTTGTCGCCCTTGGCAAAGCGTTCCGGACGCTGGTCGTTGCGGTCGCGGCTGAGATCGGCGCGACGGATGAACGCGGTCTGTTCGCTGTCGGCGATCTTCACTTCGATCCCGCCTTCGTTGACCTCGGTCACGGTGCCGGTCACGACGGCGCCCTTCTTCAGGCCACCTTCGCTGCTGCCAGCGGCAGAGGCTTCGCCTTCGCCCTGAGCAACCTGCTTGATGCCCAGCGAGATGCGTTCCTTCTCGACATCAACGTCGAGAACCTTGGCCTGCACCACGTCGCCGCGGTTGTAGGCTTCAAGGGCCTGTTCGCCCGGCTTCTGCCAATCGAGATCGGACAGGTGCACCATGCCATCCACATCGCCATCGAGACCAATGAACAGACCGAATTCGGTCTTGTTCTTGACTTCGCCTTCGACGACCGAACCCACCGGGTACTTCTCGGCGAAGGTTTCCCACGGGTTGGCGAGGGTCTGCTTCAGGCCGAGCGAGATGCGGCGCTTCTCGGGATCAACCTCGAGCACCATGACTTCCACTTCCTGCGAGGTGGAGACGATCTTGCCCGGGTGGACGTTCTTCTTGGTCCAGCTCATTTCGGAGACGTGGATCAGGCCTTCGATGCCCGGTTCCAGTTCCACGAATGCGCCGTAGTCGGTGATGTTGGTCACGCGGCCGGTGAACTTGGCGCCCATCGGGTACTTGGCGGCAATGCCATCCCACGGGTCGGCCTGGAGCTGCTTCATGCCGAGGCTGATGCGGTGGCTCTCGTGGTTGATGCGGACGATCTGGACCTTGATGGTCTCGCCGATCGACAGCACTTCCGACGGGTGGTTGACACGGCGCCACGCGATATCGGTGACGTGCAGCAGGCCATCGATGCCGCCGAGATCAACGAACGCACCGTAATCGGTGATGTTCTTGACCACGCCGTCGACGATCTGGCCTTCTTCGAGCTGCTGGACGATTTCCGAACGCTGCTCGGCACGGCTCTCTTCGAGAATGGCACGACGCGACACGACGATATTGCCGCGACGCTTGTCCATCTTGAGGATCTGGAAGGGCTGCGTGACGTTCATCAGCGGGCCGATGTCGCGGATCGGACGGATGTCCACCTGCGAGCGCGGCAGGAAGGCGATGGCGCCTTCGAGATCAACGGTGAAACCACCCTTGACCTGGTTGAAGATGACGCCTTCAACGCGCTGGTTGGCGTTGTACATTTCTTCGAGCTTGACCCAGCTCTCTTCACGGCGGGCCTTCTCGCGGCTCAGCACGGCTTCGCCCAGCGCGTTTTCCACGCGGTCGACATAGACTTCGACTTCCGACCCGACCTGGATCGTGCCATCGCGGCCAGCAGCGCCAAATTCCTTGAGCGCAATGCGCCCTTCCGTCTTCAGACCCACGTCGATGATGGCGAGATCTTTTTCGATCGCCACGACGCGGCCCTTAACAACGGTGCCTTCCATCGGCTCGTTCTCGAGGAACGAGTCCATGAGCAGGGCTTCAAAATCTTCTTTCAGGATTTCCTGAGCCAATATTCGTCTCCAGTGCGCCCGGCGGCTTGTGTTGAATGGCCACCGCGCTATCGCTGCAATGCAACGATCCGGTGCGCAAACGCGTGCGGCCAAAACCTTGTGATGATTGTCCGGCCCCATGCCCACTACATGGCGAGGGGATCAGCTGACCGAAGGATTGGAATTCACGTTAAAAACGTGGTGCCTTCGTTGCCATGACCCCGTCGACAATGGCGACGGCAGCGCGGAGTGCGGCCTCTATATCCAACTGCGTCGTATCCAGCAAGTGGGCATCCGCCGCCGGAAAGAAGCCGCCATTGGGGTTAAGCCGGTCGCGGGCGTCGCGTTCCTCGATCTGGTGAAAGAGCTGGTACCGGTCCACGGCTACGCCGCGCGCCTCGAGCTGGCGGGCCCGCCGCTCCATCCGCGCCCTGCTATCGGCCTCGATGAACAGCTTCACATCGGCATCGGGTGCAATGGTGGTGCCGATATCGCGGCCATCGAGCACAGCGCCGCCCGGCCTCAGCGCAAAGCGGCGCTGATGATCGAACAGAGCCTCGCGCACCGCGCCGATCACCGCAACGCGGGAGGCGAGCACGCCGATTTCGGCGCTGCCGAGCGCTTCGGGGTTGAGATCATCGAGATTGACATGCTGCGCAGCGCGGATGGCCTCGGCCTCGAAAGCCTCCGTGTTGTCAAACCGCGCTGCGGCCCGACCGACCGCGCGGTACAGGAGCCCGGTATCGAGATGCGGCAGGCGATAGTAGCCCGCGAGCCCCGCCGCGAGCGTGCCCTTGCCCGAGGCCGCCGGTCCATCTACCGCGATGATCATCCGCTGGTGCTCCCTTGTTGGCGTCGTGTTAGCATGGGGTGACGTGCTGATAACAGCGTGAGCGGGGGCGATCCCCATTTTCGGTTTGACAAGCGGCGGTGTTCCACCTAACCGGACGTTTCAAGTGCGGGAGGCCCCGCGTTTCTAGTGAGGAAGCAATTGGCCAATCAAGACCGCGGAACCAAGCGCGAAGACCCGGAAACCGGCAAGAAGTTCTACGATCTGAACAAGGATCCGATCGTCTCGCCCTATACCGGCAAATCTTATCCGCGCTCGTTCTTTGAACAGACCCTCGTGACCAAACTCAAAGCCGCTCCCGAGCGCGATGAGGACGAGGAAGAAGAAGAAGTCGAAGTCGAGGAAGTCGTTGAACCCGGCGCCCCCGAAATCGTGTCGCTCGACGAGGCCGATGCCGAAGAGGCTGGCGCCGAAGGCGAGGAAATCCCCGATGTCGAAGATGTCGAGGATGTGGAGGATATCGGCGACGATGACGCCGATGTGTTCCTTGAAGAAGACGAAGACGAGGACGAAGACCTCTTCGACGTTGGCGCCGGCGGCGACGAACGCTGAGGCCAATTTCACCGGCTAGACGCGGCCCTGCCGGGCCGCGTTCCGCCTCCTGAGGCACAGGCCTTGAAAAAGGTGTTGCCATTGGGGGGTGGGGTGGTTAGAAGCACCCCGCGCTGACCGGAAACGGCCCGCGCAAATCCCAAAGGGTCCGGCATGCCGGATCAACTGTTCAGGCGGCAACGCCTTCGGATGGGGCCATAGCTCAGTTGGGAGAGCGCTTGAATGGCATTCAAGAGGTCGTCGGTTCGATTCCGATTGGCTCCACCAAAACTCCAAGCGGACATAAGCCGTTAGCGGGCGCAATAGAGCGCTCGTGGGGCTATGGCGCGGGTGATTATGCCCATATCAACGTGCTCGGCCCGCGACGCAGGGGACTGCGTCTGTGCATCAAAAAACGCATTGCCGCCGACCACCTACATGATAGTGTTAACCCGTATCTAATTACGGGTGCATCATGCAAGTTAGGGTTGAACTTCCAGACCTTCCATTCCTGAAAGTGGGCCAGTTGAGCGCTCGCTACAATGCCTCGGGAACACGGATTCTGAGCTTTTTTATTGAACTCACCCATACTACGGCGAACCGACACAAGATCGTATCGGCACCTGAAATTGACCTGCTCCAACACAAGCTAGACCTCCTTGTGAAGCAATGGACCGACTTGCATGAGGCGCAGCAGCGCAAGGCGACCCTCACCACTGGTAAAGCCCGTGCCGAGGAAATTACGCTCGACGCCTCTGCACTGCGTGACCGTCTACGGAACCTGCTGCGCGACACGCTTCGGGTAGACGACGCTGTTCGGTGGGACGATTTGAAGCCAAAAGTACCATTTCAACGCAGCAGGTTCACTGCGTCTGCACCAAATAAGCATATAGACGAGTGGTTGCCCGCCCCTCCAAAGATTGGCTTTCTGGACACTCTTTTTGGCCGCAAGAAGCAGAAACTGGAATCCCACGACGCTCGTGTCCGGAAAGTAAATTTGGACAACCAGAAGGGTCAGGAAGCTTTCGCCACCGCACTGGCCGCCTACGAAAGCCAGCGCAAGGAGTGGGAGCAGGCGCAGGATCGCCTCGCGGCGGCGCATGCAATCAACCAGGCTGAAGCGGCAGCGCGCGTCGATGCTCTTCGACATGGTTGGGAAGTCGGCGATGCGGCCGCAATTACCGAGCATGCGGGCATGGTTCTGGATGCCTCGGACTACCCAGGTTTGATCCCTAAAGACTTTGATGTGTCCTTTGAGCCAGGCCGACACCTGCTGGTTGTCGACTACCAACTGCCCGCACCAAGTGCTTTGCCTATTACAAAGTCCACTAAGTTCATCGCGTCGTCAGGCGAATTCACCGAAACGGAAATTCCCAAAGCCGAACAAGCCGCGTTGTACGATACTGTCTGCTATCAAGTTGCCCTTCGCACGCTCCATGAGCTGTTTGAGGCCGACACCCCCCGCAACATAAATGCGATATGCTTCAATGGATTAGTGCGAAGTATAAACCCTGCGACAGGGCAGGAAACCGAAGCGACGCTGCTATCTGTAATGGCAGACAGAAGTCGGTTTGAAGCCCTGAATCTGGATGCGGTAGAGCCCAAGGCCTGCTTCAAAAGCCTTCATGGAGTTTCAGCCTCTTCACTCGCGGGCCTGGCCCCAGTACCGCCTCTTATCAGGCTGGACAAAAAAGATGATCGGTTCGTCGAGAGTATGGAAATTGATCTCGGTGAAACCGGGGGTGTCAATCTGGCATCAATGCCCTGGGAAGACTTTGAGCATCTGGTTCGGCAGATTTTTGAGAAGGAATTCAGCCAGCGGGGCGGCGACGTCAAAATTACTCGAGCCAGCGCCGATGGCGGAGTGGACGCTGTGGCCTTTGACTCGGACCCAATAAGCGGCGGAAAGATCGTCATTCAGGCCAAGCGCTATACGCGCACCGTCGACGTTTCGGCTGTTCGAGACCTCTACGGCACGACGCAGGCTGAGGGCGCGATCAAAGGCATCCTTGTGACCACCGCCGATTATGGACCAGACGCGTACCGTTTTGCGGAGGGAAAGCCGATCACGCTGCTGAGTGGGGCCAACCTGCTCCACTTAATGGAGAAGCATGGCATGCGCGCTCGTATTGATCTGGTGGAGGCGCGCAAGGAGATGAAACTGGTCGACCGGCCTTAGCCCCCCTACCGTCGGCGGCGGGTGATGCGGAGGCCGAGGGTGAAGGCCAGGTTCATGACGAGGATCAGCGCCAGGGCACCGAAGCCCGTGGCGAAGAGCCGGATCGACAGGGCGCCCAGATCGGCGGACGTGAACCCAAAGAGCGCGGCGAGAATGAGCGCGGCGATTTCGCCGACACTGAACACCACCACATACAGCAGCACGCCCGGAAAATCGGGGTCGAGCGGATCGTCCCGATCGGCACGCAACACAACGATGGTGGCAATGGCGAGCGCCGTGGCGGCCGCCGACGCGAAGGCCTCGCCGAGCGTTTTCGCGTTAAGCCCACCATCGAGAAAGAACGCCGCCAGCAATTGGCCGAGCGCCAGCCCGGCGATGGACGACCAGCCAAACACCAGGCCGAGCATAATGGCGATGCCGGCCGACAGGCCAATAGACATCAGAACCAGCGCCCCGGACCCGCCATCGAGGCTGGCCCCGACAATCAGCGCGACCGCATAGAGGCAGGTAGAAATCAGCACCTTCAAGCCGTGGTCAATCCAATGCACTCGAGATTTGAACGCTGACCCGCGCTGCTCTTTATTATCGTTATTCACGACCGCCCCCGTAAACATTCCGGTGCATTAACCGGTGTACGCTATGCGTTCAGCGCCTATGGCCAAGCACTATTTGTCTTATGGATGATACTGTGACAGCAAGTCGGGGATAACCAGCATTTTTGAGGAATAAGACAATAATTGTCATCCTTCAGCTGATCCTGGAGGCCAAAGTGCGACGCCCATTCAGCACAGACTGGTGCTGGCCCCTAGGCTGCAGCAGCAGCCCCGCCACGGGGATGGAAAGGGCGTGCGGCGCCCGTCAGATCAGAACAGCTTGCGCGCCAGATCCTGCACGGCCTGATCCAGCTCCTCGGCCCGGTTGGCAGAGACCAAAACCCGCTCGCCATCGGCGAAGGTTTCGTGCACGAGGTTCCGGTCAATCAGGTTGGACACATGGCGATAGGTGGAGGCGCGCGATGCGGTAGAACTGGCGAGAATCTCGCTCATGCTCACGCCTTCGTCGCGATCGGAAGCAGCAAGGACCTGTTTAAGAACGTCCCGTTCGCCTTTTTGCAGACTCATCAGCTCAACGTAACGGTCGAGCATCGACAACAATCCCAACAAAGCTTTAAGCGACTTGCCCACAGCAGCCTCCCTATTCGAAATTGTAATAGGAGACTTTTTCGCCGCTCGTCAATTTCTGGCAGTCCTGTTTTTTCTCCTCCACAATTACCGTTGTAAGTAGTCAAGTATCATGTCTCAATTAGTGAGACGCCGGATTTTCTGATTACTTTCAGCGCCATAGGCAGTGGCATGGGGTGTTGTACCTACAAAAGCGACGCGCCGTAATTTGCCGCTGACGGATAGAAAAATATCCTAACGTCAAACTTTGTGGCCCGGGTTATTTTCGTCTCATCGATAATCTCTGCGGCATTGGTACTGTCGCAGGGTGGCGACGACTAAATGGCGACCGAATCACCGCGTTAACCCTGCACGTCAAACGAGGCGGGAGGGGCGAGCGCTAAGCCCGCAGGCCGATGCCGCTGCACGGCGGCACAAAAAAGCCCCGGATCGCTCCGGGGCTCAAAGCCGTGATCGGGAGCGCGTCAGGCGATCTTGCGGTCGAACTGGCCGTTTTTCATGAAGCGCCACATGTAGGTGTGGAGGATCGCCGCCATGCCGGTGGGCTCGATGCCGAAGGCGGCAATCGTCCGCCCCTCGGTGCTGGCTGCGGGAGAGACCACATTATCGGCCCCCAGCAGTTCGACCTGATCGAGGGTTACGAGCGGCGGCCACGGCAGCGCCATGAAGGGAATGGCCATCAGCTTGCCCACGGCCGCCGGCAGCGACAGCAGCAGATTGCTGCGGTGCGTTTCGTGCAGCACGCGCGCCACCAGGTCGCGGTGTGTCAGGGTCTCGGGCCCGCCCAGCTCGTAAATCCGGCCGCCCTCGACCTTGCCCTCGGCGGCGGCCACAAAAGCATCGGCCACATCGCCGACATAGATCGGCTGAAAGCGCGAGCGTGCCCCGATCACCGGCAGAACCGGGAACAGGCGGGCCAGACGCCCATAGAGGTTGAAGAAGCCATCGCCCTGCCCAAAGATGATCGAGGGCCGCAGGATCACGGCCTTGGGGAAGGCCTTCAGGATTTCGGCCTCACCAAGCGCCTTGGTGCGCGCGTAGATCGACGGGCTCTGCGCATCGGCGCCCAGCGCCGACATGTGCACGAGGTGCTGCACCCCAAAGGCGGCCGACGCCTCGGCGATATAGCGGGCGCCCATGGTGTGCACGGCGCGGAAGCGCTGCTTGCCGCTTTCAAAACCGATGCCCACGAGATTGATGACGACATCGGCCCCGCGAATGGCGCGTTCAACCGAGTCGCGGTTGCGGACATTGGCCTGAATCGGCATCACCTGACCCACGCCGCCGAGCGGCTTCACATGGCCGGCGAGATCGGGCCGACGCACGGCAACGCGCACGCGGTAGCCTGCGCGGGCAAGCCGCTGAACAATTTGAGTTCCCACAAAACCCGAGCCGCCGAAAATGGTGACCAGCTTGGATTTGTCCATGGCTCAAAGCTCCGTTGGGCGAGAAATATATCAGGGTTGCCGCGCTTCTAACGCGGGGGGGTGCCCCTGTCGAGTACCGCACAGTGTCTCGTCCCCCATGCATTCCATCGCGGCAGCGAAAGAGCGTTGACAGTGCGCAGCCTATCCCCTAGGGAACCGGCGCCCATCGGTTTGCCCTGGTGGCGGAATTGGTAGACGCGCACGGTTCAGGTCCGTGTGTCGAAAGACGTGGAAGTTCGAGTCTTCTCCAGGGCACCAAGGGTTCGACGACAACAGGCGCCCTTCGGGGCGCCTTTGTTTTTTTCGCGGGGCCGTGCGGCTTCTGCCGCTTTTCCGGTACGTCCGCCCCCATTTGCCAGCGCTTGACCCCTGCCGGGGGAAGGCGTCTTGATTGGGGTCTAGCGAGGGAGACGCGCCATGAACCCGGAAATCCGGTTCAGCAATGGTTCAACCTATGAGCAGATGATGGGCGTGTGGAGCCGCAAGGTGGGCGATGCGTTCCTCACCTGGCTCGCGCCCCCCTCTGGCGAACGCTGGATCGATGTGGGCTGCGGCAGCGGGGCCTTTACCGAATTGCTGATCGAAAGGGTCAAACCGCTCTCGATCACCGGCGTTGATCCGTCAGCGCCGCAGGTCGACTATGCAAAAAAGCGGCCCGGTGCGGCAGCGGCGCGGTTCGAGGTGGGCGATGCTATGGCGCTACCGCTCGATACCGGCAGCGTCGATCATGCCACAAGCGGCCTTGTGGTGTTTTTCATGCCGGATCCGCCGCGCGGCATCGCCGAGATGGCGCGGGTCACGCGCGCAGGCGGTACCGTATCAAGCTATGTGTGGGACTATCTGGGGGGCGGCTTTCCCTATCACCCGCTGAACGCGGCCATCGCCGAGATCGGGCATCCGCCGATACCCCCGCCCCACCCCGAGGCAGCAGAGCTTGAAGCCCTCACGACCCTGTGGCGCGATGCGGGGCTGATGGAAGTTGAAACCCGGGTCATCACGGTTGAGCGCGACTACCCGGATTTTGACAGCTACTGGCAGATGGCCACCACCGCGCCGGTGCTGGCCCCGATCCTCGCGGCGCTTTCGCCTGACATGTTGGCCGGGGTGCGCCGCGCGGTTGCGGCGCGCACGGGAGGCGGCACGGGCCCGCTGCGGTTCTCCGCCCGGGCCCATGCCGTCAAAGGGCGGCGTTAAAGCCCCGTTTCACTGAGCCACTCGAGCTGGCGACGGTCCTGATAGGGGCCCCCGCCTTCGTGGTTGTTATAGGTGTAGCTCTCAATCGCCTTTGTGCCGCCCCAGGCATTGAAAGCCGCGTAGACGGTCGAGGGCGGGCAGATGTCGTCCATTTCCGCCACGGAAAACAAAGCGGCGGCCATGGCCCGGCGCGCGAAATTGACGCCATCGAAATAGCCGAGCGTCGTGAAGCTCTGGTCGATCTTTTCGCGATGCACCGCGAGATAGCGCACGATTTCGCCATAGGGGTCTCGCGCGGCGAGGCCCACGGCGCGGCGGAAATCCGAGAGGAAGGGCACATCGGGCATGGCCGCTGCCACAGCGGGGGCAAGGCCCGCCACGGCAATGGCAATGCCGCCGCCCTGGCTGCCGCCGACGACGGCGATTTTCGCCGGGTCGATTTCGGGTCGCGTCAGTGCGGCCTCAATGGCGCGCACCCCATCGGTATAGACACGCCGATAATAGTAGCTCTCCCGCGCGGCGAGGCCGCGCGTCATAAAGCCCGGGTGTGCCGGATCGCCGGCTGACGGATCGGGCGTATCGCCGCGCGACCAGGTGCTGCCCTGCCCGCGCGTATCCATAACGAGCAGTGCGCGGCCGCTCGCCGGCCACATCAGGTGCTCATGCAGAAAACCGCGCCCACCGCCGTAGCCGATGAACTTCACGACCGCCGCAAGGCCGGATTGCACGCCCCTGGGCTTCAGATACCAGCCCTTGATCGGGTGGCCGCCAAAGCCGTTGAACGTGACATCATAGCAATCCACCAGCGCCAGCCCGGCATCGACGGGCGTGAACTGCGCGGCCAGCGGGTGTTGCCGCGCTTCGGCGAGCGTCGCCTGCCAGAAGGCATCAAAATCCCTGGGTTCGGGCGTCGTAGAGCGATAGGCGGCCAGTTCGGCACCCTTCAAATCAAAAAACGGCATGAGTCCTCCAGCTTTTTCCTACACTTTAGCGGGCCGGAGCCGCGCGTAAACAGGACAAAGGGCGCAATCACCAGACTGCGGCCTGCCGCCGTTCGGCCGACCTATTCGGCTACGTAGGCGAACAGCACGCGGCGCAGCGCGGCTTCGTCTTCGGCCTCTACCGCTGTGACAAGCTCATCGAGAGCCGGAATCAGGTCATCGGGCCGTCGCGCCGCTGAGGGCGAGCGGAAAATCCGCGGCTGTACCGTGGGCCGGGCATGGGCCGGATCGTAAAACAGTTCCTCGGTCAGCTTTTCGCCGGGGCGGGTGCCGGTTTCGACAATGGCGATATCGCCGTCGGGCTCTTCGGCGCTGCGCACGCTGAGCCCGGCGAGGCGGATCATGTTCTCAGCCAGGTCGCGAATGCGGACCTGTTCGCCCATATCCAGCAGGAAAATGTCGCCACCTTCGCTGAGGGCCCCCGCCTGCAGGATCAGCTCGGCGGCCTCGTGGATCGACATGAAATAGCGCGTCATGCGCGAATCGGTGAGCGTCACCGGACCACCGGCAGTGATCTGCTCGCGAAACAGCGGCACAACCGAGCCGTAGGAGCCCAGCACATTGCCAAAGCGCACAGCGCAGAAGCGCTGATCGGGCCCGCTGGCCTCGGCGAAATAGCGCACGATCAGTTCGGCCCAGCGCTTGGTGGCGCCCATCACCGAACTGGGGCGCACAGCCTTGTCTGTGGAAATGAGCACCAGCCGCCCGACACCGGCCTTGCAGGCGGCTTCGGTGAGGATGCGGGTGCCGAACACATTGTTGCGCACCCCCTCAATGGGGTTCATTTCAACCAGCGGCACATGCTTGTGCGCCGCGGCGTGGAAAATCACGTCGGGGGTCAGATTGGCCAGCGTGCGGCGCACGAGGGCAGCATCGGCTACCGAGCCCAGCACGGGCACAAGCGGCACGTCGCTGAGCGGCCGCAGGCGGCGCTCAAGTTCGTACAGCGCATATTCATTGGCTTCGAACAGCACGAGCCGCTGCGGCTTCCAGCGCACGATGTGGCGGCAGAGTTCGGACCCGATGGAGCCGCCCGCCCCGGTCACGAGCACGACTTTGTTTTCCAACAGGCTGGCAATCAGCGCCGGATCTGCCGGGACAGACGAGCGGCCCAGCAGATCGTCGATGTCGATCTCGCGCAGCTGATTGACGATATATTTGCCCGAGGCGATGTCCGCGATGGCCGGTAGCGCCCGGATTTTCACGCCGAGATTGCCCAGCCGTGAAATCACATCGGCGCGGCGGGTGCGATCAGCCGAATCAAGCGTGACGATCACTTCGGCCACACCGCGATTTTTCACGAGCTCGGGCAACTGGTCGGGCGGAAACACCCGCACGCCCATCATGTCGCGGCCCCAGAGGCTCGGATCATCATCAAGGAAGCCGGCGACATAGGCGCCACCCTGGCCACTCAACGCGCCGGCCAGTTGCGTGCCGGCTTGCCCGGCGCCATAGATCACCACCCCGCCCGAGCGACCCACCTGCCGCTCCGGCAGCCAGAGCAGCGACTTGGCGAGGAAGCGCGACCCGGCAATAACCACGGTGCCGAAGGAAAAGTAGAAAAACGGCACGGTTCGCGGGAAGACCGCCCACCGTGTCGCTTCGGCCAGAAACAGCGCCGCCACCCACAAGAGCGTGGCGAGCAGCATGGCCTGGATAATTGTGAACAGGGCCCTGTCGGGCAGATAGCGGATGACGGCGCGATAAAGACCGTGCCGCACGAACACCGGAATGGCCAGCACCGGCGCCAGCAGCATGAGCAGAACGTGCTGCCCATTGGGGGTGAAACTGCCGCCCAGGCGCACAAAAAAGCTGAGCCAAAGCACACAAAGCAGCGCGATCACGTCGAACGCGATCATCAAAAAACGTTTATTTGCACGCGATAGACCGCTTACGCGATCCCTGACCTGTCCGAGAACGTCCATGGCCCCCACGCCGAATCCGGTTCGGGTTGGAGATGTATCCAAAGTGGCATGGTCTTTCCAACGCGTTTCTGCTGTGGCATCAGCAAAGTCTGTGTAATTGGAAATCTGACATGGCCACGAGACTGCACCGGGGCGACCTGCCCGACCTGAGCCGCTACACGCGCGAGGTCGCCATCGATACCGAAACCATGGGGCTCGACCCCCGCCGCGACCGGCTGTGCGTGGTGCAGCTCTCGCCCGGCGACGGCAGCGCCGACGTGGTCCAGATCCCCAAGGATCTCACCGACGCACCCAACCTGAAAAAGCTGTTGGCCGACCCCGGCGTGACCAAGATCTTCCATTACGCCCGCTTCGACATGGCCGTGCTGAAGCACCGCTTCGGGGTCATCACCGGGCCGGTCTATTGCACCAAGATCGCCAGCCGTCTGGCGCGCACCTATACCGACCGGCACGGGCTCAAGGACCTTGTGAAGGAGCTGCTCAACGTTGATCTCTCCAAGCAGCAGCAATCGTCGGATTGGGGGGCGGACAAGATCACCGATGCCCAGCTCGATTATGCGGCCTCGGATGTGCTCTATCTGCACGACCTGAAACGGCACCTCGACCGCATGCTGCAGCGCGAGGGCCGACAGGCGCTGGCGCGGGCCTGCATGGATTTCCTGCAGCACCGGATCGATCTCGACCTTCAGGGTTGGGACGAGGCCGATATTTTCGCCCATAGCTGATGAGCGTGGCCGACGCGCCCCGGCAATCCATCTATGCGCGGCTGCTGCTGCGCAACCGGTTGGTCGGGACGCTGCGCGTGGTGGTGCCCGCGCTCGCGGCTGCGGTGCTGGTCTATCTGCTCGCCGTTCTGGGTCTGGGCATGATCGGCCAGCAGCTGAGCGTCGCGTCGATCAGCATCGACCGCGACCAGTTGATGGTCGAGGCGCCGCGCCTGTCGGTGACGGGCGACGATGGCTCAGTCTACGAGGCTTCGGCCCGCGAGGCGCGGATTTCGGCCAAGGCGGCCGATACGATCGATTTGCGTGCCGCGCGACTGGTGCGCGCGCCCCCCAATCAGGCGCCGCTTCTCACGCTCACGTCGCCGACCGGAACCCTGCGCCTCGCCGCCCAATACCTGACCCTGCCGGAGGAGACAGCGCTTGTCGGCTCCGATGGCATGGTGGGGACCATTGGTCCCATCGACGCCGATCTTGGGGCGGGGCTCTACCGGACAGGTGCTCTTGCGCTGCGCTTTGCCGATGGCGCCACGCTTTTGGCGCGTTCGGGGCAGTATGATACGCATACCGGGCAGTACACTTTTACCGGTGTCGAGGTGACCCTGCCGATGACCCCGGGCGAGACGCAACAGGAGACGGCTCAGTGAAGGCCTGGCTTATGGCGCTGCTCTTTATGGTCGGGCTTGTGCTGCCGGTCGCGGCAGCCACCCCGGTGAAGATCACGGCTGACCAGTTTTCCATTGCCGAAGATGCCGGTACGGCCACATTTGTTGGCAATGTGGTGGTGACCCGGGGCGACCTGACGCTGACCGCCGAAAAGGTTGTGGTCTATTACGCCGCAGGCGGCGGGGGCGATGTGGACCGCATGGTGGCCACCGGGCGGGTTCACGTGAATACCAGCGGGCAGAAGGCCTCGGGCGATACGGCAGATTTTGATCCAGCCAGCCAGCAAATCCGGCTGTCGGGTAATGTGCAGGTGATCAATGCCCAGGGCACGATGAACGGGCCCGAGCTGCTGATTGACCTCGGCCAGAAAAGCTCGACCTTCTCTTCGGGCAAGGGAGGCCGGGTGTCCGGCGTATTTACCCCCAAATGACCGCACAGCACCGCACTCCCGCCCAGGGCGGCATTGACCAGACGGGCTGGCTTGTGGCCCACGGCCTCCGCAAGGCGTTTGGCAAGCGCGTGGTGGTGGAAGACGTGAGCCTTGCCTTGCGGCGCGGCGAAGCCGTGGGGCTATTGGGCCCCAATGGTGCGGGCAAGACCACTGTATTCACCATGATCATGGGCCTTGTGCCCCCCGATGCCGGTGAAATCCTGCTCGATGGGCTGCCCGTCACGCATCTGCCGCTGTTCCAGCGCGGGCGCCTGGGCCTGGGCTATCTGCCGCAGGAGCCCTCGATTTTCAGGGGCCTCAGCGTTGTGGACAATGTGCTGGCGATCCTGGAAGGCCATGTGGCCGGTCAGGCCGCGCGACGCAAGCGGGCGGCGGCGCTGCTTGACGAATTCTCCATCGGGCATCTCGCAAAATCCAGCGCGATGGCGCTTTCGGGCGGCGAACGCCGACGGCTCGAAATTGCGCGGGCGGTGGCCGCCGATCCGGCTTTCATCCTGCTCGATGAGCCGTTTGCCGGTGTCGATCCAATTGCCGTCAACGAAGTCAAAGGTCTGGTGCGGCACCTGACCGAGCGCGGCATTGGTGTGCTGATCACCGACCATGCAGTGCGGGAAACCCTGTCGCTGGTGGACCGGGCCTACCTGATCCACGATGGCCGGGTGATGCTGCAGGGCAAGCCCGAAACCATCATCGCCGATCCAGAAGCGCGGCGCGTCTATCTGGGAGACAGCTTTACTGTGTAGTTGATTGTGGCACGCTTTTTGCGTTGCTTCCTTGCCCGGCGGGCTGAAAGCAGGCACATTGCCTCGGTCTGCCGCTCATGGAGAGAGATCGATGGCCCTGTCGCCTCGGCTGGAGGTGAAGCAGGGGCTGGGGCTAACCCTCACCCCGCAGCTGATGCAATCCATCAAGCTGCTGCAGCTCAGCCATCTCGAACTCAGCGCCTTCATCGACGTGGAAATGCTGCGCAATCCGCTGCTCGAGCGCGAAGATGGCGGCGAGCCGGGCGATGATGCGGGCCCCGTGGAGCCAGCCGCCAGCCCCGATGTGTCCGAGGACACGGTGAGCTTTTCCGAGCGCGAACAATCCGCGGAATCGATTGCGGAAAGCTATGATACCGAGGTTGAAAACGTCTTCCCCGAGCAATCCGGGGCCGACCGGGGCGATGCGCTTTCGAGCTATGAGCGCAATACCGCACAGGGCGGTGAAGACGCGCCAGACCTTGAGGCCTATGTCGCGTCGCGACCCTCTCTTGCCGAGCATGTGGAAACCCAGGCGGCCTATCTCCTCGATGACCCGCGCGACCGGGTGATCGCGCGATTTCTCGCCGATGAGCTGACCGATTCCGGCTATCTCGGGGTGGACCCCGCCGAGATCGCGGCGCAGCTGGGTACAAGCCTTGAGGCGGTAGAGCGGGTGCTGGCGCTGCTCCAGACGCTGGATCCGCCGGGGCTCTTTGCCCGCGACGTGCGCGAATGCCTGATGCTGCAATTGCAGGACCGTGACCGCTTCGATCCGATGATGGCAAAGCTGCTCGATCATCTCGATCTGGTCGCGGCGCATGATTTTACCGCGCTCTGCCGCGTGGTGGGCTGCGACCGCGAGGATCTCGCTGACATGCTGGCGGAGCTGCGCACGCTGGAGCCCCGCCCCGGCAATGGCTTTGCTGTCGGGCCGGTGGAAGCGGTGGTGCCCGATGTGTTCGTACGGCCGGGGCCTGATGGCGCCTGGCAGGTGGAACTGAATACCGAGGTGCTGCCGCGCCTCCTCGTCAACCGCAGCTATTACACAAGCGTGACGCGCCAGACGCGCGATCCGGCGGAAAAAGCCTTCATGTCGGAATGCCTTGCCACCGCGACCTGGCTCATCAAGAGCCTCGACCAGCGCGCGCAGACGCTGCTCAAGGTTTCGGCTGAAATCGTGAAGCAGCAGGGCGGGTTTCTCGAGCAGGGCGTGGCCCATCTGCGGCCGATGACGCTGCGCATGGTGGCCGATGCGATCGAATTGCATGAATCGACCGTCAGCCGCGTGACGGCCAATAAGTACATGATGACGCCGCGCGGCGTGTTCGACATGAAGTATTTCTTCACGACCGCGCTCGCGTCATCGAGCGGGGAGGCCGATCATTCCGCTGAGTCGGTGCGCCATCGCATCCGGCAGCTGATCGACGCCGAAGCCCCCGACGCGATTCTCTCAGACGATACACTTGCCGAGGTTCTGGTCCGGGAAACCGGGGTCGAGATTGCCCGGCGCACCGTGGCCAAGTACCGCGAGGGTATGAATATTCCCTCATCGGTGATCCGTCGCCGCCAGAAGCGCGAGATCACGCCAGCCCATCAGGGTGCAGGACCAGTCTGAGTGTTCGGAACGGCGGGGACTCTACGCCCGTGCTGCACGCCTGTCATCCTCACAAAGCACCAATACGCCCGGACTGTCGTGTTGCCGCAGCCTTTGGGCGCGGACTAGATTCTGGTGGTGTCCACCACCATGTGAAGGAGGTGGCACGCCCGTGCACCGAGAAGAGGAGTCTAGCCTCGATGACCCTGCGCGTTTCCGGAAAGAACATGGATATCGGCGAGTCCCTTCGGACCCGCGCCGAAGGCCATTTCGATGAGATGGTGAAGAAGTATTTTGATGGCAATTATTCAGGACACATGACGCTTTCGCCTGAAGGGTTCGGCTATGCCGCTCACGCGATTGTGCACCTCGATACCGGGGTTGTGCTCGAAGGCAATGGCAGTGGCACCGACCCCACCCTGTCCTATGAGCAGATGGTCAACGCCATTGAGAAACGACTCAGGCGCTATAACCGCAAGCTGCGCAGCCACAGGCGCGGCGCGGTCATAGGTGCCGAGAGCGATGCCATCGCCTATGTGCTGCAGGCCCCGGAGGACGACGAGGAGCTGCACGAGGATTATGCACCGCCGGTGATCGCCGAAAGCCCGGCCAGCCTCAGGCAGATGTCGGTTGGCGAAGCCGTGATGCAGCTCGATCTGACCGAGGCCGAAGTAGTGGTTTTCCGGCATGCTGGACATGGCGGGCTTAATGTGGTCTACCGCCGCGCCGACGGGAACATTGGTTGGATTGACCCGTCACTCAAGTCCGCTTGAGGCTCCGGTTCGCGGTCCACCTTCCGTCAATGACCACGGGAATACCTATGGAACTCGCCGATATCCTCGCCCCGGATTGCGTGCTGGTGTGCACCGATTCAACCGGCAAGGCCGAGATTCTGAACCGGCTGGCCCATGTTGCTGCAGCGGCCTCTGGCCTGCCGTCCGACCAAATTCTGACGGCCATCCTTGATCGTGAAGAGCTGGGGTCCACCGGGCTCGGCGATGGCATTGCCATTCCGCATGGCAAGGTCGCCGGGCTGGATCGCGTTATCGCGGTGTTTGCCCGGGTTGAGCCACCGGTCGATTTCGATGCGGTGGACGATCAGCCTGTTGATCTGGTGATGATGCTGCTCGCCCCGCCGGGTGCGGGGGCCGATCATCTCAAGGCGCTCGCCCGCGTGGCGCGCCTCCTGCGCAATGACGACACGGTTGATGGCCTGCGCGCCGCCGAGAGTTCGGCGACGCTCTATTCGGTGCTGATGCAGCCCCTGCCCACGTCTGTGGCCGCCTGAGCGGCCCTAGTGCAGGGTCACAATGCCCAGGTCCTGACCGGCGAGCCATTCGGTGACGGCCTCTTCAGTATCAGCCACCATCAGCGGTGACCCATCTGCCGAAACCACGAGGTGAAAATCCTCGTCGGGCGCAAATTCGCCGGTGGTGATGATCTGACCGAGGGCCCGGCCCTTGATCGGCCGCACATAGACCACGGCGTCGCCGCCCAGTGCCATGAACTGCTGTTCAGTCAGGTGCCGCAGGGGGCTGTCAACCTTCGTCTCAGAATTGAACTGCATTCGTGTTCCCCTTTCTAGGCAGAACGGATATCGATGCGACGTGCAATCTTTTCGGCCTTCGGACGGATAACCGTTATCGTGAGCATGCCGTTCCGCAGCACCGCATCATGGACCAGCATCGCATCGGCCAGAAGGAAAACCCTCTGGAACTGCCGCGCGGCAATGCCGCGGTGCAGGTACTCGCGCTCGGGGTCCTCTTTCTGACGCCCGCGCACGACGAGCTGGTTGTCCTCGGTGGTCACGTCGAGGTCATCGGACCCAAACCCGGCCACGGCGATGGAAATCACGAAATGTTCGGCCCCCTCGGCATCGAGTGTCCGCTCGATGTTGTAGGGTGGGTAGCCGTCGGCACCCTTGGCCAGTCGGTCAATCCGCTCCTCCACGGTATCAAAACCGAGAAGGAAGGGCGCGGAAAACACCGAAACGCGTGACATATCCATCGTCCTTTGAAAGCAACGTCGCGTGAAGCCGGCCCGTCGTCGAGTGGCACCGGCTATGGAGTGTGATATGGGTGGTGATCCGGGCGGTTCAAGCCCGCCCCGAACCCCGCCGGGAGTGCGAAGTGCCCCAAGCCATAACCGGTATCGTTATCCCCGCTTTCCGGGCCGAAACGCTCATCCTCGGCGCCGTTGACAGCGTGCTGCGGCAAACGAGCCCGGCGTGGGAAATCTGGGTCGTGGCTGACGACCAGCAGGATTATGAAACCATCCTGGGGCGTGCAGGCCGTGCTGACCCGCGCCTGCGCTTTTTATCGACCGGCATGACCGGAGCCGGGGCCTCGCGCGCGCGCAACCTGGCGCTCGACGCCATGGGCACCCGCTATGTCGCCATTCTCGACGCCGATGACCGGATGAAGCCCGAAAAACTGGCCCGCGCCGAGACCATGCTGGCCGAAGCGCCCATCGTCGCCACCGCTCTCGATGTCATGGACGACAGCTTTGCGCATCTGCGCTATGTCGGGCGCGGACCAGACCGCATCCTGACGCCCGGCGGCTACAAGTTCGTCAGCCTGTCGATGGATTCGATGATCGTGTGGGATCGCGAGGCGACCGACGCGCGCTATGATCTCGAAATCACCAACATGACCGACCTCGAATTGCTGATGCGCCTGTGGGAACGGGCCGACCGGATCGGCTGGCTCGGCACGCCGCTGCACGATTATGTGAAGCTCACCCGCTCGATGAGCAACGGCCCAGGCGTGACCGAGAAGATGATCCGCTCGAAAGAAGCGCTGCTGCGCCGCATCGAGGCGGGTCACTATCGTTTTGCCGCCCCCGATGCCGGGGAGGGCCTCGCCGAATTCCTGCGGATTTCACTCAAGGCCGAGGCGCTGTTTCCTGAGGCGATGGGCGCCAGGCCGGGGTTGCTGTTTGAGGATCACCTCGAACCCATGCTGGTCCGCCGCTGACGATCAGCCGAGCGACCTGGCCACATCCGGGACGTAGGGCACCGAGGGCTGCGCCCCGGGCGTCAGACAGGCCAGCGCGCCCGCCGTCACCGCCCGCCGCATGGCGCTTTCAAGATCGAGCCCGGCGTCGAGGCCAGCCGCCAGATAGCCGCAGAACGTGTCGCCAGCGCCGGTGGTATCGACAGGCTTGATCGCCATCGAGGGCACGGCGAAGCGGCCGGCGGGGCTTGTGGCCCGCGCGCCCTCGGCGCCCAGCGTGACGATGATTGTCTGGCCGGTCCGCGCGGTGCGCTCGGCCATGGCGGCATCGAGCCGGTCGAGCCCCGCGCCCGTGAGCAATTCGAATTCGGTCTCGTTGGCAACAAGGATGGAGGCAAGATCGGCCACCGACGCCGTGCTGTCGAGGAAGGGTGCCGTGTTGAGAATCGAGGTGGCGCCCTGTGCCCGCGCCAATTCCAGCGCGCGCCGCGTCGCCTCCTGCGGGATTTCCTGCTGGAGCATCAGGATGTCGCCCGATTTCAGCGCAGAGAGCGCGCTATCGGCATCCGCGGGACTCATGGTGCCATTGGCACCGGGCAAAATCGCAATGACGTTTTCCCCCGAGGGTTCAACGAAGATCATGGCGATGCCGGTGGCCCCATCGGTGCGGCGTACCGCCGACAGATCAACACCATCGGCTATGAGGAGCCTGAGCGCCTCGTCGGCAAAACTGTCTGATCCGGCAGCGGCCACCATGCGGACCGTTGCGCCAGCGCGCCGGGCGGCCAAGGCCTGATTGGCCCCCTTGCCGCCTGCCGCCATGGCGAAACGTCCGCCGGGCACAGTTTCACCCGGGCGCGGAATGCGGCTCACCGTGCCAATGAGATCGAGATTGGTGGAGCCAAAAACCGTAATCATCGCGTGCCCTCAGTGCGTTCAGCGGGGTTGTTCCGGGTCCGGGGCCGGTTGTCCAGCCCTCGGCGTTCTGATGGCGGCCGCTCTAGCCAAAGAGCGGTACGAGCGCCTTATCGAGCGTTTCGTCGGGCGGTAGCCCGATGCCGAACCGGGTGCGGAGCGCATCCTTGAGACTGGCGAGATCGGAGAGGCGTTCAGTGCGCCGCGCGCCGCCGGGCTCCTCGAGGGAAAGGGTGGTCCCCTGAATCGAGAAGCGCACACCGGCCCTGTCGGTTTTGGCGACATGGAGACCGGGCGCGAGCGCCAGATCTTCCGCGGTGGGCGGTTCGGCCGGTTGTCCGGGTGTGAAGCGATAGAGCGGCGTCCACGCCCCGTTCCGCTCGCGTTCGAGCGTGAAGGACGGATCGCCGCCGACGAGCCGGTAGCGGCCCTGCGGGGTCTGCTGGTCGAGCCCGGCCCGGAGCCGCAGCGGCACGGTGGGCGACAGCGACCCGAACCCGACATCGACCAGAAAGCCAACCCCGACGACGGCTACGGTGAGCACCCGGTGCCGCAACGTCGGACAGGATTCGTCCTCGCCGTTAAACAGCACCTCGGCCCAATGCTGCGCCACCTGGAAATCGAGATCGGCCAGCATGGCGCCGCACAGGAGGTTGAGTTCGATACCCGAGCCGCCGCGCCGATCATAGAGCAGTTTCTGCTGAAGATTGGCGAGATCAGCGCGCGGGGGCGCGCCCGTCAGACCATCGAGTGTTTCAAAGGGAATGCTGCCCAGTTGCGCAGCAACCAGCGCAGCCAGAGTCTCAGGAGTCGGGGCCAGCGACCCGGCATAGCCCACGCGCTCAAGATAGGCGGCAATGTCCGGCTGATCGCCCACGAGCGTCTCCTCAAAGGGTGCAGGGACCGGTCCATAATGCTGGACCGCCCCGGCTTTGTCACGGGGGAAGCGTCAGCCGAACAGCAGCACGCCCCACAGCCCGATGGCGCCGACGAAAATACGCCAATAGGCAAAGAGCGAGAACCCGTGTCGCGAGATGAAATCGAGCATGAAGCGCACGACGAAAAACGCCGTGATGAAGGCCACGAGGAAGCCGACCATGACCGCCACCGAGAGATCGGCGGTGATAAGGTCCTTGGACTTCCACAGGTCATAGGCCGTGGCCGCCCCCATTAACGGCATGGCCATGAAGAAGCTGAATTCGGCCGCGGAGCGCTTGTCGGTCCCCATCAGCATCGAGCCGACAATGGTCGCACCCGACCGCGAGACCCCGGGCACCAGCGCCAGCATCTGGAACAGGCCGATAAACAGGCAGAGCAGCGGCGGGTAGCGGTAGATGTCGGTGTGCCGCACCACGAGCTTGAGCTGGTCGACATAGAGCAGGATCACGCCGCCGAGGATCAGCATGACGCAATAGACCACGGGGGATTCGTAGAACACGGACTTGATGATATCGTGCAGCAGCACCCCGGCGATGCCGGCTGGCAGGCAGGCAATAACGACGCCCAGCGCAAAGCGCAGCGCGCCAGACTTGCCGCGCAGCACATCGAGAAGAATGCCCAGGAGCCTTTGGGCATAAACCGCGATGATGGCGAGGATGGCCCCCATCTGGATGACGACTTCAAACAGCCGCCCGGGACTCTCGAATCCGAGGAAATGACCGACGAGCAGAATGTGCGCGGTTGACGACACCGGCAGAAATTCGGTGATGCCTTCAACCAGCCCCAGAAGCCCCGGCACAAAAAGACCTTGATCGGCGCTCATCTCATCTCCTACCAATCACCCCTCAGGGCTGTCTGTGCCCGCTTCTAGACCGATTTGTTCCGCATCGCCATGCGTTTGGGGGCCCATGCCGCGCCTGTTGCACCATAAACTGGACCCGCAAAGCCGCCTCGTGCGGCTGATGTTTGCGGAATATGGCGTGGCCCTGGAGCTGGAGGATATCCGGCCCTGGACGCGCGATGCGCATCTGCTTGAAATCAATCCGGCGGCCACAGTGCCTATTTTGATCGAGGGCGGGGAGCCACCCGTAGTCGGGTCGCTGGCCGTGCTCCATGCCATCGAAGACCGGTACAGACCGAAGGCGGGCGGGCTGATCCCCGAAAAGCCGGCGCTCAGGGCCGAAATGTGGCGCTTGCTGGAATGGGTGCTCATCAAGCTCAATGATGAGGTGACCCGCTACATCCTCGAAGAAAAGATCGTGAAGCGCGATCAGGGCGGCTCGCCGGACCCCTCGGTGCTGCGCGTGGCCAAAGCCAATCTCAGCGAACATCTGAGCTATTTCGAGTGGCTGTTCGCCACCCGGCACTGGGTGGGCGGGGATGTGATGACGCTCGCCGATTTCGGGCTCGCGGCGCATCTGTCGAGCCTCGATTACATGGGCGACGTTTTGTGGGAAAAAGCGCCGGAGACCCGCAACTGGTATGCGCGGATCAAGTCGCGGCCCGCCTTCCGCGCGCTCCTCAATGATCGGGTGGTGGGCATGCCCGCCGCCGCAGGTTATGCCGATCTCGATTTCTGAGCGGCGCCCGGCTTGCAGGACGGGTCGGGAACAGCCCATATGGAGCGCGTGACCGAGACTGCAGATCTCATTGCCGAACTCGAAGCGCGGGCCCGAAGCCTCGGGTTCGATGCCTTTGGCATTGCCCGTGCCGATGCGCGGCCCGACCTGCCGGAAAAGCTGCATCTGGCGCTTGAAAAAGGCTACCATGCCAGCATGGACTGGATGGCCGAAACGCCCGAGCGCCGGGCGTCGCCGACCGGGCTGTGGCCAGAGGTCAAAAGCATCATCCTTTTAGGCGTGAATTACGGACCCGACAGCGATCCGCTGGCGGGGCTGGCGCTGAAAGACCGCGGCACGATTTCGGTCTATGCCCGCAACCGCGATTACCACGAGATCATCAAAGGACGGCTCAAAGAGCTGGCCGGGCTCCTCGCGCGGCGCAGCGGCGCGGATGTGAAGGTCTTCGTCGATACCGCGCCAGTGATGGAAAAGCCGCTGGCTGAAGCTGCCGGTCTCGGCTGGCAGGGCAAGCATACGGTGCTCGTCTCGCGCGACTTCGGCTCATGGCTGTTCCTCGGCGCAATTTATACGACGGCGAACCTGCCGCCGCACGAGCCCTCAAGCGAAAACTGCGGCACCTGCCGCCGCTGTCTCGACATCTGCCCCACCCAGGCCTTTCCGGCCCCGTTCCAGCTCGATGCAGGGCGGTGCCTCTCCTATTTCAGCATCGAACACAAAGGTCCGGTTCCACGCGAGTTCCGGGTACCGATGGGCAACCGGATTTACGGCTGCGACGATTGCCTTGCCGTGTGCCCGTGGAACAAGTTCGCCCAGACCACGCGCGATGCGCGGCTCACGGCCCGGGCCGATCTCGAGGCTCCGGCGCTGTCCGCGCTGGTGCAGTTGGACGATGCCGGGTTTCGGGCCCTGTTTTCGGGTTCGCCGGTCAAGCGCATCGGCCACGCGCGGTTCATCCGCAATGTGTTGATCGCCATCGGCAATTCGGCTGATCCCGCGCTTTTGCCCCTGGCCGAAGCGCGGCTCACCGATGCATCGGCGCTGGTGCGGGGCGCCGCCGTGTGGGCGGTGCGACGGCTTGCCCCGGACGACAGGTCCAAAGCGCTGGCGCTCACGTTTGAAAGAGACGAAACCGACGCCAGCGTGCGGGCGGAATGGCTGGGAGTGGTGTGATGCGTCTGTTCGTCTTTGGCATGGGCTATTCGGCTCTCGCGACAGTCGAGGCCCTGCACCAGCTTGGCGAAACACCGCTGCATGTCGCGGGCACCACCCGCAGCGCCGACCGGGCCGAGGAATTCGCCGAGTCGGGCATGGCGCTCCATCTGTTCGACGGGCACTCGCCCGGTGCCACGCTCGTTGGCGACCTGACCGAGGCGACCCACCTGCTGCTGTCCATTCCGCCCGAGGGCGAGGGTGACCCGGCGCTGGTTCTGCACCGCGCCGATCTTGACCGCGCCCCGAACCTGCAATGGATCGGTTATCTTTCGACGGTCGGGGTTTACGGCGATTTCGCGGGGGCGTGGATCGATGAGGATGCGCCGACGCGGCCGCTCAATCTGCGCTCGCGCCAGCGCGTTGACGCCGAACAGGACTGGCGCGACTATGCCAAGAGCCGGGGGCTCCCGCTGTTCATTGAGCGGCTGGCTGGCATTTATGGGCCCGGGCGCTCGGCCTTCGACAAGCTGCGCGAAGGCACGGCGCGGCGGATCATCAAGCCGGGCCAGGTGTTCAACCGCATCCATGTGGCCGATATCGGCCGGATCACCGCTCTGGCTGCCCGCGCACGGCTCGACGGCACCTTCAATCTCGCGGACAATGAACCCGCCCCGCCGCAGGATCTCGTGAGCTATGCGGCATCGCTCATGGGCGTTGCGGCCCCGCCCGACACCCCGTTCGAAACCGCCGACCTCACGGCTATGGCGCGCAGCTTTTATTCCGACAACAAGCGGGTCTCGAACAAGCGCCTGTTGGGCGTGTTGAAGACCGAACTCGAATTCCCGGATTACCGCGCGGGTCTTGAAGGCATCTGGCAGGCTGAAAAGAACCGCTAGTCCGCCGCAAGACGACGAATCGTGCGCTTGAGCAGGTCCAGATCCTCCGGGCGGCTCAGCCGGTGATCGCCCTCAGGAATGAGGGTGAGGCTCACCGGGTCGGTCAGCAGGTGCTCCACCAGACGCAGCGCGTGGGCCCTCGGGACATCAGGGTCGTCCGCGCCCTGCAGGATGGCGATGGGACAGCCGATATCGATAGCGCGGCCGAGCATCAGGTGCGCCCTGCCGTCCTCGAGCAGCGCCTGCGTGATCGGGTAGGGCTCGGGCGAATAGGCGGACGGCACCAGCGCCCGCCCGGTTTCAGCGAGCTGCTGGCGCTGCTCGTGCGTAAAACCGGGCTCCATCAGCGCTGCGGTCATGTCCACAGCCGGGGCGATCAACACCAGAGCCCGGATGCGCGCCACGCCCACGGCCTTGGCGAGCAGCAGCGCCAGCCAGCCGCCCATGGATGAGCCGACGATGATCTGCGGGCCGCTGGTGGTGGCAAAGACGGTGCAGGCCTCCTCGAGCCAGCGCGTGATCGTCCCGTGTAGAAAGTCGCCGCCCGATTGGCCGTGGCCGGAATAATCGAAGCGGGTGACGGCCCAGCCGTCCTCGGCCCCGAGCTGATCGAGCGCTTCAGCTTTTGAGCCCTGCATGTCGGAGCGAAAGCCGCCCAGCCAGAAGAGGCCGGGAGAGCCACCCCTGCGTCGCAGGACCGCCAGGGTGCGCGCCGCGTCCCCTTCGCCCACAGTGATCGTCTCGGCCGTGGCCGCCATGGGGGTCGCTCCCGTGTAAATCGCCCCCCAATGTGCCGGAATGAGAGGGGATCAGGCAACACCGATCAATTTGTTGACCAGACGGGCCGTGAAATCGACGGGCGCTGTTGACTTATCGGGTGCGCGGCATGATTTTAGGCGCGATGTCCCGCCGCTTCGGCACAATTGAAGGATAGTCTGCCATTCGTCGTCCCATGAGACCTGTCGCGCCCCAAAAAGATGGGCCGATTTCCAACGAAGATATCTCCTCCCCCGATGTCCAGCTGATCGACGCCGAAGGTACGAACCGCGGCATCGTGAGTACGCGTGAAGCGCTGGCCGAGGCCCAGGAGCAGGGCCTCGACCTCGTGATCATCGCCGCGAATTCCACGCCGCCCGTCGCCAAGATGCTTGACGTTGGCCGCTTCAAATACGCCGCCCAGAAAAAGGCTGCTGAAGCGCGCAAGAAGCAGAAGGTGATCGAGGTCAAGGAAATCCAGCTGCGTCCGAATATCGACACGCATGATTACGAGACCAAGATGAAGGCGGTGCACCGCTTTCTCGATGATGGCGACCGCGTGAAGGTGACGCTGCGGTTCCGGGGGCGCGAAATGGCGCACCAGGATCTCGGCATGGAACTGCTGATCAAGGTCCAGAACGAGCTTGAGGCGAAAGCCAAGGTGGAATCCTCACCGCGCTCGGAAGGCCGACAGATGGTCATGGTGCTGGCGCCCAAATAAGGGCCCGCTCCTTTACCCTACTAAAAAGGGCGGCTATGGGCCGCCCTTTTTGCATTTTGCGCCTCGAGGGATCAGACGGCGATCCAGACCGGGGCGACGTTGACGCCCTTGCCGAGGCCAAAGCCGAGACGGATGTTCAGCATGCCCACCGGTTCGATCAGACGGGCTGCATCGAGGCCACCGCAGCGCTCGGGCAGGAACCCGGCTTGTTCCGTGAGATCGGCCACGGCGTTGACCGCCGTTTCGTCATCGCCCGCGATGAACACCGCGACCTTTTTCGTGTCAGCGACGGGCTTGGCAAAGAGCGCGGCGAAAACCGTGTTGAACGCCTTCACCACTTTGGCGCCGGTTGCCAGCTTGGCGATTTCTTCGGCGGCCGACGTGGTGAAGCCGAGCGACATGCCTGAATAGTCCGGCTTCAGCGGATTGGTCATGTCGACCACCACCTTGCCCGCAAGCGGCAGGGTCCTCGCGGCGTCGAGCGCGAGATCATAGGGCAGCGCCAGTACGACGATATCGGCCTTGGCCACCGCATCCTGATAGGAGGCGACATCTGCCTTCACGGTTTTGGCAAAATCGGCTGCGGCTGCGCTGTCGCGCACGCCGAGGATGAGGTCGGTTTTGCCGGCAAGGCGCTGGGCGAGGCCCTTGCCCATGTTGCCGAGCCCGAGAATTGCAGTGGTCATGTCCGTTCTCCGTTCGAATGGTCAACAATGATATCCCTTGGCCGCATTGCGTCGAATTATACCGTTCATCGCTTCCCGGGGCTGACCCGTCGATCCCTCTGGCCGCTGCACTCTCCCGAGGGGAACGCCCTGAGGTCCGAAGGACCCAGCCTCTGGCTTTTGTAACAGCGGTCTGAGCGTTTTTACGCCTGCCCCCACCCGGCAAAGCTCTCTAAAGGGGGCTTCGTGCTCTTTATGGTGGTGAAAGCTTGTCTCCATCGGAATACCTCAGGTCGATCCTGTCGCGGGAGGCGGTTGATGCCTCAGCCGGCGCACCGATCCGCCGCGACCTGGCCGCGACGGTTGAGGCCCTCTGCCGCCAATGGGCTGGGCGTCACCTGATTTCGGTCGACACCGGGGGCGCGTTCGAAAAGGGTATGGCCAACCGGTCGGGATCAGCCATCGATTTCGTCGTCGCCCTATCGCCCGACACGCCCTACACCCTGGCGCAGATCTATGAATCGCTCCACGAGGCCCTGTGGAATGCCGGGCACAATTCCATGCGCGGCGAAGTCGGCATTGGGGCGCTGATCAATGGCGTGCCGGTGGATATCACGCCCATTCGCCTGCCGACGCGGCCGGGCGGCGCGGTGGAACTGTATTGTCGCCGTCTCGATGCCAGCGTCTTTACCGACCTCAACCGGCATATTGAACTCGCCATCGCATCCGGGCGTGCCGAGGAAGTGCGTCTGATCAAGCTCTGGCGCGACCAGAAGGGCTTCGATCTACCGTCCTTCTATCTGGAACTGGCCGTGACGGCGGCGCTGAAAGGCGAGCCACGCGGACAATTGGCCGAAAATGTCTGGCATGTTCTTGGCTTTTTCGAAAAGAGCTTCCTCACCCGCGCGCTGGTTGATCCCGGCAATGCGACAAACATCGTCTCTGATCTGCTCCGGGTCAGCGAGCGACAGGTGATTGCCGATCAAGCGGCCGAATGCCGGGCGGGACTGCCCTGGTCGGCAATAGTGTACTAGACTGCACTGAGGGGGTGGGGCCAATGTTTGACCATCGTGAAACGCTGTTTCATGCCGTGGCGCAACTGTCGCGGCGACTTAATGCTGCGCTGCGCGATGCGCTGGCCCCCCTTGGGCTGCAACCGGCGCAGTTTGCCGCGCTCACCGAAATTGCCGGTAACGAGGGCATTACCCAGGCCCACCTCGCCGAGCGGCTGGATGTCGAGCAGCCGGGCGTCGCGCGGACATTGGCGGGGCTTGAAAAAGACCGGCTCATTTCGAGGAAGAGCCTCGGCAAGGGCCGGGCGCAGGGGCTGTATCTGACTGAGGCCGCACGGGCGCTGCTGCCCCAGGCGGCGCAGCGCGTGATGGCGGCGGACCGGGCCGTGGCACACAGCCTCAGCCGCACCGAGGCCATGCAGCTTATCGATGATCTGGGCCTTCTGGCGGGCGAAATCCCGCGCTGATCCGGCGCAGAGAATCCCGGCTGGGGCCCTTGCATGGCCAGCCCCTTTCACCTATACACCCGGCTTCCACCGGGCCGCCCGGCCGAAAGGCATGCCGTGGCAGCCCAGAATGCAGGCCTTCGGGCCACCTCTAAGGAAACGCAAAATGCCAAAGATGAAGACTAAGTCGGGCGCCAAAAAGCGCTTCAAGATGACCGCATCCGGCCGCGTCAAGGCCGGTGTCGCGGGCAAGCGTCACCGTCTCCTCAGCCACAACGCCGACTACATCCGCTCCCATCGCGGCACGAAAGTGCTGAAGAAGGGCGATGAGAGCCTGGTCAAGTGGTACATGCCGTATAACCGTTAAGGAGCCGCCCGATGTCCCGCGTTAAAAGAGGCGTTACCGCCCACGCCCGTCACAAGAAGGTGCTTAAGGCCGCTTCCGGTTTTTACGGTCGCCGCAAGAACACCATCCGCACTGCCAAGGCCGCTGTCGATAAGGCCGGTCAATACGCGTATCGCGATCGTCGCGCCAAGAAGCGCAACTTCCGCGCGCTGTGGATCCAGCGCATCAACGCCGCCGTGCGTGAGCATGGCCTGACCTATGGTCGATTTATCGACGGCCTCAGCAAGGCCGAGGTTGCCGTTGACCGCAAGGTGCTGTCCGATCTCGCCATCACCGAGCCCGCAGCGTTTGCGGCGCTGGTGGCCCAGGCCAAGAAGGCCCTCGGCTATCTCGGTGCGATCGAGACGACAACGCATGAGCGCGTCTCGGCCTGATCTGCCTCGCCTGACTGAGGCCCAATGAGCAGCCTTGCGCCGCCCCTTTCGGGATGGCGCGGGGCTTTTCTGTTTCAGGGGCCCCCTGCGCCCCGTGTTCCGCCCAAGAGGACCAGTTCATGTCGCTCGACGCCACCATCGGGAGCCTGAAGGCCGAAATCAGTGCCGCCGTTGCCGCCGCCGCTGATGAAGGCGCAATCGAAGCGGTCCGTGTTGCTGCCCTCGGCAAAAAGGGTTCTGTCTCGGCGCTGCTCGCGAGCCTCGGGAGCATGGCCCCCGACGAGCGCAAAACGGCCGGTGCCACCATCAATGCGCTGAAGACCGAGGTCACCGCGCTGATCGAGGCCAAGGCCAGTGTGCTGAAGCGCGCCGCGCTCGATGCCCGCCTTGCCGCCGAGCGTGTCGATGTCACCCTGCCGGTGCGCGCGCCTGCCACCGCCGAGGGCCGCATTCACCCGATCAGCCAGGTGATCGACGAAATCACCGCGATTTTCTCGGACATGGGTTTTTCCATTGCCGAAGGGCCCGATATCGAGACCGACTGGTATAATTTCACCGCGCTGAATTTCCCCGAGGGGCATCCGGCGCGCGAGATGCACGATACGTTTTTCATGGCGCCCTCGCCCGATGGGGTGAAGCGCGTTCTGCGCACGCACACCTCGCCGGTACAGGTGCGCACCATGCTGAAAAGCAACGAAAAGCCGGAAGCGGCCTATCTCACCCCCGCGATTGATCCGCCGATCCGCGTGGTGATGCCGGGCCGCACCTATCGGCATGATTCCGACCAGACCCACACCCCGATGTTTCATCAGGTCGAGGGGCTGGTGATCGACAAACAGAGCCATATCGGCCAGCTCCGCTGGGTGCTGGAAGAATTCCTCAAGGCCTTCTTTGAGGTTGAAGCGGTCACACTGCGCTTCCGCCCGAGCTTTTTCCCCTTCACCGAGCCCTCGATGGAAGTCGATGTGCAATGCGACCGCTCCGGCGCCGAGGTGAAGATCGGCGAAGGCACGGATTGGCTCGAAATCCTGGGCTGCGGCATGGTGCACCCCAATGTTCTGCGCAATTGCGGGCTCGACCCCGATGTCTACCAGGGCTTTGCCTGGGGCATGGGGATCGACCGGCTCGCCATGCTGAAATACGGCATGAATGACCTCCGCGCCTTCTTCGATGCCGACAAGCGCTGGCTCGACCATTACGGCTTCCGGCCGCTCGACCTGCCGACGCTGTTCGGCGGGCTGAGCAGCTAAGGGGCGCGCGGTGACCATTCAGCCCCACAGGACCATCCGATTCTCGTTCGGCGACAGCCCGGCCATGGCCGACGCGCTGCTGGGGCTGGTTATCGGCGGCGTGAAGACCGCCACCTGTGGCGCGGCGCGCGATTTCGAGCCGGGCAAGGCCGAACCGCCCGTGGTGGGCCGGCAGGATATCGTGCTCGATGGCGCGGGCCGCGACCGTGCCGTGATCGAAACGGTAGAGGTCACCCATCGGCGCTTCAGCGAGATCGACGAGCGCTTTGCGCGCGACGAGGGCGAGGGGCTGCTGACGCTGGCCGACTGGCGCGCAGGCCACCGCACCTATTTCGAGCGCAATGGCGGCTGGTCCGATGACATGATGCTCATCTGCGAGCGGTTCCGCCTGGTTGAGGTCCTGCCCCAATGAGCACACCGGCGCCGAGCGACGACGAGATCGTGACCTTTGTCGTGACCGATATCGAATCCGATGGGCATGATCCGCTCCACAGTTCGATGTTGAGCTTTGCCTCGGTCGCCTGCGATGCGACCGGGCGGGTCATCTCAGAATTTGAGGCGGTGCTGACACCCCGGCCCGACCGGAAGCCCGACCCGAACACGCTCGCCTGGTGGCAGACCCAGCCCGACGCCTGGGCGGCGGCGACCACCAATCCGGAAGCGCCGGAAACGGTGATGCCGCGCTATGCCGACTGGGTGGATTCGCTCCCCGGCTTCCGCGTGTTCGCCGCGGCGCCGATGATTTTCGACGGGCTGTGGATGGATCATTACCTCTCCACGTTCGCCGGCACGCGTGTGCTGGGCGGACCGTACAAGACGCGCCAGATCTTCCGGGGCGGCGGCGTCTGCCTCTACACCATGGCCGGCACTCTGCGCGGTGCGCCTTACCTCAAATGGGGCATGCAGCGCGTGCCGCCTGAATGGTACGGCCATATTCAGCATACCCACCGCGCCATTGATGATGCGCGCGGCTTTGCCAATGTGCTCGGCACGCTGTTCACCCTCTCGGGCGGCCTGCCGAAAATCGAAGCGACGGAAAGCGTCTACTCATGAAATTCACGCTCGAATGGCTCAAGGATCACCTCGATACCAGCCTCTCCCCCGATGAAATCGGCAAGGCGCTGACCATGATCGGGCTCGAAGTGGAGAGCATTGAGGATCAGGGCGCCGCGCTCCAATCCTTCGTGGTCGGCCATGTGGTTTCGGCCGACAAGCACCCCAATGCCGATAAGCTGCGGGTGTGCAAGGTCGATGCCGGAACGGGCGAACTGATTGATGTCGTGTGCGGTGCCCCCAATGCGCGCACCGGCCTCAAGACCGTTTTCGCCTTCCCCGGCACCTTCATTCCGGGCACGGATTTCACCCTGACGAAGGGCAATATCCGCGGCGCGGCATCCAATGGCATGCTGTGCTCGGCGCGCGAACTGCTTCTCTCCGATGACCATAGCGGCATTATCGAACTGGCCGACGATGCGCCGATTGGCGCGCGCTATGTCGATGTCGCAGGCATCAATGGCGTGGTGTTCGACATTTCACTCACCCCCAATCGCGGCGACGCGGCGGGCGTTTATGGCATTGCCCGCGACCTCGCCGCCTTTGGCGCGGGGACGCTCAAGGCCTTTTCGGTGCCGGAGCAGGTTTCGACGGGCGGCAAGGGGTCTATCCCGGTCGATCTGCGCTTTGGTGCCGATGAGCCCAAAGTCTGCCGCATGTTCTCGGGTCGTCTCATAACCGGGGTCAAAAACGGCCCCTCGCCCGAGTGGCTGCAAACGCGCCTGCGCGCCGTGGGGCTGAGGCCCATCAGCGCGCTGGTGGACATCACCAATCTGATCTCTCTCGACCGGGCGCGGCCGCTGCATGTCTATGACGCCGATAAACTCACGGGCGGCATTCATGCCCGCATGGCGACGCCGGGCGAAACCGTGCTGGCGCTCGATGGCAAGACCTATACCCTCGACCCCTCCATCTGCGTGATCGCCGATGACGCAAAGGCACTCGGCATTGCCGGGATCATCGGCGGCGAGCCGTCGGGCTGCACCGACGAGACGGTCAATGTCTTCGTCGAATCCGCCTGGTTCGAGCCTGATGGCATTGCTGCGGCGGGCCGCAAGCTCGGCATCGTGTCGGATGCGCGTTATCGGTTTGAGCGCACGGTTGATCCGGAAAGCGTGCTGCCGGGGCTCGAAATGGCCACCTGGCTGATCACCATGCTGTGCGGCGGCGTGGTGCATGTGCCCGAAGTGGCCGGCCATGTGGCCTCGCCCCGGACAGTGATTGATTTCCCGCTCGCCGAAGTGGCGCGGCTGACGGGGCTCCAGACCCCGGCCAGCGAGATTGAAGCCATTCTCAAGCGCCTCGGCTTTGCGCTCGACGGCACGGGCGACCGGCGCAGGGTCACCGTTCCCTCGTGGCGGCCGGATGTGACGATGAAGGCTGATCTTGCCGAAGAAATCATGCGCATGGTCGGGGTCGACAATGTGCCCAAGGAGCCGCTGCCGCGTCTCCACCATGTGGCACCCCGCATGCTGACGACGCTGCAGAACCGTCGCCGCCTTGCGCGGCGGGTGCTCGCAGCCCGTGGGCTTGATGAGGCTGTGACCTGGAGCTTCATTTCAGCGGCGGAGGCCGAGCAATTCGGCGGTGGCTCGGCGGACCTGAAGCTCGCAAACCCGATTGCGTCGGAATTAACCGACATGCGCCCCTCGCTCCTGCCGGGGCTGCTGGGTGCGGCGCAGCGCAACACCAATCGCGGCTTTGCTGACCTCAAGCTGTTCGAAGTCGGTCAGGTGTTCCTGTCGCTGAGCCCGAGCGGCCAGCATAGCCATGCCTCGGGCCTCCGCATGGGCGGGTCGCGGCACTGGCAGGGCACAGACACGGTTTCGGTGTTTGATGCCAAGGCCGATCTGGCCGCGCTGCTGGATGTGCTGGGGCACGATATCGACAAGCTGCAGCTTGTGGCCGAACCGGCGCGCTGGAGCCATCCGGGTCGTGGCGGCCGCGTGCAGCTTGGGCCAAAGACCATCATCGGGTGGTTTGGTGAAATCCACCCGGACCTGCTGGCGGCCTATGATCTGCCCGGCCCCGTCGCTGCCTTCGAGCTTGATCTCGATGCCTTGCCTGAACCGCGCCGCAAGCCCACCCGGGCAAAGACCGCGCTGAAGCTGTCGGACCTCATGCCGTTGAGCCGCGATTTCGCCTTTCTCGTTGATCGGGACGTGGAAGCCGCGGCCGTGCTCAAAGCGGCTCGGGGGGCAGACAAGGCGCTGGTATCGAGCGCCGAGGTGTTCGACCTGTTCGACGGCAAGGGCATTCCCGAGGGCAAGAAGTCCATCGCCATTGCGGTGGGGCTGCAACCCACGGACCATACGCTGACCGACGAGGAAATCGACAGGGTATCCGCCGCCATTATTGCGGCCGTGGGTAAGGCCACGGGCGGCGTGCTGCGGGCCTGATGATGGACCGGCACGGGGCACCAGCAAGCGAAAGCGCCGCCCCGACCGTTGTACCGGGGCCGGGCCGGGTTGAGACCGGCCTGCGCCGCGCCATTCTCGTGGTGGCGATCGGGCTCAGCTGTCTGTTGGGCTATTACACCACGCCGGTGCTGCTGGTGCTGATGGCGCTGGCCCTGCCTTTCACCTTCCGCGCCATGCCGCTCGATACGGCGGGGCGGATGTTCGGGGCGGGCTTCATGCTTCTGGCGCTATCGGCGCTGTTCACCACACGGTCGATGGCCGATTTCCTGCCCTTTGTCGGCTTTGGCGGGCTCATTCTCTACACACCGCTCGCCCGGCTGTTCGCGCGCGCGGCCACGACACGCAACATCATCAAGGTCGCCGATTTCGGCCTGTTCGGCGCCGCATCGGCGCTGCTTGTGGCGCTGTATTACGCCTATGTTGAAGGCCAGCCGCGCGCGGCGCTCGGGGCCGTGCTCACCGACCCGATCCGGCTGGCCGATACGGCGCTGATCCTCGGCTTCATCGCCATGATGGGAGCGGCGGCCCAGACCGAGCGCCATCGCTATATCTATGGGCTGGGACCGATTCTCGCGCTCGCGGTGATCTTCCTGTCCGGCTCGCGCGCCGCGCTGATTGCCTTTCCGGTCCTCGTGGGTATTGCCGCGCTGATGCTGGTGCGGCGTAAGTGGCTGGCGCTCGGCATGGGCGTGTTCGTGCTGTTCGGCTTTGCGGTGGTGTTCGCTCTGGCTGACCTCATCGGCATGCGCTCATCGACCCTGACCAATATGGTGCAGCGCATTGTCGCCGGGGCCTATGTGGGCGATCTCGCCACAACGATCCGGCTGGTGCTCTACCGGGCCGCCATTCCGGCCTTCAACGATGCCCCGCTGTTCGGGCATGGCTGGGGCCATGTCATGAGCGCCATCGTGCCCTATCTGGCCAGTTATGAGCTGTCCCATGCGCAACTGCCGCATCTGCATAATGACGCGCTGCAATTTGCCGTGGCGGCCGGCCTGCCGGGACTCATTGCCTACCCGATCCTGCTCGCCACCCCGCTGGTCGCGACTCTGCGCTCGGCGCGCGATGGGCAGTATCGCACGCGGCTGTACGGCGCAGTGCTCCTGACGATCAGCTCGCTTGTGCTCGGCCTGCCCGATACGATGCTCAGCTTTTCGCTGCACATCACGCTTTATGTGGTGCTGACAGCCATGCTGCTGAACTATTGCCGCGACCGGGCGGTCTGACCGCCCGGCCCCGGACCGCTTACCAGCGCGGTTTCTGGTCGGTGAGCCCACCCGCAGCGGCCCTGTCGATGGCGGCCAGTTCGGCCTCATCGAAGCCCAGCTTATCGACTGCGCCAAGGCAATCCTTCAACTGCTCGAGCGTGCGCACGCCGATGAGCGCTGAGGTCACCTCCGGGCGCCGCAGCACCCAGGCCAGCGCAAGCTGCACCAGCGTCTGACCGCGCGCTTGAGCAAGGACGCCCAGCTGCTGCACGGCATCGAGCAGCCGCGGCTCGAGCCGGTCGGCGCTCAGCGAATAGTTTTCAGAGGCGCGCGTGCCCGTGATCTGGCCCTGCAGCGCGTTGTATTTGCCCGAGAGAATGCCCTGCTGCAGCGGCGAAAAGGCGATGACGCCGATGCCCAGCTCGCGGCAGGCATCGATGGTGCCATCATCCTCAATCCAGCGGTTGAGGATCGAATAGCTCGGCTGGTGGATGAAGCAAGGGACGCCCATCTCCTTGAGGATGCGGTGCGCCGCGCGCGTTTCATCGGCCGGATAGCTCGATATGCCGACATAAAGCGCCTTGCCCTGCAGGTAGAGCGTTTCGAGCGCGCTCATCGTCTCCTCAAGCGGCGTATAGGGATCGTAGCGGTGAGAATAGAAGATATCGACGTAATCGAGCCCCATGCGCTTAAGGCTCTGCTCGGCTGACGCGATCACATGCTTGCGCGTGCCCCGCTCGCCATAGGGGCCGGGCCACATGTCCCAACCGGCCTTTGACGAAATCACCATCTCATCGCGGTAGGGGCGGAAGTCGCGCGCCATCACGTCGCCGAACAGTTCTTCAGCCGCGCCCGGCGGCGGGCCGTAATTATTGGCGAGATCGAAATGGGTGACGCCTTTGTCAAAGGCATAGCTCAGGATTTCAAGCGCGCCCGGATAGTCGCGCGTGCCCCCGAAATTCTGCCACAGGCCCAGCGAGATGGCGGGCAGCTTGAGCCCGAAACGGCCGGTGCGGCGATAGGGCATGGCGCTGTAGCGCGCGTCGGATGCGAGATAGGTCATCTGGTCCTCCAGGGGCTCAGTGTTGCCGGGGGCCCCGGCGGGGTGGTAAAGGGCGAAAAATGACAGTTCTTGCCCCCAGTTTCGCCCAAAGCGCCGCGCCCTACAAGGTTCTCGCCTATTACAGGTTTGCAGCCCTGCCCGATTGTGCCGCGCTGAAGCCGGTGCTGGCGCAATTCTGTTGTGCGCGCGGGATCAAGGGCACGTTCATCCTCGCCCCTGAAGGCATCAATGGCACTGTCGCCGGACGCCCCGAGGCGATTGACGCGCTGATGGCGTTTTTCGACTCCGACCCGGTCTGGCAGGGACGGCTAAAAGGCGCCGAAGCCAAGTTTTCAACAGCGGCGGTGGCGCCATTTTACCGCATGAAAGTGCGGCTTAAGCCCGAGATCGTCACGTTGCGCGCGCCTGAGGCCAACCCCACGCTGCGCGTGGGCACCTATGTGGAGCCCGAGGACTGGAACGCGCTGATTGCGCGCAATGATGTGCTCGTGATCGATACGCGCAATGATTACGAAGTGAAGCTCGGCACCTTCCTCAATGCGCGCGATCCCAAGACGCGCAGTTTCACCGAGTTCAAGGATTATGTCGCCGGGCTCGATCCCGGGCAGCAGCCCAAGGTGGCGATGTTCTGCACCGGGGGCATCCGCTGCGAAAAGGCGTCGAGCTATATGCTGGCCCATGGCTTCAAGGATGTGTTTCATCTGAAGGGCGGCATTCTCAGCTACCTGGAGACGGTGCCCGAGGCCGAGAGCCGCTTTCAGGGCGAGTGCTTTGTGTTCGATGAGCGCGTCTCGGTTGGTGCCGGGCTCAGGCAGGGCGATGCCATGCTGTGCCGCGCCTGTCGTCTGCCCATGCGACCGGACGAGGCGAAGGACTCGCTCTGTCCCGCCTGCGCCAGCAATCCGCCACAAGGCGCACTCGAGCGCGAGCGGCAGATGGCGCTGGCGCGGTCACGGGGTGAAGCGCATCTCGGTGATGATGCGGCGCGCGCCGCCGCGCTCAACAAGGCGAAAAAGACCGAGCGCCGCGCTGCGGCCCGGGTCCGGCCCCCCTCCGGCTAAACCGGATTGTGCTGGAGCTTGGCGGTGGGCTTGGCTATCAAGTCGCCCGAGGACGAGGGAGAGCACCATGCCGTCACGGCAATTCGATTTCATTCTGTGCGGCGGCGGGTCGGCGGCGTCGGTCGTGGCCAACCGGCTGGTGCTGGAATTTGGGTTTTCGGTGTTGATGCTCGAACGGGGGCCGAAAAACACCAATGGCATCATGGCCATGCCGGCGGGCTACATGAAGTACCTCGCCAAAGATACTTTCCTTGAAATGCACCACACCGTGCCCCAGCCGCAGCTGGGCGGGCGCGGCCCGATTGTGCCGCAGGCCCGCGCCCTGGGCGGCGGCAGCGCGGTGAACGCCATGGTCTATATGCGCGGCCAGAAGGACGATTATGACGGCTGGGCCGCCGGACTCGGCAATGGCAGCGAATGGTCCTATGCCGATGTGCTGCCGCACTTTAAGGCGCTCGAATCCAACGCGCGGTTCAACGATGCCTATCACGGCATCGGCGGTCCGCTGCGGGTATCAGAGCCCGGGCATATCTGCGACACGACCGAGGATTTCCTTCGCGCAGCGCAGGGGCTGGGCGTGCCCTATAACCCCGATTTCAACGGGGCACGGCAAAATGGTGTGGGCATCATGCAGCACACCTATGCCCAGTGGGGCAAGCGCAAGCGCCGCTCGGACGCGAAGAAGGCGTTTCTCGATCCCCTCGAGGGCGACCGCCGCCTGACGATCGTCACCGGCGCGCAGGTCGATCGCATCCTCATCGAAAAGGGCCGGGCTGTGGGCGTGGCCTATACCAGCGATGGCGCGGCGCATGAGGCGCGGGCCGAGCGCGAGGTGCTGGTGGGTGCCGGCACCTATAACAGCGCCAAACTGCTGATGCTCTCGGGCATCGGGCCGGCGCAGCACCTGCGCGATTTCCAGATTCCGGTGTTTGCCGATCTGCCGGTGGGCGAGAACCTGCAGGACCATCATGAAGTCCCGATTATTGCCACGACCAAGGGCAAATCTGGCTATTTTGGCGAGGATAGTGGCTGGCCGATGGTCCGGAACGGGCTGCAATACCTGCTGTTTAACTCAGGCCCGGTGACGACCACGGGCATTGAGGCCTGCCTTTTCTATGATCCCGATGGCGGCGACCGGCCGACGATACAGCTCTATTGTGCGCCTATCGTCTATCAGGATCGGGATGTGGCCAAGGCCAAGCCGACCTGGGGCGTGACCTTCACCTCGTGCCTGTTGCGGCCCAAAGCGCGCGGTACCGTGCGGCTTCGCTCCGCCGACCCGTCGGCGCAGCCCCTGGTCAACTGCAACTTTTTCGGGGATCCGGATGATCTGCGGCTAACGCTGGCCTCCATGCGTTTTGCGCGCAGGCTGCTCGAGACCGAACCGTTCCTTACGAAGATCCGGGAGGAAATCCTGCCCGGGCCCAGCGTTACCGATGACGCGGGCCTTGCGGCCTTTGCCGGGCAGACGGTGAAAACCAATTACCACCCGGTGGGCACGGCGCGCATGGGCCGCGACGATGATCCGACGGCGGTGGTTGATGCCCGGCTCAGGGTTAAGGGCATTGAGGGACTGCGGGTGATCGACTGCTCGATCATGCCCGCGATTGTATCGGGCAATACCAACGCGCCTGCCATGGCCATCGGCTCGAAAGCCGCTGAGATGATTGCGGCGGATCACGGGGCCTGAGGCCCCGCCGCCCGATCAGGCCGAGCCGATAATGATGCCGACGGCAAAGACCAGCGTGCCACCCAGAACCACCTGCAGGGCCGCCCGCCAGAACGGCGTGGCCATGTATTTGTTCTGGATAAAGGCGATGGCCCAGAGTTCGACGAACACGATGGCAATCGCGGCGCCGGTCGCGGTCCAGAATTGCGGGATCAGGTATGGCAACGCATGGCCGAGCCCGCCAAGCGCGGTCATGATGCCCGAGGCGAGACCGCGCTTCAGCGGCGAGCCGCGCCCGGAAATCTTGCCATCATCATGCGCGGCTTCGGTAAAGCCCATGGATATCCCGGCACCCACTGCCGCCGACAGGCCAACGAGAAAGGTCTGCCAGGTGTCCTGCGTGGCAAAGGCCGCCGCAAAGATCGGGGCGAGCGTCGATACCGAGCCATCCATGAGGCCGGCCAGACCCGGCTGCACATAGGTCAGCACGAACTGGCGATGTTCCTCGCTCTTTTCGCTGGCGCGCTCTTCGGGGCCCAGTTCATCGGTGGTCAACTGGTCGGCCTTCGTGGCGTGCTTGCCTTCATCGGCGGCCAGATCGCCGAGGAGCTTGCGGATGGCAACATCCTGCGTTTTCTGCGCGGCGGATTCGTAAAAGCGCCGGGCGGAGACTTCCATCTCCCACGCCAGCCCCTGCACCTGATCGAGGGCCATGGTCTTCATCAGCCACAGCGGCTTGCGGGCGGGAAAGCCGCGCACATCATCGCGCCGGATCGGCACGAGGCGCGGGCCGAACCGTTCGACATAAAGATCAAGCAGGCGACGGCGATGCCCATCCTCTTCCTCGGCCATGCCGGTGAAGACGCGCGCTGAAGCGGGATAGGTGGGGGCAAGGCGCTCGGCGATGCGGGCATAGATCGCCCCATCCTCTTCCTCGGCCGCAATGGCCAGCGACAGGATTTCGCGTTCGTCCAGCGAGGCAAAATCGCGACGCGCGGGTTGAAAAAGGCCTTCAAGCATGGGGATCTCCAGCCATCATTTAGAATTCTTCTAATATAGAAAAGTTCTCGTGTGCAAGCCGCTGATATGGGCAAGATGCTCGAAGGAACAGATTCGCCCAGACCGTGCAAAACGGGTTTTGCGCAGGCAGCCCGGTCCAATTCCAGATGGAGTATCATCCCATGCAGTGGACACTACCTCTTCCCCATGCCCTCATTGCGGCGCTTGCTACAACCGGCGCAGCTCTGGCCGAAACGGCCACCGAGACCTGGCGTCTTGGCGGGCTGAAATCCCCGGAATCAGTGATTGCCGACGCGGCGAATGGCCGCCTGATCGTGGGCAACATGGGTGTGTTTGGGCCCGATGGCGGTACGGACGGCTTTCTGTCCGTTGTGTCGATGGACGGCAAGCTGGTGACCGAGAGCTTCACCACCGGCCTGATCGACCCCAAGGGCATGGCGATTATTGGCGAGAGCCTGTTCGTCGTTGATGCCAATGGCCTTGTGGAAGTCAGCCTCAAAGACGGCACGATCATCGCCACCCATGTGCTCAATGGCGCGATGTTCCTGAACGACGCCACCACGGATGGCAAAGCCGTCTATGTCAGCGACCTGGCGGGCCAGACCGTTTTCAGGGTGGAGGCCGGGGTGTCCGAAGTGCTGCTCAGAGACGACAGCCTGACCCTGCCCAACGGGCTGTTCTACATCAACGGCAGCCTGCTCGTGGGGTCCATGGGCGTTGGGCTGAAGCCCGATTTCACGGTGGACACCAAGGGCGGAATTCAGGTGATGGATATCGGCGTCAAGTCGGTGAACCAGTTCGCCGGTGCCTTTGGCGACTACATGGTCGATGGCGTGGCGATGGTCGGTGACCTGATTGTGTTCGACGATAATCCGTCGGGCGTCATCTATACCTACAGCAACGACGCGGTGAGTAAGCTGACCACGCTCGCTCCGGGTGCAGCCGATCTGTTTGCCCAGGGCGACATGGTGTACGTGCCGCTGACGCAAACCGGTGAACTGGTGGCGCTCAAAGTCAGCCCCTGAACCCTGCGGCAGGAGAGGTGGGTGGGACGCTAAAGCGCCCCGCCCTTACACGTCGAGGTTGGCGACGCTGAGCGCGTTGGCCTGAATGAACTCGCGGCGCGGCTCGACCAGATCGCCCATCAGTTCCGAGAACAGACGGTCGTGGTCTTCGCTTTCCTTGATCTGCACCTGCAGCAGCGTGCGGACATTGGGATCGAGCGTCGTTTCCCAGAGCTGGCTCGGGTTCATTTCACCAAGACCCTTGTAACGCTGCAGGGAGACGCCCTTGCGGCCAATGGTCATCACGGTGTTGAACAGCCAGCTTGGCCCGTGGACTTCGAAGCTCTGCTCCTTGCGGACCAGTGTCGCGACGCCGCCATAGATATCGTCGAGCTTTTCGACGCCCAGCCGGATCTTGCGGGCATCAGCGCTGTTCAGCAATTGCGCATCGAGCGCATGGTTTTCGGTCACACCGCGAATGGTGCGGCTGAAGATGAGGCCGCCCTGACCATCCACTTCGCCGCGCCAGCCGCGTTCAACCTCGTCGGCCACGCGATCAAGACGGCGGGCGACGCGTTCGATCACCGCCTGCGAGCGGGCCGGATCGGCAATGGCCTCGGGGTCGAGACCGCCGACAATGGCCGCCTGTTCCACGAGGGCGCGGTTGTATTTGGTATTGAGCGCATCAATCGCCTGCACGATATCGCGCGCCTGCCGGACAATGGCGTGCAGGTCCGGCCCGGCATGGGCCACACCGTCGCGCGTCGTGAACACGGCATCGTCGGTGCCCGTGGTGATCAGATAGTCCTCAAGGGCGCGTTCGTTCTTGAGGTACTGCTCGGATTGGCCGCGCTTGACCTTATAGAGCGGCGGCTGGGCGATATAGACATGGCCCCGGTCCACGAGTTCGCGCATCTGCCGGTAGAAGAATGTCAGCAGCAGCGTGCGGATATGGGCGCCGTCGACATCGGCGTCGGTCATGATGATGATCTTGTGATAGCGCAGCTTTTCGACGTTGAACTCTTCTCGTCCAATCGACGTGCCGAGCGCCATGACCAGATTGCCGATCTGGTCTGAGGCCAGCATGCGATCAAAACGCGCGCGTTCGACGTTGAGAATCTTGCCGCGCAAGGGCAGCACGGCCTGGTTCGAACGGTCGCGGCCCTGCGTGGCCGAGCCACCGGCGGAATCGCCCTCGACGATGAACAGTTCGGATTTCGTCGGATCTTTTTCCGAGCAATCCTTCAGCTTGCCGGCGAGAAAATTCACATCGAGCGCGGACTTGCGGCGTGTGAGTTCGCGGGCCTTGCGGGCCGCTTCGCGGGCCGCAGCGGCTTCGGCAACCTTGGAGACGACAGCCCGCGCCTCGGCGGGATGTTCTTCCAGCCATTGCTGCAGCTTGTCGTTGACGCCGTTTTCCACCACCGGGCGCACCTCGGAGGAAACCAGCTTCTCCTTGGTCTGCGACGAGAATTTCGGATCGGGCACTTTCACCGACAGAACGCAGGTCAGCCCTTCGCGCGTGTCATCGCCCGTCACCTGGACTTTTTCGCGCTTCAGGATGCCGGTCTGTTCGGCATAGGAGGTGATCTGGCGCGTCAGCGCGGCGCGGAGACCCGCCAGATGCGTGCCGCCATCGCGCTGCGGGATGTTGTTGGTAAAGCACAGCACGTTCTCGTGGTAGGAATCGTTCCACCACATGGCGACTTCAACCGTGATGCCGTCGCGCTCGGATTGCAGCATGATCGGCGCGGAAATCAGCGGGGTCTTGGCGCCATCGAGATAGCGGACAAAGGCTTCGAGCCCGCCTTCGTAGAACATTTCGACTTCGACCGCCTCGGGGTGGCGGCTGTCGCGCAGCAGGATGCGCACGCCAGAATTGAGGAAGGCGAGTTCGCGCAGGCGGTGTTCCAGAATCTTGAAGTCGAAATCGACCATGGTGAAGGTCTCAGTCGACGGCATGAACGTGACTTCGGTGCCGGAGCGGCCTTCATAGGTGCCGGGCTGCTTGTTTTCGACATAGGTCGCGACCTGCTTCAGCGGCCCATCGGCATTGCCGTGGGTGAAGCTCATCTCGTGGATTTCACCATCGCGGCGGATGCGCAGCTTGAGCCAGACCGACAGCGCGTTCACCACCGAGACGCCCACGCCGTGGAGGCCACCGGAGACCTTGTAGGAATTCTGGTCGAACTTACCGCCCGCGTGCAGCTGGGTCATGATGACTTCAGCGGCCGAGACGCCTTCTTCCTTGTGGATGTCGGTGGGAATGCCCCGGCCATTATCGATGACCGTCACCGAGCCTTCGGCGTTGAGTTCCACGGTCACGAGATCAGCGTGCCCGGCAAGGGCCTCGTCGATGGCGTTATCGACCACCTCATAGACCATGTGATGCAGGCCCGACCCATCGTCGGTGTCGCCGATATACATGCCCGGTCGCTTGCGCACGGCATCGAGGCCCTTCAGGACCTTGATGGAATCGGCATCGTAAGTGGAACGCTCGGCGGAAGTCTCGTCTGTGCTCAAGGGGGACCCGAATCAGCTATGTCGCTCGACTTAAAACATCTAGCGGATAGGCTCTCTCTACAGAAGACTTATGGCGATTTCAGGCCGGATTTGCGGGGGTTTACAGCACTAAATCGGCCCACCGGGCCCAGGGTGCTATCCGGGCTGCCGCACAAGCTGTCCATCCTCGACCAGAACCCGCTGCGCGCGGGCGCCCAGCGCATCAAACAGCATCAGATCAGTACCCGTCATCACGCATTGTGAGCCCAGAGCATCGAGCGCCGAAAACAGCGCCGCGCGCCGGTTGGGATCGAGATGGGCGGCGATTTCATCGAGCAGCAGGATGGGTGCAATCCCGGCTGAGCGCCGCACCAGGCGGGCGTGGGCGAGGATCAGCCCGATCAGCAGCGCCTTCTGTTCGCCGGTCGAACCCAGCGCCGCCGGCATGGCCTTCTGGCGGTGCACTACCGTGAGATCGACCCGGTGCGGCCCGGTCAGGGTACGCCCGGCGGCCCGATCCCGCGGACGCTCAGCGGCCCAGATGTCGCGCAGCAGCGCTTCGAGATCGGCCGAGGTGGCCGGCAGGGCCTGCTCGATCATCGGCGTCAGCCCCAGCGTGGCCACCGGGAAATCGCCTTCACCGGCCTGCGCCGCCAGATGGTCGAGATCGGCGAGCGAGTCGGCACGGGCGCAATGGAGCGCCGCGCCAAAACCGGCCATCTGCGCTTCAAGCGCCGAGAGCCAATAGGCATCACCGCCCTCGTCCAGCACCTTGTTGCGCTGGCGCATGGCCTTTTCATAATCATTCACCGTCGCGGCATGCCCCGGCACCAGCGTGGTCACCAGCCGATCGAGAAAGCGGCGCCGGTCGCTGGCCGGTCCGGTGAACAGGCCATCCATGGCCGGCGTAAGCCAGAGGAGACGCAAAAACGCGCTCATGTCCTCAATCGCCCGGGCTGGCGCGCCATTGATGCGCACGCGGCGGCCACCATCGGGGGCCGAGCCGGTGCCGATATCGACCGGACCATCGGGCGTTTCTATGGTTGTGGCAACGGCCCAGGCCCCATCGGAGCCTTGTGCCGCCAGCTCTTCGAAAGCCGCACCCCGGAGGCCCCGCCCCGGGCTGAACAGTGAAATGGCTTCGAGCAGGTTGGTTTTACCGGCGCCGTTGGGCCCGATCAGCACCAGGTGGCGCTGATCGAGATCGAGCGCCCCCGTGTGGTAATTGCGGAACTGGGTAAGCCGCAGGCGGGACAGCGACCGGCTGGTGGCGGTCACGGGGTCACCCCCCTAGGTCCGCTAGACCCGCATCGGCATCAACACATAGAGCGCCCGGGCCGCGCCATCTTCCCGAACGAGCGTGGGCGAGCCCGCGTCATTGAACAGGAACACAGCATTTTCCGAGCGGATCTGGCCGATGATATCGAGCAGGTAGCGCGCATTGAACCCGATTTCGAAGGCATCGCTCTCGAAATCAACCGCCAGCTCTTCAGACGCCGTACCGTGATCGGGGTTGATGACCGACAGTTCGAGCTGGCCCTGCGACAGTACCAGCTTCACGGCCTTGCCGCCGCGATCGGATGCAATGGTCGACACACGGTCAACGGCCGTGGCGAAGGTGGCGCGATCAACCAGCAGTTGCTTGTCGTTGTTCTTGGGGGTGACCCGATCATAATCGGGGAACGTGCCCTCGATCAGCTTTGAGAGCAGCACGACACTGCCGAGGGTAAAGCGGATCTTGGTGTCGCTCAGTTCGACCGCGACCTCGCCATCGGCGCCTTCGAGCAGCTTCTGGACTTCGGAGACGGTCTTTTTCGGCACGATAATGCCGGGCATGGCCTTGGCCCCAGCGGGCGCAGCGGCTTCGGCGCGCGCGAGGCGGTGCCCGTCGGTCGCGACGGCGCGGAGGGTCAACTCGCCGTTCACGTCGAGCGTGTGGAAATAGATGCCGTTCAGGTAATAGCGCGTCTCCTCGGTGGAAATCGCGAACTGGGTGCGCTCGATCAGCTCGCGCAGCGTAGCGGCGGGCAGCACGAAACTATGGGTGAACGTGCCCGACTTGAGGTCCGGGAAACTGTCCGGTGACAGGCAGGCCAACTGGAAGCGCGAGCGGCCCGACGACACGGTGAGCTGCTCACCCGCCGTTTCGAGCCGGACTTCGGCGCCATCGGCCAGTTTGCGCACGATATCGTAGAGGGTATGCGCAGGTACGGTGGTGACACCGGGCGTGCCGACCATGGCCGGCACCATTTCGGTGACTTCGATATCGAGGTCGGTGGCGCGCAGATCGAGCCCGCCATCCTTGGCCGACATCAGCACATTGGCGAGAATGGGATAGGTGTTGCGCCGCTCGACCACCCGGTGGACATGCCCCAGCGACTTGAGCAGGTGATTGCGCTCGAGTGTGACCTTCATGTCTTCTTGCCCCAGTGACTCATGCGTTGCGGAAACTACGTGCCCCGGCCCATTTCCGGGCGCAGACATTGCCGTTTTCCCCGCGCCAATGCAAGCGGCAGCCCCTGCCGGACACAGGGTTTCAAACCGGCGGTCCCGCCCCGGCGAAAAATCAGGACATCCCGAGGGAGGCCCCGATTGTTACCTCAAAAGGTAACGCCTGCTTGGGGCCAAAAAATAAGGGCACCAGCCGGTGCCCTTTGTTTTTACTCTTCCAGCATACGCTTCAGAAGTTCGATTTCCTGCGCCAGATCACCATCATCCTTGATCATCTGTTCGACCTTGCGCACCGAGTGCAGCACGGTGGTGTGGTCGCGGCCACCGAAGCGGCGCCCGATTTCAGGCAGGGAGCGCGAGGTCAGCGACTTGGCGAGATACATGGCGATCTGCCGGGGCCGCACCACATCGCGCGAGCGGCGCGATGACAGCAGGTCGTTGCGGGGCACCTTGTAGTGGCGCGATACGATGCGCAGGATATCTTCGATCCGCACCCGGCGCGCATCACGCGCCCGCACCAGATCGGCCAGCGTACGCTCGGCGAGGGCAACCGTAATCGGCTCCTTGGTGAGCTGATTGGCCGCCAGGAGGCGGTTCACCGCCCCATCAAGATCGCGGCCGTGGCTGACCACGACACGGGCGATATAATCGAGCACGGCCACCGGGAAATGGGCCTCGGGGAACCGCTGGCTCGCCTGTTCGGCCCGGCGCGTCACGATGGCGCGGCGCAGGTCGAGATCGAATGACGTGATCGGAACGACCAGCCCGCCCGAAAGGCGCGAGCGCACCCGCTCATCGAGCATTTCAAGATCGCGCGGCGCTGCATCGCCCGCCACCACCACCTGTTTGGCCCCGGTGAGCAGCGTGCCCAGCGTGTGGCCGAATTCAGTGGCCGATTTGCCCTGCAAAAACTGCATGTCGTCGATGAGCAGGAGATCGACCCGCCGCAGCCACTCCTTGAAGCCGAGCGCGGACTGGCGCTGCACGGCGGTGATGAAGTGGTACATGAAATGGTCGGCGGTCAGATAAACGATGTTACGGCCCGCTTCAGCGGCACCCGAGGCCCAGGCAATGGCATTGAGCAGGTGCGACTTGCCGAGCCCGACGCTCGAATGGATGTAGACCGGATTGAAGCTCACGGCGTTGTTCAGCGCGGCGCTGGCGACCTGACGGGCCACCTGAAGGGCCATCTCATTGCTGCCGCCGGAGACGAAATTGTCGAAGGTCATTTTCGGGTCAAGCGCACTGCCGGAGAGCGCATCGCCCTTGGGCGGGGCGCCAAAGCTTTCGCGCACACCGCGCTGCGGCATCGCCGGGCTCGAAACGGCCTCCGGCTCTGAAGCGGCCACAGCCTGCTCGACGGGGTTAAGGCGGGGACGGGCCTGGCCATTGACCCGAACGGTCATGTGGAGGCGGCTGACGGCCGGCTGCTCGGCCCGCAGGGCATCGAGAATCTTGTCGCCGTAATTCGACTGCACCCAGGAGCACAGGAACCGCGTGGGGACCGAAAGATGCGCGACTTCGTCAACGACCTCTTCCAGCTCTAGCCGGGCGAACCATGAATTGAAGACGTCTTCACCAACGGCGGCCTTCAGACGGGCCCGAACGCGCTGGAAAATCTCGGAATGAGGAACTGTCTGGCCCTTCCCGCCGGTCGCCCCGGTTTTGCTGATATCAGAATGGCTCGTTGCCGCATTCGTCGCCATAAAATCTTGCCCCAGCCGTTCAAATCGCCGCACCAGATGGCACGGCTCCGCCAATTCCGCCTACCCGTTCACCGGGCAGGTTTATTCACCGCAACACAACGCAATTGCGGCCCTATATTCTCTTTTTTACTTGAACCGGACCAGTGTAAACGGCCCGTACGTGCCCTCAGGAAGATCGGGCAAAAGAATTACTACATATACTCACAAGAGCGGCCCCGAACTTTTTGTCTCTTTACTGCCCAACGTCTTCAGTAGTCACGCGAAGCCGCTGCCGAGAACCACAGTCCCGACCTAAGTGCCGTTCGACGTCCGCATTCAACTCCGTCCCGCCGATCGACCAGTGCATCCTAGACGGGCGCTTTGGCCGGATCAACCGGGGTTTTTTGCTCGGAGGGGGTTGACTCATCCACCCGGGAAAAACCTTTCACGGGCCGCTCAGGGCGCAAAAATTCCAACAGCCTGTGACTCAAGGAGGAATCAGGTAGTTACGGGTTATTTGTTATAAGAGAGTCACGGTATGATAGCGCTGCCACTTGGCAAAATTGTTCCCCAAAACGGGGGGTAAATCTGCGTCGAGAGACGGGGAACCCCTTCAGGAATAATGCATTTTTGGAACGTCGCTGTGGTCAAACAAAAAGTGTCGTAAACGTGCCACACTTTATTAACCATTCGGTGGGCGGTGCGCGGCGCGGCAAAAACGGTCATGTCGACCTGCTTTTGGTGCGCCGACTCAGTTTCGTTGCTGAACAACAAAAAAGGGCCCCATGGGGGCCCTCTAAACTCTTGTCCAATTGTAGGACGACTTAGGCCTTGAGCGCCTTGATGCGGGCGTTCAGGCGCGAAACCTTACGCGAGGCAGCATTGGCGTGGATGATGCCCTTCTGCGCGGCGCGGACGATTTCACGGGCGGCGGCCTGCAGGGCCGACATCGAACCGGCGTGATCGCCACCGGTGATCGATTCCTCGACCTTACGCACGAAGGTGCGCATGCGCGAACGGCGCGACTTGTTCACGGCCGTACGAGCCGCAATTTTGCGGGTGGCCTTCTTGGCGGAGGGCGTATTGGCCATCAATTCCTCTTTGGCGCGACCCCAATGGCCGAGCTCGACGAGCCAGAACCACGGGCGATGAAAAACAGTGAGGCGGCAATCCAGCCGCCAACTTGGGCGCTGTATAGTGCCCGGACCGGGCCCTCGTCAACTGGATTCCCCCGGTTTGCCGGATTCAGCGGCGCCCGCTCGCCGTTTTGCCAGGACGGGGCGCTGTTCGCGCCGGGCTCAGCCGGTCTGGCAGACCGGGCAGAAGAAACTCGACCGCCCCGATTGCACGATCCGCTCGATCACCCCGGCACAGCCGGGTGTCGGACAGGGCTCACCCTCGCGGTCGTAAACTTTGAAACTGTGCTGGAAATAGCCCGACCCGCCATCGGCATCGCGGAAATCGCGGAGGGTCGATCCGCCCGCCTCAATCGCTTCGGTGAGCACATCGCGCACGGCGCGCGCGAGGAGGTCGAGTCGCACGCTGGGCTCGCCCCGGGCCGTCACAAGCGTCTGCGCTTTCACATCAGGGCGGATATGGGCGCGATACAGCGCCTCGCTCACATAGATATTGCCGAGGCCCGCCACCACGCGCTGATCGAGCAGCGCCGCCTTGATCGGTGTGGCTTTCTTCTGAAAGCGATCCGCCATGTCGCGGGCATTGAAGCTGTTGGAAAAAGGCTCCGGGCCAAGGTCCGCGAGAAACGGACTATCGGCCTCATTGCGGAACAGCGCCATGAAGCCGAAGCGTCGTGGATCATTGTACAAAAGGTGCAGCGGTCCGTGCTGCGGGTGCTCAAGCCGCATGAGCATATGGTCATGGTTGGCCACAATGGTCGGCTCGTAATAGCGGCTGGCCTCTTTGAAGGTGAATTTCTCAAAGCGGTAGCTGCCGGTCATGCCGAGGTGGCTGAGCCAGGTGTGCCCGGTGGACAGCCGGACCAGCAGATATTTCGCCCGCCGGTCGACCCCGGTGATGGTCGCGCCTTCGAGCGCCTTGGCGAAGCCCTCCGGGAAAGGAAAGCGCAGATCGGGGCGCCTGAGATCAACCTCAAGGATACGCGCCCCGGTTAACCAGGGGGCGAGGCCGCGCCGGACGGTTTCGACCTCGGGCAGTTCGGGCATTCAGCCCCCCAGGCTTTCGCGCAGCGCTTCAAGCGTCAGCCATTCGTCCTCGGCCGCGATGAGTTCGGCCTGGGCCGCATCGAGCCGGGCCGAGGCTGCGGCGAAGCGCTTGGGATTTTTGGAATAAAGCGCTGGATCGGCCATTTCGGCCGTCAGCGCCTTCATTTCTTTTTCGAGCCCGGCCATGCGGACCGGCAGGGTTTCGAGCGCGTGCTTGTGCTTGAAGCTCAGCTTTTTCGGCGCGGCATCGGGGGTGGATTTCGCGGCAGCGGCGGCCTTCACGATACGGGCCTGCGCCTTGGCGCCCGGGGGCAGCACGCCATAGCCGCGCTGGGTCACCATATCGGAATAGCCGCCCGGATATTCGGTCCAGTGGCCGTCGCCTTCGGCGATCAGAACCGAGGTCGCCACCCGATCGAGAAAATCGCGGTCGTGGCTCACCACAATCACGGTGCCCGGATAATCGGCCAGCATTTCCTCAAGCAGGTCCAGCGTTTCGAGGTCGAGATCATTGGTCGGTTCGTCAAGTACAAGCAGGTTGGAGGGCAGCGCCAGCGCCCGGGCCAGCACCAGCCGCCCGCGCTCGCCGCCTGAGAGCTTGCCCACCGCCGTACCGGCCTGCTCAGGCGAGAACAGGAAATCCCTGAGGTAGCCCATATAATGCTTCGGCTGCCCGTTGATGATCAGCGTCTCGGAACCCCCGCCGGTGATCGCTTCTTTCAGCGACATATCGGCGGTGAGGCTGTCGCGGCCCTGATCGAGACGCGCGAGCGCGATATTGGTGCCGAGCCGAACCGTGCCGGAATCGGGGGCCTGTTCGCCCGTTAACAGCCGGATGAGGCTGGTCTTGCCTGCGCCATTGGCGCCGACAATGCCGATCCGGTCGCCGCGAATGACCCGGAGGGTCAGATCCTTGACGATGGGGCGCGCCCCATAGCTCAACGACATGTCGCGGCATTCCGCCACCATGCGGCCCGACAGATCGGCCTCGGAGACGCTGAGCTTGACCGTACCGACCTGCTTTTTCAGCTCGCCCCGATCCTTGCGCATGGTGTGCAGTTCACCGAGGCGGCGAACGTTGCGCTTCCGCCGACCGGACACGCCAAAGGTGAGCCAATGCTCTTCCCGCACGATGAGGCGGTCGAGCTTGTGGCGCGAGACCTCTTCTTCCTCAAGCACCTGATCGCGCCAATCCTCGAAGGCCGAAAAGCTCTTGTCGAGCCGCCGGGTCACGCCGCGATCCAGCCACACCGTGGCCCGCGACAGATCGGACAGGAACCGCCGATCATGGCTGATGATGACCTGCGCCGAGCGCAGCGAACTCAATTCATTTTCCAGCCACTCGATCACCGGCAGATCGAGGTGGTTGGTGGGCTCATCGAGCAGCAGGATATCGGGCTCCGGGGCGAGGACGCGCGCCAGCGCCGCCCGGCGGCCCTCGCCGCCCGACAGGTTGACCGGGCTTTCGGCACCGGTGAGGCCGAGCGAATTCAGCAGATAGGTGGCGCGATACGGATCGGTGTTGCCGGTCAGCCCGGCCTCGACATAATCCATCACAGTGGCAAAGCCGCTGAGGTCGGGCTCCTGCGGCAGGTAACGCAGGGTCGCGCCGGGTTGCAGGAAGCGGCGGCCCGAATCGGCCTCGATCATGCCGGCGGCAATTTTCAGCAGCGTCGATTTGCCCGAGCCGTTCCGGCCCACCAGCGCCACGCGCTCGCCCGGCATCACCATCAGCTCCGCGCCGTCGAGCAGATCACCCGCGCCAAGGCGCAGGCGGATGGAATTGAGATGCAGAATGGGCGCGGCGGCCATAGGGGGGTCCGATCAATAAGGTCGCGCCCTGAGTAGACGAGGCAGGGTCTGCGATCAACCGGGCTCTACGGGGCGTGGACGATGCGCGCCCAGCGCAAGCACGACAGCCTTTGTCACCCGGGGTGGATAAAGTGATCCGCGTTTCACATCACGGTTGCAGCACCGGGGAGGGCTTCACTCTTGGGACTTATCTTACGCGCTACCTGCACCTGTGGCCTGGCACTCAGCGTTGCTCAGGGCTTCGGGTTTGATCCCAGCCGGTACTCCTGGCCCGTCCATTGCGAAAAGTGCGCTGAGGTCACTGCCGTGAACCTGCTGGCTCAACGGCCCCGATGCGGGAGATGCGGCTCCACCCGCATCACCCCCTATGGACGGACCACGACCCCAAAGGACTGGGCTTCATTCGTCGAGGAGAACCAGATCGACCTGACAGAAGGCCGCCACTTCTGCCCGTCATGCCAGCAGCAGACCCTCAGGTTCATGTTCGAAGGCGTGTTTGATTAGGGTGTGAGGGTGAGGCCCGGCACGATGCTGAGGCGCTGGCGGATGCCGAGGCGGTTCACCGTGAGATCGGCAATCGTGTAGCGCTCGAGCACATCGAAAAACGCCTGAAGCGCTTCGCTCAGCGCGGCGTTTACATCGCAGGACCCGGCCAGCGGACAGGACACGGCTCCGTCCTCGAAACATTCAGCCATAGTGAAGCCGTCTTCCGTCAGGCGGATGGTATCGAGCAGGGTGATCTCACTGGCCGGGCGACCGAGCCTGATGCCGCCCTTGCGGCCCCGCACGGTTTCGAGAAGGCCGTGGTCGACCAGCGGCTTGATGAGCTTGAACAGGAACAGTTCGGAAATGCTGTGGGCTTTGGCGATGTCGGCAACGCGGCTCAGCCCCTGATCGCTGACAGCGCAATAGATCAGCGTGCGAATGGCGTAGCTCGACTGGCGCGTCAGGCGCATAGCGGTCTCCGGGTTTGCGCCTCAAGATGGGGACACGCACCGTGCCCGTCAAGCACGACAGCGTGACACCGGGACGGAAGGGCCCGCGGGCCGCTTCCGTCCCCGGGCACGATCAATCGAGATAGGCCTGATGCAGGCTGAGATCGGCCGGGCCAAGCCGCTCGGCGGCAGTGAACGACTGATGCCAGTAGGGATAGGGCAGATTGGGCTGCGACGCCTTGGTGAGGCGCGCGAGATCATCGGCCGTCAATTTGAGTTGGGCGGCCTTGAGGTTATCCTCAAACTGCGCCGTCGTGCGTCCGCCGATGATCACCGAGGCGACCAGCGGGCGGCTCAGCAGCCACGCGAGCGCTACCTGCGCGCCCGATACACCATGGGCCTTCGCGACATCGTTGATGACATCGACAATATCCCAGAGCTTTTCCCAATCGTAGATCGGGGGTTCGCGGAAGCCTTCCGCCTGCCGACCGGAATCGGGCTTTGCATGCCGTGTATATTTGCCCGACAGCCAGCCACCGCCCAGCGGCGACCACACCAGCACCGACACGCCCTGATCGAGCCCGAGCGGGATCAGTTCAAATTCCGCCTCGCGCGATTGCAGGGTGTAGTGGATCTGCTGCGAAACAAAGCGCTGCAGATGGTGCGCATCGGCGACGCCCAGCGCCTTCATCAGGTGCCAGGCCGAGTAATTGGAACAGCCCACATAGCGCACCTTGCCCTGCCTGATGAGCGTATCCAGCGCCTCGATGGTTTCCTCGAGCGGGGTTTGGCCGTCCCACTCGTGCACCTGATAGAGGTCGATGACATCGGTCTTCATGCGGCGGAGCGAGGCTTCGCATTCGCGGATGATGTGGTAACGGCTCAACCCCTGATCGTTCGGGCCCTTGCCCACGGGGAAGCGCACTTTGGTGGCCACGATCAACCGGTCGCGCCGCGCCTTGTCCAGCGCCTCGCCGATGATGGTTTCTGATCGGGTGCCGCCGTAGATATTGGCCGTATCGAGCAGGTTGATCCCATGGTCGAGACACAGGTCGATCTGGCGCCGCGCCTCATTCAGCTCGGTATCACCCCACAGCTTGTCGCCGCCGAAGGTTGCCGTGCCGATGGCCAGCGACGAGACTTTGAGGCCTGACCGGCCGAGTAAGCGATAGTCCATGGTGATCCTCCTCGAAGACGCTTTTTCCCGTCGCAGACGGCGGGCGCAGTTTGGGCAGGGTGCCCGACTTCAGACGACGACGGTGATCTTCTCGCTGGCGCGGGTGACGGCGGTGTAGAGCCACCGCGCGCGATCCTCGCGGAAGACATAGCTTTCATCGAACAGATAGACATTATCCCACTGGCTGCCCTGCGCCTTGTGCACGGTGAGGCAATAGCCAAAGGTGAACTCATCGAACTGGCGACGTTCGGGCCAGCTTAAGGCATCTTCCTCGCCCGAAAAGAACTTGGCGTGGGTCAGTACCTTGGCCTGCGAACCCTTGACGCTGCCGGCGGGTTCATCGGGATCGAGTGTCATGGAAAAGCGGTCGTTCGAGCGCTTCTTGACCTCGGCGGCGATCCAGATCTGGCCGTTGAGCAGCTTTTTCACCGGGTTGTTGCGGAGGCAGACCAGCCGGTCGCCGGGCACGGGCTCGTGCTCGGGCAGCAGCTTCAGCGCCCGCAGCCGATCATTATAGGCGACGCGGGTCTTGTTGCGGCCGCACAACACCTGATCGGCGTTCAAAACCGCCTCGCGGTCCACTGCATTGCGCGCAATTACCAGACTGTCGCCATAGGTGCCCGGATCGAGCCGCCCGCCTTCGCGAATGGCCATCGACATGCGGATAATCGGGTTATCGGCCGCCTGCCGGTGGATTTCGGTGAGCATGTAATCGGGCTCATCGGCGGTGAAAAACCCCGCGCCCTGCACCGGGGGCAACTGGAACGGATCACCCAGCACCAGCACCTTGGTGCCGAAGCTCAACAGATCGCGCCCCAGCGGCTCATCGACCATCGACACTTCGTCGATAACGATGAGGTCGGCGTCCGCCGCCTCGCTTTCCGGATCAAGGATGAAGCGCGGTTCCTCTTCCTTATCGCTGACCACGGCGTATATCAGGCTATGAATGGTGGACGCGCCCTTGGCCCCATAGCGGCGCATAACCATGGCGGCCTTGCCGGTAAAGGCGGCGTATCTGACGGTTTTGACGCCCTGCGCCAGATGCCGCGCCAGCGTGGACTTGCCGGTACCGGCCCAACCGAACAGCCGAAAGACCTGCGGACCGTTCTTGTCCTTCAGCCAGGCTGAAACGGCCTTGAGGGCTTCGTCCTGTTGCGGCGACCACTGCATCAGGAAACGCGCGTTTCGACGGTGCCAATGCCCGCAATGTCGCCCTTTACCACGTCGCCGCGCAGCAGAGGCCCGACACCGGCGGGGGTGCCGGTGAAAATCAGGTCGCCGGGGTGCAATTCAAAATAGCGGCTCAATTCCGAAATGATGTGCGGCACATCCCAGATCATGTCGGCGAGATCGCCTTCTTGGCGCAGTGCACCATTGACCGTGAGGCTGATGCGGCCTTTGAGCGGCAACCGAACCGCTGCAGCGGGCACGAGCGCGCCGATGGGGCCGGAGTGATCGAAGCCCTTGGCCACTTCCCAGGGCTTTTTCGCGCCCTTGGCCCAGGCCTGCAAATCGCGCCGCGTCAGGTCGATACCCACGGCATAGCCCCAGACGAGGTTCATGGCGTTTTCCACCAGCACATCGCGGCCGCCATGGCCGAGCGCCACGACCAGCTCGATCTCGTGATGGAAATTCGCGGTCATCGGCGGGTAAGGTACAGCCGCACCGCCCGTCACCAGCGCATCGGCGGGCTTGGCAAAGAAGAACGGCGGCTCTTCATCGCCCACATGGCCCATCTCGCGCGCGTGTTCGAGATAGTTGCGGCCCACGCAGTAGACGCGGCGCACAGGGAAGGCCCCGCCAGTGGTCACCGGCACGCTGACCGGCGCGGGTGGGGCAATCACGAAATCAGCCATGGTCCAGCCCAAAGTTCAAATCGGTGCGGACCTTACGCGATAACGCGCCGGGACAAAACAGGAACTTTACGGCCGATCAGAGCGCCAGATCGACGACGATCAGCCCGTTCACGCCGCCCTCGAGCGCAGCAACAAGACGCCCCCCGGCTTTCTGGTGCGCGGGATCAACGAGATAGGCGTCGCGGGCGGCGGCACTGTCAAAATCGATGGTGAAGCCGTGGGCATAGCCCTGCGACAGGCCCTCGGGGCTGACATTGCCGCTAAAGAGCACAGGCCCCATGCCGCTCAAATGATCGCGCAGGGCCGCAAGATCGGCCTGGATCGCAGCGCGTTCAGTTTCGGGCACATCAGCGCGGAAGCGGAAGAAGACGCAATGACGGATCATCATCAGTAGGTCGTCCGCCCGCCGGAGAGATCGAAGACCGAGGCCGTGGTGAAGCTGTTTTCCTTCGACACCAGCCAAGCGACCATGTTCGCCAGTTCCTCGACTTCAAGGAAGCGGGCGCGCGGAATGCGGCTCAGCATGTAGTCGACAAAGGCCTTGTCGAGCCCTTCGATGATGCGCGTGTTGGCCACCGCCGGGGTGATGGCATTCACGGCGATATCGTATTTCGCCACTTCCTTGCCGAGCGCCTTGACCAGCCCGATGACACCGGCCTTGGAGGCGGCATAGGCGGCGGCGTTGGGGTTGCCTTCCTTGCCGGCAACCGAGGAGATGTTGACGATGCGGCCGTAATTGCGGGCCTTCATCGCGGGGATCACCACGCGGTTGACGTAGAAGGTGCCGTTGAGATTGATGTCGATGACGCGGCGCCATTCCTCGAGATCATATTCATCGAGCGGGGCATTTTTGCCGGCGATGCCAGCGGAATTGAGCAGGATCGAGACCGGACCGACGTCTTGTTCCACCGCGGCATGGGCGGCTTCGAGCCCCGCAAAATCGGTGATGTCCACGACCTGCATCGAGGCTTCCGGGCCGAGCAGCGCACAGGCGGCTTTCAGCGCGTCACCATCACGGTCCCACAGGCTGACCCGCGCGCCCGACAGGATGAAGCGTTTGGCCGAGCCGAGGCCAAAGCCCTGCGCGCCGCCGGTAACAATGGCTACCTGGCCCTTGAGATCGATCTGGTTCATGGCAAGTCCCTCATTTTATTCACTCTCTAGCACGGGCGGGCAAAGCCTGTCAGCGGGCGCGCCCTTGGCCTTTGGTTCAAGACTTCAGCCTTTAAAGGCGTTGGCTGCTATCGAGCCGGGCTTCATTTCAATGGAAAAGCCCGGCTGTTTCGGCGGCATATAGGCCGCGCTGCGGATGGTGCAGGGCTCGAGGAAATGCTCGTGCAGATGATCGACATATTCGATCACCCGGCCCTCTTTTGTGCCCGATACCACGAGATAGTCGATCATCGAGAGGTGCTGCACATATTCACACAGGCCCACGCCCCCGGCGTGCGGCCACACGGGCAGGCCGTATTTGGCCGCCATCAGCAGGACCGACAGCACTTCGTTGAGCCCGCCGATGCGGCAGGCATCAATCTGCACGATATCAATCGCACCGCGCGTGATGAACTGCTTGAACATGATGCGGTTCTGGCACATTTCGCCGGTCGCCACTTTCACCGGGGCGATGGCCTCGCGGATCTTGCGGTGACCCTCCACATCGTCAGGGCTGGTCGGCTCTTCGATGAAATAGGGTTTGAACGGCGCAAGCGCCCTGATCCAGTCAATGGCCTGATCGACTTCCCACACCTGATTGGCATCGATCATCAGGAAGCGGTCGGGCCCCATGATCTCGCGGACAATGGAGAGGCGGCGGATGTCGTCGGCCTGGTCGCGGCCGACCTTCATCTTGATGTGGTTGAAGCCCGCCTCGACCGCCTCGGTGGCGAGCCGCGTGAGCTTTTCGTTGGAATAGCCGAGCCACCCCGCCGACGTCGTGTAACAGGGATAGCCGGTCTGCTCGAGGTCGGCGATGCGGTCGGCCTTACCGGCCTCGGCCTTCTGAAAGATCGCGAGCGCCTCACTGGGGGTGATCGCATCGGTCAGATAGCGGAAGTCGATGATCGAGACGAGCTGTTCAGGGCTCATGTCTGCGACGTAGCGCCAGACAGGCTTGTTCGCGCGCTTGGCGAGAAGATCCCACACGGCATTGACCACGGCACCGGTCGCCAGATGCATGGCGCCCTTATCGGGTCCGATCCAGCGCAACTGGCTGTCGCCCGTCACCTGGCGCCAGAAGCGGCCGAGGTTCTCGGCAATCCAGTCGAGGTCAAGCCCCGCGACCCGCGCGGTCAGCGCCTCGATGGCCTTACAGACAATATCGTTGCCACGCCCGATGGTGAAGGTAAGACCATGGCCCTCAAGCCCGGCATCGGTGGACAGCACCACATAGGCGGCTGAATAGTCCGGATCGGGATTCATCGCGTCCGACCCATCGAGCGAGGCCGAGGTGGGGAAGCGGAGATCGTGGGTCCTGAGGGTCGTGATCTTCATCGGGGCCTCGCGGGATCAGGCAGTCCAGCCACCGTCGATCACATGCACCTGCCCGGTGGTGTAGGTCGCGCCGGCCAGATAGACGGCGAGATCGGCAATTTCCTCGGGCCGGGCGATGCGGCCGATAGGCTGGCGCGCGATGAAGGCCTTTTTCGCGCCCTCAAAGTCGCCCGTGGCGTGCCAGCGTTCGTGCAGCGAGGGCGAATCCACCGTGCCCGGCGCAATGGCGTTCACGCGGATGTTCTGGGTGGTGTAATCGGCGGCCATGGATTTGGTGAGGCCGATTACGGCAGCCTTCGAAATGGAATAGGCGGCACGGTTGGGCACGCCTTTCACCGACGAGGCAACGGTCGACATATTGACGATGGCGCCATCCTTGCGCTCCAGCATCTGCGGCAGGATGGCGCGGATGGTGCGGATCTGGGCCCGGATGTTGAGATCGAAGGCGAAATCGAGGTCCTTGTCGGTCATTTCGAGCACGGTGCCCGAGTGAACAACGCCCGCGCAATTGAACAGCACGTCGATCCGGCCGATCTCCTTCACGGCCGCATTGACCGCTGCGTCATCGAGCACGTTGAGCACGCGCGTGGTGACGTTCTTCGTCCCCTCCAGCTCCTTGAGCTTGGGGGCGTTGATGTCGGTAGCAATGACCCTGGCGCCGGCTGCGACAAAAGCATGCACCGAGGCGAGGCCGATGCCCTGCGCTGCGGCGGTGATGAAGACGATTTTGCCGCTCAGATCGGCCATTGCACACTCCCCCTTGCATGGGCCGCGCCTCGGCCCCAGCGTCTGGCGCGGTGGATATAGTCGTTTGAACCAGCCGGTCGCCCTTGGGGCCGCGATTGCCGAACCAGATCGATCGTGCATATGTAAAGAGAGTATTCGCAGATAAGCAAGGGACCCTGAAGCGGGGCCTTGCACATTTGGGTGTTTTCGCATGGCAGCAGCGGATGATCTCGAGAAATACCGGGCACCAGCGCTCGATAAGGGGCTCGATATCCTCGAACTTCTGGCCATGGCCGATACCGGGCTGAGCCAGGCCGAAATCGCCAAGGCGCTGGACCGCACACCCAATGAGATTTACCGCATGCTCGATCGGCTGGTGCGCCGGGGCTATGTGATGCGCACGCCATCTGATCGCTATGAGGTGACACTCAAGCTGTTTGAACTGGCCCATGCGCGGCCCCCGCTGCAACGATTGATCGCGCAGGCCATGCCAGTGATGCGGCGCTTTGCGCGCAAGGCGCAGCAGGCCAGCCACCTCGCCATTTATGATCGCGGCGCACTGGTGGTGGCCGCGCAGGTCGATGGACCGGGCTATTGGAATGTGTCGATTCGCATCGGCAGCCGGATCAGCCTCGTCGAAACCGGATCGGGCCATGTCACCCTCGCCTTCGCCACCCGCGACGAGCGGCGCTTGATGCTGGAGGAACAGGACCCCCCGGAGCGGCTGACCCCGGCGCTCGAGGAGCGGCTGGCGCGGGTGCGGCAGCAGGGCTTTGAAAACATGCCGTCGAAGCAGGTCACGGGCGTCTCCAATCTGTCAGTGCCCATTCTCGGTCCCATGGGTCGCGTGCTGGCGGTGTTCACCTGCCCCTATTCCGAACGGCTCGACACCAAGGACGCGCCGGACCGCGAGACCGTGCTGAAAATGGTCATCGCCCACGCCGAGGAAATTTCCCAATCCCGCAGCGGAGGACTGTGATGCGCATACTCGATACTCACCTTCACCTCGTGGATAAGGCGCGTTTCAGCTACCCCTGGCTCGACGACGTGCCGGTGCTGAACCATGAGTGGACCGCACAGGACTATTTCGCTGAGGCCGTGGGTCTCGGCATCGAGGCCGCGCTGCATATGGAAGTGGATGTGGCCGAAGCCCAGATCGAGGCCGAAACCGCCCATATGCTCACGGTGCATCCGCGCGTGATCGGTGCCATTGCGGCCTGTCGCCCCGAGCATACTGATTTTGCGGCTTTTCTGGAGCGGGTCACGGCACAAGAGGGCGTGCGCGGCTTGCGCCGGATTCTCCATACCTCGCCCGATGCGTTGAGCCAGACCCCGCTGTTTGCAGAAAACCTGCGGCGTCTCGCGGCCACCGGCCTGACATTTGATTTCTGCGTGCTCGCGCGGCAATTGCCGCTGGCGGTATCGCTCGCCAAGGCGGCGCCCGATGTGCAGTTCGTCCTCGATCATTGTGGCGTGCCGGATATTTCAGGCGGCGCGATGGAGAGCTGGCGCGCGGGGATCAGCGCTGTGGCCGCCCTGCCCAATGTCGCCTGCAAGGTGTCCGGCATTGCGGCCTATGCCGCGCCGGGCTGGACCGCCGACACGCTGCGCCCCTTTGTCGAGCATGTGATCGAGAGCTTTGGCTGGGATCGGGTCGTCTGGGGGTCGGATCATCCAGTGGTGCGCCTGACCGCCGATCTCACCCGCTGGGTTCAGGCAACAAAAACCATTGTGTCCGGCGCCAGCCGTGACGAGCAGGAAAGGCTGTTCCACCGCAACGCCGAACGGCTCTATCGCGTGGGGGCATGATGCTGCCGGTCGCGGAGCTTCAAGGGGCCTGGCCGCTGCCGTCGCGGCCCAAACCCATCGTCATCATCGGCGCCGGGGGCATTGTGCATGATGCGCACCTGCCGGCCTACCGGATGGCCGGGTTTCCCGTAGCGGGGGTTTTCGACCGCAATGCCGAGCGTGCCGCACAGGTCGCAGCAGACTGGGGACTCCGCGCCTTTTCAAGCCTTGACGAGGCGACAGGCCAAAAAGACGTGGTGTTCGATCTGGCCCTGCCGCCCGGCGCTCATCTTGATGTGTTGCCGCACCTGCCCGATGGGGCGGCGGTCCTCCTGCAAAAACCGATGGGCCGCACGCTCGAAGAGGCGACTGCGATCCTGTCGCTGGCCAGGCGCAAGCGGTTGATTGCCTCGGTCAATTTTCAGCTTCGATACTCGGCCATGATGCTGGCCGTGGCCGATGCGCTGCGCCGGGGCTGGCTTGGACGGCTGGTCGACGTTGAGGTGCATCTCAACCTCGTTACGCCGTGGCAACTTTTCCCCTTTCTCAAGGGCATGGAGCGGGTCGAGATTGCGGTCCACTCCATCCATTATATCGATACGATCCGGGCGCTGCTCGGCAATGCGACGGGCGTCCATGCCCGCACGCTGGGCCACCCGTCGACCGACCTCGCACAGACGCGCACCTCGGCGCTGTTCGATTTCGCGCCCGACCAGCGGGTCACGTTTTCGATCAACCACAACCATGATTTCGGCCGCAAATTCCAGGATGCCAGCTTCCGCTTTGAGGGCGACGCCGGCGCGGCCATGGTGAAACTCGGGCTCCTGCTCAACTATCCCGAAGGAGAACCCGACGAACTCTGGATAACGACGAAGGGCGGCGATTGGCAGCAGGTGCCGCTTGCGGGCCGCTGGTTCCCGCATGCCTTCATCGGCACCATGAGCAATCTGCAGCGTTTTGCAGCGGGTGAGGACGAGGTGCTGATGACGGCGCTCGACGACGCGTGGCACACGATGGCGCTCGCTGAAGCAATGTTCACCTCGGCGGCCCGACCGGCCACCCCCGTTCAGTCCACGCCCTGAAGGAGAGCACCATGGAACGCCCGCGCCATTTCGAAGACTACCAGATCGGGGAAATCCGCAAGACCCATGGCCGCACCATCACCGAGACCGATTTCGTGATTCATGCCGGCCATACCGGCGATTTCTTTCCGCACCATATGGATGCAGAGGCGATGAAAGCCTCGCCCTTCGGGCAGCGCATCGCCCACGGCACCATGACCTTTGCCATTGGCATCGGGCTCACGGCAGGGGAAATCAATCCCCTCGCCTTTACCTATGGCTTCGACCGCCTGCGCTTTCCGCGCCCGGTGTTCATCGGCGACACCCTTCACACCACCCTCACCATTGCTGGCCTTGATCCGGACCCGAAGCGGCCCGACCATGGCCGGATCACCGAGGAAGTGCGGGTCATCAACCAGCGTGGCGAGGTGGTGCTTGCCTGCGACCATATTTATCTCGCCAAGCGCCGCGAGCTGATCGCCTAAGGAGCAGACCATGACCAAACGCGCCTTGATCGTGTGGGGTGGCTGGCCGGGCCACGCGCCTGAGCTGGGCGCGAAAATGGTCGCCGGCATGCTGGCGTCCGAGGGCTGGGCAACCGACCTGAGCGATGATTTCGCTGATCTGGGGCGCGCCGCCGAGTATGATCTCGTCATCCCCAATGTAACGGGTGAGGAGATCGACAAGACTGTCGCCCGCGCCCTGTCGGCCGCGGTGCGGGGCGGCACCGGGCTCGCCGGGTTCCATGGCTGTATCGCCACGTCGTTTCCAGCCTCGGTGGATTTCGGCTATCTCGCCGCGGTGCGCTTTGTGGGCCACCCGGGCAATATCATTGACTACCGGGTGAACATCACGCGGCCGCATGACCCCCTCGTTGAGGGCATCGCCGATTTCGATTACCGCAGCGAACAGTATTACCTGCACTACGACCCGACCGTTGAAATCCTCGCCACCACGACTTTTTCAGGGGAGCACGACCCGGTGACGCGCAATGTCACCATGCCCGTGGTGATCAAGCGGCAGTTCAGCGCGGGCCGGATTTTCTGGTCGGCGCTGGGCCATACGCCCGATGAGTTTCGCCATGCGCCCATGCGCGAAATCCTGCGGCGCGGCCTGCTGTGGGCGGCGCGATAGACATCGCCGATGGGGCGAGTCCGCGTTGACCTTACCAGAAATCCTGATACATAAACGCTCTCTTACGCCGGGGCTGGAGCGAAGATGAGCCGCAATTTCCTGTTGATCGATCCCGAAGAGCGGCCCGAAGTGCTGAAAGCGCTGGCGTCTGAAGTGCGCGTCGGCATCCTCAAGCTGCTGCATATCGAGGGCGCCATGAACGTCAACGATATCGCCACCAAGCTCAAGCAGCCGCAATCGACCATCAGCTCGAACATGCAGGTGCTGGTCGACGCCGGGCTCGTTCGCACCGAAACGCAGAAGGCGCGCAAGGGCAACCAGAAGATCTGTCATTCGCTGTTTGATGAAGTGCTGGTGATGTTCAAGGAAGACATCCGCCCGCTGAAGTCCAACAGCATTGAAGTGGCCATGCCGCTGGGGCTCTACACGAGCTGCGATGTGACCGCGCCCTGCGGCATCTGCTCGGTGGAAGGAATCATCGGGCTGCTCGACGTGCCGGACACGTTCCTCGATCCCGACCGCATGAAGGCGGGCCTGCTGTGGTTCACGCGCGGCTATGTGGAATATCAGTTTCCCAACAATGCGCGGCTGGCGCAGACCCGCATCACCTCAATGGAATTCTCGATGGAACTCAGCTCGGAAGTCCCGGGCACAAGCGCCGACTGGCCGAGCGACATCACCATTTCGGTCAACGGCCACGAGATCGCCACCTGGACCTCGCCGGGCGATTTCGGCGACCAGCGCGGTGTCTATACGCCGGATTGGTGGAAGGTGAAGGGCAGCCAGTATGGCAAGCTCAAAACGTTCCGGGTCAATGCCAGCGGCACCTATGTCGATGGCATGAAGATTTCGCCCATGTCGCTGAAAGACCTCGACCTTGACACGCACCACTCGATCCGGCTGAGGATTGCAGTGAAGGAAGATGCGCGGCATCCTGGCGGCGTCAACATCTTTGGGCGCGGCTACGGCAATTACGATCAGGACATTGTGCTGAGGCTCGAAACCGACAACTGAGCCCTCAAGCCCTTTTCGGGGCTGCGCGCGCGAAAACCCCGCTTGACGCCCGTGCTGATTTGTATCACTTGAGGTGATATAAATCACCATAATGGGTGCAAGGGGAGGACTCCATGCGGGCGACGGTTACGGCGCACAAAGACTACACCATTTCAAAGATCGACGACCGCGTGTACGGCGCTTTCCTCGAGCACCTTGGTCGTGCGGTTTACACCGGCATCTATGAGCCCGGCCACAAGACCGCCGACAAGAACGGCATGCGTGGCGACGTGGCCCAGCTGGTGCGCGACCTGAAGGTGCCGATGGTCCGCTATCCGGGCGGCAATTTCGTTTCGGCGTACAACTGGGAAGATGGCATCGGCCCCCGCGCCGACCGTCCCGTGCGGCTCGATTATGCCTGGCACACCTCCGACAGCAATGCCGTCGGCATTCATGAATTCGCCGATTGGTGCGAAACCGTGAATACCGAAATGATGCTCGCCGTGAACCTCGGTTCGCGCGGGCTCGATCATGCCCGCAACTTCGTTGAATATGTGAATGGTCCGACCGGTTCGTACTGGGGCGACCTGCGCAAGAAGAACGGCCGCGCCGACCCTTGGGACGTCAAGATGTGGTGTCTTGGCAACGAGATGGACGGCCCGTGGCAGGTTGGTCACAAGACCGCCGATGAATATGGTCGCCTCGCCAACGAGACCGCCAAGGCGCTGCGCATGTTCGACAAGAACCTCGAACTGATCGTCTGCGGCTCGTCGAACTCCGATATGGCCACCTATCCCGATTGGGAACGCGTGGTGCTTGAGCACACCTACGAAAGCGTCGACCACATTTCGCTGCACATGTATTTTGGCAACCGCGCCAAGAATACCGCCAATTATCTGGCGCTCAGCGAGAAGCTCGACACCTACATCAACACCGTCGCCTCCACGATCCGCTATGTGAAGGCGAAGAAGCGCTCGAAGCGCAATGTCTATATCTCGTTCGACGAATGGAACGTCTGGTACCATTCGAACGTGCAGGATCGGGCTGTGCTCGAAGGCAACGAAGGCTGGCCGCATGCGCCGCGCCTGCTCGAAGACATCTACAACTTCGAAGACGTGCTGCAGGTTGGCTGTATCCTCAACACCTTCATCCGCCGGTCGGATGTGGTGCACCTCGCCTGTATCGCGCAGCTCGTCAACGTGATCGCGCCGATCATGACCGAACCGGGTGGCGACGCCTGGCGGCAGTCGATCTACTACCCGTATTTCTTCGCCTCGATCTTCGGGCGTGGCACGGCGCTGCAGCTGCAGGTCAATTCGCCGGGCTATGATGCCGATGTGGCCGATAATGTGCCCTATCTCGACATTTCGGCCGTGCACGATGAAGACGCCGGTACGCTGACCTTCTTTGCGGTCAACCGTCACGGCACGGAATCGCTCGATGTCGATGTGGCGCTGCAGGGCTTCACGGCCGGGCAGGTGTTCGACCATCAGGTGATGACGCACACCAATCTCGAGGCCGTGAACAACCTCACCAACCAGAACGCCGTGACCCCGAAGCCGGGCACCGGCGCGAAGGTCGAAGGCGGTCGTCTCACCGCGCGCCTCGCGCCGCACTCGTACCAGATGATCCGCGTCAAGGTCTGATCTCTATCGGACACGAAGGGCCCTGCCCTTCACCTCAACACCCGGCATGCGCCACTGGCCATGCCGGGTTTTTTCATGCACAAATCTGATCATGCTGCGCTTTTCCGCCAACCTGAGTTTTCTCTATCCGGACCGTCCGTTGCTTGATCGCTTCACGGCGGCCGCAAAAGATGGCTTTCGGGGCGTTGAGATGGCCGTGCCCTATCAGGCACCGCTTGGCCGGCTGATCGAACACGTGGCGGAGCATCGGCTTGAGGTGGCGCTGATCAACCTGCCCGCTGGCGATTGGGACGGTGGCGAGCGCGGCATTGGCTGTCACCCCGATCGGGTGGACGAATTCCGCGCGGGGATCGAGACCGCCATCCGCTATGCGCGGGCCCTCAACTGCACCCGGGTCAATGCGCTGGCGGGGATTGCCCCGAAAGGCGTGGCCAGCGAAACGCTGGACCGCGTGTTTGCCGCCAATCTCGCCTGGGCCGCGCCGCGGCTGCACGATGCCGGGATCAGGCTGCTGGTTGAGCCGATCAACACCCGCGACATTCCCGGCTTCCATGTGGCGACCATGGCGCATGCCGACCGCATCCTGGCGGCGGCGGGCGCGGACAATCTGTGGTTCCAGTTTGACGTTTACCACCAGCAGGTGATGACCGGCGACATCATCCCCACGTTTGCGCGCTATCGCGAGCGTATTGCCCATGTGCAGATTGCCGATCATCCCGGCCGCCATGAGCCGGGCACGGGCGAGATCAACTTCACCTATGTGCTCGCGGCCATGGACCGGCTTGGGTATAGCGGATGGGTGGGGTGCGAATATCGGCCCGAGGGCGATACCAGCGCCGGTCTCACCTGGATTGCGGCGCTGCACCGGATCTAGCGGACGCTAGTTTACCTTCGCCTCTGGTCCGGTGGCGGTGAGGTACTTGCCATAGACCCAGCCAGTGCGGCCATCGCGATCGCGGATCTCGATCCATCCCCGCTCGGTGCCGAGCGCCGTCACCTCGGCCCCCTCTTCGAGCACGAACACCTGTGGCGTCGTCTTCTGGGGGCCCGCGCGCACCCGCAACGAGCTGGCAAGCACGGTGTGCGTGAACGCGGGCGTCGCCGCTGGCGGCGCAACGGCGACAGGCGCAGCTATGGGGTTCACCGGCAAGGTGCGGGCAATATTGAACGCTTCCGGCTCAGCCTTGGGCAAAAACGCCACATAGCTCGGGCGCAGATTACGCGCGACGGGCGGCGATTCGGCCGCCGTTCGCGCCACTGTATCAGCCGTGAAGCTGAGGGCAGTTATCGTGGCCCCGAGTGCTACGGCAATAACGGTGGCAAAGGACAGGAACGACCTGACGGTTTGGGCCATTTTGGGCTCCTTGGTTCACTGTCCTGAACAAGGGGCCAGCAGCGACAAAGGTTCCCGTTTCAGCGCAGCAGGCGGCGCTTCACCAGGTCGGTGGCCCCGGCATAGGCAACGACAATCCCCGTTACGAGTACCAGCGTGGTGAGGGGCAAGGGCTCCAGCCCGATGATCCGCGCGATCGGCAGGTAGGGCAGAGCCACGGCCAGCGCCGCCACCGCCACGGACAGAGCGACAAGCAGGCCGCCCGGCCGACTGGAGAAAGCCGATTTGCGGGTGCGCATGACAAAGACAATAGCGATCTCCGTGAGGAGCGATTCCAGAAACCAGCCGGTCTGGAACAAGGGCTCCGCCCCCTCGTGCAGATAGAGCAGCAGCCCCATGGTCAGGCCGTCGAACAGGGAACTGACGAGCCCGAAGCCGATCATGCCACGCACCAGGCGGCGGAAATCCCAGCGGCCCGGACCCTCGAGCACGGCATCATCCACGCGGTCGGTGGACACGGCCATGAGCGGCAGATCGGACAGGAAGTTATTGACGAGGATCTGTTTGGCGAGCAGCGGCAGGAAGGGCAGGAACAGCGAGGCCAGCGCCATGCTGATCATATTGCCGAGGTTGGCGCTCGTGGTGATCGAGATATATTTCAGCGTGTTGGCGAAGCTCTGGCGACCGGCCAGCACGCCCTCGAGCAGCACCGACAGATCGCGCTTCAGCAGCACAACATCGGCGGCCTCGCGGGCGGCGTCCACGGCGCTATCCACGGAAATGCCGAGGTCAGCGGCGCGCAGCGCCGGGGCGTCGTTGATGCCATCGCCCAAAAACCCCACGACATCGCCCGATTTTCGCAGCGCCGCCACCAGCGCTTCCTTGAGATCGGGGGTCACTTCGGCAAAGACCTGATGACGCAGAACGGCGCGGGCGAGCGCGCGCGGGGTCAGCCGCATCAGCGCTTCGCCATCCATCACTTTAGCGTCGGTCAGCCCGGCCAGCCGCGCCACATGCAGCGCCGCGTGGCGATTGTCGCCGGTGATGAGCTTGAGCTGAATGCCCCGCGCGTTCAACAGCGCCACCGTGTCAGCGACACCGGGTTTGATCGGGTCGGCAAACAACAGGTAGCCCCTGAGTACCATGTCGCTTTCGTCGGCGAGGGTGGGCGCGCGCGGTGCAGCAAGCGGGCGGGTCGCGACTGCAATCACGCGATAGCCCTCGTCGCTCCACTGGGCGAGCCGCGCGTCCTCAAGGGCACGCAGCGCGGGCGTGACCGCCACGACACCGCTGGCCGTGACGATCTGTGTGGCGACGGCCAGCATGGCTGACACCGCACCCTTGGTGATGAGCTGCGGCCCCTCAGGCGCGGCAATCGCCACGCTGAGGCGCTTGCGTTCAAAATCGTAAGGCACTTCGCCCAGCTTGTCGGGCCGGACCAAAAGCGGGTCGGCAGCGGCCTGCAACGCATCGTCGAGCGGATTGCCGAGCCCCGATTGCAGGAGTGCGTTCAGCATGGCGAGCCGCCCAACCTCGGGGTCGGGCACCCCGTCGCCCCGCGTCGACTGCACCAGGGTCAGCGTGCCTTCGGTCAATGTGCCGGTCTTGTCGGTGCACAGCACATCCATGGCCCCGAGGTTCTCGATGGCCACGAGGCGCTTGACCAGAACGCCGAACTTCGCCAGCCGCCGCGCGCCGCGCGCCAGCGTGATGGTGACGATGGCTGGCAGCAGTTCGGGGGTCAGGCCCACGGCGAGCGCCGCCGCGAACAGCAGTGAATCGAGCACCGGACGGCCCGAGAGCAGGTTGATCGGCAGGACCACGAAGGTGATGACAATCATCACCCGCATCATGATGAAGCCGAAGCGGCGGATGCCCTGCGCGAACGCCGTATCGGGCTCGGTCGCCGCCGACAGGGTTGCGATGTGGCCATAATGCGTGCGCGCCCCGGTTTCGAGCACCAGCATTTCGCCCGATCCGCTGCGCACCGAGGTGCCCATGAAGACGCGCGCCGTGGCGGGCATTGGCCCGGTCGCCGGGGCCGCCTCCTTGGCGGCTGGGAAGGCCTCGCCGGTCAGCGCCGCTTCATCGGCATGCAGGGCGTTGGCGGCTATCAGCACGCCATCCGCCGGGATCAGGCTACCGCCCGAGAGGACCACGATATCCCCGGGCACCAGCGTCGCCGGATCGCGGACGGCGGTCTCGCCGCTGCGCCGCACCACACTGCGCCCGGCGAGCCGCGCGCTGAGGGCCGCCACCGCGCGGGCCGCCCGAAACTCCTGGAAGAACCCCAGCACCGCGCCCATGGCGACAATAGCGATAATGATGATCGCCTCGTCGGGCTCGCCAACCACAAAGGACAGCCCGGCTGCCACGATCAGCACGAGCACGAAGGGCGAACTCAACTGCGCCAGCGCCACCTGCAGCGGCAGGGCCAGCGCCGCCGGTTTCAGCGCATTGGGCCCACTGCGCCGCAATTGTGCGGCGGCGCTCACATCATCGAGCCCGGCTGGCGATGCGTTGAGGCGGGCAAAGGCCGCCCCCAGACTTTCGCCCGCGGGCGAAAGGGCGGGTTTGAGCCGGGGCTTGGTGACCGGGTGCCGCGTCATGGTGCGCAATCCTTCTCGGTGTGGCCCCACCCTAGCGGCTCCCGGGCCCCGCCGATTGCGCTAGCTCAACAGCTGATCCGGCGCTCTTGATCGTGTGACCGCTAAGCGCGCTGGTCAGAATGCGAGAAAGGTGAGCGTGGCCGGACCTAGACCTCCAGCACGCTGCGCGGCCAGATGATGCGCACACGCGCCGACCCGCTTTCGCTCACATTGTCAAACGTGAGCCGCGCGCCCGTGCGTTCGAGCAGCGTCTTGGCAATGAAAATCCCCAGGCCGAGACCGCCCGGGGCATCCTGTTCCGGCGCGCGGGGCCGGGTGGTCAGGTAGGGTTCGCCCAACCGCGCGATGAGATCGATGGGGAACCCCGGACCATCATCGGTGATCATCACGTCGACGCGGGATCGGCTCCAGTGCGCCGTGACAGTCACCGTCGAGGCGGCAAACTGGGTGGCGTTTTCAATGAGATTGCCGAGCCCATAGAGGAGGCCGGCATTGCGTTTGACCACGGGTTCACGGCCCTGGCCGGCCGGTTCGACAAAAATCCGAACGGCATGGCCGGCCCCTTCATGGGGTTGGGCCAATTCAGCCAGCAAGGCCCCGAGCGGCACGGCCGCGAACGGGTCGCCCGGCGTTTCGCGCAGCGAGCGCAGCTTGCCGAGAATTTCGCGGCACCGGGCCGCCTGGCTCATGATGAGTTCGAGATCGTCGCGCATCGGGCCCGGCGGCATGTCATCGCGCACTTCGCGCGCGGCGAGCGCAATGGTCGAGAGCGGGGTGCCCAGTTCATGGGCGGCGGCGGCGGCCAGCCCATCAAGCGCGCTCAACTGTTCGTGCCGCGACAGGGCCAGTTCGGTGGCCGCGAGCGCATCGGCCAACTGCCGGGCTTCATGCGCCACGCGGTTGGTATAGGCGGCGATAAAGCTGACCCCGCACAGAAGGCTGACCCAGATGCCGATGATATAGACCCGGTCGAGCACCAGCGCCTCGCCGGGACGCCACGGCAGGCCGCGATGAACGAGCCCGAGCATCGAAGCAATGAGCGTCGCCAGAACGGCCAGAATGAGCGTTGAGCGCTGCGGCAGCGTGGTGGCCGATACGGAAACCGGCGCAAGAAGCAGCAGCGAAAACGGGTTCTGCAACCCGCCGGTCAGGGCAAGGAGCCCGCCCAGTTGCACCAGATCCCAGCTGAGCAGCAGGGTGGCCGATAGCGCCGAGGGGCGATAGCCTTCGCCCAGCCGCAGCAGCAGCCACAAATTGAGCAACACCGAGAGGGCAATCAACCCAAGACATTCGAGCAGGGGCAGCGGATAGCCGAGCCCGAACTGAACCAGCAGCACGCCGATGAGCTGGCCCGCAATGGCGAGCCAACGCAGGCCCACCAGCGTACCGAGCCGCAGGGGGCGCCAATTGCCGGTGCCTGTCGCCAGAATCGCACCTGGCACGGCTGAAACGGGATCATTGGGGCTCATCCGGGCCTCCCTTCGCGTCAATGTGATCTAGCACGGATTTTCAAGAGGCTGAATTTTGCATTTCGGCGCTTGAACCGCAGGAGCGGAGGGCCATCTTCAGGGACGTTATCTGATGTGGAGGTTCCCCTGATGCATACTGCCATCGTCAAACCCCAGTGGGGGCCGCTCACCATCGGCCTCATGGTTCTGGGCTTCGTCGTCTGGTGGCCGCTTGGCCTTGCGGTGCTCGCCTATATCCTGTGGGGCGAGATGTTCGGCGGCAGCGCGGATAAGGCGGCGCGTTATGCCCGCCACTCGCGCGACTTTGCCCAGGACATGGGCAGTAAGGCCCAGCGCTTCAGCCGTCATTACCGTGCCGGCGGGTTTTCGAGCGGCAACGCCGCTTTCGATGATTACCGCGACGAGCAGCTCAAGCGGCTCGATGAGGAACGTCGTCGGCTCGATGAAGAAGTCGAGGCCTTCCACGCCCACATGCGCAACCTGCGCATGGCGCGTGACCGCGAGGAGTTCGACCGGTTCATGCGCGACCGCACCCTGCCCAAAGACGGGCAGTAAAGCGTCGCACCGGCAAACCCGGCCCGGGGGAGCGCCCCTCGAGTCCCCCCTCAGGCTCCTCTGGGTCGGGTCAACCCTGAAGCGCCACGCGGCAGCCGTCGCGTGGCGTTTTGCCGTCTCGGCCCTGTCGGGCCCTATCCTTTGTTCCTTTGCCGTCCGGCATCGAATCGGCGAGACTCGGCGGATGCGATTCCCTCTGATGACCAAAAAACCGGTCCCGGCCCGAACCGAGCTTCTGCTTGATGGCAAGGCGGTGAGCGTTGCTGTGCGGGTGAGTGCGCGGGCGCGCAGCTATCGGCTGACGGTGCCGCATCATGGCGATCCGGTGCTGACCTTTCCCGTTCATGGCCAATGGGCCGATGCGGAGCGTTTTCTGGAGCGGCACCGGCCATGGCTGGCCACCCGGCTGAAACGCAGCGCACCGGCCACGCGCTTTGCCCATGGCGAACAGGTGCCGCTGCGCGGCGTGCCGCACCGCATTGCCGCAACGGGCCGGTTGCGGGGACGGGTGGAACTGGCAATGGCCGATGGCGAGCCGCAGCTTCTGGTGCCGGGCGAGCCCGATCGGCTGTCGCGCCGCCTCAGCGACTGGCTGAAGGCCGAAGCACACAAGGATTTGACCGAGCGCAGCCTCATCCATGCGCAAACTCTGGGCGTCACAGTGAAGGCCGTGACCATGCGGGCGCAATCAACCCGCTGGGGCTCATGCTCCAGCACCGGGCGACTGAGCTATAACTGGCGGCTCGTGCTCGCCCCGCCCTTCGTGCTCGATTATGTGGCGGCCCATGAAGTGGCGCATCTCGTGCACATGAACCACTCGCCAACCTTCTGGAAGACGGTTGGGGTTGCGATGCCCGACATGGAGCGCGGCCGGGCCTGGCTTAAGGCGCACGGCAAGGTGCTGATGGGCTATGGGCTGGGCGAAGACGCGGGCGAGGCCTAGTTCCCGCCGCCCTTGAAGATATCGTTCAGCAGATCAACCAGCGTGCGCTTGGGCTTTTCCGGTTCCGGGGCCAAAGGCTCGAGCGTGCCATTGGGCAGCATGGCTTGGCCCGTAACACCCGGCAGATCAGCCACCGGCACACCTTCATGCGCCTTGGTCATGAACTGGCTCCAGATTTCGACCGGCACGGTGCCGCCCACCAGCTTGGTGCCGACATCTTCGTCGTTGCCGAGCCAGACGCCGGCGACCATGCGAGCGGTGTAGCCCACGAACAGCGCATCGCGCGCCTTCTGGCTGGTGCCGGTCTTGCCGGCCATCGGCCAGCCATTAAGAACGGCGCGTTTGCCGGTACCGATTTCGACGGCAGCGTGCAGCATGTCGTTCATTTCAGCCACGTAGCGCGGCTCGATGACCCGGCCCGGCCCCGCCGGGATGGCGTCGAACAGCACCTTGCCCGAGGCGGTTTCAATGCGGGTGATGACACTGGGAATCACGCCCATGCCGCCGTTGGCGAAGGGGGCATAAGCGCCGGTCAACTCGAGCAGCGAGACTTCCTGCGTGCCGAGGGCAATCGAGGGCACCGCCATGAGTGGCGATGAAATGCCGAGGCGCGTGGCGGCTTCCACCACCCGCTCCGGCCCGACATCATTGGCGAGGATCGCGGCAATGGTATTGCGTGAAAAGGCCAGCGCCTGCCGCAGCGTCAGCTTGCCCATGAATTTGCCATCGGCATTTTCGGGTTGCCAGCCATTGAGATCAATGGGGGCGTCTTCGGCCACGGTATCGGGCGTGTAGCCCTTTTCCATCCCGGCGAGATAGACAAACGGCTTGAAGGCCGAACCCGGCTGCCGCCGCGCCGTTACCGCGCGGTTGAACTGACTTTGCTGGTAATCAACACCGCCCACCAGCGCGCGGATCGTGCCATCGACATCCATGGCCACCATGGCGCCCTGTGTGAACCCATATTGCGCGCCATAGGTGGTCACGGCCTCCTTGACCACGAACTCGGCCTGTTTCTGCAAATCCCAATTGATCGTAGTGTGGACGATCACATCTTCTTTCAGGTCGTCGCCCACATAGGCGGACATCAGGCTTTCGACCCAATCGGCCACATAGGATTCCGAGCCGATCACTTTGGTGCGGACGGTCTGGGTGGGATCAATTGCGGCGGCCTTGGCCTCGGCGCTGGAAATATAGCCATCGCGCGCCATGGCCTTCAGCACCAGCGCCTGCCGGGCCTGCACCAGTCTGGGGTCGCCCTTGGGGTTGAGCCGCGACGGCGCCTGCATCGAGCCGGCGAGGATCGCGGCTTCGCTCAGCGAGAGATTGCGGGCCGATTTGCCGAAATAGCGCTGCGCCGCCGCTTCGATGCCGTAGGACTCGAAGCCGAAGAACATGCGGTTGAGATACAGTTCGAGAATTTCGTCCTTGGTGTAGGTGCGTTCGAGCCAGAGCGCGAGCACGGCTTCCTGCACTTTGCGCCCCAGGGTCTGGTCCGGGGTGAGAAACAGGTTTTTGGCCAATTGCTGGGTAATGGTCGACGCGCCACGCGTCACCTCGCCCGCCCGGATGCTCTCAAGCGCCACCGAGGCAAGGCCGATCAGGTCGATGCCGAAATGCTCCTTGAAGCGCCGATCCTCGATGGCGATGAAGGCCGCAGGCACGTAATAGGGCAATTCATGCAGGCTGATGGCTTCGCCGCCGGATTTGCCCCGGTTGGAAATGAGCTGACCATCGGCAGCAACAACGCGGATATTGGCCGCCCGATCCGGCACTTTCCAGCTTTCGGCAGAGGGCAGTTGCAGCGCGTAAAACGCGACGATACCGCCGACGATCACCGCGCCCCAGAGGGCAAGCACGGCAAACAGCGAGACGATCCACACGATGACACGCCCCAGCGTCAGCGGGCGGGTGTCGCGGACCCGGCGAATGGCCTTGCCGCGCGCCTTCGGCTTTGCTTTGCCACGCGGGCGCGACCGGCCCTTGTCGCTGGCATCGATATGGGGGGTATCCGCATCATCGAGCGCGGGCTCGACCTTGCCCGCTTTCGCCTTTTTGCCGCGCGCCGGTTTGGCGGTCGCTTTGGCGGTGGCCTTGCGGCCACGCTTGCCGCGGGCGCCGCCGACACGATCATCGGGCGAAATGCGAAAATCCATGCGGCTGGTCCCGGTGTTATGCCTCAGCTTCAGGCGCGGCAGTCTGATGCCTATCTCGGACGCTTTACGAGCCTATCAAAGGGAATTGTGGCCGGTTTATGAGAAAAGCAGTGCATTCCCCTAAAGCCGGGCGAATACGCAAGATCATCCTCCGGCTGGGGCTAGGTCGGCTCGAAAAACATCGGTATCGTCGTGCCCGGGACCAGAACAAGAGGAGCAAACCCCATGAAGCTCGAGACCCTCGCGCTGCACCACGGCTACACGCCGGAAGCGACGACCAAAGCCGCCGCCGTGCCGATCTACCAGACCACATCCTACACGTTCGACAATACCCAGCACGGGGCGGACCTGTTTGATCTGAAGGTGGGTGGCAATATCTACACCCGCATCATGAACCCCACCACCGCCGTACTTGAGGCGCGGGTGGCGGCGATGGAAGGCGGCCTCGCGGGGCTCTGCGTGGCTTCGGGCATGGCCGCCATCACCTATTCGATTGATGCCATCACGCGCGCGGGCGACAATATCGTGTCGGTCTCGCAGCTTTACGGCGGCACCTATAACCTGTTCATGCACACGTTCCCGCGCCAGGGCATTGAAGTGCGCATGGCCGCTGCCGATGATTTCGACGCGTTCGACCGGCTGATCGATGACAAGACCCGCGCGGTGTTCTGCGAGTCGATCGGTAATCCGGCAGGCAATGTGGTGGATATCGAGCGGCTGGCGCAGATCGCGCACAAGCACGGCGTGCCGCTGATCGTTGATAACACCGTGGCGACGCCCTACCTCTGCCGCCCCATCGATTTCGGCGCTGATATCGTGGTGCATTCGCTGACCAAGTATATCGGCGGGCATGGCAATTCGATCGGCGGCATCATTGTCGATTCCGGCAAGTTCGACTGGAAAGCCAACGCGAAGCGCTTCCCCATGCTGAACGAGCCCGATCCGAGCTATCACGGTGTGGTCTATACCGAGGCATTGGGACCGGCAGCCTATATCGGGCGCTGCCGCGTGGTGCCGCTGCGCAACACGGGTGCCGCGCTGGCGCCGCACAGCGCCTTCCTCCTGCTCATGGGCCTCGAAACCCTGGGCATCCGCATGGAACGCCATGTCGAAAACGCGCAGAAAGTGGCCGAATATCTCGCCAAGCACCCCAAGGTTGCCTGGGTGAATTATGCCGGGCTCAAGGACAACAAGTACAACGCGCTGGCGAAAAAGATCGTGAAGGGCACGCCCTCGGGCATCCTGAGCTTTGGCATCAAGGGCGGCCGCGAGGCCGGCGGGCGCTTCATTGATGCGTTGCAGATGATTTTCCGGCTGGTGAATATCGGCGACGCCAAGTCGCTGGCCTGCCACCCGGCCAGCACGACGCACCGGCAGCTCAACCCCGACGAGCTGAAGCGCGCCGGCGTCTCGGAAGATCTGGTGCGCATCTCGGTCGGCATCGAGCATATCGACGATATTCTGGCCGATATCGAGCAGGCGCTGACCAAGGCCTGATCGGCCCAGGGTCACCAATAAGGCGGCGCGCATCAAACGGTGCGCGCCGCTCCTGCTATTAACCCCTTTGCCCGCCGCGCTGGCTCTGCTATCAGCCGCGCATGAGCGTGCCCCTCGACCATATCCGCAATTTTTCCATCGTCGCCCATATCGACCATGGCAAATCGACCCTCGCTGACCGCCTGATCCAGATGACGGGCGGGCTGGAAGCGCGTGAGATGAAGGAGCAGGTGCTCGACTCGATGGATATCGAGCGCGAGCGCGGCATCACCATCAAGGCGCAGACCGTCCGGCTGAACTATAAGGCCAAGGACGGCGAGACCTATGTGCTCAACCTCATTGATACGCCCGGCCACGTCGATTTCGCCTATGAAGTGAACCGGTCGCTGGCCGCCGTTGAAGGCTCACTGCTGGTCGTGGATGCCAGCCAGGGCGTGGAAGCGCAGACCCTCGCGAATGTCTATCACGCGATGGAGGTCAACCACGAGATCGTCCCCGTGCTGAACAAGGTCGATCTGCCCGCCGCCGATATCGGCCGCGTGAAGCAGCAGATCGAGGATGTGATCGGGCTCGATGCGTCCGATGCGCTCGAAATTTCAGCCAAGACCGGGCTCGGCATTGATACCGTGCTTGAAGCCATCATCACGCGCTTGCCGGCGCCCAAGGGCGACATCAAGGCGCCGCTGAAGGCCCTGCTGGTTGATAGCTGGTATGATACCTATCTCGGTGTCGTCGTGCTGCTGCGGGTCGTCGATGGCACGATCAAGAAGCACCAGAAGATCCGCATGATGGGCACGGGCGCGACCTATGAGCTGGATCGCGTCGGCGTGTTTACGCCCAAGCTCGTCGATGTGGCCGAACTCGGCCCGGGCGAGATCGGGTTCTTCACGGCCTCGATCAAGGAAGTGGCCGATACGCGCGTCGGCGATACCATTACCGATGATCGCCGCCCCACCGACTCGGCGCTGCCGGGCTTCAAACCGGCACAGCCTGTGGTGTTCTGCGGGCTGTTCCCGGTCGATGCCTCGGATTTCGAGACGCTGCGCGAGGCCATGGGCCGGTTGCGGCTCAATGATGCGAGCTTCTCGTTTGAAATGGAAACCTCGGCCGCGCTCGGCTTCGGTTTCCGCTGCGGCTTCCTCGGGCTGTTGCACCTCGAAATCATTCAGGAGCGGCTGGCGCGCGAGTTCGATCTCGATCTCATCGCGACGGCGCCCTCGGTGGTCTACGAAGTGCATATGACCAATGGCGATATGCAGCTGTTGCACAACCCGGCGGACCTGCCGGATGTGGTGCGCATCGACCATATCAACGAGCCGTGGATCAAGGCGACGATCCTGACGCCGGACGAATATCTCGGCTCGATCCTGAAGCTCTGTCAGGACCGGCGCGGCATCCAGCGCAACATGACCTATGTCGGCAACCGCGCCATGATCGAATATGATCTACCGCTCAACGAAGTCGTGTTTGATTTCTATGACCGGCTGAAGTCGATGTCTAAGGGCTATGCCAGCTTCGATTACACGCTGGGCGATTACCGCGACGGCGACCTTGTGAAGCTCTCGATCCTCGTCAATGCCGAACCGGTTGATGCGCTTTCGATGCTGGTGCACCGCAACGCAGCGGAATCGCGCGGGCGGCAGATGTGCGAGAAGCTGAAAGAGCTGATCCCGCCGCACCTGTTCGTGATTCCGATCCAGGCCGCCATTGGCGGCAAGATCATTGCGCGCGAAACCGTGCGCGCCCTGCGCAAGGACGTGACGGCCAAGTGCTATGGCGGCGACGCCACGCGCAAGCGCAAGCTGCTGGAAAAGCAGAAGGCGGGTAAAAAGCGCATGCGCCAGTTCGGCAGCGTGGAAATCCCGCAGGAAGCCTTCATTCAGGCGCTCAAGATGGGCGACGAGTAAGCTCGCCGCCCCACCGGTCCTCAGGCCGAGGGATCGAGCCCGAGTTCGGTCCAGATATCGTGCTGCGGGTCGTAACCGGTCCAGGCTCGGGTTTCGTCAAGCGCCCAGGCCGTCGTGCGGTTGTTCGACACGCCCGGCACGATGATGCCGGGGCCCGGCCAACGGTCGGTGCCTGAGGTCAACACCGCCGTCATCAGCCGCTCATAATCGGCATTGCTCAGCCACATATTGCGGAACCAGCGATAGTCGCGAGCCATCTCATCGGCCGGCTGGCCGACGGGCTCGCCGGGCTTGCCGCTCGAATTGACCGTGCGCGGATCATTGACCCCGCCCTGACACCAGCCGATCCGCAGCGCAATGCCCGAGACCATGCCCCGGCTTTCGCGGGCGCGGGCCAGGGTCGCCCGTTCGCCCATGATTTTGGTCGCCCCATAGGGCGCGCCATAATGATAGCCCTCGCCGGGGATGAAAAACCGCGTACCCGAGCGGGCCGGGGTCGTCATGCGGATTTTACCGTCACCGGGGATAGGGTGGTCCTTGTAGCCGCCCATGGCGTGATTGGACGACGCAAACACGAAGCGACAATGCCGCTCGGTCCCGGCGACGGCGAGCAGGTTTGCCGTCATGTCGAAGGACTTGGTGCTTTCGGCCCAATTGCCATCGGGCCAGGGGTTGGCAGTGGCGAAATGCACAATGGCATCGGCCTTGGCCACCGGCACGCGCCAGCGCTGATCGTCGGCATCCGCCACATCGGCAAGGACGCCCGTGGTCTTTTTGCCTGCTGTCACCGGCACGATATCGAGCGCGGTGACGGCGCTGCACCACTCGGCCCGCTCAAGCAGGGCGTTGAGTTTCGAGCCAAGGTTACCGGCTGCGCCGGTGATGACAACATGCATGGGGGTGCTCCGTTTCAGTTCATCGCCGGGCGGCTGAGCGCCGTGCAGAGCGCGGCCACCTGGCTGATTTGCGATTGGGCCTCGGCCGAGGGCTTGGTGGCGCCGACAGCGGCCCATAGATCGTTGCTTCGAACCTGATCGAGCGCGCAGCTGCAATAGGCCACGCAATCCTGATCGCCCTGCCGGTTGGCCGTGCACTGCGCCTCGCAGGTGGTGACAAAGCCGACGTCGCGCTGCGCCTCGGCGGGAACGGGCGGGGCCACCTGAATGACCAGCATCATGATGCCGATCAGGATCGGCTGGTGGATGAGGTAAATCGGCAGGCTCCAGCGCCCGATGAAACCGAGCGCGCGGAAGGGCGGCGCGGTAAGCCGCAGGGCCGCCAGCCGATGGCCGAGCGGGGTGCCGAGCACCGCCCGCATGGCGGCAAGGCCGAACAGCTCAACCCCGAACCACGGGAAGATCGGCACGATATCGGCAGTTTCGGGGGAGAGCGGCCAGAAGCCGATCCAGGCGAGCCAGCGCTCGCGGAAAATCTCGTCGTCGTACAGCGCGTTCGCGGCGATCACGCCGATGCCGCAGAGGGCTACGAGCCGCCAGTCGAGCCTTAAAAACGGCAGCGCCAGCAGCGAGAACAGCGCCAGCGCGTGCAGCACGCCGAAGAACACAAAATACTCGGGGAACATCAGGTAGGTGCCAGCGCTCACCGCCAGCGCCGCCGCAACCAGCACGCCGAACCGGCGCCAGAAGGGCCGCCAGCGAATGGCCCGCCCATGGGCCAGCACCAGCGTTGCACCGGCGATGAACACGAAGGTTCCGAGCGTCAGCTTCTGGAACAGGACCCACGGGAGGTCGGTCGTCACATCAGTGGCGCTCCAACCAAAAAAGTAGAGATCCCAGCCGATGTGAAACACCGCCATCATCACAATGGCGACACCGCGAACGAGGTCTATCCCCTGCCAGCGTGGCGCATGATCGGTCGGACGAAGCACGGGGACGGTTCCTGAAAAACGCCGTCCGACCCTAGTTGAACCACTGCCGGACACAAGCCTTTTGGCGCGGCCGTCACACCTGCGTGGCGAAGGTCACCAGCCAATCCGGCATCACGGTCACCAGCGCGCCCTCGATAAGCCGATCCCAGCCTGTCAGCCCCGCAATACCCACGGCGATCAGCGTGACCCCGAGGATGGTGCGCGCTACGCCCGCCGATTGCCGGGCGCGCGTGCGGCCGCCCCGCGTCAGACGGCCGATGCCATAGCCCGCCAGCAGCAGCGACGCTGCCGCGCCGGTGGCGAAGACCATCATGGTCAGAATGGCGAGCGGCAGGGTGCCCGCGCCGGAGGCGAGCACGATGGCTGCGCCCAGGCTCGGGCCCACGCAGGGGCCCCAGATCAGCGCCAGCAGCGCGCCAAGCCCGGCCTGACCCCAAAGCCCCGCCTGCGCGGTGCGCGCCGACAGGCGATGGCCGAGGTTGACGAGGGGTGCAAGGACGCGCTCGAAACCATGCGCCACGACCGGCAGGGCCATCGCCAGACCGATCAGCACCATGGCGCTGCCGGAAATCAAACGCAGCGATCCAGCTTCGCCGAACTCGATACCGAAGGAGGCGACAATGCCGCCCACGATGCCAAAGGTCAGCGCCAGCCCGGCCGCTAGGGCCAAGGGCCCGCGCGCGTCTTCCGCCGCCGCCCCGGCAACCACCACGGGCACCAGCGGCAGCACGCAGGGGTTAAGGATGGTCAGAAGACCCGCGATGAACGACAGGCCGAGCCCCAGAAGTTCGGTCATTCGACGGCGGCCAGCACGTCAACAACCCATTTTTCATTGGTGCCCCAGGACTTGAGGGCCACCTGCTCACCGGCTTTGTAGACGATCAGCGTCGAGCGCGGCACATCGAAGGCTTTGACGATGTCTTTCTGCTTGTCGTAATCGACCCGATAGAAGGAAACGCCTTCATAACCGGGCTTTTGCGACAGGCGGTTGAGGATGGTTTCCTGCGCACGGCACTGCAGGCACCAGGGCGCGAAGACATGAATGACAACCGGCTTGCCGGCCTTGATCTTGGCCGCAACCACGGCCTGATCATAGGGCAGAATTTCGAAGGCCATGGCGGGGGCCACGAGCAGGGTGAGCGACATTACCAGCGCGGCGAGGGAAAAACGGGGACGCAAGGACATGGGCAGTTCCTTTTGAGGTTTGGTCTTCATACGCGCAACGCCGGTTGTCCGATCACCGGGCCTAACACGCGGTCACGGCCCAAAGTGCCGCAGAACAAAGCCCTCAAGTGAGGTCAGCGCCGCGTTGGTGTTGTCGCGCTTCAACAGCGACACATGGATGTCGCCCAAGGGCGGCAGGAGCGCGGCGGGAACCGCACTGATCCCCGCCGGGATCATCGGGCGCGGCAGCACGGTCAGGCCAAGTCCGGCCCGCACAGCGGCTATCGTGCCCATATGGCTCGGGCTCAGCACCGCCTGCCGCCACGCGCGCCCCGCGCCTTCGAGCGCGGCTATAGCCGCCGCCCGATACACACAGGGCTGCGGCGCCAGCACCAGCGGCACCGGCCCATCGAGTTCGGCCAGCGCGGCATTGCCCAACCAGGCCAGCGGTTCGTCGAGCACATCGACCCCGTGCGGAAAGTCTTCGGGCCGGTTGACCTTCACCAGCACCAGATCAAACGCCCCCTCGCGAAACCGTCGCATCAGGTTCAGCGTCAGATCGCATTCGATGGTCAACACGACGCGCGGATGGATGCGGGCGAACTCGGCCAGCACTTCCGACAGATAAATGCTGGCGAAATCCTCGGGCAGGCCAAAGCGCACTTCGCCCGCCAGATCGGGCTCGCGGAACCGGTCCAGCACCTCGCGCTGCAAGTCGTGGATGCGCCGCGCATAGCTGAGGAACACCTGGCCCTCGGCCGTGAGGTGCACCTCGCGCCCCCGCTCGAACAGACGCACCCCCAGCTCGGCCTCAATCTTGGCGACCTGCTGGCTCACTGCCGACTGGCTGCGGCCGACGCGTTCAGCGGCCTTGGTGAACGAGTGCGCGGCAGCCGCCTCGAGAAAGCACCTCAGGCCCAATGTATCAAAGCTCATTCGATTTTCGCATTCGTTATATCAACACTATGCGTTTTTCTATCGCAACGGGCCGGGCTAATCCAGCGCCAACAAACCGCCGGGGCCATGATGGACATCGTTCACGCTTTTCTCGCCAATCTATTTTCACCCGCCCTTCTGTTCTTCGGGCTTGGCATTGCCGCCGGGCTCATGAAATCCGATCTGCGCGTGCCGGAGGCGGTCAGCCAGGGCCTGTCGATCTACCTGATGATGGCCATCGGCTTCAAAGGCGGCGCATCGCTGGTCAGCGCCGGGGGGCTCAGTTTCACCCTGGTGCTGGTCTGCGGCGCCGGGCTCGCCATGAGTGCGCTCATGCCAGTGCTGAGCAATGTCATTCTCAAGGCCACCACGCGGCTTGATCCGGCGACGCGGGCCGCCGTGTCGGCGCATTACGGCTCGGTCAGCATTGTGACCTTTGTCACCGCCACCAGCTTCCTCAGCGCCGCCGGTACCCCGTTTGAAGGCTATATGGTGGCCGTTCTTGCGCTGATGGAGGCTCCGGCCATCGTCACCGGCCTCATCATCGCCGGACGGGCAGTGGCCAAACCGGGCACGCCGGCGCTCTCGGGTGAACTGTTCGCCAATGGCCCGATCCTGCTGCTGGTCGGCAGCTTCATCATCGGCGCACTGACGGGCCAGAGCGGGCTCGACACCGTCTCGGGTTTCTTCGTCACGCCGTTCCAGGGCATTCTCGCGCTGTTCCTGCTGGATATGGGTCTCGCCGTGTCGCGGCGGGTGGACGACATGAAAGCCTTCAGCCTGCCGCTGGCCCTGTTTGGGCTCTATATGCCGCTGATCGGCGCATCCATCGGGCTCGGCGTGGCCCTGCTGCTGCAGCTTGATGTCGGCAGCGGCGGGTTGCTCGCGGTGCTCGGCGCCAGCGCGTCCTATATCGCCGTCCCGGCGGCGATGCGGCTCGCCCTGCCCGAAGCCAAGACGGCCATCAGCCTGCCGCTGTCGCTGGGGATCACGTTCCCCTTCAACATCGTGATCGGCATTCCGCTTTATGTGGCCGCGGCTGATCTTCTGCTGGGCGGGCGCGTGGGGTAGCATCTAGGCTAAAATAAGGTAATACACTTACCTTGGCTTCGTTTCGGGATTTTGAGTTTTGCTCCCCCTCGGCAGGCTCAGAGGCGGGCGCCTTGGTTGTGATCCTGATCCAGGCTTTAAGGGCGCTGTGCCGCGTGGCTTCAACTTCGCGGCGGTAACGCATGAGCTTGTGATATCGGTACTTGTCTGATCGAAAGCAATAGCGTTGGGAGATGGGGATCAGCCGAAGCGCCTCCTTTCCCAGTGCCGTTTTTGGACCATGTTCCTGATAGAAATCAATCATCGTCCAGAGGAGCCTTACGTTCATCATGTCGTCAGGGCCTTGGGCAAGGACGTCACGCTCGCGAGCAAGGATAAGATTACGCCTTGCCTCGGCGTAGGCTAGGCGTGACGCGGCGCGGGTTACACTGCCCACCTCGGTGGGATCGAGGTGGGCCTTGGGGTCCCCGAGAATGAGCCTATATTGGGCAAGAATAGTGGCGCCGTCGGGCTGGGCTGTCATGCCATGCCTTGTCGCATTGCGGGACGAGCGACGCTTGCCCTCGGACGTTCGGGGTCCTGTACTTTTTTTGGCATTGAGGCGATTGGCAAGGAGGCGGGCATGGGAGGTCATGCTGTAGCCTTTCCCTTGTTGGACTGGGCCTTTGCCGCATATTTTTGCTGGAGCCAATTCAGTTCAGTCAGCAACTTGCGGCGGCGAGCCTCGAGATCGGCAATAGCACTCTCGTGGTAGGCCATTGATACTTGGCGAAGATGATAGGCCTCAGCGACACGCTGCGAGCGGGCCTCGTCCAGGCCGTCAGTGTCCTGCTCCACATCATCGTCGTCATCGTCGAAGGCATTATCCGCCCAGAGATCGCGCCCCTTGTGATGACCTAGCATCTCTGCGGCGAGGGTGGGTCGACGGAATCCGGCAGTTCCGAGCTCCATACGGGCGATGTCACCGGTCAGCGTGGCCGCAGGCAGTCGACGGTGACGGTCAATTTCCAATTCCACAAACGCAATGCCCTCGACCAGACGATCCTCGAGGGTGCTTTGAGGGTCAGGATCATCAATGAGCCTTTGGTGGAACTGATCGAAGTCCTCCGGATCTTCATCGGGGAGTAGGAACTGTGCGTAGCTGCTCTCGGGGGCCGGTTTGGTTTTGGATTTGGACAATTGGAACGATCTCCTCAAAATAATCGGGCGTGTGTGCCCTGCGGAGAAATAGGAACAAATATAGAACATAAAATCAAGGTTTTTACCCATAAAAGGTAGTGGCCCCTACCAAAAACGGGCGAAAAAATCATGCCCGTCGAAGGACCTAACGCGCCTATTTTCTTGATTTTTTTGTCGGTTCCGCTACAGTCTATTCGTCTCCGCGTCGCGGGGATTGGCCAGATCGGCGCCTGACTGCTGGAACAGTCGGTCGCCACCGCACCTGGAAGTGCGGCAGCGACCTGGCCACGCGCTCAACTCTTGTCATTACCAAGAGGACCACATGGTTATCCGTTACGTGGACGCGCCCAGGGGCGCCGTCAAGACACGTCTGTCTGCAGCTCAAGCATCTTTGCGTGGGACGCCCGGGAGGTGCGTTCCGGCGGAACGGGACGAGCTTTCCCCTGCCCTCAGGTTCGAGGAAGCCTTCATTGGGCTGCAGGGTGACCTGCCGGTGATCCCGGAACTGGGGTCAGTACCGGGTGGTCAGGGGCGGGATGGGTATTCCTATGCGCTCTGGGAAGACATCAATGAGCGGATCAGGCCGGTGCTTGTTGAGCATGGCTTCTCGCTGCGCTTCCGGGTGCGGCAGGACCAGGGTGCGGTGATCGTCACTGCGGCGCTGGTGCATGTGGCGGGCCACCGGGAAGAGACTGAGTTGCTGCTGCCGGTGGATGGCACTGGTGGCAAGAACTCGGTGCAGGCGGTTGGGTCGGCTGTGTCCTATGGCAAGCGCTATGCCGCTTCACTGCTCCTCAACATCACCACCCGCGGTGAGGATGATGATGGCAGAGGCGGCAGGTCGGAGACCGGGGTGATCTCCGCTGCCGAGGTTGAGACCATCCGATCAGGCCTCAAGGTGGTGAAGCGCTCCGAGGAGCGGCTGGTTAAGGCCCTGGGGATCACGAAGCTTGAGGATCTCCCCAAGGCCCGTCTACTTGATGCCATGGGGCTCATTGCCCTGAGGGCGGTGGCATCATGAGTGCGATCCTCAGCAACAGCGCCGAATGGCGCAAGGAGCGCCTCGGGCATGTGACCGCATCGCGGGTCGCCGATGTCGTGG
>CAIKKY010000009.1 GCA_903828145.1 uncultured Hyphomicrobiales bacterium | reverse complement strand
GCTCAAAGGCAGCACTGGCAGCGCCGCCGGCAAGAAGTTGGTCGAGAAGTTCATTCGGGATCGAAGGCTCTTTGCGTCGAGACATATCGGGCTCCTTGTTTACCCATTATGCCTGCCAAACACGGAAATCCCGACAGTCCCTGTGGCATGCGCTCCACATTGACCTGCATCGAGAACAACACCAGTGATGATACGATCGCTGTTGCGCCCAGCAGTGCGCCACCAAGCGTCTGGAACAGGGAGCGAAGCCCCTGCAGGCCTGCCTCGGTGGACATCAGAGAGTCGAGCCTCCCCTGCAGGGTGGGAATCCAGACTACGCTGATGCCAAACGTTACCAGCAGTAGGATCAACGCGGCGATTGCACCGCGCCGGGCAATCCATATCCGGACGCGATATTGGGTTTCGTAGAGATGTTGCCACGCTATTGCCTGACTCCGGCGAACGTTGGACACCAACGAGCGCAGCCGTAGTTTGGTCCACCGATGCATACGGTGCACACCCACTCGCAAGAGTCGCCCTAGGCGCTTCATTCAGCTCCCCCCACATCGTCGTAACCATCAGCCGCACTGTCCGCTCGTCGCCCGGCCCGCGAACTAGTCCATCATATCCCGCACCAGCTCGCCCTGGCTGATCGGCATACTGTGATCATGCACGCTCATAGAGATGGCACCGGCGTAGGCGTCCCCATCGTGCTTGGGGCGCGCCGAGTCCGCTGTGGTGTGTCACCATGCTTACTCCGTTCGCTACGTAGTTTACACCGCCCGCCGCGAACAATCCCCATTCGCGGTTGCAACCCTCGAACTCCATGCGGAGGAGGATGACGCGGGCCGCTGTAACGGCGACACCGCCGACCGGGCGCGCGATCTATTCCCACTGTGATGTCTTTGAACGGCGGAAGCGGCGGAGAGTGCAATCTCGCCGTCAATGGCCCAGACCCGCAACGCCCGGCTTCTAACCCCCAAAACGAAAAACCCCGCTTTCGCGGGGTCTTCGTGCAATCAGATTTGGTTGCGGGGACAGGATTTGAACCTGTGACCTTCAGGTTATGAGCCTGACGAGCTACCGGGCTGCTCCACCCCGCGCCAAGACGACAGTGCCTTTGGGCTTACCGCTGGTTCAGCGGGTCATAACTCCCGCCAGCGATGAGGGGTATATAGGGGCATCGCCCCGGAAGCTCAAGGCTTAAATCACGCTCTGTGACGGATTTTTAAGCGCCGCTGTCGGCCACGGGGCGCATGTGGCTGTCAATGGCGTCGGCAAGGCGGATCGCCGTCTCCGCATCATCGAACAGACCGACATGCAGCACATATTTGCCCAGCACGTTCTTTTTGTTCACGTGATATTTCTTCATGAGGAAATCGCGATAGGCCGCGTCGCTGAGGTCGCGCTGGCCTTCGTAGGTCGAAAGCAGCGAAATATGCGGGCCCACGAAGGGATCGCGCACCCGGAAGGTCTGCCGCGACAGGTAGCGCAGATACCCGCCGGCAAAGGCCAGCACCGTCCCGGCAATAATGTAGTACCAGGCCTCGTTGGGGGTGAGGTCGATGGTGATGATCCCCACCACAATGCCGATCACCCCGATGATCGCCATGACAAAGCCGATCGCGCCCTCGGCATAATATGCCAGCATCCTGTCCCCCGCCGCCTGGCCGGTGCCCGGTTAATCTGCGGCACCACGACCCAAACTCTGTAAAACTGAAGTCTAGCGCACGGCCCCGGCCATGGCCAGCCGCCGCCGGACAGTCAAAATGAGCGCCAGAGACGGGGCGCGGCGCCCCATTACTGTCGAACGGCCGGAGCCCCACCGCCACAGCGCGGGCGGAAATCCCGGTCGAGCTGAATCACCGCTTCGATCAGCCGCGCGCGGGCCCGCTCCAGCCCTCGGCGGCTTGCGCGCGGCCCCAGCGCTTCGGGCCGTGACTGGATGTTGCTGAGCATTGTATCGAGGTACGGAATGAACAGATCGATACTGTCTGCCGCCGCGCTGGCAATGGCACAATCCTTGTTTGTATTGGCAACCTGGGCCAGCGCGAGATTGGCTTCGGCCACCTGCCGCATTTCAACCATCGCCTCGGTATAGTCGGGGATCGACAGTTTAGGCACCGCCCGGTAGCGGGGGTTATCCTGATCGGCGGCAGCCGGACTATAGCGGGCACAGGCCCGGCCCAGCCAATCCTCGGCCCGCACCCGCGCGGCAAAGGTCACGACGCGCGCCTGCATGGCCCGCAGCCGCACCACCACAATCGCCTGATCCTGTCGCGCCATCGCCTCGGCAAGCGCATGGTCGAGATAGCCATAGGCCACGCGAAAGCTGTTGGCCGCCTCAACGAGCGCGCGGCAATCCTTCGCCTTGGCCTCGGCCGCAAGCTCGAGCGAATCCTTGCCCACCGTTCCGGCGACCTTTTCAACGAAGCCGCGCAATTGCTCTGGGCTCATGGTGCTAAGGGCCGGGGGCGGCGGATCATCGGCCGCCTGGGCCGGCAGGGCAGCAAGCGCGCTCCACACGGCCAGCACCGCCAGCATCAGGCCCGTCATCAGCGTTCGACTCGGCATGCGCCGTCTCCTCAAATCCACGACCATTGTGCTGATCTCGCCGCCCGGCGCAATCGGCAGCTTGCCTGCCTTCATTGGCGGCAATAGGGTGCGCGCCGAGTGCATGTGCGGGAAAGTTCTGATGAAATTGAAGCGTTTGGGTCGCACCGATATCATGGTGCCTGAAATCTGCCTCGGCACCATGACCTGGGGCCTGCAGAATACCGAGGCCGATGGCCACGCGCAGATGGATTATGCCCTCGAGCGCGGCATCAATTTCTTCGATACCGCCGAAATGTACGCGGTGCCGCCCTCGCCCGAGACCTTTGGCAAGACCGAAACCATCATCGGCACCTGGTTCAACGCGCGCAGCAACCGCGACAAGGTGTTTCTCGCCTCCAAAATCGCTGGCGGCGGGCGCCCCTGGGTGCGCGGCGGCCGGGGCATTGATGGCCCGAGCGTGCGCGAGGCCATTGAAGGGTCGCTGCGGCGTTTGCAGACCGATTACATCGACCTGTACCAGATTCACTGGCCGCGCCGCGGACACTATCACTTTGAAGGGTCGTGGGACTACAACCCCTTCACCCACGAACGCGAAGCGGTGCTGCCCAACCTGATCGAAGTCCTTGAGGAAATGGGCAAGCTCGTTACCGAGGGCAAGATCCGCCATTTCGGCCTCTCCAACGAGACGGCCTGGGGCACCATGCAGTACCTCAAGCTCGCTGAGGCGCATGGTCTGCCGCGCGTCGTGTCGATCCAGAACGAGTACAACTTCCTGCGCCGCTATTACGACCTCGATCTGGCCGAACTGGCCTTCCACGAGGATGTCGGGCTGCTCGCCTACTCGCCGCTCGCGGCCGGGGCGCTCTCGGGCAAATATCTCGGCGGCGTGCTGCCGCCCGGCACGCGCGGGGCCGTTGCCGGCTCATCCTACCGCAGCAACCAGTATACCGAACCTGCGATCCGGGCCTATATCGAGCTGGCCAACCAGCACGGGCTCGATGTGAACCAGATGGCCATCGCCTTCTGCCTCACCAAGCCGTTCATGACGTCGGTCATCATCGGGGCCACCACCATGGCGCAGCTCAAAACCAATATCGATGCCGCCGACGTGCAGCTCTCGGACGATGTGCTTGAGGGAATCCAGAAGATTTTCATGCGCTACGCCCGCACCCTCTGATCGAGGCTGCGGCGGCGCCACAGACACCCCCATCGGGAGCCGGACAGCATGACGCTTTTTTCGACCATTTTCCCGATGCTGATCTGGGCGCTTTACACCTATGGCGCGCCGCTGATTGAAAAGCGGCGGCCGTCGCTCTCCACCATAATGGCCATGCAGCGCCACCGCTGGGTTTCGAATGCCGTCAAGCGCGATACGCCGCTCGATGCCATTCTCTCGGGCAATCTCATGGGGTCGGTGAGTTTCCTCGCCTCCACCACCGTGCTGTTGGTCCTCGCCATCTTCACCGCTTTCGGCAACCTCACGCCGCTGATGCTCACCATCAATACCGTCGGGCTCAGCCGCTACACCCTGCCCGATGTCGAAATTCATCTCTTCGCCATGCTGGTGGTGTTCTCGCTCAGCTTCTTTGCCTTCACGCTCAGCCTGCGGCAGTTCAACCATTTCTGCATCATGCTCGGCGCTATCGATCCGCACGGCGAAACCTCCATCGAAGAGGTCAACGCCATGGCGCAGCTCAACACCATGGCGGCGCGGAACTTCAACACCGGCCTGCGCGGATACTATTTCGCCGTGCCCATGGTGGCCTGGTTTGCCGCGCCCTGGACCGCCATTGTCGTCTCGCTGATGACCCTGTTCTTCGTCATCCACCGCGAGTTCTTCTCATCAGCGCACCGGGTGGCGGCCTCGGCGGCGCTCTCTGCAGCAAAGCGCGAGCAGAAACTCTAGAACGGCATCACCGGCTGCGGCCGATACGGGGCTTCCAGCGCCGCGATATCCTCGGCGGTCAGCTTGACCGACAACGCACCCAAGGCGTCATCGAGCTGGGCGAGTTTGGTCACCCCCACAATCGGCGCGGTCACGGGCGTTTTGGCCAGCACCCAGGCGAGGGCCACCTGGGCCATGGTCACGCCTTTGGCCTTGGCGATATCGGCCACTGCGCCGGTAATGCTCTGGCCCATGGCATCGACCTCGGCATAGAGCCTGCGCCCAAACGCGTCCGTCTCGCTGCGTGCTGTTTCTTCGCCCCAGGGCCGCGCCAACCGGCCGCGCGCCAGCGGCGACCACGGGATAACGCCAATCCCTTCGCTTTCGCACAGCGGCAGCATTTCGCGCTCTTCTTCGCGATAGAGCAGGTTCACATGGTTCTGCATCGACACGAACCGGGCCCAGCCGTGCTGCCGCGAGGCCTCGAGCATCTTCATGAACTGCCACGCATACATCGACGAAGCGCCGATATACCGGGCCTTGCCCGCCTTCACGACATCATTGAGCGCTTCAAGCGTTTCCTCAATGGGGGTCAGGGGGTCAAACCGGTGGATCTGGTAGAGGTCGACATAATCGGTCCCGAGCCGCTTCAAACTCGCATCGATCTCGCCGAAAATCGCCTTGCGGCTCAGCCCCTGGCCGTTGGAGCCCGGGCGCATGCGCCCAAACACCTTGGTAGCGAGCACATAGTGTTCGCGCGGCGCGAGATCGCGCAGCATCCGCCCGGTCAGCTCCTCGCTGGTCCCGGCCGAATAGACATTGGCCGTGTCGTAAAACGTGATGCCGCTGTCCCAGGCCTTGCGGAAAATGGCGCGCGTGTCCTCTTCGCCCAGAACCCAGGGCCGTTCGGCCTTATTGGTGCCAAACGACATGCAGCCCAGGCAAAGCCGACTGACCTCAAGCCCGGTCGTTCCGAGACGCGTATAGTCCATGTTCCCCTCCGCAATGCTGCCGCAGCCTAGCGCTGGGTCAGGACGGGCGCCACCTCAGTTTTTGCCGCCCGGCACCGGCACATGCGGGGCAATCGGGGCCAGCACGCCATCATCAATCGTCTTGAGCAGCGCCGTCAGCGTGTCCTCCGCCGGGGCGGGAATGAACACCGGCCGGGTGGTGCCCGCCGGAAACGCTCCGAAAGTCTGGAAGAAATCCACGATATCCTGCAACGCCGGCAGGCGCGAGCGCATCATGGCGCCGAGCGAAATCACCGGCTCCAGATGGCCGGCACCCTGGTAATATTTCTCGGTCACCCACACACCCTGGCCGCGAAGCTTTTCGGCAAGCGCCGTGGTGTTTTCCATCCGCACGATGGGATCGTCGGTGCCGCTCGCCAGAAACATCGGCGGCGCGTCCGACGAAACGAGGTTCACCGGCTGCGTACCTTCGGGGTTGGGAGCGCCCCCAAAGGTCTCGCGCACCTCGCCATACTCAAACGGGTAGAAATTATAGGGCCCGGACAGCGCCGCAATCGCGCGGATCGGCATGGTCACCCCAAATTCGCGCTGAAACGACCGGTCGAGCCCGAGCATCACCGCATTATAGGCCCCGGCCGAATGGCCCACGACGAAGAACCGCTTGGGGTCGCCGCCATAACTGCCGATGTTCAGCTCAATCCACTTCATCGCCTCGGCGCAATCTTCGAGGAAATCCGGGTACTTCGCTTCCGGCCACAGGCGATAATCGGCAATGACGGCCACATAGCCCTGCGCGGCAAAGGCCCGGCCTACGAACTCATACTCGAACTTGTCACCAGCCCGCCACGCGCCGCCATAAATGAACATCACGACCGGCGCCGGTCCGTCGGCCTTGTCGGGCACATAGATGTCGAGCTTTTTCCGCTGGCCATCGGCAAAGGCGATATTGGCGATCTTCTGCGGCGCCTTATCCATGGCATCGGCAATATTGAAGGGCGAAAAGATGGTCACCTGCGCCAGTGCAGGCGCGGCCGAGAGCGCTGCAGCAACAAGAATCAGGCCGAAACGAAGGCGGGACAAAAAGCTGATGATCATGACCGGGTACGGAATGAGACGTTGGCCCCGTTCCTGCCCCGCAATCCTGAACAAACTATGACGCTGCTGTGGTTTTTATGAGCAGACCTGACCGACGGGCCGCCTGGGCACAGCCGTTGGTCGTGGAGACCATCGCGCGCTTCACATACGGATCAATCCGGCGTTGCTGGCCCGCCGCTGGGCGGGATAGGGCTCGCTCGGTCTTTCCGTCCTCGCCGGAGCCCGCAATGCGCCTGATCCTGTATCTTGTCCTGATTCTGGGCTTCACCCCGGCACTGGCCGCGCCCGAGGTCTATTCTGTCCATCCGGACCTCTCGACGGTCCGCTTCCGCGTGCCGGTCGGGCCGGATTTCATTCGGGGCACGCTGCCGTTTTCGTCCGCCATCCTGGTCTTCGACCCGGCATCGCCGGAAAGCCTGACGCTTGCCGTGACGCTCGATGCTTCGGGCGCCGAAGCCGGCTTCCGCGAGGCAACGCTCGTCATGCGCGGCGAGAGCTTTCTCAACACCGCCGTGTATCGGCAGATCTTCTTTATCTCAACAAAGGCGACGAAGACCGCAGCCGGTCTGGGCGTCGATGGCGACATTACCCTGCGCGGCGTAACGCAGCCGGCTCATTTCGACGTCAGGATCGACGCCCGCGATGCCAGCCTTCCGACGAGGCTGACGATCGAGGCGACCGGATCAATAGCGCTCAGCGCCTTTGGCGCATCGCGCTGGTTCGGTCTCGTGGGCGACGAGGTCACTCTGGACATTCTGGCGGTGGCCGATAAGGCCCGCTGAAGACGCCAATCCGGTGAAGGGGGCTCAGGCCCCGGGGTCGTCGCGCCCAATCCGTCGCCCCTCAGCGACAAATGAGCTAGCGAACAGGGCCAGCATGACCCCAAATCCGGCGAGCATCACCCCATCACACCAGGTGAACGCTGCGCCAAAGAGCAGGATCGGCGGTGCGCCGAAGCCCATGACCAGAAGGGTCAATACGACAATGACGAGCCGCACCTCGGTGGGGCCGAGCCCGCCGATGGACACGAAGAATCTGCCGGTCGCCGCGCTCTGGATCAGAACGAACATGCCGAGCATCTGATAGCCCACAAGCACCAGCAACGTGATGTCGAGCCGGGCGAACCCGGCAAGACCAACGCCGAGTGCGATGACGAGGTTGGTCAGCACATCGGTCATCTGATCGAGAAAAAACCCGAAGCGCGGTCGCTCGGTCTTTCGGACACGCGCCAGCGTGCCATCCAGCGAGTCCCCGAGCCAGTGGAGCACGAGCCCCAGATTGACCAGCCACAGAAAGGCAATGTTGATCTGGGCCAGAAGGCCGCCGACAAGCACAACAAGCGCCCCGAAAACGCCAAACGCCGTGAGGTGATTGGGCCCAACCGCCTGCGGCAGCCGGCGCGCCATGGCGATCAGCAACACCGCCTCCCACCGGCTTAAAAAACTATCATTGTGGCGGTCGAGGGTCATGGATCCAGCGTCAGCTCGATGAGTCGGGCGCCACTGCTTCGGGTATCAGGGGCGGCGAGCGGTTGAACAGTGTCGACGCTGAGTGTCAAGCGCCGCTCCGCCTCCGAGGCCGCAAGCGGAAAGGACAATCGGTTCAAACCGGACTGAAGCGCCTGATCCGCCACGATCGCCCCATCGATCCGTATTGTGAGACGGGGCATCACCGCTGTCGCCGAAGCGCCGCCCGGCACGTCGAGCACCAGCGACGCAATCGCCACCGGCCCCGGAGCGAGCCCCATCTCGGCCTCGCCCGCAAGCCAGCCATCCGACCAAAGGCCGCGCGTCTCGCGGGCGCCCAAGGCCTCAGGCAGATGATAGCCGGGCAAGGGCTGCACCGCCGCCGGAACCAGGACGAACTGGTGTGTCTGCGCCAGCACCGCCCCCTCGGGCAAAACGGCGGTTGCCGCGACAATACGGAAGCGCGCGCGAGCGTCTTCGGGGGGCGGCGGCCAATCCCGGTATGAAAACAGAGCCTCCCAGCTGCTGGCGCTGAAGCCAAGGTCAACGCGGTTTCCAGCTGTCACCAGAAAGGCCAGAGCCCATTGCACGGGGGCTGCAATATCGAGAATGACCCGCTCGCGACCGATCTGGCGGATAAAGCCCTCGGTTTCCACCTTGCGGATGACAAACTGGTCCTGTCCGGGCCCCGGCAACCGCGCGCCGATACTCACGACGGCAAGCGGCAGCCCCACCCCGATCGCCAGACAAAACGCCAGGGCAGCGACGACTTGGCCGCGTCGACCCCAAAGCTCGGAGACCAGCAGGGCCGACGCAATGAGGATGGCGGGCCCGGCAAACCCCGCGAGTTGCGGCAAGGCCGCGGCGCGACCGCTGAGCACCAGCACCAGCGCCAGACCAAAAGGCGCGGCAGCGAGCGCGAAAGCGTCGGCCCGGCGGGCCCACAGGGCGGCCAGCGCAACCCCGACGGCCACCGCCATCAGCGTCAGCCCGCCCATCGCTGCAAACAGACCGGGTACGCTGCCCGGGGCCGAGAGGCTGTCCACACCCGTCGCCACCGCAAGCCCCTCGAGCCAAGGACCGGTGACTGCCGGAAAGCTGGGCAGGAGCGGACGGGCGAACAGGCCGGATGCGAAGGCCGAGGACAGCATGGCCATGAGCGAGAGCCCAAGGCTAAAGCGCGGCACGCCCCGCAAGGACGACCCAGGAAGCCGACCGACCACGCCAGAAAGCCCGATAGCTCCGGCGAGCAGCGCTACAATATGACCCGGATAGGCAAGCCCCGCCGCCAGCGCGAAAACAACTACGCTGGCCGCATAGGTCAGCCGGTCCCTTTCCGCGCAGTCTTCAGACCGAAGCAGCAGCCCCCCGAGGATCAGCGCCGCCGGATAGCCGAGGATTTTACCGAAATAGCCGGATGTGCCCAGCTCAAGCCACACCCCGGTAACCAGCACGAGGCCGAGCATCAGGCCGACGACCGCCCGCCTTGGGCCAAAGACTCCAACCATAGCCAGCCCCGCCGAGGCCAGCACCAGCGCCTGCGCGGCGTCATAGGCGAAGAGTGCCGGTCCGGGATTCACCAGCGTTACGAGCGCCAGCAGGGCGAAACTGCCGAACCTGGGGTCTGCGGCCACCATGACGGCCGGCCAGCTTTCAAGCGGCCGCTCAATGTCCGCCATCGGGGCCTCATGCACCGTGTGGGTGATGAGCCAGTCCGCCACCTGGGCATATCCAGCCTGATCAGTGCCTTTGAAAAAGAAAAACGCTGGCTCGCCAAGACCAACGGCCTGGGGCGACACCAGCACGATGACGACACAAAGCAGCCCCAGGGCGAGCAAAGCCAAACCGGGCCGAGGGCGCAGGAGGGGGCGAGACAGGGCAGAAAGGCCCAGAAGTCCGGCCACGGCAAGCAGCGCCGAAGCCGTGAACGTAAGGCCCGTGAGGACATAGACCACGAGCGTTGCCGCAGGCAGAACAACCAGACCGACAAAGGGCGCGAGCAGCACCGGCTGCGGCAGGACGCGGACCCAGGGGGCCACGAGCCACCACCCTGTACCCGCTGCAATCAGCAACAGACCCAGATTGCCAAGAACGACTTGCGCCAGATATGCCATCAGCGCGCCAGAACGACGGGGACGGAGCCGCCCTGCGGCTGAAGCATGAGCCAGACCATCATTTCACTGACCACCATACCGCCCCGCTTCGATCGTCTTGGTCCGACGCTTGCGTCCTTATGCACCCAGTCTGCGCGCATCGACCGCATCATTCTCTGGCTCCCCGCCGACTACCGATGGCGGGGGTTTGAGATGACCCCACCGCCCCCCGTACCATCGGGCGTTGAGGTTCGGACGGCGCAGGATTTCGGCCCCGCGACGAAGTTGCTGCCGGCCCTCGGGGCCGCTGATACCGATGACGCGCTGATTCTCTACTGCGATGACGACAAGATCTACAAGCCCCGCTGGGCCGAAGGTCTGGTGCGTGCCGCCAGCGCCGCTCCCTTACAGGCTCACGCCTGGGCCGGGTGCGGGCTCGCGGAAATCCGCACCCGCCATCTGGCGCGTCGCGGGCTGGACGCCCAACTGACGGCCCTCTCCGGCGGTCTCCTGCAACCGCTCAAATGGCGGCGGCCGCGTCACGGCCCCATTGATATTGCGTTCGGCTATGGCGGCGTTGCCGTGCGTCCGCGCTTTTTCGCCCCCAGCGTCTTCGCACTCCCTCCGGGCTGTCTTGTTGACGATATCTGGATATCGGGCCAACTCGCCGTCACCGGCACGGCGATCCACAAGCTGCCGGGCCCGGCCCCCATCGCCAACCGCCGCAGCGCCGAGCGCGCCCCGCTGAAGTCCGAGACGCAGCATGGGCTCGACCGCGCCGCCGCCGACGATGAGACGGCCCGCTATCTGGCCGACAACTATGGTGTTTGGCGTTAAGACACGACGGGCCGCAGGGTCGCCGCAAGGTCCTCTTCAGAGATCGTTGCAATGCGGCATTCGGCATCATTGAGGCCATAGGCCACGATCCAGTCATTCCCCCGGTCCTGTGCACCGGTTGGGTAGACGACATGCTCGGTGGCCGGATTGAATCCCGCCTGCATGAGGCCCGCCCCTGTCGGCCGCGCCAGCGGCAGGATCGTCGTTGGCAGCGCCATTAGGGCAAAGGGCCATTGCGCCGCAAAGCGGTAGGCGGCCGCCACATAGCGCACCCCCAGCGCAGTGCGCACCACGCAATGGCCTATGCTCGTATACTGGCCATTTTTCAGTACGGGCGTCGCCCCCCCGCGTAGGGCACCGTATCGGCGCTGAAAAGGCGTGTCGGGCCAAGCATGCCGGATCACCTCTTCATAGATCAGGGCATCGGCCGTTTCCTCGGCCAGACAAACCAGGCGATGCGGGTCCGGCGCATAGACGGCGTGGCTGAGTCCCTCGCCAAAAAACGTCCAGTTCTTTTCAATCGGCTGCTGACCCGTGACCAGCCGCAGAGCCCGCGCCTGGGCGACCGGCTGCAGGCTCACCGGATCGAGTTCCACAACAAATTGCTGGTTGCCCGGCACTTGCCACCCGGTATTCCAGTGCAGAAAGAGGCGCCCCGAAGACAGGGTAAGACGCGGATCGGCGAACCAGTCGCTGGCCATGCCAGACGGCATCCGTAACGCCGGACTGAGCAGGCGCGGACTGCCCGGCACGACGGCCAGCCCGGAATCCAGCCGACAGAGGCCGATATGACGTTCCCCCGCCGCCCCGATAACCCGGAACGCGAGCACAAAGCCCGCCCCATCGGGCGCGAGCGACGGGTTGAACAGGCGTAGCGGAGCGTCTCCCGGTCCGGCAAGGCCAAGTGCCGATGCGCTCAGCTGGATCGCGATTTCGGTCATGGCCGGCTCACCACCAGCCGCGCGATAGCCACGCCGAGTCGGCGCGGATCACCTGTCGGCTGGAACGAAGGCGAGAGGATTTCGATCCGCACGGCCCGGCCTGAACGGGGGAGATCATAATGGGCCTGCCAGGCACCGTCGGGCAGAAGACCTTCGAAACGGGTCACGCCGTCGATCCGGATGGTCAGCGGAGTCTGCGGCAGACGCACCGGCCAAAGCGCAATATCCAGGCTCAACGGACGGTCGCCGACCGCAGCGGGCACAATTAGCGCAGCCTGTCCATCGGTCCAGCGCAGCGGAGACCCCTGATAGGTTTCAGCCGCATGGAACCCCACCAGCGGTTCGGGCAGGGCCACGAAGTCCAGTTCACGCGTTTTACCATTGAGGAAGTCAGCGACCGCCCCAGTACGCCCGAGCCACACGAGCGGGTCAGCGTCCGCCTTGGCCTCTGATCGCAGCGGATAGAGCGGGCTATGCGCCCAGCCATCGGGCGACAGCGCGGCAACGGGCCGCCAGACCCCGCTATAGAGCGCGATGCCGAGGTACAGGAGAGCCGGGAGCGCGCGAAGCTGAACTGTCGCTGACCCAACCCAGGGTCTGACCAGCACCGCAAAAAGCAGCGGCGAAGCCATCAGCCAGACCGTCCCGGCCATCGCGAGGTGACCCAGCCCGAAAAGCAAAAGCCCCAGAACCCCGCTCATCGCCAACGCCCGGGTCACGAGCCCAGCCCGCGCAGCGCCCGAGCCAAACGTGGAAACGATCAGCAGCGCGACGAACCCCGCCAGTCCCAGGGTCTCGAGACTGCCTGGCGCAGTCAGGGGATAAAGTCCCATGAGTCCGGCAACAACACTGACCCCGGCATGAGCGAAACCGACGAGGAGATCCGGCGTCGACACATGGTCAGGCAAGGGCGCGAAGGCCGAGCTGGCCTGACCCATGAGAAAACCAGAGAACGCGCCCGACCACCCGGCCGCCTCGGCAGCGCCGACTCCGGTCTGCCGCACAAGAGTCACGGCACTACCCACCAGCCCCGGGGCCGCCAGCACCAGCGCGGTAGCCACCGCCCGGACCATCTGCCCCCGGAAGGCCCGGCCAGCAGCGCGGCCGCGCCACCACAGAATCGGCAGGACCTCCAGGCCGAAGACAGCCAGCCCCTCGGGAGACACGACAAAGAGGGCGGCCCCGCAAAGCCCGACGAGGACCGCCGGTCGCAAGCCGTAGCGCAGCACCAGCCCGAGCGCCGCCAGCCCCAGGGATAGGCCCGCCAATTGGCTCCACGCAGCAAGATCCAGCGCCAGTTGCCCGAAAAATCCGAGCGCAAAGGCCGCTCCCGCGGCGGCGGCCCGGTGCTTCGAGCGGGTGAAGGCTGAGAGGAAAAACACCATCGCGAAACCGAGGAGCGCCTGCAGCGCGGCACCATAGGCATAGGCGATTTCAGCCTCCGGACGGTGCAGGAGGCTCGCGAGAGCGGCGAAGGTCAGGCCAACCGCCGGGTACTCCTCTGCCTTGGAGCGCGCACCGAAAACGGCAGAACTGTCCAGCGGGACGTCCCCTTCTGGGGCCATGACGCGATGGCTGTCCGGGGTCTGAAAGACGCGGAATTGGTCGCCCCCGGTGAGCCCGGGCGCAGCCGTCAACCCGACGAGCACCAGCATGACAAGCGCACCCCAACGCCCCGGACGCAGCGGCCTGAGCCGATGCAAAGACCGGAGGAGGACGAGAGCCGCAGCCGCGAGAACCAGCACCAGCACTGCGGCCGCGTCCACAGGCACCCCCGCGCCATAGAGCCCGGCGATGGCGAGGGTCATAGCCCCGAACCCGATGACCGGCGTCAGCCAGGGGTCAGGGTCGCGATGCGGCAGCAGATGCGACAGTGGCCACCCGACAAGAAAACAGAAGGCGAAAAAGCACAGGGTGCCGAAAAGCAGGGTCACGGCGCGGCCCGCCGCACGTAAAGCCGCACAGCGCCTGCGCTGAGGGGGAATGTTGCCGCAAGGGTGAAATCCCGCGCGACTATGGCCGCGAACTGAGGGGCCAGCGCGCGCATGCTGCGATCAAAGGGCAGTTCCCCAAGCCCCGCAAAGGGGGTGGTAATCACCATCTGCGATCGGGCCAGATCAGCCGCGTGGGTCGCACTGTCAATCGCATCGACATGCGCACCGAGGCCCATGTGGAGTGTCGGCAAAGCGCCGGTCCGTTCATGAATGGTCACGGTCATGGCCGCGGCGTTGATGAGCGGACTCATGGCGTCAACCGAGAGCGTCGCCTGGTCCACAAGGCCGCTGCGGAGCATCGCCTCATGGACGGCCAGGGCGAGATCAGTAACGGCCGTAAGATCACGCCGCGCATCGCTATAAAGCGGTTGAGCCCAGTGCCAGAGCGCATTTGCGCCCCCGCCGAGCGCCAGAACCATAGCCAGCGCGCGCCCAAGTTTCGGCAGGTGCAGCGTGCTGGCCGAGGCCACAAGACCAACCCCGATCGCCAGCGGCATACCGACAATCGAAGCGACCACTGTCGATTTCGATACGTCGATACCAAGAATGGCGAGCGGGCCGACGACCGCGAGGGCGCAGAGCACGATCTGCGGCCAGAGCCGACGCACCCCGCCAGCGGACACCACCGCACTCACCGCAAGCGCCAGTGCAGCAAGGCCCATGAAGCCGACCCCGGCCTGGGTGTCAGCCAGATTGCGCCAGTAAAACACCAGATGGTCCACCAGCGAAAACAGGCCCAGCTCATGGGCGCGAGCAAGCTTTTCATCGCCCACAAGGTGGCCGAGGACATAGTATTCTGACACCTGCGGCCATTTGAGGCCACCATAGAGCGCAACCAGCGCCACCATCAGCGCAAAGGTCCACAGTGTGTGCTGGAGCCGACGCTGCGCCTCTCGCCCCGGCGCGCCAAGGGCCGCGAGGATGCTCACGAGAGAGAATCCGGCCAGGATCGCGATAATATAGCTCGCGGCAACAATCCGCTGCAGCACCACCGCCAGGGCCGCCGCAACGCAGAGCGCCACAGCACGCCCCAGCGGCCGCCCGGGGGCCGTCACCATCGCGCACACCCAGATGCCGAAAAGACAGGCCGCCGAAAAATCGGCGCGAAAGTCAAAAAGCCCACCTGCTGCCTGCCACCACCACAGTTGCGACAGCCACAGGCCCAGGGTCGCGACCGCAAAGAGCCGCTGGCCAGTCAGGCGCCAGACCGTCATCACCAGGGCGCCCTGCGCCGCAGCAAAGACCAGGAAATTGACCGCCAGCCGAGCCAATCTGTCGCTATTGAACACAAGGCCCAGCACGGCGCCTTCCACCTGCAACGCCATATCGACGGAATAGGCAAGAAGGGGCCACATGCCCGCGAAATCACCGCCGCGAAGGGCCCGTTCGATCTGGTAGCTGCTGACCAGGTACACGGCCTGATCGTAATTCTCGGGCTGGTGCCAGAGAATTTCCCGCTCGGCGTAGACCAAAAACAGCACAGCCTCGATAGCGAGGACGGCGCAGAACAGCAGCAGATCAAGGCGACCGATACGCGTTGGCGCCTGTCCGGCATGACGGACCATTCTGGATGATTGCTCCTGTTCAGACCCCCCTGCCCCAGACAGGTAGCGCAGTGTTTGCGGATGGGAAGATGTTAAACTATCCTTTCGGCAAAGTCATAACCGAGTCCAGAATTTGCGTGCGGGTCCAATGGAATTCATCACTCTCTATCTTGAACAGACGGCCAAAATTGCCCGCAGTATTTCCCCCGCCGATATACAAAATCTGGTGGATGAGTTTGTGCGCGTGCGCGACGCCGAAGGTCGGGTATTCTTTTTGGGGGTTGGCGGTAGCGCGGCAAACGCCAGCCACGCTGTGAATGACTTCCGCAAAATCGTCGGCCTCGAATGCTATGCCCCCAGCGATAACGTCGCCGAGATCACGGCGCGCACCAATGATGACGGCTGGCGATCGACCTATGCCGGATGGCTCGAAGTGAGCCGCGTTGGCCCCACCGATCTGGTCTTTGTATTCTCCGTCGGCGGCGGCAGCGAGACCCCCGAGGTGTCGCCCAACATCATCGAGGCGCTGCGTCTGGCCCGGGCGCGTGGCGCTCGCATCGCGGCGGTGCTCGGGCGCGATGGCGGCTTTACCGCGACCGTGGCAGACGCGGCCGTGCTTGTGCCCACCGTCGATCCCGCGCTTGTCACCCCCCATGTCGAGGCGTTTCAGGCCGTCCTGTGGCATCTCATCGTCAGCCACCCCGCCCTGAAGCGGCACGAGACCCTGTGGGAACGGACGCGGGCGCCCGTTGCCGCTACCGCGTAATGGATAGTCCTTCGCTGCCCGCGGGCGACATCGTTCTTTGCGCCCTCGGCGGGATCGGTGATCTCATGCTCCTCGCCGATGCCGCCCGGGCCCTCAAGCGGGCGCGGCCAGCCGACCGGCTGATTCTCGTCTGTCGCGCCGCGGTCGCCGCCACGGTGAGCCTGTGGCCGGAGGCGCCAGACGATGTGATCACCATCGGATTTAGCCCGGAATCCTGGGCGGCTCCCGATGCTGCGCTTGATCGCCATCTGAAGGCGCTTGAGGCCCAACTCGCCGGGCGCAGCGCCGCCCTGGTGATCGACGCCGGTCTGCGCTCCAGCTGGTTTCCCCCGGTTGTCGCCGCCCTCCTCGGGGACGTCCCCCTGGCGCAGACCAGTCCCGGCCACGACAACCGGGGCCATGCCCTTGCGACCCTCTTGCTGTCGCGCCTTGGTCGCGCCCTGCCGCCGATCCGCTGGCTCCACGATGCGCCCCCGCGGCTTCACGAACGCCAACGGCACGGCCACTGGCTGGGCCACCTTGGGATCGGTCTTGACGACACCGGACCTGTGCCGCTCGCGCCCCGACTGGAAGACCCGGCCCGCGCCCGGCTCGAAGCGCTTGGACTTGTCCCCGACACCTACCTGATCTGCTGTCCCGGCGGCGCTGGCACAACGCCGATCAAGCGCTGGCCCGCATCGGCCTTCATCAGCGTCCTCAGCGATTGGCCCATGCCCGTGCTGCTGATCGGCAGCGACGACGAGCGACCACTGCTTGAAACCATTGCGGCGGCCCTGCCCCCCGCAACCGTCCGGATCGTGGCGGCCGGTGCCGATGAGATCGGGCTCACCGCCGGTCTCATGGCCCTGTCGCGGCTGTGGCTCAGCAATGACACCGGCCCCATGCATGTGGCACAGGCCTATGGCCGACCGGGCGTTGCGCTGTTCGGTGGCGGCGGCCGCTGGCCCGCCTATGCGCCCTGGGGACCGGGTGCGATCGGCCTTGTCGCCCCTTTGCCGTGCTTCGGCTGCGATTGGGACTGCCCATTCGGGCGCGCTCTCTGCGTCGAAGCCATTGCGCCCGCTGATGTAACCGCCGCGCTCGCGGCCGCGTTGGCCAACCCCATAGCCCCGCCGCGCCTCAATGAACTCGCCGCCCCAGAGAGTGTCTCCTTGCCCCTCATGGCCGCAGCAAGCGACAGCTATCAGGCGCTTCGCCGCCAGACCCGCTCCCTCGAGGACGATGCCCTAACATTGCACCGCGAAGTTGAGATCCAGAGCGCTGCCGCCGCTGAACGGCTGACGCTGGTCAAAGCATTGCACACCGAGGCCGCCCGGCGGCTCGATGTCATTACCGCCCTGCAATCCGGCAGAGAACCGCCGCCTGATGTCCCAGTGCCGGTCGCGATTGCGATCAGCACGGGGCTCGGGGCCGGCAATATTGGTGACGAGCTGATGGCCGAGGCGTTCTGGCAGCAGATGCCGCCAACCCTCGCGCTTGATGTGGCGCTGTTCCCCGCCGCCGCCGAGAGCCGTGCCCTTTACCCCGCCCGCCACCGCTACCGGCCCGTGGACTGGACCCGCGTCGAAACCGCAGGGCTCCATCTGCCGGGCCTTCTTGTGGGCGGTACGCCGGTGGCCGACGCCGAGGGCACGCATTTTCCCCTGCAGTTCATTGCGGACCGGCTCAGAGCGTTTCACGCTGAAGGACGCCCCGTGGATGCCCTTGGCGTCGGGATCGAGCAGTTGCTGTCAGCCGAGGGTCACGCCCTGTTCGAGGATGCCTTCCGGCCGATCCGGAGCTGGAGCGTGCGCAGCGCGGCCTGCAAGAGCCGCCTAGTCGCCCTTGGCTGCGCCCCCGACACCGTGCATGTGGGTGCCGATTGGGCATGGCTGCACCAGCCGCACCGCGACCTGCGGCTCTGGGCCGCCGCGCAGTGGGCCGACCTCGGCCTGGATCCCGGGGACCGTGTGCTGGTCGTGAACCCGGTCAACCTGACCTATCGCCACCATACGTCGGCTCGATCGGCCCTCGCCAAGGCACTCAATACCCTAGCGACCCGGACCGGGATGCGCATTGCGCTTTACTGCAATGAGTGTCGGCCGGGTGAGTTTTTCGATAGGGCAGCAGCACAGGATCTGGCCGCCCGACTAGCGCGCGAGCCGATTTTCGTGCCGCCCCGCTATTGGGCACCGGACGAAGCCATCGCCCTCCTCTCGCGCGCGGAGATAACGCTGTCCCAGCGCTACCACGTCATCGTCCAGTCGGTCCTTGCCGGCACGCTGCCGGTCAGCATTCCGCGCGGCGACAAGCAGCGCGACCTGGCGGACGAGATCGATATTCCCAGCCTCGGCAGCATGAGCGCGCTTGATCCCGACGCGCTGGTGAGTGTCCTTGAGGACGCGTTGGCAACCCGACCGGCGCGGCTGGCGCACCTGGCCGCGCAGCGCCGGGTCATGGCCCTGAGGGCCGCATCGAACCTTGACCTGATCCGGGCCCTGCCCCCTTACGCCTCGTTTTTTTCACCGCCTGCGCCGCCCTTGGGGGGCTGATCGAAATTGACCCGTTCGGCAATGATATAGGGTGGCCGCCCCTTCACCTCATCATAGATGCGGCCGATATATTCGCCGATGAGCCCGAGGCCGGTGAACTGGAGCCCCACAAGGCCCACATGCACCATGACCGCCGCCCCGGGCGAACCAAAGCCAACACGTGCAGCCAGCGCCATGCACAGCGCCCCAGCCATCAGACCGAAGCCGATGAGCCATAATATCTGCAGCGGCCGGTTGGAAAAACTCACGAGCCCGTTGAGCCCGATCCGGATCGAGCCCGTCAGCCTGTTGTAATGCCCACGACCGGCAAAACGCGGCGCCCGGTCATAGAGCACCTCGGCCTGGCTGAAGCCGACAAGCGCGACGAGACCCCGCAGGAAGCCATGCGTCTCCCGCAAGCTCAGCACATGCGTGATGACCCGACGCGACAGAACCCGGAAGTCGCCGGTATTGGGCGGGATTGGTACCTCGGCAAAGCGCGCGATGAGACTGTAGCCCACAGCCGCGATCATCCGTTTGATGATCGTCTCGCCCGCCCGGCTGCGCCGCCGCGCATAGACCACATCCGCCCCCTCGGTGGCACGGGCCAGCATCAGGGGGATCAACTCGGGTGGGTCCTGCAGGTCGACATCGATCACCACAGCGAAATCGCCCACCGCAGCCGCCAGCCCGGCCAAGGTCGCCGGGGGCTGCCCGAAGCGGCGCGAAAAAAGCAGAAGCCGGATGGCGCTGTTCCGCGCGATAGCCGCGCGAATTTCCGCCTCGGTCGTGTCCGGCGACGGATCGAGCGCAAAAATGATTTCGTATCGGATCCCGGCTCCGTCGAGCGTCGACTCAAGCCGTGCCAGAAAGGGCGCAATGTTTCCCGCTTCGCGGTACACTGGCACAACAACCGAGAGCAGCGGCGCCCCGGTCATCGCAGCACCAGACGCGCGAGCATGAGGCCAAGGCTCCGCTCGTCGGCCCCGGTCCCCAGATCGCGCAGAGACAGCGTGGCCGGCATGTCGAACCGCAAGGTCCGCACGGCCATCGGCTGGGGCAAGGCGATCCGGTTGTGCCCCCGCCTGAAGATGAACCGACCAACCAGCGTATCATTGGCGAACAGCCCGATGGGTTCGGCGGCGAGTTGGCTCGACAGGGCGCGAAGCACGATGTTCACCTCAACGAAGGGCCCGGATCGGACGGGCAGGATGATTTCGGCCTCAGCCCGATCCGTCCACGAGCCGTGAGTTTCGGGAGGGGAAAACCCCACACAGGCGAGATCAGACGAGCGGTTGTGCGCGCCAAAGTCGAGGCTTAACCGGCCCGAGGCGTCGCGGGCACGGCGGATGACCGCCCGCGCGTTCTGCACGAGATGGCGCGCTACAACCTTGAGATCGGCGCGACCGAGCGCACCAAGGAGCACGCCGGCATGGATGATCATCAGCCAGACCGCGCCGAACAGACCGCTCCTCATCATCTGGTGCTCGAAGGCTTCGAGCAGACGCAAGGCATAGAAGGACCGCACACGGGCCCGGTCCCCCGTGTGGGCCAGAGCAATCGCCTGCCATTCACGAACGCAGTCGAACGGCCGTTGCGCCGAAAAGCCCCCGGCTTCATAGCGCGCCACATAGCGATCAACGTGGCGGAAGCGGGCCCCCGTTTGGGCGGCGCGGAACAGGAAATCGCGGTCCGCCGCAATCGTGTATTCAACCCTGTAGGGCAGCGCGCGCAACAGCGCGGTGCGGGTCACCGTGGCCTGGTGGCACGGCAGGCCATGCTCCCAGGCATCGGTCAGCCGCCCGAGCTGCAGCGCATCGAGGGTTTCAGCGAAGGCGTTGGCCCGATGCAAAAAGGCCGTGCCATCGGCACGGCAATAGAGGTGATGGCCGAAAACAACGTCATCGTCCGGGGCTGCTCCGGCCATCAGCTCGGCAAGACTGTCGGGGCCGACAAAGGTGTCGCCAGCATTCATGAACAGCACATAGGGGCTGGTGACAAACTCGAGGCTGCGGTTCATCGCGTCGTAGATACCCGCGTCGGCGCGCGAAACGATCTGGTCCACGCTGTCGGCGTGGGCGCGCGCGACGGCAAGCGTATCATCGTCAGACTGGCCATCGACGATGATGAAGGCGAAGGCGACCCCGCGCTGCGCAGCCACCGAGGCGATGGTCCGCGCCAGGGCCTCGGGCGCATTCCGCACGACCGTGACGACGCTGATGATCGGTAGACCGCTGCCGCCGACGACAGGGCTTTCGGCGGACCGAACTGCGGGCAGGATTGCGCCGGTGCCCGTGCCCGAATGCAGCCAGTCAAGGAGCGCGGGGATAGAGGCCAACCACTGCGCCCGCCCGAGGCGCGCGGCCTCGGCCGCTGCCGCGCCGATACGGGAAACCGCAGCGGGATCAAGGCGCATCGGGTAGTGCGCGTCATACAGATAGCCGGTTTCGCCCGACACGATGTAATCGGTGTAGGTTGCATTGCGCGGCGCCACCACCGCACAGCCTTCGGTCATGGCTTCGAGAAAGGCCATGCCGATCCCTTCATAGGCGCGGCTCGCAACATAGCAGCCAGCCTGGGCCAGTTCAGCGCGGAGCGCCGACCGGTCCGCCTGCCACGTCGTAAAGTGAAGCGTCGGACTGAGGCGTTCGGCAAAGGCCCGTTCGGGCAGGGGATCGACAACCGTCGGATCAGGATGGTGCTGAATGACCAGATCGCGAATCTTGAGGTTCTGCGTAATCCACTCAAGCCGTGACAAAGACACATCATTGCGTCGATACCAGTAGAACGCCCGATCGGCCCGCCGCTGCACCGGCGTCGTCGTATCCGGTTTTTCCGGCCAGAACTGAACGTATCGCGCCGAACACCCGCCCTCCTGGGCCCATCGCAACACCTCCAGCGAAAAGGCGAGAACCCGCATCCCCGCAAGGTTGCGCCAGAAGCCAGATCGAACCAGCCGACAACTATCGAACATGGGAACGAAGACAACGTTGGAAAGGCCCGCGAGCTGCTCGGCGGCATATTCGATCTGCCACACCACAATCAGCGAGTAGTTCCGCGCCTCTACCAAGGTGCGATAATCGCGTCGCCGACCCTGAGCTAAGTAAGAGTCGTCATATAAGTCTTCAACCGTACCGAGTTCACTTAGAACATCGTGGAAGAACTGAGACGATTGGGTATGGCGATGATAGTCATGTCCAATGAATAGGATTTCGGCGGATTGGAGCAATCTGTTCGTCAATTTTTCGCGTTCTCAAGCGAGGCTAATCGTGTTGCTCCGCGCGGCTGTTCAGTAATACATAACCGTTTTTCTCGCCAGCAATTCGTTGGCGCGCCGTTACCTCAACCAGAGTCATGACGCCCCAATCCGGAAGAGAGCAGAAGTCGCCACTGGCGCTGATCGGCATGGCCTGTCGGCTGCCCGGCGCGCCAGACCTCGCCGCCCTTGACCGGTTGCTGGATGCGGGCGGCTGCGCCGTGTCCGCCGCCCCCAGGGGGCGCTGGTCGGTGGAGCGGTTCCGGGCCGACGGCGAGCGGCAGGCGGGTCTGTCCTACAGTTTCGCGGGGGGCTATCTCGAGGCCCCGTTTGCGGTTGATCCGGCCGTGTTCGGCATATCACCGCGTGAGGCGGTGCAGATGGACCCGCAGCAGCGCATTCTGCTCGAGGTCGTCTGGGAAGCGCTTGAGGATGCCGGTTTGGCGGTCGAGAGCATCGCCGGCAGCACCACGGGCGTCTATATCGGCGCATCGGGCCTCGATCATGCCAGCCTGTTTGCTGCCGATCCGGCGGCGATCGACGCTGGATTCATGACCGGCAACACCCTGTCGGTGCTCTCCAACCGCATCTCCCATGTCTTTGATCTGCGCGGACCAAGCTTTACCATCGACACGGCCTGTTCCTCGTCGCTCGTCGCCCTGGCCCAGGCAGTGGCCGACCTCCAGAGCGGGCGCGTTGAGCGCGCCATCGTCGGCGGTGTCAATCTCTTGCTGTCGCCAGTGCCCTTCATTGGTTTTTCGGCCGCAGCCATGCTGTCGCCGACGGGGCTTTGCCGACCTTTTTCATCGAAAGGCGACGGCTATGTGCGCGCCGAAGGGGCGGTGGCCATCGTCCTCACCCGCGACTCCGACGCCGTGCCGGGGTCCATGCGTGCCCGGCTCTGCGATGCGCAGACCAATTCGGATGGTCGAACGTCTGGAATTGCACTGCCGCGCCTCGAAAGTCAGGTGGCCCTCCTCGAGCGGATCTACACCGGCCTCGGCCTATCCGCCGACAGCATAGCCTTCGTCGAAGCCCATGGCACCGGCACCCGGGTCGGCGACCCGATTGAAGCCGCGGCCCTGTCGCGCGTTTTGGGGCGCGGCCGTGCCGCCCCCCTCCCCATCGGGTCAATCAAGTCCAACATCGGCCATCCCGAACCGGCTTCCGGGCTTGCCGGGCTCATCAAGGCCGTCCGGGCGCTCGAGCGGCGAAACCTGCCGGCGACGTTGCATGTCGCAGCCGAAGAGCCGCTGCTCGATTTCGAAGCCATGGGCCTGATGCTGCCCCTTCGCACAATGGCGCTGGCCGACACGGGCGATCTGTACGCTGGCGTTTCGTCCTTTGGCTTCGGCGGCACCAATGCCCATGCGGTTCTGCAATCGGCACCAGCAGCCCCGCCAGGCCCGCCGCCGCAAAGCGACCGGCTGGTCATCAGCGCGGCCAGCGAGGCAGCGCTTCGGGCCTTAGCTGGCGCCTATGCCACAGAGCTGGCGGCCGGCGTTCCGGCCCCTGTCCTTGCTGCAGCAGCCACTGCGCGGAGCACTCTGGCGCATCGGTTGGTGCTGGACCTGTCAACGTCCGGGTCGGCAGAGGACGCGCTTGTCGATTTCAGCGCCGGGAAGGCCAACGACGCCCTTGCAACGGGGCGCGGGATGGCCCCGGCGCCTCAGGTCTGTTTCATTTTTCCCGGCAACGGCCTGCAATATGCCGGCATGGGCCGCGCGGCCTATGAGCGCAACACGGCGTTTCGCGCCATGTTCGACGCCGTGTCCCGGGCCTATGAGGTCCACGCAGGGTGGTCGATCGCCGAGGCCCTTGGCGCGCCGGATCTGGACCACAGGCTTGAGCGCGGCATCGTCGCTCAGCCCATGGTCTTTGCCGTCCAGGCCGCGCTGGCGGCGGCGCTGGATGCTGATTGTATACGACCCGATCTGGTTCTGGGGCACAGCCTGGGCGAAGTGGCGGCGGCCCATGCCGCAGGCCTTCTCTCGCTCACCGAAGCGACGGGTCTCGTTCATGCGCGGGCCACTGTGCAGGAACGTGCCTTTGGACGGGGCACCATGGCCGTGGCTGCCGCCAGCCGCGCCGAGGTGGAGGCGCTGGGTGCCGATATCGACATTGCCGCCGAAAACGGGCCGCGCTCGACAACGCTATCCGGTGATGCCGCCGCCATGGCAGATTTCTCGGCCAAAGCCCGGGCCCGCCGCATCGCCGTACGGCCCATGGCGCTGGCCTACCCGTTTCACTCCCGCCATCTCGACGATCTGGCCGACGATTTCCACAGGGCCCTGCCGCCACTCAGCCAAAGCGGCAAGCCGACCAGCACCATGGTCTCGACGGTCACGGGCAGCATCATCGGTCCCGCTGGCCTTGATGGTGCCTATTGGTGGCGCAACATGCGCGAGCCTGTGGCCTATCGCGATGCGATCCTTGCCGCTGCGGCTGCGGGGGCGACCCTGTTCATGGAAATCGGGTCGCGGGCGCTCCTGCTCCAGGCCACCCGCGACTCCCTGGCGGCGGTGGGGCTGGACCTTCCAGTTCTCGAAAGCCTCTCCGATCGCGATGAGCGCCGCGCTGGCGACCCGGTGCGCCGCGCCGCCGGGCGCATCATGGCCCATGGCGGTGGCCCAAAGCCCGTGGCCCCGCAGGTCCGCGACCGGCGCGTCACGCTCCCACACTACCCCTGGCAGCGGCAGGAGCTGCGCGCCCCGGCCAGCGCCGAACGCATCGATCTGTTCGGGACCGACAGTCCCCATCCGCTGCTGGGCCCGAGGCTGCGCCCAGACGCCACCGAGTGGCGTCAGCTCATCGACATCACCCGGATCGGATCGCTGGCCGACCATCGAATCGAAGGGGATGTGGTGGTCCCCGGCTCGGCTTTGCTGGATCTGGCAATGAGCGCCGCGCGCGCGCTGGACAGCACCACCGGGCTCAGTCTTTGCGACTTCGATCTGGTTTCGCCCCTGATGCTGCCCACAGGACAGATGCGCGAACTGCGTGTCAGCATCGAGGGGACCTCGGGGCGGCTGCGCATCGAGTCACGCCGACGCTTTGATGATGATGGCTGGGTGGTGCATGCGCAGGCCCAGATCCTCGATGCGGGCGACCGCTGGCACCCTCTGCCGCCCGCCGGATCGCCCGACTCCATCGTGTCGGTCGCCATGGTAGCCGAGCGGGCGCTCGCGGCCGGTCTGCACTATGGCCCTTCGTTCCAACGGCTCGCCCAGATCGACCGGACGCCAGATCGCCTCGAGGTCACGCTGACACCGGCGACGCTGCCGTCACTGCCCGGATGCGCGCTGGACCCCGCCAGCCTCGACAGCGTGTTTCAGGCGCTCCTTGGGATCATCGACGACGAGGGAGACACACAGTCTCTGCATGTTCCGGTCCGGTTCGGCACCGTGCGTGTCTTCGCCGACAATCCGGTTATTGCCAGCGCCGGGCTCGCCCGCGAGCGCTCTGGCGGTGGCATTTCCGTCTGGACCATCGAATTGCGCGACCAGGCGGGCTCGGTTGTCGCTGGCATGACCGGAGCGGTGTTCCGGCTGATCTCGACCAGACGGGCAGGCGGCGGAGTCGGCCTGTTTGCCTCCGAGGCCTATCCTCTGGTGCCCATGCGGCCGGTTGGGCCAATAGCCCTGACCACCGCACCCACCCCGCCCCCGGAAAGCTGGCTGCTGCTGCGCGCCTATGCCCGGCGCCGTCTCGCCCAACTCCTGCGCGCGCGTGCTGGCAAAGCCCGCCGGTTCGATCCCGCGCACTGGGCGGGTGGCGAAGCCCATGCGGCCCCGTTGTCGCGCATCCTCCGCCTTCTGGCCGATGATCTCGTCGCGGGCGGATTGGCTCGGCCCGAGGTCTCTGGCTTCAGCCTGCTGGCCTTCTCGGGCGCAAATCCGCGCACGATCCTGCGCAGCTTCATCGTTGAAAATCCCCGGGCCAGCGCCGACCTCGCGCTGACACTGGGCGCGCTGGAAGCCCTGCCCGAGGCCCTGCGGACCGGCCGCCTGCCCGAGGCGGCATCGCCCCTCTCCCCGCGCTTTCTGCGCGATGGGCTGGCGATGGTCCCGCTGCGCTCGGCATTGGCGGCAGCCCTTGATGCGGCCTTAAGCCAGGCACCGGACACCCGGCTCAGGATTCTGTTGCTTGCCCAGGATGCCGAAGCCCTGCTGGCACCGCTCCTCGACCTGTATCGGGCCGGGCGCGTCGACCTTGGCATCGCCGGGAGCGACCCGGCGCGGCGGCACCGTCTGATCGAAAGCCTGCCGGCTTCGGTGGAGGTGGTGGAGGTCGATCTCGCACCCGGCGCTCCGCGTCCCGGATTGCAGTGGGACATGCTGGTGCTGGCCAGCCTCGATGACCAACGGCCCGTTCTGCGGAGCGATCTGCTCAGCGCCTGCCGCCACCTGCAGCCCGATGGCCTCGTCGTGGCGGGTACCCCCGGCACCGACCCGCTACTCGCCCTGCTCCTCGGCCGCATCCCCCCTGATGCAGCCACGCTGGCCCGCGCATTGCAAGCCGAGGGCTTGCTGCTGTCAGACGAGATCGATGCGACGGGCATCATCTGTCTCCGTCCGCCCGTGGTCCCATCGGACGAACCGGTATTGCGCCACACCGGCACGACCATCGAGCTGGATACGGCCCAGCCGCTCCCGGCGCTCCTGATGACGCTGCGCGCCGAGATCATGACGGCGGCCGCCACGGCGGTGACCGCGTTGACCGTCGTCTACGCCGCCGATGACGAGCCGACCGCCGAGGCGATTGCCGCCTTTTTGCGGGTCGCGCGGCAGGAGTTTGCCCCGCTTGCCCTGCGATTTATCCACACCGCGCCCCAAGCGGCCGTCCCGAGCGCCGATCCGGCAGCAGACGATGAGGAGATTGACCTGCGCCGCGCGGCTGCCGTGCCGAGACTGCGCAAACTCACCCTCGCCGCCACGGCTGAGGCGCACCGCCTCGACCTCACGGCCGGGCACTTTGGGCCCGACTGGACCGCGACCGACCGGCCAGCGCCCCGACCGGGCGAGGTTGAAATCGCCGTCACGGCCATCGGCCTGAATTTCAGGGATGTCATGCTGGCTGGGGGCCTGCTGCCTGTCGATCTGTTCGATGGCGGCTTTGCCGGGGCCGCGATCGGGTTCGAATATTCAGGCTCTATCGCGCGCATCGGCGATGGGGTTACCGATCTTGCCATCGGCACGGATGTGGCTGGCGTTGCACCGGGCGGCTTCAGGACCCATGTGCGGGCGCGGCGCACCGATGTCATGGCCATGCCTGACGGACTGGGTCCCGAGGCGGCGGCGAGCCTGCCGGTTGCTTTCCTCACCGCCTGGCACGCCCTCATTGATCTTGCCGCCGTTCGGCCCGGCGAACGCGTACTGATCCATGGCGGCGCGGGCGGCGTTGGGCTCGCGGCGCTGCAAATTGCCCGGAACCGCGGCGCGCGGGTGCTGACTACGGCATCCACCCCCACAAAGCGCGCCCTGGCGCTCGCCCACGGGGCCGAGGCGGCCTATGAGTCCCGATCCCTGGATTTTGCGGCTGACATCCGCCGCGATTTCGGCGGCGTCGATGTGGTGCTGAACAGCCTGAGCGGGGCCGCGATGCAACACAGCCTGCGGCTCCTGTCACCCTTTGGTCGCTTCATCGAACTTGGAAAGCGCGATTTCGCTGAAAACACAGCGCTGCCCCTGCGCCCCATGCGGGAGAATATCGCCTATTTCGGTGTTGATCTCGATCAGGTGCTGCAGCACCGGCCCGATGTGGTGAAGCGCGGCCTGAGCTTTATTGGGGCTGGACTTACCCGGGGCACCCTGACCCCGCTCCCTGTGGTCGCGTTTGACGCCGATGAGGTCAAGCAGGCCTTTGCGCTCATGCGTCAGGGGGGCCATATCGGCAAAGTCGTCATCCGCCCGCCAGCCGTGTCTGCGCCATCGCCCGCCCCCGATCTGGGTCAGAACGGCGTGCAGCTCATCATCGGCGGGACCCAGGGCTTCGGGTTCGAAACCGCTGTCTGGCTTGATGAACAGGGGTGCCGGACACTTGTGCTGGCGAGCCGACGCGGCACCATCGATCCCACGCTCGACGCGCGTGTCGCCGCCTTGCGGCAGACCGGGGTACAGGTCGTCGCCGCCGCCGTCGACATCACCGTCCCCGGCGCGACCGAAGCGCTGGTTGGTCGGCTTTGCGCCGAATTCGGGCCGATCAGCGGCGTCGTTCATTCCGCGCTGCACCTCGAAGATGGTTTGGTGGACTCGCTCTCGATCCGCGCGATCGAGCGGGTTCTGGCCCCCAAGGTTGCGGGCATTCTCAATCTGTCGCGCGCGCTGGAGAACCAGCCGCTGCGCCACTTCACCATCCATTCCTCGCTGGCCGCCACGCTCGGCAATCCCGGTCAGGCGGCCTATGCCGCCGCCAACGCGTTTCTTGAAGGCTTCGCCCGCGCGCGCCGGGCCGCCGGTATGCCCTGCCTCGCCGTGGCATGGGGGCCCATCCGCAACACCGGAATCATGGCCGAAGCGTCTGCCGAGGGATCAAACGCCGCCCGCGTCCGGCTGCGGTCCATCGCCATGAGCGCCGCTGACGCCCTGAACCACCTTGGACGGCTCCTCTCTGCGGGGCCCAAGGCTCCGCCCGTCGCCATCTGTGCTGATCTCGGGGCCGCGCTTGCGCTGCTTCCCTCCGCGGTCAGCCAAAGTCCACGTCTTGATTTCATCCGCCGGACCGATGGTACGCCCGCCACGACACTGCCGACGGCGGACCTCGCCACCCAGATTGCCGACCTGCCCGAAACCGAAGCCCTCAGCATCGTTCGGGACGGTGTAATCGCGGAACTCGCCCGGATCCTGCGCATGCTGCCGGATACGATCGACCCGCGTCAGTCGCTCGACCAGCTCGGCCTCGATTCGCTGATGGCCGTAGAATTCAAACTCGGATTCGAGGGCCGCTTTGGTATCGACCTGCCGCTAATGTCGCTCAACGCGATGCGGACACCCGAAGATATCGTGCGCCGTATCGTGCTGCGGCTGCGGGGCGCGCCCGACCCGCTCAACGCCCACGAACGCCTGCTGTTTGAAACCCACCGTGCCGCCGACACCCCCGCCCTAGATCCTGGTATAGTCCCATGACCCGCCGCCCCACGATGCACCCGGACGCGCGCCGCTCGCTGCTCGACAGCTTCGGGTCGGGCTCACCCTCCCCGCAAGCGGCCGAGGCCGGTCCGCTGTTTCGGGCACCCGCCTTCGAGGAGCTTGACGACTATCGCCTGATCCGGACCCAGCGGGACTTTGCCGAGACGCTCGGGATCGACAATCCCTACTATCAGGAGCACACGACCGGCGTCGGCCGCCATGCGCAACGGGGTGCATCGCGGCTCATCAATTTTGCCTGTTATGATTATCTCGGGCTCAACAGCCACCCCGAGGTTCTGGCCGCCGCTGCCGAGGCCGCCGAAACCTGGGGCATCAGCGCCGGGGCGAGCCGCCTTACCGCTGGCGAAAGGCCGCCGCACCGCGCTCTGGAAGCCGACCTTGCGGCGCTCTACGGGCACGAGGCAGCCCTCGCGTTTGTCAGCGGCCACGGCACCAATATCTCGGTCATTGCTGCGCTGACCGGCCCGGGCGATCTGGTGCTGCATGATGCTGCTGCGCACAATTCCATCATCGTTGGCGCCACGGCGGGCGGCGCAACCCGTAGGGCCTATCCCCATAATGACCTCGATGCGCTGGAGCGCCTTCTCGCGCAATTGCGCCCGACCCAGCGCCGGACCCTGATCGTTACCGAGGGCCTGTTTTCCATGGATGGTGACAGTCCCGATCTGCGTCGACTGATCGAGATCAAGCAGCGATATGGCGCCTGGCTGATGCTTGATGAAGCCCATGCGCTAGGCGTTCTGGGGGCGACCGGGCGGGGCCTCGCCGAAGCGCAGGGCGTCGCCACGGACGGCATCGACATCATCATGGGCACACTGTCGAAAACCCTATGCGCCTGCGGGGGCTATGTCGTGGGCAGTGCGGCCCTCATCGACCTGCTGCGATACCGGGCCCCCGGCATGGTGTATTCGGTGGGACTGTCCCCTGTGCTGGCCGCCGCAGCGCGCAGCGCTCTACACATCATGCTGCGCCAACCCCAGCGCGTTGCCCGCCTCGCGGCCCTGTCACACCACTTCGCCAGCGCGGCCCGGGCCGCTGGTCTCGATCTCGGCACCGCCAGCAATGCCGCAGTGCAGCCGGTCATCGTCGGCGATAGTCTGACAGCGCTGGTGCTGGGCGACCGGTTGGCGAAACGCGGCATCCTCGCCGTGCCGATCATTCCGCCCGGGGTGCCCGACAACACGGCCCGCCTGCGGTTCTTCATCTCGCATCTTCATACCGAAACCGACATTGATCAGGCCATCGCCGCGACGGCCGAGGAACTGAATGCGCTGCCCGGCGAAAGCACCACGCTTGCTGCCGTCGTTTCGGGCCTCATGCAGGCTAAGCCATGACGGGCCTGGTACAGCCTGCAAGCCTGTTGGCTGACATGCGCCGGGCTCTCGGCCTTGTCTCCGTGGGGCGGCGGCTCGCCATCATTGCGGCCATGCTGTTCATCGGCTTTGCCGATCTGGTCGGCATCGGCATGGTGCTGCCCTTTATCCTCATCATCGCACGGCCGGGCACCGATCCTACGGGTGATGTGCCCCTGCTATCGTCCATCGGCCAGGCACTCGCCGCCCTGGGTCTGCCACCCAGCCCTGCGGTATTCTTCATGTTTTTCGCGGTGCTGCTGGTCCTCAAATCGGCAGCATCGGTGGGCCTGACGCATTATACCGCGGCAACCAGCGCTGAGGTCATGCAGGTGCTGCGAACGAGGCTGGCCGCATCGGTCCTGGTCTCAGAGTGGCGTTTTCTGTCGCGGCAACGCACGGGCGCCCTGTCGGCCATGGTCAGCCACGAAATCAATGCCGTGGGGCAGGCGTTCAGCGATTTCGCCTCCCTGGCCGCCATGGCGCTTCAGATCACCATCTACCTGGCCCTTGCCATCACGCTCTCCTGGCAGATCGCAATGCTTGCCCTGCTCATTCTCGTGGTGGTGATCCTGTTTTTCAACGCCATCATTCGCTACCGGCAGCATCTGGCGCAGTTGCAGCTCGAGGCCACAAACCATCTGGCCGCGCAGTTTTCCGACATCGTTTCAAGTCTCAAGGTCTTCCGGGGCATGGGGCGCGTCTCCAGTGTTCTGCGCACCATCAATGCCGCCTCGAGAACCACATCAGACCGCTTCAGCCAGCGCGTCATCAGCAGCGAGCTATCCGTCGAAATCCTGGAGCCGCTGGTGGGGCTCATGGTCATCGGGTGGTTCTATGCGGCGCTGTTCTGGTTTGGGTTCGTTCTCGCCAATGTGCTTGTTGTCGGCATCCTGCTGATCCGGGTGATCTATCTCTACCTCACCTTTTATCGGGCGCTGTTCCGCATCAACGATGGTCGCGCGCAGTTGCGCGACATTCTCGATCTTGTTGCAACCGCCACGGCCGAGGTTGAAGCCCGGCCCGGCACCCGGCCCGTGACGGGCCCCAGCCCCATCGCGATTGAGCGGCTGAGCTTCACGTATGATGGCACTCCAGTATTCGACGACTTCTCGCTCGACATCCCCTTTGGCTCGATCATCGCCATCAGCGGCCCATCCGGCGTCGGCAAGTCGACGCTGCTCGACCTGCTGCTGGCGCTGCGCCTGCCCACAGGCGGTGATATCCGCATCGGCGGAGCATCGCTGTTTCACGAGATTGATGTCAGCCAGTGGCGGCGGACCATCGGCTTTGTGCCGCAGGAACAGGTGTTGCATAACGCCTCGGTTCTGGAAAACCTGACCTTCGGTGAAGTCGGCCTGTCCCGCATGGATGCGCACCAGGCGCTGGTTGCGGCCCACGCCTGGGATTTTGTGTCGGCACTGCCCGATGGCCTCGATCAGGGTGTGGGCGAACGCGGGCAGTTTCTGTCGGGAGGGCAAAGGCAACGCATAGCCATTGCCCGCGCGCTGATCCGCAGACCAGACCTGCTCATTCTCGATGAAGCAACCACGGCGCTCGATCCGGCGACTGAACAGCAGATCATTGCCAATATCCTCGCGCTGCATCGCGAGCGGCCTTTCACCATCATCGCGGTAACCCACCAGGATGGCTGGCGCAGCATCGCCGATCGCGTGATCGACCTCGGCTCCCAGGTCGAGCCCGCAACGGCATGAGCGCGCCCCCAGCCATCGACCTCGTTTGCTGCTTCGTCGATGGGGCTGATCCCGCCCACCGCGCCCGCAGACAGATCGCCTGGGACGCGGCAACCGCCGCAGGTCAGACCGGCCTTGTGAATGCCGCCGGACAATTCGAGCAGGTCGGCGAGCTGACCTTCGGGGTCCGCAGTGTCCTTCACTACATGCCCTGGGTCCGCCACGTCATTGTGGTAACCGATGACCAGACGCCCCCCATCGATGCCGCGTTAATGGCCAGCGGCCGGGTGCGGATCGTGCAGCATCATGAGTTCATTCCGCCGCGCTATCGGCCCGTTTTCAGCGGCGCCATCATTGAATCCTTTCTGCATCGTATCGCGGGCCTGTCGGATATCTGGCTCTACAACAACGATGATTTCCTGATTGGCGAGCCGCTCGCGGTGGCGGATTTCGTGTCCGCGTCGGGCCAGCTCGTTGAGCGGTGCTATCCCGCACTTTTTCGACAGGTTTTGCGGCGCGCCCTCAAATTCGGGCTCGCACCGGGCGGCTATCGCAACCCCTATACCTATGGCATCGCCAACGCGCTGGAGCTGTTGCAGCGCCAGATGGACTTCAGGGCAAGCGCGGTACGCACGCCGCGGCATTTCACCCAGGTCTACCGGCGCAGCACCGGCTATTTTATTGACGAGCACCTCGGCGACGCGCTCGAGGGGGTCCGAGCACGACATTTCCGCAATTTCTCGCAGGTCTCGTTCGGTACACTGATGGCGTCACTCGAGTTGGTGCGACACGGCACGGTGCGCCCCAGCGCTGCCCGGCGCCGGACCAGCCGGTTCTTTGATGTCGCCGATGCCCGCACCCCGAAAGCGCGTGAGCGCCTGTGGCAGGCGGTGGCCGAGAGCCGGGCCAGCTTTTTGTGCATCAACAACATTCCGCTATCGGACCGAACGCAGTTTGAGCGCGCCATGGCGGCCCGAGGCCTCGGTGAGCGTTCGTCATGAACATCGTGCTCGGCGCCGAGTCCCTTGAGCCACCGCTGACCGGAATTGGTCAGTACACCCTGAACCTGCTGCGGGCGCTTGCCGCTCCCGGCACAGATCGGGTGCGCTACGTCCATGATTTACGCCTCAAACCGGCGACGGCAGATCTGGCCGAGCCGACCGGTCAGCGCAGCGCTGCAAGTCGCTTTTGGCCCCGCCGTGCCCGACAGGCAGCCGATGATCTGCTGACCTGCCGTTCAGGTGCCGATATCGTGCACGGCACCAATTATCGGCTGCCGCGCGGCGGGCGTTACTGCGTGGTGACGGTCCACGACCTTGTGCGCCTGCGCTTTGCTGAATTCCTCCCGCCCCACCGGCGACGGGCTATGGCGCACGAGATGGAAACGGCACTCGGTGCCGCCGACCTGATTTTGACCCCATCCGAAGCCATCAGGACCGAACTCATAGCAAAGGGCTACCGCAGCGCCACAGATGTGCTGAGCACGCCGCTGGGGCTCAATCCGGGCTTTCGCCCCCGTAGCGCGGTTGAGGTGGCAGAGACTCTGGCGGCCCATGGCCTGACGTACCGGGGCTTCACATTAGTCGTGGGGACCATCGAACCACGCAAAAATCTGGTCCGGCTCATCGCCGCCTATCGAGGGCTTTCTCCGCACCTGCGTCGGCAATACCCGCTCGTTTTGTGCGGCAAACCCGGCTGGCAGGCCGAGGCGAGCCTCGCCGCCATCAGCGCCGCACGCGCCGAAGGCTGGCTGCACTATTGGGGCTACGCCTCGGCGTCGGACCTGCACCACCTTACCGCTGCCGCCGCCCTTGCCGTGCAGGCGTCACTCTACGAAGGCTATTGCCTGCCCCTGCTTGAGGCCATGGCGAGCGGCACCCCGGCGCTCGCGTCAACCGATCCGGCGCTGATCGAGCTGGCTGGACCGGCCGCGTCCCTGCCCGCGCTCGACCCGATCGGCATGGGGAGGCGCATCGAAGAGGCGCTTGTTTCAGGTGCACCGTCTTTGCAGGAAAGCGCCGTCTCCCCGGCACGAGCCTCCGCCCGCACCTGGGCCGACTGTGCCGACAGGACGCGCAGCGCCTATTCACGCCTCATCAGGACCTGACAGCGCCTGCTCCAGCGCGGACAGGCCCGAGAAACTGCCAATTTCATGAAACCGCGTGCCGATTTCCAGGCCGGCGAGCCGATCCTCAAGGCTGAGCCGATGATACACATCGGCAAGATCAAGGGGCACACCAGAGCTCAGCCCCGCAAATACCGAGCGGCGGAACAGCCCAAAACCATAGTCTATGTGCTGCATGACGGGCACGGGTGCCGCTTTATCGTACAGACTGACCCGATCGTCCTCGAACAGCACATTGCTCGTCCCCCAGCGCCCGGCATTGCCGAAGACCGTCATCAGCGCCGGACGGCTTTGGGCAAAGAACCGCTCAACGGTCGCCCCCATGTCAAAGCGCAGGTAAGAATCCCCGTAGATAACCCCAAATTCAGGGCCGAGCTGGTCGAGCGCCTGCACGATTGCGCCCCCGGTCCCCAGCGGTCGCGGCCCATCATGCACCGCTGCAATGGTCAGTCCGAAGCGACTGCCGTCGCCCACAACGGCGGCCACATCCTCGCCGCGATGGCCAAGCAGCAGCACCACCCGCCGGACCCCCTGCCGGGCCAGAAGTCGCAATTGATGGACGATGAAGGGCTCTCCCCCGACAGCCACCAGCGACTTGGGCAGATCGCGCGTGAGCGGCATCAACCGGGTCGCGAAACCGCCCGCCAGAATGGCGACAGGCAGGTTCAGGTGATGCGTCATGGCGCCATCACTTCGGTGCCGTGCGCATGAAACCCGAAGCGCACTTCCCTGAGCCCCGTTGTCTGTAGCGCCGCCCGAACTTGATCGGGCCGCTCGGCCAACAGCAGCAGAAAGCCGCCGCCACCCGCCCCCACGATCTTGCCTCCCAGCGCACCATTCTGGCGCGCGAGATCATAAGCCGCATCGACGTGCGGCAGGCTCGCCCGGTCAGACCGGCGCTTCTTGAGGTCCCAGTGATGGTGCATGAGAGCCCCATAATCCGACAGGGCACCCGCCTCCAGCAGTCTGCGGGAGTCGAGACCAATCGCCTTCACCGCGTCGAGATTGTCGAGCATCGTGCGGTCATCGGCCCGGGTGCGTGCATCCTGATCGTCGAGCAGGGTCGCCGCACTGCGGGTTACACCGGTAAAATACAGCATCAGGCTCTCGGAAAAGCGGTGCTGAACGTCGGCCGACATCCGGAGCGGGACCACCTCCACCGTATCGTCCGGGTGAAACGTGTAGCACCTGAGCCCGCCATGGGCGGCCGCGTATTGATCCTGCTTGCCCACGCCGCGCCCGAGGCTGTCGATCTCGATTGCGCAGGCAAGCTGCGCGATCTCATCCGGCGTCATGACGCGGCCGCTATGGGCCGCAAGCGCGGCAATCGCTGCGGTGGTGAAACTGCCCGATGATCCAAGCCCGCTGCCCGGGGGTTGGTCGCCTCGGCTGGCGACCGTTACGGCATCGCGGTCAATCCCGAAGTGGCGCAGCGTCTCGTCAAGCAGGGGATGCGCAGCGCGGATGATCTCGCTCCCCGCTGGCGGCGCCCCCTGCGGGCCGAGGGAGACACTGACCGTTACGAACTGATCGAGCGCACCGGCAATGAGAAAGCCGCCCCGACGGCGATAATAGGACGGCAGATCGGTGCCGCCGCCGCCAAGGCTCAGGCGAAGCGGGCTCCGCGCAAGGATCATGGCCGCACCTGCGCGGCATAGATGCGGTCGATCACATCCAGAACCGCTTGACCATCCGCAAGACCCACCGCCGGCGGGCGGCCTTCGGCAATCGCTGCGGTGAACGATGAAAATTCGTCGTGCCACGACTGGTCCGCGCCCTCGAAAGTCCAATGCTCGGTGTCTGGCGGCCCCAACTCGGGCCGCATGGTATAAAGCGTGAGCCGCTCAGGGTCATAGCTGCCCCCGAGGCCGGTCACCTCAAGCTTGCCGGTACGGCCGAAAATCTCGAAGGAAAACCTGTTCTTCCACTCGGTCCAACTGGCATGGAGCTGAGCCACCTGCCCGCCAGCGGTCTCGAGCAGCACAAAGGCATTGTCTTCAACCTCGCTGGCCCAGAAGCTCTGCCGCAAAACCCCCGATGCGGCTGAAAAAGGCCCAAGGAACCAGGCAGAGAGGTCGATGAGATGCGCGCCCTGGTCGATCAGCTCGCCCCCGCCGGCGCTCTCGCGCCGACCGCGCCACTCGGTTTCATAGCCGGGTCGGCCGCCGTGGCCATAGCTGGCCCGCACATGGGTCAGCGCTCCGATCCGCCCCGCCATCGCAAGCGCATGGGCCTGGCGAAGGGCCGGATGGAACCGGTGATTATAGCCCAGATGAACCCTGACCCGGTGCTCTGCGGCAAGAGCGGCAAGCGGCGCGAGTTCGCCGCCGGAGCGCGCGCCGGGCTTTTCAAGGAGGACATGCAACCCGGCTGAAACGGCGGCGGCCGCCACCTGCGGCAGGGCATCATGCGGGGTCGCGACGACGGCAAGATCAGCCTCCGTTTCAGCAAGCGCCTGTTGCCAATCAGAAAAGGCCCGGCATCCCGGGTGCCGGGCCGCCAGCATCGCCGCGCGCTCCGGGATCGGGTCAGCACACCCCACGAGCGTGTGCGCGCCAAGCGCCTCAGCGCGCTTACGCCCAACCAGCCCGCAGCCCAGGAGCACCACCTTCACGAGCGGTCTCCTTCAGCGAAGTCCCGGTCGCGCCCGACAACCCGGCGGAGCGTATAGACATCGCTGGCCATGAGCCGGTCGCGGGCCTGGGGCCACTGGCGCCAGTCATCCCAACGCGCCGAGATCAGCTTGCCGGTAATCCCCTCGCTCTCACGTCCACAGAGGAACGCACAAAGCGCCAGCGCCTCGCTGAGCGTTTCGTCGGCACGAGCCAGCTCACGGGTGAGGCGCGTAAGATAGTCCGCCCCCACGCGTCCGGGCCCGGCCGCAAGGATCGTGCGCGTCATCGCCGTGTCCAGCACCCCCGGCGCAACGGCGTTAACCGCAATGGCCTTGCCCGCCAGTTCAAGCGCCAGCGTTTCTGCAAAGCGTACGAGCGCCGTCTTCGACGCGCCATAGGCGGAAAACCCGGGCAACGGACCCGTCGCGCCGCCACCGCTCATCAGGATGATCCGTCCCCCCGGTTGCCGCGACAGCGGCTCAATCGCAGCGCGACAAAGCCGCATCGGGCCGAAGAGATTGCAGGCAAAAACCGCTGCCCAGTCCTCGGGCCGCGTCTCGCCGAGGGTCCCGATCGGGCCGAGCTGCGCCGCATTGCCGACAACCACATCAAGACGACCAAAGGCGGCAAGGCACTCCGCCACAAGGCGCTCGCCGGTATCGGGGTCCGCGCTGTCAGCGACCTGGGCCACCACCGCCTGGTCTGGCCGCAATACGGGACGAAGCTGCGCGCACAGGCTATCAAGATCATCGGCAGTGCGCGCCGTAATGAGGAGATTCGCCCCCGCGCCAGCCAGCCTTGCCGCGAGAAGGCGGCCAAACCCACGGCTGGCCCCGGTGACGATGGCGCTTTTGCCTTGAAGTGTCACGACGGCCGCCGATCCGCCCGGCCCTGCGCCAGCCGCGTTGCTACAACGTCAGTATTGGCGCTGAGGTAATCCACCGTCGCCATCACCCCTGCACTGGGGCTGAGGCGCGGCTGCCAGCCCAACCGCGTAAGCCGAGTGCAATCGAGCGCAATCAGCGGCGCATCGCCAACCCAGCCCCGCTCGCTCTCGCCATAGTGCCGGAGTGGAGAAACACCCAACCGGGCGCAGATGATGTCGATCGACTCCCGCACTGTGAGTGTTTCAGGGTGACCGACGTTGAGGATATTGATCCGGGCCTCGGCGCGGGCAATGGCGGCAAGCATGGCGGCGACGGCATCATCGACATGCAGATAGGACTTGCGCTGCAACCCGTTCCCAAGGACCGTCAGCTGGCGCGGATCGCGCGCGAGCTGATCGAAAAAGTCAAAGACATGGCCATGGGTGTAGCGCGGCCCCACCATGGATACGCAGCGGAAGATGAACGCCTGCAGGTCAAACGCCGCCGCGTGAGCGGTAATCAGGGCCTCGGCCGCCAGTTTCGATGCGCCATAAAATGAGGTCTGGATGGGAAATGGCGCGTCCTCAGGCGTCGGCACCTGCGCGGCATCGCCATACACCGATGCCGTCGACGCAAAGGCCAAACGCCGGACCCCGGCGCGACGCATCGCTTCGAGCAGAAGCGACGTGGCGAGGGTGTTTTTGCGCAGATCGCGCTGCGGATCATCCGCGCCGTACCGGACATCGGCATTGGCTGCCAGATGAAACACCAGATCGCACCCGCTGAGAGCCTCGTCGAGACGGCTTTCAGTCAGCAGGTCGGCCTCGATCAGGGTGAAGCTGTCCGAGGCCAGCGCCTGGCTCAGAAAGCGCCGCTGGCCCGTGGAAAAATCGTCGAGGCCCACCACCTTATGGCCGAGATCGATCAGGTGATCGACAAGGGTGCTGCCGACAAAACCGGCGGCACCGGTCACGAAACACCGCATCTCAGTCGCCACCACAAGCCCAATTGAAGACCGCGTGATGCAATAGTATAGCACTCTGACTAAAACAAGCGAATGGCGACGCGAGAGCGTGGACTAGGTTCGCGTCGGGCTGGCCCGCAGGATGACGGACAAATATGGCCAGCAAACCGCTTATCATCACATCGGTACCGCCCAGAACTTCGCGGATTGTTGGCGGCGACGATATCGGCAACGCCTATATTGCGGCCTGCCTGACATCCTGGCGCGATGCTGGCTTTGATATCATCTCGGTTAACCCCGCAGCCGAGATCGCCCAGTCCGCGGAGCGGAACCTGCCGGTAAACTTCGTTCCCACCGACACGCCGGGCGTTCCACTTATCGCGGAGCTGCTGGCCGTTGCCAGAGATCAGGGTGCGCGGCTGACCGGCATCGTCAACGCCGATTGTCACATGCTGCCCGCCGCCAATCTCATGACGGGCCTGTTGCGCCACACCGAAGGCCGGATGGTCCTGTGCGAGCGCATCGACCGGGACAATGGTACACTGGCCCCGCTTGAGGAAACGTCGGGCGGCTTTGATGGCTTCTTCTTCGATGCCGCTGCGCTGGGACAGGCCCCTGAGCCCGCCAGCGACCCCGGTTTCCGCCTGGGCGATGTGTGGTGGGACTACTGGTTTCCCTGTCTCGGCATGGCCATGGGGCTTGAAGTACGGCGGATCATCCACCCGCTGCTTGGGCACCTCAGCCACCCGCCAAAATGGGACCCTGAGACCTATGCGCTAAACGGCGTGCGCATGGCCGCAACGCTCGACACACTCGCCCAGGTGCCCGGATCCCACCCCGCGTTACGGCGGGCGGCGCCGATTCTTCAAACGATTGCCCAGCTCGACCCGGCGGCCTTCGCCTATGTGATGCGCGATTGGCTGCGCCATTCGGGCGACTGGCCCGAAACACCGCTCAACGCCTACCCGGACTCGCTCGCCGAGGACTATCTGGCGCTGTTGCGCAACGCCCCGCGCCGGGTGGCCCCCCGGCTGCCGACCATCGATCTGGGTCAGCGCGTACTGGTGAGCGCCGGCGAACCCGGCACTGCCCATCGCCTTGGCGGATGGTCTTTTCCGGAGCCCTGGGGGTGCTGGATTGATGGCGCGCGCGGCGATCTGGCGCTGCGCCTTGCCGAACGGCCACGCCACGATCTGCGCCTCAGCATAAGCCTCCGCGCCCATGTCAGTGCCGCTGCGCCGCTGCAGGCGGTCACGCTAGCGGTGAATGCCGTGCCGCTGGCCTGCCCCGTGCTCGACAATGACGGCCGCCACGACATCGAAATCATCGTGCCCCACGCCGTCATCGGGCCGGAGGGGCAGGTCGATCTGTCCATCTGGGCGTCAGCACCGCATTCGCCCTTTAGCGTGTATGGCAGCGGCGACACCCGAACCCTCTCTGCCGGGGTCTTTGACCTGTGTCTGGTGGCGGCATGAAACGGACGTTTGCACCGCAGGTGACCCTGATTTCAGGCGCCTCGCGCGGGCTTGGCGCGGCGCTGGCCGAAGAACTGGCCGCGCCGGGCAACCACCTCGTGCTCATCGGACGCGATGCATTGGCGCTGGAGTCTGTCTCGGCCATCTGCCGCACCAAAGGCGCCAAGACGACCGCGCTCGTGTGCGATGTGTCAGATCGCGCCGACCTTGAAACACTGGGGGCCAGGCTCGATACGGCCGGGCTCTATCCTGATCTTGTCATCTCCAATGCCGGCATCCTGCTCGGCCGGACCGAAGGCGCGGACCTGGAGACCAGAGATGCCGCGCGCGCGGTCCTGAGCGTGAACCTTGTCGGGGCGATCGGGCTGACAGCCTTGTTCCTGCCGCACATGCTGGAGCAGGGCCGGGGCCAGGTGCTCTTTGTCTCGTCACTGGCGGCCTTTGCGCCGCTTGCGGATGCCCCGGCCTATTCCGCGGCGAAGGCTGGCCTCCTGTCCTACGGTCTGGCGCTTCGGCAGGCCCTCGCTCCACGCGGCGTTACTGTGCAGGTGGCCTGCCCCGGCTATGTAGCCACCCCGATGGCGCGCCGCCATATCGGGTCGCGCCCGAGCGAAATTTCGGCACGATCTGCCGCCCGGACCATTATCCGCGGCGTTAGCCGCGGACGCGCCGTCTTCGGTTTCCCGAGCGCGCTTTACGGCCTCGCCCGGCTGTCGCTGCTGGTGCCAGAACGGCTGTGGTGGTGGGCCTGCGCGCGCCTGCGCTTCCATGTGGCCGAAGATCGCTAACGGGGCGACGCCCATCGCCTGACACAGGGGAACCATGGTAGGAATCGGCTGCTTGCCTGGCGCCCCCTTCTCAAGAGCTTCACGCTGACCATGAAAAAAGCCCTGATTACCGGCGTTACCGGACAAGACGGCTCCTATCTTGCCGAGTTGCTGCTAGACAAAGGCTATGAGGTGCACGGCATCAAGCGCCGGGCATCGCTGTTCAATACTCAGCGCGTCGACCATATCTACGAGGATCCGCATCTGCAGAATTCGCGGTTCCTGCTGCATTATGGCGACCTGACCGACACCTCAAACCTGACGCGGATCATCGCGGCCGTTGAGCCCGACGAGATCTATAATCTTGGCGCGCAATCGCATGTCGCCGTCAGCTTTGAAGTGCCCGAGTATACCGCCGATGCCGACGCCCTGGGTACGCTTCGCCTGCTCGAAGCCATCCACTTTCTGGGTCTTGAGAAGAAGACCCGGTTCTACCAGGCCTCCACCTCTGAGCTTTTTGGCCTTGTTGAAGAAAGCCCGCAGACGGAAAGAACACCGTTTCATCCGCGTTCGCCTTATGGCGTAGCCAAGCTTTATGCCCATTGGATCACGGTCAATTATCGCGAGGCCTATGGGCTTTTTGCCTGCAATGGGATTCTGTTCAACCATGAAAGCCCGCGCCGGGGCGAAACCTTCGTCACCCGCAAGATCACGCGCGGGTTGGCGCAGATCGCCCGGGGCCTCGAACCCTGCCTCTATATGGGCAATATCGATAGCCTGCGCGATTGGGGCCACGCCAAGGATTACGTTCGCGCCCAATGGCTTATGCTGCAACAGGAGACGCCGGACGATTTCGTGATTGCCACTGGGCAACAGCATTCGGTGCGCGAATTCATCGGCTGGGCCGCCGACGAGCTGGGGCTGACGCTGGCGTTTTCCGGCACGGGGACCGCCGAAATCGCCACCGTTACGGCCGTATCGGGCGACAAAGCCCCGGCGCTCAAGCCGGGGGATGTGGTGATGCGGATTGACCCGCGCTATTTCCGCCCCGCTGAAGTGGACTCGCTCCTCGGCTCGCCGCAAAAAGCCAAAGAGCGGCTCGGCTGGGAACCCCAGATCACCGCGCGGCAGATGTGCGCCGAAATGGTCGCCGCCGACCTCAACAGCGCGCGCCGCGACGCGCTGTTGCATGCGCATGGCCTGGGTCTCCCAACCCCGGCGGCAGAGTGATCGCGATGGCTAAACTCTATCTCGCCGGGCATCGCGGCATGGTGGGCAGCGCAATCCTTCGTCAGCTCGAAGCGCGCGGCGAACACACGGTTCTCACCCGCACCCATGCCGAACTCGATCTCACCCAGCAGGCCGCCGTCCGGACCTTCTTTGAAACCGAGCGGCCCGACACGGTGATTCTGGCGGCGGCGAAAGTGGGCGGCATTCACGCCAACAACACCTATCCGGCTGAATTTATTTATGAAAATCTAATGATCACCAGCAATGTGATCCATCAGGCTTACGCAGCCGGCGTGCGGCAATTGCTGCTGCTCGGCTCCTCCTGCATCTATCCCCGGCTCGCACCGCAGCCCATGCGTGAGGACGCTTTGCTGACCGGCCCGCTGGAGCCCACGAACGAGCCCTATGCCGTGGCCAAGATCGCCGGGATCAAGCTGTGCGAAAGCTACAACCGCCAGTACGGCGTGGATTACCGCAGCGTCATGCCGACCAATCTCTACGGGCCGGGCGACAATTTTCACCCTGAAAACAGCCATGTCGTGCCGGCGCTGATCCGCCGCTTCGTCAAGGCCAAAGCGGAGGGCGACTCCGAAGTCAGCATCTGGGGTACTGGCACGGCAAGACGCGAATTTCTGCATGTCGACGACATGGCCGAAGCCGCGCTGTTTGTGCTCGATCTGCCCAAACCCATTTATGACGCAGAGACGCATCCGATGCTGAGCCATATCAACATCGGCACCGATACTGACATTTCGATTTTCGAGCTGGCGCAGCGCATCGCCCGGGCAACAGGGTTCGCCGGGCGGATCATGACCGACCCCTCAAAGCCCGATGGGGCCCCGCGCAAGCGCCTCGATGTCAGCCGTCTCGACAGCCTGGGGTGGCGCGCCCGTATCAGCCTTGAAGACGGGATTGCCGAGACAGTGCGCTGGTATCTGACCCACAGCAACAATCGTCGCGACTAAGCCCGGGAGGCGATAGACCAGGCCCGAAACGAGACGCGGGCAGCGCCGCTCATGCGTTTCACGCCGCGTCCGCGCGCCCCGCTTGACGCCTAGCTGCGCGCGTTGGCGCGCATTTTCTCTAGATCTGGATGGATGCCGAACTCGGCCTCCAGCGTCCCATAGATTGTTTCAAGCTCGAGCCCGGTGCGCGGCGCGGCCTCGACTCCCAGCCGGTCAAGCGCCGTATTATCCGCACCCCGCCGCCATTCATCGAGCAGGCGGGCCAGAATCTGTTCGAGCGCTGTGAGAACGGCTTTATCGCGCTGGCGGTCGCCAGTGGACACCGGGATCGCCCGAAGCGCATCGTGCAACACTGTGAGATAGGCGACACTATAGGCCGAGCGCACCCGCATGGCCCGGCGCTCCTGCACCAGCTGCGCCTCAACCCGCGCCAGACGTTTTTCAAGCCCGGTCATCTCCTCGCGGAATAGTACTGATTCAGGCATGTACACCTCCGATTGCTGCCTGAAACTACCCAATGCCGCCTAACAGGCGGGGGTGATTTTTGTTACGAATTGTTTCCGCAACGGGGTGGGCAGGCCACCGCGCGGAAGCACGGTTTGCTCACGCGGCCGGGCTTTGCTGCGCCACCAGACCGAGGCATTCCGATCGATCTGCAGCCTGACCCGGCCCATCGCGGCAGTCGCGCCGAGCGGGCAAGACCTTGCCCCAATGCGCGGCTTGCCTCGTTTTCGCGGCTCAACTACGCCCTGTGCGTGCCGGCCCAACTGAAAGCCCACAGAACCGACTAGTGTGTAGTGGGCCCTCGGCGCACCCGAGTCTGAAGGCAGTGCCGGACGTAAGAGGGCACAGCAAACGAAGGAGCCAACGCCGGGTATCGGCACAGTCCCGACCACCATTGCCACGCTCTGCATCGGTTGATTTGGGCGGGCAGAAGATCAAAGTAGCCAACGGCGCACCACCGTCACTCGGGGCCGGGGCCCGTCCCAGTCCGGCTACCATGGCGAGTTCCAACACGGTATCGGGCACCTGGACACCATGCAGCACGAGCCCAAAACCAGACCCTCTTGGCCCGGATCGGCCTCCCAAAACGCGTCCAGACATTCAGCCAACAACGCCTGAAGCGTGGGTCCAAAGACCCTCCCGGAGACCACAAAAAAACGCGCCATCTGTGTGCTGAAAGTCGGCGCAGGCGTGCAAAAACGTCGCCTTGGAGCGACCCAAAACCAGCCGAACCGGCCCTGATGTAGGGCCCAAAACGCAAAAACGCCCCACGGTTTCCCGCGAGGCGTTATCAATTTCTGGTCAAAAGAAATCATGGGGTTTTGGCAAACCTCGCAGCACCCTATCATTCCCAAGTCGGGAGACTGATGCCATCACTGAAGCGATTTGGGGAGAACGGCATACGTCCAGATTTGGCCCGAACCGGACCCAGCAAAGCGCTGAAAATCGGTTTCAAAACCCCACGTCGAGGTCAAAATCAGCGCCGACGACGCCCAAATCTCTGCCACCTGGGTGCAAATAGTCGGCCCAGTGCGCCAAAATCCACCTCGGAACGACCCAGAACCGGCCAAACCGGCCGTGATGTGGCGCCGAAAACGGCCCCAAAACACCCTGATGTGGCCCCCAAAACGCAAAAACGCCCCACGGTTTCCCGCGAGGCGTTTTTAAATTTCTAGTCGAAAGAGAACATGTGTTTTTGGCAGACCTGGCAGCGACCTACTCTCCCAAGTCGGGCAACTGATGCCACCACGGAAGCGATGCAGGGACAGGGGCATATGCGCACATTTGACCACAAACCTGACCCAGCAAAGCGCTGAAAATCGGTTTCAAAACCCAACGATGAGGCAAAAGTCAGCGCTGCCGACGCCCAAATCTAAGCCTTCTATGTGCCGAAAGTCGGCGCAAGCGCGCCAAAATCCACCTCGGAACGACCCAAAACCAGCCGAACCCGCCCTGATGTGGGGCCCAAAAGGGCCCAAAGCCAGCCTGATGCGGGCCCCAAAACGCAAAAACGCCCCACGGTTTCCCGCGAGGCGTTTTTAAATTTCTAGTCGAAAGAGAACATGTGTTTTTGGCAGACCTGGCAGCGACCTACTCTCCCAAGTCGGGCAACTG
>CAIKKY010000008.1 GCA_903828145.1 uncultured Hyphomicrobiales bacterium | reverse complement strand
CTCAAGCGCAAGAGCTTTGCGCGCGAGGTCGCCTTCTTCGGGGAGGCGCGCGACCGGCTGGACCAGGTCTGGCGAGAGGTGTTCGACGATCACGAGCTGCCCGACGGGCTGTCCGAGCCGTTCATCCGCGCGGAATGGGCTCAGATCGTACAGGCGAAGGGGTTGACCGACCAGAAGGGGTACCTGAAGGCGTCCCGGGCTGGCCGGGGCACCCCGCTCGACCGCAAGAAGCGGGCGGCGCTGTGGGTTATCTTTGCCGATTACCGGGCCCGGCTGATCAGCGAGGGGCTTGCGGAGCCCGATGACGCCTATCGGGAGGCGACCGAGATCCTCACAGCTGAGGCACCGAACCTGCCTTATGCGGCCGTGATCGTGGACGAGGCGCAGGACATGGGAGAACAGGCGTTCCGGCTGATCCGTGCGATCGTGCCGGAGACCCCCTCCGGGGACCGGAACACCCTCTTTTTCGTCGGGGATTCCCATCAGCGGATTTACGGGCGGCGAGCCAGCCTGTCTGCCTGCGGGATCAATGTGCGTGGCCGCTCGAAACGGCTTCGTCTCAACTATCGAACGACTGAAGAGATCCGGGCATGGGCCGTCGCTGTCCTCGAGGGTGTCAGTGTGGACGACCTCGATGAGGGGACGGACACATTGCGCGGCTACGTCAGTCTTATGCGTGGGGTCGCCCCGGAATTGGTCGGTTGCAGGTCCGAGGCGGAGGAGCTGGATGGGCTGGTCGCTTGGATCCGCGCATTGCCCGAGGACCAGATCCGGCTCTCCGATATCGGGGTTCTTTGCGCGCGACGTGCGGACGCGGAACGGGTTCAGGAAGCGCTGCGCGTAGCCGGGATAGCAGCAGTGATGCTTCAGGCTGGCGCGGATGACCGGTCCACTCCGGGAGTCCGGATCGCGACGATGCACCGGGCCAAGGGGCTCGAGTTCTTCGCGGTGGCGATTCCGTTCCTGTCAGATGCTACATTCCCCCCGCCGGGAGCGCTCAGGGCCGCCGTCGATGCGGCTGACCGCGAAGATATTGTCATGCAGCATCGCTCGCTTCTTCACGTCGCATCTACACGGGCCAAGAATGCGCTGCGGGTCTCATGGTCAGGGACAGCAACTGGCCTGATACCACCACTATAATGGCATAGGGGTATCTATGCCTCCTGCGCTACAGCCTTGGACGCCCGGGCCTACGCCGAGACAATCGCGGCGTTCCGCGAGTTGGTCGACAGGGTGGTGATCCTAGACGCGCCCAACAACGCAGTGGAAGTTCAGGTAATCCGCCGCCTCGCCGCCCTGGTCGGCGCCAAGGCCGAAATGCTGGGGGGTACGGTGGTAGCGGAGGTCCGTCTCAAGCGTGACCCCCACCTGCGCTTGAACTCGATGCTGTGGGTGCGATGTCGAACCATGGCTTCCATCCTTTGAAGGCTCCTGCACTACGCCTAGGCCATTATCGTACCTGAACCCGACTTGGAACTGAGCATTCGCAATGCCCTGTTCGGCCGCAAGGCGGTACCAGCGCGCAGCCTCTGGGTAATCCCTAGGGGCGCCATGGCCGAAGGAGTACATGATCCCAAGGATGTACTGGGCCGATGCATCACCCTGTGCTGCTGCTTGTTCAACGGTCTCATAGTCATGAGCCTGATACGCCGCAAACGCATCCTCCAATGGCCCTGCGGTTGCCGGCGCCAGTGAGGCCATCCCGAGGGCAAGAAGCAGGCTCATAAAAACCATTCGCATGAGACGTCTCCTCCGGGCCAGTCAGCCCTTTTTATGGCGGCCAGACAAAGCCGTTGTCTGCGCTAGCCGTGGTACCGTGCAGCGTCCGCCAAAAATCAAGACCGCTTCTAACGCGGAGGTCGGGACGTCGCGCAGATCATGCACCCCAGCGCTGTCATGGACGGCCCGGAGATGCGCGACTGTCAAACTTGCCCACGCCTCGCGGATCCGGTCAGGCGCGATAGATGATCGGCTTTTTGCCCACGAAGCGGCAGGCCGTTAGTTCGTCGACGATCCAGCGGCCCTGTTCTGCGGTTGAAATGCTGGCCATGCCCTCGAGCACAATGTCTGTTGCCGCCGCAAGTGGAGCATCCTTCGGCTTGGCATAGAGCGCTGGCGAACGAACGGCCGTCCAGTCCAGACCGCTTTGTTCGAGTAGATGCTCCATGGCTTCCTTGTCGCGCTGGACCGCTGCGAGCAGGGTGCTGAGTATCCAGCCAAATAAACCAAGGGGGGCTCCGCCCGTGCCATAGGCCGATAGCGCAATGAGGCGTTTTAGCCCCGCCGCCTTCATCGCGGCGATGATGTTGCGGATACCGTCGGCACAGGGCGGCGCATTTTTCATCGAACGATTGTTGCCCAGCGTCGAAATCACCGCGTCCTGCCCCTCAATAGCCGCGGCCACCGCAGCGGCATCGCGCACATCGCCTGCCACCAGCCGAACCTCGGGGGTAAAACCACCGTTCTGGGGATGGCGCGAAAACGCCGTCACTTTGTGCCCTGCGGCAAGCGCCGCCGCAACAACCTCGCGCCCGCTGGGACCTGTGGCCCCGACAACCAGAATGTTCATGCTGCGCCCCTTGCTGGTTGAGCAAACGTGTAGCGAAGGTGTCGGCGGGGCACAATGACGCTTGCTGGCACGCTACTTTGCCAAAACCAGCCGATCGGCGGCCGCCCGGGGCCTCATTCGGGGACCTGCTGTCGCAGTCGCATGATTAATGGCGGGCTCGGGTTCGGCACCGTGGGCACCAGCCTTCTGTTCCTTGGCGTCATCATCGCCACCGTCGCCTTTATGACGGTGACAGTGGCGAGCGTGAGGCCGTCAGGTCCTGAAAAGTCCCTACCACTAGCTCAGCGAAGGCGCCGTGCGCACAAGGGCGTGGCTGCCTTCAGAACTTTCGCAAAAGGTAGTCTGTGTCTTTTTCCAGCGCCTTCCGACAGGGTGGGATCCAGAGCACCTGCTTTGATGCCGTGGCATGTTTGTCCCAAACAAGCCAGCAATAGCCGGTTGCCGTTGAGGCCTTCTTGTCTAGGCGCCCTTTTACCATGGGCACACGTTCGCTGAACGGAGAGTAGAAAGTAGGAGGGTTGACCGAGTACAAACGATTATACCGTCCTACGCCTTCGACATAGACCATTCGCGTGAGGACGGCGACGCCTCGTCGGGCGACCGTGAGCCCCTTCTGAATGAAATCCTCGGCAAGCCGAAAGGGGGGATTGGTGATCACCCAGTCCACGCTCCCCGCAGGGACCTCAGCCGTCAGGAAGTCCTCAACCTCGCCATATCTGTAGTCGAATATGTCGGAGCTTCGGACGGTTTGGAAATATTCCTCAAGAGTCCGTGACATGAAACCGCGATTGCAGGCTGGCTCCCAGCAGCTCATTCGCGTCAATTCGTCCTCTTGGCCGATAACGTGCTCGATCAGGGCCCTCGTTGCCCACGGCGGGGTAGGGAAGTCGTCGAGGCTGTCAGCCGCTTCTATGCGCTGCGCCATTACGGCGTGAGATGTATTCTGCACCTTATAGGTCCTTTCATCGGGCAGGGGATGCAGGGACGGGTCAAGCAGTGAGGCCAGCGTCGAATGTCGCTGGCCCCTGCTAGTCCGGAGGGTCGCGCGTTCGTTCGTTCGTTTTTTTCGTTCTTTAGTTTTTTACGGGTAGGGGGGGGCTATGGTCCCCCCTTTTTGTCCTCGTGTTAGCAAAAACACGTATAACAAGATGGCGTAGACAGAACGGAAAGAATGAAAGAACTAGTAAGATATTGATATATATAATCTTATTATTCTCTTTCTTTCGTTCTTTCGCCACTAGGGCGCCTAGATGGCACGATAGATGATGGCAGTCCGCCCTCCGCCTGCGGACACCCGTTTTACTTCTTCGATTTCTCCGGCTTCCTTCAGGGAGTCGATGACTTCGTCGATCGCTTTAGCCTTCAATTTGCCTCTCACTACCCGGTGGACATCTGTGCGGGACAAACCGTTTGGAGCGGCCCGAATTGCTGCGAGAATGGTGTTGTAGTAGCCCTGAAACTCATTCTCAGCTATGTGCCCCTTGGCAGCCGTGGCCAGGTTGTGTGCCGACCAAATGGCCACATCCCGCCCCCACTGCATGTCCTTCTCCTCCACTTCCATGCGGCCGCAGCCTAATGCATGGATCGTGGCCAACCGGATCGCGATCTCGCCTGTGCGGGCGAAGAAGGGACCGATCTCAGGATCGTCAGTGATCTTGTCGAGATCACTAACCAGTGCGTCCCAGATACGGCGCCCGCCGTTCCAGACCATTTGCTTTGGGGCCCGAGGGCGACCAATTGGCGAAGCCATATCCGCATTCGAAACCTGAAGTACTTTGTTGCGAATGGCATGGATCTTTAGGGCTAGATCGTCCGGCACCTTTCCATCATGGATTGGCTCGCGATCCTTGACCTTCCGATTGGTTGAAAAAACCAGAAACCGGTTCAGAAAACCGTTTTGGACATCAGCGCCCTTGAGCCCATCAAAAAACTCTTGCGGGGTGCTGACGCCATAGAGCGATAGCGCCGGGTTCTCGATCTCAACCGCAGCCCGTCCGGCCCACTCCGGGGTCATGTAATTCTTGAAGCTAGTGCCCCATAGGCTGCGAAGGATTTTTGAAATCGATTGCTCATAGGTCGATGCGTTCTTGTTGCTCAGGCGCTTGAGCCACGCCCCGATCTCATCCATGGCACAGAGCGCCAGCGGCTGACGCTGTACGAAATTGATCACCGAGGGCATGCTGATGAACTCCGACGGGCCGATCAGGTTTTTCAGATTGGCAGCGCCTAGGATCGTGCTGATGGCCTGCAAGGGATAATCCTTGCCCGCCCCGGACGGCGCCAGCCCAATGGTATAGAGATGGGTGGCTGAGCCGGTTGGCCCTTGTACGGCTCGCCCCGCGATGGTGCCAACGATCCCGAGCGCGGGCCCCAGCGCGAGCACCCTAGACGGACGGCGAGCCCCGTCGACGATCCAGTCGATAAGCTCACCCAAAAGCCCGTCAGGATGAAGCAGAGCGTCAGGGATCTCCCCGAGCTTATGCTTTTCGGCTTTGGCAGGCACAGCGTCCGTTGTGACCGCAGGCAACGCATTGACGGTGCTGCCAGTTTCGGGTTCAGCGACGATTAGGCCGGTACCGTGCGAGCCTTCCCCGGCATGGCTTGAAGCGTCGGCAGGTTGCTCGAACTCGATCTTCGGCACCTCAAACCACCCGGTCCCGATGCCCAGCCGCGAAGTCAGAAACTTTACCGCGTCATCGAGGGAGATATCGAGCGCATGCATGACCAGATCGATGGCGGTGTAGCTATCCCCGGTGCCGAAGTCCTTGGCGCCATAAACGGGTATGATCGACAAATTAGGACTGCGATCCGAAAGCAGCCGACCCGTACTGGACGGACGCCAGTGTGCCACGGCCTTGTAGGCATCCGTATGCGTCCGTTCGCACTTGAGCATGCCGAGATCGGGCACCCACCGGTCCAGATTGGCGTAGGCCGTGTTGTTGAGCACGCGCCAGAACTTCTGCTCATTATCAGGAAGCTCGAACAGCGGCGAGACCTCGGTCGGCTTCACCGGCTTCTTGTTGAGAGCTTCCACCTGCTCAATGAATCGCTTGAGGTCGTCCTTAGTCAGGAGCGGAAGTTTATGGGCGGGCGTGTTGAGCAGGGTCTTCTCTCCCAACCAGACGTAGGCCTGCCCTGTGTCTGGGTGGACGCTCGGCGGGATCACAGTCTGCCGAGTATCGGTCAGCAGTTCGACAGCGGGCGTGCGGAAACCCTTGGTGCGGAGAGGCACCAAGTAGAAAGCGGTGTAACCACGGCGGCCACGCTTACGGACCGGGGACTGCGGCAATGCGCTTTCAAGGTCCGCGAGGCTATCCGGGTCGTCGGTATCGTAATCTACCGCCGCCACAATGTGCGTACCCGTGGCCTTGGTGCCGGTGACGATGCCGATGTTGGCTTCAGGCCAAGCCGACCACAATTTCAGAACGAACGGCTTTGCCGGGTCATCCCGGTACTGCTCCCACCGCTTCATAGGATACCAGCGCCCAGCCCGATATTGCGACGGAGCTTTGCTGTCCGGCGCGATCGGGATGACGCTGTATCCGTTTATGGCAAGCCGTTGGCTTGCCTTCGAAAACGGGGAAATATTTGAGTTATCAATGGCCATCTTGGCCTCCATGTTTGGAGGCCGCTTGCGACAACTGGCTGAAAATGCTACCAAAAGCTTGCTTAGGGCATGGCATGCAGATCGGCTCGTCGCGCAAACGGCGGGTCGATCTTACTTTTTGGTGAACTGGCTGCCTTCGATGACAGCCTTGAGATCGGCGGTGCGCCAACCAAGCTTACGGTCGCCGATGCGGATCGGGCGAGGGAGCTTTCCAGCGCGTGCGAGCCGACGCACATGGACAGTGCTCAGGTCGAGCAGCCTTGCGGCCGCTGCGGTGCTGATGATGGGGCGGTTGGTGTAATCCTCGTCGAGGGCTGCGTTCTGACGCGTCATCTGTGTTCTCCGGGCGGGGCCATCCCGCGATGGAGACCAGACTGATCAAGTGGGATCGATTTGTATTTGTGAAACCGGTTTAAACCGATTTCTCCGGGCTACGTTTTCACCCAGACATCGTACAATGCCTTTGCGACGCCACGGGCAGTTCCTTCATCAATGCCGTCTTCGTATTCTTTTGAGAAATCGTCTGTCGCCCGCTTAAGAAAAGCGTTGAAATCCGGATAATTTCCTTCGTGCGCGTTTATCAATAATTTGAAAACAATTTGCGCAAACTTTAGGTATTTATACTTTGGCTTATTGCCGCCCTTGCTGCTAGATTTTTTATCGATTTCTTCGATATTTGTGGAAAATATATTATAATTATCTAGCGCTGCCTGCAGTTCGCCGCGCCTCACAACCAGCATCCCGGGGTGAGATAGCGCGATTAGCTCCCGTTCAAGCTCTCCCGGATCGTCTGGGTAGTCTTCTGGGTCTAAGCCGTAGTGCATACCGTCGGAAGCTATGATCGCCTCCCAAGCTTCCCGACTCAGGCCCCCCCAAAACTCCGGTGTTTCCTTGACTTCGCTATCCTTATCTACGAAGGCGCTGGCGATGACGTCTCCGGTTACCAATAGGTAACGCAGAATTCCCCACGCTTCCCTGTCAGACGTTTCACGCGCGATGTTGGCGTGAGCAGTCTTGAGCAAAGTGTACCCCGGAGGAATCATCATGCGGTCCTTTTACAGATGTCGTTGATGTGGTCTGCCCAAAGCGTTAGCGCAGTTTTCTTCTCTGTCCCATATGCTGCTCGATTGTAGATCCCTGCGATACCAGCTCTGTGGCCGCTAATATGGTTTAGTACCGCTTCGACGACGTGCGGTTGCACCCCGAGGTCGGCCATGCGCGTGGCAGCGGTACGGCGCAAGTCATGGATCCGCCAAGCGGGCAGGGGCTTTGCCTGCGGGTCTTCCTGTCGCTTGGCTAGCAGGATTCGGTCGTCAAGCTTGGACTTGCCCTTCGACCAGCCCGAGAACGGCCCAGTTCCTGATCCAAAAACGAGATCCCGACCTTTGCGGCGCTCGACGCCGTTCAAGGTGTCGATCGCGGCGTGACTAAGGGGCACGATGTGGGGGCGCCCGTTTTTGGTCCGGGTGGCGGGGATTTCCCAAGTTCCTGTAGCAAGATAGAGTTCCGACCATCTCATCGCCGCTACCTCTTCACGACGCTGGCCCGTCAGGATCAGCAGGCGAATGATGGTGCCATAGTCACCCTCACCGGCATGTCGCCATACTAGCGCCAGTTCGTCATCCTTGAGGACGCGGTCGCGGCTGACCTCAGGTGTGACCCGGCCGGTGCCGGATACTGGGTTGCCCTCCGCGAGCCCCTGCATGACGGCCCAGCCGAAAACCGATGAAAGGTAGGCTCGCGCCCGGTTGGCGGCGAACGGGCCCGATTCCTGAGCGATCGTCGCGAGTTCGGCAGCGATATCCCGCCGAACAATTTTCGCGACCGGCAGTTCGTGCAGTCGCTTCCAATGGCTTTTCAGGCTCCGGGTGACTTCAACAAGCGTGCGGGGCGCTAGGGAGCGGGCAGCATAGCTTTCGAGATAGCGGGCGATAAGAACGCCCAGCGTCTCAGTAGCTTGCTTTTTTGTCTGCCACTTTTCGAGTTGGGGGTCGGAGCCGAGCGCCACCTGAGCGAGCTTCTGCTTTGCCTCCCGGCGCGCGGCCTCAAGATCAAGCGCGGCAGCTGACCCGATTGTCACGCGGCGCTGCTTCTGGCCGACACGGTATTGTACGATCCATGAGCGCTTCCCACCGGCTCTGAGACGGATGCCAAATCCGCGAAGCTGATCATCGAACACGAGGAGTTCGGACTTGCCTTCGGGTAGTTCGAGGCGGTTGACGGTTTCCTTGGAAAGGCGCACTTGACCCTCGCTGGGAAGCAATTGGGAAGCAGCATCGGGATCGATTCTGATCGCTTCGGTTCCTACAGTCAGAGGGTATACGCCAGATATAGCTGAAAATAAACAGCAAAATGTCTCGTATGTTGCCAGTGATCACATATGTTTTCATGGAACCGCTGACTACGAATCTGGGGGTCAGGAGTTCGAATCTCTTCGGGCGCGCCATTT
>CAIKKY010000007.1 GCA_903828145.1 uncultured Hyphomicrobiales bacterium | reverse complement strand
GAACTGGCTGAAGCCGTTGGACTGGCGGAACGCCATGTCAGCCGCCAGCTGCGGCTGGCCTATCTCGCGCCCGAGGTACTGAAGCGGCTAACGTGTGGGCGCGAGGCCTCGGCGGTCAGCCTCTATGATCTGTGTTTCCTGCCGGGCGATGCTTGGAGGGACCAGGTGGCGGTGGTTTCAGGCCAAACGTCAGATACCCCATGGGCCGGAGTCTAAAGCCGGTTGGCACAACTCCCAGACCATCGGGGGCAGGCCGCTCCGTCGGCAACGCCGGCCGGATGACTATCACCGGCTACGATCCAGCCCGTCCTTGGGGACGGGTGTGCTGCCTGCGCAGAAACGTCCGGTGTGGCAACCCGCCGGGGACGAAGCCAAGGACCCCAGCCTGCCGGTGAGGCGAGAGCCTCATAGAGACTGCGGACTACCCGGTGCGAGGCAATCGCCTTGCTAGCTCGCTTCACTGCGCCCGCCAGGGGGGCATAGCTCTTTGGAAACCCCGCGGCGGCAACGCCGGCGGGGGCGGCGTAATGCCCGATGCCGCCCGGCAGAAGAACCTAGAGCAGTTCTTCGCACCCCTCGATGATCTCTTCGCGTTCCGGATAGGCTGTGAGCACGACGACGAGGCCACGCTCGAAGTCGTCCTCGGCCAGCGCCAGCGCCAGCATCTCGTGGTCGACGCCATCGAACACCGGCAGGATGCACTCCACCATCATGTCCCGCTGTTCGGCCGTAGCCCCGTCGAATTCTCCGAACGCAAAAATGTCAAGCGCCGCCCGCAACTCACCTGACAGGTCAGGTGGCCCCGCGGCTACGTCCGTCGAAGCCGCAAAGGCGGCTGGCGACAGCGCCGACAACGCGAGAACCGCCAAAACCTGGATCAAGCCGCGCATTCCGCGCCTCCCTCTTTGTAATAAGGCGCCTATTGTGACCGCTTTAGCCCGCCCCTGTCCAGCCGCGAGGCCGCACGAGCGCCTCCCCAGAGGCCGGCTACGTCGGCGCTATCATGTAGGGCGCGCCCGCAATGGCCGCCCAGGCTAGGCGCCACCGCCACGCCTTGAGCCTCAAGCGGCCGCGCCGCCAATACTAACATCAATCCCGGACCACCTGAGGGGGACCGGCCACATTGTATTAGTCGCCTAGGGATTCGCGCAGCCCTGCGAGGCTGTACGCGGTGAAACGCCGCCTTCAGGTGGTCTGTTCGCACCGATAGCAGACAAACCCGCTTCAACAGCGGCGCAGCGTGATTCCTTCAACATGCTGAAAGTGCGTCATTTTTTGAATCCGTCTCGATTTCGATGAAGGGCGGATGGAAAGAGACGCGGGGCGTTCGGAGACCGATTTCGGTCAAATCGCCAGTCTCCGAAAGTCGCATGGCGTCGTTAAACCTCTTTGAAACAAAAAGGAATTTCTACGCTCATCAGGCAGGGTGGTGAGTTTGCAGAGAGAAAGTGGCGGAGAGAAAGGCCGCCTCCGTTAGGTTCCACTTTGTTGTAAGTTGTTTCAATTAGTTACGCGATATCAATGTGATGGAGCCATTCTCATCCCTCCGCCAGTACCATCTTGTCTCGTCCGATTACATGCAATATCTTGTTTTTATCGGGGGTAAGATAGGGGGCGAGTAGAAATGCCGAAGCGAGCACGCGAGTTGGGGGCGCTGGATGTTAAGCGCCTGACCCATCCCGGCCATGGCGGTAATGTGCAGAAGCCAGTTGGCGGTGTGCCCGGCCTCAGGCTGCAGATCACGCCCAGCAACGCTGCCTCATGGGTACTTCGAACCGCTGTCGGGTCCAAGACCCGCGAGATTGGGCTGGGGCCCTATCCCGAAGTGTCACTTGCTGCAGCCCGGGACAAAGCACGCCTAATCCGCGAAGACATTCGCAAAGGCATCGATCCGATCGAGGCGAAGCGTTCAGCCAAGGCACAGCTGGTGACGGCCCAGAAGCGCGGCATGACCTTCGACGAAGCCGCCGCCAGATATCTTGCCAGCAAGTCTGCAGAATTCAAAAACGCCAAGCACGCTGCACAATGGCGCTCAACACTGGCGACCTACGCCAGCCCGGCGATCGGTCCCATGCAGGTTTCCGACATCGCGATGGCGGATGTGCTCCGCGTCCTCGAACCGATATGGAGGACCAAGACCGAGACGGCTGACCGGCTCAGAGGCCGCATAGAAAAGGTCTTGGCATGGGCAACGGTGGCCGGACATCGTGAGGGGGATAATCCCGCCCGGTGGAAAGGCAATCTGGATGCGCTGCTCCCCAAGCCCGGTAAGATCGCCAAGGTCGAGAACCATGGTGCGCTTCCGCTTACTGCCGTCACCGGCTGGTACTTAGAATTGCTCCAGCGGGAAGGGATTGCCGCCAAGGCCCTCGCCTTCCAAGCGCTCACAGCCGCTCGATCAGGAGAAGTGCGCGGGGCCCGCTGGGACGAAATCGATCTTGATCAGGGCATATGGACAGTTCCCGCCTCGCGCATGAAAGCCCGCCGCGACCATCGGGTGGCTTTGAGCAAGCCCGCGCTGGACCTGTTGAGCGCCTTGCCGCGCGTTGATGGCAGCCCACTTGTCTTTCCAGCTGCAAGGGGCGGGCCACTTTCGGACGCGACCCTGTCCGCCGTCATGAGGCGCATGCATGCGGAAGCTCTGGCGAAGGGTGATGCCGGGTTTATTGACGCAAAGTCGGGAAAACCTGCGGTCCCACATGGGCTACGCTCGACCTTTAGAGATTGGTCGGCAGAGAGGACGACTTACCCGCGCGAGATGGCTGAAATTGCGCTGGCGCATCAGGTCGGCTCCGAAGTTGAGCGCGCCTATCGACGGAGCGACATGGTGGAGCGCCGGCGCGCAATGATGGCGGACTGGGCAGACTTTCTTCTAGAGAAAAAGTCCAGCAAGGTTGTGCCCATCCGAGGCGCAGTGGGTGTTTAGTGTGACAGAAGAAGAACTTGAGAAGGCTGTCCAATACACCAGCGATGTCATCTCTCGCTGGATTACCAAAGGCAGAATTAATATCCCGGCTCGGCATCCCGGGGTCGCTCAATTGGATGACCTGCTCCAGCCAATAATTCGGCAAAGACCGCCAGAGGAAGTGCAGTCCGGCGGCGAGACTACGTTCATAGCTGGCTATACGACCTCCACGATGAACGCTGTGCTGATTAGGGAAGCCATGGCAGGAGATGAAGAAGTCGCCACCCGTGTTGGTATAATGGTTATGCGACAGCTTCGTAGCGGGGAACCGTTGAGCGTGCAGATGTACCAGTTGGCCTGCGCGGCGATCGAAGGTCGCAAGAACATTAAGAAACGCGTAGGGCGGAAGGACCTAACTGATAGGAACTTTCTGATCTGCGGATTGGTGGACAACCTCTACTCGCGTTTCGGATTGCAGCGCGCTTGGAGCAAAGGCAGCAGTAAGGGTAGCACAACACCAGTCAAACTATGCGGCGTAACGGTTGTGGCTGCTACGATTTCTGCTTTTGGCCAACCATTTGTGATCGGCCCGGACGGGGTTTTTCAAATCTTCAATCGCCCAGCAAGCCACCGCGAACTGGCGAAGGGCCTCCCCCATTTATTCGCACCGACGCATGAACTCGAATTGAAACGGGTCCTTCACGCAGTCCTGATGGCTTATGACAACGACGCCAACTCGGCGAGCAAAGTGGCGTTCGCCAAGCTAAAACCATACCTCAAAAATTGACTGCCATTTCTGCGGCTCTGATGACCCACTGCGTCCCCATACAACTCCTAGCTACAGCCTGAGCCAAGAAGAGGCGAGGCACGAGGATAGGAGGTTTCAATGGGACCTGAGTTCATTAGCGATAAGGATGTCGCAAATCGGTATGGCGTCAGCCGCACAACGGTCTGGCGTTGGGCCAGTTCGGGGGACTTCCCTCAGCCAAGGAAGCTATCACCCGGGTGCAGCCGCTGGGCTGTGCACGAGATCGAATTGTGGGAGCGCAACCATTGCAGACCTGCGTCCGCCACCCACTACCGTAGTCACAAATAAAAACCGGCCCGCCGTTTTGCGCGACGAGCCGGATCCATGCTTTGCGATGCCGTGACAAGCATTTGTTTAGCAATTTCTAGCGTTTAGCGCAATAGGCGTGATCGGCGAAATGAAGGATTTCGCCTCATGCAAAACGACCTTTACGAGATTAAACGCGACCTCAGGGATCGCATCGAGGACCTCGCCAGAGACCTCCTCGGATCGCCGAACAAACAATTGTCGGGCCGCGGCGAACTGCGCTGGGGCCAAAACGGCAGCTTGGCGCTGGTCCTGAAGGGAGCAAAGCGTGGCTCATGGTTCGACCATGAAGCTGGAAGTGGCGGTGGCCCATTTGAACTGATCATGCGCGAGCGTGGCATCCCCTTTAGTGAGGCTCTGGTCTGGGCACGAGAGTGGCTCGGGCGGCCCAGCGAAAGTGCTTACCGGCCTCCAGTTAAGCCCCAGACGCAAACGGATCAGGAAGACGACACCACCGCAAAGCGAGCCCGAGCGCTGCGCGTCTGGAACGCGGCTGTGCCAGTTTCAGGCACACCAGCCGAGGCCTACCTTAGGAACCGTGGTATCGCTGCCGAAAAATGGCCTGACCAATTGCGTTGGGCTCCTGAGAGCAAGCAATTGCTGGTCGCGCTGACCCGTCCTGATGGCTCCTTTGCAGCCCTGCAGCGCATCTCGCTGAAGTCTGACGGCACGCCCCTGTTCGATAACGATGGTAAAAAGATCAAGCGCTCCCTCGGGCCGATCAAGGGTGCCGCAGCCAAGTTTGGTGTCGGTGCGGATGGACCGATTATCTTGGCCGAGGGGCCGGAGACGGCGCTGAGCCTGTGGTTTGCGACCGGCCTTGAAACTTGGGCTGTCTGCGGCGTCATCGGGCAAGCCGACCTGTCAGGTGTTCCGTTCGACCGATTGATCATTGCCTGCCCGGACGATGATCCCCGCGAGGGGGCCGCATTAATGCATGCCACGAAAGCCATAAGGCGCTGGCAGCGCGAGGGCCGCAAGGTCGTGACTGCAACGCCATTCGCTGAACTGAAGCGGACCAAGGCCGACTTCAACGATGCCTTGATGGAACTCGGGCCCGACCACGTGCGGACCCGCATTCACCTTTCAATCAGTGGGCAGGAAGAGGTTCCGCCCAAGGCATTGCCCGTGGAACAGGCCAGGGCCGTCCTCGGAGCCATCATGCAGCAAATCTTCACGGACGCGCCGGGGACCAAAGCGAATGGCTAACCTTGTCAAAGCTTTCCAAGAATGGGGTCTGGGCGTCTTCGGGGTCCGGGTAGACGTTGGCGGCGGAAAGACCGAAGCGCTTATTAACTGCGCCCTGAGTTCACTTGCCGACAAAGGCGGCCCAGTTGTGGTCGCTGTGCCCAACCTTACGCTTGCCGATGAAGTCGCTGATCGGTTCCGTCGGTCAGCCAAACAGCGCGGGAAACCTGTGACGGTTCAGGTCTGGCGGGGTCGCAGCGCGGACGATCCAAACCGCCCCGGCAAACAGATGTGCGACGATCTGGAGGCGGTAGATGCAGCCCTCGCCGCCAGCGAAAGAGTACTAACCGCCTGTTGCGAGTATATCGACGACGAGAAGAGGCTGACCTGCAAAAACCGCTTTTCTTGCGGCTATATGCGCCAGCGCGGCTCCAAGGTCGACGTTTGGATCATAACTCATGCGCTTCTCGCGTTTATGCGCCCGGATGCCATTCCTCATCCGCAGTTGCTCGCCATCGATGAGAGTTTTTGGCAGGCGCTTGCCGTTGGCTTCTCTGAGGTGCTTGCCATCCCCGTGGATCAATTGTTGACCGAGCCGGTAATCCGCAAGACCAAAGGTCGCGACCGCGGCGACTGGCACGTGGACAAAATGAACGACCTGATCGCGCTGCTCATGCCCATTCGGCGACTGCTGCATGAGGCGATTAGGCTCAATGGCTACGGTCCGCTGAAACGCGAGTGCCTTGAGAGCGTTGGGTTGATCGACCGCGAAATATGTCGCGACGCTCCGTCCGCTGAACTGTCTCGCCTTTCTTCTGTCATGTATCCCGGCATGCCAGCGCAAGACCGAATGGCTCAGCGGGACAAATGGCAATCGCGGGTGCCGAGCCCGTCCCTGATGGCCGACATCTGGTGGGAACTGACGCTGTTTCTCAGCGGCGGAAAGGCTTCCGGTCGCCTTTCCGTAGAGCCTATGCCTGACGGGCAGCCGGGCATGCGCCTCGTCCTTCGCACGATCCGGCCGATCCACCGTTCGTGGCTGGGGGCAGTTGCGCATATTGATGCGACCTTGCGCCCTAAGATTGTTCATAAGGTCCTGCCGTTCTTAGACCTAAGGGCGGACATCCAAATCGAAACGCCCTTCCAACGGATCGTCGCGGTAACGGGAAAGTCCACGTCCCGAAGCGCCCTTGGGGATGAAGCTGCTGCCCGCGATTTTGGAAACGCCGTCTTGGCTAGGGCGACGCTGGTGCCGGGCCGGACGCTAGTGGTCACCACGAAGGCCATGGCGCACGCTTGGCAAAAGCAGTTTCCGAACTGGCCCAAGCATATTCCGGTCCTGCATCACGGGGCCGTGGTCGGGTTGGATGGCTTCAAGGACGTTCGGTTAATGATTATCATCGGCCGAAACCTGCCGCCACCATGGGTCATTGAACAATATGCCGGTGCTTTGTCCGGCGAGGCTGTGACCCCGTGTGCTGAGTGGTTCAGCGAGGGCCAAGTGACGGTCGTCGCGGCTGACGGTACCCGCGCCTCGTTCAAGAAAGAATGGCATCCGGATCCGCTTGCTGAAGAGGTCCGCGCCTCGATCGCGGAGGATGGGACCCTTCAGGAAATCGGCCGCGCACGCGGCCTGAACCGGACAGAGAAAGACCCAGTCACGATCGAACTCTGGGGTGATACCTTGCCGCTGCTTCCGGTCGATAGCATCCGGCCGTTTGAGTGGGCCAGCAAAGACGAGATTGCCCTTGGGTATGGCCTTTGGGTCGAAAGCGCCGCGGATCTGGCAAAAATCGCGCCGGAACTGGGTTCCGAAAAGGCTATCAAAAGCGACCGGGAAAGGAGGACAGCCTCGGTTTCCTATAGAGATATCCATACGAAAACGAGGCCGTCCTCCCCCAATTCGGACCTGCCTGACTTCGCGGCGGCGGTTCTAGATGCAGCCCCGCATCTTTGCGCTGCTCGCTACCAGCGCGCTGGTGCCGGAACCAAACCAAAGGTCGTTGTCTGGAACCCGGCGATTGTGTCTGAAATTAAGGCGCTCTTGTCGGAAAGGTTGGGACCGCTGGTGCGGTTTGAATTGCTGGAAGCAGCCAACGCAGGTCTGGATTTCAGAGAGGCGGCTCCCAAGGCGTGAAAAAAGTCTAGGCGATACCCGGTTTGTCGCTTCAGAAAGGCATGGCATTGGCCTAGACTGGACGCGAAACCCGCCTAGGTAGGCGTTACGCCCTCGGCGATGACGATGCTGAATTCTGCGGCATCCGCCCGCAGGGTGATTGCTTTCGCATATTCAGAAGGTCCGAAACAGGCCTTCGCCTTTTCAAGCGACACAAACTCGATTTAATATGGGCTCCCGGGTACTCCATGGCGGTATCAGGCCCCTTACAGAACGCCAGTAGGCCCCAGTTTCCGCGCAAGCGGACCTTCTGAGTAGCGCCAAAGTCGATTTCGGCGGTCAGTCGTTCAGTCCCTCGCGTGTAGCCCAGCGCGCCACGGCATCGCGGGCAGAGGGCGGCTGCCCGAAGAAACGGCTTTGAAGAGTAGTGTCGGCGACAAACTGACCTGACCGGAAGAACAAGAACATCTGCAGGAGATCATATCCAAGGTCGGAAAACAGTCGCACCGGCCTGACTGCCAGTTGCAGGATCCACCATGGTACAATCCAAAGCGAGGCGGCTTTCGTCGTTGCCTTCGCTACTATCCCAGCGAGCTCCCGCTGGCTGAGCGGGCCATCGCTCCAACTGATATCAATTGTCTTGCCTAGGATCTCAGGGTCGCGATGGGTGGCCGCTTGGGCCAAGCACTTCGCCAAATCATCGGTAAGTACATAGGACCAGCGCAGATCTCGGTCACCGACCCCATAAAACCTGCCCTTTTTAAGCCCCTTGGCAAGATAGTCATCGGCTTGATCCAAGAAGGCCGGTGCCCGAAGGAAGACATAGGGAATACCCGAGGCACGGATCAAATCCTCGGTCACATGCTTTGCATGGAAATGGGGCACGTCAGGTGCCTGATCGCAGGCAACGACGCTTAGGAACACGAACCGCTTCACCCCTGCCCGCACTGCTGCGTCGATCAAGTTGCGGTTTCCTGCAAAATCAGCAGCGAGTGTTTCCTTCATATAGCCATTTGCGGACGTTATCACCACGTCTACGCCTACAAGCGCCGCATCCAGCGAGGCCGGGTCCATCAAATCGGCTTGGACCCAACCCGGCTCGACTTTTGCGCGCCGCGACATTGCACGCACGGCGACGTTGGCCTGCTCGGCCACACCTTGCAGGACCTTTGCGCCAAGAAAGCCCGTCGCACCAACGACAAGGACGGTCGGACCGTCGGGCAGGGCCGCCCTTGAAATATGCTTCATAAACTCTGTCCGTTCTTCGGGGTCAGCGGGATGTCTTTTCGTGTTCGTCAAGGTTATTGCTGCCCCGGGGGGCCATAAACCCCTAGAGTTGGATCTCACTGGGTCACTGACGGAGCAAACATGGACGTCTTCCGCAATATGGAGCTTTTCGTCGAAGTGGCTTCCTCAGGCGGATTTCGGGCGGCAGCAGATCGTTTGGGTCTACCGAACTCATCGGTTTCCCGCCGGATCGCCGAACTCGAACGCGATATCGGCCTGCGTCTGTTCAATCGCAGCACCCGACGCGTGGAGCTTACCGAAGCGGGACGGCTTTACTTCGAGCGCTGTCAGCGTATCGCGAACGAAGCGCGGCTCGCCCATGAAAACCTTTCCGATTTGGTCCAACAGCCCAAAGGCGTTATTCGCGCGTCCGTCCCCGTGGACTTCGCGCTGATCTATTTGTCGGATTTACTTGATGAGTTCGCCAGAGCCTATCCGGGCATCGCCCTGCACCTGGATGTGTCGCCACGTCAAAGTGACCTTGTTGCAGAGCCTTTCGATCTGACGATCCGCATAGGCATGCCTGCAGAGCCCAATCTGATTGCTCGAAAGCTGATCGACGTGCCCGTGGGGCTCTACGCCTCTCCGGTCTACCTCGCGGCCGTCACTCCGCCGAAAGTTCCGCAGGACTTACTCTCGCTTGTCTGTTTGCGTATGACGGACCTTCCATGGGTACTGGAGGGTCCGTCTGGCGCGTTAAAAGTCGCCGTACAGGGACCAATTACGGCCAACAATGTTGGCCTCCTGCATAGGCTTGCTGTGCGAAATGGCGGGATCGTGACTTTACCGATGGCTTTGGCCGAGCCGGATGTAGCTGATGGGAGGCTCGTGCCTGTCCTACCGCAATGGCGACCGACAAAAGTCCCCGTCTACGCCTTGACCGAAACCAAGCTCCTCCCCGCCAAAGTCAGGACTTTCGTAGACTTCCTAGTGGCGCGGCTAAATACAGTGGCGGAGCAGAACGAAGTCAGCAGCATGCGAGATCATGCGCGCAAAAACACGCTTGGCCATAATTTGGGTTGAAAGCCGTTTCCGACTGAATTCCAAGGCCAATTCCACAAATTGGCCCCATGGCGTGAAGAATTCACGAAATGCTCCTCAAGAATGGTCACCTTGAGTAGTACGAGGACAAGGACAACAGCAGGAAATCCAAGAAATTCTTTCGGGTCGGAAAGTGGGTGGGTGCTCCCCCGGAAGAAGAAGGGACCTAAAACCTGCTCCACCTTAGGCATGGTGGCGCAAACAGGTGGCGCAGTGCCGCAGACAACACGCGCCACCCCACCCCCTCTATAGGAGGGGTGGCTGGTGGTGGTAGAGGGGAGAAGTAAGAAAAAAGAGGTGGCGCAAAGAGAAGTACATGCATACACGTATTTATGCACGAACTTGAGCCTATGCCTAACCCTCACCCCGGTGGCAGGCCCTTCCCCTCGATGGTAGGCACCCACCCGCCGATGACCTTAAGCTACTGGCAGAGCAGAAGTTTGTTTCAACGGAGCAGCCCTGCTAGTAATCGTCAAATCACACCCGGTCCGGGGGCCGCTCTGCGCTGCTCGGTCCTGCTCAACACTCTCTGAATGGTTACTCAATACCCATGCATAACCTCAAATTACAGGGCGTTTTCAAGCGCGAGGTCGAGTACATGGGCCGCAACGCCATACAGCTTACAATGCCTGCATCTGCCAGTCAGGATCCGACGGCGGGGCTGAGTGACAGGGACTTCATGGCATGGGCCGATATGGACTTCACTGACGGCACGATCGAAGTGGATGTGGCAAGCGTCCTCGCCACCAATGCGCCATCATATGCGAGGGGCTTCATCGGAGTGACGTTTCGAATTGATGGGAAGAACCGCTTTGAAAGCGTGTACCTCCGTCCGCTAAACAGCCGTGTCGACGATCAGGTCCGTCGCAATCACACGGTCCAGTACGTCGCCTATCCGGATTTCACCTTCGCTCGGCTTCGCAAGGAAGAGCCGGAGAGGTACGAGAGCTACGTCGATATCTCCATGGATGCTTGGATACACATGAAGGTCCTAGTCCAAGGCACTCGCTGCGAACTTTACGTCAATCACGCTGCACAGCCATGCCTTGTTGTGACTGATATGAAACACGGCCCGAGCCAGCGTGGCGGCGTGGGCCTGTGGATCGAGGCAGGCACCATAGGATACTTCTCGGACCTCAAAGTGAGCTGAGCAATGCCCTAGGCTAGCCAAGGCTATTGGGCATGCTTTGCTGAGGCAATCGAGCGCATTGAGATCGATTGACTTGCCCCGGCCTTATTACTTTGCGGGCAAGGATTTGACGAACGTCCACGCAAACTCGATCGATGCCTCAAGGGCATCGTCATCGGCAACGCTCTCGGCGGCAGCTAACACGAAGCCCACGATTTCTCGTCCGCCTTGAAGCATCGGCGTTGTTCCGGGCCGTCGCTTAGCTTCTTCTTAAAGCACTGGCCCTACACGCACAAGCATAGAGCATCTTTCATTGACCCAACGACCATGTTGCCGTTCAATAGGAAACAAATTCCGCCAAACATTTTCTTCTCGATCACTCCGTCTCGCAAACTAACGATAGAACGGATGCGATCGGCGATTTCTTCTGATGCAGGCGACACTGGATACCTCCGATCATTTTCACAGATAAATACCGTCGCCGCGAATAATTACCCACGTATTTTCTAAGGCGATTAAAATCCTTCATTACGCCTTTGGCTGAAGCGCCGCATGATAGCCACCATCCAAGATGTGCAACAAAATCTGGGTCAGAAATATGGCCACTGCCGCCGACAGCAATCCTCTTGAAAGGGACTATAACGGGGCTGTCGGCGAGCCGAGTTGAAGTGCATAAATCCCCATGGCAAAGGAGTTTTAGGTGGGGACGGACCGCGCAGCGTTGACAGTTTTTTCGGGCAGAGCGCGACGGAAAATAAGGGGCGAAGCGTTTCACAGTCATTGAAGGGCGGGAATGGTCCGCGCCTTTCACTGGAGAGACGGTAATGCTCACGACCAAAAGCACGATTTTCGTAGCCCTAGTGTTTGGCACCCTTGGCTTTACAGCGCTGGCGCAGGCGGGACCGAAGGATGGAATGATGCGGGTCGAACCGATGGGGGGGGTCTTCGAAGGGTTCGACTTTGCCGCCGTGGATGCGGACAAGAATGGAAAGATCACCGAAGCCGAGATGCAGACATGGCGTGCGGCAGAGGTTGCGACCGTGAATGCCGATGAGGACGGAAAGCTTTCGGCTGAAGAGTTGAAGGCGATGCTAATAAAGCGGATGGAAAGGCGGGCGTCCGAGTTAGCCTCGCGCATGGTGGAGAGGATGGATGCCGATGGCGACGGGCTGCTAAGTGCCGCGGAACTCGCCTTGCGCCCCGCTCCGGCGATGAACTTCGATCGGTTGGACATCGATGGCGATGGCGTAGTGACCGAAGCCGAAATCGCGGCGGCGCGCGCGGCAAAACTTAAGAACATGGGTGGGGACCGCGGGCCGGGACGCGGCGACCGGCACGTTAGGCGCGGCCATGGGATGGGTGGCTGGTTCGGCGGCAATAAATGACGATGGCCCCGAGCCCCGGTCCACTGTGCCCGGGGCGCGGGGTTGCATTCGAACGGTCCTGCCGGACCCGTTATCCCTGTGCAGGATGGACATGGCAAGCGATACAACAGACGAGGTTCCGGACGAGGACTTGCTGGCTGCCTATGCGCGGGGCGAGACGGCGGCGACGCGGGCCTTAACCTTGCGGCTGGTGCCACGTGTAATGGGTTATGCTTCGCGTCTTCTAGGCGATCGCGCCGAGGCTGAGGATGTTGCGCAGGAGGCGATGCTGCGGCTTTGGCGTGCAGCGGCAAAGTGGCGGGCGGGCGAGGCGCAGGTGTCGACTTGGCTTTACCGCGTTGTAGCCAACCTGTGTACAGATCGTCTAAGGGCAAGGCAGCGGCGGCGGACGGAGGCGCTGGAGGCCGCACCTGAGGTGGCCGACCGGGCGGCGGGTGGCGATGCCGGACTGATCGAGGCCGACCGGGCTGCGGCGCTGGAAGCGGCCCTTCGCGAACTGCCCGACCGACAGCGCCAAGCGGTGGTGTTACGGCATCTGGAGGGGCTGTCGAACGCCGAGATAGCTGAGGTGATGGAGATTGGTCTGGAAGCGGTCGAGAGCCTTATCTGTCGGGGAAAGCGGACGCTGGTGGCCTTATTGGCGGGACGGCGCGACGACTTGGGATATGAAGACGATGAGGGCTGAGATGGAAGAACAGAAGACGCTTGACAATCTGTTCGCGGCGGCGCGGTTGCGGCCGGTCGAGCCTTCGGAGGCGCTGATGGCGCGAGTGCTGGCAGATGCGTTTGCCGAGCAAACTAAGGCGGTGGCGCCGCCTGTCCTGGCGGCAAAGGGAAATTGGTGGCTAGGCGGCCTTGCGTCAGTCTTCGGCGGTTTTGGCGGGCTGGCTGGTGTCGGCGGGGCTGCGGTGGCAGGGCTGGTGCTAGGCTTCGTGCAGCCTGCCAACGTTACGTACTTAGCAGATGCGCTGCTGGGGCCGGAGACTTCAGTCACGTTGATCCCGAGCGTCGATCTCCTGATGGGCGAGGAGTGAGGGCGATGATTGGGGATACTGAAAAAACCCCGGACGAGGGCGCAGGCGGGGGAGCGGACAAGGCTGCGCCGGAGCCCCAAACGGAGCCGACGCCAAATTGGGCCGCAGGGATGGACGCGGGTGCCTCCATCGGCGCGGGCTCGGGTGCGGGTACAGCCACGTCTGCGGGAAAAGGCTTGCGGATCGCACTGGCTGTCTCGGTGGCGCTAAACCTGCTCATAGTGGGGATAGTGGCGGGCGCGATGTTGCGCGACGGCGGGCAGTACGGTCGGATCGGAGAGGTGGATTTCGGTGATTTTGCCGAAGCGCTGAGCCTAGAGGACCGCAGCGCGTTGCGCCGCGCTTTTATTGCTCGTGCGCCGGAGATGCGCGACACGCGACGACAGATGCGCGAGGATTTTCAGGATCTGCTTGCCGCGATAAGGGCCGAGCCTTTCGATGCGGCTGCTTTGCGTGCAGCGATGACGGGTCAGGCAGAACGGATGACGCAGCGGTTGCAGTTGGGTCAGAAACTGGTGATGGAGCGGCTGGAGGCAATGTCCCCCGAAGATCGGGCAGAATTCGCTACCCGGCTAGAGGATCGTCTGCGCCTTGGACCGCGGGGGTCGGTGGCGCGATGATAGCGCTGCTCAGGTAGATATCGCCGGGGCATTTTTCAAAGTACCTACGGCAATGTTTGCTTTAGATCTGCAGTACCTGAGTGGAATAGAACAGCATAGTTTCGTGGATTGGTGGCAGCTTTGGTTTTGGCGGTGGGGCAAAACACTTTTTCGCTTGCGCCGCCTGATAGGATCGAGGAGTGCTGACGGGTCCGCCGAATACGTGAGTTCCTTTATGCGAGTGCTTAAATCCAAATGCCGCATTTATGTTGAAACGGGTGCAATCTACAGTCCCCTCTTTCGCTGCATTTTCTTCTACTGACAATATCTGAGCTCAAAGCCCGATCGTGGACCAGTGAAATGTAGAGTAAGCAGAACAAAAATATATTTCGCGCGATCAGGTATGCAGTAGCCAAAATTTCTAAAATGTAATATCATTACACATGAGTTTCTTGAGCCGACGCATCACAAATTTGGAAGCCCGGGCACCGACACCGCCGTTGCCGGGCAAGATGATCCCGCTTTCTGACCTCGACCCCGAGGTGGCTGAAATGTACCTCGCCCACGATGGCGACGTCACCACCATGACCATGGACGAACTTGATGCGCTCGAAGCAGAGCTTCTGAGGTTCTCCGAATGAACGGACGAACTACGGCAGGACGATTTGCGGCGGGAAACTCAGGTCGGCCCGCTGGTTCGCGTAACAAGGCCACAATTGCCGCGCTTGAACTCATGGACGGCGAAGCCGAGGCGCTAACCCGAAAGGCCGTCGAATTGGCTTTAGCCGGTGACACCGTCGCCCTGCGATTGTGCCTTGAGCGTGTAGCACCGCCTCGAAAAGATGGGCCCGTTCTGTTCGAGCTTCCTCCCATGACATCGGCAAAGGATGCGGCGGCCGCTGCTGGTGCAGTGCTGCAGGCTGTTTCGTCAGGCGACCTGACGCCAACCGAGGCCGCGCAGGTTATGGGACTTCTGGACTGCTATCGGCGCACTTTGGAGCTTACCGAGCTCGAAGCCCGAGTGGCTGCGCTGGAAGATCGTGACACCTAACAGGCATTAATTCTCGCCGTGGTCGCACTGCGTGAAAATCGAAGGCGCTTTCGCTCTTGCCTATGGGACCGCCGATCCGGAGGTCCAGTGCCACAAACCCGTGATGCGAAGGACAGATCCAAGCACCTTAGGGGTAAGGGGGTTCTTTCGGGGGTAGCGCCCCGAAACCCTAAAATTCCTCATATTTTTCAATAAGGAATGGCGGAGAGAAAGGGATTCGAACCCTTGAGACGGTTCCCCGCCTACACACTTTCCAGGCGTGCGCCTTCGACCACTCGGCCATCTCTCCGCGTGCGGACCGGTGGGCCGCGGTGCCTTGTGACGGTGAGGTCACACAACGAGCGGGGTCGGCCGCTCAGGCGCGGGCAATATACTCATCGAGCGCCGTATCGCAAGCAATCGTTGTGCCCGTTCGCCCCGGACTGATCGAATTGCTGCAGGCCTTGAGACAGCGCCGGGCGCGTGGCACATAGCGGGGCGGAGGCCTTATGCGGCGAGTGGTGCGGTTGATTGGAACGTGGCTGGTGGCGCTGGGGCTCATTGTGGCCCTCGTGGACCTCACCCATTCGCTTGAGGCCGGTCAGGTGCTGATCACCGGATTCGGCGCGCAATGGGCCGCGCTTGCGCCCGATAGCCTTGCCGCGCTTGATGGTTTTGTGAATTCGCGGCTCTTGGCCCCGGTGCTCGTGCCGGTGGCCGAGCGGCTGTTGGGGCTGCCGGCGGCGCTGGTGCTCCTCGCGCCCGGGGGGCTGCTGGCCTATCTCGGCCGCTCGCGCAATCGAGAACTCTATACGAGGCCCTGAGCATGGATTTGTGGCGTAAGGCACCCCATATTGGCCGCAACCGGAAGAGGTGAGCCATGTTTTTCAAACTGAAGCCGCGTGATCTGCCCAGTGCTGAAACGGCGCTCACAGGGCGCGATACGCCCATCAAGACGGCGGCCAGCCATTTTGTGTCGGGGCGGCCCCTGGAGGGTCCGTATCCGCCGGGCGCCGAGGTGATCTTCGTCGGCATGGGCTGCTTCTGGGGCGCCGAACGGCTGTTCTGGGGCCGCGAGGGCGTGTGGGTCACGGCCGTGGGCTATCAGGGCGGGCTGACACCCAACCCCACCTATGAGGAAGTCTGTTCGGGCCAGACCGGCCATACCGAGGCGGTGATGGTGGTCTATGATCCGGAGGCGACCAGCGTTGCAGCGCTGCTCAAGCTGTTTTTCGAAGAGCACGACCCTACCCAGGGCATGCGGCAGGGCAATGATGTCGGCACGCAGTACCGATCAGCGATCTACACGACCTCCGAGGCGCAGCTTGGCGCAGCTCGAACGGCGCTCAAGACCTATGATGCCCGCTATCGGGCGGCCAAAGGCTTTGGTGCCATTACCACCGAGGTGAAACCGGCTGGCCCGTTCTATTTCGCCGAAGCCTATCACCAGCAGTATCTGGCCAAAAATCCGGGCGGCTATTGCGGGCTGTCGGCCACGGGGGTCAGTTGCCCGCTGCCCACAGGCATTACGGGGTAAGGCCACCGGCCTGATGTTGACGCCAGCGCCGCACCGCGCCTTAAGTGGGCATCGGTTTGACGAGGACATTATGGTTGCACTTCTTCTTTATGGCATTGGCCTCATCATGGCGGCCGGTACCTTTATTGTGGCGCTGGTGAATGCCCCCGGGCCGCTGAGTGCGCTGGTGCGGGGCTTCACCGCCGACAATGCCGATTATGTGCAGGTGCTGGTCGGGTTCGCGCACCGGTTCGACTGGGCGGTCACCCCGTTCATCGGCGGGCTGGTGCTGATGGGCTTTGCCCAGATGCTGATGGCATTCCGCCGCCGCTAAACAGAACGGGCGGCCCAGCGGACCGCCCGAATTCGCCTTGATCAAGAAGGCCGATCAGCCGCGCGGCTGCGGCACAACGCGGAGATAGGGCTTCAGGGCCTTCCAGCCGCCGGGGAACTTGGTCTTGGCGTCTTCGTCGCTGACCGACGCGGCGATGATGACATCTTCGCCCTGCTTCCAGTTGACCGGCGTTGCCACCGAATATTTGGCGGTGAGCTGCAGGCTGTCGATCACGCGCAGCACTTCGTCGAAGTTGCGGCCGGTCGATGCCGGATATTCGATCTTCAGCTTCACCTTCTTGTCCGGGCCGACCACGAACACCGACCGCACGGTCAGCGTGTTATTGGCGCTCGGGTGGATCATGTCGTAGAGCCGCGCAATTTCGCCGGTCTCATCGGCAATCAGCGGAAAATTGAGCGCGGTGCCCTGGGTTTCCTGAATGTCGCGGGCCCAACCGGCGTGGTCGGTCAGCTTGTCGACCGAAAGGCCGAGCACTTTGACGCCGCGCTTGTCGAACTCGGGCTTCAGCTTGGCCGTGTAGCCCAGTTCGGTGGTGCATACCGGGGTGAAATTCTTGGGGTGCGAGAACAGAACGGCCCAATGCCCATCGATGTAATCATGGAACCGGATATGGCCTTCGGTGGTCTCGGCTTCGAAATCCGGCGCGGTATCGCCAATCAAGACGGACATGGTGCCGCTCCTGTTTTAAGTGTTGGTTGAAAAGGAATGTCGATCTACGGGCAGGGAAAAGCGAGCGCTGAAAATGGAATTTCTTTGTTCCATCACCGGCCTAGAGCGAATGGTTTGGCGCAAAAGCCACCCAGTGCTGAAACAGTCGTTACCCGGGCCGCAGCGACCTCATTTCACGGCCGGGGTGCCCTTCAGCCAGGTCACGTCCTTGCCGGTGAGCGGCACGACCGACAGCGACATCTTGCCAGAGCCGAGTTGGATCTGGCGGGCGTGCGCCAGATAGACCAGCGTGTTGTTGGCCGCATCATACATGCGGCTGACGCGAAGGCTCTTCCAGATCAGCGAGCGCTGCTGCTGGAAGATTTCCTCGCCGCCAGTGTTGGTATTGATATCCCCCACTGTGATGGGGCCCGATGCGCTGCAATCGACTGCCGAGTAAGACGGGTCCTCGAACCAGTTGCCCTGCTGCAGCCGATCAATCAGCGAGCGGTTGAAATAGGCCACATGGCAGATGACGCCCTGCACCTTAGGGTCGGCTATGGCCTCGACCACAATGTCATTGCCGGTCCAATCCACCGAAACGGCACCCACATTGGTGCCCGTATTGTTATTGTTCCCGCAGGCTGCCAGCGCGGTTGCGACAACGACAGCAAAGCCCAAAGAGGCAATACGCTTCAGCATGGGGCGAAACTCCGGTTCGAAAGGGGCGCAACCCCTGTGTCCCTCATGTGGTTAGGCCGAAGCTATCCTGCAAGGATCAGCGGCCGGCGCGCCCCAGTCGCTGTTCGATCAGCCGCACCCCGAGCGAGAGCGAAATGGTGAGGACGAGGTAGAGAAAGGCCACGACGTTATAGGTTTCAAAGAACTTGAACGTGCCCGAAGAATAGACCTTGCCCAACTGGGTGATGTCCTGCACCCCGAGCGCCGAGACCAGCGCGGAATCCTTGACCATCGATACGAAATCATTGGCGAGCGGCGGCAACACCGTGCGGAAGGCCTGCGGAGCGACCACCAGCCGGAAAGTCTGCGCCCGCGTCAGCCCGAGTGAGCGGGCGGCTTCGAGCTGGCCCTTGGCCACCGCCTCGATGCCGGCCCGCATGATTTCAGCAATGAAGGCGGCGTAGCACAGGCTGAGCGCGAGAATGGCGCGCCAGGTGAAATCGAAATTGCGCACGGTCAGCGCTTCGATCCAGCCCTGTTCGATCAGCGGACCGAGCACAGTATTGAGGCCGCGAACAATACCGGGGGCGCCGGCGAAGGCGATGTAGAACAGCGCAACGAGAATGGGGATGCCGCGCATGAGTTCGACATAGAAGGTCGAGACCTGCACCAGAATGGCATTGCCCGATGTGCGCATCATGGCGAGCACCAGCCCAAGCGCCATGGCGAGCGCGAAGGAGACGCCCGTGACCCAGAGCGTGGTGACGACGCCCTTGCTCAGGGTCGTGAAGATCGCCGTATAGCCGGCATCAGCGACAATAGCCCATAGCGTGAGCACGCCAAGCAGACCGAGGGCGAAGAGCCACCAGGGCAGGCGGGCAGCGCTTTGATGGGGGCGGTGTCTGGCCATAGGACTTGGCGGCGGGTGCGCCCCGCCGCCAGATGGGTTCAGGGCTTACTGCGCCTGGCCGTAGTCAAAGAACCAATGGGTGATCATCTTGTCCAGCGTGCCATCGGCCTTCATCTCGGCGAGGGCCGCGTTGAACGGCGCGGTGAGATCGGAGCCAGGCGCAAGGATCAGCCCGAGGGGCTCGGCCTTGATGGGCTCGCCCACCTGCTTGAAGGCGCCGGGATCGGCCCCGATGTAGCCGGCGGTCGCGGCCTGATCGGCGATGACGGCATCAACGTCGCCTGACTTCAGCGCCTGCACCGAGGCCCCGAAAGTATCGAACAGCTTGACGCGCGGGTTGGCTTCATCGCCATCGAGCACATCATAAATAGCGGTGTAGAAGGCCGAGGTGCCCGACTGCGCGCCGAACAGCAGTTCGGGATGATCGGCGAAGCTCTGCTTGTTCTCAATGCGGGCTTCATCGGCACGCACGAGGAAGTACTGTTCCACCGTGATGAAGGGCTCGGTGAAATCGACCTGCTGCTTGCGCTCGTCGTTGATGGTGATGCCATCGGCGCCGACATCATACTGGCCGGTGCGTACCGCTTCGATCATCACATCCCAGGCAGAGAGGTTCCACTCGACCTTAGCGTTCAGGCGCTTGGCGATCTCGTTGATGAGATCATATTCCAGCCCGATGCCGGTGCCGTCCTTAGGATCGGCAAAATTGAGCGGGTAGTAGGCGTTTTCGGTCACGGCGCGAATGGTGCGGCCGCCGAGGTCGGGCAGGCCGGCGGCGTGCGCGGCAGTGGCAAGACCCAGCGCCAGCACGGGCGCAGCAAAAAGACGAAGCAAGGCGTTCACGGTCGAGTCTCCAGGTTCGAAGGGCTTATTCCACCCCGGTTGGGGCGAGACTATGCGCAATTATGCGCGTCACTCAAGCGGCTCGTCGGGTCGATGTCGGTCGATATGGCCCAGATCGCGACCGGGATCGATCGCGTCGCGAACCAATTGCTTCAGCTGTTTCACGTCGGGGAAGCCGCCATCGCGCTTGCGCTCCCACACCAACGCCTCGCCGATGCGGATTTCGAAAATGCCGCCCGTGCCGGGGATGAGCGCCACTTCACCCAGTTCCAAGGAAAAGGTGGCCAGCAGTTCCTGCGCCATCCAGCCGGAGCGCAGCAGCCAGTTGCACTGGGTGCAATAGGTGATCGAAACGCGCGGTTTATGAGACATGGGCAGCCTCCCTGCGCCCTGTATAGCGCAGGGCTATGGCAATTTCACCGGTAAGGCACCCCCCGGCTCCCTCGCCTGAAAACCCGCTATCGCGGACGCGGGTAAACGCGGGAGCGGACTCAGGACTTTTGGAGGATGGACAAACCGTCCCTATGATTCTTATAGTGGAGACGCTGGCGCTCAAGCTGGCCTGTGCTGAACCCGGGCGGACCCCCGCCCTTTATGGAAACCTGTTTGCCCGCTGGGCCCGGAAGGAGACGACCATGCTTTTTGCAGATCGCGCCATGCTCCCGACCGTGACTATGCGTAAACAGGTAAACCGCACCGTAGGGTGTTGGCGAAGCAAACGACACTGACCTGACTGTCACTGTCCCGTTTCAAACTTCAGCTAACACCCCGGCCGTTGCGACAGCGACGCGCCGATGGAGGGTATTTCCATGCAGCATATTTCTATCCGGAAGTCGCAACCCGCGCGGCCCATTGCCCTGGTCCTTGATGGCGAGCCCAAGGGCGTGCTGATTCACGATCCGCAGGGCTACCGCTTCATGGCGGTCAAGCTCGATGCGTTTGGGGTCGATGGGCAGGTTTTCGAGAGCGTCGAGGCCGCAACGGAGGCCGTGCGCGCAGCGGCACAGGCCGCCTGAACTGGTCGCCACAGGGCCGCACAGCCTTGTGAAGCCTGGGGCTTTTCACTACCGTGCGCGTCTTTCTGGGGGATTATCATGCGAATCGGCTTCGATTTGCCGCCGCAGCTTCGCGTGTATGGCGGGTTTTTCATCTATTCGTTCTGCATGGGCAGCCTGCCGCCGCGCCTGCCTGATATTCAGCATGCCATGGGCATTGCCGAGGGCGCACTGGGGCTCGGTCTGATCGGGCACGCGGTCGGCACGCTGATTTCGTTGAGCCTCGCGGCCCCCATAGTCGAACGCTTTGGCCATGCCTTGGCCATTCGCACCCTCATTCCGCTCCTCGCGCTGTTTTACGCTTTTGCGTCGCTGGCGACCGGCCCGTTGATGTTCTTCCTCCTCCTCTTGCCCGTAGGGCTGGTTACTGGCGGGATCGAGATCATTCTCAATGTCGAGGCCGACCGGGTGGAGCATCAGGTCGGGCGCCGCATCATGAACCGGGCGCATGCGTTCTGGAGCGGCGGATTTTTCTCTGCCGGGTTCATCAGCGCGGCCATTGCGCAGACGGGTCTGCCCGTTGCCATTCATATGATGCTGATGGTGCCGCTGGTGGCGCTTGCCACCCTGCTTGTGCTCGGCCGCTTTGAAGCCGCGCCGCATCGCACCGGCACCTCAACCGAAACAGCGCCGCGCTTTGCGGTGCCCACCCTGCCCATCACCATCCTCGTGATTGTTACGCTTTCGGCCATGATCATGGAGGGCGCCGGTATCGACTGGTCGGCCATCTACATGAAGGGCGAATTCCAGGTGTCGCCGTTCCTTGCCGGTTTCGCGGTGGCCGTGGGCGCGCTGGCGCAGGCGTTGGCGCGGTTCTTTGCCGATCCGTTCGTTGAAAAATATAGCCCCACAACCGTGAGCCGGGTTCTGCTCTCGGTGCTGTTCCTCGGCACGCTGCTGATCTTTTTCGCGCCGCATCCCTTTGTCGCGCTCGTCGGCTTTGCCCTGGCGGGCATGGGCACATCGGTGATCTTTCCGCTCGCCATGTCAGCGGCGGCGCAGCGGACGGACCGATCCGCGGCGATCAATGTCGCGGCGCTGGCGCAGACCTCGTTCGGCGCGTTTCTGGTGGGGCCGCCGCTCCTCGGCTTCGTCGCCGAGCATTTCGGGATCCGCTGGGCCTATGGCATTGGCATTCCGCTGGTGATCCTCAGCCTTATTTTTGTCGATGCGCTGGGTAAGAAACCCCTGCCGCACAGCGTCGACTGACCCCAGACTGGACCCCATGAAACCGCACCATCGCATCTATGGCATCTTCTTCATCTTCGCGATTGCGATGGGGTCGATGCTGGCCCGCCTGCCCGATCTGCAGGTGCAGTTCGATCTCACGCAGGGCGAACTGGGGCTGACGCTGATTGCGGCCAGTGTCGGCGCGCTGATCGGGCTGACCTTTGGCGGGCCCCTGGTCGAACGCTATGGCGCGCGGCGAACGGCGTTTTTCACCGTGTTTGCCGCTTCGGCGCTTTATGCGCTGATGCCGTGGATGCCCAACGGCCTGTGGCTGGTGCCGGTGCTGTTTTTCGCCGGTCTGGTGTCCGGGGCGGTGGAAATCAACGTCAATCTCCAGACCGACCGGCATGAGGCCCTGCTTGGGCACCGGATCATGAGCCGGGCGCATGGCATGTGGAGCCTTGGGTTCTTTGTCTCGGCGCTGCTGGCCGCCGGCATCCGGCAAATGGGGATTTCGGTTGAACTGCACACGCTGGGTGCGCTGATTTTCGTGGTGATTGCAGGCTCGATCGTGTTTTCGGGCATTGAAGATGCCCCGCACCGGGCCGATGCGCATGGCGGCGACGTGCCGCGCGTTGCCTTTCCCACGATCGGGCTTCTGCCGCTGTGCCTCATCGGGGCAGCGCCGCTGCTGGTTGAGGGCGCGGGTATCGACTGGTCGGGCATTTACATGCGCGACGTGTTCTCGGTCGAGCCGTGGATCGGCACCATGGCTGTCACGATTTTCTCGCTGTTCATGGCGCTGGCCCGGCTGTTCATGGACAGGCTGGTGGACCGGCACAGCCCGCGCCTCGTGGCGGGCGGCCTGCTGGGTATTGCCGGGTTGGGCCTTATCGTTGTGGCCTTTGCGCCTGATGCCTATGTGGCCCTCTTCGGTTTCCTGCTGATGGGGCTTGGCTGTTCGTCGGTCTATCCGCTGGCGGTTTCGGCGGCTGCGCAGCGGACGGATCGTCCGGCGGCGGTCAATGTCGCGGCGCTCGGGCAGATGACTTTCGTCGTGTTTTTCCTCGGGCCACCGATCCTTGGCTTCGTGGCCGAGTATATCGGTATCCGCAATTCGTACCTCGTGGCGGTGCCGCTGGTGATCGGCGCGCTGCTTGTCATCAAGGCGCTTGCGGCCCGGCCCGTGCCGCTGCTTGATGAACCGGAACCGCTGACACCGCATGGCTGAACCGCAGATCGTCGACCTTCGGCAGTCGTCCACCGCGCTCAGAATTCAGCGCGGTGTGATGCGGCTCCTGCGCGAGGCCTACGACATGACCTGCTACTCAGAGGTGACTCTGGGCAATGGGCGCCGCGCCGATCTCCTCGCCATTGGCCCCAAGGGCGCAATCTGGATTGTCGAGATCAAGTCGAGCCTCATCGACTTTCAGGTCGACCGGAAGTGGCACCATTATCACGAGTTCTGCGACCGGTTCTTCTTCGCGAAGCCGCCCGAGCTGGATCCGGATATTTTCCCGGCCACAGAAGGGCTGATCGTGGGTGACGCGCATGATGCCGCGATCCTGCGGATGGGCGAGGAAGCCCCGCTGGCGCCTGCGCGAAAGAAGGCGCTGATGCTGAAGCTGGCGCGGCTGGGTGCCGACCGGCTGCATACATTGATGGACCCCGGCGACGTCTAGGCCGGTTCGCCGGGCTTGGGGATTTCATCGAGATGCGCCTGGAGCGCCGCCATCAGCTCCAGCCGCTCGCGATCTGTCGCGACGGTGTGCAGGCGCTCGCTGAGATCGACCAGCAACTGCGCATAGGCCATGTGCCAATCGCGGCTCAACTGGGCCGCATCGACGCGCGGCAGGGCGACATGCGCCACCGCCGTGACGCCTTCGGCGCGCAGCTCCACGGCGTCATCGAGCTGCGGCAGGATGACCTGATCGCCGCCAAGCGCGCCCTGGTCCACGAGTGATTTGCGCAGCGCGTGGCGCTCGTCATCCTCGCCATGGGTAAGAAACAACGCACCATGCGCGGGCAGGCGGGCCTTGATCCACGCCACCAGCTCGCTGTGGTCGGCATGGGCCGAATAGGTTGAGAGGCTTCGGATATGCGCCCGCACGGGCACCAGGTGGCCATGAATGCGCGCCTCACGCGCGCCGGACTGGATCACCTGTCCCAGCGTGCCGGGCGCCTGATAGCCGACGAACAGCACCGTCGATTCCGGATGGGGCAGGTTGTTGCGCAAATGGTGCTTGATGCGGCCGGCTTCGCACATGCCCGAGGCCGACATGATGATCGCTCCGCCGCGCAGCGCGTTGATCGCCTTGGACGCCTCGACATCCTCAACAATGCGAAAGCGCGGGTCGGTGAACAGCGCATCGGCCGAGAGTTCAACATCTTCAAAGAGCGCAGCATATTTGCGGTAGACGCTGGTGACGCGGCTGGCGAGCGGACTATCGAGAAACACCAGCTGCGGATTGATCACCTTGTCGCGGATCAGAACGCCAATATCGTGCAGCAACTCCTGGCTGCGTTCCACCGCGAAGGTGGGGATCACCAGATTGCCACCCCGGGCGAGCGCGGCGTTGATCTCGGTGGCGAGTTCGGCGCGGCGTTCGGTGAGCGTGTAATCCTTGCGCTCGCGCCCGCCATAAGTTGATTCCGAAATGATGTAATCGAAGCCGCTCGGCGCATCGGGGCCGAGATAGAACACCTTCTCGTCCGGGCCGATATCGCCCGAAAACAAAAGGTGCACCGGCTTGCCGTCATCCCCCAGGACTTCGACTTCAATCGAGGCCGAGCCTAGAATATGGCCCGCGTTCCAGTAGCGTGCGCGCACCCCCGGCCCCGGTTCGGACCAGGCGCCAAAGGCGAGGGTCTTGCGCAGCTCGAGGGTTCGGGCCGCGTCCTCCAGCGTGTAGAGCGGCTCACGCGGCTCTTCAGCCCGGCGTTCGCGCTTTTTGATGTCGCGTTCGAACTCGCTTTCCTGAATGCCCGCCGCGTCCGGCAGCAGGAATTCGAGGAGACCCGATGTCGGCTCGGTCATCCAGATCGGTTTCGCAAAGCCGCGCTTCACCAGCCGGGGCAGAAGCCCGCAATGGTCGATATGCGCATGGGTGAGCAGCACGAAGTCGATTCGCTTTGGATCGAACGGAAACGGCTTGTGGTTGAGGTCGCGCACCGTGCGATTGCCCTGAAACAAGCCGCAATCGATGAGGAATTGCCCTTTGGGGTGGACAATGCGGTAGCACGAACCGGTCACTGTGCCAGCGGCGCCATGGAAATGCAGGGTAACGCTCACGCTCTTCTCCCCAAAGGATAGCAGAGCTTACTTCGGCGCGCGCTTGGCGAGTATCCGTTGTAACGTGCGGCGATGCATATTGAGACGCCGCGCCGTTTCCGACACGTTGCGCTCGCACAGTTCATAGACCCGCTGGATATGCTCCCACCGCACACGATCTGCCGACATCGGATTTTCCGGCGGCTCAGGCGGTTCGGTGTCGGTGGCGAGGAGCGCGTTGATCACGTCTTCAGCATCGGCGGGTTTTGAGAGGTAATCGACCGCCCCGAGCTTCACGGCCGTAACGGCGGTGGCAATGTTACCGTAGCCGGTCAACACCACGGCGCGGGCATCTTCGCGCCTCAGGTGGAGGGCCGCGACGACATCGAGCCCATTACCGTCTTCAAGCCGCAGATCGACGACGGCGTAGGCCGGCGGACTTTCCGCCACCGCCGCAAGCCCACCGGCGACGGTATCGGCGCTGCGCACGCTGAAGCCGCGCTTCTCCATCGCCCGTTCCAGCCGGGTGAGGAAGGTCTTGTCGTCATCAACGAGGAGCAGGCTCCTGTCAGCGTTCAGTAGATCGTCCACGGTGCTCATTTTTGTGCTCATCATGGCTATTATCTAGGCACCCTATACCATTTTGTCAGGGCCAAGCCCGCAAAATGCTTGGCATTGCCCTATGCGGTATACGGATAACACCACAAATGGACCGCACATTCCGGTCCAGCTCGCCGCTTTGCGCGCAATCCCGCAATGATCTGAGCCTCTTAGCCTCGTCACGCCCGCGCAACCACGGCCGATCAACATTCGATGCCTTGCGCGGTTTCCCGCTATAGGGCTGAGCGTTTCCGTTTAATTGTTTTCCTCACCTGTGGGACAAAACCACAATTAATTTTGCTGATTTTTTACTTACTATTGTCTTCGCGCATAGCAAAAAAACCGTCTCAGGAAATTGTGCAGAAATTACCCTCGAAGATTTTTGCGGGGTAACTTTTCAAAATTTCACTAAGTGGAAGAACATAATTTTGAGTGGTGCTGCAGAATTTTCAGCCCTGCCTAATTTGCTCCATTTTGCACCAAATTACCGACCACTTTTAATCCCCGTGTCTTGTCCGAATTCGCCATGGCAAATAAACTGTAACCAGGAATATTCTTGGGGGTTCGGGTAATGAACAGGACTTTTACGGCTTCGGCCGTGCTCGCTTTGATTGCGGCTTCGCCGGCTTTGGCGCAGGAAGCGCATGACTGGAGCGGCGTCTATCTCGGCGCACATGTTGGCTACAGCGCTGCCGGCAACGCTGCAGATTCGCTGGACTGCAATTTCTTCGACGACGGCGAATTTGGCGGCAACACGCTGGATAATTCGACTTTGCTCGAATCGCTGACCGTTAGCGGCGCGCTGAGCAACGCCGACGCGTTCTGTGGATCGGACCCGGAACTGGCCTATGGCCTGCTCATGACGTCGGGTGACGGTTCGCTGGTCATCCGTCCCACTTCGCAGAACGCTGATCCGGAATTTGGCTACGGCTACGGCTCGGTGTCTGGCGGCGAAGAAGGCACGGTCGTGAACATTGACTTCACCGACCCTGAAGGTCCGGCTTCGACGCTCGACAATCTTCAGGGCTGGTTGGCTGGCGCCCAGGCGGGTGTTCTGGTTCAGAACGACGCTCTGGTTCTCGGCGCGGAAGTGTCGGCGTCCATGGCCTCGATTGCGGACAGCCGCGATTCCTATGAGTATCATGATGGCGGCGCCGATCCGGAAGCCGCTTACGAGTACGAGTACGAGTACGAAGGGTCCAGCAGCACGCATACCGAGCTGAACGTCGATTGGACCGCGCTGGCTGTTGCCCGTGCCGGTATCGCCGCCGATGCGGCCCTGTTCACCGTCAATGGCGGTCTGGCCATGGTGGGTACGACCCTCAAGAACTCGGTTTCGGGAACTGAAGACGTTTGCTTCGATCCAGATGATCCCGAATTGGGCGTCAATTGCGATGTCGGGTTCCAGCACGACAATACGCCGATTGGCGGATCGTGGGCAGACAGCCAGACCAGCGTCGGCTGGACCGTTGGCGCTCAGGTTGACCTCGCCATCGACGAATCCAACTCGGTGTTCATCGGCTACAGCTACGTCAACGTGCCGAACGTTCGGTATCAGGGCCAGATCGAAGTGCCCTACTACGATGCCGAAGCCGCCGATGTCGAAATGGGCCCGGCCACGCAGACCTACGAATATGATCTGACGATGCAGCTGCTCAAGGCCGGCTTCAACCACAAGTTCTAATCTGAACGACAGATGATAGCGGCAGGAGGGCGTTTCGCTCTCCTGCCCTTTTTTTTGGACCGACATGACCGACACCCTCGCCAGCCGCTTTATCGCCATAGCCACCGAGCACCCGCAGAAGGCAGCGTTACGCTGGACCGGCGGCGAGATCAGTTTTGAGGGGCTTCTGGACCTCGCCAAAGCGGCCGCGCGGCACATGCAGGGACGCGGCGTCCTGCCCAACTCCCTTGTTGCGCTTGATTGCAACAACTGGGTTACGGCCTATGCATTGATGCTCGGCACGGCGCTGTTGGGTGCATCGTGGGTGGAAGCGCGGCCGGACCTGCTTTCGCACGGGATCAACGTCACCCACTACCTGTTTACTGATCCCGCGCGGGCCGTGACGCACCCCCGCGCTTTTGCGGTCGATCGCAGCTGGCAGACCCTGCCCAAGGGCGCCCCGACCGGCTTTGAGGCCCTCGAGGGGCCGATCTCCGTCGATAGTCCCTGGTGTATCGCCCGCTCATCGGGCACCACCGGGACGCCGAAATACATGAGTATTTCCTACGGGCTGCAATTGCGGCGATTTGAAACGGTCTGGCGCTTCCCGAGCAATAGCGTGGCCTGCGCCTTTCCGCCCCTGTCGCTTGTGGGCGCTGGCGCGCCGCTGGCGCTGCTGCTCAATGGCGCAACAATCGTGATTGCCAACACAATCGAGGCGCTACAGGCCCTGGGCGCGCATCAGCTGGTGGCCTCGCCCGGACAGGTCGATGCCATGGTCCGCGAGGCAGGCCCGGTCAGCACGAAAATTCCGGTCCTCGGCTCGGGCGGCGGCATGGTCACGCGGCGGGCGCTCGAAGCCTGGCTTGAGGTTTTCGATTGCGTGAACGTTGGCTATGGCAGTTCCGAGGCCAGCGTGGTGGCCGCGTCCATCATCCGCGATGCCGGCAGCGCCGATACCTCGGAATCGATGATTCTGCCCGGCGTGAGCGTCGAGATCGTCGATGACGCTGGACAGGGCCTCGCCGATGGCACGCCGGGGCTCGTGCGGGTCAAGACGCCGGTGATGATCTCGTCCTATATCAACAACGCCGATCTGACCGAGAGCCACTTCCGGAACGGCTGGTTCTACCCCGGCGATATCGGCATCATCAGCGATGGCCGCATCCGCATCGTGGGACGCGCCAGCGAGCAGTTCGATGTCGGCGGGATCAAGGTGAACCCGGTGCAGGTCGATGAGGCGGCGCGCGGAATTCCGGGAATCAATGCCGTGATGGCTTTCCCCGAGATGGGCGCTGGCGGCGTGGCCCATCTGGCCCTGCTTGTTCATGCCGACACGGGGCAGAATCCCAAGGCCCTGGCGGCCGCAATCCGCGAAGCGACGGGGCGCATCCGGCTTTCAGCGCTCGTGCCGCAGGCCATCTATTTCGTCTCGGCCCTGCCTTATAATGAAAGCGGCAAGCTGATGCGCCAACAGGGCGAGCAGGCCAAGGGCAACGCTGCGGCCTATTGATGCAGCGCCGCGTTGCCCGACGGGGACGTCCATGAACCAACGGGCCCATTATGAGATGCTGCTTGAGAGCCAGTACTGGCCCGGGCAGCGGCTCGTCGATTGGCAGCGGCGGCAACTGGTTGATCTGTTGATCGGCGCGCGGGCGCACAGTCCGTTCTACCGGTTCCGGCTCAACTCCGTGTTTTCGGCCTCAGGCGGAATCAACTGGGACCGCTGGAACGACATCCCGATCCTCGGTCGAGCCGATGTGACCGCGCATCACGCAAAAATACTGTCGGCCAATCCACCGGCCGCTCATGGGCCGTTCAAGGACATGATGACCTCGGGCTCCACGGGCGACCCGGTGACGGTGCGGACCACGACCTATCTCGTCCAGCTCGCGACGGCGGCGATCTGGCGCGCGAGCCTGTGGCAGGGCGTGGACTGGTCGAAGACCTATCTCAACCAGCTTTATGTCGACACGCCGTTGACGGCGATCACCAAACTGCCCGGTTCCTGGGGGCCGCCCTGGCTTCGGTCAGCGCAGCGCGGACGGCAGTATGTTTCGCCCCGGCCCTTTTCCGCCCACGAGCTGTTTGAGGGCATGGTCAGCACCAAGGCCGACTATGTGACCGTCGCCGCTGGGCTGATCGTGGAGCTGGCCCGGATCAGCGACGCCGCCGGGCGGCCCATCAGGGTCAAAGGATTTTTCGCCCGGGGCGGCACGGTCGAGCCCTATGAGCGGGATTATGTGCGCGAGGTCTTCGGGGCAGACATCTTCGGGCTCTATAGCTCGAAAGAGAGCGGGTCGTTGGCTCACCCGTGCCCCGAAGGGCCGGGCCTCCACGTCAACGATGAACACGTGCTGGTCGAGATCGTTGACGATCAGGGGTGGCCTGTGGCGCCCGGTGAAGAGGGTCGCGTGGTGGTAACGCCGTTCGGCTCAACGGCGTTTCCGCTGATCCGGTATGATCAGGGCGACCGGGCCGTTCGCGGCGCGCCCTGTGCCTGCGGACGCAGCCTCAGTGTCATCGAGCGCATTTCAGGACGGACGATCGACCTCTTCCGCCATCCCGATGGGCGGGTGCGTTTCGGGCAGGACCAAGTGGCCAAGCTGCGAACCATCATCGGCGCCAAGCGCTGGCAGGTCGCCCAGATCGGCCCCACGGCCTATGAGGTACGGCTGCCGCAGGGCATCGATTATGACCTCACCCGGCTTGAGGACTTCCGGCTGGCGATGGCAGAGGGCCTGTTCGGCGATGCCGATGTGACCATCCGGTTTGTCGACGCGCTGGTCGCCAATGCGGCGGGTAAGTTCAAGGAATATGTCAGCGAGCTTCCGCCCGCAGCGGCCTGAGCGGCACAAAGGGCTGGCGCAGGATGCGCGCCCGGTGCTTTTATGGCGCCACCGGAGACCGATCATGACCGAATCCGCGCGCCTCCTCACCGGAGGCAATCCGCAGATCCCGAAGGGCGAAGGCCAGGGGCCCATCAACGCCTATATTGCTGCCATGCCCGGCTGGAAAAGCGCGGTGGGCCGCGAGATTGACGAGATTGTGACCCGCGCCGTGCCGGGCGTGGTGAAAGCGGTGAAATGGAACTCGCCGCTCTATGGCGCAGGCGATGGCGGATGGTTCCTCGGGCTGCACTGCATGACAGCCTATATCAAGGTTTCGTTCTTCAAGGGCGGGCTGCTAAAGCCGCTGCCGCCCGTGGGCTCGAAGGTGGCCGATGTGCGCTATCTCCACATCAGTGAGGCTGAACCGCTCGACAGGGCGTTGTTTACCGATTGGGTCACCCAGGCGAGCCATCTGCCGGGCACCCGCATGTAGGCCGAGGGGCCCATTTCCCTCGGCGCGGCCTTTGGCTATAACGCGAGGCAACTGGAGTCTGATGATGACCAACCCCACCGAGACAACGCATTTTGGCGAGCGGACCGTGCCGCTTACGGAAAAGCAGGGGCTGGTCAACGATGTGTTCCATCGGGTGGCCGACCGCTACGACCTGATGAATGACCTGATGAGCGGTGGCGTGCACCGCCTGTGGAAAGATGCCCTGGTGGCCCGACTGGCCCCGCCGAAAGGCGGCGCGGCCTATCGCGTGCTCGATATGGCCGGCGGCACCGGCGACATCGCCGAGCGCATTATCAATGCCTCGGTAGGCCATGCCGAAGTCACGGTCAGCGACATCAATACCGACATGCTGCGCGTGGGGGCCGAGCGCGCCCTGGGATCGCGCTTCCCGGATCGGGTGAGTTTTGTTGAGGCCAATGCGGAAGAACTCCCCTTCCCCGACAATCATTTCGACGCCTATACCATCGCCTTCGGCATAAGGAACGTGCCCCGCATCGACAGAGCGCTCAGCGAAGCGCATCGGGTGCTGAAACGCGGCGGACGGTTCCTCTGCCTCGAATTCAGCCAGGTGGACGTGCCGATGCTCGATCAGGCGTACCGGCTGTTTTCTGACCGGGTGATTCCGCCAGTGGGCGGGCTCGTGGCGGGTGACGCGCAGCCTTATCAGTATCTCGTTGAATCCATCCGCAAGTTTCCCACGGCCGAGCACTTCAGCCAGATGATTGCCGATGCCGGCTTCCGGCGCGTGACGCATACGGCCTATTCAGGCAATATTGCCGCGCTCCATGGCGCGTGGAAGCTCTGAGCATGGGGTTTGGTGCCTATTTCCGCCTGCTGGGTGCAGGCTATGTTCTGGCGCGCGAAGGCGCACTGTCACTGCTCGATAACGAGGGCCTGCCGCCATCACTGCGCGCCGGTCTCCGCTTCGGCCGCCTGTTTGAACGGGCTTCCGTGCGGCAAACCGGTCGCGTCGAGCGGCTGACGCGGGCGCTGAACCGGCTGGGGCCGACCTATGTGAAGTTTGGCCAGACCCTGGCGACCCGGCCGGATATCGTTGGCAGCGCTGTGGCGGCCGACCTTTCGGTGTTGCAGGACCAGATGGACCCGTTCGATCCGGCGCTGGTGCCCGGCCTGCTTGAGGCGGAACTGGGGGCCAAGGCGGCGGACCTCAAGGATATCTCGCCCCCCGTGGCGGCGGCCTCGATTGCACAGGTGCACCGGGCGACGCTGGAGCACGACGGCATCAGGCGGCAGGTCGCCGTCAAGATTTTGCGGCCGGGTGTGATTGAGCGCTTCCATGCCGATCTTGAAAGCCAGTTGGCCGGGGCGCGCCTGATGGAGCGTCTGGTGCCGCGCCTGCGGCGGCTGCGGCCGGTTGAAATTGTCGGCATTCTCGACCGATCAGCACGGCTGGAACTCGATCTGCGGATGGAAGCCGCGGCGATTTCGGAGTTTGCGGAAAACCTGAAACCCGATGAAGGCTTCGCCATTCCCGATGTGCTGTGGGACCATTCGGGCCGCACAATTCTCACCACAAGCTGGGTCGATGGCATTCCCATCCGCGATTTCGCGGCTCTCGACAGGGCAGGCATAGACCGCAAGGCGCTGGCCAGCAACCTGCTGCGCAACTTCCTGATCCACACGATCCGCGATGGTTTTTTCCACGCCGATCTGCACCCGGGTAACCTGTTCGCCGATCCGCGCAATAACGGCATTATCGCCGTCGATTTCGGCATCATGGGCCGCATCGGTCGGCGCGAGCGGCGGTTCCTCGCTGAAATTCTCTATGGGTTCATCACGCGGGACTACTACCGCATCGCGAAGCTGCACTTCGATATCGGCTATGTGCCGGCGCACCAGAGCGTCGATGAATTCGCGCTGGCGCTTCGCGCCATTGGCGAGCCGCAACATGGGCGCAACGTGGCCGAGATTTCGATGGCCAAGGTGCTCGGCCAATTGTTCGCGACCACTGAACTGTTTGAAATGCGGGCGCGGCCCGAACTGATCCTGCTGCAAAAATCCATGGTGCTGGTCGAAGGCGTGGCGCGATCCATTGATCCGACGCTCGATATCTGGACCGTCAGCGAACCGATTGTCGGCGATTGGGTCCGGCGCTCCGCCGGGCCGATGGGTCGGCTCGAAGAGCTGGGCGAACATGCCGATACGGCCCTCAAGACGCTCGGACGGCTTCCTGCGCTCGTGACTTCAGCCGAACAGGCGCTTGCGTTGTGGCGCGCGGACCTCGCTGCCCGCCAGAGCCGGGCCCGGTTTTGGCCCTATGGGGTGGTGGCGCTCCTCGCCGTGCTTGTCACCCTGCTCGTTAAGGGGGGGTGAGCATGAACACGATGGCCATTGCCTATCAGGTGTTGCCGCATGGCGAAGGGCTTGAGCCGCCAGCGGCGCACTCGGCGGGCGCGGCCGGTGCCGATCTGCGGGCCGCGGTGCCGGAAGGCGAACCGATGGTGCTCGCGCCGGGCGCGCGCGCCCTGGTGCCCACCGGGCTTGTTCTTGGCCTGCCTGCCGGCTTTGAGGGACAGGTCCGCCCGCGTTCGGGGCTTGCGGCCAAGCACGGGGTGACGGTGCTCAACAGCCCCGGCACGATCGACGCGGACTATCGTGGCGAGGTGAAGGTCATTCTCATCAATCTGGGCGATGAGCCCTTCACCATCATGCGCGGCGACCGCATTGCCCAGCTGGTGGTCGCGGCCGTGGTCCGCCCGCTGTTCGGCCTCGTCGATCGTCTTGATGCGACCGAGCGCGGCGCGGGCGGCTTCGGGTCGACGGGCCGCTGAGATGAGCCTCGGGCCTGACGAGATTGCCCGCTATGCCCGCCACATTGTGCTCAAGGACATGGGCGGCGCCGGTCAGCAGGCGCTGAAAGCTGCCCGCGTGCTGGTTGTCGGCGCCGGTGGACTCGGCAGCCCGGTTATTGCCTATCTGGCGGCGGCGGGTGTCGGCACGCTGGGCGTTGTGGACGATGATGTGGTCAGTCTCTCCAACCTGCAGCGGCAAATTCTGCACCGCAGCGATGCCGTTGACCGAGAGAAGGTGCTGACGGCGCGCGATTTCGTGGCCGGCCTGAACCCGCATGTCCAGTTTCATGCCCATAATGCGCGACTCGGCGCGGACACTGCACAATCCATCATAACGCCTTATGATATTGTGGTGGATGGCAGTGACAATTTCGACACCCGGGCTGTGGTGGCGCGCGCGGCGAAGGCCCTCGGCAAGCCCGTGGTCTCGGGCGCGGTGTCGATGTTCGATGGCCAGATCACGGTGTTCATGCCCGACCGTCCGGGGTTCGATGCCCTCTATCCGGACCGGCCCGCGCCCGACGACCTGCCAAGCTGCGAGGCCGTGGGCGTACTCGGGGCGGTGACGGGCGTTATTGGCACGCTGATGGCGATGGAGGCGATCAAGCTCATCTGCGGGCTGGGCGAGCCGCTGGTGGGCCGCCTGCTGCTCTATGATGGACGGTCCGCCCGGTTTACCGAGCTGACCTATTAGCGATTACGCGTCGGGGTGCTTGAACACCAGCGTTGCGTTGGTGCCGCCAAAGCCGAAGCTGTTGGACACGGCAATGCCGATATCAACGTTATCACGCCGCTTGCGGAGAATCGGCATATCGGCAAAGGCCGGATCCAGTTCTTCGATATTGGCGCTCTCGCACACGAAGCGATTTTGCATCATCAGGATGCAGTAGATCGATTCCTGCACACCGGTGGCGCCGAGCGAATGGCCGGTCAGCGATTTGGTGGCCGAAATCGGCGGGCACTTGTCTTCGTTGCCGAACACGGCGCGCAGGGCTTCGATTTCGCGGGCGTCGCCCACCGGGGTCGAGGTTGCGTGCGGGTTGATGTAATCCACGCGGCCCTTCACGGTTTCAAGCGCCTGCTGCATGCAGCGGATTGCGCCTTCGCCCGAGGGAGCCACCATGTCGTAACCATCGGAGGTTGCGCCATAGCCGACCAGTTCGGCGAGAATGGTCGCACCGCGCGCCTTGGCGTGTTCCAGCTCTTCGAGCACCAGCACACCGGCGCCCCCGGCAATCACGAACCCATCGCGCTTGGCATCATAGGCGCGCGAGGCCTTTTGCGGCGTATCGTTGAAATCCGACGACATGGCGCCCATGGCATCAAACAGGTTGGACAGGGTCCAATCGAGATCTTCGTGGCCGCCCGCGAACACGATGTCCTGCTTGCCCCACATGATCTGCTCATAGCCGGCGCCGATGCAATGCTTCGAGGTCGCGCAGGCAGACGAGATTGTATAGTTGACGCCCTTGATGCCGAACGGAGTCGCCAGCGTGGCCGAGGCCGTTGAACTCATGGCCTTGGGTACAGCCAGCGGCCCGATGCGCTTGGGGCCCTTATCGCGGGTGATATCGGCGGCTTCCACCACGGTGCGGGTCGAGGGGCCGCCTGAGCCCATGATGATGCCGGTGCGCGGGTTCTTGATGTCTTTGTCTTCAAGCCCGGCCTGCTCGATCGCCTGTTGCATGGCGATGTAGTTCCAGGCCGCGCCTTTGCCCATGAAGCGGGTGGTGCGCCGATCGAGCACTTCGAAGGGGTCAAGATTGGGTGCGCCATGAACCTGGCAGCGGAACCCGTATTTGACATAATCCTCAGCACGAACGATGCCCGGCCGCGCCTCTCTGAGGCTGACGAGTACCTCGTCGAGGGTGTTCCCGATTGAGGATACAATCCCCATGCCGGTGACGACGACGCGCCTCATTCTGCCTCCATGGTCGAGCTAAAGGGCCAGCGCCCGGCTCAAGTTTCCGTAAACAGGCCGACCCGAAGGTCTTTGGCCTCATAAATCACCTTACCGTCAGCCTTGACCCAGCCATCGGCAACACCCAGCACGAGACGCGACCGCATCACACGCTTTAGATCGATACCATACTCGACAAGTGCAACATCATCGGTCACCTGTCCTGAAAATTTTACTTCACCGGCGAGGGCCCGCCCTTTGCCGGGCGAACCGCCCCAGCACAGGAAGAAGCCCAGCATCTGCCACAGAGCATCGAGCCCAAGGCACCCCGGCATGACCGGATCGCCAATGAAATGGCACTTGAAGAACCAGAGATCGGGGTTCACGTCGAGTTCAGCGCGCACCTGGCCCTTGCCAAAACTGCCGCCCGTCTCGTCAATCTGCGTGATCCGATCGAACATCAGCATGGGCGGCGCGGGCAGTTGCGCATAGCCGGGGCCAAACAGTTCACCCCGCCCGCTGCGCAGCAGGTCTTCGTAACCGTAGGCGTTTTTCCGTTCGACCATGCGCTTGGCTCTCTTTCGTCCGAGGCCCTGTTAGTAGTGGCGGGCTGACGGGGGGTCAAGCGACGACCTGCCACGGCACGTCACGGCCTACAGGTTTTGCCAATCTCTTTCGGGGTATTTACTAAATCCCGGCAGCGGTAGACTCTGGTTTTGCATGCCTTGTGCCCGGCACAGCGAAAGCTCTATGATAGAAGCCGCAGATCAATTATGCTCAAAGACATGCCTGAACGCACTCTCCCCTTCAGAACGGTTCCTTCGCGCCGCCCGTGCCTCACGGCCGTGTTGCGCATGGCCGGGCTTCGCCCGACCAAACAGCGCGTGGCTCTGGCCGAACTGCTGTTTTCCGGCCATCACCGACATGTGAGCGCCGAAGAGCTGCACGGCGAGGCGCAGGGCGCCAACGTCAATGTGTCGCTGGCGACAATTTATAACAGCCTGCATCAATTCCGCGAGGCGGGGCTGTTGCGTGAAGTGGCGGTTGACGCGTCGCGGTCGTATTTCGATACCGACACCTCTGACCATCATCATTTCTATCTCGAAGACGAACAGCGCGTGATCGATATCCCGTCGTCGGCCATCGTCATCCAGAACCTGCCGGAGCCGCCGCGCGGCATGGCCATCACCCATGTCGATGTGGTGGTTCGGGTCAAGCGCGCGCGCTGAAGGTTGGCGCGAGCCCTTGGCTCAATCGAATACTTCGCCCTTATACGCGCCCCACAGGGTCTGCTGCTCGATATAGCCATCGTAGCGCGGCGCGCCATCGACGGGCGGCGTGACGGAAATCCTGCACCAGGTGCCGTCACAGCTTTTCAGCTCAACCTCGACGCCTGAAACCAGCCACGCGACAAGCGCTGCGGTCGAATCGGGGTGCGCCCGCATGGCGACCTGACCGTCGGCAGTCGCCGCTGCTGTGACGATGGCGACGCGCTTGCCGGTGAGCAGGTTCTGGTGCAGCCAGCCGGTCGAACCATCCACGTCGCGGATTTTGCGCCAGGTGTCGAACTCCTGGATGATCTCTACCGGGACGCCCGCACGGACATAGACCCAGGCAATGCCATATTTGGTGCCGGGCCCGACCCGGACGTTGATGGGGCTCGAGCGGGTGGTGACAAAGCGCGGAATGGGCAAGCCGCTGGTGTTATCGGCAGCGGGGGCCGCAGCCGACATCAAGCCGAAGACCAGGGCGAGAGCGCCAAGGGCGCGGCCAAGGGCAAATCGGCGCAAGAAGACGCTGGGGCGAAGGATCATCACTTTGCAGGGGTGCACTTTTTTCCTATCACTAGGCAAGAGACCTTAATGGTCACTGAAAGGCGGCGCTTTGACCCTCAGTCGGCCAAAAATCTTTGTGACCCGCAGGTTGCCGGCGCAGATCGAAGCGCGGATGACGACCCTGTTCGATGTCACCTTCAAGCCCGTGGATGGTGCGCTCTCCGCCGACGCGATCATCGACGGTGCCGCCGGGATGAGCGTGCTCGTCTCCTCGATCAATGACCCGCTCGATGCCGACCTGATCGCGCGCCTGCCCGAGAGCATCAAGCTCATCGCCCAGTTCGGCAATGGCTACGATAACATCGATATCGAGGCAGCCTATACCCGCGGCATGACTGTAACCAACACGCCGTCGGTCCTGACCGAAGACACGGCCGATATGGCCATGATGCTGATGCTGGCCCTGCCGCGTCGGCTGGTTGAGGGCGCCGAAGTGCTGCCGCGCGAGGGCGAATGGCCGGGTTGGTCGCCCAACTGGATGCTGGGCCGTCGGCTCAGGGGCAAGGCGCTGGGCATTGTCGGTATGGGTCGGATCGGCACCGCTGTCGCGCAGCGGGCCCGCACCTTTGGGCTCAATATCCATTACTTCTCGCGCAACCGGCGTCCGCCACAACTCGAAGAGGCGCTGGGCGCGACCTATTGGGATTCGCTCGACGGCCTGGTTGAGGCGGTGGACATCATCTCGCTGCACACGCCGCTCAACCGGGGCACGATGAAGATTCTCGATGCAGGACGGCTCGCCCGCATGCGGCAGGATGCGTTTGTGGTCAATGTCTCCCGGCCCGAGCTGATCGACGAAAAGGCGCTGATTGCCGAAATCCGGTCCGGGCACCTCTATGGCGCGGCGCTGGATGTGTTCGAAAACCGCCCGGGCATCAACCCGGACCTGCTGCAGCTCGCGCGCGAGCACAGGATCGTGCTGACCGCCCACATGGCGTCAGCCACGCTGGAAGCGCGGCTCGAAATGGGCGAGACGGTGATCGTGAACATCCGCGCCTTTTTCGATGGCGCGCAACCGCCGCATCGCGTCCTGCCCGAACACAAGGCGAAGCTGGCGCGGTAAACAAAAAAGCCCGGGCGAACCCGGGCTTTCGAGTGTGTTTCGGGGCCGATTACTCGGCGGATTCGCTCTTTTCCAGCTCAGCGCCGGTCGCCTGATCCACGACCTTCATCGAGAGGCGGACCTTGCCGCGCTCGTCAAAGCCGAGCAGCTTGACCCAAACCTTGTCGCCTTCCTTGACCACATCGGTGGTCTTGGCAACGCGCTGTTCGGCCAGCTGGCTGATGTGGACGAGACCATCCTTGGCGCCGAAGAAATTGACGAAGGCGCCGAAATCGGCGGTCTTCACCACAGTGCCCTGATAGATGGTGCCGACTTCCGGCTCATCGGTGATCGACTTGATCCACTGGATCGCAGCGGTGATCGCCTTGCCTTCGGACGAGGACACTTTCACGGTGCCATCATCGTTGATGTCGATCTTGGCGCCGGTCTTTTCGACGATCTCGCGGATCACCTTGCCACCGGTGCCGATCACTTCGCGGATCTTGTCGGTGGGGATGGTGATGGTTTCGATGCGGGGGGCAAATTCGCCCACGCTGTCACGCGAGGCGGTGAGGGCCTTGGCCATTTCGCCGAGGATGTGGTTCCGACCGCCCTTGGCCTGTTCCAGGGCGACCTTCATGATCTCCTCGGTGATGCCAGCGATCTTGATGTCCATCTGCAGCGAGGTCACGCCATCGGACGTACCGGCCACCTTGAAGTCCATGTCGCCGAGGTGATCTTCGTCGCCGAGAATATCGGACAGCACGGCGAAACGGTCGCCTTCGAGGATCAGGCCCATGGCGATACCGGCCACCGGCTTCTTCAGCGGCACACCGGCATCCATCAGCGCCAGCGAGGTGCCGCAGACGGTTGCCATCGAGGACGAGCCGTTCGACTCGGTGATCTCGGCAACGACACGGATCGTGTAGGGGAACTCTTCGGCCGAGGGACGCATCGGGTTGATGGCGCGCCAGGCGAGCTTGCCATGGCCGATTTCGCGACGGCCCGGCGAGCCCATGCGGCCAGCTTCACCGACCGAGTAGGGCGGGAAGTTGTAATGCAGCATGAAGTTCACCTTATTGGTGCCTTCGAGCGAGTCCACATACTGTTCGTCATCGCCGGTGCCGAGGGTCGCAACCACCAGCGCCTGCGTTTCGCCGCGGGTGAACAGCGCCGAACCATGGGTCCGGGGCAGGACGCCCACTTCAGAAACGATCGGGCGAACGGTCTTCAGATCGCGACCGTCGATGCGCAGGCCCGTGTCGAGCACGTTCCAGCGCACGATCTTGGCCTGCAGGTTGTGGAACACTTCACCCAGCGCTTCGCCGGAAATCGTGCCGGCGGCGACGTCGGTGGCGAAATGCGCCATCACCTTGTCACGCGTTGCGCCAACGGCGGCGTAACGATCTTCCTTCTTGGTGATCTTGTAGGCGGCGCGGAGGTCTTTCTCGGCAACCTTCAGCACCAGCTTTTCGAGATCGGAATAATCCGGCGCGGTGAAGTCGCGCGGTTCCTTGGCGGCAAGCTCGGCCAGCTTGATGATCGCATCGATCACCTTGCGGCTCTGCTCGTGGCCGAACATCACGGCACCAAGCATCACCTCTTCCGAGAGCTCCTGCGCTTCGGATTCCACCATGAGCACCGCATCGGCCGTACCGGCCATCACGAGATCAAGCTGCGATTCCGAACGGCGGTCGATCGGGGTGTTGAGCACATACTGGCCGCCGATATAGCCAACGCGTGCTGCACCGATGGGGCCCATGAAGGGGACGCCCGAAATGGTCAGCGCGGCCGAAGCGGCCACCATGGCCAGCACGTCCGGCGCATTTTCCATATCGTGCTGCAGCACGGTGATGATGACCTGGGTCTCGTTCTTGTACCCATCCGGGAACAGCGGACGAATCGGCCGGTCGATCAGGCGCGAGGTCAGCGTTTCCGCTTCGGTCGGGCGGCCTTCGCGCTTGAAGTACCCGCCCGGGATCTTGCCGGCGGCGAAGTACTTTTCCTGGTAATTGACGGTGAGCGGGAAGAAATCCTGGCCGGGCTTTGCCGACTTGGCGGACACGACGGTGGCGAGCACGACAGTTTCGCCGAGGGTGGCGAACACGGCGCCATCAGCCTGACGGGCGACCTTGCCGGTCTCGAGGGTGAGGGGCTGGCCGCCCCAGTTCAATTCCACCTTATGGTGTTCGAACATTGCAATCATCTTTCCATTCTGCCGGAATGAGCGGGAACGCGGGGGCGTAGCCACCCCGCGAACTCATCCGGTGTGCCAGCGTTGGACGCACCCCATGTGCGCCCTCAGCCCAAAATTGGCACGGTTCCGCGCTGACGCCCCCGGGTGGGAGCGGCGGAACATGGACAAGACGATGAGCCGTTCACTGAAATTGGTGCCCTGCACCATGAGCGGCCGACGATCTCGCCATGCTCCGCTGAAAGTTGTCAGCCTACGCAAGGCCCGGCGGGTGCCGGGAAGGATCACGAGGCGTGCCCCGTGATCCGGTTCATGGACTTGGCCTTAGCGGCGCAGGCCCAGGCGTTCGATCAGCGCCTGATAGCGCTTTTCGTCGTTCTTCTTGACGTAATCGAGAAGGCTACGACGAGTCGAAACCATCTTCAGAAGCCCACGACGCGAATGGTTATCCTTGTTGTGGGTCTTGAAGTGTTCGGTGAGGTTGGCGATACGCTCGGACAGGATCGCGACCTGGACTTCCGGCGAACCGGTATCGTCCTTCTTGGTGGCATAGTCCTTGATCAGGGCGCTCTTACGCTCAGCGGTAATCGACATCGGCAGGTCCTTTCAAAAAGAGGATCGTAGGGTCGCCATCGCCCGGGATGTCGTCCAGGCGCGGCCGTGAAGTGAGCCGACCGAAGTCGGACTTCGCGCGCTCCTATAGTGGAGAAGCGCGGCAAATACCAGCTATTTGTCCCCGTCCCCCAAGCCGTCGCCCTCGCCTTCGACAGTATCGAGGTCATGCGCATAGGCCGGGTCGAGCGCGGTGAGCGGAATCAGAAACCGCCAGATCAGCGTGCCGCCTTCGCTCGAGCGGCTGACTTCGGCGCCCAGTGAGCGGCCCACCATGTTTTCGAGCACAGCCGTGCCAAAGCCGCGGCGCGCCTGGGGCGGAAGGTCGCCAACGCCGGTTTCGCGCCAGATGAATTCGGCACGATTATCAACGCGTTGCCAGGTGACAGCCAGCTGGCCGCCCTCATTGACGAAGGCGCCGTGCTTGACCGCATTGGTGGCGAGTTCGTGCGCGGCCATGCCAAGAATCTGCGCCGCCTGCGCATTGAGCCGCAGGGACGGACCTTCGACCAGAACCCGGTCGCCATCCACCGGACAGAAGGGGTCGATCTGACTGATCACCAGTTCGCGCAGATCGATACCGGCGACGCCATGGGCCAGCAACAGGTCGGTCGAGCGCGCGAGCCCGAAAATCCGGCGTTCGAATGCGGTCACAAAATCCGGGACGGATTCCACCCCCCGTGCCGTCTGCTTGGCCATGGCGGCAATCACCGTCATCTGGTTCTTGGATCGGTGCGCCAGTTCGCGCATCAGAAACCGGACTTCGGATTCAGCGGCCTGCCGCCGGCGGGACGCATCACCCAGCGCCGCGCTGACGGTTTCGATTTCCGCCACCGGGAAGGGTCGCGCTTCCACTGGCTGTCCGGCGCCGAGGCGCTTGGCATCGGCCTCAAGACCGCGCACCGACCGGGTGATGCGCAGCGTCAGCCAATAGACGATCAGCATCACGGCGGAGGCCAGCAGCAGCCCCCCGGCAATCAGGGACCACATGGAATTGGCGAGGGGGCGCGACACCACGTCGCTTGGCGCCCATACCGCCACCGTCCAATCGGCAAGGAGCGAGCGTTGCGCCACCAGATAGGATTTGACGGACCCGACTTTCACCTCGCCCCAGACACTGGACGACAGGTAGGGCTTTAGGTCGGAGACGGCGAAATCGCTGCCGGTTTCGCCGCCACCGGGCGATGCTACGATTACTTTGCCCTTGCCATCGACCAGCGCGACGTTCCAGCCGCTGGGCAGGCGATTGACCAGCAGCACGGGCGTGAATTGCCGCGCTGAGCGGTTGAAGGCCAGCGCGAGGGGGCCAAGGCCGGTGTTGGGCACGCCCAGCAGGACATTGACCACATAGTCTTTTGAGATAGCGCCATAAACCAGATCGGACACAACAATACTGCCCATGCGCGAAAACACACGCTCGGCTGTTGTCACGTCGTTGGTCTTCAGGATCGTCTGGTCGCGGAAGGGTCGCCGCGTTGACAGGATGCTCATCAGGTCTATGTCGAGCACAAAGGCAAAAGAGCCGGAGGGCGCGAGCGCATTGGTGACCTGCCGGTGAAACTCGCCGAGATCGCCCCGGATGAGGGCCGAATTGGTCGCCAGAACGCGCAAGGTGGTGGAATAGGCGTTAATCTCGCGATCCACCGCCTGCACAATGGCGCGCGCCGTGCCGGTAATCAGCGTCTCGACGGTACGCTCCTGCGCCTCGTTGTTGCGCTTGAGCAGCACGGCTGAAAACAGGAAGCTCGGCACCATGGCGGCGACGACAAGCAGAAACAGATAGAGCCCAATGGGTCCGGAGCGCTTCTGCGCATTGCCCACCGCAAGCCCCGGGGGGCTCACGAGTTTATCGTCCATTTTCCACCGAATTGCTTCGCCCCGTACCCCCAACAAGTAGTTCGGAACGCGGCAAAAGCCAAAGCGTTGCAGTCACTCGGCCGCAAAAACGCGGGTCGGCTGAAACTGCCCGAACTCGACTCGGCCGATGGCGACCGGCCTGCCCTGAAAGCTGGCCCAGCATTCGTCCACGCTGACGGGTGCGTCACGCCCGGTGAGCAGCACCGGGTTACCGAAGCGGATCGTGGCGGCCTGGTGTGCATCCACGCGCAACTCATCGAGGTCTTCGAGGCCGGCGGCGATGGGCAGCAACAACGCATCCCGGTCTGCGGCGGCTTCGAGCGCTTCAAGCGTGGTGGCGAGGGCATCATCGAAAGGACCGACCGCAGCGCGGTGCAGTTGGGCGACGTGGCCGCGCGTGCCGAGCGCACGGGCCAGATCGCGGGCCAGCGACCGCACATAGGTGCCCTTCTCGCAGGTCATTTCGAGCTGGGAGGTTTCGCCCTCATGGGCAATGAGCCGCAAATCTTCGATGAACACCGGGCGGGCCTCGAGCGTCACAGCCTGTCCCGCGCGCGCCAGATCATAGGCGCGCTCACCATCAACCATGATCGCTGAAAATGCCGGGGGCACCTGCATGATTTCGCCGGTAAAGGCGGGGAGCGCCGCCGTGATCGCCGCCGCATCGGGGCGCACGTCCGACGTTTCGGTGACCGCGCCTTCGATATCGTCGGTCGTGGTTTCAGCGCCCCAGCGGATGGTGAAGCGGTAAATCTTCTCGCCATCCTGCACGATGGGCACGGTCTTCGTCGCCTCGCCGAGCGCAATGGGCAGGATTCCGGTGGCGAGCGGATCGAGCGTCCCGGCGTGGCCGGCCTTTTTGGCACCCAGGAGCCAGCGGACCTTGCCCACGGCCTGGGTCGAGGTCATGTCATAGGGCTTGTTGAGGATGAGCCAGCCCGAGACATCGCGCTTCAGGCGCTTTTCACCGCTCACGCGTTGCCCTCGCCGTCTTCGTCATCCTGCAGGTCGCGCTGCACGCGATCCGACCGCAGAAGGGCGTCAATGCGGCCGAATTCCTCGAAGGTCTCGTCGACGAAAAAGCGCAGGTCAGGTGCAAATTTCAGATTGAGCTGCGGGGCGATCTGACCGCGAATAAAGCGGTGATGGCGGTTGAGCGCATCGGCCGCCACCTGCGCGCCTTCGCCACCAAGCGGCATGATATAGGCGCTGGCGAGCTTGAGGTCTGGCGTCATCCGCACCTCGGGCACGGTGATGACCATGCCGGTCAGTTCGGGGTCTTCAATTTCGTCGCGCGTGAGGAAGGCCGACAGCGCATGGCGCACGAGTTCGCCCACGCGCAGCATGCGCTGAGATGGCCCGGCGGGTTTGTGATCGCGTTTCATTGGCCCGAGTTAGGCGCTCGGGCCAATTCAGTCAACCTCAGCCGATCTCGATATCGCAGCGATGGGTGTAGTCGCGGTCGGGGCCGCAGATGATCGAGGGGAAGTGCGGGTTGTGCAGCGCATCCGGCAAATCCTGGTCTTCAAGGCAGAAGCCCGCGTGTTTTTTGAACACCTTGCCGCCCGCATCAACATCGGTCCACACCGAATTATAGAGCTGTACGCCCGGCTTGTCGGACCAGAGCTTCAGGGTCAGCGCGCCATCCGGGCCGGTGACCGTGGCAATTGGATCGTCAAAGCGGCGGGCACTGGCGAGCACAAGATTGCCATCGAAATCAATCGGCGCACCGTCTGCATCGCGCATGGTGCGGGCCGTGTTGAAATCCCAGATCGTTCCGGCAACCGGCAGGATGCCGCCCGTGGGGATCAGATCCTCGTCCAGCTCGGTATAGGCCGAGGCGGTGATCTGGTAGCGATGATCGAGAATGTCGCTCGTTGTGCCCAGGTTGAAATACTGGTGCTGCACCACGTTGATGGGGGTGCGCGTGTCGGTTTTGGCCCTGATCTCGAGTCGCAGGCGGTTGCCCGTCAGCGTGTAGGTGGCGGTAAACGTCACCGTGCCGGGGAAGCCCATATGCCCATCGGGCGAAACATGGGTGAAGCGCACGGCATTGGCGGCGCTATCGGCTTCGCCCGTCCAGTTGATGCGGCCGAGACCCTCGGGCCCGCCATGGAGCGTATGCCGATCCTCGAAATTGGTCGGGGTGGTGTAGGTCCTGCCATCCAGCTCAAAGCTGGCCCCCTTGATGCGGTTGGCGACCCGACCGGCGAGGCAACCGAAATGCGGGGAGTCGCTCACATAGGGCTCAAAGCTGTCGAAGCCGAGCACCACCGAGCGCAGACCACCCTTCACGGGAACCCGCCAATCCCGCACGGCGACGCCATAGCTGATGAGATCGACTTCGACGCCGGTGTCGCTTGTGAGCTTGAACTGGTCGACGCGCTTGCCCTCGAAGCTGCCGAATTCGCTGACGCCAATGGCCATGGTCTTCCCCCCCAAAAAAACGATGGCGGCGTGATAGCGCTAATTCAGGGGCAGCGGAAGCCGCTGGCCGATTGAATTTGCGGGGAAACTCGGTCAAACACGTCGCCCTGAGGGGCTGGCGGCAGGAGGGCGTGATGACCTATCTGGGCATCGATATCGGCACATCGGGCGTGAAAGCGCTGCTGATCGACCGGAACGGCAGGACGCTGGGCGAAGCCACGGCACGGTCGGTCGAGCCGGTGCGGCCGCACCCCGGCTGGTCTGAGCAAAACCCCGAAGACTGGTGGCATGCGACGCTTGAGGCTATCGACGCGCTGAGCAAGGCGCACCCCACCGCGATGGCCAAGGTGCGCGGCATCGGGCTTTCGGGCCATATGCATGGCGCTGTGCTGCTCGACAAAGCGCACCGGGTGCTGCGTCCCGCGATCCTGTGGAATGATGGTCGGTCTGCCGATGATTGCGCGATGATGGAGGCTGAATTGCCCAGCCTGCGAGAGATTGCGGGCAATATCGCCATGCCGGGCTTTACCGCGCCCAAGCTGCATTGGGTGCGCCGCAACGAGCCCGAGATTTTTGCGCAAACCGCGCTGGTGCTGCTGCCCAAGGCCTATGTGCGGCTCAGACTTTCGGGTGAAGCGATTGAAGATATGTCCGATGCGGCGGGCACGCTGTGGCTCGATGTGGCCAAGCGCGACTGGTCGGACGCCCTGCTGGCTGTCACCGGGCTGGCCCGGGCCCATATGCCCGCGCTCGCCGAAGGCTCGGCCCCGGCGGGCCGGCTCCGGCGGGCGCTTGCGGAGCGCTGGGGCATGACCGAAGACGTAGTGATTGCTGGCGGCGCGGGCGATAACGCCGCAGCGGCCTGTGGCATTGGGGCCATTCGCCCCGGCGATGGCTTTGTGTCGCTGGGCACCTCGGGCGTGCTGTTTGTCTCAAACGACCGGTTCCGGCCCAACACCGCCGGGGCGGTGCATGCGTTCTGCCACGCGGTGCCCAATACCTGGCACCAGATGGGCGTAATCCTCTCGGCAACGGATAGTCTCAACTGGCTATCGAAAGTCACCGGTCAGAAACAGGCTGAGCTATCGGCGGCGGCCGAAGCCGCCTATCGCGGTCCGGGCGAAGAGATTTTCCTGCCCTACCTCTCTGGCGAGCGCACGCCGCACAATAACGCCAGGGCGCGCGGCAGCTTTGTGGGCCTGTCGCACCTCTCCGATCCGGCGAGTCTCGCGGCGGCGGTGATGGATGGCGTCGCCATGGCCTTCCGCGACTGCAACCGGGTGCTGGCAGACGCGGGCACCGATATCGGTACGCTGCTTGCCGTGGGCGGCGGGTCGAAATCCGCGCTGTGGCTCCGGCTGATCGCCACCCATCTCGACCGGCCGCTGTCGGTGCCGGGCGACGGCGATTTCGGCGGCGCGCTGGGCGCGGCCCGTCTGGGGCTTTGCGCGGCAGAACATGCTGATCCCGCCGCCGTGATGACCATGCCCACAATTGCCCGCGTGGTGGAGCCCGACAGGGCACTCAGCGCGGCCTTGACTGAACGATATGCACGCTACCGGGCCCTTTACCCGGCCATTGAAACCGCCCGAACCCTAGGTTGACCCCATGACCCTGATCCGCAACCCCATTCTCCCCGGCTTCAACCCGGACCCGTCGATTCTCCGCGTCGGCGCGGACTATTACATCGCGACCTCGACCTTCGAATGGTATCCGGGCGTGCAGATTCACCACTCGAAAGACCTGGTGAACTGGACGCTGGTCACCCGGCCGCTCAACCGCAAGGCGCAGCTCGATATGCGCGGCGATCCCGATAGCTGCGGGATCTGGGCGCCCTGCCTGTCCTATTCGGATGGGCTGTACTGGCTGATTTATACCGACGTGAAGCGCAAGGACGGCTCGTTCAAGGACGCGCATAACTATCTCGTTACCGCGCCATCGATCGAGGGGCCGTGGTCTGACCCGATCTCTATGAACTCCTCGGGCTTTGACCCCTCGCTGTTCCACGACGATGACGGGCGCAAGTGGTTCGTCAACATGACCTGGGATCACCGGGTGCGGCCGCTGCTGTTCGCGGGGATTGCGCTGCAGGAATATGACCACACCCAGCAGAAGCTCGTCGGCCCGATCAAGAACATCTATCAGGGCACGGACCTGAAGCTGGTTGAGGGCCCCCACCTGTACAAGCGCGCGGGCAAGGATGGGAAACCGTGGTATTACCTCCTCACCGCCGAGGGCGGTACGGGCTATGAGCATGCCTGCACGCTCGCCCGCTCGCGCAGCATCGATGGGCCCTATGAAACCCACCCGATCCAGCACATCCTGACCGCCAAAGACGCGCCGCTCAACGCGGTGCAGCGCTCGGGCCATGGCGATATTGTCGATACGCCGGATGGGAAGACCTATCTCGTGCATCTGATGGGCCGCCCCACCACCCAGAAACGCCGCTGCGTGCTGGGCCGCGAGACCGGCATACAGGAAGCCTATTGGGGCGAAGATGACTGGCTGTGGGTGAAGAACGGCCCAGTGCCTTCGCTCGAAGTCGATCTGCCCGGCACGCGGGACGAGGCCACCTACTGGGCCGAACAGCGCTACAGCTTTCAAACCCTGCCGATGGATTTCCAGTGGCTCCGCACTCCGGAAACCGAGCGGATTTTCCACACCAATGCCGATGGTACGCTGACGCTGATCGGACGCGAGTCGATCGGCTCATGGTTCGAGCAGGCGCTGGTCGCACGGCGGCAGACGCATTTTTCCTATGATGCTGAAGTGACCGTCGATTTCTCGCCGGTCGATGAGCGGCAGTTTGCCGGGCTGACCGGCTATTACAGCCGGTACAATTTCCACTATCTCACCGTCACCGCCCATTCGGATGGCCAGCGCGAACTGCTCATCATGAGTTCGCTGGCGAGCCACCCCGATGGCGACCTCACCTTCCCGGCGGACCCGGTTAAAATCCCCAATGAAGGCAAAGTGCGGCTCAGGCTCGAAATCCGCGGCGCGGCGCTGCAGTTTTTCTACGCCATCGAGGGCGGAAACTGGCAGGACGTCGGGCCGGTGCTCGATGCTTCGCTGCTGTCGGACGAATGTGGCGGCCATGCCGAACATGGCAGCTTTACCGGCGCTTTTGTCGGCATGGCCTGTTCCGATCTGAACGGCACGGCGCGCGAAGCGGCGTTCAGCGATTTCGTCTACCGGCCGATTCAGCACGACTCCGACCGCTATTGACGCCGAAGGGCTTGGGGAGCGGGGCAAGTTCCGCTCCCGCCCCGGCCCGGGTCGTGTTAGCCTTCGGTCAATTCATCCGCTCCCGAGTGCCATGGACCAGCACGTCCCCACCGCCGAGGCTGCCGCCATCACACCCATGATGGGGCAATTTCTCGAGATCAAATCGGTCAATCCGGGCTTTTTGCTGTTTTACCGGATGGGCGATTTTTACGAGATGTTCTTCGAGGACGCCGAGATCGCGAGCCAGGCGCTGGGCATTGTGCTGACCAAGCGCGGCAAGCATCAGGGCCACGACATTCCCATGTGCGGCGTGCCCATCCACGCGGCGCAGGACTATCTCAGGAAGCTGATTGCCCTCGGCCATCGCGTCGCCATCTGCGAACAGATGGAAGACCCGGCTGAGGCCAAAAAACGCGGCTCGAAATCACCCGTCAAACGCGAAGTCGTGCGGCTCGTTACCGCTGGCACGCTGACCGAAGACGATCTGCTGCCGGCCCGCACCTCGAACTATCTCGCGGCTCTCGCCATGACCCGCCAGGGCGAGACCGATTTTGCGCTGGCCTTTGCCGATGTCTCGACCGGGGAAACCTCGGTGATTGACGTGGCGGAAAGCGCGCTGGCCGACGAACTGGCGCGGATCGACCCCTCGGAACTGCTGCTCAGCGCGGCCACGAAAGCCCTGCTCGCGGCGCGGCGCGTGCGGCTCGATGGCATTGCGGTTGTCACGCTGGAGACGGACGGATTCGATAGTGAGACCGGTGCGGGGCGGATCAGTGCAACCTTCCCAGGCGGCGAGGTGGACCCAACGGCCTTTTCGCGCGCTGGACGCGCCGCCTTCGGCGCGCTGTGCGCCTATATCAGCGAAAGCCAGAAGGGTGCGCCGGTGGTGCTGCGCGCGCCCGCCGCGCCTGCACTGGCCGAATTCATGGCCATCGATGCCGCGACCCGCGCCTCGCTCGAACTGCTGGTCACCCAGCGTGGGCATGAAAAAGGCGCGCTCAGGACCGAAATCGACCAGTGCATCACCCCGGCGGGATCGCGCCTCCTGGCGCAGCGGCTGGCCGCGCCGCTGGTTTCGGTCGAGGCGATCAACCGGCGGCTCGATGCGGTTGAGGTGCTGGCCGACGATGGCCTGCTGACCCAGCGACTGCGGCTCGACCTGAAATCGGTGCCCGATCTCATCCGCGCCATCACCCGGCTGACGCTGGGGAGAGGCGGACCACGCGACCTCAACGCCGTGGCGCTGGCGCTTGCCGCCGCGCGGGCACTCGCAGCCCGGCTTGATGGTATTCCGGGATCAGCCGACCTCGACGCCATCGCCGCGCGGCTGCGATCAGCCCCCGTCGCCCTGGGCGACGACCTGCGGGCCGCGCTCACTGACGATGCGCCCCTGCTCGTCCGTGACGGCGGCTTTATCCGCGCGGGCTATGAGGCGCGGCTTGATGCCGAACGGGCACTCGGCTCGGAAACACGCGATGTCGTAGCGGCGCTGCAGGCACGGCTCGCCGATGAAACCGACATCAGGGCCCTGAAAATCCGGCACAATGGCGTGCTGGGCTATTTCGTGGAAGTCGCGGCGCCGAGCGGGCAAAAGCTGCTTGAGGCCCCGTGGCGCGAGACCTTCATTCACCGCCAGACGCTGGCCAATGTCATGCGCTTCACCACCGCCGAACTGGCCGACCTCGAAGGCCGGATCGCGCGGGCGCAGGATGTGGGTTTCGAGATTGAACTGGGCATTTTCAACCGGCTGGTGCGCGCCGTGCTCGATGTCACCCCGGCGCTGCGAGACGTGGCCGATGCACTGGCCGAACTCGACGTGGCGGCCGGCCTCGCGCATCTCGCCATGACGCGCAATTTCACCCGCCCGCTGGTGGACGAGAGCCTCGAATTCGCCATTACGGGCGGGCGGCATCCGGTGGTCGAAAGCCATGTCCGCGCGGCGGGCGAGGTGTTCGTTGAAAACGACTGCGATCTGTCGGGCGGGGCGCTGTGGCTCATCACCGGGCCGAACATGGGCGGCAAATCCACCTTCCTGCGCCAGAACGCGCTGATGGCCGTGCTGGCGCAGATGGGCAGCTTTGTCCCCGCGCAGGAGGCGCGGATCGGCGTGGTGGACCGGGTGTTCAGCCGCGTTGGTGCGGCCGACGACATTGGCGGCGGGCGCTCGACCTTCATGGTTGAAATGGTCGAGACGGCGGCCATTCTCAACCGCGCAACGCAACGCTCGCTGGTGATCCTCGATGAAATCGGGCGCGGCACGGCGACCTTCGACGGGCTGTCGATTGCCTGGGCCTCGGTAGAGGCGCTGCACAATGAAACCGGGTGCCGGGGCCTGTTTGCCACCCATTTCCACGAAATGACCGCGCTGGCGAAAACCCTGAAGCGGGTCTCCAACCACACGATGCGGGTGCGCGAGTGGGAGGGCGATGTGGTGTTTCTGCATGAAGTCGCGCCCGGCGCCGCTGACCGCTCCTATGGCATTCAGGTGGCGCGGCTTGCGGGCGTGCCGGACTCGGTTCTGGCGCGGGCGCGTCAGGTGCTCGGCGAGCTTGAACAGCGCTCTTCCGGCGGCAAGGGGGCCGTGCTAGACGAACTCCCGCTCTTTCAGCACAGGGTTGAGGCGCCTAAACCTCTGCCTAACGGTCTTCATGCGAGGATCGATGCGCTGAAGCCGGATGATCTGACCCCCCGGCAGGCGTTAGAGCTGGTCTACGAACTAAAGAAGCTCCGCGATGCAGACCGTCGAAACTGAATCCCGTCTGCGCAAGGCCCACTTCCAGGCGGTGCCCGCGGACACCATTGTCGCCGATATTCTGACCGCCATTGGCTCTGAGCCGCCCGCTTCGAGCGCGGCGCGGGCCAAGGTGCTGCTGCATGTGCGCACCGTTCTCGCCGACGCACGCAAGGCTGCCGAGGCCGACCTGCGGGCCACGGGCAAGGGCGCGCGCTGCGCCATGAACCTGAGCGCCGCCGAAGATGAAATCATCAAGGCGGTACATCTGTTTGCCTCGAAATTCGTGTACCCGGTCACGACGCCTTCCGACGCCGAGATGATTTCGGTCGCGGCGGTGGGCGGCTACGGGCGCGGCACGCTGGCGCCCGGATCGGACATCGATCTGTTGTTCATCCTGCCCTACAAGCAGACGCCCTGGGGCGAACAGGTCACCGAATATATTCTCTATATGCTGTGGGATCTGGGCCAGAAGGTTGGCCATGCCGTGCGCTCGGTGGATGACTGCATCCGCATGGCGAAATCCGATATGACGGTGCGCACCGCCACGCTGGAAGCGCGGTACCTCACCGGCGACCGCACGCTGTTTGCCGAACTGATCCAGCGGTTTGAATCCGAAATCATGCCGAAGACCGGCCCCGAGTTCATCGCCGCGAAAATGGCTGAACGCGAGGAACGCCACCGGCAGATGGGCAATACCCGCTATGTGGTGGAGCCCAATATCAAGGACGGTAAGGGCGGGCTGCGCGATCTGCACACGCTGTTCTGGATCGGGAAGTATTTTTACCGTGTGAAGACCAGCGCCGAGCTGGTCGACAAGGGCGTGTTGAGCGCCGACGAATACCGGCTGTTCGTGCGGGCCGAGGATTTCCTCTGGGCTATCCGCTGCCACCTGCATTTCCTCACCGGACGGGCCGACGAGAAGATCACTTTCGACGTGCAGCCCGATCTGGCGCAGCGGCTGGGCTTTGCCGACCGCGCCGGGATGCTGGCCGTCGAGCGCTTCATGAAGCGCTACTTCCTTGTGGCCAAGGACGTGGGCGACCTGACCCGCATTTTCTGCACCTCGCTTGAATTCGATCACGCCAAGCCGCTCGACATGGTGGGACGCGTGCTCGCCCCGTTCAAACGCGGCAAAGTGGCGATCAAAGGCGAAAAAGACTTCGTGGTGGATTCGGGCCGGCTCAATATTGCCGGCCCCGATATTTTCGAGGCCGACCCGAAAAATCTCATCAAGGGCTTTCTGCTTGCCGGCAAGCACGACCTGCTGTTTCACCCTGACGCGATCAAGGCCATCCGCCGCTCGCTGCGGCTTATCGGGCCGGACCTGCGGGCCGACAAGCAGGCGAACCGCTGGTTCCTGGAAATCCTGACCGGCCCCACGTTTGTCGAGCGCATTCTGCGGCAGATGAATGAATCCGGCGTGCTGGGCCGTTTCGTGCCGGAATTCGGCAAGATCGTCGCGCTGATGCAGTTCAACATGTACCACCATTACACGGTGGACGAGCACCTGATCCGCGCCGTGGGCGTGATGGGCGACATCGCCAATGGCGGGCTGAAAAACGAACTGCCGCTGACCCATGAACTGCTGCCGCACCTCAACGATACGCGGCTGCTCTATGTCGCGCTGTTTCTGCACGATATTGCCAAGGGTCGGCCCGAGGATCACTCGATTGCGGGTGCGCGCTTTGCGCGGAAGTTCTGCCCGCGTCTTGGGCTCGATGCGGCCGAAACCGACACCGTGGCCTGGCTCATCGAATATCACCTGCTGATGAGCGAAGTGGCCCAGAGCCGCGACATTCAGGACCCCGAAACCGCCAAGAGCTTTGCCGAAGTCGTGCAGTCGCCGCAGCGGCTGGCGCTCCTCATGATCCTCACGGCCTGCGATATCCGCGCGGTGGGGCCGGGCACCTGGACCGGCTGGAAGGGCTCGCTGCTGCGCTCGCTCTATTACGCCACCGAGCCGCTGCTCTCGGGCGGACATTCGAAGGTCAGCCAGCGCGAGCGCGTGGATGCGGCCAAGTCGGTGCTGCGCGGCGCCCTCTCCGCGTGGCCCGAGGACGAGATCAACCTCTATCTCACCCGTCATTACGATCACTACTGGCTCAGGGCCGAACCTGAGTTGCAGGCCGAACATGCCCGCATGATCCGGGTTGCCGATCAGGCCGGACAGATGTTTGCGGGCTCGATCCGCATCAAGGCCTTTGAAGGCATCACCGAAGTCAGCTTCTACACGCCCGACCATCCGCGCCTTCTGTCACTGATCGCCGGTGCCTGCACCATGTGCGATGCCTCGATCATCGGGGCGCAGGTGTTCGGCAGCCGCGACGGGCGGGCCATCGACACCTTCCGCCTGCGGCGCGCCTTTGCCTCAGATGAGGACGAAAAGGTCCGTGCCACACGCATTATCGATACGGTGAAGCAGCTCCTGCAGGGTCGCCGTCAGGTGCTGATCGACCTGGGCAAGGAGAGCCGCCACAACAGGCGGCTGAAGCCGTTCAGCCTGCCGGCGCAGGTGGCGGTATCGAATACGATTTCGGAGAAATTCACGGTGATCGAGGTGATGGGCCTCGACCGGATTGGGCTGTTGCACCTGCTGACGCGCGAAATCGCCGATCTCAACCTCACCATCGGTTCGGCGCATATTGGTACCTATGGCGAAAAGGCCGTCGACGTTTTCTATGTGACCGATCTCACCGGCCACAAGATTGATGCCAAGCACCGCCAGTTGCGCATCCACGATGCGCTGTTGGGCGTGTTTCAGCGGCCCCCGGCTGACGACAAGCCCAAGGCGGCCGCTTCGGCATGAGCCTGTTCAAAAACTTCGTTCAGGTCGGGGTGCTCACCACGGGCAGCCGCATTCTCGGCTTTGTGCGGGACGCGCTGGTGGCGGCGGTCCTGGGCACCGGCCCGGCGGCAGATGCCTATCTCGCAGCATTCCGCTTTCCCAACCTGTTCCGGCGGCTGTTTGCAGAGGGCGCCTTCAATACCGCGTTCATTCCGCTCTTTGCCAAAAAGCTGGAGCAGGAGGGTAATGATCCGGCCCGGCTGTGGGCCGCACGGATCATGAGCTGGCTCGTGCTGGTGGTGACCCTCGTTACCGTGTTGGTCGAAATCTTCATGCCGCAGGTGCTGGCCCCCTTTTTGCCCGGATTTCTCGATGATCCTGAGAAATACGACCTGACGGTGCTGCTGACGCGCATCTGCTTTCCCTATCTGATGTGCATGTCGCTGATGGCGGCCTATTCGGCCATTCTCAACGGGCTCAACCGCTTTCAGGCTGCGGCCTTTGCGCCGATCCTGCTCAATATCGTGATGATCGGCTTCATGGCCCCGCTGGTGCTGTGGCCGAACAGCGCTGTTGAAACGGCGATCTGGGTGTCGGTGGGCACGCTGGCGGGCGGCGTCGCGCAACTCGCGCTGGTCTATGTCGCCATCAAGCGGGCAGGCTTTGTGCCCAGGCTGCAGTGGCCGCGCTTTGATGGTGAAGTTAAAGCCTTCTGGATTATGGCCATTCCCGCCATTGTGGCCGGGGGGATCACCCAGGTGAATATCTTTGTCGGCACCATCATTGCCTCGGGCAAGGATGCCGCCATTGCCTATCTCTATTATGCCGACCGGCTGTACCAACTCCCGCTCGGGATCATCGGCATTGCCATTGGCACCGTGTTGCTCCCCGAGCTGTCGCGCCACCTGAAAGGTGGGCGCACGGAAGAAGCGGAAAATGCGCAGAAGCAATCGCTGCTGATTTCCATGTTCCTCTCGATGCCCGCCACTACGGCGCTGGTCGCGCTCGCCACGCCCATCGTCTCGGTGCTGTTCGAACGCGGTGCGTTCGGGCCAATCGATACGCTGGAGACGGCGGCGACGCTGGTGTGGTTTTCAGCCGGGCTTCCGGCCTATGTGCTGGTTCGGGTGTTGCAGCCGGGGTTTTTCGCGCGCGAAGACACCAGGACCCCGACCTATTTTGCCTTCATCTCGGTCATCATCAATATCGTGCTGAGCCTTGCGCTGTTTCCCACGCTCGCGCATGCGGGCATTGCGATTGCGACCTCGGTTTCGGCCTGGGCCAATGTGCTGCTGCTCGGCTGGGGCCTGCGGCGGCGCGGGCATTTCAGCCTGAGCCCGGGCGAATGGCGCCAGCACAGCCTCATCATCGTGATTTCGGTGCTGATGGCGGGGGTGATCTGGCTGCTGGCCCAACCGCTCCGCCCGTGGCTCGCGTCGTCGGCGCCGCTGGTCCTGCAGCTTGTCGCGCTCGGCGGACTCGTCAGTTTCGGGCTCGCACTTTATTTTGGGCTGGCGCATGTCTCGGGCGCGCAGAAGCTCGATGTGCTGCTGTCCCGCTTGCGGCGGCGGCCCGCAAAAGGGTAAAGCCTTGCCCGCTCTTTGAGGATCAGGACCAGATGGCCTTCACCCCGCGCGTATTTTCAGGAATCAAGCCCTCGGGCGATCTGCACCTTGGCAATTACCTTGGCGCGATCCGCCGCTTCGTGCCACTGCAGGATACGCACCAGACCATCTACTGCGTGGTCGACATGCACGCGATCACGGTGTGGCAGGAGCCTGAAGACCTGCGCCGCTGGACCTATGAAATTGCGGCCGCCTATATCGCGGCGGGGCTCGACCCCAAGCGCTCGATCATCTTCAACCAGTCCCAGGTGGTGGAGCACGCCGAGCTGAGCTGGATCTTCAATTGCGTGGCGCGCATGGGCTGGATGTCCCGGATGACGCAGTTCAAAGACAAGGCCGGCGAGAATTCCGAGCAGGTATCGCTTGGTCTGTTTGCCTACCCGTCCCTGATGGCCGCCGATATTCTGCTCTACAAGGCGACCGGCGTGCCGGTGGGTGAAGACCAGAAGCAGCACCTTGAACTGACCCGCGACATCGCCAAAAAATTCAACCACGATTTCCGCAAGCAGATCAAAGCGTTCGGCCATGACGAGGAGTTTTTCCCGTTGACCGAGACGCTGGCCACGGGCCCGGCCATGCGGGTGAAGTCGCTGCGCGATGGCACGAAGAAAATGTCCAAATCCGACGCGTCGGACATGTCGACCATCTACATGATGGACGATGCCGACATGATTTCGAAAAAGATCAAGAAGGCCACCACCGACCCCGAAGCGTTGCCCACGGAAGCCGCGGGCCTTGCAGGACGGGCGGAAGCCGAGAACCTCGTGCAGATCTATGCCGCGCTCGCCGACCTGTCGGTGGCCGATGTGCTGAAGGAATACGGCGGTTCGGGCTGGGGCCGGTTCAAACCGGCACTGGCCGATCTGGCGGTCGCGGTGCTGGCCCCGGTTGCCACCGAGATGCGCCGCCTCGTCGGCGATCCGGGGGAAATGGACGCGATCCTGCGCGATGGGGCCGAGCGGGCCCGCGCCATCGCACAGCCGGTGATGGACGATGTGCGCAAGATCGTGGGCTTTGTGCGCTGAACTGGACTCCCATCGGGAATTTTGGAACAGTGGCACCGTGGAGGGCCGAGCGTGACCGAAGCAGCGTCCTACCGTCGCAAATTTCTGGTGGTCATTGACGAGAGCGACGAGGCTGGCCGCGCGGTTACATTTGCTGCGCACCGGGTGAAGCGGACCGGCGGGACCGTGGTGCTGTTGTCGGTCCTCGAGACGCAGGATTTTTCGCAGTTCATCGGCGTTGAGCAGGTGATGCGCGCCGAAGCCCGCGCCGCCGCCGAACGGGCGCTCGATGCGCAATGCGCCCGCATTGCCGAGCTGGGCGATATCCGCACGGAAACCGTGATCCGCGAGGGTGAGCTTGTCAGCGAAATCGAGGGGTTGCTTGCAGATGACCCCGACATTGCCATTCTGGTTCTGGCTGCCGCCGATAGTCCGCAGGGACCGGGCCCCTTGGTGAGTACCTTCACGTCGCGCGCGGCGCAGACACGCCTGCCGGTGATTGTCACGATCGTGCCGGGCGGGATGACCGAAGAGCAGATTATCTCGGTAACGTGATCGGCTGGGATGGCTTGCGCGTTGCTGCAGAAAACCCTATTTTAGAACCGTTCCAGACCGAGGCAGCCGATGTTCATCCAGACCGAAGCCACACCAAATCCCGCGACGCTCAAATTCCTGCCGGGCCGCGATGTGCTGGTTGGTGAACCGCGCGATTTCCGCACGCTTGATGCCGCGGGCATTTCGCCGCTCGCATCAGCGCTGTTTGAAGTGCCGGGCGTCGAAGGCGTGTTCCTCGGGTCGGATTTCATTTCGGTCACCAAGGACAGCGCCGATTGGGCCCATATCAAGCCGGCGATTCTCGGCGTGATCATGGAGCATTTCCTCTCCGGCAAGCCGGTGCTGACCGATGGCACGGCTGAGGTCGAAACCGATGATGAGTTTTTTGAACCTTCCGACAGTGAGACCGTCGAAGTGATCAAGGAACTGCTGTCGACCCGTGTGCGTCCCGCTGTGGCGATGGATGGCGGCGACATCACCTTCAAGGGCTTCCGCGATGGCACGGTGTTCCTGCATATGCAGGGCGCCTGCTCGGGCTGCCCGTCATCGACGGCCACGCTGAAAAGCGGCATTGAAAACCTGCTGCGGCATTTCGTGCCCGGCGTGGAATCGGTGCAGCAGGTCTGACGGGTTCTCCCGATTGTGATGGGGCGTGACAGCGTGGCCCTATCCCCTTAAACCAGCCGCATGAGTGAAACCGTGCTGGCCATCGATACGGGCGCGCCGCGCCTGCAGCTTGCGCTGCTGCGCGCAGGCAGCGTCGATACGCTGATCGAAGACATGGCACAGGGCCAGGCCGAGCGCCTCATGCCCGCCATTGGCGACTTGCTGGGGCGCAACGCGCTCCGCTATGCCGATCTGACCCGCATTGCCGTGACCACCGGACCCGGCTCCTTCACCGGGCTGCGGATCGGGCTGAGCGCGGCGCGTGGTCTGGGGTTGGCGCTCAACGTACCGGTGGTGGGTGTGCCGACCCTGCTGGCCCTGTCGCTCGGCGCTGCCGGGCCCTTGGCCGTGCTGATGGATGCGCGGCGCGGCGAAGCCTATGTGCAGCGGTTTTCCGCGCCGGGACTAGCCGAGACGGAACCCTGCATCACGCCCATGGATAACGCGTTGGCGATTGCCGGTGCGCTGCGTGTCGAGCCCGGGCCGTTTTGCGACATCGGGCTGGTGGCGCGCTTTGCGGCGGCAGCTGATCCCGGCACCTTTCCGCCCGAAGCGCTTTATGTGCGTGGCGCCGATGCCAAGCCGCAGGACAGGTTCCGCGTCGCCCGACGGGAGGAGACATGAAGCTCTGGCTCGCCCCGCAGGGGCTGCATATCGAAATGGCTCGGCTCGGCGACGAGACCGATATTGCCCGGCTGCACGCCAAGGGCTTTTATCGCGGCTGGAGCGTTGAGGAGTTTTCATCGTACATTCTCGATGAAGGCCGCACGCCGATCTATGTCGCAATCGATACGAAGCGCCGCATCGCGGGGTTCGCGATGATCCGGCACCTCGGGGACGAGGCCGAACTCATCACCATCGCCGTCGATGCCAAGTGGCGGAAGAAGGGTATCGGCCGGGCGCTGCTCACTGCTGTGCTTGCCGATCTCGCCATGAGCCCGGCGAAGCGGCTGTTGCTGGAGGTCGCGGCGGATAATACGGCGGCGGTTCGGCTTTATGACCAGACCGGGTTTACGAAAGTTGGGGAGCGCAAGGGCTATTACCCCCGACCCGACGGGAGTCCGGCTACGGCTATTGTCATGGCGCGTGATCTTGGGTAACCCGAACAGCATCAGCAGCAGGGCCACGCCATGAGCAAACCCGGCATTTCATCGCTCGAGGACCAGTGTGCCGAAAAAGGCATGCGGATGACCGACCAGCGGCGCACCATTGCGCAGGTGATGGAAGTCGCCGACGATCACCCTGATGTCGAAGAGCTGTACCGGCGCGCCAGCGCCATCGACCCGCGTATTTCACTCTCCACGGTGTACCGCACGCTCAACCTGTTTGAAGAAGCCGGGCTTGTGACCAAGCATGATTTCCGCGATGGGCGGGCCCGGTTCGAACCCCTGCCGGATGAGCACCACGACCACCTGATTGATATCCGCTCGGGCCGGGTCATCGAGTTCCGCAACGAGGAAATCGAGGCTATTCAGGAAGTTATCGCCAAGCGGCTGGGCTACAAGCTCGTCGACCATCGGCTCGAACTCTATGCGGTGCCGATTGCCGCCCCGGAAAAAAGCAAATGATCCAGAGAGCGCTGTTCTTCATCTTCATCTACATTCCGGTCATGCTGATCGGGGTTCCGGTGCAGTTCGTCGTCACGCGGCTCGGCGGCTTCTGGAGCGTGCCGACGCGGCTGTTTCACACCTGCGGGTGCCTGTTTCTGGGCATGAAGGTGCGGGTGATCGGCACGCCCTCAACCGATAAGCCCACGCTGCTGGTTTCCAACCACATTTCGTGGACCGACATCATTGCGGTCGGCTCGAAAGCCGACGTGACCTTTGTCGCGAAAGCCGAAATCCGGAAGTGGTTCTTCGTCGGGTTCATGGCCTCGCTGCAACGCACGCTGTTTGTTGATCGAACCAACCGCCGCGACGCGCATCGCGCCAGCCAGGAAATGGGCCAGCGCCTCGCCTCAGGCGGGGCAGTGCTGCTGTTTGCCGAGGGTCAATCGGATACGGGCACGCATGTGCTGCCGTTCCGGTCGGCCCTTATCGGATCGGCCCAGCATGCCATGCAGCAGGCGGGCGCGACCGAAGTGATGATCCAGCCCCTGACCATCGCCTATACCAAATTGCAGGGCCTGCCCGTTGGGCGGACGGACCGCAGCTTCATTTCGTGGATCAAATCGAAATCCGTTGGGCAGAATATCCGCGAGATTTTGACGGGCGGCACGCGCGAAGTCACCCTCGCCTTCGGCGCGCCGCGTCTGCTCGATCCTTCGGCCGACCGCAAGACGGTGGCGAAAGAGGCCGAAGTCGAGGTGCGGCGCATGCTGGTGGCGCTGAACCGCGGGCTGCCGCTGCCCGAAGTGACCGGCGCGGCCTAACCCAGAACGCGGGCGAAATCGGTGATGATGTCCTCGATGGATTCGAGGCCCACCGAGACGCGGAACACCCCGTCGCCGGCATAGGCGCGGTAGGCCTCGGCCGGTCTTCCGGTGAGGCGGTAGGAAGAGCGCAGCAAATCGTCGGTGCCGATGAAAAACGCCAGCGTCTTGGTTTTGCCCAGCGACACCGCATAGCTCACGGTGTGTAAGGAATCAGCCATGCGGCGCGCCAGGACGAGCGGATCGCCCTTGACCACAAAGCTCATGAGCCCCGAGAAATTGCGCATCTGGCGGCGCGCGAGATCGGCCTGCGGGTGGCTGGCGAGACCGGGCCAGTTGACGCGGCTCACCGCGGGATGGCTTTCGAAAAACGCGGCCAGCGCCGCGGCATTGGCCTGATGCTTTTCCATGCGCAGCGGGAGTGTCTCCATGCCGCGCAGGATCAGGTAAGCCGAAAAGGGCGAAAGCACCGCGCCGCCATGGATCAGCGCTTCCTTGCGCAGGGCATCGAGCCGGGCGCGCGCGCCGATCACGGCACCGCCAAGCGCATCGCCATGGCCGCAGAGATATTTGGTCAGCGAGTGGCAGACGTAATCGGCCCCGAGCGCCAGCGGATTGGTGCCCATGGGGGTGGCAATCGTCGAATCGACCGAGAGTTCGGCCCCGGCGCCATGGGCCAGTTCGGCAATGGCCGCGATATCGGTGAGTTTGAGGATCGGGTTGGCCGGGGTTTCGATATGCACCAGCCGCGTGTTGGGGCGCAGCGCCGCCGCCACCTCAACCGGGTTTGAGGCATCGACAATCGACACGCTCACCCCCTGCCGGGGCAGATGATGATGCACATATTCGGCCACACCGGCGTAGCAGACATCGGCCAGAACGAGGTGATCGCCTGCCGACAGGCGGGTGGAGAACAAGCCGGTGATCGCGGCCATGCCCGAGGCGAAGGAAACGGCCGCCTCGCCGCCTTCGAGCAGGGCCAGCCGCTGCTCGAGAAGATCGAGCGTGGGGTTGCTCCAGCGCGTGTAAAAATGCGGGGCATCGGCCTTGAGGTCCGTGGCCGAGAAGCCCACGGCATCGGGGTGGGTGAAATAGGTGGTGGAGAGCACGGGCGCAGGCGTAACCGGATCGCCAATGTGGCGTTCGCCCTCGCCGCCGTGGATCGCCATGGTTTCGAACGATGGGCTCTTGGTCATGTCAAACTCCCTTTGGCTCACCCTGCCCCCGGACAAGGGGGATGACAACTCCGGCAAAGCCCGTTTTGCTTCCCCTTTGGTGTGGGTTGATGTATTGGGGCGGGCATGACCCAGGCGCCCAAAAAGCTCTTCATCAAGACCTATGGCTGTCAGATGAATGTCTATGACAGCGACCGCATGGCGGACGCGCTGGCGCCCCATGGCTATGAGCCAACGGCCGACATGCTCGATGCCGATCTCGTGGTGCTCAATACCTGCCATATCCGCGAAAAAGCATCGGAGAAGGTGTTTTCCGAGCTGGGGCGGCTGCGGGACCTGCGCGAGGAGCGCCGCGCCGAAGGCCGCGACCTGATGATCGGGGTTGCGGGTTGCGTGGCCCAGGCCGAGGGCGAAGAGATTGTGCGGCGCGCTCCGGCGGTGGACCTCGTGTTCGGGCCGCAGAGCTATCATCGCCTGCCCGAGCTGGTGGCGCGAGCGCATAATGGCGCGAAGGTCGTCGATACCGAATTTCCGGCCGAGGACAAGTTCGACCACCTGCCGGCCGCGAAGAAGGAAGTTACGCTGGCGCGCGGGCTTACCGCCTTCCTCACGGTGCAGGAAGGGTGCGACAAGTTCTGTACCTTCTGCGTGGTGCCCTATACGCGCGGCACCGAGACCAGCCGCAAAGTGGAACAGGTGCTCACCGAGGCGCGCAATCTCGCCGCCGCCGGAGTGCGCGAACTGACGCTGCTCGGCCAGAACGTCAACGCCTACCATGGGCTTGATGCAGCGGGCCGCAGCATGGATCTCGGCGAACTGTGCTTCCGGCTGGCGGAGATTCCGGGCATTGCCCGCATCCGCTACACGACCTCGCACCCGCTCGACATGAGCGACGCGCTGATTGAGGCGCACCGCGATCTGCCGGCCCTGATGCCCTATCTGCATCTGCCAGTGCAATCGGGCTCAGACCGGATTCTGAAGGCCATGAACCGTCGGCACACCACCCGGCAGTATCACGAGATTATTGCCCGCATCCGCGACGCGCGGCCCGACCTGGCGCTCTCGGGCGATTTCATCGTCGGCTTTCCCGGCGAAACCGATGCCGATTTCGAGGACACGCTCAACCTCGTCCGCACGGTGAGATACGCCTCGGCCTTCACCTTCAAATATTCGATGCGGCCGGGTACGCCGGGGGCCGACCTGCCCGACCAGATCGATGAGGCCGTGAAGGTTGATCGGCTGGCGCAGCTCAATGCGCTGATTGCCGAACACACGCGCGACTTCGCGCAATCCTGCGTGGGCAAGGTGCTGCCGGTGCTGATCGAGAAGCCCGGCCGCAATGCCGGACAGGTGGGCGGGCGCTCGCCCTATCTGCAGGCGGTGCACATGGATGGACCGACGCGGCTGATCGGCCAGATCCTGCCGGTGCGGATTGTCGCTGTGGGAAATAATTCGCTGAAAGGCGAAATTGTCACGGAATCGGAACCGAACTCTGTTAGCCTCGGTTTATCTGATGGTCGGACGCCCCCATCCGCGGGTGCCGCACAAGGAGCCTGAGAGAGTTGAGCAGGTACGTTTCGCCGACGACCGATTCCCACGCCTCACAGCTTGAACTCGCCTTTGAAGATAATCGCCTCGCCGCGCAGCTTTACGGCGATTTCGACCAGAACCTCGCTCTTATCGAACAGCGCCTCAAGGTGCAGGCCTCGCCCCGGGGCAACCACGTGATGCTGAAGGGCGGCCCCTCGGCCGTCGATCAGGCCCGGCGCGTGCTCGAATCGCTCTACGCCATGCTCGAAGATGGCCAGGCGGTCGATATCGGCAGCGTGGACAGCGTGATCCGCATGATCGACATGGAAGACAGCCAGCTCACCCTGCCGACCTTCGAGAAGAAGGGTCGGGTCCGCATGGCGCAGATCGCCACCCGCAAGGCCACGATTGTGGCGCGCACGCCGGCGCAGGACGCCTATATGCGCGCCATGGACCGCTCTGAGCTGATCTTCGGCGTGGGTCCGGCGGGTACCGGCAAGACCTATCTCGCGGTGGCGCATGCCGCAACGCTGCTGGAGCGCGGCGATATCAACCGCATCATCCTCAGCCGTCCCGCCGTTGAAGCGGGCGAGCGCCTCGGCTTCCTGCCCGGCGACATGAAGGAGAAGGTGGACCCCTATCTCCGCCCGCTCTACGACGCGCTCTACGACATGATGCGCCCCGAACATGTGGAGCGCTGCATTACTTCGGGCATGATCGAAGTTGCGCCGCTCGCTTTCATGCGCGGCCGCACGCTGGCCAATGCCGTGGTCATTCTCGATGAGGCGCAGAACACCACATCGATGCAGATGAAGATGTTCCTCACCCGGCTGGGTGAGAACTCAAAGATGATCGTCACCGGCGACCCGACCCAGGTTGATCTGCCGCGCGGCGAGCAATCCGGACTGATCGAAGCCGTGCGCCTGCTCGATGGTGTCGAGGGCGTGCATATTTCGCGGTTCAACGACAAGGACGTGGTGCGCCACGCTCTGGTGGGGCGTATCGTGCGCGCCTATGAGGCCGACGCCCAAAAACGTATCGACGCGCAGACCAAGGCCTGATGTCCGCTCCCTTTCTCATTGATATTGCGACCAATGCCGAAGGCTGGCCCGAAGGGCTGACCGAGCGGGCCGAAATCGCCATCCGCGAGGCGCTGAAACAATCGGGCGCGAAGGTCACGGGCGTGACCGAACTCTCGGTGCTGCTGACCGATGATGCCGAGCAGCGCGACCTCAATCGCGAATGGCGCGACATCGACAAATCCACCAATGTGCTGAGCTTTCCGCAGATCGAGCCCTTCGGACCGGTCAGCGGCCTGTTGGGCGATATCTCACTGGCGCGCGAAACCGTGGTGCGCGAAGCCGACGAGATGGGCATCAGCTTTGCCGACCATTTCACCCATCTGGTGGTGCACGGATTTCTGCACCTTTTAGGCCATGACCACATCGAGGACGATGAGGCCGAGCGTATGGAAAGCCTGGAAACGCGAATCCTCGCCAGTCTCGGCATTGCCGATCCCTACGCTGACGACTAGATTGGTTTTTTGATTAACGAGACGGCCCAATTGGGCCATGGATAATGAGCGAATCTGATTCCGCCGCGCCGCAGCCGCAACGCCGTGCTGCCAAAGCGCAAACCGAGCCTCCTTCTAGTCCCGCCCCCACGCCTGCGCGGGGGCCAGGGTTGTGGACGCGCCTGAAGGGTCTTCTGGCGCTAAGAACCATGTCGCTGCGCGACGATCTGGAAGTGGCGCTCGAAAGCGAGAACAGCGGCGAGACCGCTGATTTCACGCAGTCTGAGCGCGTGATTCTCAAAAACGTGCTGGAACTCGGCGAAAAGCGCGTCGAGGACGTGATGGTGCCGCGCGCCGATATCGTGGCCGCCGAAGCAGGTGAAACGCTGGCGGCGCTTGTCGGGCGGTTCCGGCTGGTCGGGCACTCGCGCATGCCGATCTATGATGAGAGTCTCGACAATATCACGGGCTTCATCCACGTGAAGGATGCGCTGCGGCGCATTACCGAGCCGGTGACCGACCCGGAAGCCGCCCTGCCGGTGAAGTTGGTCTCCACCCCGCTCAAACAGAAAATTGGCAAACTCGAAATCGTGCGGCAGGTGCTGTTTGTGCCGCCGCTGATGCCGGTGGGCGACCTCTTGCAGCAGATGCAGCTGAGGCGCGTGCATATGGCGGTGGTCATCGACGAATATGGCGGCACCGACGGTCTGGTGACCATCGAAGATCTGCTGGAAGCCGTGGTCGGTGAAATCGAAGACGAGCACGATGATAACGTCGCGCTGGTGCGCAAGGTCAATTCCAACGTCTTCCTCGCCTCGGCACGCGCCGAGCTGGCCGAAGTGCGGCAGGTGATCGGGCCGGATTTCGACCCCGGCAGCCATGCCGACGAAGTGGATACGCTGGGCGGGCTGGTGTTCGAACTGGCCGGGCATGTGCCGGTGAAGGGCGAAATCGTGCAGGGCGTGAAGGGCTTCGAGTTTGAAGTGCTGCAGGCCGACAGCCGCCAGATCAAGCGGGTGAAGATCAAACGCGCGAAGCAGCCCAAGCCACGGCCCGGCCATCTGCCCAAGGCCAACGCCAACTGAGCACGCTTGGTGAACAGGCGGCGCGGCTCGGGGCGCTCCGCGGATGGCGGCGCGCCCTCGTGCTGGCGCTGGCCGGTGCTGTTGCCGGCTTGTCTGCTTCGCCCTGGTTCATACTGCCGGCGCTGTTTATCGGCCTACCGGTGCTGGTGCTCGCCTTTGACGGGATGGACGCCGAAAGGCCGGGCGGCCGGTTCCGCTCCGGGTTTCTTGTCAGTGCCGCGTTTGCGCTCGGATATTTCACACTCACCCTCCATTGGCTGGGCGCGGCGTTTATCCAGCAGGGCGGCGAATTTCTGCTGCTGATGCCCTTCGCCGTTCTGGCGCTGGCGGCGCTGCTGGCGCTGTTCTGGGGCGTGGCGGGCGGCGTTGCGGCGCTCGTCTGGCCCAAAGGACCGGGCCGGATCGTTCTGCTGGCTGGTGCGCTCGCGGTGGCCGAATGGGCGCGCGGACATCTGTTTACCGGGTTTCCGTTCAACCTTGTTGGCTATGCGCTGACCGGCACCGACAGTTTGATGCAGCTGGATGCGGTGATTGGCCCCTATGGGCTGACGCTTCTGGCGCTACTCATCGGGTTCACCCCGGCGCTGCTCATCGAGCGGCGGGTGTGGCCCATCGCGCTGGCGGTGCTCGCGCTCGGCGCGCAGGTCGGGTTTGGAACCTGGCGGCTGGCGACAACGCCATTGCCGCCCGATACCGCCCTTGCGGTGCGGCTGGTGCAGCCGATGATCCTCGATCATGCCGATTGGTCCGCTGACGACCCCGCCAGCATCATCGGCAAGCTGACCGCGCTGTCGGCACCCGGGCTCGACCAGATCGATCTGCTGCTGTGGCCGGAATCGGTGTTTCCGTTCTTCCTGACGCGCTACCAGACCGGGCTGCAGCAGATCGGCGCGATGCTGCCCGAACGCACGACCTTGCTCACCGGCGCGCCGCGCGACCCGCTGGGGCCCGATGGGCAGGTCATCCCCGATAATCCGGGGTACAATTCCATCCTCGCCATCCGGCGCGGGGGCGGTGTGGTGGCCAGCTATGACAAGGTGCACCTCGTGCCCTTTGGCGAATACCTGCCCTATCCGGATTTCTGGCGTCAGCTCGGCATCAACCAGTTTGTGCCGGGCACCAATGGCTGGGCACCCGGCACCAACAGCCGCCTGATGCAGGTGGCGGGCCTGCCGCCCTTCCTGGCCCTCGTCTGCTACGAAGCGATTTTTCCGGGCGATGTCGGGCCGGTCGCGGACGCGGCCTTTATGCTCAATGTCACCAATGATGCGTGGTTTGATGGATCGGTGGGGCCCGAACAACATGCACACCAGGCGCGGTTGCGGGCGGTGGAAACCGGGATGCCTCTGGTGCGGCCGGCCAATTCGGGCGTGAGCTTTGTCACCGACGCCCTCGGCCGGATCACCGGGCAGCTGCCGCCGCTCACGGCTGCGGTGCTGGATTTCAGCCTGCCGGGCAAGATCGCGCCGCCGCCCTATGCCGTATGGGGTGAGGGGCCGTTTGTGCTCGCCTTGGGGCTGTTTGCAGTGCTGGCGTTTCTGCTGAGGCGAGGAAAACGCAACGCGGATGATGTCCGGCGGCTGGCCGGGACATAAAGATATCTTTATATTCCTTGACCAGACTGGCCTTGGGGTGGCAAAACCGCTGAGGGGTCATATTCCGGGCCGTTTTTGCACGATTTTGGGGGTTTCAGTGGCGCGCTCCTCGTATTTGTTCACGTCTGAATCTGTGTCGGAGGGGCATCCCGACAAGGTATGCGACCGGATTTCCGACGAGATTGTCGATCTGGTGTTCCGCGAAGCCAAAAAGACCGGCATGGACCCGGCCAAGGTGCGCGTGGCCTGCGAAACGCTGGCGACCACCAATCGCGTGGTAATTGCTGGCGAAGTGCGCGTGCCCGATACGCTGCTCAAAAAGGGCAAAGACGGTAAGGTGCTGCACGACGCGTCGGGTGCACCGCTCGTCAACCCGTCAAAGTTCCGTTCGGCGGCCCGCAAGGCGATCAAGGCCATTGGCTATGAACAGGCCGGGTTCCACTGGAAGACCGCGAAAATCGACGTGCTGCTGCACGGCCAATCGGCTGATATTGCGCAGGGCGTGGATGAATCGGGCAACAAGGATGTGGGCGCGGGCGACCAGGGCATCATGTTCGGGTACGCCAGCCGCGAAACACCGGAGCTGCTGCCGGCTCCGATCTATTATGCGCACAAGATTCTTGAGACCCTGACCCTGGCGCGCAAGGAAGGCCGCGGCGACGCCGTGAAGCTTGGTCCCGATGCCAAGAGCCAGGTCACCGTGAAGTATGAAGACGGCAAGCCGGTTGGCGTGACGCAGATTGTGGTCTCGACCCAGCATCTCGACCCCAGCCTGACCTCGGCCGATGTGAAAAAGATCATCGAGCCCTATGTGCGCGAAGCGCTGCCCGAGGGCTGGATCGGCAAGGATACGGTGTGGCACGTGAACCCCACCGGCAAGTTCGTGGTGGGTGGGCCCGATGGCGATGCGGGCCTAACCGGGCGCAAGATTATTGTCGATACCTATGGTGGCGCGGCCCCGCATGGCGGCGGCGCCTTTTCGGGCAAAGACCCGACGAAGGTCGATCGTTCAGCAGCCTATGCCGCGCGTTATCTCGCTAAAAACGTGGTGGCCGCCGGTCTCGCCGACCGGGCAACCATTCAGCTGAGCTATGCCATTGGAGTGGCGCAGCCGCTGTCGATCTATGTCGATCTGCACGGCACCGGCAAGGTGGACGAGGGCAAGCTGGAAAAGGTGCTGGGCGAGGTGTTCGACCTGTCGCCGCGCGGCATCCGCACCAAGCTCGATCTCAACCGGCCAATCTATGCCAAGACCTCGGCCTACGGCCATTTCGGCCGCAAGCCGGGCCGCGATGGCAGCTTCAGCTGGGAAAAGACCGATCTGGTGTCGGTGCTCAAGGCTGCGGTGAAGGCCGCGTGAGCCGGGGCGACCACCCCCTCAACGCCGATGGTCAGATGCGCGCCTTCTTTGGTCGCCGATCAGGCAAACGCCTGCATCGGGGCCAGGATGCGTTGTTCAAGACGCTGCTGCCGCAGTTGGACATTGCGCTCGATGGCGGCGTGATCGATCCGCGCACGCTGTTTCCGGCGGCGAAGCACCATGTGCTCGAAATCGGCTATGGCGGCGGCGAGCATCTGTCGCTTGAAGCGAGCCGCGCCCCGGAGACCGGCTTTATCGGCTGCGAAGTGTTTTCGGGCGGCATTGCCAAGCTGGTGCAGCAGATCGACGAACAGGGGCTCGGCAATATCCGGCTGTTCACCGATGACGCGCTGAAGCTGTTGCTCGCCATGCCCGATGGCGTGCTGGACGGCGTGTATCTGCTCTATCCCGACCCATGGCCCAAATCGCGGCACCACAAGCGGCGGTTTGTGTCGCCCACCACGCTCAAGGAAATGGCGCGGGTGGTGAAGCCGGGCGGGTATTTCCGCTTTGCGAGCGATATCGAGGATTATGCCAACTGGACGCTGGCCCATGTGTTGCGCGCGCCGGACTGGCAGGTTGATCTCGGCGCGCCGGGCAGCTGGCACCAGCCCTATCCAGGCTGGGAGCCGACGCGATACGAAGAAAAAGCCCGCGTCGAGGGCCGGATGACGAGCTTTTATTTTACCTTCATCCGGCGGTAGGGGCGACCCGGCGCGCGAACGCGCCGGGCCCAGGATCAGTAGCGCTGCGGACCGGCCGGCTTGTTGCCGAGAATGGTCTCGATGCGCTCGATCAGCTCAGGCGTCATCTTCGCTTTGTGCTCAAGCGCCTTGATATTGTCGACGAGCTGGCTGGTGCGCGAGGCGCCCAGAATGACCGTCGACACATGCGGCGTGCGCAGGCACCAGAGCAGCGCCATATGCGCCAGCGACAGACCGGCTTCTTTGGCGAGATCGTTGAGCTTGCGCGCTTTCTCGATCTTCTGGCGACCAGCTTCGGTGGACAGCGTGTCGCGCAGCCATTCGTAGCCGGGCAGGCTCATGCGGCTGCCTTCGGGGATGCCATCGGCATATTTGCCGGTGAGAATGCCCGAGGCGAGCGGCGACCAGATGGTGGTGCCGAGCCCGAAGAGATCATAGAGCGGCGCATAGTCGCCCTCGACCTTCTGGCGCTCGAACATGTTGTACTGCGGCTGTTCCATGGTGGGCGGCGTGAGGTTCATCGCGCGCGCCACGCCCCAGGCTTCGGTCAGCTGCTGTGCCGTCCATTCGGACGTGCCCCAGTACAGGATCTTGCCCTGCGTCACGAGGTTATGCATGGCCCAGACGGTTTCTTCGATGGGCGTATCTACATCGGGACGGTGGCAGAAATAGAGGTCAAGATAGTCGACCTGCAGGCGCTTCAGCGCGGCATGGCAGGCTTCGGTCACGTGCTTGCGCGAGAGACCCTTCTGGTTCGGCTTGTCACCGCCCCAGAAGACTTTCGAGGATACGACATAGGTATCGCGCTTCCAGTTGAGCTTGGACAGCACTTCGCCCATCAGCACTTCGGCATTGCCGCGCTCATAGCCTTCGGCATTGTCGAAGAAATTGATGCCATGGTCATAGGCCGTGGCCATCATCTCGCTGGCGTCTTTTTCCCCCGCCTGCTTGGCGAAAGTCACCCACGCTCCATACGAAAATTCGCTGACCCGGAGGCCGGATTTGCCGAGGCGGCGGTAGTCCATGGTTATTCCCCTTGATTGGATGATCGTTAATTTAGCAGCGGCCAGCGAATCCGGCCAGTGACCCTCAGTGCATTCCACCAGGCCCGGTGCCGGTGCGAGCCCCGGTCGGCCTAACGCAAAAGGGCGGCCCGTGGACCGCCCTTTGTTGATGGTGTCGGCGCTTTACAGCGTCCGCGTGACGCTTTCGACGCGGAAGCATTCGATTACGTCGCCAGCACGAATATCTTCGTACTTTTCAAACGCCATGCCGCATTCCTGGCCGACCGGCACTTCCTTGACTTCGTCCTTGAAGCGCTTGAGCGTCGAGAGCTTGCCTTCGTGGATAACCACGTTGTCGCGCAGGAGGCGCACACCGGCGCCGCGCTCGACGATGCCTTCGGTAATCCGGCAGCCGGCGACCTTGCCGACCTTGGTGATGTTGAAGACTTCGAGGATTTCGGCGTAGCCGATGAAGGTTTCGCGCCGCTCGGGCTTCAGGAGGCCCGACATGGCCGCTTTCACGTCATCCACGAGATCGTAGATGATGTTGTAATAGCGGATTTCGATCTTGTCGCGCGTCGCCAGATCCTGCGCCTGCTTGTTGGCGCGGACGTTGAAGCCGATGATGATCGCGCCCGAGGCCGAGGCCAGGGTGACATCGGATTCGGTGATGCCGCCGACGCCCGAATACAGGATCTGCGCCGAGACTTCCTCGGTGGAGAGCTTGTTGAGCGAGGCGTTGATCGCTTCGACCGAGCCCTGAACGTCGCCCTTGATGATGAGCGGGAACTTGGCAATGCCCGAGGCCTTGAGCTGATTCATCATCTGCTCGAGGCTGGTTGCACCACCACCAGCGGTCTTTTCGCGGATCAGGCGCTGACGATATTCGGTCACTTCGCGGGCCCGCGCTTCGGTTTCAACAACCGAGAAGCGGTCACCGGCTGACGGCACGCCCGTAAACCCGAGCACTTCGACCGGAGTCGAGGGTTCGGCGCTTTTGACCTGCTCGCCCTTTTCGTTGATGAGCGCACGGACGCGGGCAAATTCGGTGCCTGCAACCACGATATCGCCCACATGCAGCGTGCCACGCTGAACGAGCACGGTGGCAACCGAGCCGCGACCGCGATCAAGCTTGGCTTCAATGACGAGGCCTTCGGCCCGGCCATCACGCGCCACCTTGAGTTCAAGCACTTCGGCCTGCAGCAGGATGGTTTCGAGCAGCTTGTCGAGGCCGGTCTTCTGCAAGGCCGACACTTCAACGTCGAGAACGTCGCCGCCCATGCTTTCCACAAACACTTCGTGCTGCAGCAGCTCGGTGCGCACCCGGGTCGGGTTGGCGCTCGGCTTGTCCATCTTGTTGATGGCCACAATGATCGGCACACCCGCCGCCTTGGCGTGCTTGATGCTTTCGATCGTCTGCGGCATCACGCCGTCATCGGCGGCCACCACCAGCACGGCAATATCCGTGGCCTGCGCGCCACGGGCACGCATGGCGGTAAAGGCCTCGTGGCCCGGCGTATCGAGGAAGGTAATCCGGTGGCCGTTCTTCACCACCTGATAGGCGCCAATATGCTGGGTAATGCCGCCCGCTTCGCCCGAAACCACGTTGGCTTCGCGGATCGCATCGAGCAGCGAGGTCTTGCCGTGGTCGACGTGACCCATGATCGTGACAACCGGCGGGCGGTTGGTCAGATCTTCAGCCTTGTCGTCGGCGGGGATATCGAACAGGCCTTCTTCCACGTCGGCGTCGGAGACGCGCTTCACGGTGTGGCCAAGTTCGGTGGCAATCAGTTCAGCCGAGTCCGCATCGAGGATATCGTTGATCTTCACCATCTGGCCCTGGGCCATCAGGATCTTGATCACGTCCACCGCGCGTTCAGCCATACGGTTGGCCAGTTCCTGGACGGTAATGGCTTCCGGGATGATGACTTCACGACTGATCTTGGGGGCAACCTGCTGGTTGCGGCCCATTTTCTTGTCGCGACGGCGACGCATGGCGGCCAGCGACGGACCACGGTCACGTTCGCTTTCCGAACCGGCATTGGTCACGGTCAGGCGGCTGCGGGCAAAGGCACCATCATCCGGACCCTTGCGGACCGGCCGCTCGGGAACGGCGCGGGTAACACCCCGGCGCGCGCTTTCAAGTTCGGCGGCGTTGACGAGACCGGTGCGGGGCGCGGGCGCAATCGTGCGGATCTTGCGGCCATCGGCCTCAGACGGCGGGGCGGGCGGCAGATCGCCGACGCCAGCCTGCGGACGGGCCGGGGGACGCGTATCACCAGCGCGGCGGGCCGGCGAAACACGCGGCTCACGCGAGGGGGTTGCCACTTCGGCAACTTCCTTCAGGGCCTTGTCGGCCTCGATGGCGCGAACGCGGGCATCTTCGGCGCGCTGCGCTTCTTCGCGCAGGGCACGACGACGCGCATCTTCTTCGTTGCGGCGCGCTTCTTCAGCCCGGGCCCGGGCCTGATCTTCGGCCTGACGGCCAGCCGCTTCGCGCAGGGCGCGGGCGCGGGCATCCGATTCAGTGGCGCTGAGCCCACCCGACCGCGGACCACCCTGCGAGCTGCGCATCGGCGGCCGCTGGTTGGACGACGGTCCGGAGGACGGCCGCGACTGCGACGGGGCAGCCTGCGGACGCACCTGCGGTGCAGGCGTCGCTGGGGTTGCGGGCGCTGCTGGCGCGGCGCTTAGGGGCCGCGGTTGCGGCGTGTGCGGGGGATGCGGCGTATGGGGCACATGCGGCGCCGCGCCCGGAGGCACAAAGCGCGTGCGCTTTTCAACCACTACGGTGCGCGACGTGCGTGTCACATTGGGGCGTCCACCCAGGCTGGGTGCACCCTTCAGCGTGAGCGTTTTTTTGCCGCCCGCTGCAGAATCGTCGCGCTTGTCGTCGTTATCAGCCATGTACTCGCGTCTTCCTTGCGAAACTCGTCAGAAAGGCCGATGGCCTTCCGGTCGGGGTGCGAACTCCGAGCTACAGGGGCGGCGTAGCGCTGCTGCGCCGCTCAATAGCTCACCTAGTTGGCAATGTATCGGGCCAATCTTTCAGCCCTTTTCACTGCCGCCTGAGCCGCGCCCCCTTTAATGAGCGCAGCATGTATCACATTTTCGATGCCAAGTGCCAAACCCAATTGGGTGGAATCGAGCAATTCGAATTGCGGCACCGGATCGGGCGAAAATCCCGCATCCTTCAATGCCATTTCGCGGCCTTTGATCGAGCCCGCGAGTTTTGATTTTCCGTCTGGCGCGCCATCGGTTGCGTTGAGCAACCCGACAACATCACCGGCTTCGATTGCCGACTTGACCTTGGTCGCGCCGGTAATCAGCTGGCCCGCCTTGCGCGCAATCGACAGCGCATTCATCAGACGCTCCGCCAGGCGGCGACGCGTGAGTTCCGCCAGATCAGCTGGAACGCTGACCTCGGCCTTAAGGCTCCGTGCAAACGCTTTTTTTCGGACGGCTTCGCCAACCTGCTTTTCGCCCAGCGTGATCCACACGCCCCGGCCTTCGGCCAGGGCATCGGTATCGGGCACCACCTGCCCCTCGGGCGAGACGGCAAAACGGATGAGGTCGCCAACGAGCCGCGTTTCACGGCTCAGCGCACACATCCGTTCTGTTTCTTCTTCCGAGCGCGGCATGGCGCGGGGGTGAGCACCCTTAGACGGGTGCCCCCTCCTGAGCGTCTGCATCGACCGCAAGGTCGGCTTCGGTGATCCAGCCCGCCTTGAGGCGAGCCTGAAGGATCATGTCTTCTGCCTCTTCACGCGACACCGGGAAATCCTTGAAGGTGCCTTCGAAGCGCTTGGTCTCTCCATCCTTGCGTTCGCTCCAGCCGACAAGATCGTCGGCGGCGCAGCCCGCAAAATCCTCAATGGTCTTCACACCCTCGGCGCCGAGCGCCACGAGCATGGCGGCCGTGAGGCCCGGGATTTCATACAGCTCATCGGCCACGCCGAGCTTTTTGCGTTCATCGTCGTTTTCACGCTCGATGGCGGCAAGATATTCGGCGGCGCGGTTCTGGATTTCACCGGCGGTTTCTTCGTCGAAGCCCTGGATCGACGCGATTTCCGCGAGATCGATATAGGCGAGTTCTTCGACCGACGAGAAGCCTTCGGACGCGAGGAGCTGGGCGACCATCTCATCGACATCGAGGGCCTTCATGAACAGCGTCGAGCGTTCGGTGAATTCCTTCTGGCGACGTTCGGATTCTTCCTGCTCGGTCAGAATGTCGATATCCCAGCCAATGAGCTGGCTGGCGAGACGCACGTTCTGGCCGCGACGGCCGATAGCGAGCGACAGCTGCTCATCGGGCACCACGACTTCAATGCGTTCGGCCTGCTCATCGAGCACCACCTTGGCCACATCGGCCGGCTGCAGGGCCGAGACCACGAGGTCGGCAATGCTTTCGGTCCACGGGATGATATCGATCTTTTCGCCCTGCAATTCGGCCACAACGGCCTGCACACGGCTGCCGCGCATGCCGACGCAGGCGCCCACCGGATCAATGGACGAATCCGACGACGTGACGGCGATTTTGGCGCGGCTGCCCGGGTCCCGCGCAATCGAGCGGATCGAGATGATGCCATCGTAGATTTCCGGCACTTCCTGCATGAACAGCTTGGCCATGAACTGCGGATGGGTGCGCGACAGGAAAATCTGCGGGCCGCGCTGTTCGCGGCGCACATCGTAAATATAAGCGCGCACGCGGTCGCCGTAGCGATAGAGCTCGCGGGGGATCAGCTCATCGCGGCGGATGATGGCTTCGCCCCGGCCGAGATCGACAATCACGTTGCCATATTCGACGCGCTTGACGGTGCCGTTCACGATCTCGCCGACGCGGCCGATATATTCGTCGTACATGCGGTCGCGCTCAGCGTCGCGGACCTTCTGCACAATGACCTGCTTGGCCGATTGCGCGGCAATGCGGCCATATTCCATGGGCGGCAGCGGCTCGGTGATGAAATCGCCGATCTTGGCCGCATCGTTTTTGAACTTGGCGTCCTTGAGCAGGATCTGGCGGGCCGGTTCTTCAACCGCATCCACCACTTCGAGCAGGCGCCACATGCGGGTTTCGCCTGAGCGCGGGTTGATTTCGACCTTGATATTGGTCTCAGCGCCGTAGCGGCCCTTGGCGGCCTTCTCCATGGCGTCCTGCATCGCTTCGATCACAATCATGCGATCGATCGATTTCTCGCGGGCAACGGCATCGGCGATCTGGAGCAGTTCCAGGCGGTTCGCGCTCACGGCCATTGGGTCAATCTCCTCTTGAGGGCGTGCCGATCAGTTGGCGTTGTCGCCGTCTGCGGCTTCGGAATCCACGTCACCCAGTTCGACGGTTTCGATCTCTTCGTCTTCGTCGATCGGGAATTCTTCCTGGTCAGCGCGCGCAATGTTCATCAGCGCGTCGGTCATCACCAGCTTGGCCTCGGCCAGAAGCCGCAGGGGCAGCTTGTGGTCGGGGTCGGTATCTTTGGGCACATCAGGCAGGCGGATGGTTACGCTGTCGGCATCGACGGCGCCAATCACACCCCGGAAACGCTTGCGGCCATCGAGCATGTCGGACAGCTCGATCTTGGCTTCGTGGCCGACATAGGTGGCAAAATCGCGGGCGCGCACCAGCGGGCGGTCGATGCCCGGCGAACTCACCTCAAGGTGGTATTCGCGGTCAATCGGATCTTCCACATCCAGCACGGGCGACACTTCTTTCGAGAGGCGCTCGCAATCGGTGATGTTGAAACGGCCATCGGCGTCTTCGGCCATGATCTGTAGCGTGCAGCCATTTTCCTGCGTGATCTTCACGCGGACAAGGCTGTAGCCGAGATCATTGGCCACCGGCTCCACGATGCGCGCAATCCGCGCCTCGAGAGTCGTTTCCTTCAAAAACCGCTTTTCTTTGAGATCGAATGTCAAAGGGGGCCCGCTAAAACAAAAAGAGCGGGAGCCCGGAAGGCACCCACTCTCGCCATAAGCCAGAGATGTATCTTGCCCCCTTATACGCCGCCCGTGCGGAACTTGCAACTGGGTGGCTGCGGGGGCCGTTAGCGCTGCCTGCGGCGGCGGGTCGGCTCGAGCGCCAGCGCGGTGCCGAAGGACGATACGCCCGTCGCCAGCCCCAGAAACACCGAAAGAAGCGCAATGGGGAGCACAGGCATATCGCTATGGGCCACACGACTGGCGAGGCCCAAAGCATCCAGCGCCAGAAGCACGGCCAGAAAGAGCTGGGCGGCAAGGTAGCCCAGGATGAAATCCAACCAGCCGTTCATGGGGTCGCCTCCGTTGATCCAGGCGGTAAGGGCACCTGAACCAACGTTGGCTTTTGGGGGGAGTTCCTAGGCGGCCTTCAGCTCAACCGAGTGGGCGAAGCGGATAAGGTTCGAATAGGGGCAGATGTCGTGCGCGGCCTGCATCAGCTTTTCGGTTTCGGCCCGATCCATATCGGGCACATGGCCGGTCAGGCGGGCGACAATGGTGAAACCCACATTGTCCTCGCGGTCAGCAAAGCTGATCTCGGCGCTGACGGTCGCGTCGTTCGACAGGGCGATGCCCAGCTTGCGCGCTGCCCCATGCATGGCGCCGAGGAAGCAGGCCGAGTATCCCACGGCGAACAATTGTTCGGGATTGGTGCCCGGGCCGCCATCGCCGCCCATTTCCTTCGGCACCGACAGGTGTACCGAAACCTTGCCATCAGGCGTCTGGGCGTTGCCGCCCCCGCGACCGCCCTTGGTGGCTGTGCCCTGGGCTGTATATTTGATCTGCATGGAAGGCTCCGTTTCTTCGGGTTACCCCCTTACTACGCAGCCGCCCTGCCTTTGGGCTCAACCCGGCGATCACGAGGCCGAGAGGGAGACACGGAAACCCAGCGCCTCGGCCACGTGGTGACGTTCGACAGAGGCGCTCGCGGCGAGATCGGCAATGGTGCGCGAGACCTTCAGCACGCGGTGGTAGGCGCGGGCCGAGAGGTGGAACTTTTCAGCCGCCTTGTAGAGCAGGTCACGCGAGGCGGCGTCGGGGGCGACAAGCTGCTCGATCAGCGTCGACCCGGCCGCAGCGTTGGTGCTGATTTCCGGGTGGCCTGCGGCAGCAAACCGCTCACGCTGGCGCTCGCGGGCGGCATGAACCCGCTCGGCGACCTGTGCGGAGGGTTCGGATTGACCGGGGGAAATCATGTCAGCCGCCGAGACTGACGCGACGTTCACCCGCAGATCGACCCGATCGAGGAAGGGGCCCGAGACCCGGCCCTGATAATCGGCTGCGCAGGCTTCGCCGCGCTTGCAGGTGTGGCCTGGCGTACCGGCCATGCCGCATTTGCAGGGGTTCATGGCGGCGATGAGCTGGAAGCGTGCCGGAAAGGTGACGCGGCCATTGGCGCGCGCAATCTGCACCTCGCCGCTTTCGAGCGGCTGGCGGAGACTATCGAGCACGGCGGGCGAAAACTCGGGCAGCTCATCGAGAAACAACACCCCATTGTGAGCGAGGCTGATCTCGCCCGGCCGCACTTTGATCCCGCCGCCCACCAGCGCGGCCATTGAGGCGGAATGGTGCGGCGAGCGGAAGGGCCGTCGATCCGACAGCGCACCGCCCTGCAGTTCCCCGGCGACGGACTGCACCATGGAGACATCGAGCAGTTCCCGCGCCGAGAGCGGCGGCAGAATGGACGGCAGCCGCGCCGCCAGCATGGATTTTCCCGCTCCCGGCGGGCCGACCATCAGCAGGTTGTGCCCGCCCGCCGCCGCGATTTCGAGCGCGCGGCGCGCAAACTCCTGCCCGCGGATATCGGCAAGGTCAGGCAAGGGCTCGCCATCCGCGCGGCGGCGGGCCTCGGGCCGGGCGCAGAGTTGCCGACCGGCAAAGTGATTGGCGAGCTGCACGAGGGAATCGGCGGCGATGATATCAATCTCGTCACCGGCCCAGGCCGCCTCGGGGCCCGCGTCTTTGGCACAAACGATGCCCATGGACTCGGCCTGCGCCGCTATGGCGGCCGGCAATATGCCCGCTGTGGGCGCCAGACGGCCATCGAGACCCAGTTCACCAAGCGCGACATGCCGCGCCAGCGAATCCGACGGGATGGCCCCAATCGCCGCCATCAGCGCCAGCGCGATGGGCAGATCATAATGGCTCCCCTCTTTCGGCAGGTCGGCTGGAGCCAGATTGATGGTGATGCGCTTGGGCGGCAGGCTGAGCCCGCTGGCATAGAGCGCGGCATGAACCCGCTCGCTCGATTCCTTAACGGCCTTATCAGGCAGGCCCACGATAAGGAATTTGGGCAGGCCTGGCGCGATCTGCACCTGCACATCGACCGGTATGGCCGAAACACCCTGAAACGCCACAGTTGCAACACGCGTGACCATCGCTACTCCACTCACTACGTATTAATCCATAGCAGCAGAGGCGCCCGCGTGACAAGAACATTAACAGAACATTGACCGCGCCCCCGGCGGATCGCCCCGAGCGCGTGCGTTAACCATAGCTGCGTGTAAAGCCGCACGGAGAAGGATTCGTTAAGCTTGCCATGGTGAATCGAACGCACCTTTTTAGTGGTGAGTAGGTCTGCCTGGTGTCGACGTTTGCGTTCTTCCGTTTCGTAAAGCCTGTGGCTTTGGCGCTTGCCGCGCTGGCGCTGGCGGCGTGCGCCCGATCCCCGGTCAACCATATCGGCACGCCGGGCGATAATGATCCGCATCTTGGCGTGCGGCAGGCCTGGGGACTGCCGATTCAGGGGCTCGATGTTGCGCGCTATCAGGGCAATGTGAATTTCAATGCGGCGCGCGGCGCGGGCATGCACTTCGTGTTCGTCAAGGCGACCGAGGGCAAGGACTACATCGACCCCAATTTCTACGACAACTGGCGAAAGGCGCGCGCTTCGGGCATGGCGCACGGGGCGTACCACTTCATGACCTGGTGCAGCCTTGCGTCCGAACAGGCCGAGTGGTTCACGCGCATGGTGCCCAATGATGAGGACGCGCTGCCGCCCGTGCTCGATCTTGAATGGAACAATCATTCGTCCTGTGTGAACAGGCACGACCGGACGGAGATCCTCGACAAGGTCAACGTGATGCTGGCCGCCATGGAACGGCACACCGGCAAGGTACCGATCATCTATACCGACCTGAATTTCTATAACGACATCCTGCGCGGCGAGCGCTGGGACTCGCCGTTCTGGCTGCGCTCGACTGCAGCGCCGCCGGAGGCCAAGTTCGGGCGGCAACCGTGGCTGTTCTGGCAGTGGACGCAGACCGGCACCATGTCGGGCGTTCCGACCGAAGTGGACCGCAACGCGTTCTATGGCAGCGAAGGCGACTGGGTGAATTTCCTGCTCACCGGGTGCGATCCGCGCACTTCCTATGAGCTTGGTCCACAAGGGCGGTGCCAATCGCTGAAGTAGCGGATTGCATCAGCGCCGGGGCGGGTTTAGCGTGGCGGATCATACCGCATGGAGGGTTGGATTATGGCCAAAGGTCAGCTGCGCTCGAACAAAGAAGCCAAGAAACCCAAAAAGGATAAGGCCAAGGAAGTGACGACTGCGGGCTTCTCCCAGCAGATTTCGCAGGCCAAAAAGAAATAAATCCCGGGGACCGGATCAGCCGGCGAGCTTGGCCAACAGGCCGCTCGCCTTGATCCCGTCGATCAGGAACTGCACCGCCAGCGCGGCCAGCAGCACGCCGACGACGCGCGACACCACGGCCAGCCCCGTTAGCCCGAGCAGGCGTTGCAGCGGGATAGCCACGCGCATGGCGCCGTAACACAGCGCCATGATGGCCAGCAGCGCGCCAATGGTGGCAACCCAATTCAAGGTGAAGAGCCCAGCGCTCGTGGTCAGAAGGATCACCGCGCTGATCGCGCCCGGCCCCGCAATAAGCGGCGTCGCGATGGGGAACACCGATATATCGGTGCGGTGCTGGGCCTCGCGCTCCTCTTCCGGCGTGGTGCCCGTACCGCCCGAATGCCGGGCGAACACCATGTCGATGGAAATCAGCAGCAGCAGCACGCCGCCGCCAATGCGCAGTGCGGGCAGCGTGATGCCGAACAGGCTGAGCATGGCCTGCCCGAACACCGCAAAGAACAGCAGGATGCCCGTGGCGATCAACGCGCCGCGCAGCGCCATGACGCGGCGCTGCTCTTCGGTGTTTTTTTCGGTCAGCGCCGCAAAGACCAGCACCAGATCGGCCGGGCCGATGGTGGCGAAGAAGGTGCTGAGTGCGAGCAGGAACGGATCAATCGACGACATGGCAGCCCCCCTGGGCGCAAACGCGGTGATTTGGCGGGATCAGGCGCGGCGGCGCTCCAGCGCGTCCCAGATCATGGCGCTGATGTCGGGCCCGCCGAAGCGTTTGATTTCCCGCATGCCGGTGGGCGAGGTCACGTTGATCTCGGTGAGATAGTCGCCAATGACATCGATGCCGACGAAGATGAAATCGCGCGCACGGAGCGCCGGGCCGATGGCGGCGCAGATTTCGCGGTCGCGCGCGGTCAGCTCGATCCACTCCGGGCGGCCACCAACATGCATGTTGGAGCGGGCTTCGCCCTCAGCGGGGACGCGATTGAGCGATGCCACCGGCTCGCCATCGACCAGGATGATGCGCTTGTCGCCCTTGCGCACTTCCGGCAGGTAGCGCTGCACCATGAAAGGCTCGCGGAAGCTCTGCTCGAACAGCTCGATCAGCGAATTGAGGTTCTGGTCACCCTCCTGCAGCAGGAAGACACCCGCGCCGCCATTGCCATAGAGCGGCTTCAGGATGATGTTGCCATGCTCACGGCGGAACGCCCGGATTTCCTCGCGGTCGCGGGTAATCAGCGTGGGCGGCATCAGGTGCGGAAATTCGGTGACGAGGATTTTTTCGGGCGCATTGCGCACCGCCGCTGGCGGGTTCATCACGAAGGTCTTCGGATGCAGCCGCTCGAGCATATGCGTGATGGTGATGTAGTTCATGTCAAACGGCGGATCCTGCCGCATGAGCAGGATATCGTAGGTGCAAAGATCGGCCCGAGCCGCCTCGCCTAATTCGAAATGCTCGCCTTTCGGGCGGTCAAACACCCGCACCGGGGCGACATTGGCCGTAACCCGGTTGTCGCGCAGCGACAGCGTATCCGGGGTGTAATACTCCACGGCGTGGCCGCGTCTTTGCGCCTCCAGCATCAGCGCGAAGGTGGAATCGCCCGCCGGATTGATCGAGGCAATCGGGTCCATCTGCACGGCGATCCTGAGCGGCATGGTATCATCCTAAACGGCGGGAAAAGCGTTCTTCACATGGCGCGGCCATGCAAAGGGCGCAAGAAAAATCACGTCAAAGCGCAAGGTTCGCCCCGCCAGCCGGGGGTGCCGGGCGAGATAAGCCTCTGCGGCGCGGCTGATTCGGCGGCTGTTCACCTGCGCCAAGGCCATGCCGTAACTAGCAGCGCTCCGGCGCGTTTTGACCTCGATAAAGGCAGTGACCGTGCCGCGCGAAGCGATGATATCGACTTCACCCACCGGGGTTTTGAAGCGCATCGCGTCGATCCGGTAGCCCTTGGCCAGCAACCACCCGGCCGCGAGGGTTTCGCCCCAGCGACCGCCGCGTTCGGCACGCTGGCGGCGGTCAGCCTCGGAGCGCGAGCGCGGCATCGTAGACATCCTTGCGGCGCAGGTTGAAGCGATGCGTAATTTCGTCAACCGCCTCGCGCAGCGGTTGACGGGCCATGGCTTCGGTCAGGGCGCCCTGCCAATCGGCAGCGGCGGCGACGGCGCCCGGTTCGGCGCCCGCGACCAGAACCACGGCTTCGCCCTTGGTATCACCCTCGGCAAACCGAGCGGCCAGCTCGGGCAACGTGCCGGTGAAAATTCGTTCAAAACGCTTGGTCAGTTCGAGCGCCACCGCCGCCGGTCGCGGCCCGAACCGTTCGGCCAGCGCCGAAAGACTGTCGGCCAGCCGCCGGGGCGACTCATAGAACACCAGCGTCTCTTCGCGCCCGGCCAGCGGGGCAATGGCGTTGATCCGCGCCCCGGCCTTGGGCGGCAGGAAGCCAATGAAGGAAAACCGGTCAGTGGGCAGGCCGGCCGAAGCGAGCGCGGCGAGCAGCGCCGATGCGCCGGGGACGGCGAAGACCGGCAGCCCGGCTTCGCGTACGGCGCGGACCAGTGGAAACCCGGGGTCTGAGAGCAGGGGCGTACCGGCATCGGAAATCTGGGCAATCGCTTTACCCTCAGCCAACAGCGCCAGCACTTCGCTGATCCGTTCGCGCTCATTGTGCTCATGCAGCGAGCGACGCGGCGTGCGTATGCCGTAATGTTCGAGCAGCGTTGCGGAATGGCGGGTGTCTTCGCACAGCACCAGTTCGGCGGCGGCAAGAGTTTCAAGTGCCCGGATCGTGATATCGCGCAGGTTGCCGATCGGGGTCGAAACCACATAAAGCCCAGCGGCCAGAGGCGGTACGGGCATGGCAGTGCCATGGATAAGGTAGGTTCCGTCCAAGGGCATTCGGGCATGATCTCCAAGAAGACGTAAACACAGTCTTTATGCTCAGCCACGCATCCGGTATAGACCTGCCGCTGGGCATGGAGCCCGAAACGATCTGGGGCAAGAGGTCAAAGTGGACATTTCGAAGCGCAACACGGCAAAGCGGCTTGGTCTGGCAGGTCTGGCGCTGGTGATGACCGGCCTGATTTCGGCCTGTTCGCCGGGCGGATTTTCGTTCCTCGGGGGCGGTGCGCCTGCAGGCAACAAGGCTGACGCGGGTCCTGCGGCCACGCTTTCGGGCAAGACCATTGGGGCGGGCCCGGTGAAAGTGGCGCTGCTTCTGCCGCTCTCGGGCGATGCAACGCTGTCGGCTGTGGGTAATTCCATGGCGAATGCCGCCGAACTGGCGATGGATTTTGTGAAGTCCAACCCGAACCTTGGCGAAAACATCACCCTCGTCATCAAAGATTCCGGTGCGAACGCGCTGGGTGCTTCGAGTGCGGCGCAACAGGCGCTGGCCGAAGGCGCCAGTCTCATCCTCGGGCCGCTGCGCGCCGACCAGGTGACCGTCGTCGGCGATGCCGCCCGGCAGTCGGGCGTCAATGTCATTGCCTTCTCGAACAATCCGGGTGCCGCATCGGCCGGCGTGTTCCTGCTCAACGTGCTGCCGGAAACCGAAGTGAAGCGCTCGATGAACTATGCCCAGAAGCTGGGCAAGAAGGCGTTCGCGGGCATTTTCCCGAACAATGATTTCGGCCGGTTGCAGCAGGGTGCGTTCCAGCAGACCATGGCTGATCTTGGTCTGCAGGCCCGGGCGATCTACAATTTCTCGAACGAAGCCGAGGCCCGCGCCATTATCGCGCAGCTGACGCCGCTGCTGCAGCAGGGACAGATCGACTCGCTGTTCATTCCGGATCGGGCGACCGCGCCGAGCTTTGGCAATATGCTTCAGGAAGCCGGTATCCAGCCGGGCACGGTGCAGCTTGTCGGCTCGTCCGATTGGGCGACCGATGCCACCATTGGCAATACGACCAGCCTTGCGGGCGCCATTTTCCCGGCGCTCGACGATGCCGGCCTGATGGCCCTGAGCGCCGAATACCAGACCCGGTTCGGCTCGGCACCGCATCCCCTCGCGACGCTGGCCTATACGGCGACGATCCTTGCCAATGCCAAGGCCCTCGCCAATGGTACGCCGCGCTATGATCGCACGCTGCTCACCAACGCCGCCGGGTTCAGTGGCCGCGATGGCGTGTTCCGCTTCCTGCCTGATGGCCGCAGCGAGTTTGCGCTCACCATCCGCCAGGTCAGCATTGGCGGATCGAGCGTCGCTGAAGGCGCACCGAAGAAGTTCTGAGACTGACTGAACTGCACTGATCGGGGCTGTGGCCCCGATCAGTCGATGAGGCTGATGGATTGGGCCGAGCGGACAAGCCGCCACTGCCAGTGGCCGCCCTCAAGGACAAACAGGCCGTCGTCCCCGGCAGTCCGGTCAACAGGAAAGCGGAACCGGGGGTTGCCGAGCGTATCGGACGACCGCCCCGCCACGACGGTCACCCGATCCACCTGGCCAAAGCCGATTTTTACGATAGTCGCAGACGGTTGATGCGCGTGCGTTTCACGCTCTGAACTGGACTGCACAGCAGCAAGAATCTGCCGGTTGAGGTCGCGGGCCGAGGCGGGCAGTTCCACCCCGGCATCGGATGGTGCGGGCAGCAGCAGCGCCAAAGGCAGCGCCCCGCCCATGAGGGCTGACCAGAGTCTCAGTTTCGGCACGGTGGCCCCCGGTTAAGTGTTTACCGGGAGTTAACCTATGCCGCCACGGGCGTGTCAAAATGAAACAGCCGTTAACCCTACCTTAAGAGATCAAACTCGAGCGGCCAGGGTTTCGACCTCGCTGACAAAACGATCAAACGCCTCGCGCGTCGGCCAGGGTCGGATCAGGCGCTCGAAAGGCTCAAACTCGAATAGCGGCACCGAGGGTTCGCCGAAAAACCGGCGGGCTTCGTCGATTTCAAACCCGGCAAGATGCACAGCTTCAATATAGGCAGCTTCGCGGTCGGCCCGCTTGATGGTTTTGCCAATGCCTGACCCCGGCAAAGCGGGGAGCGAAAACCTGAGGTGCACCGCGCTCAGCAGGCGCGCCTCGACCTCTTTGTAATTGCCGCCCATAGCCGCTTTGAAGGGCGAGATAATGTCGCCCATCACATATTCGGGCGCATCGTGCAGCACGGTGTAGAGCTGATCGCGCTCGGGGGCGGCCGGGTTCATTGCCCGGAACAGCTCCAGCACCAGCACCGAATGCTGCGCCACCGAAAACGGATAGTCGCCAAGGGTCTGGCCGTTCCACCGCGCCACACGGGCGAGCCCATGGGCAATGTCAGACAGCTCGACATCAAGCGGCGAGGGATCAAGCAGATCGAGCCGGCGGCCGGAAAGCATGCGCTGCCAGGCGCGCGGTTGGGTGGGGGCCATACGTGATCTCCGGCGGATGCCCGCGAAACTACAGGGCGCGACCTGATTCGAAAATCTAGGGCGTCGGGGACGCCTCGTCCTCAACCGGCGTTTCACCAAACCGGTATGGCGCCCAATCGGGAAGACGCAGACGCACCGGCTGACCGGCGACCGTTGCGGCCCCGGCATCGGGGACGCGGTCGAGCCGGATGCTGGCGACTGCGATGCCGCCCTCCGGCGTACCGATTGTGCCCGCTTCCCGGGTGCCAACCATGACCGGGGCAAAGGCGGCGGTGCCGTGCGGCAGGCCCTCGACAAGCACCGGGCGACGCCTTGCGGTGCCGCGATGCTGCATGCGTGAGACCACTTCCTGCCCGATGTAGCAGCCTTTGTTGAAATCCACGCCGCCCAGCACATCCATGCCGATATCGTGCGGAAAGGCGCTATCGGGCGCGAAATCCGGGCCCAGTTCCATGAGCCCGAACGCGAGCCGGGCGGCCCGGAAGGCCGCTTCGCCATCGGCCCAGTCTGCCGCCTCAGCGCGGGGCGCAATCACGCGGCCACCAAGACCGGCACCGCGCGGATCAAGACCGTCACGCGACCAGCCGACGACATGGCTGTCAGCCAGTGATTTGATTTCGAGCGCAGCCCGCAGCTTGTACAGCCCGAGCTTTCTGATGAAAGCATCGGCAACGCCTGTCGCCACATCGAGCATGAAGGCATCATCAACCCAGCTGCACAGGCCCTCGGCCTGGATCTTGCCCTGCGGGGAAAGCAGCGCCCACCAGAAGCCCGGCCCGGGCTCGGGTCTGATTCGGGCCGTCAGCACGTCGAACAGGAATTTGGGCGCATCGGGCCCGGCGATACGGAGGGGCAGGCGCGACGGTCTCAGCATTGATGGCATCGGGGTCATCCGTTACACCCGGAGGGAAGTTGGGAGCGAGCAATGCCGCACTATGACGTGATCTTCAAGAATGGCACCATCGTCAATCACGATGGCGTCGCTTTGGGCGACATCGGGGTGGTCGATGGCCGCATCGTGGCGCTGGGGTCCAGCCTGCCTGCTGCGGAGGCAGCTGAGGTGGTCGATTGCACCGGGCTGCACATATTGCCCGGCGTGATCGACACGCAGGTGCATTTCCGCGAGCCGGGCCTGACCCATAAGGAAGACCTTGAAAGCGGTTCACTGGCGGCCGTCATGGGTGGCGTGACCGGCGTCTTCGAAATGCCCAACACCAACCCGCTGACCACCAGCCGCGAGACTTTTGAAGAGAAGATCCGGCTCGGTACGCGGCGCATGCATTGCGATTTCGCGTTCTACATTGGTGGCACCCACGACAATGTGGGCGAGCTGGCCCAGCTTGAACGACTACCGGGCTGTGCCGGAGTGAAAGTGTTCATGGGTTCATCGACCGGTAGCCTGCTGGTGAAGGACGATGATGGGGTCGAGGCCATTCTCCGCGCCATCACGCGCCGGGCCGCCTTCCATTCCGAGGATGAATTCCGGCTGGAAGAGCGCAAAGGCCTGCGGGTACCCGGCGATGCCTCATCGCACCCGGTATGGCGCGACGCTGAGGCGGCGATGCTCTCAACACGGCGGCTGGTGGCGCTGGCGCGGAAGACCGGCAAGCGCATTCACGTGCTGCATATCTCTACCGCCGAGGAAATGCTGTTCCTTGCGGCCCATAAGGATGTGGCGACGGTTGAAGTCACCCCACACCACCTGACGCTCGATGACAGCGCTTACCAGACGCTGGGCACATTTGTGCAGATGAACCCCCCGGTGCGCAGCAAGGCGCACCAGGCGGTGCTCTGGGACGGCCTGCTGAACGGCACGGTGGATGTGCTCGGGTCTGATCACGCGCCCCATACGCGCGAGGAAAAGCTGCATCCTTATCCGCAATCGCATTCGGGCATGACCGGGGTGCAGACCCTGGTGCCGATCATGCTCGACCATGTGGCACACGGGCGGTTGACCCTGCAGCGGCTCGTCGATCTGACCAGCCACGGGCCCAACCGGATTTTCGGTATTGCCAATAAGGGGCGCATTGCGGCGGGCTATGACGCAGACCTGACCATTGTCGACCTGAAGCGCGAAATGACAATTACCGATGAGTGGATTCGCAGCCGGTCCAACTGGACGCCCTACCATGGCAAGCGCGTGATCGGCTGGCCGGTCGGTACCATCGTGCGCGGGCACCGGGTGATGTGGGAGAATGACCTCGTGGCCCCGGCGCAGGGTTTGCCGATGCGCTTTGTCGAGACGCTGTGATTACTGCAGCGAATGGGTTAGGTTGTAATCGCCTGAGCGAATGCGATCCGGCAGGGTGGCGATGAAATCGGCGGTGGCCTGTTCGCCGTGCTGCTCAACCAGGGCGGTGAGCGCGGCGAACAGCGAGGCATGCGACAGCGCCTCGGGCATGAGCCCGTCTTCTTCGGCCGCATTCCACGCGTCGGCCACGTATTCGAGCGCAGCTTCGCGGTCCGCGCGGTCGGCGGCGGTGGAGAGGTCGAGGCCGGCTACGGCGCTGAATATCTTGCTCAGTTTCATGGGCTTGGCCCTAGCATGAAAGCCGCGCTGGGGAAGCCAAGACCTTCACAAAGGGTTAATTCGGACGAGTCAATTTGCGTTAAGATTTGGCAAATTACTCAGCGAACTTGGTGTGAATGTCCCGCGCGAGCCGCTCGGCCTCGTTGAGCAGGCGACTCAGGGCGCTATCGGCCGAAATCGTGCACACCGTATAGAGCCGCGCGTAGCCGGTGTAGCCCTGGTTGAAGGCACCGTTAAGGCGTTGGCGGCGGTCATCATCGGGGTCGTCCCGGTTGATCAGGTCGCCGGCCTCGGCCCGCCAATCGGCACTGACCTTGGGCCGACACAGCGGCTCCAGAAAGTACAGGCTGCCGAGTATCTCAACCAGCCGCTGCATCTGGGCCTGATACGGCGGATCGACCGCCAGCGCCGGGCTGGCGCAGAGCAGACTGAAGACCAGCAGGGATCGGGCGAGAGCGCGCATCCGCTCTTGGTAGCCGAGACAGACCCCGGCCTCAACCCTGGGCCAGCACGGCCACGGCATCATCGAGGATCGAGGCTAGACCTTCCGTTGTCTGCAGCCCGCGCAGATCGGCACGCTTCACCCAACGGTGATTGGCCACCTCATCGGAAAAGGCTGGCGCGCCGGAGAAGTCGGTGGCGACAAAGACATCGAGCGTCAGGCCGCCGACCTCGCCCACGCTGATGCGACGAACCGGCAGCAGGCGGTCTGCCGTAAAGCCGGTTTCTTCGGTCAATTCGCGCCGCGCGGCCTGTTCGGATGTTTCACCGGGTTCCAGCCGTCCGCCGGGCAGGGTCCAGAGTCCCTGGGCCGGCTTATGGGCGCGCTGGATCAACAGCACATAGTCCTCGCGGAACAGGGCAACACTGGCGGCATAGGTCTGCATGGGAAACGGGCCTCTTCTTATGCGGCGATATTTGCGCCTGGCGCCAATTTTCGACAAGGGCCGCTGGGCGGAAAGCGACACTGCCCTTGAAAGCGGGGGCTCGACGGGCCAGATTGGCCGGGCTTTCAACCGAAGGGGCCAGCCATGTGCGGACGCTATGCAGCGGTATTGCCGCCCGAGGCCTTGCAGCAGCTTTATGGCTTGCTCAACCGGCTCGACATGCCGCCGCGCTATAACATCCAGCCGACACAGCCGATTGGCGTGGTGTGGCAGGAGCATGGACAGCGGACGGCGCAGCTGGTGCGCTGGGGCTATGTGCCCGGCTGGGTGAAAGACCCGCGCGAATTCTCGCTGCTCATTAATGCGCGGGCCGAAACCATGGCCGAAAAGCCGAGCTTTCGCGATGCGGTGAAGCATTCGCGCTGCGTGGTCCCGGCGCTGGGCTATTATGAATGGATGACCGGCCCGGACGGCAAAAAACGCCCCTATTTCATTACCCGCGCCGATGGCGAGACGATGAGCATGGCGGGCCTTTATTCACACTGGTCAGGCGCGCAGGGCGAGGAGGTGGATACGGCCTGCATCGTCACGGTGACGCCTAATCTCGACCTGTCATCGGTGCATGATCGCATGCCCGCCGTGCTGATGGACAAGGACGCCGTGGACGCCTGGCTCGATACGGGCACCGTCAACGGCAAGGCCGCCGCCGAGCTTTGCCACGCGCCCCCCCTGGGCACGCTCCTGGCCTATCGGGTGGGTAAGGCCGTGGGCTCGACCAAATCCGAGGGGCCGGACCTGATCCACCCGCTTGAGGATAATGACGACGAGACCCCGGCCCCACAGCCGCCCAAGGCGAAAGCCGCTGGCGGGGGTGGTGGTGGTCAGCTTGATCTGTTTTAGGGCGCAGCGCACCCATTGATTCCGGCTTTGTAAACCGCTTTACTGGCCTCATTCCGCAGGGGGCCCGAATGCAACAACCGGATGATCTGATCCTTAACCCACACGACGAAGTGGCGATCCGCCAGCATTTGACGCTGGTGGCACTGGGCAAACGCCCCGCCGATCTCGCGATAGAGGTGGGGCGCATGCTCGCCGTCTATGCGCGTGTCTGGGTGGACGATCAGGAAATCATCGTCTCCGGGCGGCGCATTGCCTATGTCGGCCCCAGGGGCAGCTACAAGGGCGAGGTAAAGGCGCGGGTGAGCTATCCGCACCTGTCGGCCGTGCCGGGCTTTGGCGAAGTGCACAAGCACATTGAATCGACCCACCTCACCCCTGAATTCGAGGCGGCGCTGGTGATCCCGCGCGGCAATACCTGGACCTGCGAGGCGAGCCACGAATTTGCTAATGTGAACGGGCCGAAAAATACCGAATTCTGGCAAAAGGCGCGCCGCGAAGGATCGACGCTGAAGATCTTCATCCAGCCCGGATCGGCAGTGCCGCCGAGCGCGTGGGAAGAATCCGGCGGCTATTACGGTTATGAGGAACAGAAGGGCTTTTTGCAAAGCGACATGAGCGTTGTGGCGCTTGATGAAGTGATGGACTGGCCCTCGGTCTGGAACCCCGAAAACCCGGGCTACCAGCGCATGTGGGGCATGATCGGTGCCACCATGGAAATGCGCGGCGTCGTGGAAGGGCATGGCTCGGGCCTGATTGATCCGCATGATCTGAGCGCCTTCGCGGCGGCCGGGATCTCATCCGACCATGAAGTCTGGGCGATGGAAGAAGCCTGGCAGCGGCTGACGCACGGGATTTTCACGGAACTTCGCCCGTTCTCCTACGATGTCATTCTGCCGGGTCTGTTGGAGCGCGGGCTGGCAGACTGGTCGAACATCGCGTTCACCACCGATGACCGCAGCGCGACCGAAACGCTCGAAACCGGCGCCTCAGACCATAATGTGCGGCTCGCCATCAGCTATGGGCTGGCGCCCGAAATCGCCATTCAATGCGCGACCATCAACCCGGCGCGGCATATGCGGATCGAGCAGTGGGTGGGCAGCATTGCCCCCGGCCGCTACGCCGATATCGTGCTGCTCGATGATGTGCAGACGCTCTCGATCAAGCATGTCTATGCCGATGGACGGCTGATGAGCGACGGCAAAAAATTCCTCGGGCCCGAGACGGCGCTGGATTGGCCGGATTGGGCGAAGAAGACCATGAATATCGGGCGCACCTTGAGCGCCGCCGATTTCGCCATCAAGGCCGCGCCGGGCCGCACGACCATGGAGGCCGCAGTCCTGCGGCCGTTCCACTGGAACGAAGACTACCTCACCGAAACCCTGCCGGTCGACCATGGCGAGGTGCAGCGCGACGTGGCCCGCATGATCACCAAATGGGCGGTGATCGACCGCTATCGCGGCGATGGTGCGGTCTCCACCATGTTCTGGACGGGCTGCGGCCCGGCCGACCCCGATACTGCGCTCTGCTCGTCGGTGGCGCATGATAGCCACAATGTCTGGTGCATCGGGTCATCCGATGCGGCCATGGCCAAGGCGGTCAACCGCCTGCAGGAGATGGATGGCGGCTGGGTGCTGGTGCACAAGGGCGAGATTGTCGCCGAAGTGCGCTTCGAAATCGGCGGGCTGATGATGGCGCGCACCGCTGATGAATTTAACCGCGAGATGCAGGCTTTCTATAAGGCCGCCGAGGCGGTGGAGTGGATGTACAAGCCCGCTGCGCTGAACCTGTGGAAGCCGGGCTTCCCCGAATTCCTGAAGTTCGCCACGCTGACCTGCAGCCCGTGGACCTGGGTGCTGGTTGCGCCGACACCGGCCTGTCCGCAGGGCTTTGTGAATGTCCGCACGGGTGAACAGCGGCCGGTCGTGTGGTGACGGCGCTGCGCGGCCATCCCGTACGGGGCACTTTCGTCCATGCCCCCGAGCGCGGCGCGCTCGAGGTGTTGGCCGATGCGATCCTGCTCATTGGCGCCGAGGGTAACATCCGGCTGGTGGCGCGGCCCGGCGAGCCCGACCATGAGCGGCTCGCGCAGCGCTCCGACCTTATGACCCTGCCCGCCGGGCAGGTGGTGATTCCGGGGCTGGTGGACCTTCACATCCACGCACCGCAATATCCGCAGCTGGGGCGGGCACTCGATGTTCCGCTCGAGGTCTGGCTCGGGCAGCATACGTTCCCGCTCGAGGCGGCCTATGCCGACCCGGATTTCGCGCGGACGCGCTACACGGTGCTGGTCGATGACCTTCTGGCCTCGGGCACGACCACGGCGCTCTATTTCGCGACGGTCCACCGAGAGGCGAGCCTCCTCCTGGCGGAGATCTGTCTCGACAAGGGCCAGCGTGCCCTGGTGGGCAAGGTGGCGATGGATGATCCGGCTGCCTGCCCGGCGGATTACCGCGATGCCTCGCCCGAGGCCGCGATCAGCGAGACCCGGGCCTTTATCGACGCGGTGCGCGCCCTGCCCGACAATGATCGTGTGCTGCCCGTGGTCACGCCGCGATTCATCCCCTCCTGCACCGATGCAGCACTTGCGGGGCTGGGCAAGCTGGCCGCCGACTGTGACTGCCATGTGCAGACGCATTGCTCGGAAAGCGATTGGGCGCATGGGCATGTGATGGCCCGCTACGGCATGTCGGATGCCGAGGCGCTCGACCGGTTCGGGCTTCTCACGCGGCGCTCGGTGCTGGCGCATTCGGTGTTTTTGAGCGACAGCGATATGGCAATCGTGCAATCGCGCGGCACGGGCATTGCCCATTGCGCCCTCTCCAACATGTATTTCGGCAATGCGGTGTTTCCGCTGCGGCGGGCCCTGGATAAGGGCCTCAATGTCGGGCTGGGCACCGATATTTCGGGCGGACCCTCGGGCTCGATGCTGGAGGCGTGTCGGGCTACGGTTCAGGCGTCGCGGATGCTGGAGGACGGCGTGGATGCCACTGAGCCCGCCAGCACGCGCGGCGTGCCGCAGTCACGCGTCGATATGCTGACGGCGTTCCACCTCGCCACCGCCGGGGGCGGCAATGCGCTCGATCTGCCCATCGGGCTGTTTCGGCCGGGCTACCAGTTCGACGCGCTGGTCATTGACCCCGATGCGCCGGATGGCACCATTCGTCGTTTTGGCGAGACCGACCCGTCCCAGCTGATCGAGCCCATTCTCTACACCGCCACCCGCCCCAATATCGCCCGCGTCTATGTGTCGGGCAGCCAAGTTGCAGGACACGCATGATGCCCAAATCCGTTTATCTCGCCGGCCCGGAAGTCTTCCTCGATAATGCGCGGGAAATCCTCGACCTGAAAATCGCGCTGACACGGGAGGCCGGGCTGGTGCCGATTTCGCCGGGTGATCTCAGCATCCCGCACATGCCGACCAAGTTCGAGCTGGGGCTTGAAATCAGCAAGATCGACGAGCTGCTGATGAACCGGGCCGATGCGATCATCGCCAACCTCACCCCGTTCCGAGGCATTGCGGCGGACACCGGCACCTGCTTCGAACTCGGGTTCATGTGCGCGCAGAACAAACCTGCCTTCGCCTATACGAATGTGCAGGCTGACCACGCGACGCGCACGCTGGCCTATTTCAACGGCGAGATGTGGCGCGACGCGCGCGGCCTGCCGCGCGGACCCGATGGGATGCTGATTGAAGATACCGACATGATCGACAATCTGATGATGCATGGCGGTGTGGTGAACCGGGGCGGCAGCGTGGTTGTGGGCAATGCGCCCGCCGGCGCCGAACTTACCGATATGACGGCTTTCCGCGAAATCCTGAAGATCGCCGCCGCGATGCTCGCGTAAAACCGGACCCCAGATATGAAAACGGGGGGCCTGGCCCCCCGTTGCTGTTTCAGGACTGAAGCCCCGCTTTACTGCACGCCGCGCAGCGCCAGAGCCCGCTGCGCCCGCACCGAGAAGCTGATCAACGCCACGATGGTGACGATGAAGGGGATCATGCGGATAAGCTCCGACGGCATCCAGTTGTAGAGGCCCGGCAGCACGATGGCGAAGGCGTCGAAGGCGCCGAAGAGCAGCGCCGCAATGGTTGCTCCAACCGGGTGACGCGCCCCGAGCAGCACCGCGCCCAGCGCGATGAAGCCACGACCGCCGGTCATGTCGCGGGTGAAGCCCACATAGTTGAACATGGCAAGCTGCGCGCCGCCGAGGCCGGCCAGCGCCCCGGACACCACCAGGCTCCAGGTGCGCACTTTGGTGACCGGAATGCCTGCGGCCTCGGGAGCCGCCGGATATTCGCCTACGCCGCGCAACCACAGGCCCCAGGGGGTGCGGTAGAGGAAGTACCAGATGGCGAACACAAGGAATGCCGCGATCCAGGTGACAACGGATTGGCCGGTCAGCATGGCCGACAGCGTTGGCCCAATGATCGGGATGCCGCTGAGGAAGGTCAGGTCCACCGGCGGGATGGCCTGCGACTGCAGGTTGATGGATGTGCCCTTGTCGCCGCCCGTGGCGAGGGCCAGCGCAAACACCGTGCCGCCCGCCGCCAGGATGTTGATGGCGAAGCCCACGAGGATGATATCCGCCTTCAGCCGGTAGGCAAAGAACGCCATGAGCAGCCCGAGCAGCGCACCGGCGCCCACGCCGGAGAGAACAGCAACGTACCAGGGCGCATAGACCGACACGATGACGGCGGTGAGACACCCGATGAGCATCATGCCTTCGAGCGCCACATTGAGCGCGCCGGATAGATCGGCAATGAGGCCGCCCAGGGTGGCCAGCAGCAGCGGCGTGGTGGTTCGAATGACCGTGGCAAAGAACCCGGTCGAGATAATGGTGATGAGAAGTTCCGTCATTTCACGACACTCCCGGCCGGAACACTGGTCGCCCTGTCACGCCGCCGGAACAGGCGGGTGATGAAGTTGAGCGAGAAGGACGAGGACACGAGCAGGATGATGATCGCCGTAACGACACCGATCACTTCGGCGGGCACATCGGTGCGGATGTTCATCAATTGCGCGCCCTGCCTGAGGTAGCCATAGGCGAGGGCCACGATGGGCACCGCCAGCGGGCGGCTGCGGGCGACAATGGCCACGAGGATTCCTTCGAACGCGATGCCGCCTTCAAACAGCACGGTCAGCTTGCCGTAGGTCTGCCCCTGCACGAACATGGCCCCGAGGAGCCCGCCGAGGGCGCCTGACGCGGCCATGGCCGACACCATGATGAACGTCGGGCGGATACCGGCATATTCGGCGAACTTGGCGTTGTGGCCCACAAGCCGGAGCTTGAGGCCCCAGGCCGTGCGATAGAGCGCAAACCAGACCACCACGACGGCGATGATGGCGAGACCAATGCCCAGATCGAGCCGGGTATTGGGGATCAGAGGCGGGAACACCGCTTCCTTGGGGAAATCAACCGAGGTGAGGACGCCTGCACTGGCCTTGGGCAAATCGGTCCGCATCAGCAGGTTACACAGCTCAATGGCGATGTAGTTGAGCATGAGCGACGACACGATTTCGTTGGCGCCGAGGCGCGCCTTGGCGATGCCGGGCAGGAAACCATAGATCGCACCGGCCAGCATGGCGGCCGTCAGCCCGAGCGGAATGGCCGCCCAGGTGGACCCCAGCGGCCCGAGCACCACATAAGACGTCGCGATGGCGCCGATATAGACCTGCCCCTGCACGCCCATCGCAAATTGGCGGGCCTGAAACACGAGAGAGAAGGCCAGACCGGTTACGGTCAGCTTGGCTGCGTCATCGATCCACAAGCCGATGGTGCGGGGCTTGGAGGCCGGAGCGGTCAGCAACTGCATCATGGCATCGAGCGGCGTCTTCGAGGTGAAGAGCACAACGATGAACGCCACGATCAGCGCCATGATGGCCGCCCCGAGCGCCCGCCCCACTTCACGCCGGAACGCGGCCCAGCGTGAGTTTTCGTCTATGGTGGGAACATTGCCGCTCATTTCAGCGCACCCTTCATGTCTTCCGGCGTTTGCCGGGCCAGCCCGAGCATGTAAGTCCCGAGGGTTTCCGGCGTGAGGTCCGGGGTGTTGGTGAAGGCCGCGACGATTTCGCCATGGTAGAACACCATCAGACGATCGCTGAGGGCCAGCAGTTCGTGCAGGTCCGCTGAACTCAGCAGCACGGCAGCGCCCTCATCGCGGGCATCGGTGATGGTGCGCCAGATGAACTGGGTCGCGCCGAGATCGACGCCGCGTGTCGGCTGGTTGACCAGCAGGAGCTTCGGCTGCTCGCTCAATTCGCGGGCGACCACGACCTTCTGCATATTGCCGCCCGACAGGGTGGCAACTTCATAATTCGGGCCACCGACGCGGATCGAGAAGCGCTCAATAAGCTTTTCGGCCGAGAGGCGGATGGCCTTGAGATCCAGAAGGCCACTGCGCACGAACCGCGGCTCATCGAGCCGCGTGGCGACCAGATTTTCAGCGACGGTCGCGCCGGGAGCGAGGCCGCGCGCGATCCGGTCTTCAGGGATAGAGGCCAGCCCCCGGCTGCGGCGATCAAGCACGCTCATGCCGGTAATCGGTTCGCCGGAGAGTGCGATGGTTCCGGCGGTAATGGCGCGGAGGCCGGCGATGGCCTCAAGCGTTTCGGCCTGGCCATTGCCTTCAACGCCGACGAGACCAACCGTTTCGCCCGCATGGACCGTGAGATCGATGCCCTGCACCACTTCGGTGCCGCGCGCATTCACGACGCGGAGGCCCCGCACCTCGGCCACGCGCTGGCTCTGGTCGGTGGGCTTGCGATCAACCCGCAGCACCACTTCACGCCCCACCATCATGGCGGCAAGGCTGTCTTCGGTCACGTCTTTGGAGCGTACCTGACCCACCGTCCTGCCCTGGCGCATGACGGTGATGGTGTCGGAAATTTCGAGAACTTCGGGCAGCTTGTGCGCAATGAAGATGACCGTATGGCCCTGCGCCACCAGCGAGCGGATGGCGACGAACAGCTCCTGCACTTCCTGCGGCGCGAGCACGGCGGTCGGCTCGTCGAGGATGAGGATGCGCGCATCGCGATACAGCGCCTTGAGGATTTCGACGCGCTGCTGCTGGCCGACGGGCAGCGCACCCACGGGCGGCAACGGATCGACATGCAGCTTGAATTTATCGGAGAGAGCCTGCACCTCCGCGATCGCCTTCTTGCGATCAAAGCGGATGCCGGAGCGCGGCTCGGAGCCCATCACCACGTTTTCATAGACCGAGAAGCTGGGCACGAGCGAGAAGTGCTGGAACACCATGCCGATCCCGGAATCGATGGCCTCACGCGGCCGGGCAAAACGCACGTCCTTACCGTCGAGCACGAGACGGCCGGCATTCGGCTGCTCAATGCCAAACAGGATTTTCATCAGCGTTGATTTACCGGCGCCGTTTTCGCCGACAACGGCGTGAACTTCGCCCCGTTCGATGGTGAGATTGACACCATCGTTCGCCACAACGCCACCGGGATAGGTCTTGCCGATCCCAATCGCTTCAAGAAGCGCCATTTGCGGCCCCCCGCGCTAGACATGCGCCCAAAAAAGAAACGGAGCCCCACGGCACGCCGCGGGGCTCCACGACATTACTTCATGTCGGTGTTGACCTGGATTTCGCCCGAAATGATCTTGGCTTCGATAGCGTCGATCTCGGCGCGGAGGTCAGCCGGCACAAGCTTTTCGTAGTAGGCGTTCTTCGAGATGCCCACGGCGCCGTCCTTCAGGCCGAGCAGGATACGCTTGCCGTATTCCTGCGAGCCATCGATGGTGCCCTTGAGCGCGAGGAACAGCGACTCGCCAACCTTCTTCTCCACCGAGGTGAAGATGACATCGGCCTGGGCTGCGTCGGATTCGGCGAAAATGGTCGCCTGGTCGCTATCCACGCCAACGGCCAGCTTGCCGCCGCCCGCTTCTTTCACGGCCTGCAGAGCGCCAATACCGGTGCTGCCCGCGATCGGGAAGATCACGTCGGCATTCTGGTTCAGCTGAGCCAGCGCGATTTCCTTGCCCTTGGCCGGATCCGAGAAGGTACCAGCGGTCGAGTTCAGGATCTGGATATCGGCATTCGCGGCCTTGGCACCCTGATCGAAACCGGTCTTGAAATCGGTGACGGTCGGGAATTCCATGCCGAGGATGGTGGCGAGAACGCCAGTCTTCGACAGCTTGGCAGCGGCGTAGCCGGCCAGGTAGCCAGCGGTCGAGGTGCCGTACATCACGCCGAGTACGTTCTTGCACTCGCACTTGGTGTAGTCAGGTGCATCGTCGAAATCGATGAACTTGACGTCCGGGTACTGGGTGGCCAGCTCGGTGATGTAGCCGGTCATATCGAAAGTACCAGCGATAACAACATCGTAGCCCGAATCAGCGGCGTCGGCGAGGGCCGGCTGCCACTTCGAACGGTCGTAACCGGCTTCGATGATCTTGACGCTCACCGGCAGCTCGGCTTCGGCCTTGGTCATGCCAGCAGCGGCAGAGTCGAAGAACGACTTGTCGCCGAGGGTGCCATGGAGAACCAGGGCGACCTTCAGCGGGTTTTCCTTGGTGTATTCGGCGGCAACCACGGTGGTCGCGGCGCCAGCCATCAGCGAGGCCGACAGCACGAGGCCAGCGGCGGCTTTGCCCATTTTATTGATGAAAGACATACGCACTCCTGTTTGCATTATTGCTGCGGTGGGGTGTAGGCGGCGGATACGGCGTAGAGGGCGTCGACCTTCTTGATGTCGACCTCCTCGACGAACGTAATCATCGGGGTGCCAAGGCGCCCCGAGGGATCGACAAGCGTCATGCCGCGGGCAATGCCCGGCGACAGCACAACGCTCGAAGAAGCTTTGATCGATTTGGTGACCATGGCCGGATCAAGGATCACGGCAGCCGCCAGCGGATCGACGTAGAGGAACCGGTCGGGCTGGCCGCGACGAATGCCATTCTGACGCGCATGGTTGGCGAGGGCATGTGAAAAGTCACGCAGCGGCGACGACGGAATGCCATCGAACAGCGCATCGACGCGCGGCCCTTCCATGAAGTGGGTGGTGCAGGGCTCCCACGGCACGATTATGGTTTCGATCCCCGCGGTCAGCACCACATGCGCCCCTTCGGGGTCGGCATAGATGTTGAATTCTGCGGCCGGCGTGGTGTTGCCCCGGCCATAGACATTGCCGCCCATGATGAACAGCGTGCCGATGCCATCGATGATGTTGGGTTCGAGCCGAAGCGCCAGCGCCAGATTGGTCAGCGGCCCGATCATCAGAATATCGACGCGCTCACCCTTTGACGCCGCATCGCGGAAGGTCTGGCGCAGCACCCCAATGGCATCGTCGGATGTGGGCAGGGCCTGTTTGGCCGGGCGGCGCGCGCCCCCAAGACCATCGTCGCCATGCACATATTTGGCATCGATGATCGGCTGGGTCAGCGGGCGGTCAGCGCCCTTGTGCACCGGGACATCGACCCCCAGCATGGCACAGACAGCCAGCAGATTGGTGGTGGCCTGGTCCATGCCGACATTGCCAAACACGGTGGTAATGAGATCGGGTGTGCGGCCATTGGCCACGAGCAAAATCAGCGCCTGCGCGTCATCCACGCCGCCGTCGCTATCAAAAATGAACTTACGTTTGGTCAATCAGACAACTTCTTTCGTGGTTTTGGCCGTTTTGGCGGCGGCCACGCGGGCCCAGAAATCCGCGTAGGTGGCCGAATAGTCCCGCCGAATTTCATCATAGGGGCGACGGGTCAACGTACGATCCCGCACCAGCTGCTCTCCGGCGACCCAAAGGTGCCGCAGATCGCGCCCGCTGCCCGAGTAAATAAGCAGTGTCTCGGGATCGGGAGTTTCTGAATAGCCCGGCCCTCTCAAATCGAAAACCGCCACATCGGCGGCCTTGCCAGCTTCAAGGCTACCCGTCTCGTGGTCAAGCCCCAGCGCTCTAGCACCTTCGATGGTCGCCATACGCACCAGGTCTTTGCTCGACAGGGGCTGCGCCCGCCGCTCGCGATGCGAGGCCACGAGCCCCGCGACGCGCATTTCAGCGACCATATCATAGGCATTATTGGCGGCAACATTGTCGGTCCCGAGGGCGACCGTGACGCCAAGCTGGCGCAGGCCGACCGCCGGACACATGCCCTCGCGGCCCGAGCGCAGACCGGCGGTGGCGCAATAGGCGACGGACGCCGTGTTGCGCGCGAAGATGCGCATGTCGTTGTCGCTCAGATCGAGGCAATGGGCAGCGTGGACGCGGGTGTTGAAAAACCCGGTCTTTTCGAGCGCCTCGGTGGCGGTGAGGCCATAGCGCTCCAGCGTTTCCACATTGTCTTCAGGGCCCGCAGCCATATGGAGGTGCAGGCCCACGCCGAAGCGGTTCGCGACCTCGACCTCGGCCCGCAGCAGATCTTCGGTATTGTCGACATAGGGTGCATGCGGGCCGAACCACGGGATGACGCGGCCATCGGCCGAGCGTTGCTGCTCGAGGAAAGCGGTGGCCTTCGCGAGTTCAGCCTCGCCCTTCTCCCTGTCGCCCAACTGCACGATGCCATAGGCGATGACAGCCCGCAGGCCCGCCTGTTTCACGCCCGCCGCAATCTCGTCGGCAAAGAAATACTGGTCGCAAAATGTTGTTGTGCCCGACAGCGCCATTTCCGCGCAGGAGAGAGCCACCGCAGGGCCCACATCCGCCCCGGTCATCGAGAGTTCAGGCTCGCGGATGGAATTGTACCAGCCATCCATGGTGAGCAGGCTCTGGCCTTCGCTCTGGCCCCGGAACAGGATCATCGCCGAATGGGTGTGGGCGTTGATAAGCCCGGGCATGACGATATGTCCCGCAAGCTCGAAAGCCTCGTCGAAATCACCCGGATCGGGCCGCGCCGCGCGCGGACCCACAGCGCTGATGTGGCCATCGCGCAGAGCGACAAAGCCGCCTTCGAAAACACGGTTTTCGGCATCCACGGTCAGCACGGTGGCTCCGTGGATAAGCGTCGAACCCATTTGACCCTCGTCCAGTAAACCGGTTTACAGTGGGAGATGATAACGCCAGACGTGACGGGCTTGTCAAATCGAATTGCGTATAAATCTGAGGGCCTTTCGTGAGCCACAACCCTTTTTCCGCCGACAAAGACCGGGCGCAACGCCTTGCAGCGCTCGAAGGCACCATGGGTCCGCTCATCGCCTCGAGCCTGGCTGAGGCGGCGGCGCATGGCTCGCATCGACCCGATCTTAACGCCGGGGGGATTGTCCCCGCCGCCATTGTCGCGGGCCTGATGGCCCAACACCAGCTGCGCACGATTGAAGAGCTGATGCTGCTGGGGCTTGGCGCGGCCCGGGCCTTGGCGCGGCCGCCGATTTCGGCCTTCATGGTCGGGGCAATCGGGCTCGAACGCGAGACGGGCAATCTGATCCTCGGTCGCAATGTCGAAGTGCCGGGCACAACGCTTGCCACCACCATTCACGGCGAAGGCTTCGTGATGACCCGGGCCGCGCAGCGCGGTACGACGATTGCCGCGATTGCGCTCGGCGAAGCACACCCCTGCGCCCACTGTCGCCAGTATATCTCGGAATTTGCGGCATCGCGCGACATGGTGCTGATCGACCCGCTGGGGCACCGGTTGACCATGGCCGAGCTTTATCCCTGGCCGTTCGACCCCGGCTATCTTGGGGAAACCGGATTTGTACCGGGCGCGACCAACAACCTGCGGCTCGCTGAAAATTCCCTGGAGGCTCCCGTAGCGGCGGCGCTGATCCAGGCGGGCAATCTGAGCTGGTCGCCCTATTCACACTGTCCCGGTGCGCTGGTGCTGACCCTTGCAGATGGTCAGCGCGTGAGTGGCTTCGCCGTTGAAAGCGTGGCGTTCAACCCCGGCATCAGCCCGGGTCAGGCGGCATTGGTGGCATTGCTCGCCCATGGCTATGAGCCCGACGACATCCGATCAGCCGCGCTCGGCACGCGCCTTGGTGGCGCGGTGGATTATGCCCGTTCTACCGCTGAACTTCTGGCGCAGTTGAGCCCTTCGGCCCAACTCGACATCGTGGGGTGGCAGGTATGATCAGCGCGAGCACATCGGCGTGGCCCGATATCGAGGCTGCCATCGACAACGGGCTGATTGCCATTCTGCCGGTGGGCGCCATGGAGCAGCACGGCGCCCATCTGCCGCTCGATACCGACACGGTGCTGGCGACCGGTATTGCCCGGCGTCTGGCAGAGGCGGAGGGCCTGTTCCTTCTGCCCGCGCTCGCCTATGGCGATGCGTGGACGGCGGAGGGCTGGGCGGGAACGCTGTCGTTTTCGCCCGATACGCTGCGTTCAGGCATGCTCGATATCGGGCGTGGCCTGCAGCGCATGGGCGTTTTGGGCCTCGTGACGCTCAACGGGCATTTCGGCAATCGCGAGCCCATCGCGCTGGCGGCCCGAACGCTGGCGGAAGAAGGGTTTTCGGTGCTGCACCTCGATTATCCGGGGCTCGAAGCCGTGGCGGCCGAGGTGGCAGAGTCAAAGCCTGCCGGGCCGGGCTTTTATCATGCCGACGAAATTGAAACGTCCATGATGCTGGCGCTGGCGCCCGATGCCGTGCGCATGGACCTTGCGGCACCCGAATATCCCGAATTCCCGCCACTTTTCGGGTCTGAACCCCTGCCGTTGGCCGCCTTCAACACGTCGGGTGTCTTCGGTGACCCCCGACCGGCGACCGCCGAAAAAGGCGAACGCATCATTTCGGCGATTGTCGGCAACGCCCGCAGGCTGATCGCGCTGTGGCGCGATAAATGGGAGTTTGGCGCGTGACCGATGATCTGCTGATTTCAGCACCGGAGGACGTGCGCATCCGCCAGCATCTGGTGGCGGTAGCCCTTGGCCGGGCTCCGGCTGACCGGGTGCTGCGCGTGGGGCGCCTGCTGGATGTCTATTCACGCACCTGGCTCGATGACCAGGAGATCGTGATATCGGGCCGCCGGATTGCCTTCGTGGGCCCGGCGGGGAGCTATACGGGAGCAGTCGCCGAACGGCACCACGAACCCGACCTGCTGGCGGTGCCAGGCTTTGGCGAAGTTCACAAGCACATTGAAAGCTCGCATCTCACCCCCGAGTGGGAAGCGGCGCTGGTGCTGCCGCGCGGCAATACCTGGACCTGCGAGGCCAGCCACGAATTTTCCAATGTCGATGGGCCGCATAATCTTGAATTCTGGCTGACGGCGCGCCGCGCCGGGTCGCCACTCAAAATTTTCCCGCAGCCGGGGTCGGCCGTGCCACCCACCGCCTATGAATGGGGTGGCGGCTATTTCGGCAAGGCCGAACAGGCCGCGTTCATGGCCGAAAGCCTGATGGTGACCGGCCTCGACGAAGTGATGGATTGGCCTGCTGTCTCCAACCCGAACAACCCCTCGCATGCGCGGCTCTGGGGCATGATCGAAGCCACGTTCGCAGCGCGCGGCGTGGTGGAGGGCCATGGGGCGGGCCTACGGACCCTGCCCGAAATCAACGCCTTTTCCGCGGCCGGTCTCGCCTCGGACCACGAGATGATGAGCGCAGAGGAAGCCTGGGACAAGCTGCGCCACGGGCTGTTCATCGAGATCCGCATCCATTCGCTCGATGAGATCGTCAAAGGCCTGCTGGAGCGGGGCCTTGAGGATTGGTCGCAGGTGGCCTTTGCGACCGATGACCGCTCGGCGTCGGACACCCTGCGCACGGGTGCAACCGACCGGAACATCCGCGCCGCGATTGCGGCCGGGCTTGCGCCCGAAATTGCCATCCAGTGCGCGACGATCAACCCGGCGCGCCACATGCGGCTGACGCCCTGGGTGGGCGGGATAGCGCCGGGCCGCTTTGCCGATATCGTGCTGCTGTCCGATCTCACCTCCCTCACCATCAATAAGGTGTGGGCCGATGGGCGGCAGGTTTCCGATGGGATGCGCTTCACGGCCGAGGTGCCCAAAATCACCTGGCCCGCCTGGGCGCAGAAGACCGTCAACATCCAGCGCCGGCTCGGGGCCGATGATTTTGCCATCAAGGCAGAACCGGGTCGCGAGACCATGAAGGCCGCGGTGATCCGGCCCTTCCACTGGCACCCGGATTTTTACACGCTGGAGCTGCCGGTTGTCGGCGGCGCGGTGCAGCGGCTTGAGTCTGAAAACATCACCAAGTTCGCCATTGTCGACCGGTTCTCGGGCGAGGGCAAAACCGCGAAAATGTTCTGGCGCGGCTGCGGTCCGCGCGACCCGGATACGGCGCTCGCCTGCTCGGTAGCCCATGACAAGCACAATATCTGGGTTGTGGGCTCATCGGACGCCGCCATGGCACAGGCGGTGAATACACTCACCGATCTACAGGGCGGCTGGGCGCTGGTGCATCGGGCCAAAGTGACCGCCACCGTGCGCTATGAGATTGGCGGGCTGATGAGCAACCGCTCAGCCGAAGCGCTGGATGTCGACATGCAGGCCCTCTACGCGGCTGGTGCCGAGGTAGACTGGATGTACGAGCCCACCTTCCGGCCGCGCTGGAACCCCGGCTTTCCCGAGCGGCTGATGTTCGCGACCCTGACCTGCGCGCCCTGGACCTGGGTGCTGGTGGCACCATCGCCGCTTGCCCCCGAGGGCTTTGTCAACGTGAGTACGGGCAAGGTGCATAAGGTGGTCTGGTAGGCGGAGTTCTCCGGCTGGCTCAGGTTATGAAACCGCTTTACTAAACCAGTTTTCCTGATCTAGCCTGATGGGCAGAGGGTGAGGAGCACCAATGGCGACGATCCATGATGTTGCGCTGCAGGCGGGGGTGTCGCCGACAACCGTGTCGCGCTACCTCAATCGGCGCATCGAGCTTCCCGCCGCCACCGCCGAGCGGATCGATGCCGCTATAGCCGCTCTTGATTATCGGCCCAATGTGCTGGCGCAGCGGCTTTCAACCGGCAAGAGCTTCGCCATCGGGCTGGTTGCTCCGGAAATCCGGGAGCCGTTTTTCGCCGAAATCGCGTCGGCCGTAGAAGATGAGGCCGACCGGCATGGCTATACCGTCTTCATTTCCTCGACCCGATCAGATCGGGCCCGCGAACTGGCGTCGCTGCAGCGTCTGGTTGATCGGCAGGTCGATGGCTTGTTGCTGATGACCAATATTCCCGATGATGGCGCACTGGCCGATATGATCAGCCGTCGCCGCAATGTGGTGGTGATGGACGAAGACGTGCCGGGGGCGAGTGCGCCCCGGCTGTTCGTGGAAAATCGCGAGGGCATGGCGCTCGCGACCCGCCACCTCATAGACCACGGGCACCGGCGGATTGCCTATCTGGGCGGGCCGGAAGGGCTGTTTTCGGTGACAGAGCGGCGCGAGGGCTTCCGCCTGGCGATGGCCGAAGCCGGCATTACGCTGCCTCCCGGCTATATGGTGTTCGGCAGCTTTGCGCCTGCCCATGCGCGGCTCGCGACACTGGGGCTGCTGGATCTGGCCGAGCCGCCGACCGCGATTGTCGCCTCATCGGATTATCTTGCCATGGGCGCGATCCTGGCGCTGCGCGACCGGGGCATTGTCGTCCCCGAAGACATGTCGCTCATCGCCTTCGACGATGCCGCTTTCGGCGCGCTGATCACGCCCCCGCTGACCGCCATCCGCCAACCGGTGGAACTGATCGGTCGGCGCGGCTTCCAGCTTCTGCTTGATCTGCTCGAAGGCCGGGAGCCCCCCGCGCTCACCCGCCTGCCCGTTGACCTCATCCGCCGCCAATCGGTCGGCGCTCCCCGCCGCAAGGATCTCAAATGACCAAGAAAGTTCTTATTGCCGGTGAATCCTGGGTGACCCACTCGATTCACACCAAGGGTTTCGACAGCTTCACCACCACCGAATACAATGAAGGTGTCCGCTGGCTGCGCGCCGCGCTGGAACAGGGCGGCTGGCAGGTGGATTTTCTGCCCAACCACCTCGCCCCGCGCGAGTTTCCGCAAACGCCCGAAGCGCTCAGCGCCTATGACGCGGTGATCCTCTCGGATATCGGCGCCAACACGCTGCTGCTCCACCCCGATACGTTCGTGCGGTCAATTCCCACGGCCAACCGACTGAATTCGATCCGCGATTATGTGAAGTCGGGCGGCGGCCTCATCATGGTGGGCGGCTACCTGACCTTCCAGGGCATTGAGGCCAAGGGCAAATGGGCCGGGTCCCCGGTGGAAGAGGCCCTGCCTGTTACGCTGCATTACCATGATGACCGCGTGGAAGCGCCCGAGGGCGTAGCCCCGGCGGTGAAGCAGGCCGCGCATCCTGCGCTCAGCGGGGTGCCGGGCGGAACCTGGCCCGCGCTGTTGGGCTATAATCAGGTGATGGCCAAGCCCGGGGCCGATGTGCTGGTGAGCGTTGGGGCGGACCCGCTGGTGGTGACTGGCACCTTCGGCAAAGGGCGCTCGGCAGTGTTCACCTCAGATTGCGGGCCGCACTGGGCGCCCCCGCCCTTCTGCGATTGGGCGGGCTATGCCCCGCTGTGGAATGGCATCACCAATTGGGTGGCAGGGCAATGACCGAACCGACCAAAGTCAAACAGGCGCCCGATCCGTGGCAGCGCACCACGACCGAAAACGGGTTGCCGGCCGATGAGGTGATTTCCGCCCTGCAGAAATGCATCCGGCGCGGGTTGCTCGATAACGCCGTGCTGCTCGGCTGGGAGATGTTCGTCACCTCCCCCGAGATGGAAGAGAAAATGTGGGCCCGGCTCGCGGTCATTTCCGTGGAAGACATCGGTATGGGCAACCCGCAGGCCCCGGTGCTGGTGGAAACGCTCTATCGCATGCACCAGCGCGTGAACCGGCCCGAGCATGACCGGTTTCTGTTCGCCGCCCATGCCATCCGCGTGCTGGCGACCAGCACCAAGGACCGCACAACCGACGATATGGTGAACTGGGCCAAGCACAGCGTAGCCTTTGGCGAACGCCTGCCCGAAATCCCCGATTTCGCCGTGGACATGCACACCCGGCGCGGCGAGGAAATGGGGCGCGACTATCTTTACTTCATGACCGAAGCCAGCAAGGTGTCTCCGGAGATCGAGAACCGTGACGAGACCTATCGCACCTGGATTCTCAACGCGTTGAAATCCGGCAAGCTCACCTGAGCCCAGCCGGAGCCAAGGGGAACATGATGGCAAAACCGGCGGTGGCCGTACTGGGCATTTTCGTGGCGGACCTCGCCTTCAAGGCGAAGCGTCTGCCCGTCATGGGCGAAACCATCCTCGGGGACGGTTTCAAGGATGGGCCGGGGGGCAAGGGCTCGAACCAGGTCGTGGCCGCCGCCCGGGCCGGGGCCGATGCGCGCATGATTACCCGCATTGGCCGCGATACCTTCGGCGCCATGGCGCAGAAGACCTGGGCCGCCCATGGCGTGAACACTTCGGCCGTCATCCTGGACGACAGCCTGCCCACCGGCGCGGCTTTCATCTTCGTCTCGACCGAAACCGGCAATAACGCCATCATCGTTGAAAGCGGCGCGGCGGCGAGCCTGTCGCCCGCCGATGTGGCGGCAGCCGAGCCGGTGATTGCGGACGCGAAGGTTTTCATCACCCAGTTCGAACAACCGATTGAAACGGCTATGGCGGGGCTCAGATTGGCGCGAAAGCATGGCGCGATCACCATTCTCAACCCTGCCCCTGCCGTGCCGGTGGACGACACGATTTTCCCGCTCTGCGATTATGTAACCCCCAACGAGACCGAGGCCGCCAGCCTCACCGGCCTGCCGGTGGAAACCGAAGCACAGGCCCTCGCCGCCGCCAGGGCACTGATCGCCAAGGGCGCGAAAAACGCCGTAATTACGCTGGGCGAAAAAGGCGCACTGCTGCATGGCGAAGCCGGCACGCTGATGGTGCCCGCCTTCCCGGTGGCCAAAGTGGTCGACACAACCGGCGCTGGTGACGCGTTCAACGGCGGTTTCGCGCTGGCTTTGGCCGAGGGCCAGTCCCCCGCCGATGCCGTGCGGTTCGGCTGCGCGCTGGCGGGTCTTTCGGTCCAAAAACCCGGCACCGCCCCTGCCATGCCCACCCGCGCCGAGATCGACGCGCTACTGGCGAAACGGTAAAAATCCGTAGACTCGTAAAGCAAAATGGCCAAAACTTTTACTCGCGAAAATCGCGGGTAAAGGTTCGTCGGGCTGAACCTGAACGCGGTCTATCGGTTGTTGCGGTGGAGGCGCGCACTTTCAGCCAAACCTCGGAGGACCATTCCATGCAGTTTCTGGTGACGATCCATCGGCCGCGCGGCTATGACCCGGCGCTGGAAGACGAGGCCATGGGCCGGGCGATCAGCGCATTGAACCGCGATATGGTGGCCGCTGGCATTCGGGTGTTTGTGGGTGGGCTGCAATCGCCCAAGCAGGCCGTTTCGCTTCGTCCGCAAGATGACGATAGCCTGCTGACCCGCGAGGGGCCGTATCATGAAACGCCCGATTATGTGGGCGGGCTTTGGGTGCTGGACCTGGATACGCTGGACGAGGCTATAGAGTGGGGTCGCAAGGCGGCTCTCGCCTGTCGCTCTGGCGTGGAAGTGCGGCCGTTTCATTGACGGGCGTTACGCCAGCGCCCGCATCCATGCGGTGGTGAGCGCCACGATTGCCTCAAGCTGAGCCTCAAAGCCCTGACGATCGGCAAGGCGGATCACACCCCGGGCGGGATCAACCCAATCGACCAGCGGATTATCGCGCGGAAACAGCGGCTGCTCGATACGCCCCTTCGCGCCCGTGTGCAGCACCAGCTCAAGCCGGTTGCCGGGGTTGAGCCGCATGGTCGCCCGATCTTCCAAGCGATAGCGGTAATTGGGCGAATTCCATTTCACCGTTGCGGTGATCGCCGGATCCGCCGCCAGCAGCGCGGCGTGGAGGCGTAGCACCTCATCCTTGCGGGTGTGCGCAAGGGCCGCGATATAGGCATCCACAGTGTCGGCCATTGCTGTCTCCCCAAGCCGATACTGGCTCTTTGGCGGCGCGGGCGCAAACAAAAACCCCGGCCTCTTGCGAGACCGGGGTGTTGATTGGTCGGAGTAGAGTGATTCGAACACTCGACCCCCTGCTCCCGAAGCAGGTGCGCTACCAGGCTGCGCTATACTCCGTCAGTGTGTCTGTCCGCGCAATCGGCACCCTTCGGGATGGAGGCGCCACTTCGGCCAGCGCGGGCGTTATAGACCGAAGGTTAGTCCGGGTTCAAGCGCCTTTGGCAGGTCAATTTCCTTCGGTTGCGGCCAATCGCCGAACGGTGTAGGAACCGCGCCGTTGGGGCGTCGCCAAGTGGTAAGGCAGCGGTTTTTGGTACCGCCATTCCTAGGTTCGAATCCTAGCGCCCCAGCCAGTGTCGTTTTGGTCCTGATTTGGTGCCGTGACGGGCAGAAGGCCCGGCAGTGATTACGTTCACCGCAACGCTGGCCCTGGACTTAGCCGGCGCCCCGTCGGCTTGGTCGGGTGTTGAACAACGATTGCCCGCCAGGCTGACCGTCTGCCAGCGATTGACCCTTTAGGTCCTGGGGTGTCGGCAAGCGCTGGCTTATGTTGGCCCCTCCAATTGCACAAACTTGCCCGCCTCACGCAGCAGCCGGGTGCGTTCTTCAACCTAGCTCCGGCGTTAGTTGCATAGGTTCGCCTATTCTGAACATCGCCCAACCCGATCCTTGGGGCTGACAGTCTTCTTGTCCATGTCTTTGGACCGAGGAGGGTCGGAATGCGAAACCATGCAGGATTTTTAGCCATTGCAGTGGCGGCAGGCTTTGTTGCCACGGCCGCTGGCGCAGCGGACAAAGTGCAGATCGGCGCCGAGATGGCCTTTCCCGAAAGCGTGACCTCAACGGCCGATGGCGCGCTTTACGCGGGCAGCCTCACCATGGGCGTAATCTACAAGGCGGCGCCGGGCGCGGCCAAGGCCGAAACCTGGGTCGACAAGCAGGCGGACGGTCCGCAGGCGATTTCCGGCGTTTGGGCCGACGAGAAGACCGGCCTGCTCTGGGCCTGCTATGCAGACCTCAATGCCTTCAGCGGCAAGGGCATGCCATCGGTGCTCCGGTCGATCGACCTGGCCTCGGGCAGCATCAAAGGCAGTTATCCTTTCCCCGACGCAAGCTTCTGTAACGATATGGTCGCGACGGCAGATGGCACGCTTTTGGTCACCGATACAGCGGGGAGCCGGATCATGCAGCTGAAGCCCGGCGCAGCGGCCCTCGAGAACTGGCTGCAGGGCGAGTCTCTGGCCGGGGTGGACGGTATTTCGATCGGCGGCGACGGTGCGGTTTATGTGAACAGCGTCATGGCCAATACGCTGATGCGCGTGGAAACCGGCGCCGATGGGTCGGCGAGGAAGGTTATTGTCCTCACGCTCTCCGAGCCGATCAAAGGCCCGGACGGGATGCGCTTCGGCGAGGATGGCGTGCTGTATCTTGCTGAAAATGGTGCGGGCCGCGTGGATGCCGTGACCATTGCGGGCGATGCAGCCACGATCAAAGTGCTGAAGGACGGGCTCGACGCCCCAACCGCCGTAACCAAGGCGGGCAATACGCTGTGGGCGCTTGAAGCCAAGATCGGCAAGCTGGGCGGCAAGGACGACCCGGGCCTGTTCTATGTCTGGCCGGTAGAGTTGGGTCAGTAAGCCCATTTTTTGATCTTTTTGACTGGGCGCGCCTCACAAATCCGAGGCGCGCCCTGTCTTTTTGGTTATTTCATGGTGATGCGGGCCGGGCCGAGATCCTTCACCCCGCCCTGAGCCTTGATGAAGGCCATGACATCATTGGCGATGAGCTTGGCGGCTTCGGCGTTGAGCAGGGCCTTGGCCCCTTTGAACATCGTGTAGCCGTCGCCACCACCAGCCATGTAGTCATTGGTGGCGAGCCTGTAGTTCGCTGCGGGATCAAGCGGGGTGCCGTTGACCACCACGGCGCTGATCCGCTGACCGGCAGGTTGCGCCTTATCGACGGTGAACGTCAGACCCGAGACCTGCGGGAAGCGGCCCGCCCCGTCTTCGATCTTGCTGACGCCATTTTCAAGCGCGGCGAGAAGCTGCGCGCCCGTGACTTCGATCATCACGGTCTTGTTGCCGAACGGCAGTTCCTTGAGGACGCTGCCGCGCGTCAGCACGCTGCCCGCCGGATAGACCGTATCGCCGCGAATGCCGCCGCCGTTGGTGATGGCGATGTCGGCACCAGTGACCGATTTCAGCGCATCGGCGATGAGGTCGCCCATGGTGGTTTCCATGCCGCGTACCGAGGCCTTGCGGCTATCCAGCTCAAGAGCTGTGCTGCCGATTTCGACTGCGAGCTCCTTATCGAGATCAGCCTTGTACTCGGCGACCTTGGCCGCGAGGTCGGCATCGGGCGTCAGGCTGGCTGAAGCGGCCACCCGGAAGGCGGGGGTCCACGCAACACTGCGCTTGCCGTCTTTTTCGGTGACGGTGAACGTGACATCAACCATCGCGATCTGCTTGGCGTCAGACTGCGATTCCAGCGCCGCTGTCCGGCCATTGTAGAGCAGCCACAGGTCATGGTTGTGCCCGTTCAGCACCAGATCAACGATCTGCGCATCGACGATGGCTTGCGCAATGGTGCGGGTGTTGTGGTCAATGGCAACAATGAACTCGGCGCCGTTATCGCGCAGTGCCTTCGCTTCGGTTTTCGCGGCCTCAAGGGCAGGCTGGAAGACCAGACCCTCTGCCGATGACAGGGCACCTGTCTCCTCCTGGGCCAGGCCGATGAAGCCGATTTTGATACCGCCAATCTCCTTGATGAGCGATTTCGCCAGGCCCGGCACCGCCGACCCATCGGCCGCAGTGATATTGGCCGCAATCCAGGGGAAGGTGGATTCGTCCATGCGGGTCCAGGTTACGGCAGGACCGAAATCAAACTCGTGATTGCCGGGGGCCATGATGTCGGTGCCGATCAGGTTGGAAAACACCACCATATGGGCGCCCTGATCGAAGCCGGACAAAAGGGATGGCGACAGCAGATCACCGGCATTGACCACGACCGTATTGGGGTTGCGGGCCCGTTCGGCCTTGATGAGAGCCCCGAGACGGGGGAACCCGCCCTGGCCGCCGGATTCATCCATTTCATAAATATCATTCACGAGAACAAAGCTGGCGACGACGTTTTCAGCGCGCGCCCATCCGGCCGATGCGACCAGTGCAACAGCGAGGATCAGGGGCCGCAACAGTCTGCTCACAGTCATGGTAACCTCCATCGTTGACACATTGGATGTTTCTCCTTTCGGGCGACATGATGATGACAGTGGTCTCGTCTCACCAACGTTCACGTTTTGTTTACGTATAAACCTGCATGCGCCGAAGTCAAGGCCCGTCAGCCGCGCGCCTGGGAACACCTCATTGCCACCAAGGTTACTGTTCCGGTCTGCCCGCAGAGGCAGACGTGAACCATGAGGAACCACCATGAACACGATCAAAATCGGAGCATCGATTCTTGCGCTCGCCTTTGCAGCGGGCGGCATTCAGCCAGCGTTAGCGCTGCCGGAAGCGATGACCGCGCCGATTGGCAGCCTGAAGTGCAGCGATATCGCCGGCCTACCGCCGGCACACGCGGCGGCGCTGGTGTATTTTGCCGCCGGGTATCAGGAAGGCCTCCGGGCCAGCAGCACGGAGGCGACGCAGCCCGCGGCTGACACCGGCACCACGGACACAATGGCCAGTGACGCGGACGCAAAGGCCGCCGCAGATGCCAAAGCCGCTGCCGATATGAAGACCGATACCAACGCAGATGCTAATGCGGCAGCGGGTGCCGACACCGATGCTCAATCCGAGCAGTCGGCGAGCAGCATGATCGGCGGACTTGGCCTGCAGGCTGACGCCATCATTTCGGCCTGCACAAATTCGGCCGACAAGATGCTGGTCGATATCATCACCGAAAACGGCGGTGCGGCGGGCATGCCGACGACGGACGCCGGCATGACTAAAGCCCCGGACGCCGGATCGGACCAATCGACCGAGATGAAGTCGACGGACACCGATACGTCCACCACCGAGTCGAAATGACCGCAGGAGGGCTGGCCGCTGGTCAGCCCTCTTCTTTCGTCGCTCGCTGGCCGCCCGACGATAAAGGCGCGCCGGACTCGCCCTTCGATTTAGCGCGTTCCGCGTCGAGTTCGGCTCCAGTGATCACGGCAACGAGCGAGACCCAAATCCAGGTCAGAAACCCGATCAGACCGCCCAGTGCGCCGTAGGTCTTGTCGAAATGTGCAACGTTCGCGGCGTACCAGCTGAACAGCAGGCTGACGATGACAATCAGCAGTACTGCGAGGCTGACGCCCGGCGTTATCCAGCGGCCATGCGGGCGCGGTCGGTTGGGACCAAATCGGTATAGCGCGGCCACGCCGCCGAACAGCACCGCAACGGCCAGCGCATAGGACCCGATACTGACGATCCATTGCAGACCGGCACTGAGCCCCAGGACCCCCAGCAGGGCCGGGGCCGCAACAACGGCCCCGATCAGCACGACCGACCCGCCAACCCCGGCGAGAGTGAAGGCGAGCGCCACGAGCGTAACCTTGAAGAAGCCGCGGGTTTCGTCCACGTCATAGGCGACATCCAGCGCGTCGATCATCGCCCGCACACCGGCACTGGCGCTCCACAGGGCCAGCGCGATCGAGAGAACGAGCGCCAGGCTAAGCGAGCCGGGCGGCTGGGCAGCCAATGTCTTCAACTTGCCGGAAATCAGGTCCGTACCGCCTTGCGGCAAAACGCGGTACAGCCCCTGCACCTGAGTTGAAACATCCTGCGGATCGGCAAAGAGCCCATAGACCGACACAATGGCCGACAGCGCCGGAAACAGCGCGAGCAGCAGGTAATACGTGACCCCAGCGGCCACGAGCGTCACCCGGTCGGCGACAATCTCGGCGAGGGTGCGGCGCAAAATGGCAAAACCTGATCGGTCGGCCCGCCTGTCCGGGCCCTGTCCGGCTGGTGTTTGTGCCTGCGGTATCGTCTTGTGTGTCGTCAATCGGTCCATGGCGTGCTCCATAAGGGTGAGACGCGCAAGGGGGGCATACTGTTCCCGCCGGAGCGGAATCCGGTCATCGAGCGTTCGGATGCGCAAAATGGAGAGCAAAATGCCCCAGCTTCCTTCGCGTCGGCGGCTTTCAGGCCTTCTCCCTGTCGTATCGGCCGGCTTGCTGATCGGGCTGTTCGGCATCCTGGCGGATGAGGTTGGCGAAGGCGACACGACCGCTTTCGACGGCCAGATTGCGGGTCTTTTGCGCGACCCCGGACCGGGGGCGAGCCCCTGGGGGCCAATCTGGCTTGAGGAGGCCGGACGCGACATTACGGCCCTGGGCTCGGTGTCGGTGCTTGTCCTCGTAGTGGTTGGTACGGTGATCTTTCTGGTGTTGCGCGGTCGACGGCGAGCGGCGGTGTTCCTGTCCGGGGCGGTAATCACCGGCACGCTGATTTCCAATGTGTTGAAGGAGCTGTTCAATCGCCCTCGGCCGGATGTAGAGACGGTGGCCCGCGTCTTTACGGCGAGCTTCCCTTCGGGGCATTCAACGCTATCGGCCGTGGTCTATCTCACGCTCGCCGCCCTTTTGGCCGAGGCGGTGCCGGGGCGCGGCGCGCGCGCCTTCTTTCTGGGCGCGGGCATCGTGCTGACGCTGCTGGTGGGCTTTTCGCGCGTGTATCTCGGCGTACACCACCCCACCGATGTGCTCGCGGGCTGGATGCTCGGGATTTCGTGGGCCATTCTGTGTTGGGCCGGATGCCGGGCCTTCATCGTTCCAAAGGCGGCTCATGCCCCGGACGATAGCGCCACATGAACCCATCCCACTCGCGCACCCGCACCGCGATATCGCCCTGGATGATGTCGATGACATTATAGGCGTTGGCCTCGCCGCGCCGCCTCGTGGATATGGCGCTGCTGGCCTGCGCGACGAGAATGGGCGCAACAGCGGCCCGGCGGGGTCCAGCCGGTTCGCCCTCGGCGATTTCGCCGCGATGGCCGTGCTGACGCACATAGCTGAGGTGAAAATGGCCTGACAGGACCATGCGTACGCCCATGTTGGCGAACCGCGCGAGGGCCCGATCCGCACGATCCACGCGCCGCAAGGGCACGGTCATTGGGCCTTCTGGCACCAGCAGCGGGTGATGCGCCACCACAATGCGCACCGTGTGCACACGCGCCGTGTCGAACCGCCCGTGCAGCGTGTCGAGCTGGCCCCGGCTGATCGAGCCGTGCGACCAATCAAGCTCCAGCCGCATGCGTCGCGTTGTCTTGATGCCCCCCAGGGCGATGCCCTCCATGACAATGAAGGGCTCCAGGTCGGGGTTGATGAACTGGCGATAGAGCCCATAGGGATCAAGAAAGCGGCGCAGGAGCTGGCGTTCCGGAATGTCGTGGTTGCCCGGCACGGCAAAAACCGGCGCGGTGAGCGTATCAATGAAGGTGCGTGCAGCGTGAAACTCGGCCTGCGAGCCGACCTGTGTGAAATCGCCGCTCACCACCACCAGGCCGGGGCCACGGGCGTTGACCTCCTCTGCCAGCCCTGCGGCGAGGCCTTCGTCATGGGCACCGAAATGCAGATCAGACAGATGCGCGATCCGCATCAGCCGCTCTCGGTGGCAGGAGAGCCCGCGTCGGGGCGGGCCGGGGCCAGCACAGCCAGGGCCCCCTTGTGGATGCGGAAGCGCAGCGGCGTGGTGAGGGTCATCACCTCGCCGTCGAGCATGACATTGACGACGCGCTTGCGGGTCCGCAGCGTCAGGGCTTCGGCCCTTTCGATGTCGAGCGAGTCATCGTCGCGCCAGGTGCCGAGCACCATTTCGACGCTGAGACGCACTACGTCGCGCAGGCTGATGCGTTTGAGCAGGTAGAGCGTCAGCATGCCGCCGTCGAGCCGCTTGCGGGAGAAGAAATGCCCGAGCGCGGCATCATATTCATTATTGGCCACCGCCATGGACTGGACCCGCCGCACGTGCCGTGGACTGCCGGAACTGCTGATATCGACGGCAAACCGGCGCGCGCGGGCAATACGGCGAACAACCCAGGCGCTGAAGGTCGCCCAGCGGCGCCAGTCGCCCGCGCCGCGCAAAGCCTCGCGCGCGGCGGCAATGCCAGGCACGACGCCAATCACCACTTTGTGGAGAAAGTAGTGTCCATTCACCTCGCCCACGTCGATCCAGCGGGTCTCCATGGCGGCGAGCCCATTGACCGTCTCTTCGAGCGTTGGCGGCAGGCCGAGATCCCTGGCGAGCAGATTGGCGGTGCCGAGCGGCAGTACCGCCAGAGTGCGTTTGGTGCCAAACAGGGCATTGGCAATGGCCGTCGCCGTGCCATCGCCTCCGGCGGCCACGATAATCTCTGCGCCGCTGTCCACCGCGCGCCGAATGCGCGCCTCCAGATCATCGCTGGCGTCTGGATCAATGCGGGCCGGAAGCTGCGCCGTGGCGAACAGAGCCGCTAACGCCTCGACATCCAGGCCGAGGCTGCCGGCCGTGCCGGCGGTGGGGTTAAACACAACGTGGAATCGGGTTTGGTCCATCGGACCAACAACGAGACAGTGACCGTTTGGTTCGCGCGCACAGGAAAAAGGCCGGTGTTTCCACCGGCCTTCAGTCCGTCAAAGGAATGTTTTAGGTCAGGCCTTGCGGCGCAGGACCTGCCAGATACCGGCCACGCTCAAGGCGGCGAAGGCCATTTTGAGCACGTCCCAGCCGATGAACGGCAGGACAGCGCCGCGCAGCGCCGTACCGACGAGATCGTTGGCGGCGAGCCAGCCCGGCAGCTGTGCGCCCGAGGCGAGCAGCACATTGGCGACAACCAGCAGCCAGGCGAAACCGAAGGTGAACGCCACGGCATCGGCGACGAGCATGACTCCCGCCATCTTGACGATGCTCTTGGACCAGCCGCGATCTGCCGCAGCGCCGATGATATAGGCCATGGGCAGATAGCCGACGAGGAAGCCGAAGGACGGGCGCAGCACGTAATCAAGACCGCCGCCGGTGGCAAAAACCGGCAGGCCACTGAGGCCTTCAACGAGGTAGAGCGCGACGGTGGCCAGCGCCATGCGCGCCCCGAAGGCGGCGGCGAGCAGGGCGACAGCGAGCGTCTGCAGGGTAACCGGCACCGGCAGGACCGGCACGCTGATCTTGGCGGAGAGCGCCAGCACGACCGAACCCAACAGGACAGTGGTGATACGCGTGGCGATCCGGGTTGCCGCCGTCTGCGGAACCAGGTGACCAAAAACCGTGTTGGTGGTGCTCGTCGAGGCCATTGCAAATCCTTGCGGAAGGGAACATGTGAAGCCCATCTTCTAGTCGCTCAGCACGGGGAGCGCAATGCCGGGGCCGACTGGGCAACTGACCTTCGATACGTCCAATCCTCCCTCGCACGGTGTCGCTGAAGCGCTGGCGGAGGGGCTTGTACGCCTGACCGCACCCAATGCGGGGCCTTATACTTTTTCCGGCACGAATACCTTCATTCTGGGCGACTCCGAGTTGGCGATTGTTGACCCCGGCCCCAACAGCGACGCGCATCTCGATGCGATCCTTGCCACCGTGGCGGGGCGGCCCGTGCGGGCCATTCTGCTCACCCATACCCATATCGATCATTCCGCGCTGGTGCCGAGGCTGGCGCGCTACACGGGAGCGCCGGTCTGGTGCGGCGGACCGCACCGGCTGAGCCGCGGGTTGCGACCGTTTGAAATCAACCTGCTGGCTGGAGCATCGGATTGGTCGATCCAGCCGGATCGGGTGTTCTATGATGGTGAGCGGGTCTTTGTCGGCGATGTGAAGCTCGAGATCATCACCACGCCGGGCCATGCGGCCAATCACCTCGCCTTTGGCATTGTCGGTACGCCTTACCTGCTGACCGGCGACCATGTGATGGGCTGGAACTCAACGCTCGTTGCCGTGCCTGATGGGTCGATGCGCGCTTATCTCGCCTCGCTGAAAAAAGTGATCGCGAGCCCCTACACGGCCTATGTGCCCGCCCATGGCGGGATTATCGCCGATGGTCCCAATTTCGCGCGCGCCCTGCTTGCTCATCGCGAGAAACGCAACCGGCAGATCATCGACGCGGTAACGCTGGGCGACCGGTCCATCGCGGCGCTTCGGCGCCGACTTTACCCCCGGTTGAGCGGGCCCGTGGCGCGCGCCGCCCGGATGACCCTTCAGGCCCATGTCGAGTATCTCGCGGAGGAAGGCCTGATCCGCGACGGGTTGAGTGGCTTGCGACCGGTTTAATCGGGTACGCTGTCCTCAGGCGCACCGTCCTCAGGACTTTCAGCGTCAGTGGGCGGCGGGATGATCGCCTGCGGCACCGGTGCGGGGGCCGCCTCGGTGCCTGCCGGGGTGGCGGAATCGCGCTGGTACAGCGTGACCTTTTCATCGAGCGCGGTCAGAAATGCCGCAATGCGCCGGGCATTATCGCCGAGATCATGCGTGCGCCCCAGCGACGCGGAGCGCACATCGACGACCGTGTTGGCGCCGTCGCCCGAAACGCGGATGGCCACTTCATCGCGCCAGCCGAGGAGTGTGGTTGCCACGGCGTTGAGCTGGCCCGTACCCACGGCGTCGGTCGGCGGGCTGCTGCTCACCACCTCCCAACCCTCGACATCGACCACAGTCGCGGCGAGGGCGAAAATCTGCGGCGCATCCACGGGATAGCTGTGCGGGCCAAGGCCGGGCAGCACCTGCGGCCGACTGTCCGACACCGCGCTGAAATAGCCAAGCCCCGGCGGCTCAAAGCTGGTGGTCCCCACATCAAGGACGGCGGGATTGCGCACCATGCCAGAGACCACATAGCCCAGCGGAAAAAGGCTGATGAGTCCGAAGAGCAGACCGCCCAGCGCCCGGCCCCAGCCCCGGTCGCCCGTAACCCAGATGCGGCCCATGCCGCCAATCGACAATACGATAGCAAACAGCGCCGACGTTGCGGCCACGATTTCGACAACCAGAAACTCGGGGCTTTCGATCAGCCGGGCCCGGTGCATCAGAACCGGAATGACCATGAGCGGCAGGGCCAGACTGCCGAAACGTCTGGCCCAGATAGCCCAGGTGGAGGTGCGGACGAGAATTCGCATGGCGCGAGCTTAGGGGTAAAGGCGTTGGCGACGCCATTCCCCATCGGGCAGGGTGCGGATAAAGCGCACCCGATCGTGCAGCCGGTTGGCACCATCCTGCCAGAACTCGAACTGCTGCGGCACCACGCGGAAGCCGGACCAGTGCTTCGGGCGCGGCACCGGCTGATCGTCGCCGAGGCTCGCCTTGAGGCTGTCGACACGCTCGATCAAGGTCAGGCGGCTCGGCAGCGGTCGCGATTGCTGGCTGGCATGCGCGCCCAACTGGCTGACGCGGCCGCGCGTTGAATAATAGGCATCGGCCTCGGCCTCGGACACGATTTCAACCGGACCGCGCACCCGCACCTGCTGGCGCCGCGATTTCCAATGCATCACGAAGGCCGCTTGCGGGTTGGCCAGCAACTGCCGACCCTTCTCGCTTTCGAAATTGGTGAAAAAACAGAAGCCGCGCCGGTCGCGGGCGTTGAGCAGCACCATGCGGACATCGGGCACGCCATCGGCATCAACCGTAGCCACGGCCATGGCGTTGGGATCGTTCGGCTCGCTGTCGCGCGCGGCGGCGAACCAATCCTCAAACAGATCAAATGGATCGAGCGCGGCGTGGTCACTATCGTCGAAGAGGCGATCGGTCAGGGTCTTGTCGGGCATTTTTCTATCCGGCGGGGTGATCTGGACAAGCCCAGACCCCAACGCCATATAAGGGTCGGCCGGGCTCCAAGCAATCATACGGCGTCAGAAGGACATTATGCGCGATCCCTATACCGTTCTCGGCGTACCCAAGTCCGCCAGCGAGAAGGATCTGAAGTCCGCCTATCGCAAGCTGGCGAAGACTTTCCATCCGGACCAGAACAAAGACGACCCCAAGGCCCATGCGAAGTTCGCGGAGCTGTCGTCGGCCTATGATTTTTTGACCAACAAGGACAAGCGCGCGGCGTTTGACCGGGGCGAAATCGATGCGGACGGCAATCCGCGCTTTGGCGGGTTTGGCGGTGGCCGACCCGGCGGCGGACGCGGGGCTGGTGCCGGGGCCGGGGCTGGAGGCTTTACGGCCGAAGATATTCTGAAGGAATTCATGTCCGGCTTTGGCGGCCCGGGCGGGGCGGGGCCGAACCCGGGAGCCCGGGGACGCGGCAGCGCCGGTTTTGATCCGTTCACCGGCGGTGGCGGCGGGTTCAGCGGGCCCGGCGCGCGACCGCGCGAAACCAAGGGCGACGACATTGCGGTAACGGCCACGGTTTCGCTTGAAGATGCGAATGCCGGTCGATCGGTGCCGCTGCGCATGCCCACGGGCAAGATCCTCAACGTCAAACTGCCCGACAAGGTGGAAGACGGACAGCAGATCCGCCTGAAGGGCCAGGGGGTGGATAGTCCGTTCGGCGGTGCAGCGGGCGACGCGCTGGTGACGGTGAAATTCGAGCGACACAAGCTGTTCCGCCGCGATGGCGCAGATTTGCGCGTCGAGGTGCCGATCACGCTCTACGAGGCGGTCCTCGGCGGCAAGGTGCGCGTACCCACTCTCGATGGATCGGCGGAACTGACGCTCCAGCCCCATGTGAACACGACCAAGGCGCTGCGGCTGAAAGGCAAGGGGCTGCACGGGGCGGGCGACCTGTTCGCGACGCTGAAAATCGTGCTGCCGGAAGGCGGCGATGCCGACCTTGAAAGCCTGATGCGCTTCTGGCGCGACCAGAAGCCCTATAGCGTGCGGGACTGATCGCGCGGCGCGGCGGCCCGACGCAACCGGTCGTTGATGGCTTCGCCCAACCCGGTTTCGGGGATGGGGGCCACGGCGATCCGCTCGGCCCCGGCATCAAGGGTATGCAGCATGGAAAAGAGATTGCGGGCGGCCTCATGAAGGTCGCCTGTCGCTGAAAGCGTGAGCGTTCCGGCCACGGGACCAAACCCCAACAGCACTTCGCCCGGCAGCGCTTCGCGCGCATCGAGCCGCACGGCAGCGTGAGGCGCATAGTGGCTCGCGAGCATGCCTGGTGCCGTGATGGTTGCCCCCGCGGCAGCGCGCGGCACAGGTCGGCCCAGCAGCGCCTCAATTTCGGCGCGCGGCAGGGCCCCGGCGCGCAACTGCACCACTTTATCGCCGTCGATGGCGAGAATGGTCGATTCAACGCCCCGCTTGGCCGGGCCCCCATCAATCACCGGCACCGTGCCGTTGAACCCCTGCACAACCTGCGCTGCGGTGGTCGGCGACAAGCGTCCGGACGGATTGGCTGACGGCGCGGCGAGGGGCCGATTGGCGGCGCGGATCAACGCCACGGCCAAAGGATGGTCGGGAATGCGGATGCCAACCGTATCGAGCCCGGCGGTGACGATATCGGAGAGCCCAGCCTCTGGGCGCTGAGGCAGGACCAGCGTGAGCGGTCCGGGCCAGAGAGTGGCCAGCTTCCGCGCCAGCGGCGAAAACATCCCCAGGCGTTCGGCCATGGCAAGATCGGCAACATGCACGATCAGCGGGTTGAAGCGCGGACGCCCCTTGGCCGTGTAGATGCTCAGCACGGCATCGGCGTTGGTCGCGTCGGCCCCAAGGCCGTAAACCGTCTCGGTGGGGAAGGCCACAAGCTTGCCGTCAACCAAACGTTGAGCAAGTTCGGGGATATCGCTCTGTGTGAAAACCGGGCCCTTCATGCCCCCCTTTGACAAGCTGGGCACGAAGCCGTCAAGCTGAAGCCCGCAAAAAGCGGAACGCGCCATGACGACCCTTCTGGTCAGCCAGAGCAATTTTGACCAGCACCAGACGCCCGTCGGACACCCGGAGCGCGCTGATCGGATTGCTGCGGTGGAGGCCGGTTTGGCTGGTCCGCGCTTTGCCGCTCTTGAGCGCCGCATCGCCCCCGAGGGCGACCTCTCGCTGGCGCGGCTGGTGCATGACGACGGTTATATCGAGGCCCTGGCGCGCCTTCGGCCAGCGGAGGGCATCGTCCGCATCGACGAGGATACGTTTATTTCCGCCGGGTCTCTCGATGCGGTGGCGACCGCGCTCGGGGCCGGGCTCACCGCGCTGGAAGCTGTGGCCCTGGGCGAGGCCACCAACGCGTTCTGCGCCGTGCGGCCGCCGGGCCACCATGCCGAACGCGGGCGGCCGATGGGGTTTTGCCTCATCAACACCATTGCGGTGGTGGCGCGCGAGGCGCAGCGCAAGTTTGGGGCCGAACGTGTGGCGATCATCGATTTCGATGTGCACCACGGCAATGGCACCGAGGATATTTTCAAGGACGACCCAAGCGTGCTCTACGCCTCGTCGCACCAATGGCCGCTTTATCCCGGCACGGGCGACCCGCGCTTTACCGGAGCCAACAATACCATCGTCAATGTCGGGTTGGAGGCCGGAAGCGGTACACGCGCCATGCGCGCGGCCTATGAGGACCGGATTTTTCCGGCGATTGACGCCTTTCGCCCGGATTTCGTGCTGATTTCCGCCGGGTTCGATGCTGATGCACGCGACCCGCTGGCGGGGCTCGATTGGGGCCCAGCCGATTTCTCGTGGGTGACCGATGGCCTGTGCAGGCTGGCGGCACGCCACTGCGATGGTCGGGTCGTTTCCATGCTGGAAGGGGGGTATGATCTGACCGCGCTTGCCGATGATGCTGCCGCGCATGTTGAAATGTTGCTGGCCAGAGGCTAGGCACAGTTCACCCTTCACGAGGCGGGCCCCATGGCTGATTCCCTGCAAGACGAAATTCGCGCGCTCAGCTTCGAGGCGGCCCTCAAGCAGCTTGAGGACATTGTGGGGCGGCTTGAAAACGGCCAGGCCCCGCTGAAGGAATCGATCTCGCTCTACGAGCGCGGCGATGCGCTGAAAAAGCATTGCGAGGCCCTGCTGAAAGAGGCCGAGATGAAGATCGAAAAAATCACCCTGCGCGCCGGACAGGCCGCAGGCACCGAGCCGCTCGACCCGCAGTAAGTGGCGCGCCAGCGGCTCGATCAGGCCCTAGAAGCGCGGGGGCTACTGCCCAGCCGCTCGCGGGCACGCGACGCGATTTTGCGCGGCACGGTGGCCGTAAACGGCATCACGGCCCAGAAACCGCATCAGCCGGTCGATCCCGACGACACCATCACTTTGGCTGACCCGGCGGCCGCCTATGTTTCGCGCGCTGCGCTGAAGCTGGTGGCGGGGCTTGAGGCTGGTGGCATTGATCCATCAGGCCGGATCTGTCTCGACCTCGGGTCGTCGACGGGTGGCTTCACGCAGGTGCTGCTCAACCAGGGCGCGACGCGGGTCTATGCCGTTGATGTGGGCCACGAGCAACTGCACGAGAGCCTGAAGTCCGATGCGCGCGTGATCAGCCTTGAAGGGGTGAACGGCCGCGATCTGACAGAGGCGATTATCCCTGAACCCCTTGAGGGGCTGGTGTCGGACGTCAGCTTTGTGTCGCTGACCAAAGTGCTCGATGCGCCTTTGGCCCTGTGCGCGCACAAGGCGTGGTCGGTGCTGCTGTTCAAGCCGCAGTTCGAGGTGGGACGCGAGCACGTGGGCCGCGGCGGGATCGTGTCCGACGAGGCCGCCATCGACAGAGCGCTTGCCGCGCTGATTGCCTTCATGATCGAACGGGGCTGGACCCACAAGGCCTCGGTGCCCTCACCTATCGCCGGAGGCGATGGCAACCGCGAGACCGTGGTGGTTTTTACCCGTCAGTAGCCGATGCCGCCCTCGCGACCAGTCTGGCCGCGATGCCGCAGGTAGTGGTCGGCCAGCACCAGCGCCATCATGGCTTCACCCACCGGCACGGCGCGAATGCCCACACAGGGATCGTGGCGGCCCTTGGTGATGACTTCGGTGTCCTCATTGGCTGTGGTGACCGAGAGGCGCGGGCTGATGATCGAGCTGGTTGGCTTCACGGCGAAGCGCACCACTACGGGGTCACCATTCGAAATGCCGCCGAGGATTCCACCGGCCTTGTTCGAGGTGAAATAGGGCGCGGCAGGTCCGGCCCGCATTTCATCGGCGTTGTCGATGCCGGTGAGGGCCGCCGCTTCAAAGCCGGCGCCGATTTCCACGCCCTTCACGGCGTTGATCGACATCATGGCTGATGCAAGATCAGCGCTCAGCTTGCCATAAATGGGGGCTCCCCAGCCGGGCGGCACGCCTTCGGCGACGACTTCAATAACGGCCCCCACCGAATTGCCATCCTTGCGGATACCATCGAGGTAGAGTTCCCAGGCTTTGGCAGCCACCGGATCGGCGCAGAAGAACGGGTTCTGATCCACCTGATCCCAATCAAAGCGGGCATAATCGATTTTGTGCGGCCCGATCTGCACCAGCGAGGCGCGGATGGTCACGCCCGGCAGCGCGGCGCGGGCAATGGCGCCCGCAGCGACACGCGCGGCGGTTTCACGCGCCGAGGCGCGGCCCGAGCCCTTGTAATCACGAATGCCGTATTTCTGGTGGTATGTGAAATCGGCGTGGCCGGGCCGGTACTTATCCTTGATCTCGGAATAGTCTTTCGAGCGCTGATCGGTGTTTTCGATCATCAGCGAAATCGGGGTGCCGGTGGTCTTCAGCACACCATCGGCTTCGTCGATAAAGGTGCCCGAGAGGATGCGCACCTGATCGTCTTCGCGCCGCTGGGTGGTGAAGCGCGATTGGCCGGGCTTGCGCCGATCCAGATCGCGCTGGATCGCCTCTTCGGAAATCGGCAGACCGGGCGGACAGCCATCAACAACCACGCCCAGCGCCGGGCCATGGCTTTCGCCCCATGTGGTGAACCGGAACAGATGCCCGAATGTGTTGAAGCTCATGGCCAATCCTCGCTGATCGGGTTCTAGGGGCGAGCACGCGACGCGTCAATCAAGCGGCGGGAGGTCTAGTCGTCCCAGCTTTCCCCTGCGGGGTAGACCTGCGCATCACCATCCAGGAAATGCACAATGCTATCCTGCGGGGTAAACCAGTTGACGGTATCGACCAGCGAAAAGCCTTCAACCAGGCGGCGCAGGACGCGCAGAATGCCGCCATGGGCCACGATGATGGAGGGCCGCTTCAAAAGCGTGGAGAAATCCAGAATGCGCTGCGCCACATCTTCATAGCTTTCGCCGTTTGGGGGGCGGAAGTACCAGAAATCGGCCTTGCGTTCGCCTGCCATGGACATGTCGCCCTGTGCCAGATCGACATGCAGCAGCCCTTCGTAAATGCCGAAAGACACTTCGACGAGGCGGCGGTCATAGGTGACTTCGGGCAGGGGCTCGGCAAAGGCCGCGCGAATCCGCTCCATGGTTTCGCGGGTGCGGCCCATCGGCGAACAATACCAATCGAACTCGTGAGGATGGCGGCCGGCGCGCTTCAACAGGCGCGCCAGCAGCTTGCCGTTCTGATCGGCCTGAAGCCGACCCCGGTCGTTGAGCGGAATATCCTGTGAGCCCTGGTACCGCCCTTCAGCGTTCCAGTCGGTCTCACCGTGCCGCACCACAAAAAGCTCTGGCCAGTCGGGCGTCATGCTGTCCCCGTCCGGCGCACCGGGTCTTACACCGTGGGCGCCGTAGTTTCGTTGAGGCTCATGCCAATGATGTTGAAGCCGCCATCGACATAGTGAACCTGTCCGGTGACGCCATTCGACAGGTCGGACAGCAGGTACAGCGCGCTACCGCCGACATCTTCGATCGACACATTGCGGCGCAGTGGGGCATTCGCCTCCTGCCAATGCAGCATGGTGCGGAGGCCCGAAATGCCCGAGGCCGCGAGGGTTTTGATCGCCCCGGCCGAAATGGCGTTGACGCGGATTCCCTGCGGGCCGAGATCGCTGGCGAGATAGCGGACCGATGCTTCGAGTGCAGCCTTGGCCACGCCCATGACGTTGTAGTTCGGGACCACTTTTTCGCTGCCGTAATAGGTCAGCGTCAGCAGCGTCGAGCCTTCGCTCATCAGCGGCTCGGCGCGCTTCGCCACGGCGGTGAAGGAATAGACCGAGATATTCATGGTCAGCGCGAAGTTTTCGACCGTGGTGTCGATATAGCGGCCTTCAAGCTCGTCCTTGTTGGAGAAGCCGATGGCATGGACCAGAAAATCCAGCTTGCCGAATTTCTCTTTAAGGACACGGAAGGTCTCGTCCATGGCCGCATCGCTGGTCACGTCGCATTCGACCAGCGTCGTGACGCCGATTTCGGCGGCCAGCGGCTCAACGCGCTTTTTCAGCGCTTCGCCCTGATACGAAAAAGCGATTTCCGCGCCTTGCGCGGCCAAAGCCTTGGCAATGCCCCAGGCGATCGAACGATTGTTCGCCACGCCCATGATGAGGCCCTTCTTGCCGGCCATCAGCCCGTCAGCCATTGCTGCCACCCCTTGGTCAATCCCCATATGATGCGGCCTTGTCGCATGAGCGGGCAGCGGGGGCAAGTTCACGCTTCACGCTGAGGCGCGGCGCAGCTAGCTTACGATGATGAGCCTTTCAGCCCCCACCCTTGCTTCGCTTGCTACCGCCCTCGGCGGCCGCGCCACCCTTATTGCAGATGACGCCGGGATGGCGCCCTATCTTCGGGAGCCGCGCAAGCGCTTTCACGCCCCGGCGGCGGCCGTAGTGCTGCCGCATGATATAGCAGCCGTGCAGGCGCTCTGCCGTTGGGCCAATGCCGAGGGTGTGGGTCTGATCCCGCAAGGGGGCAATACCGGTCTCGTTGGTGGACAGGTGCCCGTTCGGGGCGATGAAATTATCGTCAGCCTCGCGAGGCTCGACCGGGTGCGCGGCATTGATGCGGCGGCCGGGCACATGACCCTCGAGGCCGGAGTGATTCTCGAAAACGCCCACAAGGCCGCAGAAGCTGCTGGTGCCATGTTCCCGCTGTGGATCGCATCGCAGGGCTCGGCCCGGATCGGCGGCATTCTGGCGGCGAACGCCGGAGGCGTGCAGGTGCTGGCCTATGGCAATGCCCGCGAACTGACGCTGGGTGTCGAGGCCGTTCTCGCCGATGGTCGGCTCTATAATGGCCTCAACGCGCTGAAAAAGGACAATACCGGCTATGATCTGAAAGACCTGCTGGTCGGGTCCGAAGGCACGCTGGGCATCATCACGGCGGCGACACTCAAGCTCCTGCCCCTCCCCGAGGGCTATGAAACAGCGCTGATCAATGTGGCTGATCCGGCAGCGGCGCTGCGCCTCTTCACCGTACTGCGCGACCGGCTGGGCAGCCGGCTCACGGCGTTCGAGCTGGTGCCGCGCTTTGGCATCGATCTGCAACTGCGCCACGGCATGATCCCCACCGATCCGGCGGCGAGCCTGTCGCCCTGGTATGTGCTGGCCGAACTCTCGCGCGCCACAGGTACGCCCGAAGGGGCGCTGACCGCCGCGCTTGAGGCCGAATTGACCGGAGGCGGCCTGAATGACGCGGTGATTGCCGATTCGGAATCATCCCGACAGCTGATGTGGCGCATGCGCGAGCAGATGAGCGATGTGCAATCGCGCGAAGGGGCGTCGATCAAGCACGACGTGTCCGTGCCAATTGCGGCCGTGCCAACCCTGATTGCCGAGGGCGAAGCGGTGGCCGCGCGGCTGGTGCCCGGAATCCGGCCCTGCCCGTTCGGGCATATGGGCGATGGCAATATCCATTTCAATTTCAGCCAGCCCGTGGGCGCCGACGGCAAAGCCTTCATGGCCGGGGCAGACATCATCCACGACGCGATCTACGCCATTGTGGCGCGGCTCGGCGGCTCGATTTCGGCCGAGCACGGCATCGGGCAACTGAAAACCGGTCTGCTGAAGCAGGCGAAAGACCCGGTGGCGCTCGAGATGATGCGGGCGATCAAGACCGCACTCGATCCCAACGGGATCCTCAACCCGGGCAAGGTGCTGGGTTAGGCTGCGAGGTCGGCCACCACGGCATCGAGCACCGGCCAGCCCTTTTCGGTGACGCGGATAAAGCCGTTCGGCAGGGTTTCGACGAAGCCGATATCGCGGAGCGCCGCGATCTGCTGCGGCGACAGTGCGCGGCGGGCGATGCGGGCAAAACGGGCCGGATCAATGCCTTCGCGCAGGCGGAGGCCCATGACCAGCATTTCGTCGCCCTCTTCTTCCCAGGTGAGCGTATCGTCGGTGACCAGGCCATGGCCCTGCTCAGCAACCAGCTGTTGCCACTTGAAGGGCAACTTCTCGATGGCGGTGGCGTGCCGGGTGCCCTCACGCCAGAGGCGGCCATGCGCGCCCGGGCCAATGCCGACATATTCGCCATAGCGCCAATAGAGCAGGTTATGACGGCTTTCCTCGCCGGGACGGGCGTGGTTCGAAATTTCATAGGCGGGCAGGCCGGCCAGCGCCGTCATATCCTGCGTCAGGGCGTAAAAATCGGCGCTCAGGTCTTCGTTCGGCATGGCCAGTTTGCCGGCATTGAACAGATCAAAGTAGCGCGTGCCCTGCTCGATGGTGAGCTGGTAGAGCGACAGGTGCCCGGCGTCGGCGAGGCTCAGGGCCTCGGCCAGTTCGCCGCGCCAATCGGCCAGTGTCTGGTGCGGGCGCGCGTAGATGAGATCGAAACTCGAGCGCGGGAAAATCGATTGCGCCAGCCGCACAGCGGCGATGGCTTCTTCCACCGAATGCCGACGACCCAGCGCCGCCAGCGGCTCGGGGCGCAGCGACTGAACACCCAGCGAGACCCGATTGACCCCGGCAGCGCGATAGCCGCGAAACCTATCGGCTTCCACCGAGGTCGGGTTGGCTTCGAGCGTGATTTCGACATCCGGGGCGATGGTCCAGTGCCGCGCCAGCTCGTTGAGAATACGCTCCACGGAGCGCGGGTCCATCAGCGAGGGTGTGCCACCGCCAAAGAACACCGACTGGATGGTCCGCCCCGGCGTCTCGGCTGCAAAATGCGCGATCTCGCGCGCATAGGCATCGACATAGGCACTCTCGTCGAATGCGCCGCGATGGACATGCGAATTGAAATCGCAATACGGGCACTTGGCCGCGCAGAACGGCCAATGCACATAAACGCCGAACAATCCGCCGGTGGCCGTCAGTGCGGCATCGGTCCCGCTATTGCTCACTGGCACCCCCCAGCGCGCCTTCGACGAATTTGGCGAAAGCCCGGGCCCGATGGCTGAGGCCGACCTGCCCCGGTGCCCAGGAATGCTTGGCCGATGAGGTCATTTCACCAAAGGTGATGTCGTAGCCGTCGGGCATGAACACGGGGTCGAAGCCAAAGCCGATGTCGCCGCGGGGCGGCCAGACCAGCGTGCCGCTGACTCTGCCCTCAAAGATCGCGTCGGTGCCATCGGGGTGCGCAAGGCACAATGTCGCGTTGAAGCTGCCGCGCCGCTGGCCGGGCTCGAAGGCGCCTGCTGCCTGCAAGGCGTCCTCGACGCGGCGCATGCCGTGGGCGTAATCGCGCGCGCCATCGGGTCGCATGGCCCAGTTTGCGGTGTAGACGCCGGGCTGGCCGCCCAGGGCATCGACCGACAAGCCGGAATCATCGGACAGGGCGATCATGCCGCTCGCCTGTGCTGCGGCATGACCCTTGATCCGGGCATTCTCGATGAATGTTGTCCCCGTCTCATCCGGCTCAGGCAGACCAAGATCGGCCGCCGAGACGAGCGCCAGACCAAAGGGCTGAAGCAGCTCGGTCAACTCGCGGACCTTGCCCGCGTTGTGGGTCGCGAGCAGCAGGGTATCGCCCCGGCGCAGGGTGAGCGGAGCGGGCATCAGGCGAGCGCCGCCTTCTGCAAGACACTCAACTCGGCAATGCCTTTATCGGCCAGCGCCATCAGGCTGTTGAGTTCGGCGCGCGTGAACGGCACCTGTTCGGCCGTGCCCTGGATTTCAACGAAGTTGCCCGAGCCGGTCAGCACGAAATTGGCGTCAGTATGGGCTTCGGAATCCTCAAGGTAATCGAGATCGAGCACGGGCGTACCGCGATAGATGCCGCAGGAGACCGCCGCGATTGAATCCCGCAGCACCGGCCCCTTGGTCAGCTTGCGGGCTTCGAGCCAGCGGATCGCCTCAACGAGCGCCACATAGGCGCCGGTGATCGACGCTGTGCGGGTGCCGCCATCGGCTTCGAGTACGTCGCAATCGAGCGTGATCTGGTTTTCGCCAAGGGCCTGCATATCGACGACAGCGCGCAGCGCACGGCCGATGAGTCGCTGGATTTCCTGCGTGCGGCCGGTCTGCTTGCCAGCGGTAGCCTCGCGGCGCGTACGCTGGTCGGTCGCGCGCGGCAGCATGCCATATTCGGCGGTAACCCAGCCGAGCCCGGAATTCCGCCGCCATGAGGGCAGCGTGGTTTCAACCGAGGCCGTGACAAAAACCTTGGTCTTGCCAAACGAAACCAGGCAGCTTCCCTCGGCTTTCGGCGCAACGTTGCGTTCAATCGTGACGGCGCGCATTTGATCGGGAAGGCGTCCGGAGGGGCGCATGGCGGTTCTCGCTTGGGAAAAAGATAGAGCCTCATAACCCCGGACCCCGGCCACGACAAGCAGCGCATGCTTGGCGAGCGCAGCGGAAAGGCCTAAATCTCCCTCTATGAGTATGACAGACAGGGACAGGGGCGAGGTTCTTTCGGTCCTCAACTCCCGCAGCCAGGACATTTTCAGGAAGCTGGTCGAGCGCTATCTCGAAACCGGTACGCCCGTGGCATCGCGTGATGTGGCGCGGATGCTGGGCGTCGGGCTATCGCCCGCCTCGGTGCGCAATGTCATGGCCGATCTTGAAGATCTCGGGCTGATCGCGGCCCCGCACACCTCGGCGGGGCGCATGCCCACCCAGCAGGGTTTGCGGTTCTTTGTCGATGCCATGCTGGAAGTCGGTGCGGTCGATGAGGACGAGAAATCGGCCATTGCCCAGCAGATCGGTAACACAGCGCCGGGCCGCCAGATTGAAGACCTTCTGGCGGAAGCCAGTCAGGTGCTCTCGGGCCTCAGCCATGGCGCGGGCGTGGTGATTGCCCATAAATCTGATCTGGTGCTCAAGCACATCGAGTTTATCCGGCTCGACACCACCCGGGCCATGGTGGTGCTGGTGGGCGAGGATGGATCGGTGGAAAACCGGGTCTTTCCGCTGCCGCCTGGCCTCACCGCCAGCGCGCTGACCGAAGCCTCGAACTATCTGCAGCATTTTGCGGTGGGGCGCACGCTTGACGAAGCGCGCAAGGCGCTGCTGGCCCTGCGTCAGGAAACCATGACGCAACTCGATGAAGTCTCGCGGCGGCTGGTCACAGCCGGGCTCGCAACGCTGGCGAATACCGGCGCAGCGGGGCCGCCCACTGTTATTGTGCGGGGCCGCGCCAACCTGATCAACGAAGCCATGGCTTCAGATGATCTCAACCGAATCCGGCTGCTGTTCGACGAGCTGGAAAGCCGCGATGGCCTGATCGAGTTGCTGGGCGATGCCGACAAGGCGCAGGGCGTGAAGATCTTCATCGGGTCGGAAAACAAGCTGTTCTCGCTGTCGGGGTCGTCGGTGATTCTCAGCCCGTATAAGGACGCCAACCAGAAGGTTGTGGGCGTCATTGGCGTCATCGGACCGACCCGCATCAACTATGCGCGCATCGTGCCGGTGGTGGATTATACCGCCAATGTGATCACCTCGATCCTGGCGCGGAAGGGGTGAGGCGCGCCTCGCCGCACTTGAAACTTCTGTCCGGGTGGCCGATATCGGCAGCGAAATCGCGTCGCACACCTTCCTCACGGCGACGCCCATTGTCTGCAGGATGATAATGAACGACGAAACCAGCAAAGCCGATGACACCAAGGTCGCACCCGAAGCCGATGCCCCTGAGGCAGATGCGGCGGCAGCGGCTGAACCGGCCGAGGCGGAAATCGATCCGGTTGAAGCGTTGCGCACTGAAAACAGCGACCTGCGCGAGCGCCTGCTGCGCATGGCAGCCGAGATGGAAAATCTGCGCAAGCGGACCGAACGCGAAATCTCGGATACCCGAAGCTATGCGATTGCCGGGTTCGCCCGCGACATGCTGACCGCCACTGATTCGCTGAGCCGGGCGCTGGTGATTCTGCCGCAGGAAACCCGCGACGGCGCCGACGGCGCCATGAAATCGCTGCTCGACGGCATCGACATGACCGAACGCGAGATGCAGCGCCTTCTGGCCAAGCACGGCGTGAAGCCGATTGAGGCCGAAGGCCAGAAGTTCGACCCGCACAAGCATCAGGCGATGTTTGAAATCCCAGACGATACCAAGCCCGAAGGCACGGTGGTGCAGGTGGTGCAGACCGGTTACGCCATAGGCGAGCGGATCCTGCGGCCCGCCATGGTCGGCGTGTCGAAGGGCGGCTCGTCTGACGCTCTCAACAAAACCGCCTGAGGCGGCTAGTCTACAAGAAACGCCGCGCAGCTTGCAGGGTCATAACGGCCCTGCGGGCTCTTCAATTCGTTGACCACGGCGTTATCGTAACTGTCGCCAAGATCGCTGATCTCTTCGGGGGAATAGCCGAGCGCCGTCAGTGCTGTCGCAGCGCGCTGGGACAGCAGGTCTGACCATTGATCGTAGCTGTCGGCCTCGGCTGATTGCCCGGCATCGGATGCATCGGCGCTCAACCAATAAAAGGCGCTGGAACACCACAAGAGGTGATCGACCTCAGGTGGCAGGTCGGCGGCGCGGGCGGGCAGCGCAACGATCATCAGGCCCAGCAGAAAAAATGCGCGCAGCATTAAAGAAGCTCTCCACTCGTGATGCGGTGAACCCCGGCAGCCGTCATGTCGGCCCAGGCGCGACTGAGCGAGCCATTGGCATCGATGGCGCGGGACGCGTCGTCGATGACAGAAGTCTCGAACCCGGCCGCCCGGGCATCCAGCGCCGTCCAGGCCACGCAGAAATCCGTTGCGAGGCCGCAGATGAACAGCCGGTCGATGCCACGCTCTTTCAGATAGCCGGCTAGGCCGGTGCGGGTTGCACGGTCGGCTTCCTGAAAGCCGGAATAGGAATCCACGGCTTGGTGATAGCCCTTGCGGATGATGAGCTGGGCATGAGGCATATCAAGATCGGGCGAAAACCCGGCACCCGGCGTGCCTTGCACGCAATGATCGGGCCACAGCACCTGCGGTCCATACGGCAGGGTGATGACATCAAACGGGGTTTGACCCGGATGCGTGCTGGCGAAGGAAATATGGCCCGCGGGATGCCAATCCTGCGTGAGCACGACATTATCGAACCGCCGCGCCAAGCGGTTGCAGAGCGGAATCACCGCATCGCCATCGGCAACGGCGAGATGACCGCCGGGCAGAAAATCGGTCTGCAGATCGACGAGGATCAGCGCATCTTTCACAGTGGGTAGGATCGACATGGCGGGGCTCCTACTGACCAATGAGAACTGAACAATCCTCGAACGAGTAGGGCGGCGACTCGTTCTGGCGGGCGGGGCCGCGCACCACACTGGCAATGCTTTTTTCCAGGTCGGCCCGGAGCGCAGCGAGAGCGCGGTCGGTATAGCCCGACTCGAGATAGAGCGGGAGCGCGCGCTTGGTCAGCATCTCGGCACCATCGGCATAGGTCTTGGCCAGCGCCAGTTTATCGTCGCCGGCATCGGTGGGTGTATCAGCGGCCAGCAGCGCAAAGGCCGTGCCACACCACAGGTCCATTACGGCCCCGGCCGGTACCTCCTGCGCGAGCGCAGGCCGGGGCAGAAAAACCAGAACAAGGGCAAGGATTATCGGGCGCATTGCGGTTTTTTAGACCGAATCAGTCCGGAGTGCCATGCGGCCAATGGATTGACGTCTCATTTCCGCGGATTGAGTTTTTCAGGCCCTCTGCGCCTTGCAGCCCCAATTGCCCCCCCCTATATACCCGGCAAGGCCCGGCGACGGGCGTGAGTTCAAACTCGAAGAAGGAAAGCGGACACCTCGGGGCAACCCGGGGGCAAGGAACTGCCGAAAAGGGGTTCCCTCCGGTTTCGCTAGGAAAGAGGCAAAGATGGGTAAAGTAATCGGTATTGACCTGGGCACGACCAATAGCTGCGTGGCCGTGATGGACGGCGCAACGCCGAAGGTTATCGAAAACGCCGAAGGCGCGCGCACGACGCCCTCGATGGTCGCCTTCACCAAGGATGGCGAACGTCTGGTGGGCCAGCCCGCGAAGCGTCAGGCCGTGACCAACCCGGAAGGCACGCTGTTTGCCGTGAAGCGTCTGATCGGCCGCCGTTGGGATGATCCGATGGTGGAAAAGGACAAGGCGCTGGTCCCCTTCAAGATCGTGAAGGGTGACAATGGCGACGCGTGGGTTGAAGCCAATGGCAAGAAATCCTCGCCGTCTGAAGTGGCGGCCATGGTGCTGACCAAGATGAAGGAAACCGCCGAAGCCTATCTGGGCGAGACGGTGACCCAGGCCGTGATTACCGTTCCGGCCTATTTCAACGATTCGCAGCGTCAGGCGACCAAAGATGCCGGCAAGATCGCCGGGCTTGAAGTGCTGCGCATCATCAACGAACCGACGGCAGCCGCCCTGGCCTATGGCCTCGACAAGAAGAACACCGGCATCATTGCCGTGTACGATCTTGGCGGCGGTACCTTCGATATTTCCGTGCTGGAAATCGGCGATGGCGTGTTCGAGGTGAAGTCGACCAATGGTGACACCTTCCTCGGTGGCGAAGATTTCGACATGCGTCTCGTCGATTATCTGGCCGACGAGTTCAAGAAAGAGCAGGGCATTGACCTGCGCAAGGACAAGCTGGCGCTGCAGCGTCTGAAGGAAGCGGCGGAAAAGGCCAAGATCGAGCTGTCCAGCTCGACCCAGACCGAAATCAACCTGCCCTTCATCACCGCCGATGCCTCGGGCCCGAAGCACCTGACCATCAAGCTGACGCGCGCCAAGTTCGAGCAGCTTGTGGATGAGCTGGTCGCCCGCACCATTGAGCCGTGCCGTCAGGCCCTCAAGGACGCTGGTGTTTCGGCCGCGCAGATCGATGAAGTGGTGCTGGTGGGTGGTATGACCCGCATGCCCAAGGTCGTTGAGACCGTGAAGAGCTTCTTCGGCAAGGAACCCCACAAGGGCGTGAATCCGGATGAAGTGGTGGCCATGGGTGCCGCCATTCAGGCCGGCGTGCTGCAGGGCGACGTGAAAGACGTGCTGCTGCTCGACGTGACACCGCTGTCGCTCGGCATCGAAACGCTGGGTGGCGTGTTCACCCGCCTGATCGATCGCAACACGACGATCCCGACCAAGAAGAGCCAGGTGTTCTCGACGGCCGAAGACAGCCAGAGCGCCGTGACAATCCGCGTGTTCCAGGGCGAGCGCGAAATGGCGGCCAATAACAAGCTGCTGGGCAATTTCGACCTGTCGGGCATTCCGCCCGCCCCACGCGGCGTGCCGCAGATCGAAGTCACCTTCGATATCGACGCTAACGGCATTGTGAATGTGTCGGCCAAGGACAAGGGCACGGGCAAGGAGCAGCAGATCCGCATCCAGGCGTCGGGTGGCCTGTCGGATGCCGATATCGAGCGCATGGTGAAGGAAGCCGAGGCGAACGCTGAATCGGACAAGAAGAAGCGCGAAGCCGTGGAAGCCCGGAATCAGGCCGAATCGCTGATCCACTCGACTGAGAAGTCGCTGAAGGATTACGGCGACAAGGTTTCGGCCGACGAAAAGGGCGCTATCGAAACGGCCCTGTCGGACCTGAAGGGTGTGCTCGATAGCGACGACGCCGAAGCGATCAAGGAAAAGACCAATGCTCTGGCCGAAGCCTCGATGAAGTTGGGCGAGGCCATGTACAAGGCGAGCCAGGCTGAGGCCGAAGCCAAGTCGGAAGGCGGCTCGAAGGAAGAGGACGACGATGTCGTCGATGCCGAATTCGAAGAAGTGAAAGACGACAAAAAGTCCGCCTAAGGGGTAACCTCGATAGCGGACATCGCGTTTCACGTGAATCTTGTGAAGGCTCCGGGAGAAAATCCCGGGGCCTTCATTGTTTTGCGTGAGGGCGAACATGTCATCTGTGGATGTGCAGCGGCTGGCCGCTGTGATTTCGGCCCACGCCGGTCAGATCGGGCCCCTGCTCGATACCGATATGGGGCACATGCTGCACCTTCTGGCTGAAAGCGGTGCGAAGCCCCTCGCGTCTGCGACGGTGGAGCAAATTCGCACCCAGCAGACGCTTGCCGGTATCGCGCGGAGCCTTGCCGGCCCGACCAGCGATAACAGCGTCAAAGTCATCGACACCGAAATCCCCGGCACGGCCGACGCGCTGGCAGCGCGCCTCTATCGACCGCGCGGGGCCAGTTCGCTGGTGCCGGCCATCCTGTTTTTTGGCGATGGCCTGTTTATCGACACGCGCCTGAATGATGCCGAGGAAACCTGCCGCGGGCTGGTGCGACGCAGCGGTGCGGCGGTCCTGTCGGTGCAGGTGCGGCAGGCGCCGGAACACAAGTTCCCCGCGCCGCATATGGATGCGCTGGCCGCCTGGCGGCACCTGATCGACGAAGCCGATATCATGGGTTTCGACCTCACGCGGACCGCCATCGTGGGTGAAGGCGCGGGCGCAAACCTTGCGATCCACTGCGCGTTACAGGCCCGCGATCAGGGCCTCATCCAGCCGGTGCACCTGGGCCTTGTTGCCCCGTGGGTGCTGCTGGGCGCAGACCTGCCAGACAGTCTCGAAAACGGCACCAGCGGCATCCTTTCCGGCCCGGACCTGACATCGATGGCCCGCAAGCTGGTGCGCAAACGGGTGGACCTGAAAGACCCGCGCCTCAACCCCGCAGCCCGGGCCGATCTCGGCGGCCTGCCGCCGACGACCATCATCCTGGCCGGCGAGGATCGACTCCGCGAGGAGGGCGCGGCTTTGGCCGATGCGCTGCGCACCGCCGGGGTCTGGGTCGATTCGACCGTGTATGAGGGGGTCGTTCACGGCTTTTTCGGGCTGTCGCTGACTGTCAACAAGGCCCTGCTGGCGCAAAGCCATCTGGGCCGTAATCTGGCGGCGAGTTTCGGCTATCCATTGCCCCATCGGCTTTCCGCCGCAAATTCGCGCTGACGACAGCGTCCGGCGAGTTGAAAGCGCGGCAGGTTCTGGTAAGAGCGCGCTGCAATACCTATGTGGGCAGGATCGCGGGGCGGGTTCCCGCCATCAGCCCATTTTGAAACCGGCACAGCGGCCTATCAGCCCGTGCTGCGTACCCTGAGGACGAACCGATTGTCGAAGCGCGATTTCTATGAGGTTCTCGGCGTGCCCAAGGTCGCCGATGAAGCGGCGCTGAAAAGCGCGTATCGCAAGCTGGCGATGCAGTTTCACCCCGACCGAAACCCCGGCAACGCCGAGGCGGAGCATCGGTTCAAAGAAATCAGCGAAGCCTATGACACGCTGAAAGACCCGCAGAAGCGCGCCGCTTATGATCGGTTCGGCCATGCCGCGTTTGAAAACGGCGGTGGACGCGGCCCGGCCGGCTTCGGCCCGGAATTCAGCTCGTCCATGTCCGACATTTTTGAGGATATCTTCGGCGATTTCATGGGCGGCGGGGGTGGCGGACGCGGCCGCACCAGCCAGTCGCGGCTGCGCGGCTCAGACCTTCGCTACAATCTCGAAATTACGCTTGAGGAGGCCTTTGCAGGCCGGACCGTCGAAATCGACGTGCCCACGCTGGCGGCCTGTTCCACCTGCGATGGTTCGGGCGCCAAGCCCGGTACTGGCATGTCGACCTGCCGCCATTGTAACGGCGCGGGCAAAGTGCGCGCGAACCAGGGCTTCTTCACCATTGAGCGGACCTGCCCGGTGTGCAGCGGACGCGGCCAGATTCTCGATCAACCCTGCACCGATTGCGGTGGGCAGGGGCGGCGGCAGCAGACGCGCAAGCTGAGCGTCGACATTCCCAAGGGCATTGAGGACGGTACACGCATCCGACTGGCCAATGAGGGTGAGGCGGGATTGCGTGGCGGACCGCCGGGCGATCTCTACATTTTCATTTCGGTGAAACCGCATGACCTGTTCGTGCGCGATGGAGCCGATCTTTATGCCCGCGTGCCGATTGCCATGACGACAGCGGCGCTGGGCGGCGAATTTGAGGTGCCGACCCTCGACAGCGCCCGCGCGCGGGTGAAGGTCGCGCCGGGCACTCAACCGGGCCAGCGCGTGCGGCTGAAGCAGAAGGGCATGCCCGTGCTGCGCTCCAAGGATTTCGGCGATCTTTATGTGCAACTCGATGTGGAAACGCCGCAGAACCTGACGAAGCGGCAACGCGAGCTGCTCGAAGAGTTCGAACGCGATGCCACCAAAGATAATTCGCCCACATCCGACGGGTTCTTTGCCAAGCTGAAGAACCTGTTTGAAACCTGATTCCCCGGGGGCCAGTGGCCCCCTTTTCTTTGTGAGGACCCATGACCCGTACCGCCCTGACCCTGTGCGGATCGATCCGCACGGGAAGCCAGAACGAAATCCTGCGCCGCTATGTCAGCCTGAAACTGCGCGAGGCCGGGGTTTCGGTCGAAGATATCAGTCTTGGCGATTACGCCATGCCGGTGTTCAACGAGGAACTTGAGGCCGACCACACGCCCGAGGCGGCGGGACTTCTGGCCCAGAAATTCGCGGCGGCGGATATCGTGGTGGTGATTTCGCCCGAGTATAACGCGGGAGCGACGCCGCTTCTCGTCAACACCATCGCCTGGCTCAGCCGCCAGAAACACGGGCAGTTCCGCCACGCGGTGTTTGGCATTGGTGCGGTCAGCTCGGGCAAGTATGGCGGTATCAACGGCATCCTGCATGCCCGGGATACCTTATCGAAGCTCGGCGCTCTGCTGGCCCCGACGCTGCTCGGGGTTGGTCCAGCCGCGCAGGCCTTTGACGCCGACGGCGTGCCCACTGAACCCGCCGTGCGCGGCAAGGTCGAGCAGATGGTGAAGGAACTCACCCACTTCAGCCGCGGAGGCCTCTGAGTGAGCCGCAATCTGATTGTCGCGCTGGATGTTGATACCCGCAGCGAGGCCGAAGCGCTGATCGAGCGGATCGGTGACGCCGTTGATTTCTACAAAATTGGCTATCAGCTGTATTTTGGCGGCGAGGGCCTGGGGCTCGGCAAGGCGTTGATCGCTGCTGGCAAGCGCGTGTTTTTCGACCTGAAGCTGCTCGACATCGACAACACGGTGGAAAAGGGCGTGGCCGCCTTTGCGCGGACAGGCGCCAGCTTTTTGACCGTGCACGCCTACCCCAAGACGATGCGCGCCGCGCAGAAGGCGGCGGCAGGCTCGGGCCTTGGCATTCTGGGGGTCACGGTCCTGACCTCGATGGATGATTCAGACCTCGTTGAAGCGGGCTATGCCCGGGATGCGGCGGGGCTTGTAGCCTTGCGGGCCGAACAGGCCAAAGCCGCCGGTATCGCCGGGCTGGTCTGCTCGCCGCAGGAGGCCGCGATGGTGCGCGGCCTGATTGGCCCGACGATGAGCATCGTGACGCCGGGAATCCGGCCAGCGGGCGCAGCCCTGGGCGACCAGAAGCGCGTCATGGGGCCGAAAGAGGCCATGGCGGCGGGGTCAACCCATCTCGTCGTCGGTCGCCCGATAACAGCGGCGGACGACCCGGCAATGGCGGCGCGGCAGATCGCGGCCGAGATGGCCGGGACGAGGCTGGCCTGAGGCCGAAAACCGGGCTATAGGCCGGATGAAGACGGGGGACGCAATGACCGATCTCAAGGTAGCAATTGCAGGAGCTGGCGGGCGCATGGGCGCGGCCAATCTGCGCACGGTGCTCACAACGCCGGGCATGGTGCTGGTTGCTGCATTCGATAGGCCGGGTTCGCCTGCCATCGGTAAGGACGCCGGTGAACTGGCGGGGCTCGAGCCCATGGGCGTCACGCTGGGCGATGATCCGGCAGAAGCGCTTGCGCTGGCCGATGCCGTGCTCGATTTCACCGCGCCAGCAGCCAGCGTGGCACTCGCCAATCTCGCAGCCAGCCTTGGCAAGACCCACATCATCGGCACCACCGGCTGTTCAGCGGAGGACGATGCCGCGATTGCGGCCGCCGGGCAGGCCGGGGCGCGCATTGTTAAAGCGGGCAATTTCTCGCTCGGGATCAATCTGTTGCTGGGGCTGGTGAAAAAGGCGGCGGCCGAACTGCCCGGCTTCGATATCGAAATTCTTGAAATGCACCACAACCGCAAGGTCGATGCCCCCTCGGGCACCGCGCTGATGCTGGGGCAGGCGGCCGCGGATGGCCGCAAGGTCAAGCTCGCCGATAAGGCCGTGACTGTACGCGACGGCCACACGGGCCCGCGCGAGGCTGGAAGCATCGGCTTTGCCACGCTGCGCGGCGGTAACGTGATTGGCGACCACAAGGTGATTCTGGCCGGGCCGAGTGAACGCATCGAACTCGGGCATATTGCCGATAACCGCGCGTTGTTTGCCGAAGGCGCAGCCCGGGCGGCGCTCTGGGCCGCCGGGCAGAAGCCCGGTTTATACTCCATGGCCGACGTGCTCGGCCTTTCCTGAGGACATGATATGACTGGAACGCTCATCCTCGTTCGCCATGGCGAAAGCGAGTGGAACCTCAAGAACCTGTTCACCGGCTGGCGCAACCCCGACCTGACCGAGAAGGGGATCGGCGAAGCGCGGGCCACAGGCAAGCGGCTGAAAGAGGCGGGCTATGCCCCCGAGGTGTTTTTTACCTCGGCCCTGCGCCGCGCGCAGCACACGCTTGATCTCATCCTTGAGGAACTCGGGATCACGGATGTGACCATTACCCGCAACACGGCGCTGAATGAGCGCGACTATGGCGATCTGGCGGGCCTCAACAAGGATGACGCCCGCAAAAAATGGGGCGAGGAACAGGTGCTGATCTGGCGCCGGTCTTTTGATGTGCCCCCGCCGGGCGGCGAAAGCCTGAAGGATACGGCGGCGCGCACGCTGCCCTATTTTGATCGCGAGGTCCTGCCGCAGCTCAAGGCCGGGAAAACCGTGCTGGTTGCGGCCCATGGCAATTCGCTGCGCTCCATTGTCATGGCGATCGAAGGGCTGACGCCCGAGCAGATTTTGAAGCGCGAACTGGGGACCGGCGAGCCGGTGGTCTATCTTATCAACGCCGATGGCACGCTGAAGGACCGGGTTACGCTTTAAGCCCGGTTTCCCAGCCCAGCATGGCGCGCTTGCGCGGCAGACCCCAGTGGTAGCCGGTCAGCGCGCCTGAGGTGCCCACCACACGGTGGCAGGGCACCACGAAGGAGATCGGGTTTTTGCCCACCGCTGCACCGACGGCACGCGCGGCTGTCGGTTTGCCGAGTTGCGACGCCAGCGCGCCATAGGTGCTGGCGGTTCCGGGCTTGATGCTCAACAGGCTTTCCCAGACCCGCACCTCAAAATCCGTGCCGATCAGCACAATTTTCAGCGGCTGACCGGGCGCCCAGTGCGCCGGATCGAAGATACGGGCGGCGACAGGCGCGAGCGCCGCATCGTTGCGGGTGTAGCGCGCGTTCGGCCAGCGGCGCGCCAGATCGTCGAAGGCCGCCGCGACGGCGCTATCCTCATCGGCAAAGCCCAGACCGGCGAGACCCCAATCGGTCTGGCACAGCACGGCGACACCGAAGGGCGAAGCGGCGACGCCCCAGATCATCGTGAGGCCGGCACCGCCATCGCGCCAGGCACCGGGCGGCATGGCCTCGTGGGTGACAAACAGATCATGGAGCCGCGAGGGCGCCGACAGTCCAAGCTCAAAGGTCGCGTCGAGCACGCTGGCCCGCTCGCGCAGGAGGCGCTTGGCATGATCGAGCGCGACAGCCTGGGCGAAACTTTTGGGCGAGAGCCCACACCAGCGGCGGAACTGCTCGGTCAGCGCCCGCTCGCTCAGCCCTTCAGCCAAAGCAAAGGCAGAAAAATCCACGGCCTCGGCCGGGGTTTCGGACAGATAGGCAATGGCGCGGCGGATCAGGGGATAGAGGTCGGTCATCGGCAGAGGATAGGCTACCGCAAAGAACGAGGCGACCCGATTTTGACGGGAACTCCTGCGGTCAACTCTAGTGGCGGGCCCGACGCAGCGCCGTGCCGAATGCCTTGGCGAAGCTTGATTTTTCCTCGGGGGCCAGAAACTCACCGATCTTCACATCTTCGTCGTGGGTCCGCAGATGAATGCCGGTGGTGCGCTCGTTGATATCGCGATCGACAACCAGCTTGACGAAAAGCGGGTTGAACCGTGTGAGGGTGATCTGGCCCTTGGCATCGACGAGACGCACTTCCAGTTCGTCTGGCCACAGCGTGACCTCTTCGTGCCGCTTGCCGCCGCGGAAGGCGCTGCGGAGCGCCCACCAGACCAGCACAACATCGAGCCCGACAAACCCCACAATGGGCCAGGCCCCGCGCGCGACGAAAAACATCATGGGCGCGGCGGCGAGAATCAGGATTATGGCCATGACTACCCTGTATCCCTTCGCTCCCATGGAGCGATACGGGGTCAGGCGAGCCGAAAACAGCGGCCGGGCTTGTATTTCAGTTGTCATCCTGGGCATCAGTATCGCCTCGGAAAAGGAACGAGGATTATGGCGACCAAGCGAGTAAAGCGCCTGCCTGCGGCTGATGTCGAGGCCATTTTCGCAACTTTTGCCAAGCTAAATCCCGAGCCCAAGGGCGAACTCCTCCATACCAACCCCTTCACGCTGCTGGTGGCCGTGGTGCTTTCGGCCCAGGCCACCGATGCCGGCGTGAACAAGGCGACGCCTGCGCTTTTCGCCGCCGCCGATACGCCAGAGCGCATGGTCGCTTTAGGAACGGCGGGCATCGAAGAAAAGATCAAGACCATCGGGTTGTTCCGTACCAAAGCAAAGAATGTGCACGCGCTAAGCATAAGACTTGTCGAAAACTACAACAGTGAGGTGCCGCGTGATCGGGCGGCGCTCGAGAGTCTTCCCGGCGTGGGCCGCAAAACGGCGAATGTCGTGCTCAATATGGCGTTTGGCGAGCCGACTATTGCCGTAGACACGCATTTGTTCCGCGTGGCGAACCGGACGGGTCTCGCCCCCGGCAAGACGCCGCTGGCGGTGGAGCAGGGGCTGCTGACCGTCATCCCGAAGCCGTACCTGCTGGATGCGCACCACTGGTTGATCCTCCATGGCCGCTATATCTGCAAAGCGCGGAAGCCGGAGTGCTGGCGCTGCCCGATTGCCGAGTGGTGCCGATTCGAGCCGAAAACCCTGTCACCCCGGCCGGGTTGAGTGATTGCACGGACCGCGGGATTCGGTTAAGCCCGCGATGTTTTCCTCATTGCCTCTCAGGGATTTCCCATGGCCGAGACCCGTTTTGATGTTCTCACCATTGGGAACGCGATTGTTGACGTCATTGCCCCGGCTGAGCCGGGCTTCATCGAGCGCGAGGGCATGACCGAGGGCATCATGCATCTCGTGGATGCCGAGCGCAGCGCCTATCTCTACGGGCTGATGCCCGATGACCGGCGGCAGATCTCAGGCGGCAGTGCGGCCAATACCGCCGCAGGCGTAGCGGCGCTTGGCGGCAGGGCAGCCTTCGTCGGCAAAGTGGCCGAAGATGATCTGGGCGAAATCTTTGCGACCGACCTGCGGCACATCGGCGTGCATTTCGGTGTGCCGAAGCTCGGCGACGGACCGGCAACGGCGCGGTGCATGATTCTCGTCTCGCCACATGGCGAGCGAACGATGAACACCTATCTCGGCGCCTGCCACCGGCTGACCCCGGCTGACGTGCGCGAGGATGAAATCGCCGCGGCCACCATCACCTATATGGAAGGTTTTCTCTGGGACCCGACGGAAGCCAAGAAGGCCTTCGTCACCGCCGCGCACTATGCCCATAAGCACGAGCGGGCCACGGCCTTCACCCTGTCGGACCCGTTCTGCGTCAACCGGTTCCGCGACGAGTTTCTTGATCTGATGCGGTCGAAGACCATCGATTATGTGTTCGGCAATATCGAAGAGCTGAAATCGCTGTACGAGACGGACAGCCTCCATGCGGCGGTGCAGGCCATTGCCAAGGATGCCGAACTGGCCGCCATCACCATGGGCGCCGAAGGGGCCATGGTGGTGCATCAGGGCGAAATCATCACCGTTCCCGCCTATGCCGTGCCGCATGTGGTTGATGCAACCGGCGCGGGCGACCTGTTCGCCTCGGGCTTCCTGCTGGCGCTCGCACGTGAGCGCGATCTGCGCACCGCCCTGCAGGCCGGTTGTCTTGCAGCATCCGAAGTCATCAGCCACATCGGAGCGCGCCCGGTGGAAGATCTCCAGCAACTGACCCGCGAACACCAGATCGCGCTCTAGGCGGTAACCGCCGACCGCTAGATCCGTCGCAGGGCGACTTTGGCAATCGCGTGGGTTGAATCCTTGGTCAGCACCAGATCGGCCCGGCTGCGGGTCGGCTGAATATTGTCGCGCAGGTTCGGCAAGTTGATCTCGCGCCAGGCCCAGAGCCCGAAGCCTTCGGCCTCATCGGCGCTCATCTGGCTGAAGCGGTGAAAAAAGCTGTGTTCGTCGGTAAAGGCGGTTTCGCGCAGCCGGCGGAAGCGCTCCATGAACCACTCGGTCAGGTCGGCCTCGGTCGCATCGATGAAGATCGAGAAATCGAGGAAATCTGACGCGAACAGGATCGGCTTGCCGGACTTGGGCATTTCACCCGGCTGCAGGATGTTCAGGCCCTCCACGATCAGGATATCGGGCCGATCAATGATGATCTCCTCGCCTTCAATCACGTCGTAGAAGTGGTGCGAATAGACCGGCACCCCCACCCGAGGCTTGCCGGACTTGATATCCGACAGGAAGCGGATCAGCCGCGCCCGATCATAGCTTTCCGGAAAGCCCTTGCGGTCGGCCAGCTTGAGCGTGTCGAGTACGGCGTTGGGATAAAGAAACCCGTCGGTGGTCACGAGGTCCACCGTGGGCGAACTCGGCCAGCGCCGCAGCAGTGCCTGCAGAATGCGCGAGGTCGTCGATTTGCCCACGGCGACCGAACCAGCCACACCGATGATATAGGGCACCTTGCGGCCATCGGCCCCGAGGAAGCGCGTCGAAGCATTGTGCAACTGCTGCGTCGCCTCAACGTAGAGCGAAATCAACCGGCTGAGCGGCAGGTAGATTTCCTCGGCTTCACTGAAGGAAATCGGATCATTGAGCGCGCGTAGCCGTTCGATATCCGCGGCGTCGAGCGTCATGGGCTCATCAGCGCGGAGTCGGCTCCACTCGGCCTTGGTGAAGTAGTGATAGGGCTCGAGCCCGGCCTTTCTGGACATCACACCGTACCGGGCGGACGGGCCGCCTTTTCTGCAAGGCCGGATTGGGCAGTGCGCCGTTCCAGTTCAGCCATGACATCGGCCAAGGGCACATCGGCGGCGCGCAGCATAACCAGCAGGTGGTAGAGCACATCAGCCGCCTCAGCGGTCAGCTCGGCCTGATTGCCAGCCATGGCCGCAATCACCGCTTCGGTCGCTTCCTCGCCCAGCTTTTTGGCGACGCGGGCCATGCCGGCGGCGATCAGCTTTGCTGTATAGCTGTCTTCGGGGGCGGCACTGGCGCGCAAGCCGATGCGGGCATCAAGGTCTTCAAGCGAGAAGCTCATGGGAGGGCTCCGAAGCTGCCATCATTGCGAACCGGCACGCCGTGGCGGTGGAGATAGGCCTTCGCCTCGGGGATGGTGTAGGTGCCGAAGTGGAAAATCGATGCTGCGAGCACAGCACTGGCGTGCCCTTCGACAACACCCGCCACAAGATCATCGAGCGACCCGACCCCACCTGAGGCGATCACCGGCACATGCACGGCATCGGCAATGGTGCGGGTAAGCGCCAGATCGAAGCCGGATTTCGTGCCATCGCGGTCCATGGATGTGACGAGCAGTTCACCAGCGCCCCGATTGACCATGGCCACGGCAAATTCCACCGCGTCGAGGCCGGTGGCCGTGCGACCGCCATGGGTGAAGATTTCCCAGCCCGTGCCATCGGCGCGGCGGCGGGCGTCAACTGAAACCACAATGCACTGGTCGCCGAACTTATCGGCGGCGCGCGACACAAAATCGGGGTCGTTCACGGCTGCCGTGTTGATGGACACCTTGTCGGCACCGGCGAGGAGCAGCTTGCGGATATCCTCAACCTTGCGAATGCCGCCGCCCACGGTGACGGGCATGAAGCAATGCTCGGCCGTTCGGGCCACAACGTCGAAAATCGTATCCCGGTCTTCGTGGCTTGCGGTGATATCGAGGAAACAGAGTTCATCGGCACCGGCTGCATCATAGGCCATGGCCGCTTCCACCGGATCCCCGGCATCCACCAGATCAACGAACTGCACGCCCTTGACCACCCGACCGTCCTTGACATCGAGGCAGGGGATGAGCCGGGTCTTGAGGGTCATTTCTTTCTCCGCAGGCGGACAAGGGCAACCAGGGCAAAAAGCAGCGAGATCACCCAGAAAATCGCGGCGAAGAGCCCGAGCGGCATAAACCACGGCGACAGGATTCCGGCGGCCGAGCCGTAGAGTATAGCGAGGATCAGCGGCAGCAGGCCCGCGTACCACCAGAGCGAGACGCGCTTGACGATGGTGGGGCCCGTCCGGTGATCGTTCATGCCGCGATCCCCCTGAGCAGCGCCAGTGCTTCACGTGAATCAACCCGGCCATCGTAGAGCGCCCGGCCCGAAATCGCCCCGTCGAGCAGGGCGTAGTCGGGCTCGGTCATGGTGCGGATATCGGCCATTGACGCTAGCCCACCCGACGCGATCACCGGGATGGAAACGGCTTTCGCGAGGTCAAGCGTCGAAGGCCAGTTGATGCCGGTGAGGATGCCGTCGCGATCGATATCGGTATAGATAATTGCCGCCACGCCAGCGCCTTCAAAGCGTTGGGCGAGTTCGATGGCGGACAGTTCCGATGTTTCGGCCCAGCCTTCGACGGCCACCTTGCCGCCCCGGGCGTCGATTCCGACGGCAACCTTGCCGGGGAACCGCCGCGCCGCTTCACGCACCAGCGCGGGGTCGCGCACAGCCACCGTACCGAGGATCACGCGGGCGAGGCCGCGGGTGAGCCAGGCCTCAATATGGGCAAGCGTCCGGATGCCGCCGCCCAGTTGCACAGGCATATGCACGGCCCTGAGGATCGCCTCAACCGCTGCGGTATTGACGCTTTCGCCTGCAAAGGCACCATTGAGATCGACCACATGCAGGTAATCGAAGCCCTGAGTTTGGAACTCCAGCGCCTGGGCGGCCGGGTTGGTGTTGAACACCGTGGCGGCGTTCATATCGCCCAGCTTCAGCCGAACGCACTGGCCGTCTTTGAGATCAATGGCGGGATAGAGTCTCACGGCGACCATCCGAGAAAATTCCCGATCAGGCCGAGGCCGAGGCGCTGGCTCTTTTCGGGGTGAAACTGCGTGCCCACCATATTGTCGCGCCCGACGACGGCCGTCACAGACTGACCGTATTCCGCTGTGGCGAGCACCTGCGCCGGATGATCGGCCACCATGTGATACGAGTGGACAAAATAGGCATGGAGCCCTTCGGACCCATCGGCGAGGCCCTTGAACACGGGGTGGCGTGCATCAAACCGCAGGGTGTTCCAACCCATGTGCGGCACCTTGAGTGCGCCCATGGGCGTAAGCCGAACGACGACGCCGGGAATCCAGCCCAAGCCCTGGGTGACGGATTTTTCGCGCCCCTCGGTGGCCATGAGCTGCATGCCGACGCAAATGCCCAGGAACGGGGTGCCGCCCCTGATGACCTTCTCGGTCAGGGCCTCGGTCATGCCTGGCACGGCATCGAGCCCGGCCCGGCAATCGGCAAAGGCCCCCACGCCCGGCAGCACGATACGATCGGCTTTCAGCACCCGGCCGGGATCAGCGGTGACGATGATTTCCGTATTGCGGCCGTGGTCGCGCGCTGCCCGTTCAAAGGCCTTGGCGGCCGAGCGGAGGTTGCCAGACCCATAATCAATGATGGCGACGCTGCTCACGGACGGCTCATCGCGCTATAGGCGGCGAGATCACGGTCACGCTCGATAGCCTCACCGGCGTACCGCAGGCGCTTCGCCAGCTTGGCGCGGCGGAAAGACGTGCCCTCGAGCCCGAAGAACAGGGCAACGAGTGCGCCGAGGGCGACCGTAACCTCATCGCCGACATGGGCTGAGAGGGCCGCTACCGCCGCCACCGCAATGATCCACAGGAAGAGCATCAGCCAGAGGCGGTGCCAGAGCGCGTAAACCACGGGAAACAGACCGGCAAACCACGAGAAGCGGTCGGCCACAGTCACGGGCTCATCATGCGCTTTGAGATAGACCGAGAAGAGTGTCACAGGCCTGATCCTTGCTGTCTTCGGCTTCGCCTTAGACCAAATCGTGGCAGGTGGGAAGCGCCGGAACCTAAAGGGCTGGCACCCGTTTTGATTCGAATGAGGGCAAGAGGAGCAGAGAATGACCCATGACCCCCCAGGATTTCATCCTGAGACAAACCTTGTCAGCCCTGTGCTGGGTACCCCGGCGCCACCTTTTGCGGCGCGCGGAGCCGAGTTTTTCGGCGGGGTCGCGCTGGCCTTGCTGATCGTGGCTCTGCTCTTTGCTGCGACGGTGCTGCTCGCAGGGCAGCTCTACGGTTAAAGCGTTCCCTTGGTCGACGGAATGCGGCCGGCTTGCCGCGGATCAATTTCAACGGCATCGCGCAGGGCCCGGGCAAGGGCCTTGAACGCACTTTCGGCGATATGGTGGTTGTTGTCACCATACAGGCACTCAACATGCAGCGTGATGCCTGCGTTCATGGCGAAGGCCTGAAACCACTCGCGGAACAGCTCGGTATCCATTTCGCCCACCTTGTCGCGGGTGAACTCAACCTTCCACACGAGGAACGGCCGCCCGGAGACATCGAGCGCGACCCGCGTAAAGGCTTCGTCCATCACCAGATCGGATGAGGCATAGCGACGGATGCCAGTCTTGTCGCCCAACGCCTGTTTGATGGCCTGACCAAGCGCAATGCCCACATCTTCGGCCGTGTGGTGGAAATCAATGTGCAGATCGCCCTTTGCGCGAACGGCCAGGTCGATCAACGAATGGCGGGCCAGCTGATCCAGCATATGATCGAGAAACCCGATGCCGGTTGCCATCTCGTGCTTGCCGGAGCCATCGAGATTGACGCTCACGGCAATCTCGGTTTCGTTGGTCTTGCGGTTGATTTCGGCAGTACGCATGGCAGGTTCCCAGCTGGTGGTGCGGCGGTGTTAGCATCTCTGCCTGCAATGCTGAAGATGCGGTAAAGCCCCGCCCAAACGGGCAGGATCATTGCATTCACTTCCGGGCGGCCTAAATAGGAGCAGGGTTCAGGAGTGAGTTATGGCTCAGGACAATAATTTTCCCGGCTGGCACGGCACAACCATTGTCGCCGTGCGCAAGGGCAACAAGGTCGTTATCGCCGGCGACGGCCAGGTGTCGGTTGGCAATACGGTGATGAAGCATACGGCGCGCAAGGTGCGACGCCTGGCGGGCGGTCGCGTGATCGGCGGATTCGCCGGGGCGACGGCGGATGCCTTCACGCTGTTCGAGCGGCTGGAAGCCAAGCTCGAGCAATATCCCGATCAGCTCATGCGGGCCTCGGTGGAATTGGCCAAGGATTGGCGGCAGGACCGCTACCTGCGCAAGCTGGAGGCCATGATGATCGTTGCGGACAAGGCGGACACGCTGGTGATTACCGGCAATGGCGACGTGCTGACGCCCGATCATGCGACCATCGCCATCGGCTCAGGCGGCAATTACGCCTATTCGGCGGCCCTGGCGCTCGCCGAAAACACCGATCTCGATGCCGAGGACATTGCCCGCAAGGCGATGAAGATCGCTGCAGAAGTCTGCATCTACACCAATGAAAACGTGACCCTCGAAACCATCGAGCTTTGAGCGGCACGGAAAAGAGACCGATATGAGTGACGCAAACCTGACGCCGCGCCAGATCGTGGCCGAACTCGACCGCTATATCGTGGGCCAGGGTGACGCCAAGCGGGCCGTTGCCGTAGCGCTGCGCAACCGCTGGCGGCGCCAGCAGTTGCCGCCCGAACTGCGGCAGGAAGTAACGCCCAAAAACATTCTGATGATCGGGCCGACCGGCGTCGGCAAGACCGAAATCAGTCGCCGCCTTGCCAAGCTGGCGCAGGCCCCGTTCGTGAAGGTGGAAGCAACCAAGTTCACCGAAGTCGGCTATGTTGGCCGCGACGTGGAGCAGATCGTGCGCGATCTGGTGGAAGCCGGAATCTCGCTGTTGCGCGACAAAAAGCGCGGCGAAGTGGAGGCGCAGGCGCACAAGAACGCCGAAGAGCGCGTGCTGGATGCGCTCGTTGGCTCGTCGGCCTCGCCCTCGACCCGCGACAGCTTCCGGGCCAAGTTGCGCACCAACGAACTCGATGAGCGTGAAATCGAGCTGGAGATGGCCGGCGCAGCCCCCACCGGACCCTTCGAAATCCCCGGCATGCCCGGCGCAAGCATGATCAACCTGCAGGATATGCTGGGCAAAGCCCTCAGCGGGCGTGGCGTGAAGCGCAAGGTCAAGGTCAAGGACGCGCACCAGCCGCTGGTGGCCGAAGAGGCCGACAAGCTGCTCGATCAGGATCAGCTGACGCGGGACGCCATCGACCTTGTGGAGAACCACGGCATCGCCTTCATCGATGAAATCGACAAGGTGGCGAACCGCGAAGGCTACGGCCAGGGGCCGTCACGTGAGGGCGTGCAGCGCGACCTGCTGCCGTTGATCGAAGGCACCACAGTCGCGACCAAATATGGGCCGGTGAAAACCGACCATATCCTGTTCATCGCGTCGGGAGCGTTCCATGTATCGAAACCCTCGGACCTGCTGCCCGAATTGCAGGGCCGTCTGCCGATCCGTGTGGAACTGAAGCCGCTTGGCCGCGACGATCTGATCCGCATCCTGAACGACACGGATGCCAGCCTGATCAAGCAGTATTCGGCGCTGATGGAGACCGAAGGGATGGCGCTTGAGTTCACACCCGATGCCATCGAGGCGATTGCCGATGCTGCGGTGAAGGTGAATTCGACCGTTGAAAACATCGGCGCCCGCCGCCTCGCCACCATTATGGAACGGCTGGTGGAGGACATTTCCTTCGATGCGCCCGAGCGCAACGGCGACGCCGTGCGGATTGACGCGGCCTATGTCGATGAGCGGATTGGCAAAATGGCCGCCGACACAGACCTCAGCCGGTTTGTGCTGTAACTAGCGAAGACGCCGGGTGATCTCACTCGATAGATGGGCAAGATCCTCGGCGTTCAGCTTACCAATGTCGCGCGCCAGACGATTGGCGAGTTCGGTCGCTTCGGGGGCCATGCCAGCGGTATCGATCACCACGCGCGGGTCGCTCATTTCCGCGAGCCGCTGCAGGTCTTCGGCCTCATCCCAGATAACATTGAAATAGGCGATGATGCGCTGGAGCAGCATCCAGGTCGGCTTGCCGCGCTTGCCGTGTTCCAGCGCGCTCAAATAGGCGCTCGAGACGCGGAGCGCTGCGGCCATATCCTTCAGCGTCACGCCGCGCTCTTCGCGCAGGGTCCGCAGCTTCAACCCGAGCGGCGTCATCAGTAATCCCTCTCGCGGCGCAGGCGGACATAGAACGCGCCCTGCCCCCCATGGCCCTGAGCGGCATTATCCCATCCCGCGACCAATCCTGAAAGTGGTGGCTCGCTGAGCCACACCGGCAACATGGCGCGGAGAACACCGCGCTCGATGATAACGGCGGCATCGGGGCCGGTCTTTTTCAGCCCCTTGCCGGTAATCACCAGCAAGGTGCGGTCGCCACGGGTCCAGCGTGCCGTAACATAGCGCTTCAGCGCCTCGTGGGCCTCGGACTGGCGCATACCATGGAGGTCAATGGTGCCGTCGATATCAATATGGCCCCGTTGCAGCCGCTGCTTGAGCCGCGGCTCAATATCGTGCTGAGGGCGGGGCGCTGGTGCGCCACCGGGCCGATAGGACGGCATGGGAATGAAGAACGGTTCAGGCTTGGGCTTTGAGAGGGGCGATGGCGGCAGGGGCAGCGGCAAGCTGGCCGTCAGCGGTTCCTCAAAGGCAGGGGGAGCTTCGCCGGGGCGGAGCGGTGTCACGGTCCGTGTCACCTCCCGCCACAGGTGCCAATCCGGCAAGTCCCGTTCGCGCTTTCGCCGCGCCATGGCACCTGTCCTCCGGCCAGCGTCTTACTCAAGCTGGCTGGTGGCGACGAGCTTCCAGTTCGGATCCCGCGATTTGGGGTTCCGCGCGAAGGTCCATTCATCGGCAATGGTCTTGACCTGTTCAGCGTCGCCCTCGATCAGCGCGCCATCCTTATCGCGGGTCGCGGATACGACTTCGGCATGGAAGCGCACGGTGACGCTGACGGCCTTCTTGTCGTATTCAGCATTCGAGATCTCGATTTTCGGCAGACCGACAAAGGTGAAATCGACCTTGTGGCCATTGGCCTCGCGGCCCTTGATGGCCTCTTCGAAGCCGTCGAACACATCGCGATCCAGCAGGTTTTTCAGCGTCGCGCGGTCGCCTTCGGCGAAGGCGGTGATGATCATTTCATAGGCCGACTTTGCGCCCTCAAGGAAGGACTTGGGCCCGAAGGTCGGGTCTGCCTCCACCAACACGCGCAGCCCTGCTGCAAGAGCCTCATCACCGTGGGCAAACTGGGTAATTTCAGTATCGAGCTTCCGGGCCCGCCGCTCGGCGTCTTCGGAACCATCGGCCGGCGGACGGCGCATGGCCACGACATTATCCTCGACCGGGGCCGGTTTCTCTGTCGCCGCCCGCGTCCGCTCAACGGGTGGACGCTCGTTGCCGGTGCGGGTGCCCAGCACCTGGCGCAGCCGGAACAGGACCACAATGGCCACGCCGATGACGATGAGGGTGGGAATGTCAAAAAACTGATCCATCGGTCTACTCTCGCACCTGCGGCTAAATTGGGAACCCGGGTCGCCAGACCGGACATCGCTTCCTATATAAGGGGCTCATCAGCCCAAAACCAGTTGACGTTACACACAAATCATACGAACGCCGAAAAGAGACAGATTATGGGTCGCCTGCTGTTTGTGATCTTCATGGCCGTGCCGCTGATCGAGATCGCGTTCTTTATCGTGATCGGCAATGCCATCGGCCTGTGGCCGACGCTTTTCGGCGTAGTGCTGACGGCCATTGTCGGCTCGTTGCTGTTGCGTCACCAGGGGCTTGCGCTGTGGCGCGAAATCCAGACTGCGACGAGCCGTGGGCAGCTGCCGGCCCGCGCGCTGGCCGATGCCATGATGGTTTCGGTGGCCGGGGTGCTGATGATCACCCCCGGCTACTTCACCGACCTCCTGGGCATTCTGCTGATGATCCCGCCGGTGCGCACGCTCATTTATGCCTATCTCCGCACCCGGCTGACCGTGGTGGGCGCGAGCGCATTTTCGAGCAGCACAGAGCAGAGTGCAACGATTGATCTTGAGACCGATAAGTGGCGGCCAGACTGAGCCCCTGCCCCCGTGGTGTGCTTGTTCGCCGCCCGCAAAGATGCTAGCCACCCCGGCGATAGTTTCCCCCACAAGGAAGACCGCACATGGCCGATGAAGCCGCGACCCCGCAGATCAATCCGGCCGACGCGCCGAGCTATAGCCTGATGGGCCAGTATATCCGTGACCTCAGCTTCGAGAATCCCGGTGCGCCGGGGAGCGTGATGCTGGGCGGTCAGAACCCCAATTTTGCCGTTGGCATCAACGTCGGCGTGAAGAAGCAGGCCGATGACCTGTATGCCGTCGAAATCAACATCACCGCCAAGGCCGAACGCGAAGCCCAGGTGCTGTTCAATGTCGAGCTGGCCTATGGCGGGCTGTTCCGGTTGAAGAATATCCCGGAAGCCAGCCTGCCGCCGCTGTTGATGATTGAATGCCCGCGCATGCTGTTCCCGTTTGCCCGCCACGTGCTGGCGCAGACGGTGCAGCTCGGCGGCTTCCCGCCGCTGATGATGGAGCCGGTCGATTTCAACCAGCTCTATATCCAGAACCTGAAGAGCCTGCAGTCGCAGCAGGCCGCGAACGGCCAGCCCGCTTAAGTCGTTTCGACTTTTTCGTCGTAGCTCAACCAGATCGCTTCGCTCCCCAGCGAAGCGATCAGCTTATCATGGGCCACAATCTCGGCCTCGGTGACGCGGGCCACCAGCGGCGATGGCCGCACACGGGCCGGTGTGCGCGCCGCGAAAATCGCCGCACTCGAGCGGGCCTCCGCCATGAGGCTCAAGCCCACCTGACGGCCCCCGATCAACTCCAGATAGACTTCAGCGAGGATCTGGCTGTCGAGCAGGGCGCCATGCAGCGTGCGCGCCGAGTTATCGATGCCATAGTGCTTGCACAAGGCATCAAGACTGACACGCGCGCCCGGATGCTTGCCGCGCGCCACCGTGACGGTATCGATCACTGCATTGCCCAGCGACGGCCGCTTGATCCGCTCCAGCTCGTGGTTGAGGAAACCCATGTCGAAAGGCGCGTTGTGAATAACCAGCGTGGCATCGCCGATGAAATCGAGAAAGCTCTCGACCCGTTCACCGAAGCGGGGCTTATCCGCGAGAAATTCCCCTGAGAGCCCATGCACCCGGAATGCCTCCTCGGGCATTGAACGATCCGGGTTGAGATACTCGTGCCAGTGGCGCCCGGTGGGGATGTGGTTGATCAGCTCCACGCAGCCGATTTCAACCACGCGATCGCCGGTGGCGGGCGACAGCCCGGTGGTTTCGGTATCGAGGACGATTTCGCGAGTCATGAACGCCCCGTCAGTTTGGCGACCAGCGCTTCAAGCGCCGCGCGATTGGCGGCTGTCGGCTGGGCGGTATCGAGCACATAATCGGCCCGCGCGATCTTTTCCGATTGCGGCATTTGCCGGGCAAGGATGGCGTGGAGCTTATCCACACTCATGCCGGGACGCGCCAGCGCGCGACGGGCCTGTTCAGCGGAATCAACGGTCGTGACGAGCACGGCGTCGAAGCCCCAATCGATGTTGCGCTCATAAAGCAGCGGAATATCCACCACCGCTAGTGGCACGCCGCGCTGGCGGGCATCTTCGAGGAAGGCATCGATCTGTGCGCGGACCAGTGGATGCACGATTTTTTCCAGCGCCTTGAGCTGCGTCGGGTCAGCAACCAGCTGGCGGCTCAGCGCGGCGCGATCAATCTCGCCATTTTTGGCAACACCGGGAAAGAGCGCCGCGATGGGGGCGACGGCAGCGCCACGATAGAGCGCGTGTACGGCATCATCGGCGGAAAACACGGGGATACCGAGATCGGCAAAGACCTTGAGGGCGGTGGACTTTCCGGTGGCGATCGATCCTGTGAGGCCCAAGGCGAACATCAGAGCGTTGCCTCCACCAGTCGGCGCAAATCCGGTGTTACCACCGGCCGGACCCCAAACCAGGCTTCAAACCCGGGCACAGCCTGATGGAGCAGCATACCGAGTCCATCAAGGACGCGCAGCCCAGAGGCCCGCGCCTCGGCCAGCAGCGGCGTCACCAGCGGCACATAGACGATATCGGTGACCAGCGCCGATTTCGGCAATCTGGCGAGATCGATACCCTCAAACCGGGTCTCGTGCATGCCGATTGAGCTGGCATTGACCACGAGGGCTGTATTCGGGGCCAGCGTATTGAACGCGGACAGCGGCCCAGGCACGACGCTGGAGCCAAATTCGGCCGCGAGGGACTGCGCCTTCGATACCGTCCGATTGAGCAGGTGAATGGTTTTAACCCCCCGTTCGATGAGGGCGAGCAGGATGGCGCGCGACGCACCTCCGGCACCGAGGACAATAGCGCTCGTCAATCCCCGATCCCAACCGGGAGCGTTTTGATCAAGATTGCCCAGAAACCCAAGGTAATCGGTGTTGAAACCGCGCACCTTTCCCCCATCGAGCACCAGCGTGTTGACTGCGCCAATCTTGCGGGCCTGATCATCGACACGGTCGCAGAGGGCAAACACCGCCTCTTTGTGGGGCACGGTCACATTGCCGCCCACAAACTCCCCGGCCCGGAGGCGAGCGACAAAACTCGACAACGCCTCAGGCGCAACATCGAAGGCCTCATAGCTTCCCGCAATGGCGTTCGCCTTGAGCCACTCGCCATGGATCAGAGGCGACCGCGAATGCGTGATCGGGTGGCCGATGACAAAAGCCTTTTTCATGGCGCAGCGGACTCCAGCGTTTCGGGCGCATGTTGGCGCAGGGCCGCGAGCAGCGGCAATAACGGCAGCCCTAAAATGTTGAAATAGTCGCCCTCGATCCGCTCGAAAAGGCAGATTGATGCGCCTTCGAGCCGGTACGCACCCACGCATGCCAGCAAGGACCGGCCTTCAATGTGGATGACCCAATCAAGCTCCGCTTCGCTGAATGTGCGCAGAGTCAGGTCTGCGGTCTCAAAACCAGCCCAGATCTCACGTCCGTCGCGCACGAGACTGATGGCTGAGGTCAGTCGGTGCGTGCGCCCGCGCAAAGCGAGAAGCTGCGCGCGCACTTCTGCCATGGAGTCTGGCTTATGAAACAACCGATCATCGAGCGTCAGGGTCTGATCGCAACCAATGACCAGGGCCCCCGACTCAGCGGCGGACACGGCTTTAGCCTTGGCAAGAGCGAGGGACTGCGCAACGGCGAGACCAGGTGGAACTTTCCCCAGGCCAGAACGTTCAAGCGCCCGCTCGTCGATTTGGGCTGGACGCGCTTCGAATCGCACACCGGCCCCGTGGAGCAGGGCGTTTCGTGCAGCACTCTGTGACGCAAGGATCAGCATGGCTTTGGTTTTCCACACTGTCCTTGATGTCTCAAGGTGGAAGCCGGTGCAAAACACCGGCCTGTTTGCGAAACACCGACTTATGCCCACTGAGGGGTCAAACCGTTAACAGGTTCACCGCTGGGGACGGAATTTACGACGAGAGGGCAAAGAGCGGGGACAACCTCTAGGTCCGGCGGTGTCTTATCCACACGCCTGTGCCTTTCTGCGCCTATGGTAAACAGCCGGTTAACGGGCCGCTTCAGCCGGTCGTCCCCTTTCAGCACAGCGGCTATCCACACCCCAGCCCCGAGACCGCGTGTCGCGTCGGGCAAGGTGATTTGCCGTTGTGGAAATCCATGAATTCCGGCAAACCACCGCTATGATAATAAAGATACAGAGTCTTTCCTCTTTCTTAGACAAGACCCGATGACCACCGCTCCCGTCCCGAAAGTTCTGCTGGACGCGGTATTGGGCAAACCAACATCGCGACTGCCGGTGTGGATCATGCGGCAGGCCGGCCGCTATCTGCCGGAATACCGCGCCGTGCGGGCTAAAACCACGAATTTCCTCGAGCTTTGCTACACCCCAGAGCTCGCGACAGAAGTGACGTTGCAGCCCTTGCGGCGCTTTGACCTCGACGCAGCGATCCTGTTTTCCGACATTCTCGTTGTTCCCGACGCGATGGGCCAATCCGTTCGGTTTGAGACGGGCGAAGGTCCCGTGCTCGATCCGGTGACACACCAAACCCTGGCCGCGCTGAAACCGGAGAAGGCTTTGGAAAAGCTGAGCCCGGTTTTCGAATCGGTGCGCCGCATTCGCGCGGCGATCAGACCGGAGACGACACTGATCGGCTTTTGCGGATCGCCCTGGACCGTTGCCACCTACATGATTGGCGGCCATGGCAGCGCTGATCAGGCGGCCGCGCGGATTTTCGCGCTGACTGAACCAGCAGCGTTCAAATCGCTGATCGATATGCTGGTCGATGTCAGCGTCGATTACCTCGAAGCGCAATTTAGGGCTGGCGCTGATGTGGTGCAGCTGTTTGAAAGCTGGGCCCTCAATCTCGATGAAGTTGCGTTCAGCGAGTATGTGATTGGGCCGAACAGACGGATCGTTGAAGCGCTGCGAAAGCGCGTTCCCAACGCGCCAATTATCGGGTTTCCGCGCGGTGCGGCGGGTAATCTGCCGGCCTATGCCGCGGCAACCGGGGTTAATGTCATCGGGCTCGATTACGCGGTGCCGCTTGCTTTTGCGCAATCACTGCCGAAGACACTCGGGGTCCAGGGCAATCTCGATCCGCTGCGGCTTCTGGCCGGCGGCGACCAGATGGACGCCCGGGTTTGCGACATCATTGCTGCCTTCCGCGACCGGCCGCATATCTTCAATCTCGGGCACGGCATTGTGCCCCAGACACCGATCGACCACGTAGAGCGCCTGCTCCGCGTCATCCGGGAGAGCTGACATGGATTGGGTCAAGGCACTGCACGTGCTGTCAATCATCGCCTGGATGGCGGGCCTGCTCTATCTGCCGCGCCTTTTTGTCTATCACGCTGACGCGCCAGCAGGATCGGCGCAATCTGAGACGTTCAAGGTCATGGAACGGCGGCTCTATCGGGGGATCATGACCCCTGCGATGGTCGCCAGCTGGGTCTTCGGCCTCTGGCTGGCGTTCGGGTTTGGACTCGTAGATTTTTCGCAAGGCTGGATGTGGCTGAAGGCGATTTTCGTCATCGCGTTAACCGGCATGCATGGCTTTTACGGGCGCCTGCGCCGCGATTTCGCCGCCGACCGCAACACGCGCAGTGGCAAATTCTACCGCGCCATCAACGAAATCCCCTTCGTTTTCGCCATCATTATTGTCATCGCTGTCATCGTGAAGCCGTTCTAAGCGTCACTTCAGCCTTGAACAGTGCCCGTAATTTGGCTAAGTGAGCATTGTCTCGCCCGGATGACATGCGCGGTTGAAGCGCCCCCGGGAAATCCCCCTACTTCCGCATTCATCTTCCCACCCCGTCGTTCCCCCAGGGTTTTGTGCATGGATAACATCAAGCTCAGCGAGCTTAAGGCCAAGACGCCGGCCGAACTCCTCGAATTTGCCGAAGCGCATGAGGTCGAAGGCGCTTCGACCATGCGTAAGCAGGAATTGCTATTTGCGATTCTCAAGGAGTTGGCTGCCCGCGAGGTTGATATAACCGGCGAAGGCGTAGTTGAGGTCTTGCCTGACGGCTTCGGCTTCCTGCGCTCGCCTGATGCGAATTACCTGCCCGGCCCTGATGATATTTACGTCAGCCCCTCGCAGATTCGCCGTTTCTCGCTGCGCACTGGCGATACGGTTGAGGGCCAGATCCGCTCACCGCGCGAAGGCGAACGCTATTTCGCGCTGGTGAAGGTCAACACCATCAATTTCGAGGACCCGGAAAAGGTCCGCCACAAGATCAATTTCGACAATCTGACACCGCTCTACCCGGAAGAACGGCTGCGGCTCGAGCTGCCGGACCCCACCGTGAAGGACAAGAGCGCCCGTGTGCTCGATCTGGTGGCCCCGCTCGGCAAGGGCCAGCGCGCCCTGATCGTTGCGCCGCCGCGTACCGGCAAGACCGTGCTGCTGCAGAACATTGCGCAATCCATCGCGATCAATCATCCCGAATGCTATCTGATCGTGCTGTTGATCGATGAGCGGCCGGAAGAAGTGACCGACATGCAGCGCTCCGTGCGTGGCGAAGTTATCTCTTCAACCTTCGACGAGCCGGCAAGCCGCCACGTTCAGGTGGCCGAAATGGTAATCGAGAAGGCCAAGCGTCTGGTCGAACACAAGCGCGACGTGGTGATTCTGCTCGATTCGATTACTCGGCTTGGTCGTGCCTATAACACCGTGGTCCCAAGCTCCGGCAAGGTGCTGACCGGTGGTGTGGACGCCAACGCCCTGCAGCGGCCAAAGCGCTTCTTCGGCGCCGCGCGCAATATTGAGGACGGCGGCTCGCTGACCATTATCTCTACGGCCCTGATCGATACCGGCAGCCGTATGGACGAAGTGATTTTCGAAGAATTCAAGGGCACCGGTAACTCGGAAATCGTGCTCGATCGCAAGGTTTCCGATAAGCGCATCTTCCCGGCGCTCGATGTCACCAAGTCCGGGACGCGTAAGGAAGAACTGCTCGTCGAGCCGGATATCCTGCGCAAGATGTATGTGCTGCGCCGCATTCTCAACCCGATGGGCACCGTCGATGCGATGGAATTCCTGACGGACAAGATTCGCCAGACCAAGACGAACTCGGACTTCTTCGAGTCGATGAACACCTGACGCCATGGCTGACGGCGATACCATTGTGGCGCTGTCATCCGGCGCCCTTCCCTCGGGTGTTGCCGTCATTCGCCTGTCCGGTCCTGAAGCCGAACCATTGCTGCGGGCGCTCGCCGGTCAATTGCCCAAGCCCCGTCAGCTCACGCTCACCACGCTCACGCTCCACGGCGACGCTCTTGATCGCGGCCTTGTGGCCTGGATGCCGGGGCCCCAGAGCTTCACCGGCGAAGACTGCGCCGAACTTCAGGTACATGGCTCAGTAGCGGTTGTCCGCCGCCTGTTGCGCGACCTCTCGCGCCACCCTGGGGTCAGGCTGGCCGAAGCCGGTGAGTTCACTCGCCGTGCCTTTATCAATGGCAAGCTCGACCTCACTGAAATTGAGGGCCTGGGTGACCTTCTGGCGGCTGAAACCGAGGCCCAGCGTCGACAGGCTTTTGCCCGGGCGCAGGGGGGATTGAGCCGACAGATTGCCGAGTGGCGCGAAAGCCTGCTCGATATCCGGGCCGAGATTGAAGCCCGGCTGGACTTCGCCGACGAAGGCGATGTGTCAGAAGATATATCTTATCTCGACCGTGATCTGGCGGCTCTGCAAACTCAACTCCAGACTGCCTTGCGTGGCGCCGATGCAGCCCGAACCGTACGCGAAGGGTTTCGCGTTGCGCTCGCTGGTGCGCCTAACGTTGGAAAATCAAGCCTGCTCAACGCTTTAGCCGGTTCCGAAGTGGCTATTGTCACCGATGAGGCCGGCACAACCCGCGACACGAAAGATATATCTTTGGAAGTTGGCGGGCACCTTGTGGTGTTCGCTGATCTTGCCGGGTTGCGGGACACCGAGAGCAAGGCTGAGGCAGAAGGTGTGCGCCGGGCGCGTGAGGTCATCGGTAAGGCCGATCTCGTGCTGTGGCTCGTCGCGCCGGACCAACCCCAGGGTGAGCCGCCGGGCAGCGATGCGCCGATTTGGCGAGTCGGCACAAAACTCGACCTAGGCCGGTTCCCCGATTGTGATTTCCAGCTCTCTGCCCGCAGCGGCGAGGGCGTTGACGAGCTTCTGCAGCGGATCAAGGCGCATCTTGATGCCCAGAATCCGTCAGGAGAGCCGCTTCTCGTCAGCCACGAGCGCGATGTGCAGGCCATGCAGCGGGCGCTGAATCTGGTGGATGAAGCCAGGCGCAACGGGGGCACATTGGAATTGGCCGCCGAAAGCCTGCGCGAGGCCACCGCAGCGCTCGAACGCTTACTTGGACGGCTGGATGCAGAAATGGTATTGGACCGACTGTTCGCCGGTTTTTGCATCGGCAAGTAAACCGATTTGATTCACGTGAAACACAGGCAGGGCGGCATGACGACCGATTACGGGGTCATTGTTGTGGGGGGCGGGCACGCGGGCACAGAAGCCGCAGCGGCCGCTGCGCGGCTTGGCATTCCCACCGGGCTCATAACCCACCAATTCGCGACCATCGGCGAAATGAGCTGCAATCCGGCCATCGGTGGATTGGGCAAGGGTCATCTGGTGCGCGAAATCGATGCGCTGGATGGCATCATGGGGCGCGCGGCGGATCGTGCCGGCATCCAGTTCCGGGTGTTGAACCGCCGGAAGGGCGCCGCTGTTCGCGGCCCCCGCGCCCAGGCGGACCGCAAGCTCTACCGTCAGGCGATCCAGAGCCTGCTCGCAGCGACCCCCAATCTCGATATCATCGAGGGGGAAGTTGACGATCTAAGCGTGACCGGTGGAAACGTGTCGGGTGTCGTCCTCCTCGACGGTCGACGGTTTGGGTGCCGGGCCGTGGTTCTGACCACCGGCACGTTTCTGCGCGGGGTCATTCATCGTGGCGAGGAAACGGTTCCCGCGGGTCGGATCGGGGAAAAGCCGGTGCTGGGTCTCTCGACCCGACTTGAAGCGCTGGATTTGCAGCTTGGCCGGCTGAAGACGGGCACACCGGCCCGTCTTGATGGCAAAACCATCGACTTCTCAATTCTGGAAGAACAGCTCGGCGATGATCCGCCGGAGCCGTTCTCGATGCTGACCGAGGCCATCACAACGCCGCAAGTCAGTTGCTTCATGACGCGTACCACGGCTGAAACCCATAAGATCATTGCCGAAAACCTGCACCGCTCGGCCATGTATTCGGGCAAAATCGTAGGTCGCGGACCGCGTTATTGCCCGTCCATTGAAGACAAGATCGTCCGCTTTGCCGATCGCGACAGCCACCAGATCTTTCTGGAACCCGAGGGCCTCGATGATCCCACGATCTATCCCAATGGGCTCTCTACGTCGTTGCCATCGGATGTGCAGGAGGCGTTTTTGCGCACCCTGCCCGGCCTCGAAAACGTGCGCATTATTCGCCCGGGCTATGCCATTGAGTATGACTATGTGGACCCGCGTGAACTGAGCCATACGCTCGAAGTCCGGAAACTGCCGGGTCTCTACCTTGCTGGGCAGATCAACGGCACAACCGGCTATGAAGAAGCGGCGGCTCAGGGCCTGCTCGCTGGGGCGAATGCTGGCCTTGCCTGCGCCGGACGAGATGCGCTGCGGCTCTCCCGCACACAAAGCTATCTTGGAGTGATGGTCGATGATCTTGTCACCCGAGGGGTCAGTGAGCCGTACCGCATGTTCACGTCGCGGGCGGAGTTCCGCCTGCACTTGCGCAGCGACAATGCCGATCAGCGGCTGACGGGCCTCGGCATCGACAGCGGGCTTGTTGGCCCGGAACGGCAGGACCTTTTCGCGCGGAAGACCGACGCGCTCGCGGCTGGGCGGACGACGCTCACGCGTCTTTCCATTTCGCCCAGTGCTGCGCGGAAAGCCGGGGTTATGGTCAATGCCGATGGTCAGGCGCGCTCTGCTTTTGACCTCCTGGCCTACCCCACTATCAGCGTGGAAGACGTGAAGGGTCTGTGGCCTGAGATCAGCGATATATCGCCAGGAATTCTCGACCAGCTGGTCATCGATGCCCAATATGCTGTCTATCTCGATCGTCAGGCGGCGGATGTTGAGGCGGTGAAGCGCGATGAGACCCTGACGATTCCGGCCTGGGTGGACTATGCGGCCATCCCCGGCCTGTCGATGGAGCTGCGGCACAAGCTTGCGGCCGCAAAGCCCGAGACCATTGCGCAGGCCCAGCACGTCGAAGGCATGACCCCAGCCGCCATTACGCTGCTGCTCGCCGTGATCCGCCGCGGAGCGTTGAAAAAGAGTGCCTGACACCGCACTCGACCGCTTCGCCCCTTTTTGCGCCCGGCCCATATCCGAGATCGAACGGGACTTGCGCAGCTATGTCAGCCTGCTGTTGAAGTGGAACAAAGTGACCAATCTGGTTTCACGTGAAACAGAGGGGATGCTGTGGAACCGTCATATCCTTGATTCACTTCAGCTTCTCCCCCTGATTCCGGGGAAAGCCCAGCGCATTCTTGATCTCGGGAGCGGTGGCGGCCTGCCCGCCATCCCCTTGGCCATCGCGTTCAAGGGTGGAGACCGCAGCATTACGCTCGTAGAGCCGATCCAGAAAAAAGTCTCGTTTCTCCGCACGGTGATTCGCGAGCTTGAGCTTCCCGCTACGGTGATAGCGGGGCGCATCGAGAGTGCCGATTCACGTGAAACACCTGATGTGATCACTTCGCGGGCTCTCGCCAGCCTCGATCATCTGTTTCAGCTTTCGGAACGCTTCTTTGGCCCGGAAACACTGGGGCTGTTTCATAAAGGCGGTGAACATCTCAAAGAGCTGGCGGAAAGCCGTTCAGCGTGGGCGTTTGACGTGGTAGTTAACCCAAGCTCAACGGATTTGAGCGGCGCCATCGTGCAGATTTCCTCTCTGCGGAGCGTCAATACTCCTTAGCGGCCCTTATGGGAGGACGCGACTTGGCTCCTCGTATCCTGACCCTCGCCAACCAGAAGGGTGGCGTCGGTAAAACCACAACAGCAATCAATCTCGCGACAGCCCTTGCGGCTATTGGCGAACGCGTGCTGATTGTTGACCTTGATCCCCAGGGCAACGCCTCGACCGGACTTGGCATCATGCGGGCAGACCGCGGCGTGTCCAGCTATGAGCTGCTGGTGGGCGAGGCCACCATCGATCAGGCCGCAATCATGACCAGTGTGCCGCACGTGGCGCTTGTGCCCTCAACGCTCGATCTTCTCGGCGTAGAGTTGACCATTGCCCAGCACGGCGACCGCGCCTATCGGCTGCGTGACGCCTTCCGGGGCCTTGATCTGCTGCGCATTGACGACGAACCCGTGACCTATGTGCTGGTGGATTGTCCGCCCTCGCTTAATCTGTTGACGATCAACGCTCTGGTCGCCGCTGACGCGGTGCTGGTGCCGCTCCAGTGCGAATTTTTCGCGCTGGAAGGCCTGAGCCAACTGCTGAAAACCATTGAGCAGATCCGCTCAACCCTCAATGCACGCCTGTCGATTCAGGGCGTGGTCATGACGATGTATGACGGCCGGAACAACCTGTCCGCGCAGGTTCTGGCCGATGTCCGCCATGAAATGGGCAATCTGGTCTATGATACTGTCATTCCGCGTAATGTGCGGCTGTCGGAAGCGCCGTCTTATGGCAAGCCGGCGCTGCTGTATGATCTGAAATGCGCGGGCAGCCAGGCCTATCTGCGTTTGGCGACGGAAGTGATCCGCCGCGAGCGGCAATTGGCGGCGGCGTGAGGTGAGCATGAACTCAGAACGATCCCGCCTTGGTCGCGGCCTGGCCGCCCTGATTGGTGAAATGGGCACACTCGAAGGCCCCCGTATGGCCGAATCGAGCGGCGTCCGCCGCTTGCCGGTTGATTTTCTGATTCCGAACCGCGCCAACCCGCGCCGCGAATTTGCGGTTGAGCAACTCGATGAGTTGGCGAACTCCATCCGCGAGAAGGGTGTGATGTCGCCGCTGCTTGTGCGGCCGACGCGCGACCCCAACCAGTTCGAAATCATTGCTGGCGAGCGCCGATGGCGCGCCTCGCAGAAGGCCGGCTTGACCGAAGTGCCGGTGATCATCCGCGACGTGGATGATAAGGAAGCGCTTGAGCTTGCCATCATCGAAAACGTGCAGCGCGTTGACCTGAACGTGCTGGAAGAAGCGGCCGGTTACAGCCAGCTGATTGAGCAATTTTCCTATACGCAGCAAGACCTTGCTGATGTCATCGGCAAGAGTCGGTCGCATGTTGCAAACACTCTGCGGCTGTTGAAGCTGCCGGGTGATGTGCGGGACATGCTGTCGCGCGGCGACCTGACCGCCGGGCATGCGCGCACGTTGATCACTGTTGACGACCCGCTGGCCCTCGCGCGGCAGATCATCACCGAGGGATTGTCGGTGCGGGATGCTGAGGCGCTGTCGCAACGCCGAACGGACAAATCATCTTCGGCTGGCAGGACAGTTCAGCCCAAGCTGGCGGACACGGCGGCGCTCGAAAAGCGCCTGTCTGATGCCTTGGGCCTCAGTGTATCCATCGACCACAAGGGCGAGGGCGGGCGGCTGGAAATCCGCTACAAATCGCTCGAGCAACTCGATGATATCGCGCGGCGGCTGACCGGCACGACGTGAATTGTTTCACGGGAATCATTACCGCTCCGCTGCCATCATGCACACGGCAAGCAGCGCGCGCTTGGCGATAATGGGTTTCAATCCGGAAGACTTGCGGGCCTCGGCAATGCCCAGGCTCAGCCGATCCAACGCGATCTGTAAATCGCGGTCGCGCCAGATGCGCAATTGAGACGCAATCGCGTTTTTCCGAGAAAAGTGTACACGCGCTGTCAGTGCGCCAAGCGAAGCGCCCCCATCGAGTTCGAGCCGCATACGGCGCAGCAGGCGGAAATGGCTGAGCGCGAGGATCAAAATCTGCTGCTCGCTCACGCCGCCGGCCTCGGCGCGCTGAAAGGCTGCATCCAGTTGCGCCGCGTGGCCCAATGCCGTGGCATCGATGATTTCGTCAATGGCCAGCGCGCCGCTATCGGCTAGCAACAGCAACACGTCGGCGCGCGTTAGACTATGCGTCTCTGCCGCAAACAGAACGATCTTCTCGAGTTCCCGCCGCGTGATTTCGCGGTCATTGCCCAGATGGTCGACAATCGCTGAAATGGCAGCTACGTCCGCGCTGATGCCTGCTTTGCTGAGCGTCTCTGCAACGACTTCCTTCACCTGAACATCATTGTCCGGGTAGCAGGGCAGCGCCCAGGCGCGCCCATTGCCCTCGATAAAGGTGCGCAGCGCATCGTTCCTTTTCAGGTCACCGGTCTCGACAACAACGGGGGCCGCCCCTGCGTCATCAGCTAGATCGGCGAGAACTGGCGCCAGCCCACGCACGGTGCCGCGGACGCGCACGACACGCTTGCCGCCGAACAGCGATGTCATGCGGGCTTCAACGCCGACAAGCGACGGATCACTATCGAGCTGACTGCCTTCGAGGACAATAATATCGCTGGCGCCCGCCTGCGTGCCAGCCAACCTGCGGCTGAGGAGACGCCCTGTCTCTGCCACCAGCCCGGCGTCGGGCCCGTAGACCAGATAGATCCCGTCGGGCGGGCCATTTTCGATGAACTGGCGCACCTCGTGCGCCTTTTTGGCAACCATCAGGTCCGGCTGCCAGACAGCGCCGAAAAAAGCGACAGGCGGATCAGTTCAGCCACGGCCTTAGCGGCGCGATCGGTGGCATCCCGCTTCGCTTCCGCTGAGGAGAAGCCTTGCCAATCCGTTTCAAATGAGGCGGACGCTGTGCGCCAAAAGCTGTGAAGCACTTTGCCGTCCGCGTCCAGCAGCTCCACGTTCGCCGTAACGACCATCTCCGAGGGGGACGTGGCCCGGGCAACGTCGGTAAGGCTCAGCCCACGCTCGCCAGCCGATGCGCTGATCCGCAATTCCGGGTCAGCCGGCTTGGTGCTGATCGGAAAGCTGACGGCCAGGGTCTGATAGATCACCTGTTCCGCTACAGATGACGGTTTGGCCTGACGGAGCGCCTGGCCCATCAACGTGCTGCGGTCGCCATAAACCGGCGTCAGGCTCGAACAGCCGGACAGGGCCAGCACCCCGGCAAGGCCGAGAGCCAACAACACGGTTCGACGAGGAGCCTTAAACGACAACATTGACGATCCGGTCTGGGACGATGATCAGCTTCTTGGGCGCCGATCCGTTCAACATGCGGGCAACGGCATCGAGAGACAAGACCTCTTTCTCGACCAATTCACGGCTTGCACCGGCGGGCACAGAAATTTCGCCCCGGCGCTTGCCGTTCACCTGAACCGGAATAACGAGCGTGGACTCGATGAGCAGCGCTGGATCGGCCTTGGGCCACGGCGCGTCGGTGACGAGGGTGGTTTCACCAAAGGCAGCCCAGCAGGTCTCCGCGAGGTGCGGCATCATGGGGCTAACCATTTGAATCAACACGCGAACCCCTTCATTCAGGGCCGCCAGTCGTCCCGGCGTCGCCGCCGTGTCACACAGACCCAGGAACTTCGCGAGCCCGTTGGTCAGCTCATAGATCTGAGCCACCGCGCGGTTGAAGCGCAGGCCCTCAATGTCGCCGCCCACATTGGCGATGGTCTTGTGCACCAGCCGCCGAATGGTTGCCGTGTCGTCGTCGCTCATGTCCGGCGTACCGGCGGAGCCAACCAGTGTCCGGGCCTCGGCCACCAGCTTCCAGACGCGCTGCAGGAAGCGGCTTGCGCCCTCGATCCCGGCCTCGGTCCATTGCACGTCACGCTCTGGCGGTGAATCCGACAGCATGAACCAGCGGGCCGTGTCGGCGCCGTAGGTGGCAACGATCTCGTCGGGGTCGACCACGTTCTTCTTGGATTTGCTCATCTTTTCGATGGAGCCAATCTCAACGGCCGCGCCGGATGCGCTGTGGCGGGCGACTCGAGTCTCCCCGCCGGATACCGTGACTTCAGCAGGCGAGAGCCACTCTCCAGCCGCATCGCGGTAGGTTTCGTGCACAACCATGCCCTGGGTGAACAGGCCCTTGAACGGTTCATCGAGGTTCAGGTGCCCGGTCCTGTGCATGGCGCGGGTGAAGAAGCGCGAATACAGCAGGTGCAAAATCGCGTGTTCCACGCCACCGATATACTGGTCCACCGGCAGCCAGCGATTGACGATGGCTGGCACGGTCGGCGTCGGCGCATTGGGTTCGGTAAAGCGCGCGAAATACCACGAACTATCGACAAACGTGTCCATGGTGTCGGTTTCGCGCACTGCGGAACCGCCGCATTGCGGGCAATTCACGTGCTTCCAGCTCGGGTGATGATCGAGCGGATTGCCCGGCTTGTCGAAGGTCACATCGTCGGGCAGGACAACCGGCAGATCCTTATCGGGCACGGGAATGGTGCCGCAGGTCTCGCAATGCACCACCGGGATCGGACAGCCCCAATAGCGCTGACGGGAAATCCCCCAATCGCGGAGCCGATAGTTGACTTCAATCCGGCCCTGCGGCTGGCCATCGACCGTCCGCGCCGCAAAATAACGTGCTATCTCACGCTTCGCCGCGTCGATATCCAACCCATCGAGGAATTCAGAATTGTAGATGCGGCCGGGGCCCGTGTAGGCCTCGGACCCAACTTCGAAGCTGGTCGCGTCAGCCCCGTCGGGCAGGACAACCGGCGTCACCGGCAGATCATAGCGTCGGGCGAAATCCAGATCGCGCTGGTCATGGGCCGGGCAGCCGAAAATAGCGCCGGCGCCGTATTCCATCAGCACAAAATTGGCCACATAGACCGGCAGCGTCGCGCCGGGCTTCAGCGGGTGCTGCACGTGGAGACCGGTGAACCGGCCCAGCTTCTCAGCTTTGTCGATGGCCGCTGTTGCGGTGCCAATGCGACGGCATTCGAGAATGAAATCAGCAAGCCCCGCGTCCTGTGCGCCCAGTTCGGTCGCCAGCGGGTGATCGGCCGAAATTGCCACGAAGCTCGCGCCAAACAGCGTATCGGGCCGTGTCGTGAAGACTTCAACCGAGGTTGCGGCTGTCCGCGCATCGGGCTGAAGCGCAAACAGCAGCCGCATGCCTTCGGATTTTCCGATCCAGTTGCGCTGCATGGTGCGCACTTTTTCGGGCCACCGATCCAGCGTATCGAGCGCGCCGAGCAGATCTTCAGCAAAATCGGAAACTTTGAGGAACCACTGGGTCAGCTCGCGCTGCTCGACAAGGGCGCCGGAGCGCCAGCCGCGACCATCAATCACCTGCTCGTTGGCGAGCACGGTCATATCAACCGGGTCCCAATTGACCTTGGAGCGCTTCCGATCGACGAGACCGGCCTTCAGGAAATCGAGGAAGAGCTTCTGCTGCTGCGCGTAATAGGCCACATCGCAGGTGGCGATTTCGCGCGACCAATCGAGCCCGAGGCCGATTGACTTGAGCTGCTTGCGCATGGTGGCGATGTTTTCGTAGGTCCAGCCTTTGGGGTGAACCTTGTTCTTCATCGCCGCGTTTTCGGCCGGCAGGCCAAACGCGTCCCACCCCATCGGGTGCAGCACGTTCTTGCCCTGGGCGCGCATAAAGCGCGCCAGCACGTCGCCCATGGTGTAGTTCCGAACGTGGCCCATATGGATGCGCCCCGAGGGGTAGGGGAACATCTCGAGCACATAATAGGGGTCGCGGGGGTCATCCGACCGGGCCACGAAGGTCTGGGACTCGTCCCACACTTTTTGCCAGCGCGGCTCCTCGACGCGCGGGTTATAGCGTTCGATCTCTTTGAAAGTCACTTCGCGCAGTCCCTCTGCACCCCCGAAACGTTGATTTGCGGGGGATTTTTGGCTACCGGACCATCATCAGAAATCAGCCGAGTGGTCAACACCAGCCCTATGTCCAACGCCCAAGACCGTCTTGAGAGTATCAGGGGCCGCATCGAGGCGGCGCACCAGCGATTCGGTGCCCCACCAGACGTGGTGCATCTCGTTGCCGTATCGAAAACTTTCGATAGTGCGGCTGTCCGCCCCTTTCTGGCCGCGGGGCAACGGGTGTTCGGGGAAAACCGGGTGCAGGAAGCCAAGGCCAAGTGGAGCGAGTTGCGGGCGGACTATCCCGATGTCGACCTGCATCTGATCGGGCCCCTGCAATCAAACAAGGCGCGCGAGGCCGTTGCCGTTTTTGATGTGATCGAAACCGTCGACCGCGAGAAGCTGGCGGCCGTACTGGCTGAAGAAATGGCCTTGGCGCAGAAGGTTCTGCCCGTCTTCGTGCAGGTCAATATCGGCGAGGAGCCGCAAAAAGCCGGTATTGCGCCCGCTGAGGCGGTAGCGTTCGTCGAGCGGTGTCAACATGTGCATGGGCTGAACGTGGTGGGCCTGATGTGCATCCCGCCGGATGGCGTGCCCCCGGGCCCGTATTTCGCTCAGTTGAAGACGCTGGCGGATCGCGCTGGGGTGACGCAGCTGTCCATGGGCATGAGCGGCGACTTCGAAATCGCCATTGCCATGGGGGCAACCCATGTGCGCGTCGGTAGCGCGCTGTTCGGCGCGCGCCCGCGACACACGACAGAATAACTGAAACTTTCACCCCCCACACCGCGTTGCAGATCCGGCAGAGTGATTACACCGTTTTGATATTAAGGTGCTGAACGTCCACCTTCACGTCATAGTGGCACTTGAGCTGGGGGGAATGTCGATGAACAAGCGTCGAATCCTGGTCGTCGATGATGACGCCGAGTTGCGGCGGTCATTGGTCGAGCAGCTTGCTCAGGAACCGGATTTTGAAATCCTGGAGGCGGGTACGGCCGCCGAGGCAGACGGACACATTGTGTCCAGTCATATCGATCTCATCATCCTCGATGTCGGGCTGCCTGACATGGACGGCCGTGAGGCCGTGCGGCTGTTCCGGCGCAAGGGCTTCAAAAGCCCGATCATCATCCTCACCGGGCAGCAGGATGAGGCCGATCAGGTTGAGGGTCTCAATGCCGGCGCCAACGATTATGTGCTGAAGCCGTTTCGCTTCCCGGTACTTCTCGCCCGGATCAATGCGGCGCTGCGCCAGCATGACCAGAGTGAAGACGTGGTTTTCACCATCGGTCCCTACAATTTCCAGCCCGCCGCGAAACTTCTGGAATCGCCCGCTGGCGGCAAGGTGCGGTTGACCGACAAGGAAACCAGCATTCTCAAGTACCTCTATCGGCAGGGGCCGCGCTCGATCAGCCGCGAGGTGCTGCTGCGCGAAGTGTGGGGGTACAACAACCGGGTTACGACCCATACGCTCGAGACGCATATCTACCGGCTTCGCCAAAAGATCGAGCGGGACCCGTCCAACGCACGGCTCTTGGTCACCGACGAGGGCGGATACAGGCTGGTGCCCTAGCGGCAGGTGCCGGAAAGGCGCATTGCTAGCTGTTCCTTAAGCATGTTTTTCGATAATTGTTTCCTGGGGTGTCGCCATAGCCCGTTGTGGCGGCTGGTTAGCCGTGGACAGGATACGTATGCAGCTCGACGACACGGCCAAGATCCTCGCGGACGCAGAGTTCTTCGATCTTTGCGATGCGGAACAGCGTCGGCTGTTGGCCTTCGCGGCCGAACGCAGGAAATACCGTCCGGGCACCGTGCTCTATGCGTCGGGCGATATCCCCGATGGGGCGCATGTGCTGATTTCGGGCACGGTTACGTCGATTCAGGATGATTCACCCGATACGCCTCAGCTGACCAACAGGCCCGGGTCGCTGATCGGCATGGTGTCGCTGGTCATCGACAAGCCGCGGCACATCACGGTCAAGGCCGTGGACAGCGTTGAGACGGTTCTGGTCCCGCGTGGCGCCTTCATGAAGCTGGCGCGGCAGAGCCCCGATCTGGCGGCGCGGGCCGCGCAGCGCTTCCGGGCCGAAATGGTCGGTTACCTCGATGTAATCGAGACGTTTCGGGGCCGAATCCAGAAATAAGGCTCAGGAAAAGCGGGCGATCACGGGCACGTGGTCCGAGGGCTTGTCGCTCCAGCCGCGCACTGGCCGGATGATTTCCGCCGCGCTGCAATGGGCGGCGACATCGCCGGTGGCCCAGATGTGATCGAGCCTGCGGCCCTTGTCGGCGGCATCCCAATCGCGCGCGCGATAGCTCCACCACGAATAAAGCTTCTGGTCGTGGGGCACATGCTTGCGCACCAGATCGACCCAGCCGTGGTTGCCCTGCATCAGGGCAGTCAGGGCTTCGGTCTCCACCGGGGTATGGCTCACTACGCCCAACAGCTGCTTGTGTGCCCAGACATCGTGCTCGAGCGGGGCGACGTTGAAATCGCCGCAGATAAGCTGGCGTTCCCGGAAGTGGCTTTCGCCAAACCAGGCCTTCAGCTCGGCCAGAAAATCCAGCTTGTGCCTGAATTTGGGGTTGATCTCCGGGTCGGGCTCATCGCCCCCGGCAGGGATATAGAAATTGTGGACGGTGGTCGGGCCCTTGCCGAAATCGACGGTGGCCGACACATGGCGGCTTTCTTCGATCTCGCAGAATACCCGGCTCGAGATATCGCTCAGCGGGAATTTCGAAATGATGGCAACGCCGTGGTAGCCCTTCTGGCCATGGACCGCCTGATACGGGTAGCCGGCAGCGGTCAGCTCCTTTTTCGGGAACTGGTCGTTCTGGCACTTGATCTCCTGCAGGCAGAGCACATCGGGCCGGAATTCGGCGAGGAAGCGCTCAACCAGCGGCAGGCGAAGGCGGACGGAATTGATATTCCAGGTGGCAAGCGAAACCATGGCGATCCCCGGTCAGGTCTGAGCCTGTTATGCCGGGGCAAGCGGGCGGCGTAAAGCCAGCCTCACTGGTTGGGCGTGGATACCGATTTGAAGGTCGGGTCGATGTAGAAATAGGACTTCGGGATATCGACGTTGAACTCAACATCAAAGAGCGAGAACGTCAGCTCCGCGCCCGATGGCTGGGTGAGGGTCCACTGCCGCAGATCCTTGGTTTCCTTATCGAAAACAAGAGCTACGCGCACAACGCCGGCCGGCGTGTCGTCCTGCAGGGTGACGGTGAAATAGTCAGCCGATTGCGACAGCGCCACGATGTTGGCGCGGAACAGATCGATGTTTTCGTCCAGGAACTGGCGCAGCGGCACCTTGTCCTGCGGGTAGGCGTATTGCGTCTGAGCTTTGCGGTCGACGACATAGAAACCTTTGCCGACCGAGACGATCTGCTCAAAAGAGGGCGGATTGTAGCGGAACAGGATCTTGCCGGGCCGTTCCAGATAGAAGGTGCCTTCAATCCGCTGGCCCTGCGTATCGATCTGCAGGAAGCGGCCCACCATGGTGCGCACCGTGGTGTTGTGGATGTTGATCGCGTTGATGAGCTGAATTTCCTCAGGCGTCATCTGCCGTGGCTGCTGATCCTGCGCAAACGCAGGACCGGCCAGCACAGTCATGGCAAGGGCGGCGAGAAGCGAACGACGATTCATCGGGTCAACACCTTGGTTTGGACCGGTTCCACGAACACTGGAATTGCGGCAAGAGCACGAAGGTTGCAAGCCCCCTGGCGATACTCTGATCCGATCAGTACGCGTCGGTGGTTGAGCCGACAAGGATTTCGCGTTTACCGGCATGGTTGGCCTGGCTCACCACGCCCTCGCGCTCCATGCGCTCAATCAGCGACGCGGCCTTGTTGTACCCGACAGCCAGACGGCGCTGGATGTAGGAGGTCGAGGCTTTCTTGTCCTGCAGCACGATATTGACGGCCTTGTCGTACAGCTCGTCGCCCGAACCGCCGAACTCGCCATCGTCGCCAAAGCCGCCTTCTTCCATCTCATCGTCTTCGGCGGTGATGGATTCGAGATAGTCCGGCGCACCCTGCGCTTTGAGGTGCGCCACAACGCTCTCAACTTCGGCATCGGACACAAACGGGCCGTGCAGACGGCGGATGCGGCCGCCACCGGCCATATAGAGCATGTCGCCATTGCCGAGCAGTTGCTCGGCGCCCTGCTCGCCCAGAATGGTGCGGCTGTCGATCTTCGAGGTCACCTGGAAGGAAATCCGGGTGGGGAAGTTGGCTTTAATGGTGCCGGTGATCACATCGACCGACGGCCGCTGCGTGGCGGTGATCATGTGAATGCCCGCGGCACGCGCCATCTGCGCCAGACGCTGGATCGCGCCTTCGATATCCTTGCCGGCGACCATCATCAGGTCGGCCATTTCGTCGACGATCACGACGATATAGGGCAGGGGCTCGAGGTTGAATTCCTCGCTCTCGAAAATGGCTTCGCCGGTTTCGCGATCAAAGCCGGTCTGCACGGTGCGGGTGATGACTTCGCCCTTGCCCTTGGCTTCGGTGACGCGTTGGTTGAAACCGTCGATATTGCGGACGCCGATCTTCGACATCTTGCGATAGCGGTCTTCCATCTCGCGCACGGCCCATTTGAGCGCCGTGACGGCCTTGTGCGGATCGGTGACGACCGGCGTCAACAGGTGCGGAATACCATCATAGATGCTGAGTTCGAGCATCTTGGGGTCCACCATGATCAGGCGGCACTGCTCAGGGGTCATCTGGTAGAGCAGCGACAGGATCATGGTGTTGATGCCCACCGATTTGCCCGAGCCGGTGGTACCGGCGATCAGCAGGTGAGGCATGCGGGCGAGATCGGCGATAATCGGCTCGCCGCCAATGGTCTTGCCGAGGCAGATGGGCAGCTTGCCGCGCATCTTCTCGAAATCCGACGAGGCGAGCATTTCGCGCAGGTACACGGTCTCGCGATGCTCGTTCGGCAGTTCGATGCCAATGGCATTGCGGCCGGGGACCACAGCGACGCGCGCGGAAATGGCGCTCATCGACCGGGCAATATCGTCGGCCAGCGAAATGACGCGCGACGATTTGATGCCGGGCGCAGGTTCCAGCTCGAACAGGGTGACAACGGGGCCGGGGCGCACGTTGATGATGTCGCCTTTGACGCCAAAGTCGTCCAGCACGCTTTCAAGCTTGCGGGCCATGGCTTCCAGCCGCTCCGGTGCGTGCTCGGGGCTGACGCCCTTGTGCTTGGGCGCCGCCAGTAGGCCCAGCGCGGGCAGTTCGAAGCCGAAATTATCGTCGAGCAGTGACGGCTGTGCTTCGCGCGCCGCGCGGCGGCCCTGCTGCGGGCGCGGTGCGGGGGCCGCAACGCGGGTCGTCCCCTCGGACGCGATGGCCATAGGGCCGCGCGACGGCGTGGGCATATCCCAGCGCGGCGGCTCGACCTCGAAGTCGTCGCTCTCATCGGGGTAAAGATCGACCGCGTCATCGTCGAGTGCGTCGGCAGCGTCGACAACGGTACGCCGATCGGCAACCATCGGCGGCTCGGTCCGCGCCGTCGGCCGTCGCGACCCGCCCGGGCGATCCAGCGACGGTTCGGTGCCGGAATCGCGCCAGTGGCCTGCCCCGGCGGGCATGGCGGCATTGCGGGCCGAGATATCGGCGCGGGCCCGCCTGAAGGCGGAGACCGTGGCATAGCCAGCGTGCACGGCCGCGCCCACCAGCACATCAATCACTGATGAGCGCTCGCCCTGTTCCTCATCGTCTTCATCGTCAGCGCTGGCGCGGCCTGCGCCGCGTCGGGCCTTGGCTTTAGCGGCCTTCCCGGCGGTCATGCGGCCAAGGCCGAGCGCATACCAGAACACGGCGAGCGCCGGTGCGGCGGTGATGAGTGCGAACAGGAGGCCCGTGACCTTCTGCGGCGTTTCGCCGGTGGCGAGAATGACCAGCGTTGTAAAGGCGCCGCCGAGCAACCCGCCGAGACCGGTGGGCAGGGGCCACGAGGCCGGTACGGAAATGAACGAGAACACGCCACAGGCCATCACCACGGCAATGAGCCAGGCGATGAGCCGGAAGCCCATGCGCGGCGGTACCCTGAGGCGGAACAGGCTCCAGCCCCACAGGGCAGGCGGCACGGCCAGCACGACAGCGCCCAGCCCGAGCACCTGAAACCCGATATCGGCGATTACGGCGCCGGGGAAACCCAGCCAGTTGCGAACAGGCAGATCGGAGGCAAAGGAAAAGCTGGAGTCATCAACCTTCCAGCTCGCCAGCGACAGGAGCAGCACAACCGCGATAGCCAGAAGGATGGCGCCCAGGAGGCGAACCGGTATGCGGATAGCGATGGCAGCGTCTCGACGAGCATCCTCGAGAAGGGGCTGTGCCGGCATGGACTCTGGTACTCTACGCAACGGAACTTGGCCGCCTCGACTCACAATTAGGCGACCTTCGCCTCACCCTAGTGGGCCACGGTTAATCCGTCCCTAATGGACCCATGGGGGTAAGGCTGAAGTTCAGGCCAGCGCGTAGGTCTGCCAGCGGCCCGGCCGGAAGGTGAGGCGTGAACCCGGCGCGGCTGGAAAGCCGGATGGAATGTCGATCTCGACCTTTTCGGTTGCCCCTTCCACCGCAAGCTCAACCCGCCGCACACCGCCAACGCGGCGCTGGGCGGTCACCGTACCGACGAGGCCGGGTTCACCATCGGACAGGTCGACGTGGTGGGGGCGGAAATAGAGCAGCACCGGACCATCGGCTCCCTCGGTGCGCAGGCCGGTCTGTCGTCCGCCTACCAGGATCTCGCCGCTTTTGCGTTCGGCCTGCACATGGCTTGATTCACCAATAAAGCCATAGACATAGGGCGAGGTCGGGTGATCGTAGATCTCGTCGGGTGTGCCGATCTGCTCGATGCGGCCCTGGCTCATCACCACCAGCCGGTCGGCGAGTTCGAGGGCCTCTTCCTGATCGTGGGTGACGAAAACGGTCGTGTGTCCCGTACGATCATGGATTTCGCGCAGCCATTTGCGCAATTCCTTGCGCACGCGGGCATCGAGGGCGCCAAAAGGTTCATCGAGCAACAGCACGCGCGGCTCAATGGCGAGAGCGCGGGCGAGCGCAACGCGCTGGCGCTGGCCGCCAGAAAGCTGCTGCGGATAGCGCCGGTCGAGCCCGGTCAACTGCACAAAATCGAGCAGTTCCAGCGCCCGGCGGCGGATTTCGGCCCGCGGGGGCCGCGTCGCGCGCGGGCGGACCCGCAGGCCGAAGGCGACGTTATCCACCACCCGCATGTTGCGGAACAGCGCATAGGACTGGAACACGAAGCCGACATGGCGCTGCTGCACCGATAGCCGCGAGGCATCGTCGCCGCCCATCAGCACGCGACCACTATCGGGCGATTCAAGCCCGGCAATGACGCGCAGCAGCGTGGTCTTGCCGGACCCCGAGGGTCCAAGCAGAGCCACCAGCTCGCCCGAGGCGATGTGCAGCGATACCCCGTGCAGCGCGGGAAAGCGCTCGTAGGCCTTGGCGACTTTGTCGACCTGAATGTCCATAAATACGTGTCCTGTCAGTGTCGGCGGGTGCCGGCAAGCTCATCGGCAAAGCGAAGTTCCAGCACGGTCTTGATGAGCAGCGTCACGAGCGCAAGGAGCGCGAGCAACGACGCCATGGCGAAAGCAGCGGTGAAATTATAGTCGTTGTAGAGAATTTCAATATCGAGCGGCATGGTCGTGGTCTTGCCCCGGATATGGCCAGACACCACGGAAACCGCCCCGAACTCGCCCATGGCGCGTGCGGTACAGAGCAACACCCCGTAAACCAGCCCCCATTTGATATTGGGCAGGGTGACGCGGCGGAAGGTCTGCCATCCGCTCGCCCCCAGCGAGAGCGCCGCCTCTTCGTCGGTCGTGCCCTGCGACTGCATGAGCGGGATCAGCTCCCGCGCCACAAAGGGTACGGTCACGAACATCGTGGCCAGCACGATGCCGGGCACGGCAAAGATGATCTCGATGCCATTGTCCCTCAGCCACGGGCCAATCAGCCCCTGGGCGCCGAACAGCAGCACATAGACCATGCCCGAAACCACGGGCGACACCGAAAACGGCAGGTCAATGAGCGTGGTGAGCAGCGCCTTGCCCCGGAACTGGTACTTGGTGACCGACCACGCCGCGAGAACGCCGAACACGGCGTTCAGCGGTACCGCGATCACCGTAACCAGCAGGGTCAGGCGAATGGCGGCCAGCGAGCTGGGATCGGTGAAGGCCGAGAGGTAGTTTTCCCAGCCCTTGCGGAACGCCTCGGTAAAGACGAGCACCAGCGGCAGCACCAGCACGGCGGCGATATAGACGAGCGCAACGGCGAGCAGAACCCGCCGCATTGCCGGGCTTTCCTGCCCGGGCCGAAGGGGGGTGCTAGGCATCGCCAAATCTCCGGCGGCTCCAGCTCTGGATCAGGTTGATCAGCAAGAGCATGAGGAAAGACAGGATCAGCATCAGGACCGCCACGACAGCGGCACCGGCCTGATCGAATTCTTCGAGCCGGATCACGATCAGCACCGGCGCGATTTCCGAGATATTCGGCATGTTACCGGCAATGAAGATCACCGACCCATATTCGCCAATAGCGCGGGCAGTGGCGAGTGCGAAGCCCGTCAGCGCGGCAGGGGCCAACCGCGGCAGGATGACGTGCACGATGGTTTGCAGCCGTGTGGCGCCCAGCGTCGCTGCGGCTTCTTCCAGCTCGTGCTCCAGCTCTTCCAGCACGGGCTGCACTGTGCGGACCACGAAGGGCAGGCCGATGAAGATGAGTGCAATCACAATGCCCGAGGGCGTGAAGGCAATCTTGATGGACGGTGAAAAGGTGCTCCAGCCGAAGGGCAGCCAGGCCTGTTCGTGCCACCAGGCCCAAAACGGGCTATTGCCTGAAAACAGCCCGCCGATCCAGCCCTTGGGGGCATAGAGCGTGGAGAGCGCAATTCCCGCAACTGCGGTCGGCAGCGCAAAGGGCAGGTCGACCAGCGCATCGATGATGCGTTTGCCGGGAAAGCGATAGCGGACCAGCACCCAGGCGATCAGCAGCCCGAAAACCAGATTCACCAGCCCCGCCACCAGCGCCGAGCCGAAGCTGACACGCAGGGCGTTGATGGTGCGGTTCGACTGGGCGATGGCCATGATCTCATCGAGCGGCGCCGAGGCGGCCTTCAGGAAAAGGCCAGCCAGCGGGATCAGCACGATGAGGCTCAGATAAAGCACCGTGGTCCCCAGCGTGATCCCGAAACCGGGGATCAGACGCCGGGGACCTCTGGTGCTCGCCTCAGGGAGAGAGGGGGCGAGCGTTTGGGTCATGTGGCGGGACTAAAGGTCACGTCAGCTGGCTCCGTGGATCTGGTCAAAAATGCCACCCTCGCCGAAATGCTTGGGCTGTGCCTCGCCCCATCCACCGAACTGCGGGTCATCGATGGTGACGAGGTCAATCTGCGGGAAAGCATCCACTAAGGCTTTATCGCTGACAAGCTCCGGATGGCTCGGGCGGTAGTGATTTTTCGCCGCGATGGTTTGACCTTCGGCCGAGTAGAGGTAGTCGAGATAGGCCTTGGCCACTTCGGTGGTGCCGTGGGCTTCAGCGTTTTTGTCGACGACGGCCACCGGCGGTTCGGCGCGGATAGACAGCGACGGCGTGACGATCTCGAAATTGTCTTTGCCGAATTCATCCTGCACGAGATAGGCCTCGTTTTCCCAGGTAGTCAGCACGTCGCCCAGTTCCTTCTGTGCGAAGGTCGTGGTCGAGCCCCGGGCACCGGTATCGAGCACCGGCACGTTGGCATAGAGCGACTTTACGAAGGCAATGGTCTTCTGCTCATCGCCGCCATCGGTCCTGTTGGCATAGGCCCAGGCCGCCAGGTAGTTCCAGCGCGCACCGCCCGAGGTCTTCGGGTTGGGGGTGATGACTTCGATGCCCGGCTTCACGAGATCGGCCCAATCCTTGACGCCCTTGGGGTTACCCTTGCGGACGAGGAAGACGATGGTCGACGAATAAGGCGTCGCGTTCAGCTCGAAACGGCTCTGCCAATCTGCGGCGATCAGGCCGGACTTTTTGACGATGGCGTTGATGTCACCGGCCAGCGCCAGCGTCACCACATCGGCGCCGAGGCCGTCAATCACGGCCTGGGCCTGCTTGCCCGAGCCGCCGTGGCTCTGCTCGATGGTCACGGTATCGCCCGTCGCTTCAAGGTAATGCTTGGCGAAGGCGGCGTTATACTCCTGATAGAGTTCGCGGGTCGGGTCGTAGGACACGTTCAGCAGTTTGAATTCCGCTGCATGGGCTGTGACCGTACCGACCATTCCCACGGAGGCAACGAGTCCGGCGAGGGCTAGCGACTTGGCAATCCGTTTCATGGACAACTCCTTGGGTGCGTTGATGCGACTAACCCTACCGGAATGGTCGTCTATCTCAAGGAACTATGACACTTCAGCATCACGTTCAGGGAAAAAGATTTCTCGAAAACGGCGAAAGCCCGCAAACGACGCGTAAAAAACGGCTCGCAAGGCAGCGGGGAGGTTAAAATTACTCCGATCAGCCGGCGGCATTTGCGGAGGGCAGAAGGTCTATCGCCAGCGCCAGCGCAATATCCTTGCCAGTCAGGCCGCCTTCGTCATGCGTGGTGAGCGTGATCGAGACGCGGTTGTAAACATTCGACCATTCCGGGTGATGACCCGATTTTTCGGCCAGAAGCGCAACGCTGGTCATAAAGGCGAAGGCTGCGTTGAAATCACGGAATTTGAAATCGCGCGCTATCGCCCTGCGGTCCTGCTGCGCCGACCAGGCGGGCAGGGTTTTGAGCGCAGCATCGCGATCAGCCGGTGCAAGCAAACCTGTCAAGGCGGCCTCCTTACTATAGACCCGTCGACTCCCGCACGATCAACTCGGGCTCGATCCGGGTATCAATGGCCGGCGGCAGGATACTACCGGCGGCGATCAGACGCATCAGCCGATCGACAGCCAGGTCGCTGAGGCTATCGATGGCGTAATTGACAGTCGAGAGAGGGGTTCCCGCGAAAGACGTGAAATCGATGTTGTCGAAGCCGATGATTGCCACGTCCTGCGGCACGCGCAGATGATTGATCTGGCACCAGCGCAGTGCGCCAATGGCGAGCGAATCATTGGCGGCGAAGACCGCCGTCGGGCGCGGGTCTATCGACATCAGCCGCTGCATCCCCGCGAGACCGGCAGGCGCGTTGAGTCCTTCAGGGTCGATGATCAACGCGGGATCAACGGGTAGTCCCGCTTCGGCCAGCGCGGCCAGATAGCCTGCCTGCTTTTCCAGGTTGCCTAACGCCGGGCCGTGATCGAGAACGCCAATGCGCCGATGACCCCGGTCGAGCAGGTGACGCACCGCCTTGCGGGCCCCCAACGTGTCGTCAATGCCCACCGTGTCGATACCGGTTTCGCCGTCGCCCGCCAGAAGCACTATCGGGTAGTTGGCGCGGCGAAGCGGCAGGATGTGGTCGAGCTGGTGGTGGCGCGTGGGGTAGATCAACATGCCATCCACCTGCCGCGACCGGAACATGGCGATGACGCGCTTTTCTTCCTCAAGGTTGTTGTTGGAGCTGGCAAACAGCGTGCCGTACCCGCGCGCTGCGAGTTGCACTTCAACGGCCTGCGCCGCGCGCGTAAGCACGGGATTGGTTAAATCCGTGAGCACCAGCCCAATGGTTTGCGTTTCGCGGCTGACCAACGATTTGGCGATCTGATTGGGGAGATAGTTCAGGGCCGCAGCTGTCTCGCTGATCCGCTGGCGGGTCACCTCGGGGATGCGGGGACTGCCGCGCAGGGCCAAAGAGACGGTGTTGGTCGAGAAGCCGGTCTTTTCAGCAATGTCCTTGAGCCGAACGATGGCTTTGCCCATTGGGCGATACCCTCCGCATGCCGCTATTGCGTGCACGAATTTTAGGCAATCAGCACGATCAAAGGCAACGGACAAGGGGCCGCAGGCTTAGCCTGTGGAGTATCCCGGCGGGCGAGACGCCCGCCGGGTGTTTAGCTTCAGGCCTCGGGGAGCCACACAACCATGGATCCCTGCCCGCGATTGGCCCACAGGTAGTAGGGCAGTGCCGTGACCGTGGCGGACTTTTCGCTGGGCGGCGCGGTGCGGTACAGCGTGTGCCAATCGCTCTCGTCAATGGCGCTGGCGCTGGCCTTGAGCGTGACCACGCCGATCCCTTTGAACAGATCGGTGCGGTGTTCGACGGTGAGATCGGCCGTACGCGGCAGCTTGTAGCGCTGCACGCGCCCACCAGGATTGTCCGCCTCTTCCACGCAATAGACCAAGGGGCCGCGCTTCAGCGCCACGCGGCCGGCATCCATGATGACGCCCGGATGCGCGAACAGCCGCACGGGCGGCATGGGCAGGTCGAGTTCAACGACATCGCCCCTGGTCCAGGTCCGGTTGATCGTGGCGTAGCCGTTCACCGGCTTCAGCGCGACAGCCTGACCATTCACCTTCGCCGTGGCGCCGTGGCACCAGCCCGGCACCCGCAGTTTCAGATCAAACGCCAGCGGGGTCGCCGGGTCGATGGCAATCCGCACAGCACCATCCCAGGGGTAGTTTGAGGTTTCCTGCACAGCCACGTCGGTGCCCTTGACCGACACAGTGCTGGAAATGCCGCCATAGAGGTGAACGGCAAGGCCGTCTGGCGCGGTGGACAGGAAATATCCGCCCACCGACGCGATCAGGCGGCTGACATTCATCGTGCAGCACGGGCAGGTGTGCCAATCCCAGCGGTGCGGCATGCCGTTTGATTCAAGCGGGTTCATGTAGAAATAGTGCTCGCCGTCGCGGCTGAGGCCCGACAGCGCACCATTGAACAGCGCGAGTTCGAGAATGTCGGCATATTTGCCGTCGAGATCGAGATGCAGCATGCGCTGCGCCCAGAAGATCAGCGCCACCGACGCGCAGGTTTCGGCATAGGCCGACTGGTTGGGCAGATCGAAGTCCCAGGTGAAGCCCTCGTTCTGTGCCGAGGGGCCGAGGCCCGCCGTCACATACATCTTGGTCTCCATCACGTCTTTCCACAGCGTCTCGCAGGCGGCCTTCAGACCGGCATCGTTCAGCTCAACGGCGAGATCGGCCATGGCCGAATACATGTACATGGCGCGCACGGCGTGGCCGACCACTTTGTCCTGCTCCCGCACCGGCTTGTGTGACTGCTGGTATTCGTAATTGGGGAAGGGATAGCGCTGGGTCTCCCAGCCGTTCTTTTCGCGCTCGGTGCGCTCGACATCGTAATAGTGCGGCGGCTGGGCCCCGCGTTCGTTGATAAAATAGGCAGCCAGATCGAGGTGCTTCTTCTCACCGGTGAGGTGATAGAGCTTGATCAGGGCGATTTCGATTTCCTGATGCCCGCAATAGCCGCGCTTCTGGCCCGGTCCGGGTCCGAATGTCTGGCGGATCAGCTCGACATAGCGCTCCATAACATCGAGCCAGCGGCGGCGGCCGGTCGTCTCGAAATAGGCGATCGCGCCTTCCAGCATATGCCCGGCGTTATAAAGCTCGTGGTTGTCGCGCAGGTTGCTCCAGCGCTTTTCCGGCTCGCGCCCGAGATACCAGCAGTTCAGGTAGCCATCGGGCGCCTGCGCCTTTTCGAAATCGTCGATAATGGCTTCGATCTTGGCCTCGATATCGGCGTCGCGCCGGTGTGACAGCGCGTAGGACGCCGCCTCAATCCACTTGCCGATATCGGAGTCCCAGAACACCTGCACCGTGAAGCCATTGGCGTGGCGCGGAAAGCGCAGCGGCGGAGGCGGCTGCGGCAGCTTCAGCGACTCGAGAAGACCGTATTCCGCCAGCTTCTTGTGCTGGCTGGGAATCGTGTGCGCCAGCACCGTGTCCAGCCTCTCGCGCCAGAAATCGCCGGTCAGACGAACGTCGACAAAGCGTATGGGATGATATTGGCTCATAGGTCCTCCTCCCCGCGCGCCCTCAGCGCGGGCTTTCCTTGATGGTTGATCGACGGGGCACCAGCGTGCAGGGCAAGCGGCGGATGCCGTGCGCCTTTTCGCCAGAAATCATGTTGATCAGCAGCCGCCCGGCCTCGTGGCCGAGGGCGTTGAGGTTCATGTCGATGCTCGATAGGGGCGGTCGGGCCGCTTCGGCCATCACCGCCCAATTATCGAAGCCAATGACCGCCACCTGGTCCGGCACGCTGACGCCGCGCTCGCGCAGCGCGTCGATGGCGCCGCGGCCGATCTGGTCATTGCCGCAGAACAGCGCATCCGGGGGCGCGGCGCGGCCATCATAAAGCTGCTCCACTGCCTCGCGGCCCCAGGCTTCCGACCATGGGCCGGAGACGAAGAAATCTGGCATTTCCGCCAACCCGGCCGCGGCGAGGGCGCTTTGATACCCGCGCCGTCGCTGCTGAACAGCGTCGAAGCGTTCCGGCCCGGAAATATGAGCGATCCGCGTGCGGCCGAGGGCAATCAGATGCGCTGTCGCGAGCCGGGCGCCGCCCTCGTCATCGGGCAGGAGCGCCACCGCTTCGGGATCATCGGATTGCGCGTAAACGTAGATCACGGGCAGGTTGGGGGGCAGCGGGCCGACCGAGGGCCGCTTGTCGGCCCGGCGGCCGGTGACCACCAGCCCGTCGATGCGCTTGCCCAGCAGCTGGTCGAGGTGCTGGCGCTCGCGCGCGGGATCATCGGTGGCGTTGCACATGAAGATTGCGATGCCGCGATCGGCAAACTCTTCTTCCAGCGCCTGAAAGATCGGCAGGGTGAAGCGGCCGAAGGCGTCGGTCGACAGAATTCCCACCGTCATGGAGCGCGTGCGATGCAGGCTTTGCGCCATATCGTTGGGGCGATAGCCGATATCCCGGGCCACCGTCATCACCCGGTCGCGCGTTTCCTGCTTGAGCTTGCCATTGGCGTTGAGGGCCTTGGATGCAGTGCCCACCGAAACACCGGCCAGCCGCGCCACATCGCGAATGGTGGGCCTATGGTGCTCGGAGCCTGCTGCTGCGGTGATGGACTTGGGCTGATCGTCGGTCATGTCTTATTTGACTGCGCCGTTGAGGAAGCCCGCCACGTAGTATTTCTGAAGCAGAACGTAAATCAGCACACAGGGCAAAATGGAGAGAACCACGCCCGCCTGCAGCGCGCCCCAATCCACTGCCCCCAGCCGACCGGCCCGAACGCTGACCAGCATGATCGGTACGGTAAAGTTGGATTCCTTACTCATGAAGATCAGCGCCGACAGGAACTCGTTCCAGCTTGTGATGAAAGCGAACAGCGCCACGGTCACGATGCCCGGGATAACCAGCGGCAGGAAAATGCTGCGCAGCATCTGGAAAGAATTGCTGCCATCCACCTTGGCGGCTTCTTCCAGCTCGCGCGGGATGGATTCAAAGCTGTTGCGCATCAGATAAATCGAAAACGGCAGCTGCAGGATGGTGTGCACCACGGCGAGCGCCAGGTGCGTGTTGGCGAGTCGCATGCCGAACACTTCCTGCGAAAAGGTGAGGTAGAGCGGGGTCAGCAGGGCCTGATAGGGGATCATCAGCGGCGCCAGCAGCAGGATGAACCAGCCTTCCTTGAAGGGAATGCGGAACCGCGCAAGCCCATAACCGGCGGGAACCGCCAGCAGCAGGCACAGCACAATGGTCAGGGCCGCGACCAGCAGCGAGTTGCCCAGATAGGTGGCAAATCCGGCCTGAAAGTCGAATACTTTCAGGTAATTATCAAACGTAATGCCGCGCGGAAGATAGTTGGGCGGCACTTCATGGGCTTCGGCGGGTGGCTTGATGGACGCCAGAAGCGAGAGCACCAGCGGCGCTAGCATAAGGGCGGAAATGGCCACGCACACGGCGCCAATGAGGTAGCCCATGGGCCGGCTTTCTCCGGCGGCGCGGGCCACATATTCGGCAGGACGGCGGACAGCTGTGCCCTCGGCGAGCGTGGTCATGTGGCCGGACTCCGGTTCGACAGGGCCACCTGCAGCGATGAAAACACCAGGATGATGAGCATCAGGATGATCGACAACGCCGCGCCATAGCCAAGTTTGAAGGAAATGAAGCTGTTCTGGTAAATCCAGTACACGGATGTGAAGGTCTGCCCGCGCGGATTGCCGCCGGTCATGATGTAGAACTGGTCGAAGGCCAGCATCGACCCGATCACCGAAATCAGCGTGGTGAGCAGGATGACGCGCATCGACAGCGGCAGGATGATGTACCAGACGCGCTGCCAGTAGCTGCCGCCATCAATCAGGGCCGCCTCGCCGATTTCGCCATTGATCGACTGGATACCGGCCACGAACAGCAGCATGCCAAAGCCGATGACTTTCCAGGTGATGGAAATAGTGACCGCAATCAGCGCCGGGTCAGCCTTGGTGAACCAGACCATGGGCTCAGCCATCAGCCCGATATCGATCAGGGCTTTGTTGAAGAGACCGACCTGCTGGTCGAACAGCCAGAACCACAGCAGGCTGGATGAGCCTATGCCGATGACCACCGGCAGGAAGATGATGCCGCGCGTAATCTGGCGCAGGGGCCGGTTGGGCGCTGTGAGGAGCGCCAGCAGAAATCCGAGCCCCATCAGGATGGGGGTGATGAAGACGGTGTATTTCAGCGTGAACCACAGGGCGCGCCAGAAGGATTTATCTTCGAACGCCTTGAAGTAGTTCTCGAAGCCGATGAATTTGCCACCGCCGAGCAGCGACGTATCGGTGAGCGATAGATAAACGAGTTGGCCCAGTGGCCAGAAGACAAACAGGCCGACAAAGACCAGCGCCGGTAGGATGTAGAAAAATCCTGCGTTCTTGCGGAGGGCGCGGTGCACGGTCAGCCTCTTGGTCAGGTGAGGGGCGGGCCCGGCAGAGCCGGACCCGCATGCGGAGGGTCTTACTGCGCCGCGATCGAGCGCAGCGTTTCCTGAGCGCCGGCGATGGCGCCATCCACATCGCCATCAAAGACAGCGGTCTGCAGCATGGTGAGCCACGGGCTCTGGTCGGCATTGACCATGTCGTTGAAGTGGAACGCATAGGGCGTCTTGCCGATACCCACAGCCTGGGCCGTGGTGACGTAACGCGGTTCGGCCTTGAAGAACTCGTTATCCGCCAGATCCGACCGCGACGGCAGGATCAGGTTCTTGGCGAGACCATTGAGTTGCGCGTCGTCGGTCAACTGCCACTGGATGAACTGCAGGGCCAGGTCGGCATTCTTCGAGCCCTTGGGCACGGCAATAACGTCGCCGCCCACGAAGCTTGAGGCATCGCCTTCGTTCACACCCGGCAGGGGTGCAATGCCGAAGTCGATTTCCGGATGGTTGGCCTTGAGCGCGGCAATGGCGAAACCGCCCGAGCCCTGCATGCCGATGGTGCCGGTTTCGAAGGTTGCCTGGAAATTGGCCCCCGTATCGGCTTCGGCGCTCTCAGGGATGATGCCGTCCTTCCACATGTTGTGCAGCATGGTGAGGACTTCTTTGACGCCGGTGCCTTCCATGGCCGGGCCATCAGCGGAGCTGGGCAACAGCGTGGCGCCGGAGGCCCACATCATCGGGGCCTGGGTGAAGATATTGCAGCCCCCGCACGAGCCCGAGAAATAATAGCCGTAGGCGTTGGGATCGCTGGCGCGGATCTTGCGGGCAAAATCCTCAAGCTGACCGATGGTCTTCGGCGGCTGCTCGGGGTCGAGCCCGGCTTTCCGGAACAGGTCCTTGTTATAGAGCAGGATAGACACGTCAGGCGTGAAGCCCGTGCCATAGAGGCGCCCTTCATAGGTCGCGAGATCCTTGAACGCCTGGGCCACCTTGGCCTGGTTGGGATCGGCACCCAGAACATCGGTCAGGTCGGTGAGCAAACCAGCCCGCATGAAATCGGGCATGAAGATCAGATCGAACGAAATCAGGTCGGGCACATCGCCGGATTGCACCGAGGTGGCGAGCTTGGTCACCATCTGGTTGTCGGGAATGGTCGTCAGCTCGATCTTGTCATCGTGGCTTGCGTTCCACAGGTCGATCATGTGTTGCGCGGCATTCGAGCTGGACGCACGCGCCCAGATGCTCAGCGTCGCAGCAAAGGACGTGCCCGGTATCAGGGCCACCGTCGAAATGGCTGCAATCGCAATTGCCCGCCAGCGTTTCGGCACGTTCATGAATTCCTCCTCAGTTGCCAAAGCCTGCCCTCCAGCCTCTGTGTGCAGAGGTTCCTCCCTTCGGGCATCACCAAGAAAAGCTTTTCCTTTATAGGGTGCATCTGGGCGCTTGCCCGCGCGATCTGCAAAGAAAAGGTTTTCTTAAAATCAGGTTGGCACGGAAAAGAGCGAGGATCAAGAGGTTGAGAAAAGCTTTTCCGGAACGGTCGCGCCGAAGGGGCAGCCTGAGGTCAGGGCCTGCGAGGGAGTGCGCGGGGACTCCGCCGAAAGAGACAGAAAAAAGCTGCGGCAGGTATGGCCCACCGCAGCCTTTTGGGGATCATCGGGTGCTCACGCGCTGGCGTGTTGCACATGATGCATCAGCGATAGAAGCTGACGTACCCGGGGCGAAGGCTTCTTGTGCTTGCGCGGCAGCGGTACGCCCAAGGCGTCAGCGACGGCGCGCTCCAGGGCGCGGTCGAGCTGCTTGCTGGTCATGTCTGTCTCCTTTTCGGTGACGTGATGTCCACTAAACAGTCGAAAGCACCCGCGGGTTGCGGTTCCATGTATCAGGGATAGTTGACCAGTCAGGTCCCGTCCGATCCTGACGGTGTGCGGGTCTTGCGGAACGCGTCTGCAAACAGGTCTTCCACGCTCTGCCGCTTTGTCGCGGTGAGGGGCGGTACGGCGTCCGGCTCTCTTTGGGCGGCCGCCGATTCTGTTGGCGCCGGAACAGGTTCGGGCGAGGGTTCAACGGCAGGCGCATTTGACACCGGTTTGTCTGGCGTCACCCCAGGCTTGGGTTCGGCGGTAGGCGAAATAGCGGCCACCGGCGCAGTCAGCACAGGAATATCGTCAGGCGCAGACGGGGCACGGTCAATGGCTGGTTCGGGGAAAACTTCAGGAACGAAGTCCGGCCGAGGCTCGGCGTCGTGCGGGATCTCGCTGGGCGGCGTGCGCATGGTAACCCGGTCGACCATCGCAAAGGTGCCGAGAAGACCGACAGCCGCCGCCATGCCCAGGCCCATGCCAAGCAACAGCAAAATGACGTCATGCAGCGACATGCGCCTCCCCCTCCGGTTTGCATGGCTTGCGCAAGTATAGCACAGCCCAACGCGGAAGGTGACGCAGCAAGTGTGCCGCTGTATGTCCGGTTAGTGTCGTTTTGTTGAGGCGGTAAAGCAGCGGATCAGGCTTCTTCCAGCGTGAAGATCCAGCTGATTTCACCAGCCGCCGCGACCGGCGCTTCCAGCACGATCTGCCGCGTGCGGTGCAGCCCGAAATAGGCCGAGTGCCGCACGGAATCCTCAATATGCATCGATGCGCCTTCCCACAGGAAGGTCCAGATGGCCCCTGAGGCGAGCCGCATGCGCACGATCTCGTCGCCCACCTGCACCTCGGTCTGGTGCGCGAGGTGAAAGCGGATCGCGGCACTGCCGGAAATACGATTGCGTTGCGGCAGAAACCGGTCCTGCCCTACAAGCGTCTTGCCTTCGGCGAGCAGAGTCAGCGAGCGTTGCAGCACCACATGGAACTTGTCCGTGTAGCCATGCGCGCGCAGCACCAGCATATCTTCATCGGTGCGCGCCTCAACGGTGTTGGCGGCACCCATCTGGGTCAACCGACCCGCCATCGGGCCATGCGCCACAAGATGGGCGCTTGAGAGCGCGTTGATGGTGGGTGCGGAATGCGCAATGCCCTGTCGGAACAGCAGCGGATCGTCGTAGCCGGTCGGCGCCGGTCCGCAATTGCACACCACCAGATCGCGGCCGTGGCTGAATTCGAACGCAAGCGCGCCGGCGTGGGCGAGGCCCGCAAACTCGGCCTCGGGCACCAACCCGGAATCGGCAACGACAATCGACCGGCCGGTAATCAACCGTCCGTAGCCGCCCACGACACAGCTGGCGCGGGCCCGCGAGGCACTTTGGGCCTGCACGGCGACCAGAATGTCGTGCGCCATCTGCCCGGTACCGTTGAAATAACCAGGTTCGCCCGTGCCCAGCGAAATGGCATCGAGCGCGCGCTGCATCAGTTCGGTCAGTTCGGTCAGCTCAACGGCAAAGCTCTCGTAATGCCGCAGCAGCACCTGCCGGACCGTGGTCAGCTCGACCAGCAGTTTCACCTGGGTGCGCGCCGAGCGCGAGCGGTGCAGCCCGTCGTCATCGATCTGTTGATCGAGGAGTCGCTGGACCGCGCGAATGCGGCCAAGCACTTCGGACTCGGGCCGATCAGCACATACGGCCACGCCCAGCAGGGCGATGGCAACCAGCAGCGCATCCACCGGCTCCAGCGCCAGCGGTCCGCGCAGCTTCAGCGAGGATATCTGCGTCGCGAGCGAGCGGTTGATCCGCTGCGCCTCGCCGGGATCAGCCCCTTCCATCAAAATGCTGTAGTGGCGCAGCCAGTTGAGAATGCGCCGCGCGGTGAGCGAAAGCTGCCAGTTGGTGCGGTTGAAGCGGCCACCGCGATCGATCCAATCGAGGGTGAGGACGCGGGCAAACCGGCGCTCTTCCTCGGTGCGGGCATCGCGGAAGTGCCGCAGCCAGGCAAACGAATTGAGTTCGTCCACCCAATCGGCGTGGTGCGCCTCAATGGAAAAGGGAGAATCGCCCTGGGTGTCGATCAGGCGCGACGACAGCAGGTAGCGCCCCTGCATCATTTCCAGCACCGTCTCGCGGTCGGTGGGCCGGAACTCGGGCAGGGTGCCCATGATCTCTTCATTGCCCGGGCCGGTCCATGTCCAGCGGATCACCGGATTGGTGACAATCGCGTCAACTGCCGAAAGCAGGACGCGCCGGGACGTGAATCGGAGGAATTGACCCAGATGCAATGACTTAAGCCTCGTTGCCGACGCAGGAACTATTCAAGACGAGGGCCGCCGGGTCTCTTAACCGGCCAAGCGTGCCCCCGAACGGGATATCAAGTATCCGTGGGCGACCGGAATCGCGCAATGAAGAACCCATCCAGCGTTCCCCGTTTTTCCCCAGGTACGGTAAGCCCAGGATGCGTCCGGACAGTGCCATCGGCGCGGAGCGCTGCTGGAAACTCGGGCAATTCGTGGGTTTGAACGGGAAAAGGGATCAAGCCCGTCGTGTCCGTAATCCACTTCGCCTGATCCTCGCCCTCAGCGGTTTCAAGAGAACAGACGCAGTAGACCAGCGTACCGCCCGGCACCAGCAATTCTTTGGCGCGCATGATGAAATTGCGCTGCACCCGGGTGCGCGCCGCAATATCGACCGCCTCCCTGTGCCAGATGACTTCAGGATGGCGGCGAAACGTACCGGTCGCGGAGCAGGGCGCATCGAGCAGGATCGCGTCGAACCGCGCTTCGGGCGTGTAGGCCATCAAATCGGAGGTGACAACATCGGCCGTGTAGCCGAGCCGGGCCAGATTCTGGCTCAGCCGCTCCATGCGAACCGGATCATTATCAAGCGCCGTGACCTGATAGCCGGCCTTGATGAGCTGCGCGGTCTTGCCACCCGGCGCGGCGCAGAGATCGAGCACCCGGGCCCCGGGCGCCAGCGTGATGAGCCGGGCCGGAATGGCCGCAGCGGCATCCTGCACCCACCAGCGGCCCTCGGCGTAACCAGGCAGCGAATCCACCGGCTTGTCCCGCTCGGAGACGCGCACCGTATCGGCCATGACAGGAGAGGCCCCCAGAGCCTCGATCAGGTCGGGGTCATTGTCTTTGAGCGTCAGATCGAGCGGTGCGCCATCGAGCAGCGCATCGGTAAAGTAATCAACCTTGTCCTCGCCATAGGCAGCGACCCAGCCCTGACGCAGATGATCCGGAAACAGCGCTTCGTCGGGTAGGTCGCGGAGGCGTGCAGCTTCGGCCTGGCCGCGGCGCAGCGTGGCATTGAGCAATTTGGCGAGGTGCTGGCTGCGCGTATCGCGTTTGGCGGCCTCAACGGCGAGAAACAGCGCGCTATGGTCGCCCACATCCGGCAGAAACAGAATCTGGGTCAGGCCGATGCGCAAGAGCGCTTCGAACGGGCCGCTGCGCTTGGGCATGCCGCGCTCAAGAAAGCGCTTGATCACCAGATCAAGGTGCCCGTGCCGGCGGAGGGCCGTGGTCACAAGCCTGTTGGCCAGACTGCGATCCCGGCCTTCAGGCAGATCGGCAACGGTAAAGGGCGCGAAATTCGCACCCCGCAAGACCGACTGCAATCGTTCGGCGGCAAGGAGCCGCAGGCGGAGCCCGGGCGGATTTTTTGGTTTTTTCAAGCGCTTCAGCCCCAGGGACCGCGCTGTCTACCCTGATCCACCGGTCCCGTCGAGGGCACGCGCCATCCGGATGCCCCGCCCCAGGGGCCGCTGCTGTCTCTATCGACCACTTCCCCGGCCATTTCTTCCAGCGCGGCTATGCGGTTTTCGACCGCCGGGTGGGTGGCAAACAAATTATCCATGCGCTGGCCATTGAGCGGGTTGAAAATATACAGGTGCGCCTGCGCCGGGTTGCGTTCGGCCGCTGTATTCACGGTCTGGCGCGCAAAGGCCGAGATTTTCCCGAGCGCCGACGCCAGGGCGCGCGGATCGCCCGCAATCAGGGCGCCATCGTGATCGGCCTGATATTCGCGGGTCCGGCTCACGGCCATCTGCACCAGCATGGCGGCGAGCGGCGCAACGATCATGGCCAGCAGCGCGCCAAAGCCGCCCAACGGGTTGTCGCGGTTGTTCGAGTTGCCGCCAAAGAAAAACCCGAACTGCGCCAGCATGGAAATGGCCCCGGCCAGCGTGGCGGTAATGGTCATGGTGAGCGTGTCGCGGTTTTTGATATGCGCCAGCTCGTGGCTGATGACGGCCGCGATTTCGCGCGAATCCAACCGGTCGAGCAGCCCGCGCGATACGGCGACAGCGGCGTTTTCGGGGTTGCGGCCTGTGGCAAAGGCGTTGGGTTGGTCGGTCTCGATCAGATAGACCTTCGGCGTGGGAAGCCCGGCGCGCTTCGCCAAGGTATCCACCATATCGTAAAGACCGGCGGCGGCCTCGGGCGGGATTTCGCGCGCGTTCTGCATGCGCAGCACCAGTTTGTCGGCATTCCAGTAGCCGATGAAATTGGTGACCGCCGCAAAGAGGAACGCAAACATCATGCCGCTGCGGCCGCCCAGCAGGTAGCCGACGCCCATGAACAGGGCTGTCATGGCGGCAATCAGCACCGAGGTGCGGAGCAGGTTGGAAAAGCTGCGGTTCATGGCGGTTGGCCCAGACCTCGACAAAAGTGGTTGCGACGCCCATTAAATGGGAGCCCGCAGCAAACCCCGCAAGACCATCATGTCCGATCCTGTCGATCTCCCTGAAGCCGCGCCCAAGGTGCTGACTCCAGCCGCGCAACGCGCCCTCGCCGAAGCCGAAGCGCGCCGTCGCGCCATCGACGAGAAAGCCGCCGCCGCCAAAGCCGAAAAGGGCGGCCGCGGCGGGCTCGACCCGGCCCGCTATGGCGACTGGGAAATCAAGGGACTCACGGCCGACTTTTAAGACTCAACAACCCTGCCGTGTGACCGTGTTGACTTTTGTTAACACCATTGCTAGCAGAGCCACCGTCGCCAAGACGGAAGCAGCATACCGACAAGGACGTTGAGACGGCAGTGGCAGAGGCTGAAGCTCTTGGATGGAGCTTCGTGCCGGATAGCAATCACGCCTGGGGGCGATTGCTCTGCCCCCACAATGATCGCTCGGGCTGTCAGATATCGGTTTGGTCAACGCCCAAAAATGCGGGCAATCATGCTCGGCACATCGCCCGGCTGATTAAAAAGTGCCCGCACGGGGGAGAGCACGATGAATGACCACGACTTCACACTGATCGTCTCGGGGGTCGACGCTTCGGCCCAAGATTTCGAGGACCGGTTCTTTGAAGCCGGGTGCGATGATGCCACGCTGATGCTCGTTAATGGCCTCGTCGCCGTCAGCTTCACGCGGGCGGCGCCGGATTTTGCGCAGGCGCTCGGGTCTGCCCTTGCGGATGTGTTGAAGACTGGGGCGCATATCGAGCGCTTTGAGCCGGATTTCCTCGTCAGCCGCAGCGAAATTGCGGAACGGGCCCACCTGACGAAAGCTGCCGTGACCCATTACGTCACCGGAGAGCGAGCGTCGGGCTTCCCGTCGCCGGTGGCGCGCATTACCTCCGCCAGTCCCCTGTGGGATTGGGTTGAGGTCGCGGAGTGGTTTGCCAAACAGAAAACCCTGCCGCAGGGCGAGCTGGGTCGGGCCCGCATTTCCCGGGCGCTCAATCAATATCTCGCCAACCACGGTGACATAACGGTGCCGATGGCCGCGAGCCTGATCCAGAATGCTGTCGCCGCCTGACCCTATTCGCCCGCCATGCGCAGCACTTCGGCCCATTCGGCGTCGGTGACGGGCGACACGGAGAGGCGCGAGAGTTTGATCAGCGCCATATCCTGAAGATTTGGGTTGGCCTTGATGTCCGCCAGCGTCACCGGGCGCTTCAGCTTGCGGACCGGCAGCACGTCCACGCATTCCCATACCACTTTGCCGTCTTTCAGCTCAGCGGTTGAATCCGGGTGGGCCAAAGTGGCCACCCGGATGATGCCGACAATCTCCTTGCCTTCCACCGAGTGGTAGAAGAACGCCTCGTCGCCCAGCTGCATCGCCTTCATATTGTTGCGCGCGGCATAGTTGCGGACCGAATGCCACTCCTCGGGCACGCCCTTGGTCACAACATCGTCGTAAGAGAGCACATTGGGTTCGGATTTCATCAGCCAGTGGGCCATGAGCGGGCCTTACTTGTTGGTGTTGTTGATGCCGAGCTTCCACGGCTTGATGGTGATCGAGTCGAACAGGCCGCCCGTGATGAAGGGGTCGCGGCCGAACGTGGCCTCGGCATCCGCCTGGCTATCGGCGGTAATCACCATGAAGCTGCCCAGCATGTCGCCCTTCTCATCGAGGAACGGCCCGGCGAGCACCAGCCGGTCGCCCAGCGTATCGAGGTGCGCGAGGTGAGCGGGGCGGATCTCCATGCGGCGTGCGAGCGAGTTCGGCTTGTCATAGGCAACAATGGCGTAGTGCATTCAGGTCTCCCGTTTAAGCGGCCGGGCCATGAGGCCGCCGACAATTTCAGCAATGGTGGTTGTGCCCGATAAAAGCAGGTTCACGGCGTCGATCAAGGGCGCTTCGATCCGGACTTCGCGGGCAAGGGCCTGAGCGACCGGCGCGGTCATCACGCCTTCGGCGAGCCCGATGGTCCCGGTTGAGCGGTTGGCGCCGAGTGCCGCCCCAAAACGATAGTTGCGCGATTGCGTGGATGTGCAACTAAGCGTCAGGTCGCCCAACCCGGCGAGGCCGGTCAAGGTCGTGGCCTGTCCGCCGAGAGCAACGACCAGCCGGGTCATTTCGGCAAACGCGCGCGCGATCAGGGCCGACCGCGTTGAGGCGCCGAGCCCCGCCCCGTCAACGGCGCCGCAGGCCAGCGCATAGATGTTTTTGAGCGCCCCGGCGAGTTCGACACCCAACCGGTCACCCGCCGCATAGGGGCGGAAACTCGGGCCCGCGAGCGCCGCGGCAATGTGCGCCGTGAGCGCTTCATCATCGCCCGCCAGCGTTACGGCGGTGGGGCGGCCCAGCGCGACATCGGCCGCAAAACTGGGGCCAGAGAGCACATAGGGCGTAGCCGAGGGCACGCATTCGAACAGAATTTCGCTCTGCCGCCGCAGGGTGCCGGTCTCAAGGCCCTTGGCGGTCAACACCACGGGCTTGCCTGAAAGACCCGTATGGAAGCGGTTCAGCACCGTCCGGCTCTGTTGCGCCGGCACGGCGAGGAGAACCAGATCGGCGTTCGGCAGATCGAGACTTGCCCGCAGAGTGGGGGCGAGCGGCAGATCGCCCAGATGCGGGCTGTTGCGATGGCGGGTGTTCACCTCGTCCACCACGGCGGCATCGCGGCCCACCAGTGTGACAGTCCGTCCGGCCGTTGCCGCGGCCTGCGCCAGTGCGGTGCCCCAGGCCCCGGCGCCGATGACTGCAACATGATCAAGCGGCATGGATCACCCCCATGTCCGCCGAATCGAGCGGCCAACGGGCCTTGGCGGCGGTTGCGAGTGAATCCGAGGCGCCCAGCGCCAGCCGCTCGGCACCGGCCCAGGCCACCATCACGCCATTGTCGGTGCACAGGGGAATGGGCGGAACCACCAGATCGGCCCCCGCGTCTGCCGTGGCTCGCGCCAGCGCCGCCGCAATCGTGCGGTTGGCTGCCACGCCGCCAGCGACGACAAGACGCGCCGGGGCTTCGGGGTGTGTAGTCCTAAGACGCACCAGCGCCGAACGCGCCCGCGTCTCCACGACCTTTGCGACGGTGGCCTGAAAGCTCGCCGCAATATCAGCGGCGTCCTGATTGCTGAGCGGGGCTGCGTGTTCAGCGGCCAGGCGCACGGCGGTCTTCAGGCCGGAAAAGGAAAAATCGAGCCCGGGCTGGTTGAGCAGGGGCCGGGGGAACGCGAAGCGGCGCGCATCGCCCGATTGCGCCAGCTTTTCGACGGCGGGGCCGCCGGGAACACCAAGGCCAAGGAGCTTTGCCACCTTGTCGAAGGCCTCGCCCAAAGCATCGTCGATCGTCGTGCCCCAGCGCTCGTAATCGCCCACACCGCGCACCAGCACGAACTGGCTATGCCCGCCGGAGACCAGCAGCATCAGATAGGGAAACGGAATATTGTCGGTCAGCCGCGCGGTCAGTGCATGGGCTTCGAGATGGTTGACGGCAATCAGCGGCTTGTTGGTCGCGGCCGCAATGGCCTTGGCGGTGGTCAGGCCCACCAGAACGCCGCCAATCAGCCCTGGCCCCGCTGTGGCGGCGATGCCATCGAGATCGGAAAGCGCGACATTGGCCTCGCTGAGCGCGCGGGTAATGATGTGGTCGAGATGGCTCACATGGGCACGCGCCGCAAGCTCCGGCACTACGCCGCCATAGGGCGCATGCTCGTCGAGCTGACTGCGCACAATATTGGACAGGATCGTGCCCCGGCCATCGGGTGACCGAGCCACAATGGCGGCAGCCGTTTCGTCGCAGCTCGTTTCGATGCCGAGAAGCTTCATCAACCTTGCCCGAAGGGACGCGTTGGGGGTAAGCCCAAACCCGCCTTCTCGCCTATAGAGGTCTTTGTCGAAATGCAATCGGCCCCCTTTCTCCGCATTGGCACGCGCGGATCGCTTCTGGCGCTGTATCAGGCGCATCTCGTACAGCGGCTGCTCGCTGAGGCGCATGGCGTGCCGACGGCTACCATCGAGATCATCACCATCAGCACCTCGGGCGATCGGTTGACTGACCGGCCGCTCAGCGAGGCGGGCGGCAAAGGCCTGTTTTCGAAGGAAATCGAAGCCGCCCTGATGGCCGGAGCGATTGATATCGGCGTGCATTCCAGCAAGGACATGGCGTCTGAGCTGCCGCCCGGGCTGGTGCTGGCGGCGTTTCTGGAGCGAGAGGATGTGCGCGATGCCTTTGTTTCGCTCGCCTATCCCACGCTGGCGGACTTGCCGCAGGGGGCTCGGCTCGGGTCCTCGTCGATCCGTCGCGCCGCTCAAATGAGGCGCGCGCGCCCCGATCTCAGCATCGTGCCGTTTCGCGGCAATGTGGATACGCGGCTGGCGAAGCTCGAGGCGGGCGTGGCAGACGCGACGCTATTGGCCGCCGCCGGGCTGCACCGGTTGGAGAAGGCGAACCGGGTTTCCTCCTATCTCGATCCCGCCGTCTTTCTGCCGGCCCCGGCGCAAGGCGCCATTGGCCTTGAAATTCGCGGTGATGATGCCCGCACCGGCGGGTTTATCGCGCCGCTCAACCATGGCCCAACCGCCATGGCCATTGCGGCGGAACGCGCCCTGCTCGCCACGCTGGATGGATCGTGCCGGACCCCTATTGGCGCGTTTACCGAATTGAACGAGGTTTCGTGCACTCTGAGCGCGGAAATCCTGTCGCCCTCGGGGGAGACCTGGTTCCGCGACAGCATCAGCGGCCCGCGTGACGCGGCCGCCCGGTTGGGCGCGGACCTTGGCGAACGCCTCAAGGAGGCGGCAGGACCGGCCTTTCTGGCCGCGTTCAAGGGGTAGTCTAACACAGATGCTGCTGGTCACCCGGCCCGAACCCGATGCCAGCACGACCGTGGAGCGCCTCGGGGCGCTGGGACTCAGCGCCGTCGCCGCGCCGCTCTTTACGCTGCGTCCCCTGTCCGCACCTCTGCCCGACGGCAGCTTTGACGCGGTGGCGATCACCAGCGCCAACGCGCTGCGGGCGCTTCAGGGGCGGCTTCAGCCCTATCGGCACCTGCCGCTGTTTGCCGTGGGCGACCGTACGGCGGCACTGGCCCGCGCCGAGGGGTTCAACACTGTTACGAGCGCCGATGGCGGCATGGCGCGGCTCGCACCGCTGATTGCCGCGCATGCGCCGCGGCGGGTTCTCTATCTCGCTGGTCGCGACCGGACGGGCGATCTGGCCGCGCTTCTCGGCCCTGGGATCGATACTGTGCTGGTCGAAGTCTATGACATGGAGCCTGTTCCGGCCCTGCCGGTGGAGGCGGAGGCGATGCTGACGCAGGGCGCCATTCAGGCTGTGCTGCTCTATTCGGTTCGGGCGGTCGAACGGTTCGTTGCCCTCACATCGCCGTCTATACGGCGCGCTATGCAGGCGCTCTGTCTGTCTTCAACTATTGCCGAAGTCGCGCGCAATGCCCATTTCGCAAAGACCAATGTCGCGAACGCGTCCAGTGAGACGGCGATGATGGGGCTTGCCTTGCGCGTTTGTGGCGACCAAAAGGCTCAGTGAATGAACAAAAAGGTGCCCAGGCATGGCTGAGCGCAAAGTAGGACCGGTGAAGCCCCCGGTTATCGACCTGAAGGCCCGATCAGCGGACCCGCAGCCGGGGCAACCGAGCCCGGAAGCCGCTGACGCGCCCACGCGCCCGCAGGCGAAGTCGCGCGCTGGAGCTCAGGAGCCGCCAAAAATGCCGCCTCGGCCGCAGGCACGGCTCGCCATGCCCTGGAGCGCGATCTCGATTGCTACTGTCGCGGGCGCGTTGCTGGGCACAGCGCTCACCTATAGCGCGGTGCGCCTTGTGCCCTTGCCCGATGCCCGACCGCAGATTGCCGACCCCGCGCCACGGCTCGATGCGCTGGCCACGGTGCTCGATCGGGTCAGCCAGCGTCTCGATGCGGTGGAAGAGCAGGGCCGCACAACCAGCGCGGGCCTGCAATCGACGAGCGAAGCCCTGACGGCTGGTCTCTCGGCAGCCAAGGCGGCCATTGCGGATATGCCGGTGCCGGCGGTGGTTGATCTCGGTCCCACCGATCAGCGGATCGGTGCGCTGGAAACCCAGATTGCCGCTCTCGGCGCCGGGGCCTCAAGCCCCGATGCCTCGGCGCTCACCGCCAAAGTCACCGAACTGGATCAGCGGCTTCTAAGCCTGGAAACCCGACCCGCTGCCGCTGTTGCGCCCTCCGCTGATCTTGCGGCGCTGAAGGCAGAGGTCGAGACCCTCAAACAGGCGTTGGCCGCACGGGCCCCGAGCCTCGCCGAGGGTGAAGTGAGTGCGGCGGTGCGCCTGCCCTTGCTCGTCAGCGCGCTGGATAGTGCCTTTGCCTTCGGGCGGCCCTTTGCCGGTGAGCTGGCCAGCCTCAAGCCGCTGCTGCCCACGCTGATGGTGCCCGATGCGCTCGCTGCCGCTGCCGAAACCGGCTTGCCGGCCCCCGCCAGCGTGGCGGCGCGGGTCAGCGCGGCGGTGCCCGACATGTTGGCCAAGCGCGGTAATGCCGCGTCGGGCGACGTGGTTCAGGATGGTCTCGACTGGCTGAAAGGCCTCGTGGCGCTTCGGCCTGCCGGGGATGTGCCGGGCGATACGCCCGAGGCGCTCGTGGCGCGGCTCGAAACAGCGGCGGCGCGTGGCGATTGGGCTACGAGCTCGGCGCTTTTCAGCCAATTGCCTGAGCCGATGCGTCTTGCCGCCGGTCCGGTCGCGGCCGATGTAGCGAACCTCGCCGCTGCGCAGGATTTCATCGGGGCCCTGCGTCGTGATGCCTTGGCCCCGGCCGCGGAGACCAGCCCGTGATCCGTCTCGCCCAATGGTTGATTGTCAGCCTGCTGGTGACGGCGGGTATCGCCTGGCTCATCGGCCTGCCCGGCACGCTGACGGTGGAAATGCTCGGCTACCGCCTGCAGCCCCGGCTGGGGGTTGCGGCCTTCCTGCTGATTCTCGGTCTTGTGGCGTTCATCTTCGTCTGGGGTGTGCTGAAGCGCATCATCGGGGCACCCTATTACCTCGCCCGGCGCGCCCGCGAGCGGCGCAAGGATCTGGGCTATGCCGCGCTGTCCGATGGCTTCATCGCGCTGCAATCGGGCGATGCCAACCGGGCCCGGCTGCTGGCGCGTGAGGCGCAGGACAATCTGCCCAAAAATGCTGCGGCGCAGCTGCTTGAGGCTCGTGCCGATCTGGCCGTGGGCGATATGCATTCGGCGCGTGAGCATTACCGCGCGCTGATTTCCAACCGCAAAACTGCGATTGCGGCGCTGTCGGGCCTCTATGACCAGTCCCGCGCCCAAGGCCGCTTCGATGCGGCGCTGAGCTTTGCCCAAAAGGCGCTGGAAATCTCGGCGCAGGCCCCGTGGGCGCGCGAAGCCGTATTCGATGAGTTGACGCGCGCCGGGCGTTGGGACGAAGCCAAGGCCATGGTGCTCGATGACCCGACGCTGACGCGCGACGATCGGCTGCGCAAGCGGCGTCGGCTGGCCGTGGTCGAAGCCGCGCAGGCCCGCGTCGCTGAAGGGCATGATCCCAATGCAGCGCTCGAGCATGCGCTCAGCGCGCTGAAGCTCGACGCCAATTTCGTGCCCGCCACGCTGATTGCCGCCCGCATCTACATCAACCGCCGCGATACGCGCAAAGCCATGAGCCTGCTGCGGCGCGTGTGGCGCGCCACCTCGCATCCCGATGTCGCGGCGCTGTTCGCCAATGTGCAGCCGGGCAGTTCCGCCGTGGATCGCGTGCGGCGTATCCAGGAACTGGTCGATCTGCCGCCGCCCAACCGCGCCAGCGCGCTGGTGCTGGCGCGGGCCGCGATTGATGCCTTCGACTGGACGCTGGCGCGGCAGGCGCTGCTGGGCTTTTCCAGCCAGAACCCCACGCAGGGCGTGTGCCTGTTGATGTCGGAAATTGAAGACGGTCAATCGGGCGATGTGGGCAAGGCGCAGGATTGGCGCAGCCGCAGCCAGCGTGCCCCGCGCGATCCGTGCTGGACCGCCGATGGCATCACCGCGCCGGAATGGGAGCCGGTATCGCCGGTTTCCGGCAAGCTTGATGCGTTCGAGTGGCGGGTTCCGGCCAGTGCCGTGGCCGTGCGCGTGGCGCCCTTCGATGCACCCGAGCGCCCTGCTGCGCCCGAGTCGCTCGCCAGACCCGCCATGCCGCTTGCCGCGCCGGATGCCTGATTGCGGGTCTTGCTTCTCCCCGATGCTGAGGGTATGAACCGCCCGATCCTTTCAGCGCGCCCCGGCGCGCCGGGCCGCATTAGCTCAGTCGGTAGAGCATCTCATTCGTAATGAGGGGGTCGCTGGTTCGAATCCGGCATGCGGCACCACCTGTTTTCTCCCTGTAGTCCAGTTTCGCCCAGGGCTGGGCCACGCCCGGCTCGTGTTCGGTTTGACCTCGATCAACGGCGGGCGGTTGCGCTCGTGCGTTCATGGGGAAGGACGAGGGTGGATGGCGCTATGGACAAACTGGACCTCAAGAAAACGCTGAAGCAGCTCTACGCGCCCAAGGCCGGGCGGATGGAGCTGGTGGAGGTGCCGCCGCTTAAGGCGCTGATGATCGATGGGGTGGGCGATCCCGCAACGTCCAGGGCGTATGCCGATGCAATCGGCGCGCTTTACACGCTGAGCTACACACTGAAATTCATGGGCAAGGCGGCAACGCCGCCAGTGGATTGGTCGGTGATGCCGCTCGAAAGCCTGTGGTGGGCCGATGATATGGCAGCTTTTGCCAAAGGCGATCGGGCCAACTGGCGCTGGACCGCGCTGATCGTGCAGCCCGATTTGGTGACTGCCGCTATGGTGGACACAGCGCGGGCGAAAGCGGCGGCCAAGGTGAATGCGGCGACACTGGGTGCCGTGCGGTTTGAAACCTTTGCCGAAGGTCCGGCGGCGCAGGTGCTCTATGTCGGCCCCTGGGCGCAGGAGGCCGAGACGATTGCCGCGCTTCATGCATTCATTGCACAGGCGGGCAAGTCGCTGGCGGGTAAGCATCATGAAATCTATCTGAACGATCCTCGACGCGTGGCCCCAGACAAACTGAAGACGGTCATCCGCCAGCCCCTGGCATGACGTCGAAATTTAGTAGCGTTCAAATTCAGGACGGTTGCGCAATATTAGCCAAACCACGAAGCGTGTTTGCCTTTTAGGTACGCATTTACAGTAAAGTTGTACCCCGTAAAAGTTTAACGGCACGAACACGAGAGTAAAGGCGGGCTCCTTGGGGGGATCCGTCATGTTGGACGTGAAAGCGATCAGGCTTTTGGAACTCGCGCCTGATCCGCGCAAACCGGATCGGATTCGAGCCGTGTTCGGTGTGGATGCCGGTGAGATCATCGACGGCAAGCCGATTGCGCATGATCTGAAGATGGAGTTTTACACCCACGTTGAGCCGGGCATGTCGGCCGAGGATGTGCATCGGGCGCTGCGCGGTAAACTCGAGGCGGCCCTGGGCCGCTTGGCCCGCATTTGCGACACCGATGATGTACAGGCCGTTTCAACCGACAGGCTGACCTGGTGGCGGTGATGACCGCCCATGCTGCGCTCTTTGCCGCAGTGATCCGGCTGCAACGCCTCTATGGCCTAGGCGATCTCGACCGCAATGAGCGCAAAGTGTTCGACGCCATTGTCGCCGGTCAGTCGCAGGGAAACCCGGCCCGCATGGGCGACCTGACGCGCTCCCAGACCATGGGACGCTCAACGGTTTACCGGCATGTCCACTCGCTGCTTGTGCGAAACCTCGTGGCTGAACAGGGTGCCGGGCGGCGCCGGGTGCTGGTTCCCGCCGATCGCGCCCTGCTTCTGGCTGCGGCGCTCAGCAGGCTGTTCGGGGCGCATCAATAGCCCCTGTTCCCTCGCGCGATTCATGCTACGCATTATACCGTATACGCCACAGCGTTCAGTTGGGCGCAGCGCGAGGAGGTGAATGCGACCATGACGAAGAACTGGTTCAGGGACAGCCTGTTGCCCGGCCTGATCGGGGCAGTGCTGTTGTTTGCAATTCTGATTATCTGGAACGGAATCAGCCGCGGCCAGGTGCTCGCCCTGTTTGGCGGCATCAATGCCCAGCAGATTGATGCCCGCTTGTCCGCCCTCGAACTTACGCCCGGCCCCGCTGGCGAAAAGGGTGACAAGGGCGATAAGGGCGACAAAGGTGACAAAGGCGACGCCGGGGCAGCGGGCAAAGCGGGCCCGGCCGGTCCTGCAGGCTCGCCGGGTGAAGCCGGGGCGGCAGGTGCTGTCGGGCCGGCTGGTCCGGCTGGCCCCGCTGGTCCTAAGGGCGCGGCAGGTCCTGCGGGTCCTGCGGGCCCCGCCGGTGCAACTGGTCCGGCTGGCCCCGCTGGTGTGGCCGGTCCCAAGGGCAGCGCTGGTCCGGCCGGTCCGATTGGACCGCAGGGCCCACAGGGTGCACCGGGGCCGAAAGGGCCAGCAGGACCGCAGGGCATACAGGGCATTCCGGGCCCCGTCGGTCCGAGCGGCAACTAGCCCGCACGCCGAAGACGAGAGCGGGCCCGCAACAGGGAGGTGCGGGCCCGTTCCCCTGTCTGTTTATCAGGGCTCCCATGCAGCAACCCGGCATTTGCAATCCCCGGCGCGCGTGTTAGCAGCCGAGTGACCAGCAGGGAGGGTTCGGTGGCTCATTCGGTTGCAATCAAGCGGGCGTTGATTTCCGTCTTCGACAAGACGGGCGTCGCCGATTTTGCCAAAGCGCTGGCGGCGCTCGGCATCGATCTGGTTTCCACGGGCGGCACGCACAAGCTGATCGCCGGGACCGGCGCCACCGTGCGCGATATTGCCGACCTCACCGGCTTTCCCGAGATGATGGATGGCCGGGTCAAGACGCTCCACCCCAAGGTGCATGGCGGACTGTTGGCGGTGCGCGACAACCCCGAGCACAGGGCCGCGATGGACGCCCATGACATCGGGCCCATCGATCTCGTGGTGGTCAACCTCTACCCGTTCGAAGAGACGATCGCGCGCGGCGCCTCTTACGATGAAACCATCGAGAATATCGATATCGGCGGACCAGCGATGATTCGCTCGGCGGCCAAGAACCACGCCTATGTGACCGTGATCGTCGACCCGACCGATTACCCGATGGTGCTCGACAGCATTCGTCAGACGGGCGGCGTTCCCTATGAAACGCGGCAGAAGCTGGCGGCCAAGGCCTATGCGCGCACGGCCGCCTATGACGCGGTGATTTCCAACTGGTTCGCCAAGACGCTGGATTACGCCGAGCTACCGTATCGCAGCTTTTCCGGCAGGCTGACCGAAGTCATGCGCTATGGCGAAAATCCGCATCAGTGGGCAGCGTTCTATACCACCGGCGACAAGCGCCCCGGCGTTGCCACCGCGCGGCAGGTGCAGGGCAAATCGCTGAGCTATAACAACCTCAACGACACCGACGCCGCCTTCGAGCTGGTGAGCGAATTTGACGGCACCACGCCGGCGGTGGCGATCATCAAGCACGCCAACCCCTGCGGCTTTGCTCTGGGGGGCAGCCTGCTCGACGCCTACAGGCTGGCGCTGCGTACCGATCCGGTAAGCGCCTTCGGGGGCATCGTGGCGCTTAACGGCACAATTGACGAGACGATTGCTGCCGAGATCGTGAAGGTCTTTACCGAAGTCATCGTTGCGCCGGACGCAACCGACAGGGCGATTGAGGTCATTGCGGCCAAGAAGAACCTGCGGCTGCTGCTCACCGGCGGTCTGGCGGACCGGCGCGACGAGGGCCTGCAGGTCAAATCACTGGCCGGTGGGCTGCTGGTGCAGGGTCGGGACAACCGCAATGTCGATGATATCGAGCTGCGCGTGGTGACGAAACGTGCGCCCAGCGCAGCTGAGCTGCGCGACCTGCGGGTGGCGATGAAAGTGGCCAAGCACGTAAAATCCAACGCCATCATCTATGTGAAGGACGGCGCAACCGTCGGCATCGGCGCCGGGCAGATGAGCCGGGTCGATTCGACCCGGGTCGCGCACCGGAAATCAATCGATGCGGCTGAGGCGGCAGGGCTGAGCGGCGCCCTTACCGAAGGCTCGGTTGTGGCGTCGGATGCATTTTTCCCGTTCCCCGATGGGCTGCTGTCAGCGGTGGCGGCAGGCGCTACGGCAGTCATCCAGCCGGGCGGTTCTATGAACGACGACAAGGTGATCGCCGCCGCTGACGAGGCGGGCATTGCTATGGTGTTCACCGGCATGCGGCACTTCCGGCACTAGGCGGATCAGGCGCCGCGCGCGAGGTCGGACAGGAGCCCGGCCGCAACCGACAGGCGCGACACGGTAATTTCGCCGGTCGCCAGCCGGGCCACGGCGTCGCTTGCGCGCGCCACGGACTCCAGCCGACTGTTGCGCCAGGCGTTGAGATTGCCGGGCATCGGGCCGGGAGTAAAGCTGAGCACATCGGCGCAGATATCGCGCTGCGCCCGCAGCAGATTGGCGAGAGCGCGGTCGAGCGCCAGGCGATCAAACCGATCCGTCAGGACGATGCGGTGGCCGTCGTCGGCCAGAGTGCCGAGACCGAACAGATCGAGCACGCCGAAGAAGCTCGCGGCCACGTCGGGCAGGGGCCGCGACAGGCGCTCGGCCACCAGCATGATATCGGGTGCAAAAGCGAGCGACGCGAGTTCGGCAAAGCGGCTGGCAAGAACGGGGCTGACGCCCTCGGCCTCCAGCGCGCGACTGCGGGCCGCGAGCCCGGCTTCAAGCCGCGGGGTCAACAGGCCGGGTAGAAGCGATTTCACCTCGGCCAGACCCTGCGCATGGCGCTCGGTGATCGACTGCACGCCGCCCTCCAACCTACCGTTGCGCAGGAACCAGAGCGCTGCGCGGCGGATGGTGCGCTGCAACTCGCGGTAGAGCAGCAATTGCGTGCGCCCAGGCACCTGACCGTCGAGCGCGTCAATCTCGGCTTCCAGCTTCGGGGTGCTGAACACGTCACGCGCCGCGAGGTAGGCCAGTGCAATGGCGCCGGGGGCGGCGCTGGTCGCCAGTTGCAGCTCGTTGGCGAAGGCGGGACCGCCCGCGTTGATCATGCCATTGGCGAGGACGGTGGCAATGATTTCAGGGCGCAACTGGTGCGTGCTGATCGCCGTGGCGAAAGCCTCGCGCAGCCGGGGCGGAAAATAGCGGAACAGCTCGCGCCCGAGAAACGGGTCGACGGGCAGGTGATCGTCGAGGAGATCGGCCTGAAGCTGGTTTTTGGCATGGGCGAGAAGCTGGGCCAGTTCGGGCCGGGTCAGCCCCTCGCCGAACCGGGCGCGGTCGGACAGGGCACCGTTTTCGGGCAGGCGGTCGACGCGTCGGCTCAGTTCGCCTGTGGCTTCCAGCGCTTCGATCAGGGCGATGTGCTCGGGCACGGCGTCAGCGGCCCGAAAGCTCTCGATGGACAGCATGCGGGTCTGCGCTACGGTATTGGCGAGGCACAGCTCGGCCACCTCATCGCGCATCGAGGCCAGAAACTCATCGCGTACGGCCCGGTTCAGCTCGCCCTTTCGCACTGCGGGGCCGAGCGCAATCTTGATGTTCACCTCAAGATCCGAGGCGTTGACCCCCGCCGAGTTATCAATGGCATCGGTATTGATACGGCCGCCCTTCAGCGCATAGTCGATGCGGCCCAACTGGGTGATGGCGAGGTTGGCCCCTTCGCCGATGACGCGGGCCCGCAGCTCGCTGCTGGTGACGCGCACCCCATCATTGGCTTTGTCGCCCACGGCGGCGTCGGTTTCGGCGCTGCCACGAACATAGGTGCCAATGCCGCCGAACCAGATGAGATCCACCTCGGCCCGGAGAATGGCGCGGATGACATCATTGGGCGATACGGGTTCACTCCCGAGCCCCAGCGCGCGGCGGGCCTCGGCAAACAGGGCGACGGTCTTCAGGCTGCGTGAATAGACGCCGCCGCCTTTGGAAATTGCATCGGGATCGTAATCCTGCCAGCTTGAGCGCGGCAGCGTGAACAGGCGCGCGCGCTCGGCAAAACTGATCGCCGGATCAGGATCGGGGTCGACGAAGATGTCGCGGTGGTCGAAGGCGGCCACCAGCCGCAATTGCGGCGAAAGCAGCATGCCATTGCCGAACACATCGCCCGACATATCGCCCACGCCCACGGCGGTGAAGGGCGAGGCCTGAATGTCGCGATCAAGCTCGCGGAAGTGGCGCTTCACCGCCGCCCAGGCGCCGCGGGCGGTGATGCCCATGGATTTGTGGTCATAGCCGGCTGAGCCGCCAGAGGCGAAGGCATCGCCCAGCCAGAAGCTGCGCGCCTCGGCAATGGTATTGGCCGCGTCGGAAAAGCCGGATGTGCCCTTATCTGCGGCGACGACGAAATAGGGGTCATCGCCATCGCGAACCAGCACATCGGGCGGATGGACAATGCCCTTGTCGGTCACGCTGTCGGTCACATCGAGCAGGCTCGAAATGAAAATTCGGTAGCACAGGGCACCCTCGCGCTCGCGGGCCTCGCGGTCGCTGCCTTGCGTCAACAGGCGCGGCACGAAGGCGCCCTTGGCGCCGCGCGGCACGATGATGGCATTCTTGACGTGCTGGGCCTTGGCGAGCGCCAGCACTTCGGTGCGGAAATCCTCGGGCCGGTCGGACCAGCGGATGCCGCCCCGGGCAATCAGCCCCATGCGCATATGCAGGCCTTCAAGCCGGGGCGAGTGCACGAAAATCTCGCGTAATGGCCGGGGCTCGGGCAGACCTTCAATGGCCCGGCTGTTGAATTTGAGCGCCAGAGCCGGGCGCCGACTGCCCGATTGATCGCGCTGGAACGCGTTGGTGCGGGTCAGCGCATCCACCAGATTGGCCAGCCGCCGGAAAATCTGATCGGCTTCCAGCGCTGTGGTTTCGGCAATGGCAGCGTCGAGCGCGTGCCGCGCGTCCTCTTCGGCGCGTTCACGCTGGCCGGTAAAGCGCGGGTCAAAGCGGGCGGTAATCAGCCCCATGAGCCCCAGCGCGACAGCAGGTGAAGCCGCCAGCGTGGCCTTGATGGTTTCGCGCGAGAACGCGAGCCCCGCCTGCTGGCCGAAGTGGCACAGGGCCCGCAGGATTTCGACCTCAGTCCAGATCAACCCGGGCCCGGCGCTCAGGCGGTTGAGCGGATCATTATCGGCTTCGCCCCGCCAGACCGCGAGGATCGCGGCTTCCAGCCGCGCTGTGTGAGCCGGGTCGCCAAGTGCGAGCGGTGACTCGGCGTCCAGCAGCATGTCGTGCAAGACAGTTTCCTGCCCATAGGCGGCGGTGATGGTGTGCGTGACTTCGTCGATAACGCGAAAGCCGAAGTTTTCGAGCATCGGCACCCGATCCGACAGGGCAATGGGTGCATTGAGGTGGTACACCTTGAGCCGCGTCGCACTATCCCAATCCATGCGTGGCGCCAGCCGCAGAGCAAGGCTGTTGTCGGTGCTGAGGGTGCGGATGGTGGCGATATCCCCCAGGGCTTCCTCGATGGTGGTGACCTTCTGGTAGGCCAACGGAAATGCGCTGGTGAACTGGACAATGTCCGGGTCAGTGGGGGCGGCGGCGCTGAGCCGATCAGCAAAGCTGAGGGTCAGGTCGCTGATCCGGCGATTGAGATCTTCGCGCCGGGGCCGGGGCGTTTCTCCGCCCTGCCGCCCGATGATGAAATGCACCCGCACCTGATCGGGATCGAGAAAGGTAAGATCATAGGCCGAAACCCGCCCCAGATAGGCGATGGCCAGGAACTCGCCGATGCGGATGCGCAGATCGGCATCGTATCGATCACGCGGGAGATAGACGAGAACGGATACGAAACTATCGAAGGGATCGATGCGCGGCAGCACACACAACCGCGGCCGTGCGGCGACTTCGGCTGCCAGCGGAGCGAACTCCAGCAGCTCGGTTTCGCTCATCTGGAACAGTTCGCTGCGCGGCCAGGTGTCGAGCGTATGCGCCAGCGCCTTGGCCCGCACCGTGTGTGGCGGCAGTGCCGTGCGCTTTAACACGTCGGCGATTTTCCGGCGCAGCAGCGGAATGGTGTCGTTCGCCGCTGTCATGGCCGAGGCGGTGAACAGGCCGACGACGCGGAGTTCGCCAGCCGGTTGACCATCGTCGCCGTAGAGTTTGATGCCGATGTAATCGAGATGCACGCGGCGGTGCACACGGGAGCGCGCATTGGTCTTGGTGACGATGATCGGCTGCGCATCGGCCATGAAATTGAGGTGCCGGGGGGTCGATTCGACCCAGGTCTCGCCCTGCCGGAACACCTGCACACTGGCGTCGGCGAGAATGCCAAGATCGCCGTCCGGCATGCGCAACAGACGCTGCTCCGCGCCTTCGCCCAGCAGTCGGTATTCGCGCATGCCCAGGAAGGTGAAGTGATGATCCGCAAGCCAGGCCACGAAATGCATGGCCTCGGCCAGTGCAGCAGGCGCCAGTCTGGGCGAGCGGACGTGCCATTCCTCGGCGACGCGGCCCAGGCGCTTGAGCATCGGCCGCCAGTCGCGGGTGGCCCGCTCGACATCGGCCAGAGTGTCATGCAGTTCGGCTTCGAGCGCGCCGCGCCGCGCCTCGTCGGCGAGCGGCCTGATTTCGATATGCACGAAGGACTCGCGCCGCGAGCCGGGCGCGGGATCGGCCAGAACGCGGTAGGTCGTCGGGTCGAACTCGAGCCGGGCCTCGGTAAACAGGGTGACCTCGCCGCCGCTGGCATTGATGGCGGCTAACAGGCTATCGGCGAGGAACGGGGTCTCGTTGGTAAAGACCTCAATGACCTGTGGGGTGTCGTCGTCGTCGGGCGCCAGCACATAGAGATCGGGCGAATCCTCAGCGCGCTGGCCGAGGCGCGCATAGGCAGCCCGGAAGGTCGCCTCAAGACGCGAAATGCTGTCGCTGGCCAGGTCTTCGTCGGAAATGCCGGCGGTGACGGCGGCGAGAAAACGCGCAAAGCTCGGCTCGCTGCCGTGATGCGCCGTAATGCGCGCCGAAAGCTCGGCCCGAAGCTCGGCGAGCGTTGACGTCAAGGCCATGCGGTTTCTCCACGATCCCCGCATGAGGGGAAACGAGAGGGAGAGTGCTTATAAAGCAGCCGCTTTGTCGAGGGGGCTCGGTGTCGCCCCCCACATTCTGTTGTGGCGGCGCAAGCCGCCGTTTTGCTTGACCCAAAGGCCGCTTGGAGACTAGAACCCGCTTTGAATTAACCTCCTTCGTGGACATTAAGGCAAATGGCCGGCAAGACCCTCTACGACAAGATTTGGGACGATCATCTGGTTCAGGATAACCCGGATGGGACGAGCCTGATTTATATCGACCGTCATCTTGTGCACGAAGTGACGAGCCCGCAGGCCTTTGAGGGTCTGCGCCTCAACCGCCGCAAGGTGCGCCACCCCGAGCGCACGCTCGCCGTGGTCGATCACAATGTGCCGACATCGGACCGCCGCCACGGGATCGACGACCCCGAGAGCAAGCTGCAGGTCGATACGCTGGCCGAGAATGCGCGCGAATTCGGCGTTGAATATTTCGACGAACTCGACCCCCGCCAGGGCATCGTTCACATCGTCGGGCCGGAACAGGGCTTCACCCTGCCGGGCATGACCATCGTGTGCGGCGACAGCCACACCTCGACCCATGGCGCGTTCGGCGCGCTGGCCCACGGTATCGGCACCTCGGAAGTCGAGCATGTGCTCGCGACCCAGACGCTGGTGCAGCAGAAGGCCAAGAACATGCTGGTGCGTGTGGATGGCAAGCTGCCCGATGGCGTTTCGGCCAAGGACATCATCCTCGCCATCATTGGCGAGATCGGCACGGCGGGCGGCAATGGCCATGTCATCGAATTTGCGGGCGAAGCCATTCGCGCGCTGTCGATGGAAGGCCGCATGACCATCTGCAACATGACCATCGAGGGCGGTGCCCGCGCTGGTCTCATTGCGCCCGATGAAACCACCTTCGCCTATGTGCAGGGTCGGCCGCGCGCGCCCAAGGGCGAAGCCTTCGAGATGGCCAAGGCCTATTGGAAGACGCTCTACACTGACCCGGATGCGCATTTCGACAAGGTTGTCATCCTCGATGCCGCCAAGCTGCCGCCCATCGTGTCCTGGGGCTCCAGCCCCGAGGACGTGGCGTCGGTGCAGGGCGTTGTGCCGAACCCCGATGACATTGCCGACGTGAACAAACGCGCCAGCAAGTGGCGCGCGCTCGAGTACATGGACCTGAAGCCGGGCACCCGGATCACCGATATCAAGATCGACCGCGTGTTCGTCGGTTCATGCACCAATGGCCGGATCGAAGATCTGCGCGCTGCGGCGGCGGTGGTGAAGGGCAAGACAGTTGCAGCCACGGTCAACGCCATGGTCGTGCCGGGCTCAGGCCTTGTGAAGGAACAGGCCGAAGCCGAAGGTCTCGACAAGATTTTCAAAGATGCAGGCTTTGACTGGCGCGAGCCGGGGTGTTCGATGTGCCTTGCGATGAATGCCGACAAGCTTCAGCCGGGCGAGCGCTGCGCGTCGACCTCCAACCGCAATTTTGAAGGCCGTCAGGGCTTCAAGGGCCGGACGCACCTCGTTTCGCCGACCATGGCGGCCGCGGCGGCGATTGCCGGGCATTTCGTGGATATCCGCGAGTGGCCGCAGCATTGATCGGCACCGACTGGGCGGCGTGCCCTGCGCCGTCCCTCGGTGATTTTGAACAGATGGCGGCAGCGGCTTTCGAGGCGCTGCCGTCTGAATTTCGGGCGCTGGTTGCCGGTGTGCCCTGCACCGTCGCTGAATTTGCCGATGATGAAACCCTCGCGGAAATGGGGCTCGATTCGCCCTTTGACCTGATGGGCCTGTTTCAGGGCATCGGTCTGCCGCAGGGCGGGGCCATGCCGGTGACGGGGCAATTGCCCAACCAGATCTGGCTCTATCGCCGCGCCATTCTCGATTACTGGGCCGAGAGCGACCTGGGTGAAACCCTGGGCGACATCATCACCCACGTGCTGGTGCATGAAATCGGGCACCATTTCGGGTTTTCAGACGACGATCTCGAAGCCATCGAGGCGAGCGCCGAAGAGTAAACGAGGGCCGGTTGCAAGCAACCCGCCCCCGCCTCTGGGTCAGACCCGCTGAGCGCCGTCGCGTGGGACAAACTCGTAATAGGCGTCGAGGTGCCCCGGCCGTTCGTCTTCGACCAAAAGGCCGAGATTCTGGCGTTCCAGCTCCTCCAGCCACTCCGGCCAATCGACCAGATCAAGCCCACCGGGCCGGTCGTTGTACTGGTTCTCGCCGGCATTCAGCGCATATTGATCGAACACGATGCGCAGCACGGGCGGTCGCCCCATGCCGGAAGCCTGATCCTCGATTGCCGGGTTGCCGGAGCGGGCCACAGCCCATTGCCGGATTGCAGCGCGGTCGGTGAGCACCTGAGTCATATAACGTCCTGATGGTGTTGTTCCCCCCTACACCTAGGCGTTGGGAGGCGCGTCTCTTAGATGGGGAAGCTTGGTATTTCAGGTGGTGGGTCGCGGAACGATTTCAACGGTGTCCGGCGCACCCGGCGACACCTTCAACGCCAGCCGCTGCCGGTCGAATTCCGCAAGCCACGCGGTCCATGAGCAGGGGTTCAGCCCTTCCGGCCGCTGCCCGGAAAACCGCAGGGCGAGCCGGGGCACGATATCCCCTTCGGACATCCGCTGGGCCCGCACGGCCGGGTGCCCGGCGCGGGTTTCAACGAACTGGCGGATAGCACCGTGACTGATGAGTGTTTTCTTCGGCATAGGGTTCTCCCGGGGACAAAACGCCCTGGAGGGCGCTGCAGTTGCGCCTCGGGAGAAATAAGTCTCAGGCGCCCGTCGCGACATCGAGCGAGAGCGCGATCATGTCCTTGAGCGATGACTGCCGGTCTTCAGCGGACATCGCCTCGCCGGTGATGAGGCAATCGCTCATGGTGCAGATGGCGAGCGCCTGCCGGTTGAAGCGGGCGGCGAGGAGATAGAGCGCCGCCGCTTCCATTTCCACGCCCAGAATGCCGTGATCGGGCAGGCGGCCATAGCCTTCAAGACCGGGCTCGACATGATAGAACAGGTCGGACGACAGCATGTTGCCGACATGGTAGCGGTGCCCCGCCTTTTCGGCCCGCGCGACGCTATCGCGCAGCAGGCTGAAATCGGCCAGCGGCGCAAAGGCATAGCCGGGAAACGCGTCACGCACGATGTTGGAATCAGTCGTTGCGCCCTGCGCAATGATGAGGTCGCGGACCTTCACCTTGGCGTTGAGCCCACCGGCTGTGCCGACGCGGATCAGCTTCTGGACCCCATAGACGTTGATGAGTTCGTGGACATAGATCGAGAGCGACGGCTGGCCCATGCCGGTGGCCTGCACGGATACGGGCTTGCCTTTCCACGTGCCGGTGAAGCCAAGGCAATTGCGCACGGCGTTGACCTGCCGGGGATTGTCGAAAAAATCCTCGGCAATCCATTTGGCGCGCAGCGGATCGCCGGGCAGCAGCACGGCATCGGCGTAGTCGCCCGGCTTGGCGTGGTTATGCGGCGTCATTCCATTTCTCCCGTCACTGTGGCTGAGACAGGGGTAATCGGGGGCCGGGCCGGGGGCAAGGCCCCGGTTTTGTTTTGCGTGCGACAGGCAACGGCGATATGAGCGGGCGCATTCACTCCCTGAAAGCGAGGAGCGCGACATGGCAGCGACAGTGTTCATTGATGGCGAGGCAGGCACCACGGGCCTCGAAATCCGCGAGCGGCTGGCGCAGCGGCGCGACATCGAGCTGATCTCCATCGATCCGGCAAAGCGCAAGGACCAGGCAGAGCGCCAGCGTCTGCTCAATGCGGCGGACATCGCCATCCTCTGCCTGCCCGACGATGCGGCCAAGGAAAGCGTGGCGCTGATCACCAATTCGACCACCCGCGTGATCGATGCCTCGTCGGCGTTTCGCGTCGCCAAGGGATGGACCTATGGTTTTGCCGAAATGGCCGATGAGCAGGCTCAGGCCATTGCCGGCGCCAAACGGGTATCGAACCCCGGCTGCTGGCCGCAGGGGCCGGTTGCACTGCTCCGTCCGCTGATTGCAGCGAAGGTGCTGGCGGGCGACGCTGCCTACAGCATCCACGGCATTACCGGTTATTCGGGCGGCGGCCGCACCATGATCGAAGCCTATGAGGCGGCGGGGCCGACGGCCAATCCGTTCCTGCTGTATGGGCTCAGTTTCAAGCACAAGCATCTGCCCGAAATGCAGCGCTATGCGGGACTTTCCGCCGCGCCGCTGTTCACCCCGGCGGTGGGCAGCTTTCGGCAGGGCATGATTACCGTCGTGCCGTTGACCGGTGCGCCCACGGGCGCCGAGCTGCATCAGGTGCTGAGCGAGACCTACGCCAAGCGTCCCGGCTTTGTTGACGTTGCGCCGCTGACCGACGCCGAGCGCATTGCTGATCTTGATCCGCAGATGTTCAACGGCACCAACCACCTGCGGCTTCATGTGTTGGCCAATGATGCCACGCGGCAGGCGGCGCTTGTTGCGGTCTACGACAACCTCGGCAAAGGCGCGTCGGGTGCAGCCGTGCAGAACCTCAACCTGATGATCGGGGCTGCGCTGACAGCTGGGCTCTGAGCGCTGGTTGGTCAAAACCTAAAAATGCCTTAACGGCATATTAACTTTTTGGCGAAAATCGCTAAAAAGTGCATTGCCTCATCTGCGGTCTAAACATACCGTAGTAAGTGGAGGGCCAAGAGTAATCTCCTGGCCCTCCGTTCAGATTGACCCGTTAACCTGGTGGGTCTGCGAGAAGTCCCGGCGTGCAGGCCGGGATGTCCCCGAGGTGCGGTCGACGAATCGACGCGCTTTCAACACTACCCCTTGATCGCGGGAAGTGTAATAGGGTGGCGGGGCAAACGCGTAGGCGCGACCATAGTTTTCACCGTCATCGCTGGATCAATGCGGGTTCGAAATCCGACCCGTAGTTGTCCGGTATGCGGGATTGCCTGCCAGATTGAATCGCCCTAGTTTCCGCGTCCTCATTCTCAGCTTCTGGGCGAGGCACTTTCGTCCTTCAATCACCGGAGCGGCGTTATCGCCGGATCGGACCATGGCTCGTTTCAAAATCGATTTCAGCGCCGAGGCCTTTCGCAAGGTGCTAGGCTTTACCTTTGCCCATTGGCGGAAACAGCCGGGTCGGGCGGCCTGGGTTGCGTCGTGCTTCTTTACGGCCACCGCCGCTGAAGTGCTGACACCGTTTTATGCCGGTCAATTGGTGGATGCACTGGTCACGACCGGGGTCACGGAGCGGGTGCTGTCCTATGCCGCCCTGGCGGCTTTTTCGGCGCTGATTGCCCTTGGCTTTGTCGCCGTGGTGGCCCGGCAGTTCAGCTATGTCGGGTTGACCCATCTCACCCTGAAAATGATGACCGAGACCGCGGCCGACGCGTTCCACCGCGTGCAGCGCTTCAGTTCGGATTGGCACGCCAATGCCTTTGCCGGCTCCACCGTGCGCAAGATTACACGCGGGGTCTGGGCGCTTGATCTGCTGAACGACACCATCATCATCGCGTTTTTTCCGTCGCTGGTCATGCTGATCGGTTCAACCATTGTGCTCAGCCTGTTCTGGCCGGTGATGGGGCTGGTGGTTGGCATCGGGTCGGTGATCTATGTTGCCTCCACGGTCATCCTCTCTACGGCTTGGGTTGCCCCGGCGGGCGCACTCGCCAATAGCTGGGACACACGGTTGGGCGGTGCCCTGGCCGATGCGGTGTCGTGCAATGCCGTGGTCAAGGGCTTTGGCGCGGAAGATCGCGAGGAAACCCGGCTCAGCCATGTGCTCAACAAGTGGGAGCATCGCAACAAGCGGACCTGGCTGCGCGGCACGCTGAACGGCACGATTCAGGGCACGCTGATGCTGCTGCTGCGCGGCGGCCTGATTGGGGCCGGTCTGCTGCTCTGGCAGCAGGGGGCAGCGCAGCCGGGCGACATCGCCTTTGTCATCACCACGTTCTTTGTGTTGCAGGGCTATCTGCGCGATATCGGCATGCATGTGCGCAACCTGCAACGCTCGGTCAATGACATGGAGGAGCTGGTCGCGCTCTATGATCAGCCGCTTGGCATTGAAGACAAGCCCGACGCGAAGCCGATGACCATCCGCGACGGCGGCATCCGCTTCGAGAGCGTCGACTTCCATTATGGGCACCATACCAACCCGCTGTACCACGGGCTGACGGTTGATATCCGGCCGGGCGAGCGCGTGGGCCTGGTGGGGCATTCGGGCTCGGGCAAGACGACCTTCGTCAAGCTGATCCAGCGGCTGTACGACGTGACCGGTGGGCGCATTGCCATCGACGGCGTGGACATCCGCGACATGCAGCAGGCCAGCCTCAGGCGGCAGATCGCCATTGTGCAGCAGGAGCCGGTGCTATTCCACCGCACACTGGCCGACAACATCGCCTATGGCCGCCCCGGCGCGAAGCTGGCCGAAATCATTGCGGCGGCGAAGCTGGCCAATGCGCATGACTTCATCGAGAAATTGCCGCGCGGCTATGAAACGCTGGTGGGCGAACGCGGCGTCAAGCTATCGGGCGGCGAGCGGCAGCGCGTGGCCATTGCCCGCGCCTTCCTCGCCGATACGCGGGTTCTGATCCTCGACGAAGCGACCTCGAGCCTCGACAGCGAAAGCGAGCAACTGATCCAGGTGGCGATGGAACGGCTGATGCAGGGCCGCACCACCATTGTGATCGCGCATCGGCTTTCGACGGTGAAATCGCTCGATCGCCTGTTGGTGTTCGATGAGGGCCGGGTTGCAGAAGAAGGGCGCCATGACGCGCTGGTCAAGCGCGAGGGCGGGCTCTACCGCCGCCTGTTCGAGCGGCAGGCGTTGGACCTCGTGAAGGGTCTGGCGGCGGAATAAAAAAAGGGGGCCGCGGTGGCCCCCTTTGCATGCCCGACTATCGTTGATCAGGCCTGAAGCTTTTTCAGGATGGAGGCACCCATTTCCTCGGTGCCCACGGACTTGCCGCCCTGGGCAATGTCGCCGGTGCGGAGGCCATCGGCCAGCACATCGGCAATGGCCTTTTCCACCTGATCGGCTAGGCCGACGAGGTTGAACGAGTAGCGCAGGGCCATGGCGAAGCTCGCGATCATGGCGATGGGGTTGGCAATGCCCTTGCCCGCGATATCGGGGGCCGAACCGTGCACGGGTTCGTAGAGGGCCTTGCGCTTGCCCGTGGCCGTGTCGGGCGCGCCGAGCGAGGCCGAGGGCAACATGCCGAGCGACCCGGTGAGCATGGCGGCTGCATCGGACAGGATGTCGCCGAACAGATTGTCGGTCACCATTACGTCGAACTGCTTGGGGTTGCGCACCAGCTGCATGGCAGCGTTATCGGCCAGAATGTGCTGGAATTCGAGATCCGGGTAGTCTTTCGCCACGCGCTGGGCGACTTCATCCCACAAGACGCCCGACTTCATGACGTTCTTCTTGTCGGCCGAATGCACCTTGTGCTTGCGGGTGCGCGCCAGATCACAGGCCACACGCACGATGCGCTCGATTTCGTAGGTCTCGTAGACCTGGGTATCGACAGCACGTTTCTGGCCATTGCCGAGATCGGTGATTTCCTTCGGCTCGCCGAAATAAACGCCACCGGTGAGTTCGCGCACGATCAGGATATCAAGGCCTTCGACCAGCTCGCGCTTCAGCGAGGAGGCATCAGCCAGGGCCGGATAGCAGATGGCGGGGCGCAGATTGGCGAACAGGCCGAGATCCTTGCGCAGCCGCAGAAGACCGGCTTCGGGGCGCTTGTCATAGGGCACCTTGTCCCACTTCGGGCCGCCCACGGCGCCGAAGATCACGGCATCGGCGGCCAGCGCCTTCTTCATGTCGTCTTCGGAAATCGCTTCGCCATGCGCATCGTAGGCGCAGCCGCCGACGAGCCCGCGCTCCAGCGTGAAGTCGGTCAGGCCCTGGCTGTTCATCCAGCCAATGAGCTTTTCGACTTCCTTCATGATTTCGACGCCGATCCCGTCACCGGGGAGAAGCAGCAGCTTTTGGGCCATCAGGCGGACCTTCTTGAACGGGGAAAGCGGGGTGGGCTCAGAGCCAGGGACGGCTCGCGGCCATGGTCTTTTCGAAGCCGGAAATGGCCGGATCGGCCTTCAGCGTCGTCGCGATATCGTCGAGACCTTCGAGCAGGATCTGCTTGCGCGAGGGATCGATGTCGAAATGCAGCGTGCCGCCATCCGGGCCCTTGATCGTCTGGGCCTCAAGATCAATCGACATGGTGGCGTTCGAGCCGCGCGACGCGTCATCGAGCAGCAGGGCAAGCTGTTCGGGCGAAACCACGATCGGCAGGATGCCGTTCTTGAAGCAGTTATTGTAGAAAATATCGGCAAAGCTGGTGGAGATCACGCAGCGCACGCCGAAATCGAGCAGGGCCCAGGGTGCATGTTCGCGCGAGGAGCCACAGCCGAAGTTATCGCCCGCGACAATGATCCGGGCCTGACGGTAACCGGCCTTGTTCAGCACGAAATCCGGGTTTTCGGAGCCATCGTCTTTGTACCGCATTTCCGAAAACAGCGCGGAGCCGAGCCCCGTGCGCTTGATGGTTTTCAGGTACTGCTTGGGGATGATCATGTCCGTGTCGATATTGATGATCGGCAACGGCGCGGCGACACCCGTGAGCGTGGTGAACTTATCCATGGCAAAGGCCCCAATTCGGTCGGTCGCTTAATGGCGCAGACAGCGGCCAAAGGTCAAGTGATACCGGCGATTTCGGGGGGGGGGTCACGCCATGTGTTAATGCGTTTCAGGAACGATCAGGCCGCATGAACTATGTTGGTGCCCATCGACAGGTGCGCGCGCGATACCCGTTCAGCCAGTTCCGCCTCACGGCGCTTGCCAGATACCAACGCCTTGACGATCCCTTCGAAATTTCCGTCGTTGCCCGGCCATCGCAGGAAGGCTGCAGCAATTCCGCTTTCGATAGCTACAAAAAAACGGTCTACCAACTCCGGACGCGTCCGGCGAAGGTGCTGGATCTCGTCAAACCATTTCGGCGAGGGCTCCTGCTTGGCGCTTGCGGGGTGCGCCAAACCATCCATCATGACCCGGCAACTTGCTTCGTCGGTTAGTCCTTCCGAAAAAGCCGTTAGCAATTGAAGCGCGCGCAGAGGCAAGGCCGGATCATCAATAATCGATGCCATTGCGTCATAATGCACTTCAAGCGCAGTCGCCGCCGCTTCCAACTGTTCCGCTTTGTGCACGGTCCTGTTCTTCCAGTCCCGCAGGCTCACAAGGGCGGCGAAGGTCAAGATGATAGCGAGGACAAGCAAGGTATTCAGATCAATAACCATCACTTTTCACTCATTCTACGTTCCAGCGCGCGCTGCGCTTTTGCACGAGTAGGAATGCCTTTGGTCACTTCGAGTTTCTCGATGGCGATCCTGGCCATCCGTTCCTTGTGGCGACCTAACTGACCCATCCTCACCATATAGAGCGCATAGATGGCAACAGGGAGACCCATGCTCACATAGGGCGACGCATTTGACGCAGACGAGGCAATTCCGATGCACAGCATCACTATGGCGACGATTGCGTCAGGATGTCTTTTTATCAGCGGAAGAGCGAGCGCTAGTAACTTGTCGAGGTTAATCGGCACGCACCGCTCCCAAAGCTTTAAGCTTCAGAACTTTACGCACAATCCCTTATAAATCAAGACGGCGAACGCCGGTGCCATTTCCCACCCCCGCCCTCACACCCCCAGCATGCGGTCCTGTTCGAGCCGGAGGGCGTAGAGTCGGGTGCTGGTGTCGGGTTGGCTGTTGTCGCGGGTGAGAAGGCCGCCTTTTTTCACCGGAGCGGTGACTTTGCCGCCTTCGAGCAAGCCAACCGGAATGGCGTGCTGGCGGCGGGCGTCGCCGATGGTGAGGGTGAAGCTGCGATAGCAGGTCTCACCAATCGCATCGAAAATCTCGCCGGGGGCCAGGTCGCGTTTGGCAACAGCGCAGACTTCGGCCACAGGCTCGGGCAGGGGCACCATGTCGGGGCGGCCATAGAGCATGATGCGCGCGGCGGTCAGCGGCACTTCGAGCGAGGTGAGGTGATAGGGGCGGAACAGCGCGTAATAGGGGCCCGTGCCCACGTGCAGATCGTCCATGCGCTCGATGATGCGGGGATGTTCGGCCTCAACGATCACAAACACGCCGGGGGCCACGCCCTTGCCGATGGTGTAATCGACCACGCCCTTGGCGTTGAGAATGCCCCCATCAGCCTTGGGGATCAGCACTTTGGCCATGTCGTCGCGGTCGGTCCTGGGGCCGTGCATGCCCGGCACATCGGGCACGAGGCCCGTGGCATTAGCGATGCAGGCCATTTCGACCATGGTCTTCGATCCGTCGATGAATTCCACCAGCATGCGCGGGTTCATGTTCCGGCGGGCGGCCTCCTCGCGGTAGTCGTCGGGCACGGCATCGTGGCGCAGCGGATTGTTCTTGCCCTTGCCGGCGGCGACAATGCGGTAGCCGAGCGCCGAGGCGAATTCGATCAGCTCCATGCAGCTTGAGGGCTCGTCGCCAGCGCCGACGGAATAGATCACGCCCAGCCGGTCGGCCTGTTTCTTGAGCCACGGGCCGATGGTCACGTCGGCCTCGACGTTCATCATCACCACGTGCTTGCCGTGCTCCATGGCGATGATGTCGTAATCGGCCGCTACGCCCGGCTTGCCGGTTGCATCGATCACCACGTCGATCAGCGGGTTGCGCACCAGCGTATCGGCCGAGGTGATGGCCAGTTTTCCCATTTCGATGGCGGAGGTCACGGCCGATTGGGTATCGGCCTCGATGCAATTGCTATCGTCACCAAAGGCGATTTTCAGGGCGTCGCGCGCGGTGTGGGGGCGGCGGGTAGCGATGGCCGCAATGCGAACGCCGCGCATTAGAGCGCCCTGGGTCACAAGGTCGGTGCCCATCTCCCCTGAGCCGATGACGCCGATACGCACGGGACGGCCGGCGCTCTCGCGCTCGGCCAGATCGCGGGCGAGGCCGGTCAGATGCACATTGGTGAGCGGGCGGGGCGGGATGTTGGCGTTCATGAAATGCTGCTCTATCACTGAGGCATGTCGATGGAAACATGGCGATGGATATGCACGGCGCGGACGCGGGCGATCTGATCATTGTGCGGGAGGGCGGGGCGGGTGTCATTCGCCTCAACCGGCCCAAAGCGATCAATGCGCTCACCCAGGACATGGTAGAGGGGATTGCCGCCGCGCTGGCCGATTTTGTGGCCGATCCGGCGGTGCATCTGGTGCTGTTCGAGGGTGAAGGCGACAGGGGGTTCTGCGCCGGGGGCGATGTCCGGGCCATGCGCTCTCTGGTGCTCGAGGACGAGATCGAGGCCGCTGGCGACTACCTTGCGGCCGAATACCGCATGAACGCAGCGCTGGCGCATTGTCCCAAGCCGACAGTCGTTCTGGCCCATGGCGTGGTGATGGGTGGCGGTATTGGCATTGCCGGTCATTGCCAGTTCCGCTTCGCGGTGCCGGGCGCGCAGTTCGCCATGCCCGAATCGGCGATCGGCTTCCTGCCCGATGTGGGGGCCAACTTCATTCTGGCGCAGGCACCCCGGCACCGGTCGCTGGCCTTCCTGATGAGCGGCGTGCCCGTGGGCCTTGCCGATGCGCTGGCGCTGGGGCTCTGCGATTGCCGCATTGGCGATGGACGCCGCGCCTTGGTGCGGCAGGCCATCATCGCGGCGGCCTCGGCACCCGACCCGGCGCGAGCGCTTTCGCACCTCGTGGCTGCGGAAACCACCGAAGCGGGCCCGCCCGCCCTGATGCTGGCCGCTGATGCCCTGTTGGACCTCGATTGGTCCAACCCGGCGATTGCCGCTGCCGCGCTGGCGGCCACGGCAGGGTTTGAGGTGACCGCGCGCCGTTCGCCCACCAGTCTCGTCGCAACGCTGTTGGTGCAGTTGGCCGCACGGCGGCTCGGTACCATCGATGCTGTGCTGGCGCTGGAATGGCGAGTGGGGCATTGGCTGGTGACGCAGCCCGATTTTGTCGAAGGGGTGCGGGCGGTGCTGATTGATAAAGATCACGCGCCGCGTTGGTCGCCGCTGCACATTGATCAGGTGGATCGAACTACAATTGATCGGATTGTATCGACCCCTTAAGCGCTGACACTTATCACTTCTTAAACCGTTATAAGCAAAACTACGAACCGATAGCTTGCCTGAAGGGAAGCCCGGTTCATGCCTACCCAGCTCAATGGCAATGTCGAATTGCCCCCCATTTTCGACCTCGATTCCCTCGACCAGGTTCGGGATCTTCTCGCTTCGGCGCTGGAGTCCGGCCCTGTTGCCGTTTCCGGCAAAGCCGTGGAACGCGTGGCCACCAATGCCCTGTTTCTGCTGCTCAGCGCCGCTGAAACCGCGCGGATGACCGACCGCAGCCTTACGCTCCACACGCTCAGCGACCCGCTATCGGGCGCGATGCAGCGCCTGGGCCTCACCCCCTATTTTCAAACCCTGTTGCGAGCTGAGTGATGCGCATCCTGACCGTTGATGATTCCCGCACCATGTTGGCCATGCTGCGCCATGCCCTGGGCGGTGCCGGGTTTGAGGTGCTGCAGGCCGAGGATGGCCAGCAGGGGTTGGACCTGCTGAAGAACGAGAGCGTCGATCTCGTGATTACCGACATCAACATGCCGGTGATGGATGGGATCGAGTTCATCAAAAATGTGCGGGCATCGGGTCTTTATTCGAGTCTGCCGATTCTGATCCTGACGACCGAATCCAGCCAGGAAAAACGCGATCTCGGCCGCGCGGCCGGGGGCACGGGCTGGATCGTGAAACCGTTCGACCCTGAAAAACTGATCTCGGTAATTCACCGGGTCTTGCATTGACGCGCCCAGGGCAGGGAAGCAGACCATGAGCGATCTCGACGACTTCAAGGCGACGTATTTCGATGAGTGTTCCGAGCTGTTGCTGGAGCTGGAGGAACAGTTCGCGGCCATCGAGGCCGGGGACAGCACCAGCGACCGGCTGAATGCGGTTTTCCGGGCCATTCATTCGATCAAAGGCGGCGGCGGGGCCTTCGGGTTCTCTGCGCTCGTCGGCTTTGCCCATGCCTATGAAACGCTGCTCGATCATGTGCGCGACGGCAAGGTCGATCTGACCGAGCCGGTTGTGGCGCTGTGCATCCGCGCCAATGATCTGGTGGCCGATTTCGTCAAGGCCGCCAAAGACGGGGTGACGCTGGCCGAGGGCTATGGCAGCGATGAAAAAGCGCAATTCGACGTGCTGACTGCGGCCGAAGGCGAAGAGGAAACGCTCGAGGAGTTTGATCTCGATTTTGTGCCGGTCATGGTGCAGGTCGGGCCGAAGACCCTGCCGGCGGACCCATCGACGTTCACGCCCGATGCGGCGGCCGATCACTTTGATGTTGCGCCGCTGTCGCCGTCGGACCTCGGTTGGCTGGTGCGGTTTGTGCCGCAGCCCGAGCTTTACGCGCGGGCGAATGATCCGCTGTTGCTGATCCGTGAACTGGGGCGGCTGGGGGCGGTGGAAATCCGGGCCCGCGTCGATGATGTGCCGCTTCTGGGTGATTTCGAGGGAATGGCGTCCTATTGCGCTTGGGACATCTTCGTTTCGGGCGACAAGGTAACCCGCGCTGCCATCGAGGAGATTTTCGAGTTTGTTGAAGGGTTGTGCGAACTCGACCTGCGCGAAGCCTCGCGCCATGAACTCGGGCCGCTGACCCTGCCGCCGCAGGCTGCCGAAGTCTTTGACGACGGGCCGAGCCTTGCCGACCTCGCGGCTGAGATCAAGCCGAAGGCCCCGACGGCGGGTCAGGCTGTTGAGCCGGTGGCTCCGCCGCCCGAGGGGGCCGCAGAGGGCGACCGACGCAATGGCATCCACTCGATCCGCGTCGATCTCGACAAGATCGATCGCGTGGTCAACATGGTGGGCGAACTGGTTATCACCCAATCCATGCTGACCCAGCAGATGGATGAGTCCCTCCGCGCGCAATATCAGGAGCTGGTCCGCGGGCTGGAAGTGCTGGCCCAGACCACGCGCGGCCTGCAGGATTCGGTGATGTCGATCCGTGCGCAACCGGTGAAGACCGTGTTCAGCCGCATGCCGCGCCTCGTGCGCGAACTGGCGGTGAAGACCGGCAAGAAAATCCGGCTCGAAACCGTGGGTGAAAACACCGAAATCGACAAGACGATCATCGAGCAGCTGTCAGACCCGTTGACGCACATGATCCGCAACTCGGCGGACCATGGCATTGAGGGCCCCGAAAAGCGGTTGGGACTCGGCAAATCCGATACCGGCGTCATCCGGCTCTCGGCCGAACAATCGGGCGGCAATATCATCATTGCGGTCGAGGACGATGGGGGCGGGATCAACCGTGATCGGGTGTTGCAGGTGGCGCGCGAGCGCGGCGTGGTCGGCGCGGATCAGCAACTGACCGACGACCAGACCGACCAGCTCATTTTCGCCCCCGGCTTTTCAACGGCTTCGGAAGTCAGCGACCTGTCCGGCCGGGGCGTGGGCATGGATGTGGTGCTCTCGAACATCAAGAAAATCGGTGGCTCGGTGCAGGTCAAAAGCTGGCCTGGCAAGGGCACGCGCATGACGCTGCGTCTGCCCCTCACGCTGGCCGTGCTCGATGTGATGCTGGTGACAGTCGCGGGCTCGCCTTACGTTATTCCGCTCTCCACCATCGTTGAGACCATGCAGTGTATGCGCGCCAATTTCTCGCGCATGCCGACGGGCGGGCAGGTGCTGAAAGTGCGCGGCGAATATGTGCAGGTGGTCGATCTGGCCCAGCGCTTTGCCATGCCGACCAGTGTCGATGACGCCAGCCGCTTCGTGGTGCTGTGCGAGGCCGAAGGCGGGCAGAAAATCGCGCTCGTGGTCGATGGCATCATCGGCCAGCAGCAGGTGGTGATCAAATCGCTGGAAGAGAATTTCCAGTCCATCGAGGGCATCGCCGGGGGCACCATTCTGGGCGACGGCAATGTCGCCCTGATCGTGGATGTGCAGGGCATCAAGGTGAGCAGCGGGCTCGCCCACAAGAGCGCAGCCTGACGGCCGGCCAAACAGGGAGACGATCATGGAAGCGCTTGGCTTCAGAGACGAGACCAGCAGCGAAGACGTGGTGAGTGCGGCGAACAGCCTGCAGCTCATTGCCTTTTCTATCGGCGAGCAGACCTATGGCGTGGAAATCACCACGGTGCGTGAAATCCGCGCGTGGAATGGGGCGACGCCGATCCCCAACACACGGGATTTTGTGCGCGGGGTCATCAACCTGCGCGGCACGATTGTTCCGATTTTCGATCTGCGCGCCCGCTTTGGCGAGGGCCAGACGTCGCCCACCAAGAACCACGTGGTGGTGGTGATTTCGGTGGGCGAGAAATGGGTCGGGATTCTGGTGGATGCCGTGTCCGACATTCTGACCGTCAGCCGCACCGATATTCACAATGTGCCCGAGGGACAGGCGGTGGATAACGAGTTGTTGAACGGGATCATTACCCATGACAACCGGATGGTCGGGCTGATTGATCTCTATGCCGTGGTCAATGGCGCCCGGGTTGATGACTGAGGCTGAGTTTGGGTGCTGATGGCACCCTCCTGACCTCTCGCCGTGCTTGCTTGAGTCAGCGCTTTGCCCCATCTTTGCGGGCGAGGCGCGCAGTGTTGCGGTGTGCTTCAACGGGAGTACGCCATGACCCACGACACCCCGCTGATTTCGACCATCGTCGCGGCGCTGGTGCTGGCCTTCGTGCTCGGGGCGCTGGCCAATCGCTTCAGAATGCCGCCGCTCGTCGGCTATCTTGTGGCGGGTGTGCTGGTCGGGCCCCATACACCGGGATTTGTCGCCGATGCTGGTCTCGCAACCGAACTCAGCGAGATCGGCGTCATCCTGCTCATGTTCGGCGTGGGGCTGCATTTTTCGCTCAAGGATCTGCTCAGTGTGCGGGCTCTCGCCGTGCCGGGGGCCGTGGTGCAGATCGTCGGTGCAACCGGCATGGGCTGGGGTCTGGCCACGCTGATGGGCTGGTCCTGGGGTGGCGGCCTGATTTTCGGGCTGGCGCTGTCGGTGGCTTCAACCGTGGTGCTGTTAAAAGCGCTGCAGGACCGACACATGGTCGAAAGCGAACGCGGCCGCATTGCGGTGGGCTGGCTGATTGTCGAAGACCTCGCCATGGTGCTGGCCCTGGTGTTGATCCCCGCGCTGGCCGGGCTTTCGGGCGCGATCAATGTACCGCATGATTCCTTCACCGATCTGGTGGAACGGCTGACGGGCGCGCCTGTGGGTCTTGCGGGCGTTCTGGTGCTGACCTTCATCAAGCTCGCGGCCTTCGTGGGCTTCATGCTGATCGTCGGGCGGCGGGTGATTCCGGCCATTTTGCACTACACCGCGCATACCGGCAGCCGTGAGCTGTTCCGGCTGGCGGTGCTGGCGATTGCGCTCGGGGTGGCGGCAGGTGCGGCCTATCTGTTTGGCGTATCGCTGGCGCTCGGCGCTTTTTTTGCCGGGATGATCCTCTCGGAAAGCCAATTGAGCCAGCGGGCGGCGCAGGAAAGCCTGCCGCTGCGCGACGCGTTCGCCGTGCTGTTTTTCGTGTCGGTGGGTATGCTGTTTGATCCCACGGTGCTGCTGCGCGATCCGCTGCCGGTGCTGGCCACGCTGGCGATCATCATTCTTGGCAAGTCGGCGCTGTCTTTTGCCATTGTCATGGCGTTTCGGCAGGGGGTCGGCACGGCACTGACGATTTCGGCCAGCCTCGCGCAGGTGGGCGAGTTCAGCTTCATCCTCGCCAGCCTCGGGGTGGCGCTCGGCCTGTTGCCACCGGAAGGGCGCGACCTGATTCTTGCCGGGGCGATCCTGTCCATCCTGTTCAACCCGCTGGTGTTCTGGGGCGCCGATGTGTTGCGCAAAACCATCGAGACGCGGCGGAGCGGTGGTCGGCACGAGCCCAGTTTCGAGGCTCCTGCGGTAGCCGAAACCGCCCCCGAAGCGGATGTCGAGGGGGTTCTGGCCACCAGCAAGCAGCGGCACTGCGTGGTGATTGGTTACGGGCGGGTCGGATCATCGGTGGCTGATACGCTGGCGGGTCGCGGTGCCGAATTTGTGATTGTCGAGGATGCCGATGATCGCGTGTTGGCTGCGCGCGCCAAGGGCTTCGAGGTGATTTCCGGCAATGCGGTGCTGATCGACGTGCTCGATCACGCCAATGTCGCGGGGGCTTCGACAATCATTGTCGCCATTCCCAATACGTTTGAGGCCGGACAGGCCGTGGAACAGGCCCGGCGACGCAATGGCGGTGTGCCGATCATCGCGCGGGCGCATTCCGATGAGGAAGAGTCGCATCTGACCCATCTCGGTGCCAATCTGGTGATCCGGGGTGAAAGGGAGATTGCGCTCGGGCTGGTGGACGCCATAGAGCATATGGCACCGCGCGCGGCTGATCCGTTGGCAACTCTTGATGCGGCCGACGAGCCCCCTGCGGGTCCGCCGGAAGCGGTTGTTCCGGGGGCGCTGGTGCCCGATCCCGTGCCCGATCCTGCACTGGGGCCTGCACCGGGGCGCGCGCGCAGAAGACGACCGACCGCCCCCGCCAAAGAGGCGGGCGACGCGTTTAACCCCGAGACTGTTCCGCCTGATGGCAAGTGACGAGACGAGATGATTTCGCAAAAGGCCAAATATGCCCTCCGCGCTCTGGTAGCGCTGGCGCGGATCGGTGAGGGGCAATCGGCCATGATCTCGGATATTGCCCGCGATCAGGCGATTCCGAAAAAGTTCCTGGAGCAGATCCTGCTCGAATTGAAGCGCGCCGGCATTGTGATGAGCCGTCGCGGGCGGCTGGGCGGATACGCGCTGCTGAAGGCGCCTGAGGAGATCACCTTTGGCGAAGTGCTGCGGCTGATCGATGGCCCGATTGCGCCGCTGCCCTGCCTCTCCAAAATCGCCTATCAGCGCTGCAAAGACTGCGCCGACGAAGCGACCTGCGAAATCAGGCATGTCTTTGCCCGCGTTACCCTCGCGACGCGTGAGGTGCTTGATCAGACAACCTTAAGGGACTCGCTGGCGTCGACGCCCGTCACGCTCTGAGCCGCCCGCCGGCCGGGCGGCCGGGTTTTGAGCTCGGTGTTTACCCTTGCCACGCCTCATCAACTCGGTTACATCGCCGCCACGGTCCGCAGTTCACCGAGGCGTTGCCGCCCCACACGGGGAGCTAAACCTGCGATTAGAGACACTGACTGGCTCGCTTTTCCGCGCCTGTCCGTAAGCCGGCAACCGACGGCCCCTGTCACGGGGGATTGGCGTAACTGAAGCTGAGGCCGGATCATGCCCCGTATTCCCCATTCGTTTGCTGTTGCGGATATTTCCGCGCTCGCCCGCTCGGTCCACGACCAGATGGATGAGCTGGGCCGTATCCCATCGCATCTCGAACTTCTCAACATGCTGGCCCGCGGCGCGGGCTTTCAGAACTTCCAGCATTTCAAGGCGAAATCCGACGAATCCCGGCGGGTTGATGTCCCGGCTGAGGCGTCCGCCGAGGCGGTGCCCGGTGTGGACCTTGGCTATGTGCAGAAGGTCGCGCGCCTCTTCGACGACGAGGGCCGCATGACGCATTGGCCGTCGAAAGAAAAGCAGTCGATTTTGTGCCTGTGGTACATGTGGTCGAAGGTGCCGGCGGGTCAGGTGTTCGTTGAAAAAGATTTCAACGCCATCATCAACGGCTGGCACCTGTTTGGCGACCACGCGTTGCTCCGGCGCTCGATGTACGAGATGCGGCTGATCGACCGCACCCGCGAGGGCCGTGACTATCGGCGGATCGAGCAGGAGGCTCCGCCGGAACTGGCGGTGCTGATTGCCAATATCGACAAACGCGGCGCCGCATCCCGCGTCGCCTGAAGTCGGGATCGGCATAAACCGGCACGGGGGCGCCGCACAAACCGCGCCCTGTGCCCTTTTGCTGGCCACCCCTTCTGTCTCCCGGCAATGATACGCCGTTTTTCTGCCCCGTTATCCAGTCTCCCTAACCTGTCGCTCCCCCTGAAAGCAGGCCCGATATGACGACCGAAAATATAGCTCACTCACCGCCCGGCACGGCCGATGCCATGCATGCCGGCCGCAATCGCCTGGTGATTGCCCTGCTGCTGGTCTCGACCTTTGTGGTGTTTCTCAACGAAACCATCATGAGCGTGGCGATTCCGCATCTGATGGCAGACCTCAATGTGCCCGCTTCGGCGGCGCAGTGGCTGACGACAGCGTTCCTGTTGACCATGGCCGTGGTGATTCCGATCACCGGCTTCCTGATCCAGCGGATCAACACCCGCCCGATCTTCATGCTCGCGATGTCGATCTTTTCGCTCGGGACCCTCGTTGCCACCGTCGCGCCGGGCCTTGAGCTGCTGATTGTGGCCCGTGTCATTCAGGCCACCGGTACGGCGATCATGATGCCGCTGCTGATGACCACGGTGATGACGCTGGTTCCCCCCGAAGGGCGCGGCAAGACCATGGGCAATATCTCCATTGTCATGTCGGTGGCGCCCGCCGTGGGCCCGACCATCGCGGGCCTGATCCTTGCCTATCTGACCTGGCGCTGGATGTTCATTCTGGTGCTCCCGATTTCGCTCGGCGCGCTGTTCCTGGGCTGGCGCCGGATTGAAAACGTCACGACGCCGCGGTTTGCGCCGCTCGACGTGCTGTCGGTTATCCTCTCGGCCTTTGCCTTTGGCGGGCTGGTTTACGGCCTGTCGACGCTGGGTGATGGGGCCAATGGCCCGACCCTGTTCCCGATCTGGGCGCCGCTGGCGGTTGGTATCGTGGCCATGGTGCTGTTCGTTGTGCGGCAGGTGAGCCTGCAGAAGGCCGACAGGGCGCTGCTCGACCTCAGGACCTTCAAATCCCGGAACTACACGCTGGCGGTGCTGATGATGGCGATCTCGATGATGTCGCTGTTCGGCACCGTCATCCTGTTGCCGATCTACACCCAGAATGTGCTGGGGCTGAACACGCTGCAAACCGGGCTGATGCTGCTCCCCGGCTCGCTCCTCATGGGGCTGCTCGGGCCGGTAGTGGGTCGTCTCTATGACCGCTATGGCACGACACCGCTTATCGTGCCGGGTTCGCTGGTGGTGAGCATCGTGCTTTGGGCGCTCACGCTGGTTGATCAGAACACCTCGCCCTGGGCGGTGCTCGCTGGGCACGTGCTGATCAGCGGTGGCCTGGCCTTTGTGTTCACCCCGCTGTTCACCGCCAGCCTCAGCTCGGTGCCCATGCCGCTCTACTCGCATGGCAGCGCCATTCTGGGCTCGATCCAACAGGTGGCCGGTGCAGCCGGTGTGGCCCTGTTCGTGGCGCTGATGAGCCTGCAATCGGCGGCGCTGGCCACGGCTGGCGCTGATCCTGTCAGCGCCCTGTCTGGCGGCATCCGCAGTGGCTTCCTCTGCGGGGCGATCATCTCGCTCTTTGCCCTCGTTGCCTCGTTCTTCGTCAAGAAACCGGCAGCAGACCCGAACATGCCGATGATGGGCGGGCACTAAAGGCGAGATAGCTGGCGCGTGGTTTAAGCATGCGCTAGCTATGGTCTATGGTAAAAACACTTAATTTCTATCTTGATGAGTCCGGTCCGCGCCGTCCTGACCAAAGGGTTGACAAGCTGCCGAAGCATGGCAATGACTGGTTTGCTCTAGGCGGTGTCCTCGTCAAAGACGAGGATGAGGACACCGTAAGGCGTGCGCATGCCGAATTTTTAAGTCGTTGGACTATCTCGGCGCCGCTGCATTCCTCGGAAATCCGAAATCGCGCCGACAATTTCCTTTGGCTGCAAGAGCTTAAGGTGGCGCAACCTGATCGATTTGACCAGTTTAATGACGACCTTCGGCAGTTTCTCGGAGCACTCCCGGTCCTGGGTCTTGCCTGTGTGATTGACCGTCCTGGATATAATCGCCGTTATGAGGAGATGTACGGCGCTCAGCGTTGGCGGTTGTGCAAATCGGCATTTTCCATGGCAGTTGAGAGAGCAGCAAAATACGCACGGCTTATCGATCGAAAATTGCGAGTCTTTCCCGAATGCTGCAGCAAAATTGACGATGGACTGCTTCGTGACTATTTCGCCGACCTTAAGTCCGGCGGGGCTCCATTTTCTCAAGCGACCTCATCCAAGTACGATCCGTTGTCACCGGTGGAGTTTGCCGAGACGCTTTACGAATTGCGTTTCAAGAGAAAGAGCTCGCCCCTGGCCCAATTGGCGGACTTGTTTCTCTGGCCGCTTTGTATGGGGGGCTACAGCCCCAACAATCGGGCCTATTCGTCCCTTGTCGAGGATGGAAAGCTGATCGAAACGGCGCTGCCGCCAGAGACATGGGCCACCATCGGCACAAAATACTTTTGCTTCGAAGGTGATCCGTCGAGGCTCTGAAAACACAAAGAGCCCCGTGCGTTTCCGCAGGGACTCCGTGCGACCACCGCCGGTGATCTCGTGGGCCAAGCCCACATCTTATGTACCTTGCAACAGGTTTTGTTGCAAACAAACACGTACCTAATTTCAGCCTGGTGGTGAAATAGATTCGCCCTTACTTCGCCTTGTTGGCGCGTTCGATTGAGTCGAAGATCACCTGACGGGCTTCATCGACGCCGCCGATGCGGTCGATGCGGGCCCATTTGCCGGGCTCCAGATCCTTGTAATGGGTGAAGAAGTGCTTCACGCGTTCGATCTGGATTTCCTGCATGTCGCCCACATCGAGAATGCTGTCGTACATGCGGGTGAGCTTGCTCACCGGCACGGCAAGAATCTTTTCGTCGGTGCCGCCATCATCTTCCATGAACAGCACGCCGAAGGGGCGCGAGCGCACGACGGCGCCGGGCACCAGCGGGCGGCTGTTCAGCACCAGCACGTCGAGCGGATCGCCATCGCCGCACAGGGTGTGGGGGATGAAACCGTAGTTCCCGGGGTAACGCATCGGCGTGTAGAGGAAACGGTCGACAAACAGCGCGCCTGACGCCTTGTCGATTTCGTATTTGATCGGTTCGCCGCCCAGCGGCACTTCGATAATGACATTGAGGTCATCCGGCACAGACTTGCCGGTAGGAATCGCGTCGATGTTCATGAACTTAAACCCGGGGATGTGTTCCAGCCGCCTTTTGGCCAAGGTGCTGGTCGATTGCAAGCCATTCAATCACATGACAGGACAGCATTGCGTACAGGGGAGGATGGAATGCGGATGATTGGGGCGCTTTTCGCGCTGGCACTGCTCGGGGGTCATGCGGGTGCGCAGGAGGCGACATCGGCCTATACCGATCTCGATCTCGGCCAGTGCAGTGTCGATCAGACCGATGATTTCGGCACGGTGTGGGCCTGCCCCGGGTATCGGGGCATTCCGGTCATGGTGGCTGAAAGCGACCTGCGGTTTCTCGTTTCCTATGGCCTTGAATCGACCACGGAAAAAGCGGCGGAGCAATCCTTGCCGCCCTTCAACACGGTGGGCGAAAAGATCGAGTGGCGGCTGGCGCCGGCCGGGGGCGGGCTGAAGCCGTTCGCCACCATCCTGCGGTTTCGGCTCGAGGCTGAGGGCGAGGCGTCGGGCGAGGTTCTGGTGGTCACGCGGCTCGGCAAGGGTGCGACCTGCCAGGTGGCCTATATCGATGCGCGGGCCAACCCGGATGCCAATGAGAAGGCGCGCGAGGCCGCCGATACGCTGGCGCGGACCTTCGACTGCGACGATGCACCGCGCCCGTTCGGGCCGTTCAAAGCCTGGTGAACAGGCTCAGGCCTTGGCGACTTCAGCGCGCAGCAGCATGCGCTCGCGGGCCGGAACGCCAATGAGTTCGGCAATGCGCCAGACCATATTGTCTTCCAGCTCGTGGTTTTGCCGGTCGGCAAACACCACGGTCCACATCATGCGGATGATGGTCAGCTTCTCTGCGGAGTCGAGGGCGGAGAGGGTCGAGGTGAAGCCGTAGAAATCAACGGAGTCCTGGTCGCGCACCCGGGCATCGTCGATCAGCCGATCAACTGTTGCATCATCAAGGCCATAATGGGTTTTCAGCGCGCCGCGCAACAGGCCCTGCTCGCGCTCGCTGGTGTCGCCGTCGATGGCGGCGAGGTGCACGAGGATAGCGGCCACCGCGAGGCGCGGCTCCATTGGCCCGGTTTGCGTTACCTGGCGCGAGAACAGTTTTTTGAGCGCGTCGAACATCAGGGGCTCCGGTTCAGGACGGCATAGATAGAGGCTCGCTGCGCCCGCGTGAAGGCAAAAGCGCGGCACCCCGTCTTGCCCGGCGAGGGGTGTGCCTTTCCGGTCTCTCCCGCGTTCATTGTTTTTGGGCGCTTGACTCGCAACCAGACTCTGGTGTTCTTCTTTTGTTCTCATTGGAACAACAGGAGGTGGTTCTATGCAGCCCCTCTCTACACTTGAAGCACTCCGCCAGAGCATCACAACGATCGAGAACCGCCCGGCCCTCGGGCCCAAGCCTGCCCAGCACCAGGGGCAGGGTCCCTTGGGGCTGCTCTCGCCGCCTGCGGGATTGCTGCACGATATTTACGCCAGCCACCCGCGCGAATCGGGTCTCGCCCTGGGCCTCGCCTTCGGGCTGGTGCGTCCGCTGGTTGGCGGGGCACGGCACGCGGTGCTGCATCTGCATCTGGCGGCTGATGGGCAGGAAATCGGGCTACCCTACGCGCCGGGCCTATCGAGCTTCGGACTTGATCCGAGCCGGGTGATTTTCGGGCGGTTGAGCAGTCTTTCCGATCTGCTCTGGGCTATGGAAGAGGCGCTTGGCTGCCGCGCCGTGGCAGCGGTGATCGCGGATCTTGCGACGCCACCCAAGGGGCTCGATTTCACGGCTTCGCGCCGGTTGAGCATGCGGGCAGCGTCCTCGGGCGCTTCGGCGCTGATTATCCGCTACGGGCAGGATCGGGCGATGAGCGCGGCTCATCTGCGCTGGGCGGTCAGCCCGGCTTTGACCCAGCCTCAGGCCTTTGATGCCCGCGCCCCCGGCCGTCCGCGCTTTCTCATTGAACTCGAACGCAGCCGTCTCGGCCAGCTTGATGGTCGCGTCGAAGGCACGCGTCTTCTCGTTGATTGGACTCATCATGGCTTCATCTGTGCTGAAACCGTTACCCCAGACCGTTCCCCTGCCGATCGCGACCCCCAGCGGGTCGCGCCGCCATCTGGCTCTGTTTCTGCCCCGCTGGGCCACGGATTGTCTCAAACGGGCTGATCCGACGCTGGCCGGCAGCCAGCGTCCGCTGGCGCTGTGGGAGCGGCAGAAGGGTGCCATGCGCCTTGCGGCGGTTGATCTTAAATCGACGCGGCTGGGGCTGGCGCCCGGCCAATCCGTGCCCGATGCGCGCGCCCAGGTGCCCGATCTTGAGTTGCGCGAGATCGACCGGCCGTGGCTGGCGCGGGTCTTTGCCGATTTTGCTGATTGGCATTCCAACGCCAGCCCGCTGGTGACCGTGCTGGAAGACAGCGCGGCCTATGGCGATCTGGTGCTCGATATCGCCGGGGTTACGCACCTGTTCGGCGGCGAGGCGCGGATGCTCGATACGCTGCTGCTGCGGTTGCGCAGGCTGGGCTTCACCGTGACCGGAGCCATTGCCGATACGGTGGGGGCGGCCTGGGCGCTGGCGCATTTTGCACCCGGTATCCTGCCTTCGGGCGAAGAGGAGGGGGGGCTCGCCAACCTGCCGGTCGCGGCGCTGCGGCTTCCTGAGCCGGAAGCGGCCCAATTGGCGCGCATGGGGCTCAAGACCATCGGGTCGCTTTACGGCCGCGACCGCAAAGGCATGGAGGCGCGCTTTGGCACGGTGGTGACGCGGCTCGATCAGGCGCTGGGGCGGCTTGCGGAGCGGATCACCCCGCGCCTGCCGGAGGGCGAGCTTTCGGCCGAGCGCCGCTTTGCCGAACCCATCGGCTATATCGATGATGTCATCACCACGGCGCGCGATCTGGCGGTGGGGCTCAGCCATCACCTGGCAGACGAGGGGCTGGGCGCCCAGACGTTCCATCTGTTTTTGTACCGCGTCGACCACAAGGTGATGACGCTCTCGGTGCATGCAGCACGCGCTACGCGCGACCCTGGCCATATTGCCCAGCTTTTTGCGCACCGCGCTGAACGGCTGGAAGGTGAATATGATCCCGGCTTCGGCATCGACATGATCCGGCTGGTGGCGGCGGTCACCTCGCCGCTCGAAAGCCGACAGATCACGGCTTTTGAAGCCCCGGACGGGACCGATGATCTGGCGCGGCTTTATGACCGGATGACCAGCCGCCTGGGGCGCGAGGCGCTGCTCACCAGCGTGCCGGTGGATACGCACATGCCCGAGCGGGCGGCGCGGCTGGTGCCGATTCTTGAGGCGCCATCCGCCAAGCCGGATAAGGCTGGGGGGCCTGCCGCGGAGCGGCCGCTGCGTCTTCTGCCGCGGCCCGAGGAAGTGGAGATCATTGCCGAAGTGCCCGATGGTCCGCCCATCCGCATGATCTGGCGGCGGGTGGCCTATCGCATCGTGCGGGCTTCGGGGCCCGAACGGATCGAGGCCGAGTGGTGGCGCAGCGGTAAGACGCTGGGCCTGCTGCTGCCCGCCACCGCCGCCCCCAACAGTGTTGCCGCTATGGCTGATCCCGGCTTCACGCCCGAGGATGTGCTGCGCGACTATTACAATGCCGAGGATGATGGCGGACGGCGCTTCTGGATTTTCCGCGAAGGGCTCTATGGCAGCATGGCCGAGCCGCGCTGGTTCCTGCATGGGCTGTTTCCATGACAGACCCGGTTATCCAGCTGCCGGCGCTGCGCCGCCAACGGCCTCAGCCGCCGCCAGAACCGGCCTATGCCGAACTGGCGGTGACCAGCAATTTCTCGTTCCTGCGGGCCGGGTCGCATCCCGGGGAACTGGTGGCCGCTGCGGCGGCGCTCGGGCTTTCGGGCATGGGGCTGGCTGACCGCAACAGCTTTGCCGGAGTGGTGCGGGCGCATGTCGCTTTGCGTGAGGTGAGCGAAACCTACCCCGGCTTCCGCTTTGTGGTGGGGGTACGGCTGGTTTTTGCCGACGAGACGCCCGACATCATCGCTTACCCCACGGATCGGGCGGCCTATGGTCGGCTGTGCCAGCTGTTGAGCCAGGGCAATCTGCGCGGCGAAAAGGGGACATGCAGCCTGTATCGCGCCGATCTTACCCAGGCGCTGGCGGGCCAGCTGTTGATCGTCATGCCCCCCGATGAGATGCCCGATAGCGTTGCCCCGCTGCTGGCGGATCTTCTGGCGCAGTGTCCCGGTGCGGTGTGGATCGGCGGCGCGGTGCGCTATCGCGGGCAGGATCGGGCCCATCTCAACCGGATTGCGGCTTTGGCGAAAGCCGCCGGTGCGCCGATGATCGCCATCAACGATGTGCTGTATCACAGCCCCGAACGGCGGATTCTGCATGATGTGGTGACCTGTATCCGCGAGCATCTGACGCTCGAGACCGCCGGGCGGCGGCTTGAGCAGAACGCCGAACGCCACCTCAAGCCGCCGCGCGAGATGGCCCGGCTGTTCGTTGACCATCCCGACGCGCTGGCAGAAACCGGGCGACTGCTGGCGCGGATCGGCTTTTCGCTCGATCAGCTGCGCTACAATTATCCGGATGAAACCATCGGCAATGGCGAAACCGCACAACAGACGCTGGAGCGTCTCACCTGGGCCGGAGCGGCGAACCGCTACCCCGGCGGCATTCCTGATCTGGTGCAGGAAGGGGTGCGTCGCGAGCTGACGCTGATCGAGCAGCTGGGCTATGCCGCCTATTTCCTCACCGTTGAGGATATCGTGCGCTTTGCCCGGCACGAGCGCGGCATCCTGTGTCAGGGGCGCGGTTCGGCCGCCAATTCCATGGTGTGCTATTGCCTCGGCATTACCGAGGTAAACCCGGTCAGTGGCAATCTCGTGTTTGGCCGCTTCATTTCCACCGAGCGCAACGAGCCGCCCGATATCGATGTCGATTTCGAGCATGAGCGGCGCGAGGAGGTGATGCAGTATGTCTATAAAAAATACGGCGGGCGGCGGACGGGGCTGACGGCAACGGTCATCAGCTATCGCTCGCGCAGTGCGCTGCGCGAGGTGGCCAAGGTGTTTGGCCTTTCCGACGATATCATTGCGGCGCTCAACCAGATGCACTGGGGCTGGGGCTCCACGGTTAACCGCGATGATCTCAGGGGTATCGGGCTCGACCCCAACGACCTGACGCTCAACCATGTGCTCGACATTGTGGCGGTGCTGAAATCCTTCCCCCGGCATTTGAGCCAGCATGTGGGCGGCTTCGTCATCACGCGCGACCAGCTCGATACGCTGGTGCCCATCGGCAAGACGGCGATGGAGAGCCGCACCATCATCGAGTGGGACAAGGATGATATTGATGCGCTGGGCATTCTGAAGGTCGATATTCTCGCGCTCGGCATGCTCAGTTGTCTCAGGCGGAGCTTCGAGCTGCTCCGCAGCCATTACGGCGTACACGCGAGCCTCGCCGACCTGATGGAAGAGGAGCGCGACCCGGTGCTGAAGGCCCCGGTCTATCGCATGATCCAGCGGGCCGACACGATTGGGGTGTTCCAGATCGAGAGCCGCGCGCAGATGTCGATGCTGCCGCGGCTGAAGCCGGCCGAGTTTTATGATCTCGTGATCGAGGTGGCGATTGTGCGCCCCGGCCCCATTCAGGGCGGCATGGTGCACCCCTATCTGCAACGGCGGCAGGCCAAGGAGAAGGTTACGTTCCCCAAGCCCGAGCTGGAGGCGGTGCTGAGCCGCACGCTGGGCGTGCCGCTGTTCCAGGAACAGGCCATGCAGATTGCCATTGTGGGCGCGGGATTCAGCGCCGGCAAGGCCGACCAGTTGCGGCGGGCCATGGCGGCGTGGAAGCGCAACGGGCGCATTGCGCAGTTCGGGGCCGAGTTCATTTCGGGCATGGTGAACAATGGCTACACGCTCGATTTCGCCAAGCGCTGCTTCAGCCAGATTCAGGGCTTTGGCGAATATGGCTTTCCGGAAAGCCATGCGGCGAGTTTCGCGCTCCTCGTTTACGCCTCGTGCTGGTTCAAGTGCCACTATCCCGATGTGTTTGCCTGTGCCCTGCTCAACAGCCAGCCGATGGGCTTTTACGCGCCCGCGCAGATCGTCCGCGATGTCGAGGAGCATGGGGTTGAGGTGCGGGAGGCCGATATCAACCGCTCGGACTACTGGCATGTGCTTGAAGCGCATGATCCGGCGGCGGCGCGGCTCAGGCCGCTGCATCAGAGCATGGCCGATGATATCCGCTCGACCCATGCCATCCGGCTTGGGCTCAGCCAGATCACCGGCCTGCGCGAGGATCATGCCAATCTGATCGTGGCGCGGCGCGGCAGCGGCTATGATTCCGTGCGCGATCTTTGGCTGCGTACCGGGCTGCCCCTCTCCACGCTCGAACGGCTGGCCGAGGCCGATGCCTTTGCTTCGCTGGGGCTCAACCGGCGCGATGCACTGTGGGCCGTGCGCGGCTTGCTGGGTCGGGCCGGGGCCGAAGACCTGCCGCTGTTTGCAGCGGCACCCCGGCCTTCAGCCGATAGCGAACCCGATGCCAATCTGCCCCCCATGCCGCCCGGTGAATCGGTGGTGCATGACTATCGGGCGCTGTCTTTATCGTTGAAGGGCCATCCGCTGCAGTTCATCCGCGCCGAACTGGGCCAGCGGCGCACTCTGACCTGCGCGCAACTGGCCGAAACCGGCAATGGAGCAATTGTCGAAGTGGCCGGGCTGGTGCTGGTGCGGCAACGGCCGGGCACGGCGGCCGGGGTGATTTTTTCCACGCTGGAAGATGAAACCGGCGTCGCCAATATCATCGTCTGGCCCAAGGTGTTCGAGAGCAATCGCCGGGCCGTGCTTGGTGCGCGGGTGCTGGCCGTGCGCGGGCAGGTGCAGCGCGAGGGGCTGGTCACCCATGTGATCGCCCGGGATTTTTACGATCTCACCCCGCGCCTTGTCGCTCTGGCGCAGGGCCTGCCGATTGGCGATGCGGTGTTGGCGCGGGGCGATGAGGGCCGCTCGGGGCCGCATCCCGGCCGCGATGACGCCCAGCGCCGACGCGAGGAGTCCGACCGGCGGCTGGCGCAGGCGGCGCTGCCCGTGGGGCGAAATTTCCATTAGACCGGGCGCTTACCTCCCGAGCCGCGACACATCCAGGCTCAGGCGGGGGATGGTGCCCTCGTCCGCCGTGACTTCCCTCAAGGCGGTGTGATCAACGACATGAACCTGCCCCGCTGCATCGCGCGCCACCGAGTAGAGCACTACGCCCGGCAGCGGCGCGGGGGCCACGCGGCGGCGCAGCAGCATGACCAGCGCCAGCACAAAAGCAGGCGGAATAACCAGCCACATGAGCTTTAGACCATCGGAAAGGGACTGGTATGTATCGAGCAGGTCGCGCCAGAAATTGTAGCTATCCACGACTATTGCCCCCCGGAAGGTGCTGAAAATACAGAAATATGTATTTAAACGCATAGCGATAGGCAAGCCTTCACGGCTCCATTCGTGCCATGGAACTGAAGAAACGCCTCGGCGCTCTGGTGCGCGATCGTCGCCAGTTGCTGAACCTGTCACAAGAGGAACTTGGTCTGCGGATCGGGTCCGATCAGGCCTATGTCAGCCGCATCGAAGGCGGGCACATGAACCTCACCATAGACACGATTGAGGCGCTGGCCGCCGCTCTCGACATTGAGGCCTCGGAATTGCTGGTGGAAAAGCAATCCTGACACCGAGACGCGGTTGCCTGAAGCAGGGAACCACGCACTCACTGCGACTCTCACGGCTTGAGAATCGGAGCATCGCACATGTCGATAAGCACCCTGATGGATCAGTTAGAGGCGGCCTCAGAAAGCTATGCGCGCCGCTACAATTTCGACCGAAGCGATGACTGGTTGATGATGAAGTTGCTCGAGGAAATCGGCGAACTGGTGCAGGCCAACAACCGGCTGACCGGGAGGTCCCGGATCAAGGAACCTCTTACCGCGGAGGACCTGAAGCATTCCCTCGCCGACGAACTGGCGGACTCGTTCGGGATGATCGTGGTCCTCGCGCGCCGGCACAACGTCGACCTTGCGGCGGCGATTGAACGCAAATGGCGGTTCCGGCCGGAAGGCTGAGGGCAATCGTGCGGTAAGCGCTGGGGAAGCGGACTTGGCGGAGCGGGTCTTGTGGCGCAGCGCGACCGCCTGAGTTTGGACTGTCGCGGACAAGGACAACTGGTCCAACAAAAAAGGCCGGGATCGCTCCCGGCCTTCGTGTTTTGTGGTCGCCTTTGGATCAGGCCACGCCACCCATATGGGCCAGCACGGCAAGCAGCAGCAGCGCCACGATGTTCGTGATTTTGATCATCGGGTTCACGGCCGGGCCGGCAGTGTCCTTGTAGGGGTCGCCCACGGTATCGCCCGTGACCGATGCCTTGTGCGCGTCTGAGCCCTTGAGGTGCTTGACCCCATGGGAGTCAACGAAGCCATCTTCGAACGATTTCTTCGCATTGTCCCAGGCACCGCCGCCGGCCGTCATCGAAATGGCGACGAAGAGCCCGGTGACGATCACACCCATCAGCATGGCGCCGAGCGACGAGAAGGCCGCCGCCGGTCCGGCAATCCAGTTGATCACGACAAACACCACGATGGGCGACAGCACCGGCAGAAGTGACGGCACGATCATTTCGCGGATGGCGGCGCGGGTGAGCATATCCACCGCGCGACCATAATCGGGCTTTTCAGTGCCCTTCATGATACCCGGCTTCTCCTTGAACTGGCGCCGGACTTCGACCACCACCGATTGGGCGGCGCGGCCCACGGCGGTCATCGACATGCCGCCGAACAGGAAGGGCAGCAGCCCGCCGAACAGCAGCCCGACCACGACATAGGGGTCGGCCAGCGAGAAGGTGAGCGTACCGAGACCCCTGAAGATCGCCGGGGCGTCGGGTAGCGACGAGAAGTAGGTCAGATCCTGCGTATAGGCGGCGAACAGCACCAGAGCGCCAAGACCGGCCGAGCCGATGGCATAGCCCTTGGTGACGGCCTTGGTGGTGTTGCCCACGGCATCGAGCGCATCGGTATTGTGGCGCACTTCCTTGGGCAGACCCGCCATTTCGGCAATGCCACCGGCATTGTCGGTAACCGGGCCGAAGGCATCGAGCGCCACGATCATGCCCGCGAGCGCCAACATGGTGGTGACGGCGAAGGCAATGCCGAAGAGCCCGGCGAGGTTGTTGGTGACAATGATGCCGACCACAATCACCAGCGCGGGCAGGGCCGTTGCCTCCAGCGAGACGGCAAGGCCCTGAATGACGTTGGTGCCGTGCCCGGTGACCGAGGCTTCAGCGATGGAATTGACCGGCCGCTTGCCGGTGGCGGTGTAATATTCGGTAATCACCACCAGCAGCGCGGTGATGACGAGACCAGCGACACCGCACCAGAACAGGCTCCACGGTGTGAAGGCCTTGGCGGCCGTGCCGATCGGCGCATTGAGATCACCGAACACCCAGGCCAGCACGGGCAGGAGCGCAACCAGCGACAGCACGCCGGTGGCGATCAGGCCCTTGTAGAGGGCGTTCATGATGTTGTTGTCATTGCCCAGCTTGACGAAATACGTGCCGATGATCGAGGTCACGACGCACGCACCGCCAATGGCCAGCGGCAACACCATGCCCGCCAGCTTGAAGGCATCAGGCAGCACGATGGCCGCCAGCACCATCGTGGCGACGGCCGTCACCACATAGGTTTCAAACAGGTCGGCGGCCATGCCGGCACAATCGCCAACATTATCGCCCACGTTGTCGGCAATGGTGGCCGGGTTGCGCGGATCATCCTCGGGGATGCCCGCCTCAACCTTGCCCACCATGTCACCGCCCACGTCGGCACCCTTGGTGAAGATACCGCCGCCAAGGCGCGCGAAGATCGAAATCAGCGACGCGCCGAATGACAGCGACACCAGCGCATCAATCACGGTGCGGCTGGTGGGTGCGTAGCCCAGCATCTGGGTGAGCACCATGAAGTAGAGCGTGACGCCCAACAGGCCCAGGCCCGCGACCAGCAGGCCGGTGACGGCACCGGCCTTGAAGGCAAGATCAAGCCCGCCTGCAAGGGATTGGGTCGCCGCCTGAGCTACCCGCACATTGGCCCGTACCGACACATTCATGCCGATAAAGCCGGCCGCGCCTGAGAGCACCGCGCCGATGAGAAAGCCGATGGCGGCGAGCGTGCCCAAAAAGAAGAAGGCGAGGATGAAAATCACCACGCCCACAAGCGCGATGGTTGCGTACTGACGGCGCAGATAGGCCGAAGCGCCTTCGCGCACGGCTGCCGATATTTCCTGCATGCGCGCTGAGCCTGCATCGGCCCGCATCAGGCCCTGCGTGGTGACAACGCCATATACGATCGACAGTGCACCGCACACGACGATCGCCCAAAGCAATAAAGTCATTGATGGGTCCCCCCGGAATTGAACATTCCGCCGAGGAGAACTCCCCTAGCCAGGCTATCGACTCAGCGCCGAACGCCTTCCTCCTCCCCCCGGAGTGCGTAAGTTGTGCCAAATTGTCGCTGTTGACGCAACGGGGCTGCTCGACTAGGCCCCCGATGATTCGATTATGACCATTTTGGATGCGAGTTCGACCGGATCGCCGGTGACGAGCAGGGTCTTGAACCGGGCGGTTTCGCCGCTCACCAGCGTAATGGATGAGCGCGGGCACCCGAGCGCCCGGGCGACCAGCGCGATGGCCGCGACATTGGCCTTGCCCTTATCGGGTACGGCGGCAACACGCACCCGCAGCACGGCCTCGCCATTGTCGCGGGTTTCCACCCCGTCGACCCCATCACGCCCCGCATTGGGCGTGACGCGCAGATAGAGGCGGATGCCGGTCGTCGTGGGGGTAAAGGCGGGCATAATGCCGCCCCCCGGGCGTCAGCGGGTCGTCAGCCGGCGAGACCAAGCCACTGCGGCAGATCGCGCGAGATAAAGCTCTGCAGGAAGAAGATGATGATGAACACGATGATCGGCGACAGGTCGAGGCCCCCAACGGGCGGCACGACGCGGCGGATCGGACGCAGGATCGGATCGGTGATCTGGTTCACAATGCGCCACAGGCCCGACACGAAAGCGTTGCGCGTATTGATGATGTTGAAGCCGATCAGCCAGCTCATGATGATCATGATGATGAACACCAGCCAGACGAGCTGAAGCACCATGGAGAGCGTTGCGAGCAGAGCGTACATGCCGGTCACCTCAAATTATGATTGTCGAAGAGATAGTGAAGCCGCCCCGGCTCGGCAAGCGCGGAAAGCTGGTTGTCTGCCCGGTGTTTAGGCCGCGCCGCCCGGGCGCCAGCGGATGAACCGGTAAATGTAGATGGCGACGACCGAAACGATCACCAGAGTCGTGACCGGATCGAGCCATTTTTCAACGAGGCCGTAATTGGCGGCCAGCAGTGCACCGGCGCCGACGAGGATCAGGTTCCAGATCAGGGCGCCTACGAGCGATGCAGCGAAAAACAGGTGTGCCGGCATGCGCGCAAGCCCGGCTGGCACCGAGATCAGGGTGCGGATGATCGGCAGCAGCCGCCCCACCAACACGATGATCGGCCCATGACGGCGAAACGCCTCGGTGGCCGTATCGACTTCCTCGGCGTTGAGGGTGAAGACCCGGCCGAACCGGTTGGCGAGGGCACGCAGGCGGCCCAGCCCGAACAGGCGCCCGGCGATATACCAGGGCACCATGCCCGCCAGCGCTCCGAGCGTCGCTGCGGCAATGACGCCGGGGAGGCTCAGCGTCCCCTGCATGGCGGCGAACCCGGCAAAGGGGATCACGAGCTCAGAGGGAATGGGCGGAAAGAGTGATTCAAGCACCATCAGAAGGAAGATGCCGAGGTAGCCGAACTGACCGATGGTCTCGATGATCCAGTTCGCCACGACATCTTCCCCCAGGGTTTGTGCTTAGCCCGCCTTCGATGCGCGCATCAACTTCTTGCGCTCGTTCGGGTCAAGGGCAACCTTGCGCAGCCGGATCGATTTCGGCGTGACTTCCACATATTCGTCATCGGCGATGTAGCCGAGCGACTGTTCGAGAGTCAGCTTCTTCGGGGTGGTCAGGCGCACGGCCTCGTCTTTCGACGTGGTGCGGATGTTGGTCAGCTGCTTGCCCTTGAGGGGGTTCACCTCAAGGTCGTTTTCGCGGCTGTGCTCGCCAATGATCATGCCTTCGTACACATCGACGCCGGCATCGATCATCATCGGCCCGCGTTCCTCGAGGTTCCAGAGCGCATAGGTCACGGAAACGCCGGTAGCGTTCGAGATCAGCACGCCGGTGCGGCGACCGGGCAGCGCGCCCTTGAAGGGCTGATATTCGTGGAACAGCCGGTTGAAGATGGCCGTGCCGCGCGTATCCGACAGCAGTTCAGGCTGGTAGCCGATGAGCGAGCGGGTCGGCACGAAGAAGCGCAGACGCGTGCGGCCGGTGCCCGAGGGACGCATGTCCACAAGGTCGCCCTTGCGTTCGGTCAGCTTCTGCACGACCACGCCCGAATGCTCATCATCAACGTCGATGATGACTTCTTCGATCGGCTCGAGCTTCTGGCCATTTTCCTCGCGGAAGACCACGCGGGGGCGGCCGATGGTCAGTTCGAAGCCTTCGCGGCGCATGGTTTCGATCAGCACGGCAAGCTGCAATTCGCCGCGGCCGGCCACATCGAAGCTGTCGCCATCGGTGCCGGGCGTGACGCGGATGGCCACGTTGCCTTCGGCTTCGCGCATGAGGCGATCACGAATGACACGCGACTGAACCTTGTCGCCTTCGCGACCGGCCAGCGGACCATCGTTGATGCGGAAAGTCACCGACAGGGTCGGGGGATCAATCGGACGGGCCGGCAGGGGCACGTTGACCGAGGGAATGGTGATGGTGTTCGACACCGTGGTTGTTTCAAGACCAGCGATGGCGATGATATCGCCCGCTTCGCCGATATCGATCGGCTGGCGCTCTAGACCGCGGAAGGCGAGGACCTTCGAGACGCGGCCCTTTTCCACTTCGCCGCCATCGACGGTGAGCGAATGCACGGGGTCACCGGCCTTGACCTGGCCGGAGGTGATGCGACCGGTCAGGACGCGACCGAGGAAGGGGTTGCGCTCGATGGTGGTCACCAGCATGCGGAACGGGCCTTCTTCGACCGTCGGCTCCTTCACATAGCTGAGAACGCGGTCGAGCAGCGGGCCGAGATCGGTCTTCGGGCCTTCCGGCTTGTCGCTCATCCAGCCCTGCTTGGCCGAACCGTAGAGCACCGGGAAATCGAGCTGCTCGGGCGTAGCTTCCAGCGCAATGAACAGATCGAAGATTTCTTCGAGCACTTCGAGGTGGCGCTCGTCGGGGCGGTCGATCTTGTTGATCGCCACGATGGGACGCAGGCCACGGCCCAGCGCCTTGCCCAGCACGAACTTGGTCTGGGGCATCGGGCCTTCAGCGGCATCGACGAGGATTACCACGCCATCGACCATCGACAGGATGCGTTCGACTTCACCGCCGAAATCGGCGTGGCCGGGCGTATCGACGATATTGATGCGCGTGTCTTTCCACACGAGCGAGGTCACCTTGGCAAGAATGGTGATGCCGCGCTCGCGTTCGAGATCGTTGGAATCCATGGCGCGCTCTTCAACGCGCTGGTTGTCGCGGAACGAACCCGACTGCTTCAGCAGCACGTCGATGAGCGTTGTCTTGCCATGGTCGACGTGGGCGATGATTGCGATGTTTCGCAAGGACATTGTGGGCGGCCGATCAGAAATTGGGGAGAGTTGAAGCGCCCCATAGCGGAGCCGGGTGGCATTCTCAAGACAAATCGCCGAATGGCAGCCGCGCGGCAGGCGGTCAGGCGCGCTGCTGGACCAGATTCAGGGGTGGATTCTGGTCCTTCAGCAGCGCGTAAATCTGGTCGTCCGGCAGGCCCCGGTAGAACAGGAAGCCCTGCGCTTCGTCGCAGCCTTCAGCGCGCACGGCATCGCTTTGCTCTTTGGTCTCGACGCCCTCGGCGACAATCGCCATGTCGAAAGCGCGGCCCAGACCCACTACGGCGCGCACCACGGCAATGCCGTCACGCGTCCAGGAATCCCCCGACAGGAAGGAACGGTCGATCTTGATCTTGTCGAAGGGGAAATTCCGCAGATAGCTGAGGGCGCAATAGCCCGCGCCGAAATCGTCCATGCAGATGCGGACCCCCATGCGGCGGAGGCGATGCAGGGTGTCGAGCGTCGTATCACTGGCGCTGAGCAGCAGCGACTCGGTGATTTCCAGTTCCAGCCTGTGGGCGGGCAACCCGCTATCGGCCAGCGCCCGGTCCACCGTGTCGCACAGGCCGTTCATCTTGAACTGGGCGGCGGAGAGATTGACGGCCACCCGCACATGATCGGGCCAGGTCGCGGCGGTGTCGCAGGCTTTGCGCAGCACCCATTCGCCGATGGGCACGATCATCCCGGTTTCCTCGGCCACGGGAATGAATTCGGCCGGTGAGGCGACGGTCCCGTCAGCGCGGGTCCAGCGCAACAGGGCCTCGCAACAGGTGATCCGGTGGCGCTTCAGATCCATCAAGGGCTGGAAAACCAGATGCAGGCCATTGTTATCGAGCGCGTGACGCAGGCCGTTCTCAATGGCCCGGCGGCTTTCAACGGCCTCACTCATTTCCGGGGTGAAGAACTGATAGCCCGAGCGGCCGTCGCCCTTGGCCTGATAGAGCGCCAGATCGGCGTTGGTCATCAGCCGTTCGGACGTGATGCCGTCGCGGGGGGCGAGGGCAATGCCGACACTGGCGCCGATGGCGATCTGGTGACCGTCGATCTGGAAAGGTTGGCTAATGGCCTCAACGATCCGTTCGGCCACTGAGCCGGGAATCGACCGCCCATCGACGGCGCGCAGCACGATGGCGAATTCGTCGCCGCCCAGCCGGGCGAGCAGATCGCCGGGCCGACAGAGCCCCAAAAGGCGCCGCGCCACTTCCTGCAAAACAAGATCACCAACGGCATGGCCCAGCGTGTCGTTGACGGGCTTGAAGCGATCGAGATCAATGCACAGCACGGCGGCGGCCTCGCCATGGGCCAGCCGGGTTTCGACATCGCTCATGACTTCAAGAAACTGCGAGCGGTTGGCCAGGGAGGTCAGGGCATCGTGCCGCGCCATGTGGCGGATGCGGTCTTCCTTCTCGCGCTGCTCGGTCACATCCTCGTGGGTGGTCACAAAGCCACCGTCACGCATGGGATGATTCTGCACCATGATGGTGCGGCCGTGGAACTGGTTGACGATGCGGCTGCGCTCGCGCCGGATGGCGGTCTGGCGGCGCTGCTCCAGATAGCTGTCACGCGCCAGCCGGTTCATCATGCCATTGGCGAACAGATGGTCGACAATAGCTTCGAGGGGCGTGCCGGGCTGCACCAGCGTGGTCGGCAGCTTGTAGATGCGCCGGTACGGCTCGTTGCAGATCACGAGCCGCAATTGCGAATCGAACATGCTGATGCCCTGCGCCATGTTGTTCACGGCGGCTTCGAGCCGCATGCGCTGGTGGTCGATTTCCTGCTGGCGACGCTGCATGGCCTCGGTGGCGATGGTGGTGTCAGTCACATCCGTCTGCGTCACCACCCAGCCGAGCCCGATGACATGCTCATGCGTGATCGCCGTGAGCCGACTGCCGAACAGGGTTTCATATTGGTGGATGCGGATGCCGGAGCGGCTGCGGGCAAACTGCCGCCGGATAAGCCGTATGAGCAGCGGCGCGGACAGATGCGGACGGGCTCCGGCCGCGACGGCCAGCGCTGCAGCCTCGGCCAGACTCAGCCCGGCTTTCAGGGTGCGGGCATCGATACCGTTGATTTCGGCAAAGGATGCATTCCAGCACAGGAGCTGGAGATCATCGGACCAGACGGAAAACGCGTGCGGCATGGAGTTGAGGGCGGCGCTCATCAGCGCGGCCTCTATCCCGGTCCTCGTTTTGCGTTTGGCACTCACCTTGCGGCCCACCTGACTTTTGTTCAGGGGCCAGTGTCGGGCGGCTGGTTGAAGGTCAGTTGAAACCGACCTTCAACAGTTGATTAAAATGCGGCGGACCGGATTAACGCCGCTCAGGGCTTGCCGACGCGCAGACGGCGCGCGGCGAAGGTTTTGAGCCGCAGGCCGTTGAGGCGGATGAAGCCCTCGGCGTCCTTGTGGTCATAGGCCACGGCGCCTTCTTCGAAGGTCACGAGGTCCATCGAATACAGCGAGTAGGGCGAGGTCCGCGCCACCACATTGGCCGAACCCTTGAACAGCTTCACCGTCACTTCGCCGGTCACATATTCCTGGCTCTTGTCGATCAACGCCTGCAGCATGTCGCGCTCGGGCGAGAACCAGAAGCCGTTGTAGATCAGCTCGGCATAGCGCGGCATCAGCTCGTCCTTGAGGTGAGCCTGGCCGCGGTCGAGCGTAATGGACTCGATGCCGCGGTGTGCGAACCACAGCACGGTGCCGCCCGGAGTCTCGTAGACGCCGCGCGACTTCATGCCGACAAAGCGATTTTCCACGAGGTCGAGCCGGCCCACGCCGTGCTTGCCGCCCAGTTCGTTGAGCTTGGTCAGGAGCATGGCGGGAGACAGGCGCTGGCCGTTGACCGAGACCGCATCGCCTTTTTCAAAGCCGATCTTGACGAATTCGGGCTGGTCAGGAGCTTTTTCCGGGTCGACGGTGCGCTGGAACACATAGTCCGGTGCCGGCTCGGCCGGGTCTTCGAGCACTTTGCCTTCCGACGAGGTGTGCAGCAGGTTGGCATCAACCGAGAAGGGCGCATCGCCGCGCTTGTCCTTGGCAATGGGGATCTGGTGCTGTTCAGCATATTCAATGAGCCGCGTGCGGCTCATCAGATCCCACTCGCGCCACGGGGCGATGACGCGGATCGACGGGTTGAGCGCATTGGCGGTCAATTCGAAGCGGACCTGATCATTGCCCTTGCCGGTGGCGCCATGCGACACCGCATCAGCGCCAGAGGCCTCGGCAATCTCGACGAGACGCTTGGCGATCAGCGGGCGGGCAATCGAGGTGCCGAGGAGATAGAGCCCCTCGTACATGGCATTGGCGCGGAACATCGGGAACACATAGTCCCGCACGAATTCCTCGCGCAGATCCTCGATGTGGATTTCCTTGATGCCCATCAGCTCGGCTTTTTTGCGCGCCGGTTCCAGCTCTTCGCCCTGCCCAAGGTCAGCGGTGAAGGTGATGACTTCGCAGCGGTAGGTTTCCTGCAGCCACTTGAGGATGATCGACGTGTCGAGCCCGCCTGAATAGGCGAGGACCACTTTTTTGATGTCTTTGCTCATTTGCCCAAATCCGAAGGGGCCGCACGGGCCCGGAATTGGCGCGCACCCTATTCAACAGGCCGCTGGCGTGCAATTGCTCGCCGTCATAAATCTGGCAATCCCCGCCCAGCCATCTCCGGTGCCCCCGCATGAACTATTCGCACGCCTTCCATGCCGGAAACTTTGCCGATGTGATGAAGCACATCGTGCTGACCCGGCTGGTGGAGTACATGAAGCAGAAGCCCGGCGCGTTTCGGGTCATCGATACGCATGCGGGTATCGGCCGGTACGACCTTTCGGGTGAAATCGCGCAGCGGTCGCCCGAATGGAAGTCGGGCATCGCCCGGCTGCTCGCGGCAGAACTGCCGCAGCGCGCGGTGCCGCTGTGCGAACCCTATTTCACCGTGATCCGCGAGATGAACCCGGGCGGCAAGATCGTCTCCTATCCCGGCTCGCCGCTGCTGGTGCGCAAGCTGTTCCGCCCGCAGGACCGGCTTGAGGCGCTCGAGCTGCACCCGGACTATGCCGAGCGGCTATCCAAGCTCTTCGCGGGCGACATTCAGGTGCGGACCATCGCGCTCGATGGCTGGCTGGCGCTCAACGCGCATCTGCCGCCCAAGGAAAAGCGCGGGCTGGTGCTGGTCGATCCGCCGTTCGAAGAAAAGGGCGAGTTCATCCGCCTGGTCGATGGGCTGATGAAGGCGCACCGCAAGTTTCCCTCCGGGGTCTATGCGCTGTGGTATCCGCTCAAGGATACGCGCGCCGTGCATGATTTCATCTCGGCGCTGCGCGATTGCGGTATTCCCAAAATCCTGCGCACCGAAGTCAGCATCAAGCCAGCCACTAACCCACCGACCCTGCATGGCACGGGCATGATCATCGTGAACCCGCCCTACACGCTGGAAAGCGAAATGCGGGTGCTGCTGCCCATGCTGGCGCAGATCCTGGGCGAGCCAGGGCAGGGTCGCCATAAGCTGGAATGGCTGCGGGGCGAGGACTGATGCCGATCAGGCCGTGAGCGCGTCGCGGTCTTTTTTCGACAGGCGTTCGCTGGCCGATTTGAGCTGGCCGCAGGCGGCGAAAATATCGCGGCCGCGCGGGGTGCGCACCGGGCTCGCGTAACCGGCTCGATTGACGATATCGGCGAACTGTTCGATCCGCGCCGAGGTCGAGCACTCGTAATTGGTGCCGGGCCAGGGGTTGAACGGGATCAGGTTGATCTTCGCTGGAATACCGGCAAGCAGCCGCACCAGTTCGCGCGCATCGGCATCGGAATCATTGATGTCGCGCAGCATCACATATTCAAAGGTAATGCGGCGGGCGTTCGAGAGGCCCGGGTAAGTGCGGCAGGCCTCGAGCAGGTCTTTCAGCGGCCATTTCTTGTTGATGGGCACAAGGATGTCGCGCAGGTCATCGCGCACGGCATGCAGCGAGATCGCCAGCATGACGCCGATTTCGCGGCCCGCCGGCTCGATCTGGGGGACAATGCCCGAGGTGGAGAGCGTGATGCGCCGCTTCGAAAGCGAGATGCCCGCTTCGTCCGAGGCAATAAGCAGCGCCTGCTTCACGCTCTCGTAATTGTAGAGCGGTTCGCCCATGCCCATCATAACGATATTGGTCACGGCGCGGGTCTCGCCCGAGGGCACGAGGCCGCCATCATCGGGACGCTGCCCGCCGGGGAAATCGCCCAGCCGCTCGCGCGCCATCAAAATCTGGCCCAGAATTTCGCCCGCCGTCAGGTTGCGCACCAGCTTCTGCGTGCCGGTGTGGCAGAACGAACAATTGAGCGTGCAGCCCACCTGCGAGGATACGCACAGCGTGCCACGATCGGATTCGGGGATGTAAACCGTCTCGACTTCCACCGGCGGCAGGCCCGGGTTCAGCGGGTCACGGAAGCGGAACAGCCACTTGCGCGTGCCATCATTCGACACCTGTTCGGTGACGATTTCGGGCCGGTCGAGCTTGAAGGTTTCGGCGAGAGTTTGCCGGAAGCCCTTCTGGATGTTGCTCATCCGCTCAAAATCGGTGACGCCGTTGTGGTAGATCCAGTTCCAGAGCTGGGTCGCGCGCATTTTGGCTTCGCGCTCATCAAGGCCGATAGCCCTGAGTGTTTCGCGCAGTTCAGGCTTCATCAGCCCCACGAGCGATGTGCGGCCATCGGCCCTGCGGGCCGGATGGGCATGATGATCGAGATCAAGGGCGATGCTCATCGGCGGACGGGCTCGGGGTCAAGGGGGACGGCTGGCCATACCACAGGATGCCCGGCAACGCAAAAAAGCCCGGCAAAAGCGATTGCCATGCCGCGAGGGCGGCGACGGCGAGAGGGCTTAGCCGGTGCAGTTGTCTGAAATCGCCCGCGAGGCGGCGGTGGCGCCGGAGAGCGAGAAGGTTTCGGTGATCTTGATGCCCTTGTCGCTGGTGCCTTCAATGACGAGGGTTGTCCCGGCCCGCAGCGCGCTGGCCAGATTGGTGGCCTCGCTGGCGTTGCGCAACCAGGCGCCGTCCTTTTCCGTAAACAGCTCAAAGGTCTGGCCATCGACAAGGGCAATGGCCGGGGTGTCGGGCGCAAACATATAGCCCGCAATCAGGTTCAGCTCGTCGGCGACGCCTTCCGAGGGGCGGTTGGTCAGGTAGAGCGAGGCCTCGGTGTAGCCATCGGGCATGGGCTCAACCGAAACCGGCTTGGAAATGGCAAAGCACACCGGGCCGGTTGTGTCGGTCGCGGCATAGGCCGTCCAGCTGCGGTACTCGCCCATCTGCTTCACGGCCTGTGCGAACACGGGCGCAGCCAAGATGGTGAGGGCCGTAGCCAGCCCGAGCGTGGCGCGACGCATGTGAAATCCCCTGCCGCCTGTCTCGCGCTGAACGCGCGGGACGGGCAAATGGTTCGATTATTTAGCTGCAGGCCTTGGTGATTTCACCGAGAGCTGCGGTGACGCCCGACAGATTGTAGGTATCGGTCAGCTTGGTGCCGCGCTGCGAGGTGCCGTTGACCACGAGCTTCGAGCCGCCCTTCATCGCTTCCACGAACGTGGGCTCATCGGACTCGTTGGCGAGCCAGGCGGCTTCACCTTCGACGATCATCGGATAGGCATTGCCATCAATGGCCACGGTGATGGCGACCGAGGTGCTGAGCGGATAGCCAACCAGCGTCTGCACTTCGTTTTTGGTGCCGAGCGCCTTGCGGTTGATGACGAGGAAGTGGATCGGGTCGCGCTTGACCGGGTTGCCATTGGCTTCCTTCGGCTGCCAGTCCTCCGGCTCAGCCGAGATATAGCACATCACGCCATTCGCATCACTGCCGGTCCATGCCGTCCAGGACTTGAAGGTGCCCAGCTGCTTCATGCCGTTGTCCTGCGCAAGAGTCGGCGCGGCCATGCCGCACAGCGCCACAAGTGCCAGTCCAAAACGTGAAAGTGTCATTGCCCGAAAATCCCTGCCCGCATGTGTGCCACCGGGCCGCTGCAGTGAATCTGCGCGGCCAGCAGCGAGTGGAGTGTCGTACGCCTTTATTGCGGCGAGACCATCTAAGGCAATCTTGTCCGCAATTTGACGCTGGAAATCCAGCCCATTCTTGTTGCGCTCTGGCGGTGAAGGAAAGGTTAACCATCCGATCAGGCTGCAAGCGGATAGGCAGACTCCACCACATAGGGCCCGCCGCCGAGCGATTCGCGCGAGGAAAACAGCACGAATCGGCCGACGGTGAAGGTGAGCGGCGTGAAATGGCCCGCTTCGGCCAGGTAGCGCGCGACATCAATCGAGGTGCTGCCCTTCAGCCGGGCGAGGGTGACATGCGGGGTGAATTTCCGACCTTCGGGCGCGAGCCCCACCCGCTGTAACAGCCGCTCCTGGGCGGCCTGAAGCCGAACAAGCGCCGGGTTGGGCTCCACCGCCGCAAACAGCGCCCGGGGCCGGTCGCCGCCGAAACTATCGAGATGGTCGAGGCGCACCGTGAAGGGCTCGCTGCGGCTCAGGTGATCCAGTGTGTCGGCCACGTCATCGGCCATTGTATGGTCGATGTCGCCGATGAAGCGCAGGGTGATGTGGTAATTTTCCGCATCGATCCATCGGGCACCCATCAGGCCGCCGCGCTTCAGCGACAGCGCGAACGCGACGTCGCGGGGGACTTCAAGTCCGGTAAAGAGCCTGGGCATGTCCCCTCCCTTTGCCTACTCACGCGAATCAGACGCTATCGGTCCCCTGTGACGGGGGCAAGACACCGGCCCATCGCCGTGGCCGATAACGCACAATCGGCTATTTGGTTACGGTGCCCGCCCTGCACCTTGTAATCGGCAGCAAGGCTAGCCATATTTCTCCGCAAAAGGACGGGTAAGTTTCACCTGCCTTTCAGCGCCATACCGACCAAGGGGATTATGACCATGGCTGAATTCGACAGACCGACTATCGCCGCTGCGCGGGCCGGAACCGCCGCAGCCATCGACCAGGGGCTGCGCAGCTACATGCTGCGCGTGTACAACTACATGGGCCTCGGCCTCGTAGTGACTGGCTTTGTGGCTTACTTCTTCAACCAGTGGGCGAGTGCAAGCGAAGCCAATTTCGCCCTGGTTTATGGCAGCCCGCTGATGTGGGTGATCGCGCTCGCCCCGCTCGGGTTTGTGATGGTGCTGAGCTTCGGCATCCAGAAACTCAGCGTCACGGCGGCGCAGGGCCTGTTCTGGGCTTTCGCGGCCGTCATGGGCCTGTCGCTGAGCTCCATCTTCTCGGCCTATACCGATGCGTCGATTGCCAAGGTGTTCTTCATCTCGGCGGCCACGTTCGGGTCGATGAGCCTTTATGGCTACACCACCAAGCGCGACCTGACCGGCATGGGCAACTTCCTTGTGATGGGGCTGTTCGGCATCATCATCGCGTCGATCGTGAACATTTTCCTCGCCTCCTCGGCGCTGGAATTTGCGATCTCGATCCTCGGCGTGCTGATCTTCACCGGTCTGACCGCCTATGACACGCAGAAGATCAAGGAAAGCTACTCGGCGAGCTTCGGTGCCGATGTGCTGGCCAAGGGTGCCATCATGGGCGCGCTGAACCTGTACCTCGATTTCATCAACCTGTTCATGATGATGCTGCGGCTGTTCGGCAACCGCGAATAATCTGCCTCACGCTTGTGGGCTTTCGGGGGCCGCAACCTTTAGCTAGGTTGCGGCCCTCGGCTTTTGAGGAACCCCGATGTCCACCTATGCACTGCGGCCCTTCCAGTGGTCCGATGTGGCCGGCATAGCCGCGATCTATGCCCATTATGTCGCGCATTCGACCGCTACGTTCGACACCGAATTCGGCGGCGAGGCGGCGATGGGCGAAAAGTTCGCGCATCTCAAATCGCTCGGGCACCCGATTGTCATCGCCGAAGGTCCCGATGGGCAGGTGCTGGGCTACAGCTATGCCTCGTTCTATCGGCCGCGCGCCGGGTGGCGCTTTGCCTGCGAGGATTCGGTTTATGTTGCCCCTGAAGCGGTAGGCCAGGGCATCGGCAAAGCCATGCTGATTGACGTGATCTACCAGGCAGGTGCGCTGGGTTTCCGCCAGATGATTGGCGTCATCACCGGCGAAAGCGCGGCCTCGATCAGCCTGCATGAAAAACTGGGCTTTGCCCACGCGGGCCGCCTGAGCGCGGTGGGCTATAAATTCGAGCGCTGGCTCGATGTGGTCTATATGCAGCGGACGTTGGCCCCGGCTACTTGACCACCGCCAGGTCGAGCACGCGCAATACGGTCTCGAGGTCGTGGCCGCGCTTCAGCACGCGACCCTCCTGCGTCAGCACCATGTATTGCCCCTGCCGGTTGCGGAGCTTGGGGTTTTTCTCGACGACATAGACCGGGCGCTCGGATGCGCGCTTGTAGATGGAGAACAGCGCCCGCTCGCGCAGGAAATCGATGGCGTAATCGCGCCATTCCCCGCTCGCGACCTTGCGGCCATAGACATTGAGAATTGCCGATAATTCCTTGCGGTCAAAGCTGACGGCCGGGCTCGAGCGAGCCGGGATGCGGCCAAGGCCGGAGGCGAAATCGATCAGTCGGCCTGGCTCAGTGCTTGGCTGGTCGTTCACCACGCTCTCCCTGTCATCCGGGTGTCATCTTGGTGAGGAACGTTGAACTTGTCCAGCCGGGTCAAAATACCCCGGTTTTGTCACAATCTGTCCACCATCACGCCAGACTCGGCCGGTAGACAGTGAGCATTGCCTCCAACGGTCGGTGACCGGGTCAATCGAGCCCCCAATCACGACATCCGGGCACCGACCGCCCTTTAGTCAGAGCCTTGCTCCCGCCAGCGCCCCCGCTTGCGGGAGTTTTTCTGGGGGCGGACGGTCAGCGGGTAAAGGTAGCGGCCCCGAGGATGGGGCCGGGCAGCCCGTTGCGGTCGGCCTGCACCAGAATGGCGACGCCATTAGACCTTCCATCAAGCACTTCATCGAGCGGCAGGCTGAGGCGCGCACCGGCCTCTGGTTGCCACATGCCCAGCAGCTGCTGGCCGGTGACGATCTGTGCGTAGGTGAGGGTCTGGTCCGGGTTCTGCCCGCGCGGCATCGCGGCATCGACGCGATCAATGAAGCTCACCAGCCAGATGGTGGCCGAGGTCGCGCTGGCGGGTGGAATATCAATGTCCAGCCGACCGTCCTCAGCAACGAGAAGAACCGCAACCGGGAGATTGGCTGCCTGCAGCGCGGTCTCAGCCGATTCGGCCTGGCCGCCGACGAAGGCAGTAGCCCCGTTGACGATCATCTGCGGAGTGAAGAGCCGTGAGGAGCCCCAGCTTGTCGCATAGGCCCTTTGGCGCGCGGTATTTTCGGGTCGCCCGAAACTATCGGGCCAGCCCAGATAGTCCCAATAGTCTACGTGCCACGCCAGCGCGACAATATCGGCCCGGTCCGCCAGCGTCGCCAACAGGGCATTGGCCTTCTGGCAGGATGAGCAGCCTTCGGAGGTGAAGAGTTCAACAACGGCGCGGGGCGCGAGCTTGATCTCCGCGGCAGCCACGGGGGCCGCAAGGGCGAGCGTCAGGGCGATGAAACCGGAAAGGACACGTGAGAGCATGAGTAAGGCTTCTAGCAGGCGGCGACCGGGGACCGGAGTCAAATCAGCGCGATAAGCCCGGCCTTGGTGCCGCATGTCCAAAATTGAGATCAGCCACTCTAGAGGCGGATTGCCGGCTGGTGCAAATGAAAAGGGCCGGAGTTTCCCCCGGCCCCTGATTCAGATCGCTGGCGATCAGGCTGCGACGAGGTTGCGCAGCACGTACTGCAGGATGCCGCCGTGGCGGTAGTAATCCAGCTCGTTGATCGTATCGATACGGCAACGGGTGCTGATTTCATGCACGCGGCCATCGGCCCGCACGACCTTCACGGTCACGGTGGAGCGCGGCGACAGGGTGGTGAGCCCTTCGATCGACACGCTTTCGGTGCCATCGAGGCCCAGAGTCTGCCAGCTTTCGCCCTCGGCAAACTGCAGCGGCAGCACGCCCATGCCGATCAGGTTCGAGCGGTGAATGCGCTCGAAGCTCTGCGCGATCACGGCGCGGACGCCGAGGAGGCGCGTGCCCTTGGCGGCCCAATCGCGCGACGACCCCGTGCCATATTCCTTGCCCGCGAAGACGATGAGCGGGGTCGACGACTTGGCGTAGGCCATGGCGGCGTCATAGATCGGCATCACCTCGCCCGACGGGCCTTTGGTGAAGCCGCCTTCGACGCCCGGCACCATCTGGTTCTTGATGCGGATGTTGGCAAAGGTGCCGCGCATCATCACGTCATGGCTGCCGCGACGGGCGCCGTAGGAGTTGAAATCCTTGGGCGCAACCTGCCGTTCGATCAGGTACTTGCCTGCGGGCGTTCCCGCCTTGAACGACCCGGCCGGCGAAATGTGGTCGGTGGTGATCGAATCGAGGAACAGCCCGAGCACGCGCGCGTCCACAATGTCGGTCACCGGCGAGGGGGTCATGCTGAGACCGTCGAAATAGGGCGGGTTCTGCACATAGGTCGAGCTGGTGTTCCAGCGGTAGGTCTCGCCGCCATCGACGGCGATGCCCTGCCAATGCCGGTCACCCTTGAACACATCGGAATAGCGACCGAGGAACATCTTGGGCGTGATGACATTGCGCACCACGTCGGCGATTTCCTTGTTGGTCGGCCAGATGTCCTTGAGGAACACCGGTTTGCCATCCTTGCCCGTGCCGAGTGGCTGGGTGGTCAGGTTGAGGTGCATGGTGCCGGCAAGCGCATAGGCGACGACCAGCGGCGGGGACGCGAGGTAGTTCGCCCGCACGTCGGGGTTCACGCGGCCTTCGAAATTGCGGTTGCCCGACAGGACCGACGCCACCACCAGATCATTGGTGTTGATGCTTTCGGAGATCGCTTCGGGCAGCGGACCCGAATTGCCGATACAGGTGGTGCAGCCATAGCCCACGAGGTTGAACCCGAGCGCATCGAGATCGGCCTGGAGATTGGCGGCATTGAGATAGTCGGTCACAACCTGCGAGCCGGGCGCAAGCGAGGTCTTGACCCACGGCTTGGTGGTGAGACCCTTTTCCAGGGCCTTGCGGGCGAGAAGCCCCGCCGCAATCAGCACATTGGGGTTGGAGGTGTTGGTGCACGAGGTGATGGCCGCGATGACCACATGGCCATCGGACAGCGCAAACTCCTCGCCCTTGACCGGGAAGGTCGTGCCGCGCGGCTTGCCGGCCGCAATGTCTTTCAGCGCATCGGCGAATTTGGGCGCGGCATCGGACAGCGCCACACGATCCTGCGGGCGCTTGGGGCCCGAAAGCGACGGCACGACGGTAGAGAGGTCGAGTTCCAGCGTGTCGGTGAACACTGGATCGGCCGATTGGGTCTGCCGGAACATGCCCTGGGCCTTGGCATAGGCTTCAACCAGCGCCACGCGCGCCGGATCACGACCCGAGGTTTTCAGGTAGGTGAGCGTGTCGGTATCAACCGGGAAGAAGCCGCAGGTCGCGCCATATTCCGGCGCCATGTTGGCGATGGTCGCCTGATCCTCAAGGCTGAGGTAGTCGAGGCCGGGGCCGTAGAATTCGACGAACTTGCCGACAACGCCCTTCTTGCGCAGCATTTCGGTGACGGTGAGCACCAGATCGGTGGCGGTGATGCCCTCGTTGATGCGGCCCGTCAGCTTGAAGCCGATCACTTCGGGGATGAGCATGGTGATGGGCTGACCGAGCATTGCCGCTTCGGCCTCGATACCGCCGACGCCCCAGCCCAGCACGGCCATGCCGTTGACCATGGTGGTGTGGCTGTCGGTGCCGACCAGCGTATCGGGATAGGCGTATTCTTCGCCCGTTACCTCATCGGTCCGGGTCCAGACGGTCTGGGCCAGATATTCGAGGTTCACCTGGTGGCAAATGCCGGTGCCGGGCGGCACCACGCGGAAGTTGTCGAAGGCTTTCTGGCCCCAGCGCAGGAACTCGTAGCGTTCGCCATTGCGCTCATATTCAAGATCGACGTTCTGGTTGAAGGCCAGCGGCGTGCCGAAATTATCGACCATCACCGAGTGATCGATGACGAGATCGACAGGCACCAGCGGGTTGATCTTCTGCGGATCGGCGCCGAGCTTGGCGGTTGCATCGCGCATGGCGGCGAGATCGACCACGGCGGGAACGCCGGTAAAATCCTGCATCAGCACACGGGCCGGACGATAGGAGATCTCGTGCTCGGACATGCGGGTCTTCAGCCAGCTCGCCACGGCAATGATATCGTCCTTGGTGACGGTGATGCCGTCTTCAAAACGCAGCAGATTTTCGAGCACGACTTTCATCGAGTGCGGGAGCGTTGAGACCCCCGGGAGCCCGTTCTTTTCCGCCAGCGGAATGGAGAAATAGCTGTAGGTCTTGTCCCCGACCTTGAGTGTGGTGCGGGACTTGAAGCTGTCGAGGGATTTCGAGGTCATGTTGCCTTCGCGCGCTGTGGTTGCACGGCACTCCCCACACGCGAAACCGCCTGGCCCGCGCGGGCGGGGTAGTGAATGAACTTAGGTTCATTATCAGCGAGGCTTATAGAGAATCATTTTCCTGCTTGCCAGTGCGGATATGGGTTCTTTAGGCATGGCACCCATGAACGTCAGTGCGAAGGCCCACCCCCCGTTGATGAGCGCCCGCGACCTCTCGGTCCGCCGCGGGGAACGGCTGCTGTTTCAAGCGATTGGCTTCAGCCTCAACCCCGGTGATGTGCTGCTGCTGCGCGGGCCCAATGGCGCGGGTAAATCCACACTGCTCCTGACTTTGGCGGGAATTGTCCGGGCCGAATCAGGCAGCGTGACGCGCGCGGACGCGGTGGGTCTCCACCTCCTTACCTACCAGCATGGGCTGAAGGCGCGGCTGACGGTGCGCGAGAACCTCGCGTTCTGGCAGGCGCTGTATGGTGGGCCGGGTCTCGGGCTCGAGGCGGCGCTGGAGCGGGTGGGTATTGCATCGCTCGCGGGGCTCGAAACCGGCTATCTCTCCTCGGGACAGACGCGACGCCTGAGCCTGGCGCGCCTCCTCGTGTCGCACCGCCCCCTGTGGCTGCTCGATGAGCCGAGCGCCACGCTCGATGCGGCGGGCGAAGCCTTGCTGGGCGCGCTGATTGATGAGCACCGGCTCGAGGGCGGGGCCGCCGTGATTGCCACGCACCATGATCTGCCGCTCGCCAACCCGTCAGGCCAATCCACCCTTACCCTTGGGGGTAAGCCATGACGGCGTTCTGGACCCTGATTGCCCGCGAATTGCGCCTCGCGTTTCGCGCCGGGGGCGAAGCGCTGGTGCTGGTGCTGTTTTTCATCATGGTCGGGGCCATCGTGCCCTTCGCCATCGGGCCGGACCGGCCGCAACTGATGCGGCTCGCGCCGGGCATCGTGTGGATCGCCGCGTTCCTCGCCATGCTGCTGGGCCTCGACCGGATGTTCCGGGCCGATGAAGATGATGGCGCGCTGATGCTGATGCGGCATGCGGTCCTGCCGCTCGAAGCCATTGTGGCCGCCAAGCTCATTGCGCATTGGCTGGTCACGGCCGTGCCGGTGCTTCTGGCCCTGCCCATCCTCGCGCTGCTCCTGTCGATGGAAGGCCCACAACTGGCGATGACGGCGCTTGGTATGCTGGTGGGAACCCCGGCGCTCGTGGGACTTGGCGGTATTGGCGCGGCAGTGACGGTGGGGTTGCGGCGCGGCGGCCTGGTGGCGCCGATCCTCATTCTGCCGCTCGCCATTCCCGTTATCATCTTCGGTGTGGGCATGGCCGACCCGATGTCGGGCCGGGGCGCGACACTGTTTCTCATTGCGCTCAGCCTGGTTGTGGCCGTTCTGTCGCCCTTTGCCGCCGCGCTTGCCTTGCGGGCATCGGGGGAATAGACCACCTGGGCGGCGAGAGACAAAGGCGAGAAGTGTTGTCATGACGACTGTCAGTGCCAAAAAGCCCAATTGGTTCAGCTCTCTGGCGCATCCGGGCAATTTCCTCGCCTGGTCGCGCTACCTGGTGTGGCCGCTGGCTCTTCTGACCGTAGCGGCCTTTGCCGTCGGCCTGTGGTTCGCTTTCTGGAACTCGCCGGACGACTACCAGATGGGCGATATGGTGCGCGTCATGTATGTGCATGTGCCCAATGCCTGGCTCAGCCAGTTTGTCTATGCCGTCATGGCTCTCTCGGCCTTCGGTACGCTGGTGTGGCGGCATCCGCTGGCCGATGTGGCCAACAAGGCAGCCGCGCCGCTCGGGGCCACGTTTACGGCGCTGGCGCTGTTCACCGGCTCGCTGTGGGGACGGCCGACCTGGGGCACCTATTGGGAGTGGGATGGCCGTATGACCTCCACGCTGGTGCTGCTGCTCATCTATCTCGGGATCATCGCGCTGTGGCGCGCCTTTGACGATCAGCTCCGCGCCGGTCGCATCATTGCGATTGTAACGCTGGTGGGTGCGCTCAACATTCCGGTCATCAAATTTTCGGTCGATTGGTGGAACACGCTGCACCAGCCGGCCAGTGTGTTTACGGCCAATGGCCCGCGCATGCCGCTGCCGCTGCTCATTCCGCTCCTCACCATGATGCTGGCCTTCACGCTGCTGTTCAGCCTGTTGCAGGTGCTGCGGATGCGCACCGAAATCCTGCGCCGCCGGGCCGATAGTCTCAGCCGCCAGGCGGCCTTGCAGGGGGTGGCATCGTGATCCTGTCCGGCGAACATTTCGGCTTCATCTTCGGCTCGTACTTGGGGGTCCTGGTGCTGGTCGCAGCGCTGATCGTGTGGGTCATTGTCGATGACCGGCGGGTGAAGGCGCGGCTCAGGGCGCTTGAGGCATCGGGCATCCGCCGCCGCTCGGAGAGCGATAGCAAGTGAAACGGCTGATCCTGATCCTTGCCCCGCTTGTGGTGTTTGCCGCGCTGGTGGCGATCTTTGCGTTCAGCATGAACCGCGATCCGAGCCTCATCCGCTCGGTGATGATCAACAAGCCCGCCCCCAGTTTTACGCTTGATGCTGTGGAGGGCGCGGGCGTGCCCGGCTTTGATACCGCAGCACTCAAGGGCGCCGTGACGGTAGTGAATGTGTTCGCGAGCTGGTGCGTGCCCTGCCGCGAGGAACACCCATTCCTCAGCGCGCTGAAAGTGGCGAGCGGTGTGCGGCTGTTTGGCATCAACCAGCGCGATCAGGCCGACAACGCGGTGAAGTTCCTGGCCGAACTCGGCAACCCCTATGATCGGATCGGGGCTGACCCCGCCAATCGCGTCTCAATTGATTGGGGCGTGTACGGCGTGCCGGAAACCTTCGTGGTCAATGCTGAAGGCGTGATCACCTACAAGCATGTTGGCCCGATCAGCGCGGAGAGCCTTGAAAAAGACCTGCTCCCCGCCATTGACGCCGCCAAACGGAAATCCTGACCCTCAGCTTTTAGGGCAGCGGGTCCATGGGCGGCACGACTTCCACCGGCTCGTCCGGGTCGAGCGCGTATTTTTGCAGCAGGGGCAGTTGCAGCATCGAGAAGATGAGCGTGAACGGCACCACGCCCCAGATCTTGAACGCTGCATAGAATTTGTCGGCTTCGGCCGGCGTGGCATAGAGCGCGCCCGCGCCGCGCCAGGCCACTTCGTTCAGCAGCGCCAGCACGAAGAAGAACAGGCCCCAGCGGATGGTGAGGGCACGCCAGCCTTCGGGCTTCAGGTGGTAGACTTCGCCGAAGACATATTTCAGGAGCGATTGCCGGAACACGAGCCCGCCCAGCAGCATCAACCCGAACAGCGAATTGACGATGGTCGGCTTGATCTTGATGAACAGCCCATTCTGGAAATACAGCGTCAGCGAGCCGAAGATCACCACGACGATGGCGGTAACGAGCGGCATGATGGCGACGCGGCGGAACACCACCCAGGAAATCACCAGCGAGACCAGCATGGCCACCATGAAGGGGGCCGTGGCGAAAATGATGGGCGAGGCGAACAGGCTTTTCAGCACGGCAAAGCGGTCGAGCAGCCCTTCGCCATAGGTGGTGGCGAGGAAGAAGATGATGAGCGGCCCGATTTCGAGCCCGATGCGGATGAGCTGCGGCTTTACCGAATCGGCGGCGGGCGGGGTGGGCTTGCTGGTCATGTCGAGTGTCCTGCGATCGCCTCGGCGAAATCGCGTGCCGTGAAGGGTTCCAGGTTTTCGAGGCCTTCGCCGACCCCGATGAAATGCACCGGCAGGCCGAAGCGCTGGGCAATGGCCACGAGAATGCCGCCGCGCGCCGTACCATCGAGCTTGGTCATGACAAGGCCGGTGATGGCCGCGCGCTTGCCGAAAATCTCGACCTGATTGAGCGCGTTCTGCCCGGTCGTGGCATCGAGGGTGAGGAGGGTGGCGTGCGGCGCTTCGGGATCAACCTTCTTGATGACGCGGATGATCTTTTCGAGTTCGCTCATCAGCTCGTCGCGGTTCTGCAGACGCCCGGCTGTATCGATAATGAGAACATCCGAGCCTTCGGCGCGGGCGCGCTCCACGGCCTCAAAGGCCAGGCCCGATGCATCGGACCCGGCGGGACGGGCAACCACGGGCGCGCCGGTGCGCTGGCCCCAGACCTGCAACTGCTCAATGGCGGCGGCGCGGAACGTGTCGCCGGCCGCGAGCATCACCTTCAGGCCCTGCTGGCGGTAAAGCCCCGCGAGCTTGCCGATGGTGGTGGTCTTGCCCGAGCCGTTTACGCCAACCATCAGGATGACAAAGGGCTTCTTCGATACCGTGATGGTCAGCGGCGCGGCGACTGCGGTGAGCACCTTTTCGATCTCGGTCGCGAGCACATCGCGCACGTCTTCGGCTGTCACGTCGCGGTCGAACCGGTCGCGGCGCAGGGCCGCTGTCACGGTCTCGGCCATTTCGATGCCGAAGTCCGACTGCAGCAGGATATCTTCCAACTCGTCCAGTAGCGCGGCGTCGAGCTTTTTCTTGGTGAAGACGGCCGCGATATTGCCGGTGAGCTGATCGGACGACCGTTTCAGCCCCGAGGTGAGGCGCTGGAACCAGCCCCTCGGTTTTTCGGGCTGGGAGGCCACGGGCTCAAGGGGTGCGGGCGGGGTCTCGTGCTGGTGCTCGACCTCGTGGATGAACTCGGGCGTCGCCTCAACCGGCCCGGCCGGTGGCTCGGTGCTTTCGGGTTCGGGCGAGGGTGCGGGCGCCGGTTCAGCGGGCTTTCCGCCACCAAAGAGCCGCCCCAACAAGCCTTTTCGTTCAGCCATTACGCCGCTGTCCTTACCGCTTCGCCCACGAGACCATCCGGCGTTGTGCCAGTGATCCGGACGGGAATGATCTCGCTCTCGGTGTGGCCGGGCACGCTCACCGTCATGAACTGCTCCGTGCGCCCGATACCGTCGCGCTCGACGAGCACCTGTTCAATCAGCCCCACGCGGCTGAGCGCGAGCTTTTCCACCTGTCTGTCGCCCGCCTCGCGCAGCCGCCGGGCCCGCGCCTTTGCCACGGCCTTGTCCACCAGCGGCATGCGCGCTGCCGGGGTGCCGGGACGCGGGGAAAAGGGGAAGACATGCAGATAGGTGAGATCGGCTTCGGTGACGATGCGCAGCGTGTTTTCGAACATGTCGTCGGTTTCGGTGGGGAAGCCGGCGATGATATCAGCGCCGAACACCATGTCGGGCCTCAGCGCGCGCAGCTTGGCCACGACAGCCAGCGCCTCGCTCCGGGAATGCCGGCGCTTCATGCGCTTCAAAATCATGTCATCGCCCGATTGCAGCGACAGGTGCAGGTGCGGCATCAGTCGCCGGTCCGACGCGACAGCATCATAGAGCGCGTCGTCAGCCTCGATTGAATCGATGGACGAGATACGCAGCCGCGGCAGATCGGGCACGTACTTCAAAATCTGCTGGGTCAGCGTGCCGAGGGCTGGGGTGCCGGGCAGGTCGGGGCCGTAGGACGTGATGTCGACACCAGTCAGCACCACTTCGCGGTAGCCATTGCCGACGAGCTTTTTGATCTGCTCGACGACGAGACCCATGGGCACCGAGCGCGACGGGCCACGGCCAAAGGGGATGATGCAGAAGGTGCAGCGGTGGTCGCAGCCGTTCTGCACCTGCACGAAGGCGCGGGCGCGGCCATCCATGCCCTCGATCAGGTGCCCGGCGGTTTCGCGCACGGACATGATGTCGTTGACCTGCACCTTGTCGTTGAGCGGTACACCGAAGGCGACGGGCGCATAGCTCTCTGACTTCAGCTTGTCGGCATTGCCGATAACGAGATTGACCTCGGGCATATCGCCAAAGGTGCGGGCCTCGGTCTGGGCGGCGCAGCCGGTGACGATGATCTGGGCATCGGGGTTATCGCGACGCGCCTTGCGGATCGCCTGCTTGGCCTGCCGAACGGCTTCGGCCGTGACGGCGCAGGTGTTGACGATGATCGCGCCATCCAGCCCGGCCTTTTCGGCAGCCGCCTTCATCACCTCGGATTCATAGGCATTGAGGCGACAGCCAAAGGTGAGGGTTTCGACTGCCATTATGCAGCATCCCGCTGGAAGCGGCCGGTGGCGGGATCGAAACGGCCGGTGAACTCCCGCTCGGCCGGGCCGGTGAGGAGCACGTGGTCATCTGCCCGCCACGCGATCACGAGATCGCCGCCGGGCAGGGTGACGGTCGCCTTTCGGCCCGTGCGCCCCGTGCGGGCGGCGTTGACCAGCGCGGCACAGGCGGCGGTGCCGCAGGCGCGCGTCAGCCCCGCCCCGCGCTCCCAGGTGCGCAAAATGATGTGATCGGACGCGACGACCTGCGCGATGGAAATGTTGCAGCGCTCGGGAAACAGCGGATGGTGTTCGAGCAGCGGCCCAAACCGGTCGAGCGCATAGCCCCACACGTCGTCTGTCACCCAGAAGGTCACGTGCGGGTTGCCCATGGAAGCGGCGGCCGGACTATGCAGCACCGGCGCATCAATGGGGCCGACCTGCAACTCGATGCGGGTGGTGTCGGCAAAGGGTTCAGAGAGTGGAATATCCTGCCACCCAAGCCGGGGCCTGCCCATATCGACAGTGATGAGCCCATCGGGGTTTTCGTCGCCGGTCAGGATGCCTGCCACGGTTTCAACCACGAAATGCTTGAGCCCGGTTTCAGCGGCCAGCGCCTGCACCACGCAGCGCATTCCATTGCCGCAGGCCTGGGCGCCGGTGCCATCGGAATTGATGATCTCAATATAGTAGGCTGTGCCGGGCGTCTTCGGATCGTGGATCGCCATGATCTGATCGAAGCGGGTTGCCGGATCGGCATTGAGGGCAATCGCGGCCCCGGCGGTAACCCGGTCTGCGCGCCCGCGCATATCGGCAACGATAATCTCGTTGCCGAGGCCGTTCATCTTGATGAAAGGGGCGTTGGACATGCGGGCTCTCTCACCCGCCGGGCCATAGATCGACGGGTTCGGCCCTATATGGCGGATATGCCGAACAATTGCCAGTGGCGGGTGGCGGGGGTATATAAGGGGTAACCTGTATATCACCCGCTGATCTGGTGGAGCCTTGGCATGCAACTGACTTTCGAACTCAAAGACGAAGAGGCCGGGCTGCTGAAGAAACTGGCCGCAAAGCGCGGTGTCCATTTTCTGGCCTTCGCTCGCGAGGTCTTTGCCATCTCGCTGGAAGACTACGCATGGAGCGACCTCGCCGAAGAGGCCGTGGAGCGGATTGAGGGTGCTAACGATCAGGCGCCGGACCTGAGTATGGAGCAGTGGGTCAAGGAGGTTCGCCAACGGACGCTCGCTGACCTGACGCTGGATGACGATGCCCTGTCTCTCCTCGACAGGCTGGCGCGCAGAGAAAATCTTGGCGTGGATGATTTCGCGAAGTCGCTGTTTCTTCGGTCGCTCGAGGCCGCCAGCCGTGCAGATGCAGCCGCGCAAGGGAGCCCGAGGAAGGCGATGGGGTGATGGAGCGCAACGCCGCATAGCACCCCCATGGCTTGGACCATTGATATCCCGGCACCGGTCAACAAGACTTTGGCAAAGCTGGATCCCCTGGCCCGCCGCCGCATCATCAATTTCCTGTATGATCGGGTAGCACAGGCGGAAAACCCGCGGCTTCTGGGCAGGCCGCTGTCAGGACCTCTCAGGGGGTTCTGGCGCTACCGGGTTGGTGACTATCGGATCGTCGTGGAGATTATCGACACCGCGATGATTGTCGTGGTGGTGGGTGCCGGCCCCCGGCAGAACGTCTACGACTAAGCCCTTTTCCTTGACTCTTGGGCTTACTCCCGCTATCTCGCGAGTAATTCCTCAGGTCCAAACACCTGAAGGCCGACCGGGACCCGTACAGGTATAAAGAGTTCCCGGAGGCTCACACCCGACAGCGCGATGCGCCCTCGGGTGCGGTTGGCGTTTGGACTTTCGGAACCCATATCACCGTTCAGGCCAGGCTTTCCGCCGGGTTTGAGCGAAAGGAAAACGGATGTTCGAGAGCCTTAGCGACCGGCTTGGCAAAATCTTCGACGGACTTCGCGGGCGCGGTGCGCTCGGCGAGAAGGACGTGGACGAAGCCCTGCGCGAAGTTCGCCGGGCGCTGCTTGAGGCCGACGTTTCGCTGGAAGTGGTCCGGGCCTTTGTCGAGCAGGTGCGCGTGCGCGCCGTGGGCGCTGAAGTCACGCGCTCGGTGACGCCCGGCCAGCAGGTCGTCAAGATCGTGCACGATGAACTCGTGCGGGTGCTGGGCAATGAGCCGGTGCCGATCGATTTCGCCGCCACCCCGCCCATGACCATGGTGATGGTCGGCCTGCAGGGCTCGGGCAAGACCACGACTACCGCAAAAATCGCCAAGCGCATGACGGAGCGGCAGGGCAAGAAGGTCCTGCTCGCCTCGCTCGATACGCGCCGCCCGGCGGCCATGGAACAGCTGCAGGTGCTCGGCCAGCAGGTTGGCGTTGATGTGCTGGCCATTGTTCAGGGCCAGACGCCGGTCGAGATCGCCAAGCGCGCCAAGCGCGAGGCGACGCTCGGCGGCTATGATGTGCTGATCCTCGATACGGCGGGCCGGACGCATATCGATGAAGAGCTGATGGCCGAAACGGCCGAGGTCAAGGCCGTCGCCACTCCGCATGAAATCCTGCTCGTCGCCGATGCGCTGACCGGACAGGACGCCATCAACCTCGCGCGGTCGTTTGACGAGCGCGTGGATATTACCGGCATCGTGCTGACGCGCGTGGACGGCGATGGCCGGGGCGGCGCGGCCCTGTCGATGCGGGCCGCCACCGGCAAGCCGATCAAGCTTCTGGGCACCGGCGAGCGCATGGATGCGCTTGAGGATTTTCGGCCCGGCAGCATCGCCGACCGTATTCTCGGCATGGGCGATATCGTCAGCCTGGTTGAAAAAGCCGCCGAGACCGTTTCGGTCGAAGACGCGCAGAAAATGGCGAAGAAGCTCAAAAAGGGCGTCTTCGACCTTGAGGATCTGCGCGGGCAGCTGCAGCAGATGAAGAAAATGGGTGGCATGGGTTCGCTCATGAACATGCTGCCCGGCATGGGCCAGGTCAAAAAGGCCATGGCCGGCGCCACCATTGATGAGCGGATTTTTGATCGGCAGATCGCCATCATCAATTCGATGACCAAGACCGAACGCGGCAATCCCGATCTGCTCAACGCCTCGCGGCGCAAGCGGATCGCGGCGGGCTCGGGCACCAAGGTTGAGGACGTCAACAAGCTGATGAAGCAGCATCGGCAGATGGCGGACATGATGAAGAAAGTCTCGAAGGGCGGGCTTGGCTCGCTCTCGGGCATGTTCGGCGGCAAGATGGGTGGCATGATGGGCGGAATGGGCACTATGCCCGATCCGTCGAAGATGGACCCGGCCGAACTGGAGAAACTGGCGCGGCAGATGGGCCTGGACCCGGCCGCCGTCACGGGCGGGGTGCCGCAACAGGCCCTCGCCGAAAAGCTGCCCACGGATGTGGGCCAGCTGTTGAAATCCGGCTCGGGCTTGCCCGGGCTTGGCGGAGCGTCGCGCTTTCCCGGCTTGCCGGGGCTGGGCGGCGGCTTTGTGCCCAAAAAGAAATAACTCGATCAACCTGAAGGACTGAACAATGTCTCTTAAACTGCGTCTTTCCCGCGCTGGCACCAAGAAGCGCCCCTACTACCATGTCGTGCTCGCCGATGCGCGCAGCCCGCGCGATGGCCGCTTCATCGAGAAGGTCGGCACCTATGACCCGAAGCTCGCCGACAAATCGAAGCGCGTGAACCTGCTGGTTGAGCGCATTCAGCATTGGCTCGGCGTTGGCGCCCAGCCGACCGACCGCGTGGCGCGTTTTCTCGACGCCGCCGGCCTGTTGAAGCGTGAAGCGCGCAACAACCCGGAACGCGCTGTCCCGGGCAAGAAGTCGACCGAACGCGCCGAAGAGAAGGCCAAGAAGGCCGCCGCTGCTGAAGCTGCTGCCAATGCACCGGCAGAAGCGCCGGCCGACGCTCCGGCCGCCGAGTAAGCCTTGAACGCGGGTCCGGACAAGCCACGTCTCCTGCTCATGGGTCGCATCGGTGCGGCCCATGGCATCAAGGGCGAAGTGCGCGTGCAGTCTTTCACCGAGGACCCGCTGGCGCTCGTTAATTATGGTGAGCTTTCGACCAACCGGCCGGGGCTTACAGTGACGATCACCTCGGCGCGGGCAACCACCACCATGCTGGTGGCCCGCCTCAAGGGCGTGGACGACCGCACGGCGGCGGAAAAGCTGAACGGGGTCGATCTCTACGTGGACCGGGCGCTGTTGCCCGATCCTGAAGACGACGATGATTTCTATCTGGCCGATCTCATCGGCCTCACGGCCCGGCTCGATGACGGGACAGAAATCGGGCAGGTCGCCGCCGTGCCCAATTATGGCGCGGGCGACATTGTGGAAGTCCGCACCCCCTCGGGCGACATGCTGATGTTTCCGTTCATCAAGGCCGTGGTGCCCGAGGTGAATATTGCCGAGGGCTATCTGGTCATCTCGCCGCCGCTCGACGCGGACCTCGGCGAAGAGGAGCCGGATTGAGCTTTGCCGCCGACATCATAACGCTGTTTCCTGATCTGTTTCCCGGCCCGCTGGGGGCCTCGGTCATTGGCCGGGGGCTGAGCGACGGGCTCTGGTCATTGCGGGTCACGCCATTGCGCGATTTTGCCACCGACCGGCACAAGACGGTGGATGATACCCCCTCGGGCGGCGGCGCGGGCATGGTGCTTCGGCCCGATATTCTCGCCAAAGCCATTGATGCGGTCTCGCCGTACGGTGATCCGCGACCGCGACTGCTGATGAGCCCGCGCGGCAAGCCGCTCACCCAGGCGCGGGTTCGCGCGTTGGCCGATGGGCCGGGTGCAGTCATCATCTGCGGCCGGTTCGAGGGGGTCGACCAGCGGGTGATCGAGGCGCGCGGCCTCGAGGAAGTCTCCATTGGTGATTATGTGCTGGCGGGCGGGGAAGTGGCCGCCATGGTGCTGCTCGAAGCGGTAACGCGGCTTATCCCCGGCGTGTTGGGCGCAGCCGACAGCACTGCCGAAGAGAGCTTTGAGGGCGGGCTGCTTGAATACCCGCACTATACCAGACCGCAGGTGTTCGAGGGTCGCGACATCCCGGCGGTGCTGACCTCAGGCGACCATGGCAAGGTCGCCCAATGGCGGCGCGCCGAGGCCGAGGCGCTCACGCGGAAGCGGCGCCCCGACCTTCTGGTGCGTAAAGACTAGCTTTTCGCCAGCAGCTTGCGGATTTTGCCCACGGCCGACTCGGCGTTTTCGCCAAAGGCGATGGTGCCTTCGAACCCGCCGTCAGCGTTGATCAGAAACACCGAGGCCGTGTGGTTCAGCGTGTAGTCATCGCTGTCGCCCGGCACCTTTTCCACGGTAACTTTCCAGGCGTTGACCAGCTTCAGCACCTCGGCGGGGTCGCCCGAAATGGGGGTGACCCGATCCGTTACGCCGGCCACGTAATCGCCAATGATGGCGGGGGTGTCGCGCTCGGGATCGACCGTGACGAAATAGCCCTTGAGCGCCTTGCCCTCGTCGCCCAGCGTTTCAAACCAGGCGGCCATTTCAGCGAGGGTTGTCGGGCAGACATCGGGGCAGTGCGTGTAGCCAAAGAACAGGAGCGAGGGATGGCCCTTTAACATGCTCGCATCGAGCGTGTTTCCGGAAGCATCGAGCACATGATAGTCCCCGCCGCCCAGCGCCGTCGCCGATTTGGGCGGCACGGTGAGGAAGATGAAGGTGGCAGCAAGGGCTGCAACCGCAACGAGGGCCCAGAGGATCAGGCGGAAGCGGCGAAGCGCGGCGGGGGTCATGGTCGATCCTTAATGCGCGTCATGCGCCATGGGGGCTTCGGGCGTCTCAGCGGACTTGGCCAGCACCGGCAACTCGATATCAATCGTACCGGCCTTTTCAAAAGTCAGGCTCACCGGCACAACGGCACCTGCAACGAAGGCCGCCGTGAGATCCATGAACATCAGGTGGAAGCCGCCGGGGGCCAAAGTCACGGTCTGACCGGCGGGGATCAACAGCCCATCGGGCAGTTCGGCCATCTTCATCATGTCGCCGTCCATCTTCATTTCATGAATCTGGACATCTGCGGCCATGGGCGAGCTGGCTGCAATCAGCCGGTCGTCTTCGGTGCCGGCGTTGGTGATAGTCAGAAATCCCGCGCCCACGGGCTGGTTGGGCAGTGTGGCCTTGGTGAAAAAGCCTGCAAGGGTCAGGCTGCCGAGCGTGAGTTCGGTGGCGCCATGCTGGTGCCCTTCATGCGCAGTGATGGGCGATGCGAGAAGGCCCGTGGCGAGGACAAGCGCCAGAAGGCGCGAACGGAACAGGTTGGTCATCATAGGTCTCATGATCTGGTCCGGCGCTTCATGCGCACGGACATGGACTGAATAAAGCGGTTCAGGATCAGACGAGACGGGGCGGGCCGCGTGGCCCGAGCGCGTTGCGGGGCGCGGGGCCAAGCCCCAGGGCCACGGGGATGGGACCGCAGACGGACAGGATGCTGTGTGGCGCCGCGAGGGCCGGTGCGGGGGGGACCAGATCAAACCCGGCGCCGATGCGGCAGGCCTCACATCTGGGGTGTGATTTTTCAGACGGCGCAGCCGGATGCTCGCCGCAATAGCTGTCACTAAGCGCCGCGACAGACAGAGGAGCGGCTACTGAAACGGCGACAGGCTGGTGCGCGAAGCTGAGAAAAACGAGGGCCAGCACGCTGAGCGCGCGCAGCAGATCCCCAATCATGTGGCGCGCAATGGGCGACACGGCGTTTCCCTCGGTGCTGAGTCTCTCTAACCCAAGGTTTCGCGCAAGTCATGCCGCAAAGCGGGGGAGCGGCAATTGATCTCGCCCGGTTGACCTGCCAGTATGCTCCCGACGGTGCATGGGGCAACTCATGTGAAACGGGAAGCCGGTCCCTTCGGGGAAAACCGGCGCCGCCCCCGCGACTGTATCGGATTGCAACTCCCCCAGCGGCCACTGGTTTGCGACTGGGAAGGCGGGGGAGCAGGTCCGGAGCCAGGAGACCGGCCGTCAAATGTTGAAGCGCCGCGGGACGGAGGGTCTCGCCTAGGAGACATCATGCGCACCATTCCGGCTCTTGCAGCCCTTGTTCTGACTGGCATTCTCATTCCTACCGCCGCCTTTGCTCATCCGGGCCATATCGGTTCGCTTGATGTGGTGGCGGGTCTGGCCCACCCGCTGAGCGGGCTCGATCATATTGCGGCCATGCTGGGTGCCGGGTTCCTTGCGGCCATGCTGGGCCGTCGCGGTTTCATCAGCGTACCGCTGGCCTTTTTGGCCGCGCTGGTCGTGGGCTTCGGCCTGGGCACGGCGCAGGTTGGCCTGCCGCTCATCGAGGCGACACTGGCTATGTCGGGTGTGGCACTCGTTGGTTTCGGTTTTATCGCCAGGCGGCTTCGTACCGGGTTGGCGGTCGCGGCCAGCGCCGGTTTTGCGCTGGTTCATGGCGTAGCGCATGGGCTGGAGATGCCGGCCAGCGTCGATGCGCTGGGCTTTGCCCTCGGTTTTGTCGGCGCCTCGGCGGCGCTTGTTGGCCTGGGTTTTGCCGCAACGCGCGCTGTTCTGCACCGTGGGGCGCGCAAAGCCGCCTGAAGGCCGGGGGTTCAAGGCTGGACTCAGGCGCGGGTTTGCTTTATAGCCCCGCTCGCCTGAGCTTCGGCTGGGCCAATAACAGCATAATCCGTGCAACCAAGACCGGGCGGCTGGCACCATAGGGGTGCTGGCAAAACGCTCCTGTGAAAAATCAATAACGGAAGACCGACATGGCCAATATCATTGCCGAGCTCGAAAAAGAGCAGCACGAAGCCCTGCTGGCGAAACGCCAGCATCCTGAATTTACCCATGGCGATACCGTCAAGGTGTGGGTGAAGATCCGCGAAGGCGACAAAGAGCGTCTTCAGGCCTATGAAGGCGTGGTCATCGCGCGTTCGGGCGCGGGCATCATGGAAAGCTTCACCGTCCGCAAGATTTCCTATGGCGAAGGCGTGGAACGCGTGTTCCCGGTCCTCAGCCCGAATATCGACCGCATCGAAGTGATCAAGCGCGGTAAAGTCCGTCGCGCCAAGCTCTACTACCTGCGTGATCGTCGCGGTAAAGCCGCCCGTATTTTCGAAAACCAGGGCGCCCGCACCAAGAAGATCGAGGCCGAGGAGCGCGTTGCCGCGCTGTCGGCCAAGGCCGCTCGCGAAGCCGAGAAGGTCGCCGCTGCTGAAGCTCTGGCCGCCGAAATGGCCGCCAAGGAAGCCGCAGAGGCCGCCGCTGCTGCCGCAGCCGCCGAGGCTCCTGCCGCCGAATAAGGCAGGCGTCCGCCGTTTATTCCGAACGCCCGGCCACCGCGCCGGGCGTTCTGTTTTTCAGCGGGGCGATCACGAAAGATATATCGCAGCCAATCTTGATTGCGCCGGGTTCGGGCTCCACCTGTTTGACATCAGACCGGCTTGTGGAGAGCAGACATGGACAGCAATGAGAAATGGAGCCGCAACTGGCGGCGTTTCGAGGATATGGCGCGGCGCGGCTTTTCGCGCCTCAATGACATTGATTTTGCCACCGACTGGGCCGGTCTGCGCGGCGGGCTTCGGTTGGGGCGCATGCTGGCCAGCGGCGATGTACGGCTGTTGATGCTGTATTTCATCGAGCAGCAGGCCCGGCATGGCTATGATCTCATCAAGGCCATCGAAGAGCGGTCGAACGGCTTCTATTCGCCGTCGCCCGGCATTGTGTATCCGGCCCTGACCTTTCTCGAAGAGGCGGGCTATGTGACCTCAGTGACCGAGGGAACCCGGCGGCTCTACACGTTTACCGAGGCCGGACAGGCGCATCTCAATGAAAACCGCGACGGCATCACCGCGACACTCGATTTCCTGTCGAAGGCCGGGGCCTATCTTGCTGAGCTGCGGGCCGGGTTTGGCCGCCCGACGCCGCCCGAACCGGGCACTGATGGCGCTGAAGGCGAAAACGAACCGCGTGCCGCCGCCTTTGCCTCGGAAGATGCCCGCGCCGCCCGCCGCGCGCTGAAGGAAGCGGTGAAGGTTGCGCTGTCGCGGGAGCCGGCGCGCGAGGGCGAGATTGTCGAAATCATCCTCCGCGCCCGCGATGCGGTCCGCCGGTTGAGCGGCGAAGCGGTATAGGTCGACTTTCGTCGATTTGCGCACTGCGGCCGCGGAAAATCATTCCGCCGCGACCGCAACTTGACTAGTATACGCGCGCTCACTGACGGACACCAAAACCCTATCCCCGGTGCCACGTCGATCAGATCGATTTGGAACAATACCACTAGGAGTGGGACATGGCGGAATATGAGGTCAAGCGAGGCAATCATCGCCCTCAGCATCCTGGCTTTCTGATTGCCGATACGGTGATTCCGGCAACGGGGATGAGCATCAGTGCCGTATCCCGGCATCTCGGCATTTCTCGCCAGCGGCTGCACTCGATCTTGGCCGAGCGTGCGCCCATTACGCCCCAGATTGCGGCGCGCATGGGCAAACTGTTTGAGATGAATGGCGAAATTCTGCTGAAGATGCAGGCGAATTTAGACTATTGGGATGCGCAACATACTATTGATTTGAGTTCGGTCCCGACGGTCAGCGATTTGAGGCGCGCGCCAGTATCGAATGTCTCCAAGCGGATGGTAACGAATTGAACGAGATGACGCCCATCGGGGTTGATCGGCAGGCGGCGGCGCGGGGCGTGGCGGCGCGGCTTTCTGAGCTGATCTCCCCTAACCGCATTATGACCGACCCGGTGATGACCTATGCCTATTCGGGCGATGCCAGTTCGTATCGGCTCGAACCGGCTGTCGTCGTAATCGTCAATACCGAGGACGAAGTTCGGGCGGTGATCGCGGCGGCGCGGGCCGAACGTCTGCCCCTCACGTTCCGGGCGGCGGGCACGTCGCTATCGGGCCAGGCGATTACCGATGGCGTTCTCGCCGTGTTGGGCGATGGCTGGAAAATGCTGCAGGTTCACGAGGCGGGCGCCCGCATTACGCTGGGGCCGGCGGTGATTGTGGCCCATGCCAATAAGGCGCTGAAACCCTTCAATGCCAAGCTCGGCCCCGATCCGGCGAGCCAGGCCACCTGCAAGATCGGCGGCGTGGTCAACAATAATTCGTCGGGCATGTGTTGCGGCGTAGCCTACAATACCTACCACACCATGCAGCGCCTGCGCGTGATGCTGGTCGATGGCACGGTGCTGGATTCCGGCGATGCGCACTCAGTGGCGGTGTTCCGCCTGACGCATGCCGATCTGCTCGCCAGCCTTCTGGAGCTGCATCATCGGGTGACGGCCGATCCGGCGCTGGTGGCGCTGATCCGCAAGAAATACCGGATCAAGAACACCGTCGGCTATTCCATCAATGCGCTCGTCGATTTCCACGATCCGATCGACATCCTCATCCATCTGATCGTCGGGTCCGAAGGCACGCTGGGCTTTGTGTCCGAAGTGACCTACCGGACCATTCCCGAGCACCCGTTCAAGGTGACGGGGCTCATTCCTTTCCCCGACCCCTATTCCTGTGCCCGCGCGATTTCGAAGCTGGCCAATGGCGGTGTGCAGACCACCACCGGCGTAACGGCGGCGGAATATATCGAACGGCGCGCGCTGGGCACGGTGCAGCACCTGCCCGCGATCCAGCCCTATGTGAAGTTCTTCACCGAGACCTCTCCTGCGGTGCTGATCGACGTGAGCGCGCCCGATCCGGAAACGCTGGAGGCTGAAATCGCCAAGGCGACGGCGATCCTCCAGTCGGAGGGCGCGACCGATATCGCCTTCTCGGCCGATGAGGCCAAGGGGCAGGGCCTGTGGGACGTGCGGAAGGGCTTTTTCGCCACGGGCGGCGCGAGCCGACCCAAGGGCACCTCGATGCTGACCGAAGATGTGGCGGCGCCCATCGACAGGCTGGCCGATTTCGTCATCGACATGCGCAAACTGCTTGATGACCACGGCTATAATGATGCGATCATTTTCGGGCATGCGCTGGCGGGCAATCTGCATTTCCAGATGAGCGACGACCTGGGTGCGCCCGACGCGGCCGACAAGTTCGATCGGTTCTCGCGGGAGCTGGCCGAGCTGGTGTCGATCCGCTATGGCGGCTCGCTGAAGGCCGAGCACGGCACGGGCCGCGCCATTGCCCCTTTCGTTGAGGCGGAATGGGGCGCCAAGGCCTATCTGATCATGCATGAGGTGAAGCGGCTCTTCGACCCGGAGGGACTGCTCAACCCTGGCGTGCTGCTGAATGCCGATCCGGACATTCACATCAAGAACATGAAGCTGATGCCGCTGGCCGACAATACGGTGGACCTGTGCATCGAATGCGGGTTCTGCGAACCGGCCTGTCCCAGCCACCAGATGACCCTGTCGCCGCGCCAGCGCATTGTTGTGACGCGCGAGATCGCGCGCCTCACCGCCACGGGCGAAGACCCGGCGCGGCTTGAGGCGCTCCATGACGGGTTCCAGTATGCGGGGCTCGATACCTGCGCGGCCTGCAACCTGTGCTCACTGCGCTGCCCGGTGGGCATCGAGACGGGCACCATGGTGCTGGGTGAACGCGCCCGACGCCGCAGCGATGGCGACCGTAAGGCAGCGTCCTTCCTGGCAGGGCAGACCGGTGCCCTCGAAACCGGCATGAAGCTGGGTCTGGGCGCGCAGAGCCTTGCCCGAAAAATCGTGGGCGATGGCGTAACCGATGCTGTGGCCGGAGCGCTGCACGCGCTGGCGCCCAAAGCCGTGCCGCGTGTGTCGGCCGCCCTGCGGCCGGGGTCCGGGGCGCCCAAACCCGCCTCGTCTCAGAAGGCGGCGTTGAAAACGGCGCCAGCGGGCAAGGTTGTCTACTTCCCCTCCTGTGCCACGCGCATGTTTGGCGCGCCGACCAAAGAAAATGATCTGCTGCCCACTCCAGAGGCGATGCTGGCGCTGTTGGGCCGTGCCGGGTTCGAGGTGGTGATGCCCGAGCCCTGTGACGGGCTGTGCTGCGGTCAGCCGTTCAAATCCAAGGGCTTCCCCGAGGAGGCGGAGCGCGTGGGCAAAAGGGCGCGCGATGCCATCGTCAGCAGTGGCGCGGGCTGCACCACCATGGTCACTGACGCATCCACCTGTGCCAAGCACTTCCGCGAGGATGGGTTGTCGGTCTCGGATTCGGCTGAATTCCTGCTCGCCGAGGTGCTGCCGCGCCTCAAGGTGAAAGAGAAGGTCAGTGCCGTGGCCGTGCATCACAATTGTTCGGCACAGCGGCTGAAAGAGCAGGGCGCGACCGAGGCGCTGGCGGCGGCGATGGCGCAAAAGGTCGTGGTCCTCGATGCCATTACCTGCTGTGGCTTTGCTGGCGACAAGGGTCTGTTCGTGCCCGAACTCAACGCCCACGCCACCCGCTTCGCCAAGGCGCAGATCCCGGCGGATTGCACGCTGGGGGTTTCGACCGTTTCCACCTGCGCAACAGGATTGACCGACCGTATGGGTATTCCCTTTGTCTCTCTCGCGAGCCTTCTTGAACGCGTGACCCGCCCGTGAGCGCGGTCGGGTACGAGGCGGTTCGCATCGATGATGTCGGCCGTGAGGGCGATGGCATTGCCCGCATCCTCGGGGAAACGGTGTTCGTGCCCTTCACGCTCAAGGGCGACGAGGTTGAGATTGACCGCGATGGTAATCGCGGCACGCTGATTACGGTGCTGAAGCCGGGTCCGGACCGGGTGGTGCCCCCGTGCCCCTATTTTGGCCAATGTGGCGGCTGTGCGCTGCAGCATATGAGCGGCGACAGCACGCGCGCCTATAAGCACAAGCTGGTGACAGAGGCGCTCGATATTGCCGGAATCAGCGTTGAGGTCGCCCCGGTCATCGAGGCGTTTGGTGCCGGGCGGCGGCGCGCCACCCTGCATGTGGCCAAGGGTGCAGCCGGCTACATGCAGGCCCGCAGCCATGATGTGCTCGATATCGACGCCTGCCCCATTCTCGTTCCGGCGCTGCGCACGGCTGCGCCGCGCATCGCCCGCGCGCTTTATGCCGTGGCCGGTGAATGCACGGCGAGCTTTACGGCCACCGACACGGGGCTCGATCTCGCGGTCAAATCCGGGCGCAAGCTGAAGCCGACGCTGCTTGCAGACTTCGCGCGGCTGCATCAGGTGGCGCGGCTCACCTTCAATGGCGAGGCCATCTATATGGCCCGCACGCCGGTGATGAAAATGGGCCGGGCCATGGTGGAACCGCCGCCCGCAAGCTTTCTGCAGGCGACCGCAGTCGCCGAGGACGCGCTGGCGCGACTGGTTCTCGAGGGTCTGGGGCCGGTTAAATCGGTGGTCGATCTGTTCAGCGGCATGGGGCCCTTCGCTTTGCGGCTGGCCGAAGGCGCGCGCGTGCTGGCGGTCGACAACGACCGGCCGGCCACCGATGCGCTGTTGAAAGCCATGCGCCACGTGCAGGGGCTGAAGCCGATAACGGTGCTGGTGCGCGACCTGTTTCGCGATCCGCTGGCACCGGTTGAACTCGAAAAATTTGAGGCCGCAGTGTTCGATCCGCCGCGGGCCGGGGCTGAAGCTCAGGCACTCGAAATGGCGCGCTCGAGCCTCAAGACCATCGTCGCAGTGAGCTGCGAGCCGAAATCCTTCGCCCGCGACGCGGCTATCCTGCTGGCGGGCGGCTATCGGCTCGAGAGCGTTACGCCCGTGGACCAGTTCCAGTTTTCGGCCCATGTGGAACTGGTGGCCGTGTTCCGCAAATAGGAGGCCCCAGTGACAGCGTGGCGGCCCAGACGGACCCATGAAGATCTGGGCGATGTGTTTTTTGATCGCGTCGCGGCAGCCCGTTTCCCTCAGCTGACGCTGCGCTATCGCAATGTCCGCGCGGCGGCGAGCGTGGGCCTTGATGGGTTGAGTGATGCCGACTGGCTTCGGCATTTCGGAGCCTTCGAGCCGCTTCCGGGCTCATTGGACGTTCCGCTGGCGCTCCGCTACCACGGGCACCAGTTCCAGAACTATAATCCCGACCTTGGCGACGGGCGGGGCTTTCTGTTCGCGCAGCTTGAGGACCTGAAGAATGGGCGGTTGCTGGACCTTGGCACCAAGGGGTCGGGACGGACTCCGTGGTCGCGCGGCGGCGATGGTCGGCTGACGCTGAAGGGCGGCGTGCGCGAAGTGCTGGCCACCAGCATGCTCGAAGCGCTGGGCGTCAACACGTCGAAATCCCTCAGCCTCATCGAAACCGGCGAAGAGCTGGAGCGGCACGATGAACCCTCGCCCACACGCGGCAGCGTGCTGGTGCGGCTCAGCCATTCTCACATCCGCATCGGCACGTTTCAGCGGCTCGATGCCTTGGGCGAGACCGAGGCGATGGCGCGGCTCGTGGACCATGCGCTGAAGCATTATTACCCGGCGCTCTGGGACGACGCGGCGACCGATAAGGCCGAACGCCTCCTCGGCGCTGTGGCCGAAAGCGTGGCCGAAACCGGCGCGCGCTGGATTGCTGCCGGGTTCGTGCATGGGGTGCTCAACACCGACAATATCAACATCACCGGCGAGAGTTTCGATTACGGGCCGTGGCGGTTTCTGCCGACCTATGATCCGGCATTCACCGCCGCCTATTTTGACCAGTCCGGGCTCTACGCCTTTTCCCGTCAGCCCGATGCGCTTGCCTGGACCCTCACCCGCTTTGCCGAGGTGTTGCTGCCGTTGGGCGACCACGCGGGGCTCGAGGCGGCGCTCAACCGCTTCTGGCCGGCCTTCCAGCGCGGGTTGCGCCTTGCTCTGCTCGACCGGCTGGGGATCGAGAGCCAGGGCGACGAGACCGACATGGCGCTCGTTGAAGACGTGTTCCGGTTTCTCTACCAGTCGCAGATGGGGTACGAGCGCTTCTTCTTTGATTGGCGCGGTGCCGATGCGGCCCGAGCCGATCGAACTTCGGCCTATCTGGGTGCGGAATTTGCGCCCCTGCGGGCGGCGCTCACGAGCTATCGCGCGCGGCCCGATGCCCGGCTCGATCACGCCTATTTCGCCCGGTCCGCGCCGCGCACCATGCTGATCGAGGACATGGAAGCGCTCTGGGCCCCCATAGCCGAGCGCGACGACTGGACGGCGTTCCATGCCGCGCTCGACGAGATCGAAATGATGCGGCAGGCCTATTCGGCGGGTTGAAGCGCGGGCGTCTCGCTGGCGAAATCGGCGGCGCGATGGGGGAGGAGCTGATAAAAATGCGCCAGCCCCGGGTCCAGTTCGGATGCCAGCGCGGTGCAGACGGCGAGTTGGGGCGCACAATCCTCATCGGGGGACAGCGCTGCAATCAGCCGCGCATGCGCGTCGGCCAGTGCCAAAAACCCGGCGCTTTGCGCCAGCGCGGCATCGCCCACCATGGCAAAGAGTTCGACGCGCTGGGTTTTGCCTTTCAGCGCGAGCGAGCCTGCGGGCAGCATGGCGAAATCCGGCACGGCATCGCGCAGCGGGCGGGTGACGATAATATCGTAACCCACGTCTTTCGAGGCGCTTTCAACCCGGCTTGCGACATTCACCGTGTCGCCCAAGGCCGAATAATCGAACCGGGTTTCGAGCCCCATATTACCCACCACGGCATCACCGGCGTTAAGGCCGATGCCAATGCCCAGCGTTCTGCCCCCGGCACTGAGCCCGAAGGCATCGTCGGCGTTCAACTGCCGGAGCCGGGCGCGCATGGCGAGGGTTGCTTCGAGCGCGCGGCGCTCGTGATCGGGCACGTCGACCGGCGCATTCCAATAGGCCATGATGGCGTCGCCGATAAACTTGTCGATGGTGCCGAAGCGGGCGGTGATCTCGCCGCCCAGCGCGCCGAACAGCGTATTGAGCGTTGCGAGCACCCGCTCGGGCGGCAGGTGTTCGCTGAAACTGGTGAAGCCACGCATGTCGGAAAACAGCACGGTGATGCGCCGGGTTTCGCCACCCAGCCGCAGCTCGGCGCCGCTGTTTTCAATCTGGCTGAGGAGAGCGGGATCGACGTAATAGCCGAAGGCGCGGCGGATCTGGCGCTTCGCCACATCGGTGGAGAGGAAGCGGCTGAAGACGAGCGCGAGATAAACCAGCGTCAGCGCCGCCAGCGGAAAGCTGGGATCGAGCATGATGTGGCGCTCGGTAAACATCCACCACGAAAGCCCGGTCGAGGCCAGAACTGAGCCTGCCCCGCCCACGAGCCCGGCAATGGGTCCGAGCCGCAACACCAGCGCAATCAGCAGCAGACTGAGGGTCGGGAACAGCACCCATTCAAGCGCCGTCACCCAATCGGGCCGCATCAGGAAATTCTGCGATAGAATCTGCTCAATCGCCTGCGCGTGGATCGAAACGCCCGGTACGTTATCCCCGAGCGTCGTCGCGTGGATATCGAGAAGACCCGAGGCCGAGGTGCCGATGAGGATGATCTGCCCCTCGATCCGGCTGCGCATGGCCTGATAATCGGCCCCCAGAATATCCTTGGCCGACACGTAAAGATCGGCGCGGGGGCGGCTATAGTAGAGCCACAAATCGCCCGACGATGTGGTGGGGATGGTGATCTCCCCGAGCCGGATGGATTCGACATAACCGGGGTCCGCGATATCGCCCAGCACGACAAAACCGCCGATGCCGAAGGCGAGCCGCAGCGCTTCAAGCGAGAGTGTGGGGAAATAGCCGTGCCCGTCGGTCCAGATGAGCGGCAGGCTACGCACCACAGTCGCTGATTTCTCGGTATTGAGGCTGAGGGCCGCGAGCCCGGCGCTGGCCTCGCGCAGCATGGGCAGCGGCGCGGCGGCACCTTCCAGTTGCGCGACGCCGGGTGCAGGGTCCGGACCACTGACGGCGAAACCGGCCTTGGCTGCGCCGGTCATCGGCGGCCCGTTTGGCGTGCGGGAAAAGCCCAGAATGCTGGGGGCACGGCGCAGGGCCGCGGCGAAATCGGCATCATAATCGGCAAGGCCTGCCGCATCGACATGGGGCAGACTGGCGGCGATCCGGGCGGGGGACAGCCGGTCAGGCTCAACGAACAGCATATCAAAGCCAATGGCGGCGGCACCCAGTTCGGTCAGCCGATCCGTAAGGCGGGCGAGGTCCGATCGGGGCCAGGGCCATTGCCCGAGCGCCGCCAGCGAGGCTTCATCCACATCGACCACGCGCACCGGGAAGTCGCCCGGCGGCCGCGGTTCGAGCCGCTGGTAGAAATCAAACGCAATCTCACGCAGAACGGCAGTGGGGTAGGGGTCGATGATCCTCAGCCCGGTCAGGAGCACCACAACCAGCAGGCTCGACAGCAGGGGCAGGAGCCGCCGGATCATGCAAACACCCTGGTTTTAGGGGTTAGGCAGCGGCCAGGGTCGGGCAGTGCGTACTTGCTGGATGCGGATGCGCCTGAAACAAGTCTTGCATGAAGCCGGCCAGCGTCGTGGCCGGTACCGTTCGTCGTGGAGGACGAATGCTTACGACGATCCTGCTGCTGTTTGTTGGCCTTGAGCTGAAACACTACATCGCGGACTATTTTCTCCAGCCGCAATGGATGGTGGCCGGAAAGGGCGATGCGCGCCGGGTGGGCGGCTATGCCCATGCCGGGTTCCACGCGCTGCTTTCGGCGCTGGTGCTGTTGCTTGCCAGCGTGCCGCTCGTCGCGGTGCTGGCGATTATCGCGGCCGAATTCGTGGTGCATTACGGGCTCGACTTCGCGAAGATCCGTTATTCGCGCGGGGTGACGCCGGATGGCAATCCGAAACGGTTCTGGAGCCTGCACGGGCTCGACCAGATTTTTCACCAACTGACCTATGCGGCCATGCTCGCGGCCGCGCTTCTGGCGCTGGGCCTGTCCTGATCTGATGCTCGGGTGGACGCTCGGCATGCTGGTCCCCGCATGGGTGGCGAAGGGGCAGTGTGAGCCGTGCGCCGGGCCCGGGTCAAATCGGGCCTGATACGAAGGCGGACAAAGCAAAAGGGCCGGTTTCCCGGCCCTTTTTCACTGTGTCAGCAGCGCTGCGATCAATGGTTGTCGCGCGGCAGACCCTGGGTCTGCGCAATGCGCTGGTACTTTACGGCGGGCTTCAGCACGCCGCCCGAACCCAGCTGATCGACGATGCCGCGCTGGATTTCCTGCCACGGGGTCTGGTGATCGGGGTACTTGTACCCACCCATCGAGGCGAGGTCGGCCTGGCGCTTGCTGATCTCTTCGGCAGAAATCAGGATGTCGGCGGAGCCCTTGTTGAGGTCGATGCGCACGCGGTCGCCGGTGCGGAGGATGGCGAGATTGCCGCCCGCCGCCGCTTCAGGCGAGGCATTGAGGATCGAGGGCGAGCCCGAAGTGCCCGACTGGCGGCCATCGCCGATACAGGCGAGCGAGGTGATGCCCTTTTTGATCAGGTAATCGGGCGCGCGCATGTTCACGACCTCGGCTGCGCCGGGGTAGCCGATCGGGCCGGCGCCGCGCATGAACAGCACGGTGTGCTCGTCGATTTCCAGCGCCGGATCGTCGATGCGGTGGTGGTAGTCCTCCGGCCCGTCGAACACCACGGCCCGGCCTTCAAAAGCGTTCGGGTCTTTCGGGTTGTTGAGGTAGCGATTGCGGAAATCGGGCGAGATGACCGAGGTCTTCATCACGGCGTTGTCGAACATGTTGCCGCGCAGCACGAGGAAGCCGGCTTCCTTCTTCAGCGGATCGGCCACGGTGCGGATAACCTTGTCGTCCTGCACGGTGGTGGTGCGGCAGTTCTCGCCAATGGTCTTGCCGTTCACGGTCGGGGCGTTCTCGCGAATCATCCCGGCCTTCATCAGCTCGTTGACCACGGCGGGCACGCCGCCAGCGTGATAGTAGTCCTCGCCGAGATATTCGCCGGCGGGCTGCATGTTCACGAGCAGCGGCACCTTGTGGCCGTGCTTCTGCCAATCGTCGATTTCGAGTTCGACGCCTATGTGCTTGGCAATGGCGTTGATGTGGATCGGCGCGTTGGTCGAGCCGCCAATGGCCGAGTTGACCACGATGGTGTTGATGAAATTGTCCTTGGTCAGGATGTCCGACGGCTTCAGGTCTTCTTTCACCATATCGACGATGCGGAGGCCGGTGCGGTACGAGATTTCCTGGCGGTCGCGGTAGGGCGCCGGAATGGCGGCCGAGCCGGGCAGCTGCATGCCCAGGGCTTCGGCCAGCGAATTCATGGTCGAGGCGGTGCCCATGGTGTTGCAGTAGCCGGTTGAGGGGGCCGACGAGGCGACGAGTTCAATGAACTGCTCGTAGCCGATTTCGCCAGCGGCCATCATCTCGCGGGCCTTCCACACGACAGTGCCCGAGCCGGTACGCTGACCGCGGAACCAGCCGTTCAGCATGGGGCCAACCGACAGCGCGATGGCCGGGATGTTCACGGTAGCCGCGCCCATCAGCATCGCGGGAGTGGTCTTGTCGCAGCCAATGGTCAGCACCACGCCATCAAGCGGGTAGCCGTACAGTACTTCGACAAGGCTGAGATAGGCGAGGTTGCGGTCAAGGCCGGCGGTGGGGCGCTTGCCGGTTTCCTGAATCGGGTGAACCGGGAATTCGAGCGCAATACCGCCCGCATCGCGGATGCCGTCGCGCACGCGCTTGGCCAGCTCGATATGGTGGCGGTTACACGGTGAAATGTCGGAGCCGGTCTGCGCGATGCCGATGATCGGCTTGCCCGACTGCAGTTCCTCACGGGAAATGCCGAAATTGAGGTAGCGCTCAAGATAGAGCGCCGTCATGTCCGGATTGGCCGGATTGTCGAACCAAGCGCGCGAACGCAGCTTCTGCGGAGCCTTGCTGCCGTTACCCGAACTCATTGTGATCTCCTCGTGACGCGAACCCCTGGCTGCCGGATACCGCCTCGCGTCCAGGCGGCGGCCCCCCGACCTATGGGAGTGTAGCAGCGCTTGTGATGCACATCGAAATATCAGGCGCGAACCGTATCGGCAAGGACGGGAAGGGGTGGATCAGTGCGCCTTTCGGCTCATCACGACAGGGCGTGGTCTTATGGCCTGTCACCCGGTTGTGGGCTTCAGGCCGCGAAGGTGCCTGCGGGCAGTGTCTCACGCAGCAGTGCAGCAAGGGCGCCAGCAGCGGGGACCGCTTCGGGCACCGACAGCGGAATGCCTGCGGCCCGGATGAGGTCGATTTCCCCTGCCGAGAGCCCGTCCCCGAGGCCGATAACGAGCCTTGGCCTGAGGCCGAGCATGGCACCGAGGCGCAATGTGCGGTTGAGGCCATCCGGCGGGAGACGGCAGAGCATGAGATGGAGGCTGGTTTCCGCGAGGGTCAGGGCAATCTCATCAAGGCCGGCGGCTGATGGGCGGTCGAGCGGACCGGTGATCGCCATAATCATGTGCGACCGCCCGGACTTCAGCCCAGAGGCCAGCGGATTGACCACATAGCCGGTCTCGGCAACGGCCTGTATGACGCGCAGGCGGGTGGCTTCCGCAACGCGGCCGGGCGTCGACAGGGCGCGCGAGACGGTGATGGGTGAAACGCCCGCAACCCGAGCGACATCCTCAACGCGAAGGCTGCGCCTGCGGGTTTTGACAGTCTTTGATGCAGCCAAGTCCAGACCTGTGAATCGGAAAGACCTTATCGATCACCGATTCAGCGAGAAGCGCCAATAATCCGAGTGTGTGAAGCTCTGCTCAATACGGATCACTTCATTCCACTTCGCTGTCCGCTCTGACCTAGTCATGGAGCCAACTTTGATTTGATCTGAAAGTAAGCCAACAGCAAGATGACTGAGCGTTACGTCTTCACTTTCGCCAGAACGGCCGGACTGAATTGTGTTCCACTTAAATAGCTTAGCGGCGTTGCTCGCCTGAATCAGTTCGGTCAAGGTGCCGCATTGGTTTGATTTTAGCAAGACGGCGTTGCAGGCGCCCACCGCTGCGGCGGAGTTGACCCGCGCGGCGCTGGTGGTGAGGTAATCGTCGCCAATCACCTGAATGCGCGCGCCAAGCCGCTTGGTGATTTCGATGAACCCGGCGTCATCGTCTTCAGCGAGCGGATCTTCGAGCGAAATGATGGGGTAGGCCGAGACCCAGCGTTCGAGCAGCTCGATCATGCCGAGCGTATCGAGTGAGCGGCCTTCGAGCGCCAGCCGGTACCGTCCATCGGTAAAGAACGAGGTCGCGGCGACATCGAGCGCGATACCGATATCGGCGCCGGGCCGGAAGCCCGCCGCTTCAATGGCGCGGGTCAAAAGATCCAGACCCTCTTCGTTGGCAGTGAAATCGGGCCAGACGCCGCCTTCGTCGGCCACGCCGTTCAACTTGCCGCGTTTCACCATGGCTTTCGCTGCGGCCATGTAGACCTCGGCGATCCACTCGCTGGACTCACTGAAGCTTTTCGCGCCGGTGGCGAGGATCAGATAATCCTGAATGTCGATGCGGTTGCCCGCGTGCCGTCCGCCGCCAAAAATCTGGATCATCGGCGCGGGGATATGCGGGCGATCAGCGTCGAGCCCGGCCAATCCGCGCAGATGCCGCCAGAGCGGGATTTTCTGGTCAGCGGCGGCGGCCCAGGCCACGGCCGACGAGGTGGCTACAATGGCGTTGCCGCCGAGCCGGGTTTTCTGCGGCGTGCCGTCAAGCGCGATCAGCGCGCTGTCAATGGCTGCCTGATCGGTCGCATCCATGCCCTTGAGGCGTTGTGCGACCTCGGTATTGACCGAGGCGATGGCGCCATTGACCCCAAAGCCGCCAAGCCGCTGGCCACCATCGCGGCGGTCGAGCGCCTCACGGCTACCGGTGGATGCGCCGGAAGGCGCTATGGCGCGGCCCGTGGCGCCTGAGGCGAGCGTCACCTCCACTTCAATGGTGGGGCGACCGCGTGAGTCCCAGACCTGACGGGCGACGAGGTGAGCAATCTCGGTCATTCTTTTCTCCGGCAATCAGGCGGGGCGGACCTTGGCGAATACCTCGGCGAGGCGCGGTACGGGGGTGGCGATCAGCGGCATCGCAATGTCGCGGACGCGCTGCTGGGTGGCCGGGACCAGATATTCCACCGGCGATTTGCCATCGACCCGCGCCAGCATCAGGCACGGAAGGAGCGCGGCCACGCGCGCTTCGAGCCCTGCGCGCAGATCGGCGGGGAAATGGCCGAGCCAGAGGTCGCTGAACACGCCCGCCAGCCGCATCAGCTCGGTGTTGAGCTGCGGCAGGTGGATGGATTTCAGCATCAGGTGGTTGAGCAGGAAGGCGGCATCGAAGGCGGGGTCGCCATACCACGCTGTTTCGGCATCGAGCAGCACGGGGTGCCCATCCGCCTTGGCAATCAGGATGTTTTTCGGGCTCACGTCGCCATGCACGAGCGCCATTTTCGTGCGGGCGGTGGTTTCAACCACCTTGAGGATATGGGCCGAGAGCGCCGGGTGGCGTCCCGCCGTGAAGCGCAGATAGGGGTCGAGCCGCAGGGCATCGATCAGGTCATCAGTCGGGAATTCGGCGGCGGCGGTCGCGTCGTTGAGCGTGGCGCGGTGTATGGTGCCCAGCACAGTCGCCACCCGCCCGGCAATGGATGGGTCGGCGCGTCCGGCCAGCAATTCGGACTTCCACAGCGCGAAATCTTCGGGCGGCAGGTAATCGAGCAGGGCGATACCGCGCGCGCGGTCTTCGGCGATGACGGCGGGAGCGCTCCCGGGCGAAATGGCCGATGCGCGGCGTAGCCAAGCCACTTCGTAATGATTGCGCTCAAGCGGCGCTTCCCAATCGGCCTTGACCTTGAGCTTGGGGAGGGCGCGCTTGGCACAGAACACGCGGCCCGATGCAGTTTCAACCCGCACGATGTCGGACGACACGCCGCCGGTGAGCGGCTCAACCACAAGGCGCGACCCCGGATCAATCCCCACGCCAAGCAGCATGGGCGGCAACACGGCCTGCCAGCTATCGGGCTCCATTATTCCCCCCGGAAAGCACCTATTCCCTTGTGTTACCTGACTATCCCAAGGGCCACAAGTTAGGCCTTTGTATGGGCTTGCCAAAGCCGCGGCCGCAGGGTGAGGTGAGGTCAAATGCGCGATGGGGAGAGCAGAATGGGCCGTCTCGAAGGCAAGATCATTTTCATGACAGCGGCCGCCGCCGGGATTGGCGGGGCCACGGCAACCGCCTTTGCCCGCGAAGGGGCGCGGGTGATTGCCACTGATCGCGACGCGCGCGCCATTGCCGCGAAAGCGGCGGAACTCCGGGCCATCTCGCCCGCAAACGAGGCCTATCCGCTCGATGTGACCGATCACGCCGCGCTGCGGGCCGCCGCCGAGCGTCACCCCGAGGTCAATGTGCTGTTCAACTGTGCCGGCTGGGTGCACCAGGGTATGCTGGGCGACACCGATCTGGCCGACTGGCAGCGCAGTTTCGATATCAACGTGACCCCGATGTTTGTTCTGTGTCAGGCGTTTCTGCCCGGCTTCATGGCGCAGGGGGGCGGCAACATCATCAATGTCGCCTCGGTCGCCTCGTCGCTGAAGGCGGTGCCGAACCGGATCAGCTACATGTCGAGCAAGGCAGCGGTGATCGGGCTCACCAAGTCGATTGCGTTTGACTACATGAAGGCGGGTATCCGCGCGAATTCGATCTGCCCGGGTTCGGTGGATTCACCGTCGCTGCATGAACGCGCCCATGCCCTGGGTGAGCACGATGAGGTGTGGAAGACCTTTGTCGCCCGCCAGCCGATGGGCCGCATGGCGCAGCCGGAGGAAATGGCGCATCTCGCGGTCTATCTCGCGAGCGATGAAAGCGCCTATGCCACGGGCAGCAATTTCATTGCCGATGGCGGCATTACGCTCTGAGCTTTCGCTTTTGGGCGCGCTCGGCTAAGACCGCGCCATCCAACACAAGGGAGCATCCCATGATCCGTCGTTATCAGCCCGGCAAGCGTCTCAGCCAGGCCGTTGCCCATGGCAACACGCTCTATCTCGCTGGCCAGGTCGCCACCGATTACAATGGCAGCATTGAAAAGCAGACCACTGAAGTTGTGGCCGCCATCGATGCCATTCTCGCCGAGGCCGGCACCAGCAAGTCGAAGCTGATTTCGTGTCAGGTTATCCTGAACAATATCGCCGATTTTGCCGGCATGAACACGGTGTATGACGCCTGGATCGATCCGGCCAATCCGCCGGCGCGCGCCGCTATTGAAGGCCGTCTGGCGCACCCGTCGCTGAAGGTCGAAATCATCGCCATCGCCGCGCTCGATTAATCGGCAGCGCCTTGTTTGAAGGCCCGCCCCGGTGGCGGGCCTTTTTCTATGCCGATTTGCACCCCGCCCACGTGTTCCCGCAAATTGACCCGGTGCCCGGCTATGCCTCACATGGGGCATGACGGATCAAAACAGCACGGATAGTCTTCTGCGGCTTCGCCTCGCACGGACAGAGCAGTTCGTGCGGCAGTGGCGAACGAGTGTCGAACGCCTTCAGCGGGTTGGAACCCGGCCCCGGCAGAGCCCTGCCGAGCGGCGCGAAGCCCTGCTCGAAGCGCAGCAGGCCCTTGTCGTTGTAGTCATTCGGGCCGAGGCGCTGATGCAGATGGCCGCCGAGCGGGGCTTTAGGGACTGGCATTCCGATAGCGCCACCAGCCCCCTGATGATCGAACTCAGGGCCCTCGAGAGCGCCTTGAAACAGATTGTCAAAATGCTTGAGCCGTGACGCGGCTTAAGGCAGCTTGCCGATAGGATCGGCTCCCCCACTCTGTTGTCCCGGCTGCGGGCAGTACATTTTTTCCAGGTGACCCATGTCGTTCGAGACGCATCCCTACCTGCGGCTGATCGATGCCGAGACTCATGCGCGGCCGGTGCCGCCGCTCGAGGCGCCGCTGCGCATCCGGCGCGTCGGGTTCTTCAGCACCAACCATGGCGCGGACCTGCAGGCCCTGCACCAGGAGATGGCGGCCCTCGCCGGGGGCGGACCGGCGCCGGACGGGCTTGCCCGCCAGCTCACCTTCGAACGCGATGGCCGCCGCGTGACCTGGGAGCGGCACAATGAATTCGCGACGCTCACCTGGACGGCGCCGATCACCGATAGCGCCAACTGGCCGGAGTGGATCGGGCTGGAGCTGCATCGCGGCCTGCCGATGATTTTTGCGACGCGGGTCGATCTCCTCCGCGAGGCTACGGTGCCGGAGCGGGCGCTCGCCGGGTTCAACCGGCAGAGCCTTGCCTATTCCCGGATCTTTGAAGACAGCGCGGAGGCGGCCACGGATTTTGTGCGCGACGCCGATGGGTTTACGCGCTTTGAGGTCGCGATCGGGGAGAGTGGCTCGCATCGGCAGGGCGTGATCGTCCGGCGGCTGCTCGAAATCGAGACCTATCGCGTGCTGGCGCTGATGGGCCTGCCCCGGGCGCGGGAACTGGGCGGCGTGGTTACGGGGTTCGAGAGCCGGTTGCGGCGCATCCTCAAGGGACTGGCACCGGGCGGGTCAGCCGATGATCTGCACGATGTACTCGGCCAATTGCACGACCTCTCGGTAGAGGTTGGGCAGGCGGTTGAACGCACGAGTTTCCGCTTTGCGGCAACGCTGGCCTATGGCGCGGTGCTCGACGAACGGCTCTCGCGGCTCCGCGAGCGCGCGATCAATGAACATACGACCATCCAGCGCTTTACCGACAACCGGGTGCACCCCGCGCTCTCAACCTGCCGCGCAATGGAAAAGCGCCTGTCGACGGTGACGGAAAAGGTGCAGGGGGCCATCGAGCTGCTGGAGGCGCGGATTTCGCTGTCGATCCAGAACCAGAACAAATCATTGCTCGATAGCCTGTCCGAGACGGCCCGCAGCCAGTTCCGGCTGCAGCAGACAGTGGAGGGGCTCTCGATCATCGCTATTTCCTATTATGCTATCGGGCTCTTGGGCTATGTCTACCAGGGGGTGCATGATGTGCTGCCCCTGCCCAAGGAGACTATGGTCGCGCTCTCGGTACCGGTGGTTGTCGCGATTACCTATTTTGCGATGCATCGGATCAGGCGACATATGCGTTAAGGCCGAGGGCCGGTGCGGCTTTCCCTGCGACGCCAAGTCGCCCCACAGCCGCATTGACTCGAACCCCTTATGCCGACAAAGATTTTGACCCTTGGACGCGTAGGCCGTCGCTGGCAAACGAGGAGACTGACATGAAGCTTCTGGCCGTATCTGCCCTGATGATGATGGCGTTCGTCGTCCCCACGCTCGCCGCAGGCGACGCGACGGCGGGGGCCACTGTGTTCAAGAAGTGCGCTGCCTGCCACGCTGTTGGTGAAGGCGCGAAGAACAAAGTCGGCCCCGAACTAAACGAGCTGTTTGGCCGAGCCGCGGGCAGCATTGAAGGCTATTCCTATTCGAAGGCGGTGAAGGAAGCGGGCGCCGGTGGCCTCGTGTGGACCGAAGCCACCCTGGCCGAGTGGATTCACAAGCCCAAGGCGTTCATCGCCGGCACCAAGATGAGCTTTGCGGGTATCGAAGACCCTGTGGCCGTCGAAAATCTGCTGGCCTATCTGTTGACCTTCTCGCCAAACTACACGCCTGCGCAGTAAGCTCGGCCCTCGGGTGCCGGGTCGGCATTGACGCGAAACCAGGTCGGCCAGGGCCGGCCTATTAGACTATGGTATCGGAAACAGGATCAAAAAATCGGTTCACGCTGAGCCTGGGTTGTGGTGCGATGTCCTTGGGGGAGAAGGATCATCATGGATATAACGCTCAAGCAGCTGCAGATCTTCCGCGCAGTTGTCGTCGCCGGGTCGATCACGAAGGCCTCCCGTCGCGTGGGCCTGTCGCAGCCCTCAATTTCGCAGCAGCTCGCCAAGCTTGAAGAAAAGCTCGGGGCGCAGCTCGTGCAGCGCAATCGCAAGGAACTGGTGACCCTGACGCCCTCGGGTGAATACTGGTTCAAGGTCGCCGAGGATATGCTCCGCCGGCTCGATCAGGCGGTTACCGAGCATGACCGCCGCAATGTCGACAACGCCGTGATCCTGCGCATGGGCGTTCCGCCCACCCTGCGCGGTCCGTTCATTGCCGCCGCCGCGCGAATAGCGGCCGAGAGCCCCGGCTTTGCCAAGTTCGAACTGCGCTTTGCGCTGACGAGCGGCGAACTGGTGGAACAGCTGCGCCTGCACCAGCTCAACTGCATCATCGTCAATGAAAGCTCGATTGCGGAAGACCGCAGCTCGTTTGCTGTGGCCAAGCTGTTTGAAGAGCCGCTGCTTTGGGCAGTGCCCGCCGATCTGCCGCGCGAAGAGGTGGAGCGCGCGCTGCTGCCGGGTAACAAGGCCCAGAAGTTGACCGGAGCGCTGGCCCGCTTCGTGGAGATGGATTCCAACGTGCCGCTGCGGTCGAATTCGGATGACTGGTTCCGGCATAACCTGCCGGCCGCGACGCCGATGTTTTCGACCATGACCTATGCGGCTGCGGTTGACCTCGTGGGCGCCGGGCTGGCGACGGCCCATTGCCCGATGTCGCTACTGCCCGGCCTGCCGGACAACGTAGGTAAACACGTGCGCTTCTACTCGGTCGAGGGGCTGTCGCGGACGATCATTCTGGCCATGCCGAAGCATCTGATGACACTGCCCGCCTATGCCAGCATCTTCAACCGCATCGTCGCCTATGCCCATGATGAATATCGGCAAGGCGGTCTGTTCAAGATCGTCGAGGACATGCCGCGCACGGGAACCGTGATCGAGATGCCCCGCCGCGCCTGAAGTCTGAATGGCTGTCATGGTTTATGCTGGAGAAGCCAATGGTTCTCATTAGTTAAACGACCGGTTTCCGGCCCTTATCCCGGGGGCCTTCGTCTTGACCTCGTCAAAACAGCGCTGCATGCTCGAGCATAGGGACTACCGTATAACGGTAATCGACGTAGGACGACACAAGGTGACAATAGCTGGCCGCCTGATGGCTGGCAGGCTCGGAGGGCTTTATGGTACAGACTGATGTGGCAGGTAATGCTGGGCGTAGCAGTGCAGGGGTCTGGATTTTCCGCATCCTGCTCGTTGCCGCTGCGGCGTTCATGGTTTACGCGTGGCTGACGCCGTGGTGGAGCGCCAAGGTTGCGGTCATCCCGGGTGACAACCACATGGTGATGCACCCCTGGGGTGTTGATGCTGTCGCCCAGGTAAGGGCCAACACCGACACGTCGCAATTTGACATGCCGTTCTTCTTTGCGCCGCTGATGTGGCTCTATTTCGCTGCCTCGATGGTGTTTCTGGCGGCCAGCCTTGTCGTGACCCGGCGGATCAAGATCGGGCCAATCAACCTGCCGCTCGCGGTGGTTCTGATCGGGCTTGTCGGCATTTCGTTCATGATCGCTGTTGGCTCGGCCTATGGTATCGGTACGCTGCGGGCGAGCTGGGCAGGTGCCAATTTTGTCGGCAAATCCACGCTGATTGAACCCCAGTCGGAAGCCAAGATTAAGATGGTTTCGAAACTTGAGATCGGGTACTGGCTGTCGCTCGCGTCTGGCGGTGTGCTGACGTTCCTCGCCCTCATCCGGGGGCTGCTGGTCCGCACGCCCAAGGCGTAAGACGGTATCGTCCCATTGGCTGACTAACGGCCACGAGAATTCCAAACACGGGCGCATCGCAAGGTGCGCCCGTTTTTCTATGGGGCAACATCCGGCATCGATCACGGCCGCAGGGAGCCGTGCACTCTGGCGGGGGCGCGTCGGCCGCCTGTTGCGGCTCCCCGCCCCCATGCTGGCAAGATTTCCCCAGTCTCCGACAGGGATGGGCTGATCCGGGGCCTGACCTCTTGGCCGTTATATTTTACCAATACGGTCGCGCGCGGGTTTTCGCGGAGCACTCTCCATAAATAGACACTTGTTCCTGGGTGGTCGCACGCAGTTCGGCCCGCCTCCCCTGCTGTGAACCCTATTGCGCCTGGGTCTGAGCGCCCCCGCACCGGTGCCAAAACTGCGTTTGGCCTAAAGGGGCCTATCCTCAATATAAGAACATCCAAACTTGGTTGGTGCGAACATTTCCGACAACGGATGTGCGTCATCTGTTTTCTCAGGGAGGGAAATCAATGAGGATGTCGAAATTCCTGGCCGGGACCTGCGCAGCAGTTCTGGCCGTTACCGCAACATCAGCCTGGGCGGAAGTTACTGCCGACCGGCTGGCCAACGCAGCGGCAGAAGCCGAAGCCGGCAACTGGCTTATGGTCGCCAAGAACTTTGATTCAAACCGGTTCTCGACGCTCAACGAAATCAACGCGGGCAACGTCGCCGGGCTGCACGTCATCACGGCAGCGCCTATCGGCGGTACGGAACCGGCGGGCTTTGGCGTGGGCTCGGTGGAAACGACTCCGCTGGCCGATAATGGCTTCCTGTACGTGTCGGATCCGTGGGGCACGCCCTACAAGTTCGACGTGTCGGACGGCAAGTCTGCCAAGATGGTGTGGGTGTGCGACACCGGCATCGACAAGGACCCGACGCGTGGTGTTCTCCTCGCCAATCGCGGTCTGGCGCTTTCGGGCAATAACGTCATCACCAACCTCGTCGACGGCCGCGTGGTCGCTTGCGACAGCGAAACAGGTGACGTGGCCTGGGAAAAGCAGATCGGCAAGGATGGCGAAGGCTTCACCGGCGCTCCGCTGGTTGTTGGCGACAAAATCTTCGTCAGCCAGTCACTCGGTGACTGGGCTACCCGCGGCTTCGTTGCGGCTCTGAAGGCCGACAACGGTGATGAGCTGTGGCGCTTCTACGCCGTGCCGGACAAGGGCGAGCCGGGTTCTGAAACCTGGCTGTGCGAAGAAGCCGGTAACCCGGATTGCTGGAAGACCGGCGGCGGCGGTATGTGGGTTTCGGGTTCGTACGACCCGGAAAGCAACACGCTCTATTGGGGCACGGGTAACCCGGTTCCGATGTATGACCCGGAATATCGTCCTGGCGACAACCTCTACACGAACTCGACTCTGGCGCTTGACGCCGACTCGGGCAAGCTGAAGTGGTACTACCAGTACACCCCCGGCGACTATATGGACTATGACGAAGTCGGTCCCCAGCTGCTGCTGAACACCAAGGTCAACGGCGAAGATCGCAAGGTTCTGGCTCACTTTGGCCGTAACGGCATCTTCTACGCTCTCGACCGGACCAATGGCGCGTACATCCATTCCGGCCAGTACGTCGCTCAGCTGACCTGGACCAAGGGCCTCGACCCGAAGACCGGCAAGCCGCTGGAATATGATCCGTCGAAGTCGCTTCAGACTTATGCGATGGGCAAGATCGACCGCGCCGGGGCTAAGGCAACGACCTGCCCGAACATCCAGGGCGGCACGAACTTCTTCCCGACTGGCTACAACCCGACGCTGGGCATTGCCTATGCCGTTGGTATCGAAGGCTGCTCGGACCTCTCGGTGAAGACTGTGGCTCCGGCTGACGTGAAGCCTGGCCAGATCTTCATCGGTGGCTCGGGTACGAACAGCGGCGTGCAGACGGGTACCGTCAGCGCCGTGGACGTGGCGACTGGCAAGCGGATTGCTCAGCAGCCGACCCCGTTCCCGATGTATAGCGGTGTGATGGCGACCCCGGACCTGGTCTGGGCCGGTTCGACTGACGGGACCTTCGCGGCCTACGATGCGAAGACCCTCGAAGTGAAGTGGTCGATGAACCTTGGCACGTCGTTCCAGAGTTCGCCGATTGCCTTCACCGCGGGCGGCAAGCAATACATTGCCATCGTCGGTGGTGGTATCGGTCTCGCAACCTTCGGTCACCCGGAGCTTGAGGGTAAGCCGGCCGCGAACATCGTCTGGATCCTCGGCCTCTAACACTTGTGATCGGGGGCCGGGCAGGGAAACCTGCCTGGCCCTTGATCTTTCAACCACCGCGTGCGACCCCGGACTGCCTCATCGTTGAGGCCCGACAGACACCCCTGAAATGGTTTGACTGAGGATCTGATGCTTAAAGCCCTGAGACTTGTGGCTTTCAGTATCCCGGCTCTGCTGTGCCTTAGCTCTGCCGTGGTCGCTGAATTCAACCAGACACCAGACTTCACCCAGGGCGATGCCGACAAGGGCAAGCAGATTTACCAGCGCGTTGGCGTGTGCGTGAACTGCCATGGCTGGGCCGGCGACGGTGAATCTGGACGCAACCCGATGTCCCATGCGGCCGCGGCCAATCTGCGGGAGTCGAGCCTCGACGCGCAGGGCCTTTATGATGTCATCCGGTGCGGTATCCCGGGCACGCAGATGCCCTACCACGATCGGGTGAGCTATAAGGACGACCGGTGCTTCGGTATGAAGCTCGCGGACTTCCAGCCTGGCCAGAAGCCGCTGATGGGCAAAACTTTTCGCGAAAAGCAGATGCTTGATCTGATCGCGTACCTGCAAAAATACATGATCGGTCACGGCAAGCCGACGTACGACGAATGCGCGCTCTATTTCGAATCCTCGGCCGATCGGGCCTGCTCCTACCTCAAGGGTAACTGATGCTACATCGCGGGGCGGGATGGGTTGGCGTGGTGCAGGCGCTTCTGCTGGTCGCGGGCCTTGGGTGCCTGCCCGGCGCAGCGTTGGCCCTTGATGTGGGCATTGAGCCGGATTTTGCCATTTGGGATGTGCCCATTGGCCAGCCTGTAAGCGATATTGCCGATAATGTTGCCGCCATTATCGCGTGCGGAACCAACGGTGGCCCGATTTCAATCGAGCTGAAGAGCTTCCGCGATTGGGCGCAATGCACGCCCGAGGCGACGGGCCTCCGCGAGCTGGCCTTCACTTACGACGACGAAATGGACTACATCGCCCGCGCGATGGAGCTGGAATATCGCGCGCTCTCCAGCGGCACCTCTGTGTATGCTCACCCGGTCATCCTCTCGATCCTCGTAGACGACAAGGGCGTGGTGCAGGGTATCCGCGTCGTGACCGATGATCGCGCCAGCGACCGCGACCGGCGGGTCGCTGTGGTCTTGAGCAAGAATTTTGAGGGTCGATACTCGGGCTGGAACCTGAACTGCCAGGATATTCCCATGCGCGACGGCGAGCAGAAGGTCGGCAGCGACTTCATCCACCGGCTGTGCACCGGCACCAATCCGGATGGCAAGAACCAGCGGCTGCTGATCGAGGCCAGCTATCTGCGCAAGAAGGGTCAGGAAGGGCTGAGCCGCGAGACCCAGCAGGTCAACACCGGCTATTACGAGTCCAAGACCCGGCTGGAAATCGTCAATGCGCCCTATTCGCTGTCTGAGGAACCCTGAGCATGCAGGCGACCATCGGGCATGAAGTTGTTGGTCAGGGTTGCGCCGGTAAAAGTGTTCGCGTCGGTCGCCGCGCGCGAGAAGCGGTTGGCCGCAATGGTGGCGCCGACAAATTTCGCCCGGCGCAGATCGACACCATAAAAGTCGCTCTGGGTAATCGTCGTGTTCGAAAAGTCGGCACCGGCTGCATCGGCCTTGCCGAAGCTGGCGCTGTACAGCGTGGCCCCGTTGAATTTGGAGCGGGCTACCCGCGTGCGTTCCAGGTTCGTCGAGATGAAGGACGCGCCGCTGAAATCGCAGTTGTTCAGCAGGCCATCGTGCAGCAGAGCCCGATCGAGCACCGCGCCAACCAGCTTGGCGGAGGTCAACCGCACCTTCTGCATGCGCGTCTCGGTGAGGTTGGCGCCCGAGAGATCGGCGCCCGAGACCTGCGCGTTAAAGAACATGGAGCGGGTGAAATCGCCCTTGACCATATGGGCCTTGGACAGATCGGCCAGATTGAAATTGGTGCCAATGGCGGTAACGCCGTCGAGAATCGCGCCGCTCAGGTTGGCCCGGTGGAATGTGGCGTCCGTCAGGTTCGCCCCCGTCAGATCAACGCCAGCCAGATCGGCCTTTTTGAAATTGGCCCCCTGCAGGTCGCATCCCCGACATTCCTTGATCGTTCCGGCAATGAGATCGGCAACCTGATCGGCAAAGACCGGGGTTGCCATCAAGACCAGAGCCGCCGCCAACACAATGCGCATTCTTGGTCTCTCCTTAATTCGAAAGGGTTTGCTTGTGCCTTCTGATACGGGCGTCGTCCACCGCTTTCGCAAATTGTGGACATTGGCCTTTACAATTCTGGCGCTGCTGACGAGCACCCTGACCGGCGTCGCCCAGGCCCAGGCCCAAGCGCAGGCTACTGAAACCGGCATTCGTGGTATGGCTGAGGCCATCGACGCGGATGTTCTGAAATTCGGCATGCAGCGCATCATTCTGTGGGGCCTCGATGCTCCAGAGAAGAAGCAGACCTGCCAGTTGGATGGCAAGCTGTGGGGCTGCTACGAAGCCGCATTCCGCAAGCTGCAGCTACTCGCCGGGCGCGGTGAAGTGAGCTGCACCTACAAGAGCGAGCCTGATCCGTTTGGACGGCGCTTTGGCGTTTGCGAGAGCGGCGGCCAGGATCTCGGTGCCGAGATGGTGAAGGCCGGTCTGGCGCTTGTCCTGGTCGAACAATCCGACGAATACGATCCCGAAATGGCCGATGCGATTACCGCAGGGGTGGGGCTCTGGCAGCCGGGCGTAGTTTTTGAAGAACCATGGATATTTCGTCGCCGCGAAACGCGGGGCGGATACAGATAGGACGGACAATGACGCAACTTGCCGATGCAATCATGTTACCCGGCCGCAGCGGGGCTTTTGACGCCGTTCTGAAATGGGCGCTGTTGATGGCGCTGATCGCGGTGGCCGCGGTCGTATCCTATGACTACGGGCTTCTGAACTATCTGTTTGGCTCTGACCGGTCCAAAATCACCGTGCTGATCGCGGTGCTCTATGTCGGCTTCTCGGCCCACTGCCTTTGGATTCTGGTGGAACTGGGGCGTGAATACCGCCGCGCACTGCAGATCAAGGACATGCTGGCCACATCGACGCGCGTGCCCGCCCTGCCGCGCGGCAACGGGCTGGTCGACCGCTACATGGCCGATGTGATCCGCTCGCGGGAGCACCCGTCCGAAGTGGAGGGCAATGCCCATCTGCTGATGATGAGCCTCGGAGCCAGCTTCCGCCGCCGCACCAAGATCGGCGTTTATGGCACCGATCTTCTGTACAAGCTCGGCATGCTTGGCACGATGGTCGGCTTCGTCATGATGCTGAATTCCATGGGCGACCTGTCGAATTTCGACGTTGATACCTTGCGCACCGCCCTGCAGGACATGATTGCCGGCATGGCTGTGTCGCTGTTGACCACGATTGCCGGCCTCATTGGCGGCATTCTTCTTCGGCTGGAATATAACATTGCCGATGCGCTGGTGACCGACATCAGCCAGACCGCGGTCAGCTTCACGGAAGTGTCGCTCCTGCCGCTGCTGGCCCGGGGCGAGCGCGATGTTTGAAGAGGAACAGGAACCAGAGTTCGAGATTTTCTCGGCCCTGCTGTTCAATTCACTGAAGGCCATCACCTTCATGTTCTTCATTTCGTTCGCCATGATCAACAAGCCCGCCGATCAGGGCAAGGTTGATCCCAAGGCTGAAATGATGATCACCGTCACCTGGCCAGATGATAATACGGACGACATGGACACCTATGTCGAAGACCCGGCCGGCAATATCGTCTGGTACAACCAGCGAGAGGCGGGACTGATGCATCTCGAGCGCGACGACCGCGGCATGTTCAAGGACGTGATCCTGCTCGATGGGAAGGAAATCTCGAACCCGCTGAACCAGGAAATCGTGGCCTTCCGCGGCCTCGAAGACGGCGAATATACCGTTAATGTCGTGCACTATATCGCCAACAGCAGCGCACCCCTGCCGGTGACCGTAAAGGTTGAAAAGCTGAACCCCACCGTGAAGATCGTCTTCTATCAGACCCTGCAGATGAAGGGCACGGGTGATGAAGAGACGGCGGTCCGCTTTACCCTCAAGGGGCAGGACGTGCTCAATGTCACGAGCACGCCCAAGAGCCTTGTCGAGCTGACCCGCTCGTCGGGTGGCAAGGACGGCGGCGGGGGCGGCGGCGGGCCATCCGGGCCGATTGATGCAGCGACGGGACAGGTGATTCCGCAATGACCTTCACGATCCTGTCCCTGACGGCAGCCTATGCGCTGGTTGCCGCGCTGCTGGCTTACCTGCTGCTGATGTCGCGGCTGAACTGGGTATTCAAAGGGCTGGCCACCCTCGCGACCATCGCGCTCATTCCGCTCACCTTTTTTGGTGTTGGTGAGCTGCGTGGCCTGCCGACGGATGGGCCAATTCCGTTTAATTTCCGCATGCTCTGGGCCCAGATTATCGAGCCCAGTCCGCTGCAGAACGAGAAGGGCCATGTCTTCCTGTGGCTGCAAACGCTGGATAAAGACAATTTTCCAACGGGTCAGCCGCGCGCCTATCAGCTTCCCTATTCGGATGACCTCAAGATCAAGGTCAACGACGCCATGGGTATGATCAAGCAGGGCGAAGAGGTCCAGGGCCTGATCGACGCCGAAAACCAGCTGGAAGAGCAAACGGCCGAAGCTCTGGCGCAGGAAGTTCAGACCGACAAGATCACCGGCAAGCGCGGCGGATCATCCACCGTGGGCGAACGGGTGTTCCAGTTTGAACCCGGCATGCTGACCTTTGGCATTGAAGCCGCCCCTGTCACCCCCGAAAAACCAAAGTAGGGGGACGGCGCCCCGCCCGGGCGAACTCGTCCGGTTTCATGCGGAGCAGCGCGTGGGAAGAGGCCCGGGGCCCGTCCGCGGACCTCGGTGCTTTGTGCGCCCAGAGAGCACGGCGCTTCGGCTGGCGTCCTGCCCCAGGGCGGCAGGGCTTGCGGTTCGACAGGGTTTGATCCATCGCGAGCCAAGTACAATAGCCAACGGGTGCTGCGGTGACAGGCGGCTCAGGAGCCTATCGGGCGGACCGGCCCTGGCGGATCAGGCTGATTTCGGCTGTGCGGCAACAATCGGACGCGCGTGGTCTTTCCGGCGCATCAGCAGCGGCACGAACAGGCTCGCGAGGCCGAAAATCAGCACAGCGCCGAGATCGGCACCGATCACCCAGCGCGACCAGCGCAGCGCTTCCACGTCAGCACCGAACCAGCCGTGATCGCCCCAGAGCATAACCCGCCCGCGCTCGCCATTGGCGGCGCCGAGCAGGATGGATTGGCCCAGGTCGGCCTCCAGCGAGCTGGCGTCGAGCCACAGCGTGATCTTGTGGGTCTGGCCCGCTTCCATGGGTCCCAGTTCGAGGGCTGCCAGCCCGGTCGAGGTCGTGGTGACTTTGACCTTGGTCCCGTCCACGGTGGCGAGGAGCGCCCCGGGTACGGTCAGGGCCACATCGTCGGCGGCCTTGGTGCTGGTGATGGTGCCGCTGACCGTGCGGCGGAAGGAACTGAGGTCGAGAAGCGCCGACAATTCGGGAATGTCATGCATCATGGATTGCACCACGACGACATTCATCAACCGCGGCAACACGATTTCCTTGACCTTCTTGACCGCCTCAGGCTTCAGCGTCAGCCGGATCGCGATATCGTCCTCCAGCCGTTGCTCCAGCTCGTTGGCCATAAAGGTCGCGACCCGATCGGGATCGACGCCCATGTCTGCCGGCAAGGGGAAATCCTGAACGGCCAGTTCGGCCTGAAGCGGCGGCGCCAGCAGATCGCGCGCACCCCCCGCCATAACCAGAAGTCCGAGCGCCGAGGAGACGATCAGGCCCAGACTTACGAGGATGTGCCAGGTGCGCATGTCGTCTCCGTTTCACGTTAGCTCGACCCTAGCCGACTAGACCATAGGAAAGGCCGATAGCCAAGATTGGCAGCGGGTTGCCGCTCTAGGCGGGCGTCGCCTCAACCTCCGGCGCGCCGGTGAGCGCGATATAGGCATCGGTAAGGGTCGCGGCCCCGGCTCGCGCCAGAAGCTCGGCGGGGGTTCCTTCCTGGATGATTTCGCCCGTGCGCAGCATGATGATGCGGTCGGCGCCAGCCAGTTCCTCAATCAGGTGCGTGGCCCAGAGGATCGTGGTGCCGTTACGGTCGCGCACGTCGCGGATGTGGCGCACCACGAGCTGGCGCGACACCGGATCGAGCCCGACGGTCGGCTCGTCCATCAGCAGCAGGTCCGGCTTATTGAGCAGGGCCCGTGCCACCTCGACCCGGCGCTGATTGCCGCCCGACAGGGTGCGCACCGGCTTCTTGATGAGGTCGGTGATTTCGAGCAGGGCCGCAACATCGGCAATCCGGGCCTCAGCGGACTTTCCGCCCAGCCCGAACAGGGCGGCATGGAAGCGCAGATTGGCAATGACGGTCATGTCGAGATCAATGGCCCGGGCCTGAAACACCACCCCGAGGCGGGTCAGAATCTGCGCGGCCTGGCCCTGGTAGGTCATGCCGAAGACATTCACGCTGCCGCCATCGGGCGCGAAAAGCCCGGCGGCGATCTGGAACAGGGTGGATTTGCCCGCCCCGTTGGGTCCGAGCAGACCGACAATCTCACCCTTCTTGATCGACAGCGACACGTCCTTCAGGGCGGTGGTCTTGCCGTAAGTCTTGGTGATGGTGTTTAGCGCGAGCACTGTCTCAATGTCGGTCATCGGGTGGCCTCGGTTCTGTGTTCAGAAATCAGTGCGGTCATCTGCTCGATGTGGGCACGGCTGCGTTCGCCGCGTTTGCCCTCGAGCTGGAAATCTCCCACGATCCGCAGCGGCCGTCCATCGAGCAGTATGGCGCGGTCGGCGAGGATCGCGGCATCCTCAGGCCAGTGGGTGACGAGGAGCACCGTGGGGTGCTGCCGATCAAACAGGCTCAGGAAGACGCGCTGAAGATCGGTGACCAGCGCGCGGTCGAGCGAAACGAAGGGTTCGTCCAACAGCAGCAGATCCGGGTTTACGGCCAGTGCGCGGGCCAGCGCCACCCGCCGCTGCATGCCGCCGGAGAGCTGGCGCGGAAAGGCGTCGGCATAGGTTTCGAGATCGACCTGCCTGAGCAGCGCCGTGGCCTCGGCGGCGGTGATCGCCGGGCGCACTGCGCGGATGTTGTCGCGTGCCGTGAGCCAGGGGAGAAGGCGCGAATCCTGAAACACGAAGCCCGCCGGTGGCGCCGTTGCGGCAGGCAGGCCATCGACCAGAATCGAGCCGGTGAAATCGGTATCGATCCCCGCCACGAGGCGCAGCAGGCTCGATTTGCCAACGCCGGATGGCCCGACAAGCGCAACCACGCTCGATGGGGCGATCTCGAGCGCCAGACCCTCGATCAGCGGCACCGGCAGCCGGGGAAACCGCTTGAGCGCAATGTCGAGTGTTACGCGCGGTCCATTCGCCATTTCAACACCGAGCGTTCGAGGGGCCGCAACACGCCATATTCGAAGACGAGCACGACGAGGATGAAGGCAGCCGTGTAGGCGAGGATGCCCTTGATATCGAAGAACTGGAACAGTTCGGAGATGCGGAAGCCCACGCCGCCATCGGACCCCAGGACCTCAAAGACCAGCACGATTTTCCACACGAGCGACAGGCCGGTGCGGGCCGCGGCCAGCACATAGGGCACAAGCTGCGGCCAGAAGATCAGCCGCAGGCGGCGCAGGAGCGGGAAGCGAAACGCCCGGCCCAGTTCATCGTAATCAGCCGAAAAGCTGCGCACGCCTTCGCGGATGGTAGTGATGACGAGCGGGACCTTATTGACGACCACCGCCAGGATGAGCGCGAATTCGGTGAGCCCGAGCCAGATGTACAGCACGATGGCGATGACAATGGCGGGCATGTTGAGGCCCACAATCACCCAGGCCGAAAACAGCCGGTCCAAAATGCGGTTCCGCCCCATCGCCACGCCGATGATGCTGCCGATCCCCATGGAAATGAAGAAGGCTATGGCCGCGCGGGTGAGGGTCTTGGCCATATCCAGCGGCAAACGGCCAGAGGCGGAGAAGGTCCACATCTGTTGGGCAACGGCGATAGGGGTCGGGAACAGGCGGCCCGGGTAGAGCATGGCCAGCGCCTGCCAGACGATCAACAGAAGGGCAGGGCTCACGATTTCCCAGCGGATACCGTGGCCCTGTCGTTCTTGGGTAGCGGCCCGCATGGCCGAAACCTGCCGTACGGGCCCGCTCGCTATTTGCGGTAACCTTTCCAGAAGGTGCCCTCGTCGAGGGTTGTGGCTTCGCCCACGACATCAGCCCCGCCATACTGTGCCATGAGTGCGAAGGCTTCGGCGGCGGGCTGCATTTCACCAAACGAATATTTCAGCACGATACCGGCGCGGTAGGCATCGCGCAGCGCGATGAACAGCTCATCGCTGTCCACATTCATGGCGTCGCGGATCGTGGTCCAGATTGCGTCGTCGGTCGCCAGGGCCTTTTTGGTTTCGAACGAGGCATCGAGGAAGGCTTTGAAATCGGCCTTCCGCTCGGTGGCCATCTCTTCGCTGAACACCCAGCCGAGGAGCGGCGGGGTGGCCGAAACACCCAGATCGGCCAGCATGGCCGGGACCGAGATCAGCTCGGTCTTGCCGGCCACCTTGGCGCGGGCGTTCCAGTTCCACAGGTTGAGCGCGGCCTGCGCCTGGCCGCCGGTGAACAGCTCGTTGATCAGCGGCGGGGCGCCGAACTTGATGTCGGCGTCGTCGGCCAGCTTCCCGCCGGTCTGTTTGGCGTAATAGGCCGAGAGGATCACAAAGCTCTTGTCCACCGAGCTGCCCGACACGGCGAGGGTCTTGCCCTTGAGGTCGGCGACGCTGGCGATGCCTGCGGCCGGATCGACCAACAACCCGCCCACGGTGAGCGAATGGGGCACGATCATCATCTTGTTGCCCTGGTGACGCTGCAGGTTCACCCAGACGAAATCCGACAGGATGATTTCGACTTCCTTGGCCTGGAGCGCAATCTGCCCCGCCTTGGCGTCGGCCAGGTCCTTCACGGTGAGTTCGAGCCCGTGCTTCTTGTCGATCCCCAGCGCGCTCATGGCGGCCAGTTCCCACTTGGCGGTGCCCGTGGATTGCAGGCCCAGAATGAGTTTGTGACCCTCGGGCGTGAAGCCCAACGCCACCTGGGCTGAGAGCGTGGCCGAAAGCGTGGCCATGCCGGCCAGAACTGCGCGTCTATGCATGTTGATCCTCAGAAGTCTTTTCAGCGATGACTTTGAAGATCATAGTAGCATTTCAGACCATTGCTCAACGCAATAGAGCGTATTGCCATTGGGGGGTGGACAGGGAGGTCCGGGTAACGACCGTGCGGGGGGCAATGCTGGTCAACCCATAGGCAAAGCCAATAATGGTCATAGCGGATTGCCTATTGAATGTAGGCGACCTTCGGCGATCCTATTGCGGTCCAATCTGAGGAGGAAGGCTATGCACAAAGTCCTGGCCGTTGCCGCATGCGCGCTGTTTGCCCTGCCGGTTGCCACCGCTGCCCATGCCGAGGGCAACCTGGCGTCGAATGGGACGTCGCTGGCGATCAATATCGATGCTGAACAGCTGACGCTCGATACCAATCGGTTCGAAATCGAGACGGGCAAGTATTACAAGCTGGCCATTACCGTGACCAACCCTGACGATACGGCGCTGGTGATGCCCGAGCTGTTCCGGAACGTCTGGATCAACCAGATCGTTGTCGACGACCTCGAGATCAAGGTGCAGACGCCCTATAGCCTTGAATGGGATGCCGATGGCACATTCACCGTGACCTTCGTGCCCATCCGGCCGGGTGAGTATGATTTCTGGGTGCCGGGCTACGAAAGCCGCGGCCTCAAGGGCACGTTTGTCGTTAAATAAGGAGCGAAGATGCGCCGTAGGGATTTGCTGGCAACAGGATCGGCTTTGATCGGCACCGCCATGCTGGGGATTACGCCCAGCCGTGCGACGGGAACGGGGAATATTTTCGTTTCGACGGAAAAGGGCAATGAAGTCGTTGTTCTCGACAAAGACTACACTGTCATCAACCGTATCGCCACGTCGCGCCGCCCGCGCGACATGCACTTCACCAAGGATCGCACGCTGCTCTATGTGGCCTGCGGCGATGACGACGCTATCGATGTGATCGATGTTGCGACCCAGACGGTAATCGACTCGATCCCGACCGGTCCCAGCCCGGAAATGTTCGAATTCTCCGAAGACGAGAGCATTGTTTTCGTCTCCGACGAGGAGGATTCGCGCATCGAGGCTATCGACCTGCAGTCGCGCATTTCCACCATGGATATCCCGACCGGCGCTGAGCCTGAGGGCATTCTGGTCGTGCCCGGTGGCAAGACCGTCTATGCGACCTCTGAGGTCGCCGACATGGTGCATGTGGTCGATCTTGAAAAGCAGGCCGTGGTCAAAAATATCGTGGTGGGCACGCGGCCGCGCCGCCTCATTCTGACGCCCGATGGCAAGCAGTTGTGGGTGAGTTGCGAGCTTTCGAGCGAAATCTACGTGATCGACACGGAAACCTACAAGTTCGTGGTCGACAGCCTGATCCTCGTACCGCAGGGCTTCCGCGAGGAAGACGTGACGCCTGTGGGCATGGCCATCACCAAGGATGGCAGCAAGATTCTTGCAAGCCTCGGCCGTGCCAACCATGTGGCCGTGATCGACACCAAGTCTTATCAGGTCATCAAATATGTGCTGGTCGGCAGCCGCGTCTGGTCGGTCGATCTCAGCTCGGATGAAAAAATCGCCATCGCCGCCAATGGGCTCAGCGACGATATCACCATCATCAATATGGAGACGCTCGAGGCCGTGAAATCCGTGCCGGTCGGGCGTGTTCCGCACACGGTGCTTATCGATGACTAGACTTGCGCTTTGCCTTCTGGCGGGCCTCGCCCTCGCTGGAGCCGCCCAGGCGGCCGATGTGAAAATCGGCTTTGTCGGCCTCACCGATGATGTCCGCTACCATCCGGAAATGGCCTATACGCGCATTCAGATTGCGCCGGCGCTGGTGCCGGTCGAAGGCGCGCGCATGGGCCTTTCCGATATGAAGGTGAACACCGACGCGGTGGGCATGACCATTGCGCTCGATGAGGCCCAGGCCGTCGATGCGAATGACGCTATCGCCAAGGTGCAGGCCATGGCCGCAGCCGGTGAGCGCTTCGTCATTCTTGATCTGCCTGGGGAGCTGGTTGCGCAGGTCGCTGCCGCCACCAAGGACCTGAAGGTCACGCTCATCAATGCTACCGCGCCGCAGAATGGCTTGCGCGATCTGTGCCAGCCCAACCTGATCCATTCAGGCGCCTCGGACCGCATGATCACCGATACCTATGCGCAGTTCCTCCGGCACCGGAACTGGACCCGCGTTCTGATGCTCGTCGGTCAGCAGCCGCGCGATACGGAGATGGCCGACAGCTTCCAGCAATCGGCGCAGCGCATGGGCGTGAAGATCGTCGACCGGCGCGTTTTCACGATGAGCACGGACCCGGCGAACCGCGAGAATAACAACACGCTGCTGATAACCGGTGGCATTGATTATGATGTGGTCTATGTCGCTGACAGCCTGGGCGAATATGCGCGTTATCTCAACTACGCCACCCAGCAGCCGCGCCCGGTGATCGGGTCGACCGGCCTTACCGCGTCGGAATGGCACTGGTCATGGGATCGTGATGGGGCAACGCAGGTCACTCTGCGCTTCCAGCGCGAGGCCGTGGGCGGGCGCTATATGAGCCCCGAAGATTACGACACCTGGATTGCGGCGAAATCCATTGCCAACGCCTATGTGAAAGCCAATTCGGAAGACCCCGAAGCCGTTGCGACCTATCTGCGCGGCAAGCGCTTTGCCGTCGATGGGTCCAAGGGCTATAAGATGAGCTTCCGTGCCTGGGACGGGCAGTTGCGCCAGCCCATGGTGCTGGCGACCAGTAACGCCATTATCGAGGCGGCTCCATTCTCGGAATTCCTGCACCAGGTGAACGTGCTTGATACGCTTGGGGCCGACCAGGCAGAAAGCAAGTGCCAACCCCAATGAAAGCTGAGACATGAGTATCTTCTGGCTGGGCTTTTCCGCCATCACCTGGCGCGAGATCGCCAAATTCCTGCGCCAGACCGAGCGTATGCTGTCTTCGCTGGTGCGCCCGGCACTCTGGCTCATCGTGTTTGCGGCGGGCCTGCATGACGTGTTGGGCGTGTCCATCATCCCGCCCTATGTCACCTATGTGCCCTACCAGGAATATGTGCTGCCGGGCCTGATCGGCATTGTGGTGCTGTTCCAGTGCATGCAATCGGCCCTCTCGATGGTCTATGACCGCGAGGCGGGGGTGATGCGCGTGATGCTGGTGACGCCGCTGCCGCGCTGGTTCCTGCTGTTTTCCAAGATCTGCGCCGCCACGGCGCTGGCGGTGCTCCAGACCTATCTGTTCCTGATCGTGGCCCGGCTGGTGGGTTTCGGCTTCCCGCTGACGGGCTGGCTGTACATTTTGCCGGCGGTGGTCGTTACCGGCCTGATGCTGGGCTCAATCGGCCTTCTTGTTTCGGTCTACACGCGGCAGATCGAGAACTTCGCAGGCATGATGAATTTCGTGGTCTTCCCGATGTTCTTCCTCTCGGGCGCGCTTTACCCGCTTTGGAAGCTGCGCGAGGCCGGGGCGTTCATCATCTACTGGCTGGCTGTGTCCAACCCCTTCACCTACGCCGTGGAACTGGTGCGCTTTGCCGCCTATGGCCAGCTGGAGCTGGTTTCGCTCGGCGTGGTGGCGGGTACAACCCTGATTGCGTTTCTCCTTGCCGCGCGCGGCTACGATCCGCAGGCCGGCGCGATCAAGCGGGTGAAGCGGGGCTAAACGGTTCACGCAGCCACCAGAAAAGCAAAAAGGCGCCTGACGGCGCCTTTTTCAGCTTCTCGTGAGAGAAAATGGAGCGGGCGAAGGGATTCGAACCCTCGACCCTAACCTTGGCAAGGTTATGCTCTACCCCTGAGCTACACCCGCACTCCATGTCGATCCGCTGCTTGGCAGCGGCCCAACGCGCGCCTATATGCCCAATCAACTGACTGAATGCAACCCAATAATTAGGGTTCTATGACCGGTGCAACAAGGCTTGCGTCCAACTCGGACCGGGCGCATGAAAAAGAACAGCTTTTCCCCGTAGACAGGCCCTCGGCCAGAGGAAAGAAAACATGGTTTTAAACGGCATCACCCCTCAATCCCCCGCCGCCGTGCCCGCAGCGGCGCTGATCAAGGACTCGACCGATCGTGCCTTTAAGGCGGATGTGATCGATGCCTCGCTCGAAGCGCCGGTGCTGGTGGATTTCTGGGCCCCCTGGTGCGGCCCGTGCCGCCAGCTGACGCCGAGCCTTGAAAAGGTGATCGGGGAGAAGGCCGGGAAGATCCGGCTGGTGAAGATCAATATTGACGAAAACCCGTCCATCGCCGGGCAGCTTGGGATTCAGTCGATCCCGGCCGTGTTCGCGTTTGCCGGGGGCCGTCCGGTGGATGCCTTCATGGGGGCTCTGCCCGAAAGCGAAGTGCGCAAGTTTGCCGATAAGGTGATTGCCAGTGCCCCTGCCGGGATCGCCCCCGCCGGATCGCTGGACGCGGAAATTGCAGCGGCGGTGAAAGCTGCCGGTGAAGCGGTGACCATGGGCGACCTCAACCAGGCAGCGCAGCTTTATGGCATGGTGTTGCAGCAGCAGGGCGATCACGCCCCGGCGCTTCTTGGGCTTGCGCGGGTGTTTCTGCTCGCGGGCAACCATGAACAGGCGCAGGCCGTTCTCGACGATGTGCCCGAGGCGGACCGCAAGGGCGAGGAGTACACGTCGCTCGTCTCGGCGCTGAAATTGCATGCCGAGGCCCAGGGCGTTTCGGCCAGTGATGAACTGCTTGGGCGTCTCGAGCGTAACCCTGATGATCATCAGGCGCGGTTCGACCTTGCGGTGCGGTTCAACGCCGAGGGCCAGCGGGTTGAAGCGGCCGAAGCGCTGGTGGCACTGATGAAGCGCGACCGGACCTGGAACGAGGACGGAGCGCGCAAGAAACTTCTCGAACTCTTCGAGGCGTGGGGTCCGAAAGACCCGGCGACACTCAAGGGGCGGCGGCTTCTCTCATCGGTGCTGTTCAGCTAAAGACGAGCAATGGCGAGGGTCTCATGTTGAAGCGTCCGAAATCTCCTGCCGATCTGCCGACCAGCATTCCGGTGTTCCCGCTGGCGGGGGCGCTGCTGCTGCCGTTTGCGCGGCGGCCGCTCAATATTTTCGAGCCGCGCTACCTGGATATGGTCGATGACGCGCTGAAAAATGATCGGCTGATCGGCCTGATCCAGCCGCAGGATACGACTGAGGAAAGCCCCGAGGGGCCGGTGCCCCTGCAACAGATCGGCACGGTGGGGCGGATCGTGCATTTCGAAGAGCAGGAAGACCAGCGCTACTTCGTGGTGCTGGAAGGCATCTGCCGCTTTACCCTCACCAAGGAACTGCCGGTGATGGGCCCGTTCCGCCGTGTGATGATTGCTGTTGACGCCTTCGCGGTCGATTTCGAGCATGGCTATGGTGAGGACGGCGTGGATCGCCAGCGCTTCCTCAAGATGATGCGCGACTATGCTGAATTCGGCAATTTCGACCTCAACTGGGACGAGATCGAAAAGACTGGCACAGCGGACCTCGTGAATTTCTGCTGCATGGTGTCGCCCTATGGCGCGGCTGAAAAGCAGGCGCTGCTGGAAGCACAGAGCCTTGAAGCCCGCGCCGAGACACTGATCGCCATGGCCGAATTCGAAATGGCCAAGGGCAGCCGGCAGGGATCGAGCCTGAATTGAGTGAAACGCCCCAGCGCCCTAATCCGCGCCATGTGGTCGATCCGCGCACGCTGGAAATGCTGGTCTGCCCGCTGACCAAGACGCGGCTGATCCTGTCGAGCGATGGGACCGAACTGATTTCGCTCGCAGCGCGGCTGGCCTTTCCCATCAAGCTTGGCGTGCCGATGCTCAGCCTTGATGAAGGCCGCGAGATCGAGCCTGAAGAACTCGATCGGCTGGCGCGGCGGCTGATGCGCTAGGTCAGATCGGCAGGCCGCGGAGCAGTCGCGGGCCCGAGCGATCAATCCCCGCCGCCTTGGCGATCATATAGCCTTTAAGCGGCCCGATGCGATCAACGACGCCCAACCCGAGATCGCGCAAGGCGCGGACCGGGGCCAGATCGTTGGAAAACAGCCGGTTCATGCCGTCGGTGACCATGGCCATCACGGCGACATCGAGACGCCGCCAGCGCTCATAGCGGGCCAGCACATCGGGGGCGCCGGGATCGAGACCGAGCCGCAGGGCTTCGACCAGCACTTCGGCGAGCGCGGCCACATCCTTGAGACCAAGATTGAGGCCCTGACCGGCAATTGGGTGCACGACATGGGCCGCATCGCCGATGAGGGCGAGGCGCGGGCCGATGGAGGTTCTGGCGATTCTGAGCCGCAGCGGATAGGCCTCGACCGCGCTCTCGAGCGTCACCGCCCCCAGACTGGAGCCCATCGCCGTCTCGATCTCGCGCGCCAGTGCAGCGGGCGGCAGCGCCTTGAGGCGCGCGGCTTCGTCCAGCGTTTCGGTCCAGACCAGCGATGAGCGGTTGCCCGGCAGCGGCAGGCTGGCAAAGGGCCCGGCGGGGCGGAAATGTTCGAACGCGGTGCCCTCATGCGGCAGCGTATGGGCGATGGTCGCCACCACGCCAGCCTGACCATAATCATGGCCATGCGTGCCAATGCCCGCCCTCTCGCGCATAGCGGAATTCACGCCATCAGCGGCAATAACCAGCGCCGCCGTAAAGCTGGTGCCGTCCTCAAGGTCGATCTGGGTCGAGGCTGGCCCAGTGGTGACCTTGGCAATCACCGCCGGGGCGAAGACAGTGATCTGATCCTGCACGCCGTCGAGCAGGGCCTTGGCCAGCGCGCTGTTCGGCACCAGATGCGCATAGGGCTCGCCGGGGGCCACGTCGCCCTCAAAGCGCAGGAACAAGGGCCGGGCCATGTCGCCGGTGCCGGAATCGGTGATTTTCATCTGCCGCACCGGCTCAGCCAGATCGGCCACTCGCGACCACACGCCCAGCTCTTCAAAGACGCGGCGCACGCCCGCCGCAATGGCCGAGGCGCGCTCGTCTTTGGGCACCGACAGGGTGCGCCGGTCAACAAGCGCGATGCGGAGGCCGGACATGGACCGTGTCAGCGCCAGCGCCATGCTGAGCCCGACAGGGCCCCCGCCAATAATGGCAAAATCGAAGGATTGCGCGGCCATGGGTGTGATCCTTGCAGGTTCAACCGACTTAAGCACGGCGCGCCGGAAGCGCAAGCGAAAGGGCATGCCTAAATAAAAGGCAATATCCTTGAAGGCACAAAGATACCGCTTATAAATTAGGCAAAACTAGTGAGCCTTAAGACAGGCCCGCTTCTACGTAGTTTTTGAAATCGTTATAGAATCAGGAGTATAGGGCCAAAGAGGTCAGTTGGCACGGCGCTTGAGTATACAGTGGGCACGACTGTCCTGAAACGACCCAAGAGGTATCGATGAAACTCGTGATTGCCATCATCAAACCCTCACGGCTCGAAGAGGTGCGCCAAGCCCTCAACGCGCTGGATGTCCACGGCATGACCGTGACCGAGGTAAAGGGCTATGGCCGACAGAAGGGCCATTCCGAAATCTATCGGGGTACGGAATATGCGGTGCATTTCCTGCCCAAGCTGAAAGTGGAAATCGCCGTCGACGATAGCCAGGCCGACGCCATTGTGACGGCCATCCGCGACAGCGCCCAGACCGGACGCATTGGCGATGGCAAGATTTTTGTCCTCGACCTTCTGGCCGTGACCCGCATCCGCACCGGTGAATCCGGCGCGGCGGCCCTTTAACCCCCTCTTGTGGAGTTTGATGATGATCAACAAGATGCTGAAATTGGCGGGGGCGGCCAGCATGGCTGGTCTCGTGTCGGCCTTGCCCGCCCTGGCGCAGGATGCGGCGGTCGCTGCTGCAACGGTCGATAAGGGCGATACGACCTGGATGCTGCTCTCGACGATCCTCGTGATCGCCATGACCATTCCGGGCCTTGCCCTGTTCTACGGCGGTCTCGTGCGCGGCAAGAATATGCTGAGCGTGCTGATGCAGGTGCTGGCCACCTTCTCGATGATTGCGCTGTTGTGGGTGATCTTCGGCTATTCGCTGGCCTTCAATGGTCCGGCCGAGGGCGGTCTTTCGGCCTTCATCGGTGACTTCTCCAAGCTGTTCCTTGCGGGCGTCACCCCCTCCAGCACCGCGGCCACGTTCTCGGCCGGTGTGCAGATCCCCGAGCTCACCTTCGTGATCTTCCAGCTGACGTTCGCCGCCATCACCCCGGCGCTGATTGTCGGTGCGATTGCTGAACGCATGAAGTTTGGCGCCGTCATGCTGTTCATGGCGCTGTGGTTCACCTTCTCATACCTGCCGATTGCCCACATGGTGTGGTTCTCGGGCGGCTACCTCTTCAAGCTGGGCGCCTATGATTTCGCGGGCGGCACGGTTGTGCACATCAACGCCGGTGTGGCCGGTCTTGTGGCTGCCATCATGCTCGGGCCAAGAAAAGGCTTCATGGTTGATCGGATTGCGCCGCACAACCTGACGTTCACCTTTATCGGCGCGTGTCTGCTGTGGGTGGGCTGGTTCGGCTTCAACGCCGGGTCCAACCTCGAAGCCACCGGCCTGGCCGCTCAGGCGACGCTCAACACCATCACGGCTCCGGCTGCGGCGGCTCTGGCCTGGGCGCTGGCTGAAAAGTTCACCCGGGGCCATGCCTCGCTTCTCGGCGCGGCGTCGGGTGCGGTTGCCGGTCTTGTGGCCATCACGCCTGCGGCAGGTTTCGCCGGGTCGATGGGCGCCATCGTGCTCGGTGCCGTTGCCGGTGTGGTGTGCCTGTGGGCCGTCGTCACGCTCAAGCCGATGCTGAAATATGACGATGCGCTCGACGTGTTCGGCGTGCATGGCGTGGGCGGTATCGTGGGTGCCCTCGGCACGGCCGTGGTCGCAGCCCCCGCACTTGGTGGCTACGCGCTCGGCGATCCGGCGGCCTACTCGATTGGCGGCCAGTTCATGACCCAGCTTACCGCCGTGGTGATCTCCATGGTCTGGTCGGCAGTGGTGACTGTTGTGGTCATGCTGGTGGTCAAGGCGATCTTCGGCGGGGCCCGCGTGACGGAATCGGCCGAGAGCGATGGTCTCGATGTCGCGAGCCACGGCGAGCGTGCCTACAACTGATCGATTTCAGGCGGCGGGGCTCCGGTCCCGCCGCCTTCGCCCTGCCGCAGGTCGCGGCGTGCAGCTCGCTGGTCCCACTGGTCTTCCAGAGGCTTCCCACTCGCAACCCTGCGGGCTGCACACCCCGGTCAGCGGATAACGCCGCACGCTAAGCCCTGCCTAACTCTTAGGCAGGGCAACGCCGCTGACCGCCCAAATTTCGGGCAGGTTGTGGTGGTCTGCGCGAGCAGCGGCGGCGTGCCGCGCGGGCTATCACCTTCTGATTCATCAACAAACCCTGCCGGAGAGCGCCGTGGCACGGCGCTTGATTGCTTAAGCCCTCAAAACGTCCGCGCTGCCTTAAGGACGTGCGTTTGGGGGGACTTCATGAGCAACACCATTTCTGGCGTTGATGTCTTTTTCGTTCTGGTTGGCGCCATTCTGGTGTTCGCCATGCATGGCGGTTTCGCCTTTCTGGAGCTGGGCACCGTGCGCAGCAAAAACCAGGTCAATGCGCTGGTGAAGATCATTGTCGACTTCGCCTTCTCGACCCTCGCCTATTTCCTCATCGGCTACACGATTGCTTATGGGGTGACCTTCTTTCACAGCGCCGCCGCGCTTTCGGGCGGTGAGGCGGGCTTTGGGCCGCAGGGCTTCAGCCTTGTGAAGTTCTTCTTCCTCGCGACGTTCGCCGCAGCGGTACCCGCGATCATTTCAGGCGGCATCGCCGAGCGGGCGCGGTTCTGGCCGCAGGTCGTCACCGCGTCGATCATCGTGGGGCTGATCTACCCGTTCACCGAAGGTCTGGTGTGGAACGGCAATTTCGGCGTGCAGGCCGCGTTCACCGCGCTGTTCGGTGCGCCGTTCAAGGATTTCGCCGGGTCAATCGTTGTGCATGCCGTGGGGGGCTGGATCGCACTCGCCGCCGTGTTGCGCATGGGGCCGCGCGTGGGCCGCTATGGGCCCAATGGTCGCCCGTTCCCGCCCTCGTCCATTCCGTGGCTGGCGCTTGGTACCTGGCTGCTGTGCATCGGCTGGTTCGGCTTCAACGTCATGTCGGCCCAATCGATTGCCGGGGCCTCGGGGCTCGTGGCCATCAATTCGCTCATGGCGATGGTGGGCGGCATCATCGCGGCGGCCGTCGTGGGCCGGGGCGATCCGGGCTTTGTGCATAATGGCGCGCTCGCCGGGCTCGTGGCGGTCTGCGCCGGGTCCGATCTTTACCACCCCATCGGGGCGCTGGTGGTGGGCGTGATCGCGGGCGTGATCTTCGTCAAGGGTTTCCACTGGACGCAGGAGAAGCTGAAGATCGACGACGTGCTGGGCGTCTGGCCGCTGCATGGCCTGTGCGGGCTATGGGGCGGCGTGGCCGCAGGGGTGTTCGGGCTCGAGGCACTCGGCGGCATGGGCGGGGTCTCGTTCCTCGCGCAGCTCATCGGCTCGGTGCTGATTGCTGCTTACGCCTTCGGGCTCGGCTACGTGCTCTATGCGGTGACCAGCCGCCTCACCACGATCCGGATGACGGACGCCGAACAGCGCCGCGGCGCGGATCTGTCGATCCACTCCATCGGCTCCAATCCCGAGATGGATTTCCCCTGATCGGTGCTGGCCTTACGGGGCCAGCATCCATTCATGCTCCGGCGCGTTGTAAAATTTCCAGATGCGCCGGGGCCCGGCCATGACGTTGAGATAGTAAATGTCATAGCCCGCGCAGGCGGCGACCGGATGGTAGCCCCTGGGTACCATCACCAGATCGCCGTCTTCGATCAGCATGGTCTCATCAAGCGACCGATCTTCAGTATAGACGCGCTGAAAGCCAAAGCCCTGCGGCTTGGAAAAGCGGTGGTAATAGGTCTCTTCGAGGAAGCTCTCCTCGGGCAGCGCATCGCGGTCGTGCTTGTGCGGCGGATAGCTTGACGTGTGCCCACCGGGGGTAATGACCTCAACGACGAGCAGCGAATCCGCCGGTTCGTCTTCAGGCAGGATATTGGTCGGGTAGCGCGTGTTCGTGCCCTTGCCGCGCGTCATCACCGGGTGGGCATCGGGGCCGATCACCCGCACCGGGTGCGCATGCGGACGGCCGGGAGCCGTGCAGACGCCCAGCTCGAGCGCCGTGGTGGCCTCCACCTGCCAGCGCGCGCCAGCGGGGGCATAAACCGACCAGGCCTTGCCGTCAAACGGGCTCATGCGCTCGCCGAGTTCGCCGAGATCTTTGCCATCGACGCTGATGCGGGCCTTGCCGGCAATCAGCACGAGGCAGACCTCGCGATCCGCTACGCCGCCTGAAACCACGCCACCGGCGTCGCGCTTTTCAAGATCGAAACCGACATAGGTCCACCCGGCGTTTTCGGGCGTGATGTGGTGGAGGCGGCCCGTGCCGGGCGCGGCCTTACGCTTTAGGTTTGGCATCGTCTTTCGCCTTCTGCAGCGCTTTTTCGAAATTGATGAAGAAATACCAGACGGCGTAGACGAACATCAGGACCGTCACCAAGACCCACATCTGGTCCTTGGTCCCCAGCAGTTCCCAGGTGAACCACGCGACGATCACGGCGAGCACCATGACGCGCCGGTAGATCGGCTGGAACCATTCGAGGGTCATGAAGCCGGGCTTCCTGTCGGCGGGCGGCGTGGGGGTTTCAGCCATTCATCTGGTCCTCGGGTCAGGCATCTATTGCCCGACCATAGTGGATTGCGGGGGGTCGGGAAACCGGCTCAGAGCCGCTGCTTCGTGATGCCCGCGACATAATCAGCGCGGGCCGTGTTGACTGCGCTGCGCGGGCTGACCTCCGGTACGGCAACATCCCACCAGTGGCCACCGGCCTCGGTTGCAATCAGCGGGTCAGTATCGACGACGATCACCGTGGTGCGCGGCTCTGCCTTGCTGGCGTGGAGCGCCGCTTCAAGCTCGGCAATGGAGGCGACCTTCAGCGCTTTTGCCCCCATCGAGGCGGCATGGGCCGCGAAATCGATGTCGGGCAGACTCTCGTGGTGCGTATCGGCCAGAAGATTGTTGAAGTTGGCGCCGCCGGTGGCCATCTGCAGGCGGTTGATGCAGCCGAACCCCCGGTTATCGAGCAGCACGACGGTGAGTTTGGCTCCGAGCATGATCGAGGTCGCAATCTCGGTGTTGAGCATCATGTAGCTGCCATCGCCCAGCATCACGACCACATCGCGGTCGGGCCGGGCGAGCTTGACGCCCAGACCGCCGGAAATTTCGTAGCCCATGGTGGAGTAGCCATATTCGAGGTGATAGGTGCCGGGCGACCCCGCAGGCCAGAGCTTGTGGAGTTCGCCGGGCAGCCCGCCTGACGCGCCGACGACAATGCTTTCAGGCCCGCAGGCGCGGGACACCGCGCCGATCACCTGCGCGTCCGAGGGCAGGGCATTGGTCGGCGCCATCACAGCGGCCGCGGCCTTAAGCCAGTCTGCTTTTCCAGCCTTCGCGCTCTCGGTCCAGCCCGACGGGGCATGCCAATCACCCAGCGCCTCGGCCAAAAGCTCGAGCCCGACTTTCGCGTCGGCGATCAGCGGCTGGCTGCGGTGCTTACCGGCATCAAACAGCTGGGTGTTGAGCCCCAGGATGCGGAAGTCCGGCGCCTGAAACAAGGCCCAGGAGCCGGTGGTGAAATCCTGCAGGCGCGAGCCCACCGACAGCAGGAGGTCGGCATCGACCGCCAGACGGTTGGCCGCCGAGGTGCCGGTGACGCCCACCGAACCCATGCCGAGGGCATGGTCGTGCGGCAGGCTCGACTTACCGGCGTTGGTTTCCATCACGGGAATGCCGAAGCGGGTGGCAAACGCCTGCAGCGTCTGGGCCGCGCCCGAATAGAGCACGCCGCCACCTGCGATGATGACCGGCTTTTTCGCCGCTTTGAGCAGGGCGACAGCCGCGGCGAGTTCGTCGGAATCGGGGCGGACACGGCGTTGCGACCACACGCGTTCTTCAAAAAAGCCTGCCGGGTAGTCATAGGCTTCCGCCTGCACATCCTGACAGAGCGCAAGCGTGACGGGGCCGCATTCGGCCGGATCAGTCAGCACCTGCATGGCGCGGTTGAAGGCCGGGATCAGCTGTTCGGGCCGGGTGAGACGATCAAAATAGCGCGATACCGGCATGAAGGCGTCATTGGCGCTGACCGTGCCATTGCCCCAGTCTTCCACCTGCTGCAACACCGGATCGGGCGCGCGATTGGCGAACACATCGCCCGGGAGGAAAAGCACCGGCAGGCGGTTGACATGGGCCAGGGCCGCCGAGGTGATCATATTGGTGGCGCCCGGTCCGATGGACGAGGTAACGGCCATGAAGCGGCGGCGGAAACTCGCCTTGGCATAGGCGACGGCGGTGTTGGCCATGCCTTGCTCATTGTGCCCGCGATAGGTGGGCAGCACATCGCGGACGCCATAGAGCGCCTCGCCGATCCCCGCCACATTGCCATGGCCGAATATGGCAAAGACGCCGCCGAAAATGGGGAGCTTCTCGCCCTCAATCACGGTCATCTGGCGGCTCATGGCCAATACGAGGGCCTGAGCCATGGTCAGGCGAATGGTCTTGTCGGTCATCTCAGATCCTCCCCAGGCTCAACTCTGCCACAGTGTAACCAGTGCGCGGAAGCGGCGGGCCATATCGGCCACCGCGGCAGCATCGTCCATCCGGCCCGCGAACCAGCCGCGGGCCGCCTCACCGAAAATCGTGCGGCCCACGGCGAAGCCGCGCACGGTTCGCGCGGTTCTCGCCAGTGCAAAGGCCTCGGCCAGTTCGGCCTCAGGCGCATCCAGCCCGAGGAGCAGAACGCCCCGGCACAGGCGATCATGGGCTTCAATCGCGGCATCGATCTGGGCCCAGGCGGCGGCCGAGGGTTGGGCTTCAAGTTTCCACCAATCGGGCCTCAGCCCGGCGGCGTACAGGTCGGCCATGACGCGGGCCGTGGTTGAATCGGTCAGCGGGCCGTTTTTTGAGGCAATGATTTCGATCAGCAGATCGCGGCCCACGCGGCGGGCGGCGTCGGCCGCGGTTTTCAGCGTGGCAATCTGATCGGCTTTGAGGCTCGCCTCGTCATCGGGGTGGTAAAAACACAGCACTTTCAGCGCGTGATCCACCGGCCATTCGGCAATGCGGCTTCCGATATCGGCCCCGCCTTCAAAACGCAGCGGACGGCTGCCGGGCTCTTCCAGCGGGCGGCCGATCCAGAAGGATTTGGGCACATCGAACAGCGCGAGCCGCCCGTGCTTGTCGTCGAGCAGCATGCCGAAGCCGGGGGCATTTCCCGCGACTTCCGCGGCAGCGCGCACGGCGAGACGCTTGAAGGCCGGAATGCGGTCGGCGGCGGGGCCTGCAATATCCTCAAGCTGTTTGCGGTGGTCGATGGCAAAGGCGACGAGCTGCGGCCAGTCCTTCCGCCTCGTCGTGGCCCAATGGATGTGGTTCAGCGTCTCATCGAGCCGCAGCGCGCGGTGCGGACTGCCGGCTTTGAGGAAATGCTCAAGCTCGGCCCAGCTCGGATATTCGGGCGCACAGAGCAGGCGGGATACAGCGAAGGCACCACAGGCATTGGCCCAGGTGGCGCTGGTCGCGTGGCTTTCGCCTTTCAACCAGCCGCGCAAAAAGCCCGACATGAACGCGTCGCCTGCGCCCAGCACGTTGAAAATCTCGATCGGGAAACCCTGCCCGACAATGCCCTGTTCGAGATCATTGGGGATCGGGCCATCGTAAACGATGCAGCCCTTGGCGCCGCGCTTCAGCACGATAGTCGCGCCCGTTTGAGCGCGGATACTGCGCAGCGCCGCCACGAGATCGGTTTCACCGGCGGCAATCGCCACCTCTTCCTCGGTGCCCACGATCAGGTCGCAGTGGGCGAGGAGGGGCTTCATTTTGCCGGTTACATAATCGGATTTCACATAGCGCTCGAACCCGGCGGCGTGCCCGGCGAGGCCCCAGAGATTGGGCCGATAATCGATATCGAACACCACCTTGCGGCCATGCGCCCGGGCGGCACGGACGGCTTTCCACTGCGCGGCTTCGACGCCGGGCTGCGACAGGTGGGTGCCGGTGACGACTACGGCGCTGGCCGTGGCGATGAAAGCCTCGTCGATGTCGGCTTCGGTGAGCGCCATATCAGCGCAATCGGTGCGGTAGAAAATCATGGGCGATACGCCCTCGGCCTCCACCGCGAGAAGCACCAGAGCGGTGAGGCGGGTGGGGTCGGTGACGATGCCCGAAATGGTCACGCCTTCGCGGGCGAGCTGCTCTTTGATGAAGTTGCCCATCTGCTCGGCGCCGACGCGCGTGATCAGTGCGGATTTGAGCCCCAGCCGCGCGGTGCCGACCGCGATATTGGCCGGACAACCGCCGACTGACTTGGCGAAACTGCCAATATCCTCAAGCCGCGAGCCGATCTGCTGGCCGTATAGATCCACCGACGAGCGGCCGATTGTGATGACATCGAGCGTAGGCGCAATCGCCATGAATCCCTCCCGCTGGCGGCTGGACAGCCTCTTGTTTGGCGTTGTATCTCTGGCTCGAATGTAACGTCAATTCTGAAATTTGGAATAATGGAACAAACGTTCCAAATTTCACGGCTAAGGGAGGGTGTCATGCTGCGGTTCGGGATTTTGGGCGCGGGGCGCATTGGCAAGGTGCATGCGGCGACGATTGCCAATTCGGGGCGCGCCCGCGTGACCTATGTGGCTGATGCGATTGCCGAGGCCGCCACTGCGCTGGCGGCAACAGTCGGCGCGAATGTGGCCGATATCGATACGATCCTTGCGGCGAACGATGTCGACGCAATCCTGATCGCCACCCCCACCGACACGCATGCCGACCTGATCGAGCAGGCCGCCCGCGCCGGGAAGGCCATCCTCTGCGAAAAGCCGGTATCGCTCTCGGTCGAGCGCATTGAAGCCTGCCTACCGGTGGTGGAAAAGGCTGGTGTGCCGCTGATGATCGGTTTCAACCGCCGGTTCGATCCGAATTTTGCCGCGCTGCGCCAGCGGCTCGGCGATGGCGAAGTGGGCGATATCGAGATGGTCACCATCATTTCGCGCGACCCCGCCCCGCCGCCGGTCAGCTATATCGAGCGCTCGGGCGGGCTCTATCGCGACATGATGATTCATGATTTCGACATGGCGCGCTTCCTGTTGGGCGAGGAGCCGGTGCTGGTGCACGCCTTGGGCTCGGTGTTGACCGACAAGGCGATCAAGGCCACGGGCGATGTCGATACGGCGGCCGTGCAGATGATTACGGCCTCGGGCAAGATTGCCGTCATTACCAATTCGCGCCGCGCCAGCTATGGCTATGACCAGCGGCTCGAGGTGCATGGCTCAAAAGGCATGCTGCGGGCTGGCAATGTGCACATGACCACGGTCGAGGCCGCGACGGCCGGTGGCTTCAAGGCCGATGTGATCCAGAATTTCTTCATTGATCGCTACGTGGCGGCCTATGCGGCTGAGGTGAATACCTTCATCGATGCCGTTCTGAAGGGCACGCAGCCTACGCCATCGGGCGAAGACGGGCTGATGGCGCAGCGGCTGGCGGAAGCGGCGACCAAAAGCAGCCAGACGGGCGAAGCGGTTCGTCTCTGATAAAGCGGCAGTGGGGCTGGTCAAACCGGCCCCGCTTGCCTAGTCTCCGCGCGCGTTTCAACGGTAATACCAGGGCCTTTTATGTCCGATGCCTATGCTGCTTCCGCCCTGACGGGCAAGATTGCTGTCGTCACTGGCGGTGCGCAGGGTCTGGGTGAGGCGTCTGCCCGCCTGATGGCTGCGCGCGGTGCAGCCGGTATCGTGCTGGTCGACCGCAAGGCCGATGCGGGCGAGCAGGTGGCGCAATCGCTGCGTGAGGCCGGGACGCCGACGATTTTCGTCAAGGCCGATCTCGCCGACCCCGCAGACGTCGCGCGGGTCATTCCTGCCGCTGATGCCGAGTTCGGACGGGTCGATATTCTCGCCAATATCGCGGGGCTGACCGACCGGGGCTCGATCCTCGATACGGACCAGACTCTGTTCGACCGCATGTTTGCGATCAATGTCCGCGCGCCGTTTTTTCTGATGCAGGACGCCATTACGGTGATGCTGCGCGAAAAGACCGAAGGCAGCATCGTCAACATTCTGTCGATGAACGCGCATCTGGGTAGCCCGACGCTCTCGGCTTACAGCGCTTCGAAGGCTGCACTGCTCAACCTGACGAAAAACACCGCCGCGGCGATGAATACGGCGCGCATCCGCGCCAATGGCATTGCGCTCGGCTGGGTGGAAACGCCCGGCGAGCATGAGGTGCTGCGCAAGTTCCACAATGCGCAGGATGATTGGGTGGAAAAGGCCGAGGCCAGCCTACCCTTTGGTCGGCTCTTGAAGCCGCACGACGTGGCGCGGATCGTGACCTTTCTGGCGAGCGCCGAAAGCTGGCCGATGACCGGCGCGGTGATTGATTATGAGCAATCAGTGTTTGGTGCCTGGGGCGCCGGCATTGCGGGCTATCCCGGCAAGGACTGAGCCTCAACCGGCGCGACGGCCGGCAACGCCCACGGCCAGCGTGCTGGCGAGCGCCATGGTGGCCGCCATGGAGCGGAAGCCTTCGTAATCGGCCTCGCTGATGCCCAGCCACGCGTCGGCAATCGATGCGATGGGCGAAAACACCGAGTCGGTGATCGAGACGAGGCCCACGCCCCGGGCGCGCGCGCTTTCTGCCAGTGCTACGGTTTCGCTGGCATAGGGGGTGAAGCTGATGGCAAGCACGGCATCGTCGGGCCGCGCCGACGCGATCTGCTCGGCAGCAAGACCGGCTACGCCATCAACCAGCACATTGCGAATGCCCAGCTTGCCCATGGCGTAGGCGAGATAGACCGCAACAGGAAAGCTGCGGCGCAGGCCGATGAGATAGAGGCTGTTTGCGGGCGTGAGGATGTCGATGGCGCGTTCGAGCATATCGGCATCGAGTCCGGCGCGCAGTTCGGCAACCGAGCGTTCGGCCGCTTCCATGAAGCCTTCCAGCATCAGCGTGCTGGGCCGGGTGTCAGCACCATGGCTCAGCACCTGCTTCAGCCGTTCGGCATAGCTTGGCACGCGGGCGCGCAGCCGCTGCCGGAATACGTCCTGCAGGTCTGAAAACCCTGAAAAGCCGAAGGCCTGCGAGAACCGAACCAGGGTTGAGGGCTGCACGCCAGCCTGCTGGGCCACGGTCGCCGCCGTGCCGAAGGCCAGATCGTCGGGGTTGGCGAGGGCGAACTCGGCCACCTGCGCCAGCCGTCGCGGCAGCGCCGTGGCGCGTTCGGCGATTTTCTCACGCAATGCGCCGAACTCGCGGGGTGGCTGGGTCTCGACGCTCATGGGCAGGGGTTCCGTTCCGTCATTTAGAACAGATATTCCAAAAATCGAACAAAACCGCAATGGTTCGGGGCCCAGCAAAAAGGGCCGCCCGGGTGGGGCGGCCCTCGATGGGTGTATGTGGCCGGTCAGACGGCTTTGAGCGCCCGGGTGCGGATGTTGTCGGTGTAGAAAATATACCCCGACGCCGCGAGGATGAGCAGCGCACCGGGCCAGAACAGCGCCGACGGCGCCTGGCTCAGCAGCACCCAACCCAACAGCGTGGTGAGCGGCACCTTCAGGTCGCCGAAGGGCTGCAGATAGCTGGCGTCGGCCACCTTATAGGCGATGGCGAGCAGGTACTGGGCGAGGGCGGTTAGACCTCCGAGCACGAGCAGCAGCACGAGGCCAACGCCGTCGGGCAACTGGAGCGGGAAGCCCGTCACGACGCCCGCCGGCAGCAGGTTGGGGGCAACCATGCTGAGCGCGGTGACGGCCAGCAGGATGAGCAGGTGGTTGGGCGTAATCAGCACCAGCAGCGACACGGTGAGCGTCTCGGGCGATTCTTCGCGCGCGAGATAGCGGGTGAGCACATCGGTGGTGGCCCACAGGGCGGCCGCTGCGATGGGAACCAGGGTCATCACCGAGAAGCCTTCGCCGCCGATACCGGACACGATGATTGCGCCGGTAAAGCCGAGGACGGCCGCGATCAGGCGTTCGATCGACGGCGGTTCCTTGAGGAACAGCGCCGAGCCGAGCACGATGAACAGCGGGCCCATGGCGAGCAGGGTCACCATCTGCCACACGGGCACGCCGGCAGAGAAACCGTAGACGAACACATGGACGCCGAGCGCCGAGACGAAGGCGCGGATTTCATGCGCGAGCGGCCGGCGGGTTTTCATCTTGTCGATGCCGATACGCAAAATGAGCGGCAGCACAAAGAGCGTGGCAATCAGGTACTGCCAGAAGGCCATGCCGGTTGACGACATGCCGTACTGCCAGGGCAGGACCGACTGGATCACGTTGGTGGCGGCAAACGCGAGGGCCGCCGCGAGCATGAGGGTTGCGCCATAGACGAGGCGCGGCTGGGAGGAAATCTGGTTCATCGTTAAATCCTTTCCGTAACCAGTTTTCCTCAGGGTTACGGGGATCAACACCAGACGCCGCCCCTGAAAAAGGGACGGACGGGTGGCCACGATGATCCCGTTCTCTTTCATCCGGACTATACCGTCGGCCCCGGAATTACACCGGATCTGCTGACCCTTCCCTTGGGGGGAAGGCGCTCGCGGGCTTTGGATGGTGATCCATCTACCGCCGGTGGGGAATTGCACCCCGCCCTGAGAACGATTGCCGTCCGACTGGACGACCTCAGTCGCTTAATCCCTTGGCGGGCTGGATGCAAGGCCGCTGGCGCGCGGTTGTGGCGACGCGCTGTTCACTAATGCTGAACAGCGCGCTGTCCCTCGTGCGGGAGATCAGCCCCGGCGGGGGCGGCTGGTGCGCTGCGCGCCATAGCCCACAACCGAGGCGGCGATGACGCCGAGGGCCACCACGCCAATGATGATGGTCGCGAGCGCGTTCACATCGGGCGAGACGCCGAGGCGGATCTTCGAGAAAATGACCATGGGCAGGGTCGACGAACCGGGCCCGGAGACGAAGCTCGCAATCACCAGATCGTCGAGCGACAGGGTGAAGCCCAGAAGCCAGCCCGAGACCAGCGCCGGGGCAATGATGGGCAGGGTAATATCGAAGAACACCCGCACCGGCGTTGCGCCGAGGTCCATGGCGGCTTCTTCGAGCGATTTGTCGAGGTCGCTCAGCCGGCTCCGGATCACCACGGTGATATAGGCCATGCACAAGGTGGAATGCGCGAGAATAACGGTGAGCGTGCCGCGCCCTGCCGGCCAGCCCAGCATGGCTTCCATGGCGACAAAGAGCAGCAGCAGGCTCAGCCCGGTGATGACATCGGGCATGACGAGCGGCGCTGACACCATGCCGGCGAGCAGGGTACGGCCCTTGAAGCGACGAAACCGGGTGAGCGCTACAGCGCACAATGTGCCGAGTACAAGTGCAATTGAGGCGCTGATCCCGGCGATCTGCAGGCTGAGCCAGGCGGCTTCGAGCATCTGCGGGTCATCGAACAGCGCCTGATACCACTTGAGCGAAAAACCCGACCACACGGTGACGAGGCGGTTTTCGTTAAACGAGAACACCACCAGCGACATGATGGGCAGGTAGAGGAAGGCGAACCCCAGGGTCGCCGTGATGGGGAGAAACCAGCCGCGTTTCACTTACGTCTCCTCGATCACGGCGCTTTGGGCGCGTTGCAGCAGCATGATGGGCACAACCACCACAATCAGCATGGCAATGGCCACGGCCGAGGCGACGGGCCAATCGCGGTTGGAGAAGAACTCATCCCACAGCACGCGGCCAATCATCAGTGTATCCGGCGCGCCGAGGAGGGCCGGGATCACATATTCGCCGAGCGCCGGAATGAAGACGAGCAGCGACCCGGCCACGACGCCGGGCATGGAGAGCGGCAGCGTGATGCTGAGGAAGGTGCGGAACGGCCGTGCGCCCAGATCGGCCGAGGCCTCCAGCAGGCTCTGATCGAGCTTCACGAGGTTGGTGTAAAGCGGCAGGATCATGAAGGGCAGGTAAGTGTAGACGATGCCGACATAGACCGCGAAATCGGTCTGCAGCATAACGATGGGCGTGTGGATGATCCCGAGGCTCATCAGCACATTATTGATGACGCCATTGCCCTTCATGAAGCCGATCCAGGCGTAGACGCGCAACAGGAAGCTCGACCAGAAGGGCAGGATCACCAGCATCAGCAGGATGTTGCGCCAGCGATCCGACGCGCGCGCAATGGCATAGGCCATGGGATAGCCAATGAGCAGCGCGAACAGGGTGGAGATGGCCGCCACCTTGATCGAGTTGAGGTAGGCATCGATGTAGAGGCTGTCCGACAGCAGGAAGAGGTAATTGCTCAGGTGCAGGCTGAGCTGCACCGAGCCATCTTCGCCGAAAGTCAGCATGGGCAGATAGGGCGGGCGGGCAATGGCCGCCTCGCTCAGCGAAATCTTGAACACCACCGCGAGCGGAATGAGAAAGAACAGCGTCAACCACGCAGCTGGTGCGAGAATGACGAAGCTGCGGCCGGTGAAGCCGAAGATATTGAGCCGACGCAGCAGGACGCGCCACGGTGGCAGATCACGCGAAGCGGTGTTGGCGAGGCTCATGTGACCAGCACCGATCCGGCGGTGTCGTTCCAGGTGACCCACACGGTCTCATCCCAGGTGATGGAATCCGGGTCGCCGCGCATGGCGTTGGTCTTGGTGACGCGCAGGATTTTGCCGCTCTCGAGCCGGACCTGAAACACGCTCATATCGCCGAGATAGGCGATTTCTTCGACCACACCCTTCACGCGGTTAGCGTTGAAGGGGGCCTCGGGCCGGTCGCGGCTGATGACCAGTTTCTCAGGGCGGATGGACCACCACAGAATCTGGTCAGGCGCGCATTCGACCCCGTGGCCGACATAGATATCGCAGCCCAGATCGGCCGACTGGATGCGCACGTGATCGGGCTCATCGGCGGTGACGACGCCTTCGTAGATATTGGCGGAGCCGATAAAATTGGCAACGAAGCGCGAGTTGGGGAACTCGTAGATGTCCTGCGGTTCGCCGATCATGGCGATGCCGCCGTGGTTCATCACGCCGATGCGGGTGGCCAGCGTCATGGCCTCTTCCTGATCGTGCGTGACGACGATGAAGGTGACGCCGAGCGTTTCCTGAATTTTGACCAGCTCGAACTGGGTTTCCTCGCGCAGCTTTTTATCCAGCGCGCCGAGGGGCTCATCGAGCAGCAGGAGCTTGGGGCGTTTCGCGAGCGAGCGCGCGAGCGCGACGCGCTGGCGCTGGCCGCCGGACAACTGGTGCGGCTTCCTGCGGCCATAGTCCTCGAGCTTCACGAGTTTCAGCAGTTCCTCGACCCGCTCGGTGATGACCGGGCGGCTCAACCCATCGCGCTTCAGGCCATAGGCAATGTTCTGCTCCACGGTCATGTGCGGAAACAGCGCGTAGGACTGGAACATCATGTTGACGGGGCGTTTGTAGGGCGGAACGCCGGTCATATTCTGCCCGTCGATCTCGATGGTGCCCGAGGTCGGTTCCTCAAAGCCGGCGAGCATGCGCAACAGGGTGGATTTGCCCGAACCCGAGCCGCCCAGCAGACAGAACAGTTCAGACTGGAAAATATCGAGCGAAACATCATCAACGGCAGCGACATCGCCAAACTTCTTGGTGACGTTGCGGATGCGCACAAAGGGCTTGGCCTTGGGGTCGCGCCAGGGGCGCGTATCGGCCGCCAGTTGAGGATTTTTCGCCATGGATTACGTGCCCCGATGGAAAATGGCCGGGCGTTAGCCCGGCCGTGTCGTGATGGGAAGGCGGGGCCGCCTGTGCCCCCGCCTCACCCCCGATGATTACTGGCCCGTCTTGATCCGGGTCCAGGTGCGCGTCAAGTCCCGATCAAACCGCGGCGTATGCGCCTTGAGCGTGAAGAGCTTCGCCACCACCTCGGGTGTGGGATAGATCGCCGGATCGGTCTTGATGGCCGGGTCAATCAGATCGAGCGCCGCCTTGTTGCCCGAGGCATAGAACACGTAATTGGTGTTGGCCGCCGCGATATCCGGGCGCAGCATGAAGTCGATGAACTTGTGCGCGTTATCGACATGCTTGGCATCGGCCGGAATGGCGAACAGGTCAAACCACTTGAGCGCGCCTTCCTTCGGGATCACGTAATTCACGGTCACGCCCGCTGCGGCCTCTTCAGCGGCGGCGGCGGCGATGAACACATCGCCGGAATAGCCGACGGCGAGGCAGATTTCGCCAGCGCCCAGATCATCGATATATTGTGAGGAGTGGAAGTAGCGGATCGAGGGCCGGATGGCGGTCATCAGGGCTTCGGCCTGCTTCAGGTCTTCGGCCTTTTCCGAATTCGGGTCGAGACCCAGGTAGTTGAGCGCCGTGCCCATGATTTCGGCGGGCGCATCGAGGACGGCGACGCCGCAATCGGCCAGCTTGGCGAGGTTCTCGGGTTTGAACACGATATCCCAGCTGTCGACCGGCACATCGCCCAGCCGTTCCTTGACCTTGGCCTCGTTGAAGCCAATGCCCGTGGTGCCCCACATGTAGTCGACGGCAAATGTGTTGCCGGGATCATGGGTCTCGGTCGACTTCATGATGTCGGGGTCCATGTTGCCGAGGTTCGCGAGCTTCGACTTATCGAGCGGCTGAAACAGACCGGCCGCGATCTGGCGTTCCAGGAAGAAGCCCGACGGCACCACAACGTCGTAGCCCGAGGAGCCGGCGAGCAGCTTGGCCTCGACCACTTCATTGCTGTCGAACACGTCGTAGTTCACCTTGATGCCGGTCTCGGCCTCAAACTTGGCGACGGTATCTTCGGCAATGTAGTCCGACCAGTTATAGACGTTGACCACATTGTCTTCGGCGAGGGCCGGCGCCGCTGCAAACAGCGCGAGCGCGGCGGTGAGCATCAGTTTGTGCATGGACCAAACTCCTTGGGCAATAGGACCGGACAGGGCTCCGGCCGGAAGGGTTGAGGACATATCCTCGGCGCTATGCAATGCGCGCATCGTCCGAACCCGGTGAAATGCAGGCCGGTTCAAGAGTGTAGCGGATACGCGGTGAGGGAAGCCAAGCGGCGCGTTTTTTGCGCCGGGAGAGGGTGACGTCGCAATGTACCCGGAGCCGGGCGCGCATCGATCCGGAAGGGCCGGATCAATAATGACCTTACGCAGCGAAGTAGCCTTCCCAGAAGAGCCGAAGCCGCGCGGAAACTAGTGCCAAACTGCGGACGGGGCAAGGGCTTTGCCAGTATTTGTACCGGCACGACCAACAGGGTCCGAGCCCTGGCGCGCTTTGCTTGAAAACAACGGCAAGGAACCGCCGGGCCCCGGGGCGGGCTGCGGGCGTCGTGCACCACCGGGCAAGCATCGGAGTCCCGTCGCCGGAAGTATGGATTTACGATTACCCCCGCGCCAGCTAACACTCGGCCACCAATAATCCGGGGGTCATCATGGCAGGCAGGACAGTACGCTGGGGCATTCTCTCAACCGCCGATATCGGGCTCAAAAAGGTCGTTCCCGCGATCCTCAAGTCGGACCTCTGCGAGGTCGTCGCTGTCGCCTCGCGCGATAAATCGAAGGCCGAGGCCTATATCGCGACGCTCGGGCTCACCGGTAAAGCCACGGCGCATGGGAGTTACGAGGCGCTGTACGCTGACCCCAATGTTGATGCCATCTACATTCCCCTGCCCAACCATCTGCATGTGCCCACGACGCTGGCGGCGGCCCGGGCGGGCAAGCATGTGCTGTGCGAAAAGCCGATTGCGCTGACCGCGAAGGAAGCTGAGGCGCTGCGCGCGATTCCGAAAGGCATCGTGTTCTACGAGGCCTTCATGGTGCGCTTCCATCCGCAGTGGCTGCGGGCCCGTGAGATTGTGCGGTCGGGTGAACTGGGCGAACTGCGCGCGATCCGCGCTGTGTTCACTTACAACAACACAGACCCGGCCAATGTGCGCAACCAGGCCGATATCGGCGGCGGCGGCATTTATGATATCGGCTGCTATCCGGTGACCGGGGCGCGCTTCCTGTTCGATGCCGAGCCGCTGCGCGTGGTGTCGCTGATCGACCGCGACCCGGCGTTCAAGACCGACCGGCTTGCCTCGGTGATGGCCGATTTCGGCGGCGGGCGGCAGCTGGCCTTCACGATTTCCACGCAGGCCGTGGGCCACCAGTCCATCGAGGTGATTGGCACCAAGGGCCGGGTCGAAATCGTCATTCCCTATAATGCGCCGCCGGATACGGCGACGGCGGTGCTGGTCGACCACGGCCATGCCTTGGACGGGCACCTTGCGCGGCGCGAGATCATTCCGCCGTGCGATCAGTATACCGAGCAGGCCGAGGCGTTCGCGAAGGCCGTGCTGGGCATCGCGCCTTTGCCCTATGATGCGGAAACTGCGATCCAGAACATGCGCGTGCTCGACGCGATTTTTGAGAGCGAGCGGACCGGTGCCTGGGCAACGGTGGCCCGATAGGGCTGACACGATCTTGTAAACCCGGCCCCGAGGGGCAACCTCGGTCCCAGCGTCCCCCGGAGCCTGTTCATGTCCCATCGCGTTCTTCTCACCGGTATTTCCGGCTATATCGGCGGGCATATCGCGCTCAGCCTCCTCAAGGCCGGATACAGTGTGCGCGGATCGGTGCGCGATCTCTCCCGCGCCGACGCGGTGCGCGCCACGCTGGCCGCGCATGGGGTTGATGTGTCGCAGCTCGAGTTCGTGGCGCTCGATCTGTTGTCCGATGCGGGCTGGGACGCCGCCATGGCGGGCGTGCGCACGCTGCAGCACACGGCCTCGCCCTTCCTGATCCAGTCGCCGAAAGACCCGATGGACCTGATCCGTCCAGCCGTTGAGGGGACGACGCGCGCGCTCAAAGCAGCCCTCGCGGCGGGGGTTGAGCGTGTTGTCCTCACCTCATCGGTGGCGGCTATCGCCTATGGCCACGCACGCGGCGAAAATCGTGCGTATACGGCCGTAGACTGGACGAACCTCAACGGCGATGGGGTGATGGCCTATGTGGAATCGAAAACCCGGGCTGAGCGGGCTGCGTGGGACATCATGACGGCGGCTGGCCGCGAACGCGATCTGGCGGTCATCAACCCCGGGCTGGTGCTGGGTCCGCTGCTTAATGAAGACCCGGGCACCTCAGCCGCCATGCTGATCCGGCTGATGAACGGCTCGGTGCCGGCCCTGCCGAATTTCGCTTTCGCGCTCATCGATGTGCGCGATGTGGCGGCCATGCATTTGGCGGCCATGGAAAAGGCCGAGGTCGGCGGCCAGCGGTTTCCGCTCTCGGCGGGTACCTATGCCATGGCCGATGTCGCCGCGATTTTGCGGGACCGGCTGGGCCCCGCGGCGCGCCGTGTGCCCCGCCTGCGCGCGCCCGACTGGATGATCCGCCTCTATGGGCTGGTCGATGCCGATGTGCGCTCCAATCTCGGGGAACTGGGGCACCCGCGCCAGATCGATGCCAGTTCGGCCCGCGCACTGCTGGGCCGCCCCTTCATCGGGGCCGAGCAGATGGTGGTCGATACCGCCCGCAGCCTGTTGGACGAGGGGTTGGTGGGTTGAGAAAAAAGGGCTATGACTCGGCCCGGACTTTGGATATGAAGCTCGCGATTGGAGCGGGGCTGTAGCTCAGTTGGGAGAGCGCATCGTTCGCAATGATGAGGTCAGGGGTTCGATTCCCCTCAGCTCCACCAGTTCCAATTTTTCTTCATGACATGAACAGTTTTCTCCGCGCCCTGCCTGATTTGTATCGCAGCGTCGGCGGTCCTGTGCGGCTGCTTGGCGGCTGCACATATGCGTTCAACTAAACGAATGTGCTCTTCGTCAGTAATTTGTCAGTCGATCAATGCATTTTGGCTATGTCGATTGGTTCGCTCGCGTGACTATCGACCGATCGCAAAATTGAAAATCAGGAGTATTCCATGCGAAATGTAACTCGAGTTGCCAAATTATTGATGATGACATCGGCACTGTATGGCACCTCAGCATTTGCCGAGGGCGTCACGCTGAACTCGTTGATCACAAACCAGGATCTCGTGAGTTTCTGTGCAGACAAAGGCGGCGCAGAGGCGGTCCCGGCCGAATTCACCATCGACAGTCAGATCGTTGCCGGTGTGGTGAACTGTGAGCAGGAATATGTTGATGCAGCATCGGCGGCCGTAACGGCCGGCGATGGTGCCTTGTTGGCTTCTTCTGACGATTCAGCCGAGTCGGGCGATGACCTGACTGATGACGCTGCAGACGATTCCGTTGATGACAGTGCCGACGATAGCGCCGATGACTCCGCTGATGACTCTGCCGATGACTCGTCAGATGACTCTGCCGATGACTCGTCAGATGACTCGTCAGATGACTCGTCAGATGACTCGTCAGATGATTCTGGCGACGATAGCATCGACGATTCCGGGAACTGACCAGTTCCGGTCACTGACCTCACCGATTGAAGGAGCGTAGCTAGAGTGGCAGTCTCACGAGAGAGCGGTGCGGGTTGCCCGCGCCTTGGAGAGACGCGAACACGACCGTTCCTGCCAAGGCGGCGCACTTGGCTCGCAGGGCTGTTGCTCTGCGAGCTCCTCAGCACTCCGGGTTTCGCCGCCATGCCCGATGTGACCGGAAGCCTGACAAGTCGTCAGCTTCTTGATGCCTGCGCCGATTTCACCGGCCAGCGCATACTGGTCGTTGTGGGTGGGCTCAAGGGCTTCGTTGACTGTACGGAGGCCCTGTTAGATCAGGCGACCGCCGCGATCTCCGCTCAAGCCAAAAACGCGGCGCTGTCAATTTCGGCGGCGCGTACCGAGCCCGCGTCAGATGACAATAGCGCTGTTGAGGTGGACGATCCGCCAGACACCGAGACCGAAAGCTCTGACAGCGATTCGGACGATACAGACAGCGAAGTCGATTAAGGGCGGTCGGCATGCGCATCCTGCTGGTTGAAGACAGTGCACGACTGCGGGAATTGCTGCGCGAACTCGTTACCGAAGCCGGTTATCACCTTGACGATGTGACAAGCCTTGATGAAGCCCACGCCGCGCTTCGTGCTGCCAGCCATGATGCCATGATCCTTGATTTGGGATTGCCGGATGGCGATGGACTAGCACTGGTGCGTGAGCTGCGTCGCAACGGCAGCGCCCTGCCGGTTTTAGTCCTTACAGCGCGTGGATCGGTGGAGGACCGCGTTGCCGGTCTGAATGCTGGCGCGGATGATTACCTGACAAAGCCGTTCCACAATGATGAGCTGCTGGCGCGTTTGCGGGCGCTGCTGCGGCGGCCGGCGGCGGTCCAGGCCGAAATCCTGACCAGCGGTGCCTTTGCGCTGGATAGTGTTCAGCGGATTGTGACCTGCTCCGGTGTGCCTCTGACTCTGACCCCGCGGGAGCACGAGCTGTTCGAGCTGCTGTTTCGCCAATGGGGGCAAGTCGTGGTTTTTGAGCGGATCGAAAATACGCTCTCAGAATTTGGGCATGGACTAGAAAAGAATACGATTGAAGTGCTGGTGTCGCGGCTGCGCAAAAAGCTGGCGCAAACTCGGGGCGATATCGACCTGATTACGGTGCGGGGCATCGGGTATATGCTGAAGCAGACGCCATGAAACGGGCCGCCCCGCCACTCGCCCGCCTGGTGACCGGACGCATCCTGTTCTTCGCAGCCCTCGCCATCATGCTGCAATCGCTGGTTGTCGTTGTTGGGTATTATCTCGATGATGCCAGCATCGCCGACAAGCTGATCCGTCATGAGGCAGAACTGTTGGCCAAGGGCGTGCGCGACATTGGCGGCCGACCGGGCTATGTGCTGGGGCCAGCCCTGATGGAGCGCTACGCAGCGTCCGACACCGGCTATTTCGCCCGGGTTACGGATAGCGCCGGGCATATTCTCTACAGCAATTGCCAGGATGCCTGCACCGGGCTGTTTCTGGATCTCGTGACGCCACCCGACCGTTGGACCAAGCAATTGTCGCCGGGAAAGCCGATCCGCGCGACAGGGGGCGTACTGGTGCAGGCCGCAGGGGCCGCCGTTAATGTGCAGGTGGCCACCGTAGGGGACCCAAAGGGATTGCTGTGGCAGGTTCTTGGCGCCGAAATGCGCGACCATATGATCCTGCCCATGGGCCTGACGCTGCTTATGGTTCTGGGTGGTACGATACCCTCCATCCTTGTTCTGCTGCGCCCGATCCGCCGTGCAGCCGCCGCAGCGGAAACTCTGGATGTTACGGAGGCTACGGGCGAACTTGATCCGACGGGAATGCCGGCAGAAGTGGCCGGCCTGACCATTTCAGTCAACCGGGCCTTCGAGCGCATACGGGAGTTGCTTCAGACCCAGCGTTTGCTGACATCAGCAATCTCGCACGAGATCCGAACCCCGCTTGCCATCGTCCATCTTGAGTTGCAGCGCATCGATCATCCGCGGGCCCGCAAGGCATTGCTGGATCTGGATCACCTAGTCCACTTCGTTACCCAGTTGACCATGTTGGCCCGCCTCGAGGGCGGGCGGACAATCGTAACCACGCCGATCGATCTTGGGGGTTTGGTTGCCCATGTCGTCGAGCAGATGGCGCCTTTCGTTTATGAAAATGGTCACGAAATCGCATTCGCGGGCGCGGCCACGCCGCCTGTTTCGGGAAACCGGACCCTGCTCGAAGACGCCGTACGCAACCTGATTGAAAATGCTGTCCGCCACACCCCTGATGGCACCCGAATTACGGTTGGAGTCGCCGCTTGCCAAGTCGAAGTCAACGATAACGCATCGCCCCCTGCGGGCCTGTCCGGTCTTGATAGTGAGGCGGGACACCTAAAGCCGGGCGATGGACTTGGTATCGGACTCAAGATTGTACGTCGGATCATGGCACTTCATGGCGGTGCGCTGCACCTGCGCCACGGACCCCAGGGCACCGAAGTGGTCCTGACCCTACAACCAGCGCTTTCCTGACGGCGATAAATCGCCAGCCAGGCCAAGACCGGCCCCGCGCGGACTGTATCCTGCCCCTAGTCCCTGTGCGGTCTTAAGCCACCTGGCCGGCGGCCCAGCCGGAGGCCCAGGCCCATTGGAAATTGTAGCCGCCGAGCCAGCCGGTGACATCGACGCATTCGCCGATGAAGAACAGGTTGGGGTCGGTGCGGGCGGCCAGGGTGTTGGCGTCGAGGTCGGTGGTGGAGACGCCGCCGAGCGTGACTTCAGCCGTGCGGTAGCCTTCTGAGCCCGTTGGCTTCAGGGTCCAATGTCGCAGGAAGTCTTCGGCGCGGGCAATGGATTTGTCGGACGTGTCGCCCATCATCTGCTGAATGCCGATTTCTTCTGCGAGCATCTGGGCAAGCCGCTTGGACAGACGGTAGGACAGCACGGTCTGCAGGTGCAGCTTGGGGGTTTCGGTGCGCGCATCGCGCAGCAGCTTCGTCAGCCCACCCTCGGGGAACAGATCGATTTCAATCGCGTCGCCTTCGCGCCAGTAGCTCGAAATCTGCAGGATCGACGGGCCGGAGAGGCCGCGATGGGTAAAGAGCAGCGCTTCGTCGAAGCCGCGCTTTTTCACCGAGACGCGGGCCGGGGCGCTGATGCCGGAAAGCGGCGCGAGCTTGTCGAGGAGGCGCGGCTCGAAGGTGAGCGGCACAAGCGCCGGGCGCGTTTCAGTGACAGCGAGGCCGAACTGCTCAGCCAGCTTATAGGCAAAGCCCGTTGCGCCCATCTTGGGGATGGATTTACCGCCGGTCGCCACGATCAGCGACGTGGCCGATACCGTGCTGTCATGCAGGGCGACGGTGAAACCGTCAGCCGATTTTTGAACCAGCATGATTTCGGTCGAGAGTCGCAGCGATACGCCTGCGAGCCGCATTTCAGCGGTGAGCATGTTGATGATCTGCTGGCTCGAGCCATCGCAGAACAGTTGCCCGAGGGTTTTTTCGTGGAAGGCGATGCCATAGCGATCAACCAGCGCGACGAAATCGGCCGGGGTGTAGCGGGCGAGCGCAGAGAGCGCGAAGCGGGGGTTGTCGGAAATGAAGCGGTCGCGCCCGGCTTTCACGGTGGCGTTCACATTGGTGAAGTTGCAGCGCCCGCCGCCGGAAATGCGGATTTTCTCGCCGGGGTCCTGGGCGTGGTCCACCACAAGCACGCGACGACCGCGCTTTCCGGCTTCAATCGCCGCCATCATGCCGGCTGCACCGGCCCCGAGAATGATCACATCGTACTGGCTCATGCCCGCCTCCTACACTGTTGATTGACTCTTTGCCAATTCGGGATAAAACCGCTCGGACGCCGAACACGGGAGAGGCGCGTGAACAACGCTGCCAATCACATCCTCTGGTCCAGCACCACCCGCCTGTTTGCGGGCCGCGCGGTCGTTTCGTCCAAAACCACCAAAACCAGCTGAGCCGATCCCCGGGCCTCCCCGCCGGGGAGAGGCTGAACCGCATGTGCCGCCTTGGCTATGGCCGGGCGCGGGGACCAGAGCCAAGAAGGATTTCACTATGGGTTACCGTGTCGCTGTCGTCGGAGCCACCGGCAATGTAGGCCGCGAAATGCTGAACATTCTGGCCGAGCGCAAGTTTCCGGTTTCGGAAGTCGTCGCGCTGGCCTCGTCGCGGTCAGTGGGCACAGAACTGAGCTTTGGCGACAAGCGGCTGAAGGTCAAAAACCTGGACGATTTCGATTTTTCGACCTGCGATTTCGCGCTGATGTCGGCGGGTTCACAGGTGGCCAAGGATTGGGCCCCGAAGATCGGCGCGGCGGGCTGTATCGCGGTCGATAACTCGAGCTACTGGCGCTACAATTCGGATGTGCCGCTGATCGTGCCCGAGGTGAACGCGCATGTGCTCGACACCTTTTTGAAGGATGCCCATCGCAAGAACATCATCGCCAACCCCAATTGTTCGACGGCGCAGCTCGTGGTGGCGCTGAAGCCGCTGCATGACGCGGCCACGATCAAGCGCGTGGTGGTGTCGACCTACCAGTCGGTTTCCGGTGCCGGCAAGGAAGCGGTCGACGAGCTGTGGGACCAGACCAAGGGCATTTTCGTCAACGACCGGGCTACGCCGCGGAAGTTCACCAAGCAGATCGCTTTCAACGTGATCCCCCATATCGATGTGTTCATGGAGGATGGCTACACGAAGGAAGAGTGGAAGATGATGGTCGAGACCAAGAAGATTCTCGACCCCAAGATCCGGCTTACCGCCACCTGCGTGCGGGTGCCGGTGTTTGTCGGTCACTCGGAAGCCGTGAATATTGAGTTCGAAAAGCCGATCAGCGCCGATGAGGCCCGCGATATCCTGCGCGAAGCCGACGGGATTTCGGTGATCGATAAGCGCGAGCCGGGCGGCTATGCCACCCCGGTGGAAGCGGCTGGCGAGTACGACACCTATGTGAGCCGTATCCGCGAGGACGTGACGGTGGAAAACGGCCTCGCCCTGTGGGTGGTGTCGGATAACCTCCGCAAGGGCGCGGCGCTCAATACGGTGCAGATCCTTGAAGCGCTGGTCGCGCGGGGGCTAAAGCCCAAGGCGGCCTCATAAGGCCACAATTGCTGAACTAAAATTCCGCCGCATATTGCGGCGGAAACCATATGCGACTATGTATTCGCGCGTACCGATCTAGAGGCGCGAAATTGCGGCTTTTCGTTAGTCAAATCGTACAAAACCTTTTTTCCAACTGGGTGCTAGCAATTCTCCTGGCAACCCCCGTCGCAAGCTTTGCAACAAGTTATTTTGCAGGCATGCCTCAATGGGCTACATTTATCGTCACTGCTTTTTCGCCGGCCATTGTTGCGGTTACCCTAAATAACTACGCACAATGGAGGATGGCAAATTTTGCTCAAGGGAAAATATTTGTACACGGACCGATAGTGAAATCCATTGGGGATTCCCAAGAGAAAATAGTTGGATATTCAATAGGCATAACGATTGTAAATACTGCAGTTTTTCCAGTAAAATGCTTTGTAAGTAAAGTTCAATCAAAAATAGATAACCGTGTTCCAATTGGCAATATGATGCTGGATGCCGTACTTATTCCATCTGGAGCTAGTTTTAATATAGAAGATATTATGATTTCTGTTGCAGATATGAATTTGTTAGGAAAGCAATTAGTTGCAAATATAAAAGCTGATATAAAGTACGGAAAACAAGGCGGCCATATGTACTCTTATCCCGAATTTATATTGTCGGCCCTCCTTAGTTTTAATGATGTGGGGCTGCTTGTGGCTGTCGATATTTCAAACGCGGAATTGAAGAAGTCGCCACATTGGAGTCGCTCCTCTTGAGGGCTATCTAGCGCTTTGTATTTTGATCCGCAGCTGATCTCCATGCGTTACTCTAACAACGGAGAGCAACATGACCACAATCATTCTTCTCGTTCTGCTGCTGGCGCTCGTGCAGGCCCTGCTTCCGGCTATCTCAAAATACCGACACAATGCCGTCACGGTGCTGGCGGGCCCGCAGGACAAGATCACCCTGGGGGAGCGCGGCGAGCGCGCGCAGCGGGCGCTGCGGAACCTGCATGAAACGCTGCCGATCTTTTTGGGGCTCGCGCTGCTGACGATCCTTCACCAGGTGGAAAGCGGGGCTCTGTTGGGCGCGTGGATCTACCTCCTCGCCCGCGTCGTCTATGTCCCGCTCTATGTGTTTGGCGTGCGTTTCATCCGCTCCGCCGCCTGGAATGTCGGCGTCCTCGGCCTCATCCTCATGGTGCCCCCGCTGCTCGGGCACTGATCCGATCAGCTGTCAGCGCGCAGCACCTCATCGACAAAGCGCAGGTTGCCGGCGGTCAAGCCGGCATCCACCGACAGGGTGACACCGGTAATGCCCGATGCGGCCGGGCTGGACAGGAACACCGCCGCATTCGCCACTTCTGCGGGGCTCACCAGCCGGTTGAGCGGATAATGCGGCAGCACCTTATCGAGCAGCCGCGGGTTGGCGGCGAGCCGATGGTCCCAGGCCGGGGTGCGCACCGAGCCGGGGCACACGATATTGGCGCGGATACCGTCGCGGCCGCGTTCAACCGCAATCGCTTTGGCATAGGCGATGAGACCGGCCTTGGCGGCGGCATAGGCCGGGTTGCCGTAATGGCTCAGCGCATTGACCGATGAGATGATGACCACCGCACCGCCACCCTTTTTCGCCATGGCGGTCACCAGCGGATCGACCATGCGGTAGGTGCCGTTGAGGTTCACGTCGACTTCGTAGGACCATGACTCGGCATCGAGATGCCCGAAATGCTCGGCCCGGGTCCACCCGGCATTGGCAACCACGATATCGGGCGCGCCCTGCTGATCGATAAAGCGGGCCGTGGCCTCGGCCATGCCTGCGGCATCGCCCTGTTCGGCAATCATGGTGCCCGCAAGATCGAGCCCAGCGAGCGAAGCCGCATCGCGGTCAGCGCCATAGACCCGGGCGCCAGCGGCGTTGAAGGCTGCGACCAGAGCCTGCCCGATGCCGCCACCAGCGCCGGAAATGAGCACCGATTGACCCTCGAGCGAGAAGGGGTTCGCGGCCATATCAGGCCCCCGGCGGCTTATAGGCGATGCAATCGATCTCGACCTTGGCATCGACCATCAGGTGGCTTTCGACGGTGGATCGGGCCGGGGGATGCGCGCCGAAATAGCTTTTGTAGACGGCGTTGAAGCTCCAGAAATCGCGCGGGTCATCGAGCCAGACACCGCATTTGACCACGTGCTCGGGCCCGTAGCCCGCCTCAGCGAGGATGGCGAGCACGTTCTTGATGGCGAGGTGGGTCTGCTCGACGATGCCGGTGCCGATGATTTCGCCATCCTTCATGGCCACCTGACCGGATACGAACAGAAACCCACCGGCCTCGACTGCGCGGGCAAAGGGCAGGTTCTGTCCACCCGCACCCGACTTTTCCGCGCCATACCGCTTGATCGCCATACGAAGTCTCCACCTGTTCATGCTAGGGTTGCGCCCGCGCGCACCAAAGCATGCACAGAGGCCTTTGCAACCCCACCGAAAGTCGCGTTCCCAGGATTTCACGTCTTGTGGCCTGCGATTGAGCTGCTAGCGTTTATCCCTATCGTCAAGCGTCCGAGTTATCCCCTTGCGTATCTTCACAGCCGCCCTTGCGACCGAAACGAACACTTTTTCGCCCATCGCCATCGACCGGCGCGCCTTTGAAGCGTCGCTCTATGCCCCGCCGGGGCAGCATCCGGCGACGCCGACGCTGTGTACTGCGCCGATCACAGTCGGGCGCGAACTCGCGGCGGAACAGGGCTTCACGCTGATCGAAGGGACGGCTACCTGGGCGGACCCGGCAGGGCTCATCAACCGCGATACCTATGAATCGCTGCGCGACGAAATTCTTGATCAGTTGCGGGCGGCGATGCCGGTCGATGCGGTGGTTCTGGGGCTGCATGGCGCCATGGTGGCGCAGGGTTATGACGACCCGGAAGGGGATTTCCTCGGGCGGGTACGCGCGATTGTCGGGCCGGGGGCCATTGTTGCGGCTGAACTCGATCCGCACAGCCACCTGACGCAGCGCCGGCTGGCGGCGGCTGATGTGTTCACGGTGTTCAAGGAATTTCCGCACACCGATTTTGTCGATCGCGCCCGCGACCTCTGGTCGATTGTGCTGCGCACATTACGGGGCGAAGTGCGGCCGGTCATGTCGGTGTTCGACTGCCGTATGATCGATGTGTTCCCGACCTCGCGTGAGCCGATGCGCAGCTTTGTCGACAGGCTCTATGCGCTGGAAAAAGCCGACCCGGACCTGCTGTCGCTTTCGGTCATCCATGGCTTCATGGCCGCCGATGTGCCGGAAATGGGCACGCGGGTTCTGGTGGTCACCAATAATGATCGGGCCAAGGGCGAAGCGCTGGCCGAGACACTGGGCATGGAATTGTTCGCGCTGCGCGGTACCTTCATGGCGCCTGTTGCCGATGTCACCACGGCGCTCGATATGGCCGTTGCCGAAACGAGCTACCCCGTGGTGATCGCCGATATGTGGGACAATCCGGGCGGCGGCACCGCCGGGGACGCAACGATCATCCTCGATGACCTCATCCGCCGCCGTGCGACCGGGGTGGCTGTGGGCACGGTGTGGGACCCGATCGCGGTGCAGATCTGTTTTGCCGCCGGTGAGGGCGCGTTCATCCCGCTACGCTTCGGGGCCAAGTCCGCCCCGCTGACCGGCAGCCCTGTTGATGCGCGGGTTGAAGTGGTGCGGCTGGTGCGCGGGGCTGAGCAGCGCTTTGGCGATAGTTTCGTGCCCATGGGCGATTGCGCGCTGATCCGCTTCGACGGCATTGAGGTGATCCTCAATTCCACGCGGGCGCAGAGTTTCGACCCGAGCCTGTTCTCGATGATGGGCATCGATCCGACCACGCGGCAGGTGCTGCTGATCAAATCGACCAATCATTTCTACGCGTCGTTTGCCAAAATCGCGTCGCGGATCATCTATTGTTCCGCCGGGCGGCCCTATCCGAACAAGCCAGCCGAGACGCCCTATACCAAGGTGCGCCGCACCATCTGGCCAATTATCGACAATCCCTTCGCGAACTGACCCGGGGGCGCCGGGTCAGGCCTCGGTATCCCAATAGCCATAGAGGTTGGGCATCAGGCTGGCGGCGGCGGCAAAGCGCCGGAACTGTTTGCGCTCAGGCGCGGTCCAGCCGACCTCGGCAATGGCCGAGAGACGGGGGAAGACCAGCCGGTCAAACAGGGCGCGCTCCGCCATGGATTCGGTCCAGATGCAGGCCTGCACACCGAGGAGGTGCGACAGCGCTGCGGCGCTCCAGCGCCGGGCCGGCTCGAACTCATAGGTTTCCTGCGGCCCGCTCCACCCCGCCCAGCTCGCGCCGGGTTCGGAAAAGGCGGTGGATTGGCTCATATCGAGATAAAAGCGCTGGCCGGGCGAAACGACGAGATCATAGCCCTGTTCGGCCAGCGTGGCGGCAATCTCGACATTGCGCCAGCCCACGAGATAGGCGCTCTCCTTGTCGATCACGTCGCCATGGGCGGCCTCTTCCCAGCCGCCGAGCCGCGCGCCGCGCGTGTGCAGCATTTCGCTGATGCGCTTGAGGAACAGGCCCTGCAACAGCGCGGTGGGCGAGTTCTCGATGGCATCGGCATGATGGCTGGTGGGCTGCCCGAGCCGCGTGCGATGCGCATCGGCCATGGCCTTGCTGCCCACCTGTTCCAGCAGGGCCAGCGCCTCGGGCGAGCCTGACCAGGCGCCGAGTGGCACCTCATCGGCCCCGATGTGAATGACGCGGTGCGGGAACAGGGCCACCAGCTCATCGAAAATGGTGCCGAGTGTGTCGAACACGATTTCCCGCGCTGGATTGAGGCAGTTTTCGGCAAAGCGCTGCACGCTTTCGTAGCCTGCTTGTTCTGCGGGGTCGCGCAAGTGCGGCAGCGCGGCCAACATCGCGTAGCAATGGCCGGGAATATCGATTTCCGGGATGGTTTCGATCCCGAGATCCAGCGCTTCCGACACAATTTCGCGGACCGTGGTCTGGGTGTAGTAGCCGCCGGTTCGCTCCGGGCCGGTGCCCAACAGCGGCGGGATGGCGAGGCCTTCGCCGCGCCACGCGCCAATGGCGGTCAGCTGCGGCAGGGCGTTGATTTCGATCCGCCACGCTTCATCATCGCTCAGGTGCCAGTGGAAGCGGTTGAGCTTGTTCCACGCCATGACGCGAAGCAGCTGCCGGACCTCGCTGCCCGCGAAAAACTGGCGCGCGACATCAAGGTGCATGCCGCGGAAGCCGAAGCGCGGACTATCGACGATGATGCCGCTTTGCGGAAAGCTGAAGTGCCCCGGCGCGCGCAGGGCGCCGCGCAGGATTTGTCCCAGCGTGATGAGGCCGTAGAGCAGGCCGGTCTCGTGCGACGCCGTTACGGTCACCGATTCCGCCCCAAACCCGATGCGATAGGCTTCGGCGGCAAAACCCGGCCCTTCGGCCAGAATGACGGGGAGTCCGCCCTCGCTTTGCGGGCGGACCAGCGCCTCGCCGGGGAACAGTGCGCCCGTGAGGCTTTCAAAGGTCCGGGCGGCGCGCGCGGCGGTTGCGCCCTGCGCCACAAGGTCGAGCCCCGGCACCGTGCCGCGATGGCCCGTTACATGCACCTCGAGCGGCCAGGGCGTAATCGACACCGGTGCGCCGCCGCCATCGCGCGGAATGGGCTTAACGGCGGTGCCGCGCCGCAGCGGTGCATTGTCGCCCGATGTCCGGAGGGGCAGGGCGGCGACACTCTGAACCTCGCCATCTGCATGGACCAGATAGGCCGCCCGCGTGCCATCGTTCCAGTGACGCAGGGAGAGCGCCGGGCCGGAGGCAACAATGGTCCAGCGGCCCCCCGGGGCCAGCACGAAGCCGGGCGGCGGAGCCAGCCGTGTGTGGTTGGAGATGACGCCAACGAGCCGTGCGTTCTCAAAGCTGCTGGCCGAGGCGATGCGCCCGGGGCCGGAGAGGGCCAGCACGAAATCCTGGAGCGGCGTGCCGCTGGTGTTGGTCAGCGTCAGGGTGAGCCAAGGCTGTTGCCCCTCCGCCGCCGGATCGAGCACGCTTTCAAGGGTCAGCATGGGCACTCCTTTAAGGTCAGGCGATGGCCTGACCGGCACTATCGAACAGGTGAGCGGCGTCGCGGTTGAACCCAACCTCAACCCGCGTACCGGCGGTCACGGGCACGCTGCCCTCGAACAGGGCAATGAAGTGGTCCGCGCCCGGTAAGTCGGCATAGGCCACTGTATGGATGCCGAGGTGTTCGACAAGACGCGGCTCGATGGTGAGAGTGACTTCGCCCGCGCCGAGACGCAGGTGCTCCGGCCGGATGCCGAGCGTCACCGCTTCGCCGACGCGGCCGGCTGCCGTGCGCTTCAGGTCCACTGTTGTGCCCCCGGCGAGAGTGACAGTGACCCAGGTCTTGGCTGCCACCGTGATGGTACCGGTGAGAAAATTCATTTTCGGCGAACCGATGAACCCGGCGACGAAGAGGTTGCCCGGGGCGTTATAAAGCTCCAGCGGGGAGCCGATCTGCTCGATCACGCCCTGGTTCATCACCACAATCTTGTCGGCCATGGTCATGGCTTCAACCTGATCGTGAGTGACATAGATCATGGTTGAGCCGAGTTTCTTATGGAGGCCCATCAGTTCGACGCGCATTTCGGACCGCAGCGCGGCATCGAGGTTGGACAGAGGTTCGTCGAACAGGAAAATCTCGGGCTGGCGCACAATGGCGCGGCCGATGGCGACGCGCTGGCGCTGGCCGCCCGACAGGGTGCCGGGGCGCTGGTTAAGCCGCGTATCGAGTTGCAGCACCTTGGCCGCCGCCTCGACGCGCGCTTTGACCTCGGCCTTGGGCCGCTTTTCCACGCGCAGCGGAAAGGCGATATTCTCGAACACGCTCATGTGCGGATAGAGCGCGTAGGATTGGAAGACCATGGCAATGCCGCGCTTGACCGGCGGCAGCTCGTTGACTGTGGTGCCCGCGATGATGATGTCGCCGCCGCTCACGGCTTCGAGCCCGGCAATGCAGCGCAAGAGGGTGGATTTTCCGCAGCCCGACGGGCCGACGAAGACGACGAATTCGCCCTTTTTCACCTCAAGGTCGATGCCTTTGAGGATTTTGGCCTCGCCAAAGGATTTTTCCAGCGAGCGGAGCGTCAGCTCTGTCATTTCAACGCGCCTTCCTGCCCTCCAGCGGGCCCAGCCGATCTATGGGAATAGTGCGACCGCCGCCCGCGAGAGTGTGCGGGCGGCGGCCTGAGGCGGCTTACTTGTATTGTTCGAGTTCGCCGGCGGCCTTCTTCAGCGCGTCAGCCGGAGCGGCCTTGCCGGTCACAACCGACTGAACCAGCTCGATCATCACGTTCTGCAGGCCCACATAGTCGGTCAGCAGCGGTTCGGGCCCGCCATAGCTGATGCCATCGATGAAGGGCTTGAAGTTGGCATCGGCGGCCAGCATGTCATCGACGGCCTTGCCCGGACGCAGCGGCGTCAGGCCGGTGCCGGCTTCATACTTCACCTGGTTTTCCGGGTTGGTCATGTATTCGGCCAGATCCTTGGCCTGCTCTTCGACGCCCGTGCCCTTGAACACGGCCAGCGAGTCGGTGATGAGCAGCGTGCCCGGGCCCTTGGCCGAGGGGCCGAGCGGCAGCGGCGCAACGCCCCAGGCGAACTTGTTGGCCTTGGTCAACAGACCCGCAGCGCCGTAGGACGCTTGGATCATGCCCAGCTTGCCATCGAGGAAGATCTGGCGGACTTCGTTCTGTTCGTACGAAGTGGCGCCTTCTTCGGCATAGGCCGAAATATCCTTGAGGGCGGTCAGCGCCTCAAGATTTTCCTTCGAGTCGAGCACGATGTTGCCATCGGCATCGATCACCTGACCGTTGTTCGAATACACCCAATGCAGGAACTGGTGCATGGTGTTGTCGAAGGTCTTGGCGACCACGCCGAAGCCGGCAATGCCGGTCTTTTCCTTGATGGCCTTGGCGGCCGCGATTTCTTCGGCAAAGGTCTTGGGCGGATTTTCCGGATCAAGACCAGCGGCCTTGAACAGGTCCTTGTTCCAGTAGAAGGCCTTGGTCGAGAACGCGACCGGACGGCCCCACTGGGTGCCCTTGAAGGTGACGGTTTCGGGCACGTAGGGGTAGTAGCTGGCCTTCTGTTCGGCCGTCATCGGCATTTCGACGATCAGGTCGTTGGAGGCGAACTGCTTCAGGGTGCGGCTGCCGACATAGGCGAGGGCCACCGGGTTACCGGCCACGGCGAGCTGGGTCACCTTGTCCTGGCACTGGCCCCACGGCACGACTTCCATGCTGACCTTGAAGCCGGGGTTCTTGGCTTCCCATTCCTTGGCCAGATCAACATGAACCGGGCTCGGCGTATCGCCACATTCGACGAACTGCAGTACTTTGTCTTCGGCCAGCGCGACGCCGGTCGAAGCGATGAGCGCGACAACCGCGCCTGTCATCAATCGCTTGTGAAAAGTCATATCGGCCTTCCCTCATGTTGCCCGGCCCACCATTAGGCCGGATCTATTGTTTGATGGCGCCAGCCGTGAGGCCTGCCACCAGATAGCGCTGGAACAGAATGATCATGACCATCACGGGCAAAACGCCCACGAAACAGGCGGCCATGAGTTCGTTCCAGACCACTTCCTGCCGCCCGAAGAAGCCGAAGAGGCCCACCGGAAGCGGCATGAATTCGCTTTTGGAATTGAATGTGAGTGCGAAAATGAACTGCTGCGCGTAGGCGCCGATGAAGGTGGTGATGCCCACCACCGAGATCCCCGGCATGGCGATGGGAATGATCACCCGCCGCATGGTGTAGAAGCGGCTCGCCCCATCGACCCACGCCGCTTCATCGAGTTCGCGCGGAATGCGCAGCATGTAGGTGCGCAACAGCCAAATGGCGGTGGGAATGAGAAATGCGATGCCCGGCACGATCATGGCCCAATAGGTACTGAGGAGCCCAAAGGCCTTCATCAGCCGGTAGAGCGGAATGAGCAGCACCGCGCCCGAGAACATGTTGACCGCGAGGAACAGCCCGAGCATTACGCCGCGCCCTGGGAAATCGAACCGGGCGAAGGCATAGGCTGCAGGCACGACCAGGATCAGCACGCCGATGGTGATGACGCTGGCGAGGAAGATTGAATTGAAGATGTAGCGCGGCAGATCGGGCACCGTGGTCCACATCCGGACATAGGCATCGAAGGACGCGACTTCGGGCCAGAAGCTGTAGGGTGTGGAAAACAGGCGTTCGAGCGGCTTCAGCGAGACGAGGAAACCTTCGATGAAGGGCGACAGCACGAAGAACAGGAACACCGCGATTCCGGCGTAGATCAGCGCCACTTCCCACGGGCGATAGCGATCGATCAGCGGCTTGTCGTTCATAGCCGTTCCCCCCGGTTCAAGCGGCTGACAACCCGGAAATAGGCGAGGCTGAACAGGCTGAGGAAGAAGCAGATCAACACGGCGCGGGCCGCGCCTTCCCCATATTTGTAGCTGCCGATGGCCGTCCTGTAGGTGTCGATGATCATCGTGGTCGTATCGCCCGATGGTCCGCCCTGGGTCAGAATCCAGATGATGTCGAAGCTGTTGAAGGTGAAAATCAGCGACAGCATCGACATGGTGAGCGCCGAGGGCACCATGAGCGGGAAGGTGATGCGCCGGAACCGCATCCCGCGGTTGGCGCCATCGACCCAGGCCGCCTCGTAAAGGTCGCGCGGAATGGCCTGAATGGCGGCGAGGAAATAGATGGTGACCATCGGCACGCCGACCCACACATCGGTGACGATGGTGGCCCAGAATGCGGTTTCGCCCCGCGACAAGAGCGCGAGCGGGCCCTGGGTGATGCCGGCATTCTGCAACAGCCCGGAAATCATCCCGAACTGGCCATTGTACATCCAGCCCCACATGAAGATGCCGATGGCTATCGGCATGATCCAGGGCGGCATGGTGAGGATGCGGAACAGCGCCCGGCCGGGCACGGCGGCGTTGAGAAGCACCGCACCTGCGGTGCCGATCAGCATTTTCAGGGCTACCGAAAAGAAGGTCCACACGAAGGTGCGGACGATGACACTGGCGAAATTGCCGCTGAAGATTTTCTCGTAATTGGCGAGACCCACGAAATCATAGGTCTTCTTCAGCGCGGCATTGGTGAAACTGAGATTGATGGAATCGACCAGCGGATAGGCCACCACCCCCAGAATGACGAGCAGCGCCGGCGCGACAAGGCCAAGGGCGAAGAGCCGCCCGGTGCGATCACTGAGCATGACGGCCCTCCAGTGCGGCATCGAAAGCGGCGAAGATCGGTGCCATGTCGATGATCCGTCGCTCGCGCCGTGCCTGATCCATGGTGAGCGCGAGCAGGCCCGCCTCCAGCGCGTCGAGGACCGAGACCGGCAGGGCGGCGCCGGTATTGAGGTGCTGCAACACGCCCTCGGCCATGGCTTCGTCAGCCCCGTAATGGGCCGAGCCCTCAATACCGCCATAGGTCTTGTCGAGCAGGCGACGGCCCGAATGGGCATCCGTCACGCGGATGAAGTTGCGGACGAAATCGCCTTCGGCCATGCCCTCGGCGCCGAGGACGGCGAAGCGCCGGAAATCATCGGGCACATTGAGATTGGTGTGGAACGACAGCGCCGCGCCCGATTCGTATTCGACCATGGCGGTCTGGAAATCGATGATGTCGCCATCGGAATCGAACACCCGGCTGTCGCCCATCCAGCCCGAGGGCTTCTTGTGGTAGACGGTGGTATCGTTGATGCCGCGCTGCTCGGGCGCATTGTCGGGGGTGAAGCTGCGGCGTCCGCCGAAGCTGGAGACGTAGCGCGGGCGGCAGCCCATGACGCCATTATACAGATCAAGATCGTGGCAGCATTTTTCGAGCATGAAGCTCCCGGCGTAGCGCTCGTAGCGCCGCCAATCGCGCATGAAGAACGCGCCGTGGAAGGGCGGAATATGCTCGCTGGCCTCAATGGATGCGATGTCGCCCAATTCGCCGCGCGTCTGGGCGGCGCGGAGATCGCGGTAGAGCGGGGCATAGCGCAGCACGAGCCCCACCATCACCCGGTCCGCCCCGGCGCGGCCCAGGAGGCGGGCGAGCGCCATGGTCTCCTCGACCGAAACGACCACCGGCTTTTCAGCAAAGATGCGGAGCCCTGCGGCGAGGCCGGTGGTGATATGATCAAGATGCAAGTGGTTGGGTGAGCCGACCATGAGGAGATCGAGCCTGGCTCTGCCGATCAGCTCATCGAGCGAGCCATAGGCGGTGCCCACGTCCACGCCATGCTGCTGGGCATAGGGCAATCCTGCCGGGGCAGGGTCGACATAACCGACAATCTGGAAATCGGGGCTCGCGGCGGTGAAGATCCGCGCAAGCCATCCCAGCCTGTATCCGAGTCCAATGATCCCGACCCGCATGGTTCCCCCCGGATGGGGCCGTTCAGCCCCTATGTCGCACAGATGAGCACAATCTTAATACCAATTCAAGGCCAGATAAGCGAAACCACTTAGCAACCAGCGAAGACGGCGCGAAAGCCCAGCCTTTCCGGGGCTGTATGGACCCGGTGCGCGAGCGATCCGTCGCAGAATTTCGACGTTTGTTTCAATTGGTATTGATGTGGACTTTGCAGTGAACCTCGCGCATCATGGGCAAAAAGGGGGGGGACGACATGACCGAAGCCCGGCGCGTGCGCCTGTTGGTGCGAGCCATCTTTTTCCTGCAGCCGGTGGCCTATGGAGCGTGGCTGCCCCGCATCCCCGATGTGGCGGGAACCCTCGGGCTGACGCCCGCCGGGTTGGCGCTGGTGCTGCTCGGTCTGCCGGTCGGCACGGTGCTGACCCTGCCGTTTGCCGGGCGGATCGTTGGCGCCATCGGGGCGCGCCGTGCCATGCTCGCCGGCTTCCTGATTTATGCACTGGCCCTGTCGCTGCCCGGTCTCGCGACATCGGGGCCGCTGCTGTTTGCGGCGCTGGTGGCGGCGGGCGCTGCCATTTCGTTTCTGGAACTGGGACTCAATGTCGGTGCCGACGCCGCTGAAAAGGCCAGTGGCGCGCTGGTGATGAACAGTGCTCATGGCTTCTGGTCGCTTGGCATTATGGCGGGCAGCGTGTTGGGCTCGCTGTTGGCGGGCCTCGGGCTTTCGCCCGGGTTTGCCGTGCCGCTGGCGGCGCTCGTCTCGGTGCCCTTGGGCCTTGTGGCTGCGGCACGCCTGCCCGCGGATACGGCAGCGGCCACCCCGCAAACGCCGACAGCGGATGAGGCCCCGGGCGGCTTCACGCCCCCATCGCTCGCGCTTTGGGGCATTTGCGCCTTTGTCTTTGGCGTCACCATGACCGAGGGGGCGATGGCCGATTGGTCGGCCCTGTTTCTGCGGCAGGTCTTCGCCGTCACAGGGGCCGAGGCGGGGCTCGGTTACTCGCTCTTTGCGCTGATGGTCGCTGTCGGGCGCTTTGCGGGTGATGCGCTGAAGCTGCGGTTCGGGGCGGTCGTTCTGGCGCGGACAGCTGTCGGCATTGGCCTTGTGGGGATTGTGCTGGTGGCTCTGAGCAGCGCGCCCGTGCTGGCGCTGTTCGGCTTCGCGCTGGTCGGGCTCGGGGTGTCGGTCGGGTTTCCGCTCGCAGTGTCGGCGGTGGCCGCCCTGCCGGGCGTACCGGCGCGTAACGTGGCCGCGCTGACCATTGCGGCCCTCAGCGGCTTTCTCGTCGGGCCCCTGGTCATTGGCTTTATCGCCGAGGATGCCGGGTTGCGGCTGGGACTGGCGGCGCTCGGGGTCTTCCTTGTCGCCAGCCTGATCCTAGCCGGACGGCTGTCAGCCCAGAAGACGTGAGGCTTCGACCAGGCTTTCGGGCTGCGCGCCGATGATGGTCACGGCAAACGACCCGGCTCGCACCCCGGCGGCAAGCGCTGTGCGATCATCGTCGCCGCGCAGGTGGGCGCTGAGATACCCGGCGGCAAAGGCGTCGCCTGCCCCGGTTGTATCAAGAGCGTCCACAATCGGGGCCGGTTCGCGGGCCGCAACCCCCGACGCACCCCCGAGCGCTGCGCCGCTCGGGCCCAGCTTGACGATGACCTTTGCATAGGTTGCCCCCAGGGCCGCCATTTCCGCGCTGAGGTCGGCGGTGCCCGAGAGGGTTTCGGCTTCCTCTTCATTGGCAAACAGCAGATCGAACCCCGCCGTCCAGGCGAGGAACTGCGCCACGCCCACTTCGCGCAAGAAGGCAACCGAAGCGGCATCGACGGCGCAGGCAATGCCCCGGGCGCGGGCCTCTTGCACCGCAGCCAGCACCGCAGAGCGCGGCCCTTCGGCAAACAGCGCGTAGCCTGAAATCAGCAGGAGCCCCGCGCCGTCGAGCAGATCGGGCGGGAGGTCGGCGGCGCTGAGGTTGAGGTTGGCACCGCGATCGGTGAGGAAGCTGCGCTCCCCATCGGGGTCAACCAGCGTGACCAGCACGCCAGACGCGGCTGCCGGATCGGCCACCAGCCTGGGCCCGACACCGAAGCGGGTGAAATAGCGCGCCTGCAGCTCAACATCGGCGGCGGCGACGCGGCCAACAAAACGGACCGGCACACCCAGCGCGCCGAGCCATATGGCCTGGTTTGCCCCCGCGCCGCCGGGCCGAAGCCGGATCGTGGCGCGACGGTCGGAGCCGCGCACGATCGGCCCCTCGGGGATGGCGATGATATCGGTCATCACGTCGCCAATGACGACGACATGGCCCTTATGCGGCATCAGCGGGCAGCCAGCGCGTTGGCGATGCGGGCCGCGACGGCAGCGTTGTTTTCAACGAGCGCGATATTGGCCTTGAGGCTGGCGCCGCCGGTGAGGTCGAGCACGCGCTTCAGCAGGTAGGGGGTCGCGGCCTTGCCGCCGATCCCGGCTGCGTCGGCATCCTTGATCGCCTGAGCGATATGGCCTTCGATCACATGGCGGTCCATGGCAGCCGCCTCGGGGATGGGGTTGGCCACCAGCACGCCGCTGAGCCCCAGCTCGAATTGCAGCGCAATGATCGCAGCAGCCTCGTCGGCGGAGGCAACTTTCTGATCGACCTTGTGGCCGCTCTCGCGCGCCCAGAAGGCGGGAAACTCGTCGGTGCCAAAGCCCAGCACGGGGACGCCCCGGGTTTCGAGCACTTCCAGCGTCTTGGCGATATCGAGAATGGATTTGGCCCCGGCGCAGACCACGGCGACGCGGGTTTTCGCCAGCTCTTCAAGGTCGGCGGAGATATCGAAGGTGGTTTCGGCGCCACGATGCACGCCGCCGATGCCGCCCGTGGCGAAAACGCGAATGCCCGCTGCCTCGGCGGCCATCATGGTGGTGGCCACCGTGGTGCCGCCGATCTGGCCAGTGGCCAGCAGCGCCGCCACGTCGCGGCGGCTCGCCTTGGCTGCCACGCCGCCCGTGCGGGCGAGGCGTTCAAGATCGGCATCGTCGAGCCCAACGCGGAACTGCCCGTCCATAATGGCAATGGTTGCCGGCACGGCGCCATTGTCGATGATGACCCGCTCGACATTGCGGGCCATCTCGAGGTTCTGCGGGAAGGGCATGCCATGCGTGATGATGGTGGATTCCAGCGCCACGACGCCCTTGTTCGAGGCGAGTGCCTCGGCAACGCGCTGCGAAATGCTGATCCGCGAGGAAAGGCTCATGAAACACCCCTGAACAATCTGGCCGAAGCCATGCGCCGATTTGGGGGCAAATTCAACGGGGTGGCTGGGGGGCGATTGCGCAAACGCGCCGCCTTTGCGCCTATTGGCAACCCATGGCAGGGTGCCTGAGGACCCATGCGGAAAGGTGTATCGGATGATCCTGCTTCGTGCCGCACAGGCTGCGGATGCCGGGGCGCTTGCCGCGCTGTTCACGGCCTCGCGCGGGCTGCTCGATTTTCTGCCGCAGCTCCATGATGCGGCCGAGGATCGGGCGTTCATCCGTGACCATGTGCTCACCGACACCCGCGTAACCCTCGCGGACCAGCGCGGGGTACCCGTTGGCTTCGTGGCCGAACGGCCTGGTGAGATCGAGCATCTTTATGTGGCGCCGGATGCGCTGGGGCAGGGCGTGGGCAGCGCGCTCCTGCGGGCCGTGCTCGCGCATCAGGATGAGGTGGCGCTGTGGTGCTTTGCCGAGAACACGCGGGCGCTCGCGTTCTATCGCCACCACGGTTTTGAGGTGATCGCCGAAACCGATGGTGCGGCGAATGAAGCGAAGCGGCCCGACAAGCGGCTCAGATGGCTGCGGGCCGGGGCCTAGGCCTGACGCATATCGGCGAGCAGGGCTTCGGCCAGCATCCGCCCATCGCGTGCTTCATCGGCTGGCAGGTCGATGGCAATGCCTTTGGGGCCGAACACCCCCGGCAGGCCCGGCAGGCCGGAATCCCCGCCCTCAAGGGGATGAAAGCCATGGGCCTTCAGCGCCGCAATGAGGACGCGGGCCATGGCCGGGTCGTCTACCCGCACCACGGTTTCCACCATTATGCGAACTCGCGCTTGGCCATCATCTGCTTGATTTCCGCAATCGCCTTGGCGGGGTTGAGGCCCTTGGGGCAGACTTTGGCGCAGTTCATGATGGTGTGGCAGCGGTAGAGCTTGAAGGGGTCTTCAAGGTTATCGAGACGCTCCTCGGCGGCTTCGTCACGGCTATCGATCAGCCAGCGGTAGGCCTGCAGCAGCACGGCGGGGCCGAGATACTTCTCACCATTCCACCAATAGGACGGGCAGGAGGTGGAGCAGCAGGCGCAGAGGATGCATTCGTAGAGCCCATCGAGCTTTTCGCGGTCATCGCGCGTTTGCAGCCGCTCTTTTTCCGGCATGGGCGAAACAGTCTTCAGCCAGGGCTCAATCGAGCGGTGCTGTTCGTAGAAGGTCGAGAGGTCGGGGACCAGATCCTTGATGACCGGCATGTGCGGCAGCGGATAGACGCTGATCGCGCCCGTGTAATCGTCCATGCCCTTGGTGCAGGCGAGCGTGTTGGCGCCGCCGATATTCATGGAGCACGAGCCGCAGATGCCTTCGCGGCAGGAGCGGCGCAGGGTCAGGGTCGGATCGACCTTGTTCTTGATCCACAGCAGGCCATCGAGAATCATCGGGCCGCAATCGTCGCGATCCACGAAATAGGTGTCGAGGCGCGGCGTCTCCCCGCTGTCCGGATCATACCGGTACACGCGGAACTCGGTCAGGCGTCCGGCTGTCGGCCGGGGCCAGATTTTGCCGGGGCGGATGCGCGAGTTTTTGGGGAGAGTCAGTTCGGCCATGGTGTGGACCTCAATAGCCCGGCTTGCAGACGGCGTTGGATTTGGTGATGTAGATACCGTATTTCACGTTATCGTCCTTGGGCGGCGCCTTGCCCTTCATGCTGGAAATGATCACCGACATGAAGTCGCTGTCGACCAGCGTCATGGCCGCGTCGGCCTTGCAGCCGCACAGCGCGCTGTCGTCTGCAATGCCCATGCAGACCTTATAAAACTCATCGTGCTGCGCCTTGGTCGGGGGTGTGCCCTCGGCAAGAGCGCCGCCCATGCTGGCAGCGGTGAGCAGCGCGGCGATGGCAAAGCGTTTAATCATGGTGAGGTCTCCAGTAATTCGCCCGGACCTTAGTATACACGCGCCTTGGGCGCGATGGTCTTGAGGCTGATGCCGCCTTCGCTTTCGGGCGTCAGCGGATCGACGTGAACCGGCCGGTAGCCCAGTGAAACCGCGCCCGTATCGCTGATCCAGGCGAGCGTGTGCTTGCGCCAGTTTTCATCGTCGCGGCTCGGGAAATCCTCATGCGCATGGGCGCCCCGGCTTTCGTGCCGGGCCTCGGCGGACACCACCGTAGTGGCGGCGCAGGCCATGAGGTTTTCGAGTTCGAGTGTTTCGATGAGATCGGAGTTCCAGATCATCGAGCGGTCGGTGACCTTGAGGTCAGCCATCGCGCCATACAGGTCGGTGATGCGGCGCGCACCCGATTTGAGGGTTTCCGACGTGCGGAACACCGCTGCATCTTCCTGCATGATGTGCTGCATCTGATCGCGCACCACGGCGGTGGGCGTCGTGCCATTGGCGTGCCGCAGGCGATCGAAGCGGGCGAGAATGCGCGCATCCTCAGAGGGCGAGATGCCCGGCACGCTGGCGGCCTTATCGACCACTTTGGCGGCGCGTAGCGCGGCGGCGCGGCCGAAGACCACAAGGTCGGTCAGCGAGTTGGAGCCCAACCGGTTGGCGCCATGCACCGAGGCGCAGGCCGCTTCGCCCACGGCCATCAGGCCGGGCACGATGCGGTCAGGATCGGTCGGGGTGGGGTTCAGCACTTCGCCGTGATAATTCGCGGGGATGCCGCCCATGTTGTAATGCACGGTCGGCAGGACCGGAATCGGGTCGCGGGTGATATCGACGCCTGCGAAGATCTTCGCGCTTTCGGTGATGCCCGGCAGGCGCTCGTGCAGCACTTTGGGATCGAGATGATCGAGGTGCAGGAAGATGTGGTCCTTCTTCGGGCCCACGCCGCGCCCCTCGCGGATTTCAATGGTCATGCAGCGCGAAACCACGTCGCGGCTCGCGAGGTCTTTCGCATTGGGCGCATAGCGCTCCATGAAGCGCTCACCCTCGGAATTGGTGAGGTAGCCGCCCTCGCCGCGCGCGCCTTCGGTAATCAGCACGCCCGCGCCATAGACGCCGGTGGGATGGAACTGCACGAATTCCATATCCTGCAGCGGCAGCCCGGCGCGCGCCACCATGCCATTGCCATCGCCCGTGCAGGTGTGGGCCGAGGTGGCGGAGAAATAGCTGCGGCCATAGCCGCCGGTGGCGAGCACCACGAGCTTGGCGCGGAAGCGGTGCAAGGTGCCGTCATCGAGCTTCCAGGCGATTACGCCCTGGCACGAGCCATCCTCGCCCATGATGAGATCAAGCGCGAAATACTCAATGAAGAACTGGGCGTTGTTCCTGAGGCTCTGGCCATAGAGCGTGTGCAGAATGGCGTGCCCGGTCCGGTCAGCGGCGGCGCAGGTGCGCTGCACCGGGGGGCCGGAACCGAACTCGGTCATGTGCCCGCCGAACGGGCGCTGATAGATGCGTCCATCGTCGGTGCGGGAGAACGGCACGCCGTAGTGCTCCAGCTCGTAAATGGCGGCCGGGGCCTCGCGGGCCAGATATTCCATGGCGTCATTATCGCCCAGCCAGTCCGACCCCTTTACGGTGTCGTACATGTGCCACTTCCACGAATCGGGGCCCATATTGCCCAGCGATCCGGCGATGCCGCCCTGCGCGGCCACCGTGTGCGAGCGCGTGGGGAAGACTTTGGTGATGCAGGCGGTATTCAGGCCCTGCTCGGCCATGCCGAGCGTGGCGCGGAGCCCCGCACCGCCCGCGCCAACAATCACCACGTCAAATTCGTGGTCGATCAGCTCGTAAGCGGCCATGGATTAACCCCAGATCAGCAGTTTAAGGAGGGCCAGAAGCCCGAGAATGATCGCGCCATAGGCCACGATATCGTTGATGAGGACGGCGAGGTGGTTCCGCGCCGGTGTCGCCACATAATCCTCGATGACTTCGAGCATGCCGATGCGCATGTGCAGCCCGGCGCTGACCAGCAGCAGCCCGCAGAGGATGGCGACGACCGGGTTGTGGAACAGCGCCAGCATGCTGGCCCGATCGGCCCCGGCCAGGTTCAGCACCAGCCAGGCGAAGAAGGCGAGGAAGCCGATGTTGAGCGCCCCGGTGAGCCGCTGCAGGCGGAACAGCCGCGTTGCGGCCTTGGGGTCGCCATAATGGGTGCCCGGCGAACTGATGGCGGCCTTGTCGATCATTTGAACCACACGAAGATTGCCCAGGCGACAGGGGTCAATACGCAGGACGCCGCCAACTGGATCCTGACGAGCCATTCGCGGCTTACCGGGTCCATGGCTGTGGCCCGATCCCAGATGAAGTAGCGCAGCCCGCCAAACATGTGGTGGAGGAGGCTCCAGGTAAACGCAAAGAGCACGAGCTGGCCGAACCAGCTTGCGAAGATCGCGTTGGCGACATCAAATACGCCGCCGCCCAGCGCCGCCGCGCAGAGCCACAGGACAAACAGCAGCAACCCGGCATATTGCGCTATGCCGGTAGCGCGCTGCAGGATCGACATCGCCATTGTCAGCGTAAATCGGTAGATCGACAGATGCGGCGACAAGGGCCGCGAGGTAGGCGCCATGTTCGACTCTTTTTTCCGTCCGATCACTCCGGACGGTCCAGTTTAGACTGCGTTGAGCTTCTAGCGCCCAAAGTCGTGAAGGTCAAAGGTTTGGCCTATGCCGAGGATTAGACTTTCGCTTCAAAACTAAAATTGCTTGAATTAAGAATTGGTTGCCCCGCACGAAAGGCAGGCTTTTATGGCTGATTACGTCAAAATCCGCGCAGAAACCGTGCTGGCTGACGCCTGGGGCACGCTGCGCGAATTCGCCATTGACCTGAAGCGGCGCGATGGCACCTGGCAGGCCCAGACGCGCGAAATCTATGCCTGTGGCGATGGCGCCGCCGTGTTGATGCACGATGCGGCCCGCGATACGGTCGTGCTGATCCGGCAATTCCGGCTGCCGGTTTTTCTGCATGGGGCGCCCGGATATTTCCTCGAAGTGCCGGCGGGCAAGCTCGATGGCGATGCGCCGGCGGTGTGCGCACGGCGCGAAGCCGAAGAAGAGACCGGCTACCGGCTCACTGATCTCGTGCCCTGCGGCGCGGTCTATATGAGCCCCGGCGCCTTCATGGAGCGCGTCCACCTGTTCATTGCCGCCTATTCAGCGGCTGACCTCTTGGGCGAGGGCGGAGGGCTGGCCCAGGAGGGCGAGGATATCGAAGTGGTCGAAGTGCCGCGCTCGCGCGCCATGGCGATGATCGGCAGCGGCGAGATTGCCGATGCCAAGACCATCATCCTGCTGCTGCGGCTGGCTGAGACCCTTGGCCCGGCTCAGTAATCCACAAGCTTTCTGTCGGGATCATAGGGCTGATCGCGCACGATTTTGGTCACCGCCTGTCCGCACTTCATGGATTTTGTTTCCCCATCAAAGGCGTAGGTCGGGCTGCCATGCAGGTGCCAGCCTTCGGAGAGGGCCTTGGTGACCTTGTGGCAGAAGGTTGAATCATCGGGTCCGGTCAGAAATCGATAGATCTGCATACGTGATCCTGCTCAAGCGTGGCGGCGAACCGGTTGCGTTTGCCGATCTCAGCGGCTATTCGCAAGGGTATGAGCGGTTTTCCAGCACTTTTGCTTGAGGGGTACAAGACTTTCATGGCGCAACGGTTTGCGCCCGAACAGTCCCGGTACAAAACCCTCGCCGACAAGGGCCAGCAGCCCACCACCATGATCATTGCGTGTTGCGACAGCCGCGCCGCGCCCGAAACCATCTTCGATGCCGGGCCGGGCGAGCTGTTCGTGTTGCGCAACGTGGCCAATCTTGTGCCACCATTCCAGCCTGATGGGGGCCAGCACGGCACCTCGGCGGCGATTGAATTTGCCGTGAACGCGCTTGGCATCCGCAATATCGTCATTATGGGTCATGGTCGCTGCGGCGGGATCCGGGCGGCGCTGGATCCGCATGCGGGGCCCATCGCGCAGGGCGACTTCATTGGAAAATGGATGAGCCTTCTCGCGCCGGTTTCTGATGTGGTGTCGCGCTATACGCTTTTGACCGACAACGAGCGCCAGACCATGCTCGAGCGGTTTTCGATCCGCAATTCCATCGCCAATATTCGCACCTTTCCCTATGTGAAAAGCCTTGAAGCGGAAGGCAAGCTCGGGGTCTACGGTGCCTGGTTCGATATTTCGAGCGGCGAGCTGTGGGTTATGGATTCCGATGGCGATTTCCGCCGCCCCGAGGTCTGAGGCGCAAGGCGTGTGAACGCTCCAGTGTGGCGCGGTTGCCGCACGGCCGGCCCAAGTGTCGCCATATTGCTCGTCGCATAGGGGATTGCACCGATAGGCCGTTGAAGGCCGCCGGGCTTCTTGTCTATATCCCCGCGGGCTTTCAAAGAGGACGTTCTGATGACCAAGGCACTCGCCGGACTGCTCGCCGCGGCCACGTTGAGCGCGCTGCTTGCCGGCTGCGCATCTTCCGGGATCGGGACGGATTCGGGCGAGGCGATCACGCCGATCCAGAATGTGCCGGTGGCCAGCACGAATCTCGCCCCCATCCAGGGTGGCGCAACGGTGGGCCAGAGCGCGCTGCCGCCGCTCGCGGGTCAGCCGCAGACGCTGGCGACCCTGCCGGTGCCGGGTCAGAACACGCTGGCTGTTTCGGGTGGCGTCGCAGCCAATACACAGACGTCTGACGGTCTGGGCCAATCGCTCGATCCGATGGCGCAGGGCAACCAGCAGGTGGCTGCAAACGGCCAGTTCGTCACGCTCGATTCCGTTGGGCAGGCTCCTGTCGGTGGCCGCGATCTGACCGGCGGTCTGACCATCGAGAAGCTGCTGGGCGTGTGGACCATCGTGGCCGACACCAACCAGTGCAAGCTCAACCTGACCTATACCCAGAAGACCGGGACGACCCGCTACCGGGCGTCGACGCCGAGCTGCGCGCTGCCCGGCCTGGCCGTGGTTGCCTCGTGGCAGCTCGCGGGCAGCCAGGTGCAGCTGTTTGATGAGGCCGGCGATATCGTCGCCTCGCTGATTCTGTCGGATAACCGGTTTGTTGGCACTCTGGCGGGCGGCCAGGGCATCTCCATGGTTGGATAAGGGTGGGGCGCCGGGTTTCGGCTCCCTTGCCGCTGATCAGCGAGCGGCTGGCGCATCTGGTCGCCGCTGGAACGCTGGCGGCTGATCCGCTGCAGGCGGATGCTGCGCGTGTGCTTGATCGGGTGGCTGCCGAGCTGGCGGCGCGGCCCGGGCTGTTCAGACCATCAAAGCCGGTGCGCGGCGCTTACCTCGTGGGGCAGGTCGGGCGCGGCAAGACCATGCTGATGGACCTGTTCTTCGCCCAGGCCCCCGTGGCGCTGAAGCGGCGCGTGCATTTTCACGAGTTCATGAACGAGATGCACGAGGCCATTGCCGCGTTTCGCAAGAGCGCGCGGGCGGCGGATGCCGATCCCGTGGCGGCGGTGACGCGCGGCCTGTTGAAAGAGGTTCGGCTCCTCTGCCTCGATGAGTTTCAGGTGCAGGACATTACCAATGCCATGCTGCTGGGGCGGCTGTTCGACCAGTTGTTCGACGGCGGGGTGACCATAGTCGCCACCTCGAATACGCTGCCGGATGACCTCTACCGCGACGGGCTGAACCGGCAGCTCATCCTGCCATTCATTGCGGCGCTGAAAGAGCGCGTCGATATCGTGCCGCTCGATGGGGCAACCGATTACCGGCGGCTGAAATTCGCGGGCGAGGCGGTCTATCGGTTTGGAGTGGGGCCCGAGACCGACGCCGCGATGGATCGGCTGTGGCTGAAGCTGACCGGGGGCGACCGGGGGGCACCCGACTCGGTTGAGTCGCTGGGGCGAAGCATCCCCGTGCCGCATGCCGCCATGGGCGCCGCCCGGTTTGATTTTGCCGGGTTGTGCGATGCGCCGCTAGGCGCGCGTGACTATCTGAAGATCGCGCACCGGTACGAAACTCTGATGCTTGAGCGCGTGCCGCACTTCACCCCGCTCAACGCCAATGCGGCCAAGCGCTTCATCCTGTTGATCGATACGCTGTATGACCGGGGGGTGAAGCTGAGCGCGAGCTTTGCTGCGCCGCTCGATGCGCTGGTTGAGGATGCGAAAATGGCAGGCGAATTTCAGCGCTGCGTCAGCCGCCTCGTGGAAATGCAATCGGCCGCCTATCTCGAAGCGGCGCCCAAACCCGAGCCTGTCCAGGTTGTGTAGGAGTAACAGCGCTTGCACCAAGGGCTGACTTGCCGGATTGGGCCGACAGGGTTAATAGGAGCGCGCTATTTCCAGCATTGGCGAAACGGGGGTTAGGTGATGGCGCGCAAGAAGATTGCTTTGATCGGTGCCGGGCAAATTGGCGGAACGCTGGCGCTGCTCGCCGCGACCAAGGAGCTTGGTGATGTCATCCTGTTCGACATCATGGATGGCGTGCCGCAGGGCAAGGCGCTCGACCTCAGCCAGTCTGCCCCGGTGGAAGGCTTCAATGCCAAGCTGAAGGGCACCTCGGAATACAAGGATATCAAGGACGCCGACGTGGTGATCGTCACCGCCGGTGTGCCGCGCAAGCCCGGCATGAGCCGCGACGACCTGCTTGAAATCAACCTCAAGGTGATGGAGCAGGTGGGCGCAGGCATTGCCAAATACGCCAAGGACGCTTTCGTGATCTGCATCACCAACCCGCTCGATGCGATGGTGTGGGCGCTGCAGAAGTTTTCGGGCCTGCCGACCAATCGCGTGGTGGGTATGGCGGGCGTGCTCGACTCGGCGCGCTTCCGGCATTTCATTGCCGATGAGCTGAACGTTTCGGTGCAGGACGTGACCGCCTTCGTGCTCGGCGGGCATGGCGACACCATGGTGCCGCTGCCGCGCTATTCGACGGTGGCGGGCATTCCGCTGACCGATATCGTCAAGATGGGCTGGCTGACCAAGGAAAAGCTCGAATCGATCATTCAGCGCACGCGTGATGGCGGCGCCGAGATCGTCGGGCTCCTGAAGACCGGTTCGGCGTTTTATGCGCCGGCGGCTTCGGCCATCGAGATGGCGGAAAGCTATCTGAAAGACAAAAAGCGCATTCTTCCCTGTGCGGCCTATCTCAGTGGCCAGTTCGGGGTGAAGGGCACCTATGTCGGCGTGCCGGTCATTCTGGGTGCGGGCGGCGTCGAAAAGGTGGTGGAAATCACCCTGTCGAGCGCTGAACAGAAGGCCTTCGACAAGTCGGTTGCCTCGGTGCACACGCTGGTTGAAGCCTGCAAGAAAATCGCCCCCAAGCTGGCCTGAGGCCGGGCTGAGCCCAAGTAATGCGTCGGGGAGCGGGTGATACCCTCCCCAAGGCGGTGAACCCGCCCCTGCGGTGAAGGATCGGACATGAATATCCACGAACATCAGGCCAAGGCGCTGCTGAAAGACTACGGTCTGCCGGTTGCGCAGGGCGTGGCGATTTTCAGCGCCAGCGAAGCCGCAGCCGCAGCGAAGCAGCTTCCCGGCCCGCTCTATGTAGTGAAATCGCAGATCCACGCGGGTGGGCGCGGCAAGGGCAAGTTCAAGGAACTGGGCCCCGATGCCAAGGGCGGTGTGCGGCTCGCCAAATCCATTGATGATGTCGTGACCCATTCAGCCGAAATGCTGGGGCACACGCTGGTGACCAAGCAGACCGGCGCCCAGGGCCGCGTCGTGCGTCGGCTCTATATCGAAGACGGCGCGGATATTGCGCGCGAACTCTATTGCTCGCTGCTGGTTGATCGCGCTGTGGGGCAGGTTGCCTTCGTGGTGTCGACCGAAGGCGGCATGGATATCGAAGCGGTTGCCGAGCATACGCCCGATAAAATCATCAGTGTCGCGGTGAACCCCGATACCGGGGTGACAGACGCCGATGTGGCTACGCTGGTTTCGGCGCTGAAGCTCGATGGCGCTGCGGCGGCGGACGCGCGGAGCGTTTTCCCGGCGCTCTATAAGGCCTTTGTCGAAAAGGACATGAGCCTGCTTGAAATCAACCCGCTGATCGTGATGACCGACGGGCACCTGCGGGTGCTCGACGCCAAGGTGAGCTTTGATAACAACGCCGGGTTCCGTCACCCGGAACTGGCTGACCTCCGCGACCTCACCGAAGAGGACGAGAAGGAAATCGAAGCCTCGAAGTTCGATCTCGCCTATGTGGCGCTCGAAGGCGATATCGGCTGCATGGTGAACGGGGCCGGGCTCGCCATGGCGACCATGGACATCATCAAGCTCTATGGCGCCGAACCGGCCAATTTCCTCGATGTGGGCGGTGGTGCCAGCAAGGAAAAGGTCACGGCGGCGTTCAAGATCATCACGGCGGACCCCAATGTGAAGGGCATTCTCGTGAACATCTTTGGCGGCATCATGCGCTGCGACGTGATCGCGGAAGGCGTGATTGCGGCGGTGATGGAAGTTGGCCTCAAGGTGCCGCTGGTGGTTCGTCTCGAAGGGACGAATGTGAAAGAGGGCAAGGCCATCCTCAACCAGTCGGGCCTCGATGTGATCTCGGCCGACGATCTTGATGACGCGGCACAAAAAGTGGTGGCGGCGGTCAAGGGCCGGGGCTGATCCCCACCCGCACCGCAAAAGACGAACGAAGCAGGAAAGACCCGCATGTCCATTCTCGTCGACAAGAACACCAAAGTGCTGGTGCAAGGCCTGACCGGTGAATCCGGCACGCTGCACACGCAATATGCGCTCGGCTATTTCGGCACCCAGATGGTTGGCGGCACGCACCCGAAAAAGGGCGGCCAGATGTGGCAGGGCAAGGTCAGCGGCGCTGATGTCGCGCTGCCGATCTTCGCCTCGGTGGCCGAAGGCCGGGACCGCACCGGCGCAACCGCGTCGGTGATCTACGTTCCGCCCGCTGGCGCGGCTGGCGCCATTATGGAGGCCATCGACGCCGGTATCGAGCTGATCGTGTGCATCACTGAGGGTGTGCCGGTGCTCGATATGGTGAAGGTGAAGGCCCGGCTCGAAAAATCCAAATCGCGGCTGATCGGGCCCAATTGCCCGGGCGTTGTCACGGCGGGCGAATGCAAGATCGGCATCATGCCGGGGAATATTTTCTCACGCGGGTCCGTCGGTATCGTATCCCGCTCGGGTACGCTTACATATGAAGCGGTGTTCCAGACGACGAATGCCGGTCTCGGCCAGACCACGGCGGTGGGCATTGGCGGCGATCCGGTCAAGGGCACCGAGTTTATCGACGTGCTGGAGATGTTCCTCAAGGACGCGGAAACCAAATCGATCATCATGATCGGCGAAATCGGCGGCTCGGCCGAGGAAGAGGCGGCGCAGTTCCTCATCGACGAAGCCAAGCGCGGCCGCTCGAAGCCGATGGCTGGGTTCATTGCTGGGCTGACGGCGCCCAAGGGCCGGACCATGGGCCACGCCGGTGCAGTGATTTCGGGCGGCAAGGGCGGCGCCGAAGACAAGATTTCGGCGATGGAAGCGGCAGGCATCCGCATGTCGCGCTCCCCGGCGCGCATTGGCCAGACGCTGGCCGATGTCTTGAAGGGCTAAGGCGCCCAACGATCTGAGGGACCGGGACACGGCAATTTTCGTGCCCCGGTTAACGTCACAACAATGGAACGCGGGTAATATAGACCCGCAAAACATCTGCCCGGTTGAGTTTTCCCGGGCGTTTAAAAAGGGTGGCGGGGCCACAAGCTTCGCAACGCGGAAAATGACCCGACAGGAAAAGAACGAACAGTTCTTGCTCTCCTCTTTCCTCTACGGCGGTAACGCCGATTATATCGAGGATCTATACGCGCGGTTTCAAAAAGACCCCGCCAGCATCGACCCAACCTGGGCGAGCTATTTTGCCCGGCTGGAAGATGTCCCGGCCGATGTAACCAAAAGCGCTGAGGGCCCGAGCTGGCAGCGCCGCGATTGGCCGCAGGCCGAATCCGGCGATCTGGTTTCGGCGATGGATGGCAACTGGGCTGAGATTCAGGTCAAGACACAGAAGGCGCTGCAGGAGCGGGCCAAGGCCGACAGCAAGCCCGCGCCCACGGCGATTGACGTGCTGCAGGCGACGCGTGACTCGATCCACGCCATCATGATGATCCGCGCCTACCGGATGCGCGGGCATCTGCATGCCGATCTCGATCCGTTGCAGCTGAAGGCGCCCGATGCGGCGCCAGAACTCGATCCGCGCACCTATGGCTTCACCGAAGCCGATTACGGGCGCAAGATTTTCATCGATAATTATCTCGGGCTCGAATACGCGACCGTGCCCGAAATGCTCGATGTGCTGAAGCGCACCTATTGCTCGACCGTCGGCATCGAATTCATGCACATCTCCGATCCCGAGCAGAAGCAATGGCTGCAGGAACGGATCGAAGGGCCGGACAAATCCATCTCGTTCACGCCCGAGGGCAAGAAGGCGATCCTCAACAAGCTGGTTGAGGCCGAGGGCTTTGAAAAGTTCCTCGATGTGAAGTTCACCGGTACCAAGCGGTTCGGGCTCGATGGCGGCGAAGCGCTGATCCCGGCGCTCGAACAGATCATCAAGCGCGGTGGCGCGCTGGGCGTGAAGGACGTTGTGCTCGGCATGGCCCATCGCGGCCGCCTCAACGTGTTGACCCAGGTGCTGATGAAGCCGCACCGCGCCCTGTTCCACGAGTTCAAGGGTGGCGCGTTCTACCCCGATGAAGTCGAAGGGTCGGGTGATGTGAAATATCACCTCGGCGCCTCGGCGGACCGCGAGTTCGACGGGCACCCGGTGCACCTGTCGCTGACCGCCAATCCGTCGCATCTTGAGATTGTTGACCCGGTGGTGCTGGGCAAGGCCCGCGCCAAGCAGGACCAGTGGGCTGCGGTTGATGGCAAGTTCATCGAGCCGCGCCAGGTGGACCGCTCGACGGTGCTGCCTTTACTGCTGCATGGCGACGCTGCCTTTGCCGGGCAGGGCGTCGTGGCCGAGTGCCTCGGGCTTTCCGGCCTCAAGGGCCATCGGACGGGTGGATCGATCCACTTCGTCATCAACAATCAGATCGGCTTCACCACGGCGCCGATGTCGTCGCGCTCCTCGCCCTATCCCACCGATGTGGCCAAGATGATCGAGGCGCCGGTGTTCCATGTGAACGGCGACGACCCCGAAGCCGTTGTCTTCGTCACCAAGGTGGCGGTTGAATATCGCCAGCGCTTCGGGCGGCCAGTGGTCGTCGATATGTTCTGCTACCGCCGCTTCGGGCACAATGAAGGCGACGAGCCGAGCTTCACCCAGCCGCTGATGTACGCCAAGATCCGTGAGCATCAATCGACGCTCGATATCTATGCCCAGCGCCTCATCACAGAAGGTCTGGTGTCGGCGGACGACATTGAGGCCATGAAGGCCGCCTGGCGGGCCAAACTCGAAACCGAATTCGAAGCCGGCCAGAATTTCCGCCCCAACAAGACCGATTGGCTGGATGGCGTGTGGAAGGACATGAAGCGCGCCGAGGCCGATGGGCCGCGCCGTGGTGAAACCAGCACGGACATGGCCACGCTGAAGGATATCGGGCAGCGCCTCGCCGCTGTGCCGGAGGGCTTCAATGTCCACAAGACCGTGAAGCGGTTCATGGATAATCGTCTGGCCTCGATCGAGACCGGCGAAGGCATCGATTGGGCGACCGGCGAGGCGCTGGCCTTTGCCACGCTGCTGCGCGAAGGGCTCGGGGTTCGGCTTTCGGGCCAGGATTGCGAGCGCGGCACGTTCAGCCAGCGCCATTCGGTGCTGAATGATCAGCTGTCCGATTTGAGCTATACGCCGCTCAACCACATTGCCGACGATCAGGCGCGCTACGAGGTCATCAACTCGATGCTCTCGGAAGAAGCGGTGCTCGGGTTCGAGTATGGCTATTCGCTGGCCGAACCGAACACGCTGACCCTGTGGGAAGCGCAGTTTGGCGATTTCGCCAACGGCGCGCAGGTGGTGGTGGATCAGTTCATCTCGTCAGGCGAACGCAAGTGGTTCCGCATGTCGGGCCTCGTGATGCTGTTGCCGCATGGCTATGAAGGCCAGGGGCCGGAGCATTCGTCGGCGCGGCTCGAGCGCTATCTGCAATTGTGCGCTGAGGACAATATGCAGGTCGCCAATTGCACGACCCCGGCGAATTACTACCACATCCTGCGTCGGCAGATGAAACGCGACTTCCGCAAGCCGCTGATCCTGATGACGCCGAAGTCGCTGCTCAGGCACAAGCGGGCCGTGTCGTCGCTCACCGAATTCGGGCCGGACTCGACGTTCCACCGGCTGCTGTGGGACGATGCCGAGACCCCGGGTGCGCCCAAGACCAGCATCAAGCTGGCGCCGGATAACCAGATCCGCCGCGTCGTGCTGTGTACCGGCAAAGTCTATTATGACCTCCTCGAAGAGCGCGAAAAGCGCGGCATCTCCGATGTCTACCTGCTGCGGCTCGAACAGCTCTATCCGTTCCCGGCCAAGGCGTTGCTCGATGAGCTGAGCCGCTTCAAAAAGGCCGAAATCGTCTGGTGCCAGGAAGAACCCAAGAACATGGGGGCCTGGGCCTTTGTGCAGCCCTATGTCGATTGGGTGCTGGACCAGTTGGGCCAGACCGGCAAGCGGCCGCGCTACGTGGGCCGCGCTGCTTCGGCGGCCACGGCCACGGGGCTGATGAAGACGCACCTGCAGCAATTGCAGGCATTCCTTGACGAGGCCTTCGCCAAGTAAGGCGAGGCCTAATCCGAAGATCCGCGAAGGACCGATATCATGGCGACTGAAATCCGGGTGCCCACGCTGGGCGAGAGCGTTACCGAGGCGACCATTGGGCAGTGGTTCAAGAAGGTGGGCGACGCTGTTGCCGCCGATGAACCGCTGGTCGAACTCGAAACCGACAAGGTGACGATCGAAGTGCCGGCCCCGGTTGGCGGCGTGCTGGAAAGCATCGCGGCCAAGCCCGGCGATACCGTGAATGTCGGTGCCCTGATCGGGGCGATTACGGCGGGTGCCGCTGGCGCTGCCGTGGTGACGGCTAAAGCCGCTGCGCCGGTTGCGGCTGCGCCCGCGGCTCCCGTGGCGGCGGCTCCTGCGCCTGCGCCGTCGGCCCAGAAGATGCTGGCCGAGGCCAAGATGACCGCCGACAGCATTGATGGCTCGGGCAAGCGTGGCCAGGTGCTGAAGGAAGACGTGCTGGCAGCGCTCGCCAAGCCGCCGAAAGTGGCAACGGCATCAGCGGCCGCTGCGCCGGTTCCGGCCGCCCCGCGTGCGCCGAGCCCGGCTGGCGATGACGGGCGCGAAGAGCGGGTGAAGATGACCCGCCTGCGCCAGACCATCGCGCGCCGTCTGAAGGATGCCCAGAACACGGCCGCCATGCTGACCACCTTCAACGAGGTGGACATGAAGCCGGTGATGGACCTGCGGAACCAGTACAAGGACCTGTTCGAGAAAAAGCACGGCGTGAAGCTCGGCTTCATGGGCTTTTTCACCAAGGCGGTAACGCATGCGCTGAAGGAAATCCCGGCGGTTAATGCCGAGATCGACGGCGACGACATGATCTTCAAGAACTACGCCCATGTCGGGGTGGCCGTGGGCACCGAAAAGGGCCTTGTCGTGCCGGTGGTGCGCAATGCCGACCAGATGTCGATTGCCGAGATCGAGAAGGACATTGCGCGGCTGGGCAAGCTCGCGCGCGATGGCGCGTTGTCGATGGCCGACATGCAGGGCGGCACCTTCACCATTTCGAACGGTGGTGTGTATGGCTCGCTGATGTCGACGCCGATCCTCAATGCCCCGCAATCGGGCATTCTGGGCATGCACAAAATCCAGGAACGGCCGGTTGTGGTGGGCGGGCAGATCGTCATCCGCCCGATGATGTATCTGGCGCTCTCGTATGATCACCGCATTGTCGATGGCAAGGAAGCGGTCACCTTCCTTGTGCGGGTCAAGGAAAGCCTTGAATCGCCCGAGCGGCTGGTTCTCGACCTCTGATGCACCGTTTCGCGGGTGCCCTGTGGCACCCGTTTGTCCTCGATTTCAGGGATTATCATGGCTGATATTTTCGATCTCACGGTCATCGGCAGCGGCCCGGGCGGCTATGTGTGCGCCATTCGCGCGGCGCAGCTCGGCATGAAGGTGGCTGTCATCGAAAAGTGGCCGACCTTCGGGGGTACCTGTCTCAATATCGGCTGCATTCCTTCGAAGGCCCTGCTGCACGCCTCGGAAATGTTCGAGGAAGCCAGCACCGGCTTTGCCGGGCTTGGTATCAAAGTGAAGCCCGAACTCGACCTCGCCACCATGATGGGCCACAAGGACGCGGTGGTGACGGCGAATGTGTCGGGCATCGAATTCCTGTTCAACAAGAACAAGATCACCACCTTCCGCGGCACGGGCTCGATCACTGCGCCGGGCAAGGTGCTGGTAACGCCCGAAGCCGGAGCGGCGCAGACCATCGAGACCCGCAGCATCGTGATTGCAACGGGCTCGGTTCCCGCGTCACTGCCCGGCATCAGCATTGACGAAGACAAGGTGGTCAGCTCCACCGGCGCTCTCAGCTTCAAGGCGGTGCCCAAGCACCTTCTGGTGATTGGCGGGGGCATTATCGGGCTCGAACTCGGCTCGGTGTGGGCGCGGCTTGGGGCCAAAATCACGGTGGTCGAATATCTCGACCGCATCCTGCCCGGCCTCGATAGCGAAGCGGCGCGGCAGATGCAGCGCATCCTGCAAAAGCAGGGCATGTCGTTCCAGCTTTCAGCCAAGGTGACGGGCGTTGTGACCAATGCCGATGGCAGTGTGACCGCCACGGTTGAACCGGCGGCGGGCGGCGAAGCCAAGACCATTTCGGCCGACGCCGTGCTGTTGGCCGTGGGCCGCAAACCCTACACCACCGGTCTCGGGCTCGATGTAGTCGGCGTGGCGCTTGATGAACGTGGGCGCGTGCGAACCGATGGGCATTTCCAGACCAATGTGCCGGGCATCTATGCCATTGGCGATGCGGTGGCGGGTCCCATGCTGGCGCACAAGGCCTCGGATGATGGCGCGGCCGTGGCTGAGATCATCGCCGGGCAATCGCCGCAGATCCATTACGAGCTGATCCCCTCGGTGATGTACACGAACCCGGAAGTCGCCTGGATCGGCAAATCGGAAGATGAGCTGAAAGCGGCGGGCATCGAGTACAAAATCGGCAAGTTCCCCTATACGGCGAACGGTCGCGCCAAGGCGATGCATGCGACCCAGGGCTATGTGAAGGTGCTGGCCGACGCCACGACCGACCGTGTGCTCGGGGCGCAGATCGTGGCCAAGAACGCAGGCGAAATGATCCACGAGATCGCCGTGCTGATGGGGTTCTCCGGCGCGGCCGAAGATCTGGCCCGCACCACCCACGCCCATCCGACAATGAGCGAAGCCATCCGCGAAGCCGCCCTGATGTGCGGCGACGGCGCGCTGCATATCTGAGGTCAGGCGGGGGGCACGAGCCCTAACCCTCCAGCTCGGGTTCAACTGGTTTCAGCCGCGCGCGGCGGGTGAAGAGGACGACGCCGCTCAGCACCAGGGCGGTGCCGAGAGCGTGCCAGGGGGTGAAGGTTTCGCCCAGAATGCCGATGGCGAGCGCCACCGTGACGACCGGCGAGACATTGCCGATGACCGCCGTGCGCTCCGAGCCGATGAGGCCGATGGCTGCCGAGGTGCAATAGGCCGGCAGCACCGTGGCGATGGTGCCGATGGCCAGCATCAGCAGGAAGCCCGGCCCGGTGACAGCCAGTGCCGAGACCGGGTGTGTAACCAGAAAATGCGGGATGACCGAAAACCCTGCCGCGCTCATGGCGAGCGAGGTGAAGAGTTCGGGCCCCAGCCGGTCGATCAGCGGCTTCGCCAGAAACTGATAGGCGCCGTAGGCGATGGCCGCCCCCAGAACCAGCGCCGAGCCGAGGAGCACGTCCTTGCCCTCGATGCTGAGATCATGCGCGAAAATCAGCGCGATCCCCGCATAGGAAACGAGCAGCGCGGCCACCATCAGCGGGGTGACCCGGCGGCGCATGAAGACCGCCCCGAACAGCACCACGAAGAACGGGTAGGTGAGGAGGATCAGCCGGTCGAGCTGGGCCGAAATGAAGGCCAGCGCCTGAAAATCAAGGAAACTCGCGACATAATAGCCAAGTACACCCACCAGCAGGGTGCGGATGAGCGTCGGCCCGTCCAGCACGCGCGGCCCATCTTTAGGGTGCTGGCGGCGGTAGTAGATGATGCCGACCGTCAGGAAGATCGGCACCGCCACGATCATCCGCCAGGTGAGGGTGGTCAGCGGGTCGATGCCCTCGGCAATCGCCAGTTTGATGACAATGCCCTTGGTGGCGAACAGACCTGCCCCGAGGAGCGCAAGCGCGGCGCCAAGATAGGGATGTCGAGGCGGGCGGGGGGCGGACATAGGGGCTTACCAGGCTGGCGGGATCAGGCCCGGGGGTGGGCGGCGCGATAGGCGGCCAGCAGCCGGTCGGTGTCAACAGCCGTATAGACCTGAGTGGTCGAGAGCGAGGCGTGGCCCAGCAGTTCCTGAATGGTGCGCAGGTCGCCGCCCCGTCCCAGAAGGTGGGTCGCGAAGCTGTGCCGCAGCGCATGGGGCGTGGCGCTTTCCGGCAGGCCGAGATGGAAGCGCATGGACGCGATCCTGAGCTGGATGATGCGCGGCGACAGGGGACCGCCTTTTTCGCCGCGAAAGATCACGTCATCGGGACCGAGCGCGAAGGGCAGGTGGGCGCGGTATTCGTCAAGCAGCCGCGTGATTTCGGGCAGCACGGGCACCAGGCGGGTCTTGCCCCCCTTGCCGGTGACGCGCAGCGTAGCGCTCTCCAGATCGGCCTTTTTCAGCCCGAGCGCTTCGGAAATGCGCAGCCCGGCGCCATAAAGCAGGGCCATGACCGCCGTATCCCGCGCGATGACCCAGGCGATGTTTTCAACGTGATCGATGCCGCCCAGCACTGATTTGGCCTCGGGGATGGTGAGGGCCTTGGGCAGGGATTTCGGCTGGCGCGGTGTCCGCAGGGTGGAAATTGCCTCGGCCGAGCCGAGATCGTGCCGCTCCAGATGCCGGAAGAACCCGCGCAGGGCGGCGAGCGCGCGGCCAAGCGAACGGGCCCCAACGCCCTCGTTGCGGCGCTGCGCCAGAAAGGCACGGAAATCGGCGGCGCGGAGATCGCGGAGGGCGGCGAGATCGGCGGGGCCGCCCAGGTGCGGGGCCAGAAACGCCACGAACTGATCAAGGTCGCGCCGATAGGCCTCGAGCGTCAACGGCGCGACCCGGCGCACCGAGGCCAGATGGCGAAGCCAATCCTCGATGGCCGCAACGAGATCGGGGCGGGCAAGAAACTGCGACATGCGGGTACGATAGCGCGGCTCTGTTATCAAACCGTGTCTGTGGGGGGCGGACCTGTTGTCGCTCCCGGCTGGGGCGGGAGAAATCCACCGGGTCGTCTGTCGCGGCCGTCCTTTTTTCTTGCATTCGGCGCCTGCGCCGTGAACAAAGCGGGCACAAATGAGTGATCCGGCAGACATTGTTGCGGTCTTGGTGAGCGTCTCGGTGGAGACGGCCTATTCCTATAGTGTGCCCGCGGGTATGCGGGTCGAACCGGGCTCGATTGTCGCCGTGCCGCTGATCGGGCGGCTGACGCTGGGCGTTGTCTGGGGCGCGCCCAAGGACAATTTCGCGCATAATCGGTTGAAAGACATTGCCGAAATTTTCGACGTGCCGCCGCTCAGTGCGGAGTTGCGCCAGACGGTCGATTGGGTGGCGCGCTATACGCTGGCGCCGCCGGGGCTCGTGCTGCGCGCCGTGCTGAGGAGCCGCGAGGCACTTGACCCGGAACGGCCCATTGTGGCGTTCCGGCGCACAGGGCTCGAGCCCGAAAAGCTCACACCGGCGCGTGAGCGGGTGCTCGATCTGCTGATGGATGGCGACTTGTGGGCGAAGCCGGCGCTGATTGGCGCGGCAGGGGTGTCGGCCAGTGTGGTCGAGGGTCTCGAGCGCTCGGGCGCGATAGAGCGCATTCTGGCACCGCCGCCGCCGCCGGTGCTGCCGCCCGATCCTGAGGCGAAGCCGGCGCGGCTGAGCCCCGAGCAGGCCGAAGCGCTCGCGCATCTGCGGCAGATGCCGGTGGACCGGTTCGGCGCGGCGCTGCTTGATGGCGTCACTGGAGCCGGCAAGACCGAAGTGTTTTTTGAAGCGGTGGCCGATACGCTGCGGGCGGGGCGGCAGGCGCTGGTGATGTTGCCTGAAATCGCGCTGACCAATACGTTTCTCAACCGGTTTACCGAGCGCTTCGGGGCCCGGCCGGGCGAATGGCACTCGGACATGACGCCTGTGCAACGTGCCCGAATATGGCGCGGGGTGCTGAGCGGTGAGGTGCGTGCAGTGGTGGGCGCGCGGTCATCGCTGTTTCTTCCCTTCCGTGAGCTGGGGCTGATGGTGCTCGATGAGGAGCATGATGGTGCCTACAAGCAGCAGGATGGGCTGAATTATCACGCGCGGGACGCGGCGGTGGTGCGGGCGCGATTCGCCGGTGCGCGGGTGATTCTCGCGTCGGCCACGCCATCGGTTGAAAGCCGGAACAATGCCGATACGGGCCGATACCTCCATGTGAAGCTGACCTCGCGCTATGCCGAGGCGGTGATGCCCGACGTGAAGGCCATCGATATGCGGGAAGACCCGCCGGACAAGGGGCAATGGATTGCCCCGACGCTGGCGCGCGAGGTGTTTGCGACACTTGACCGGGGCGAGCAGGCGCTGCTGTTCCTCAACCGCCGGGGCTATGCGCCGCTGACCCTGTGCCGGGCCTGCGGGCACCAGTACCAGTGCCCCGAATGCACGGCCTGGCTGGTGGAGCACCGGTTCCGGGGCGTGCTGATGTGCCACCATTGCGGACACACCCAGAAGACCCCGAAAGCCTGCGCCGAATGCGGGGCGGACGAATCGCTGGTGGCGGTCGGCCCGGGTATCGAGCGGGTGGCCGAGGAGGCGGCGGCACGGTTCCCCGGCGCGCGCATGGTGATCCTGTCGTCGGACATGGGCAGCGCCAAGCAGATCCGCGACCGTTTCGATGAGATCGGACGGGGCGAGTATGACCTCATCATCGGCACACAACTGGTGGCCAAGGGGCACCATTTCGAAAAGCTGACGCTGGTGGGCGTCCTCGATGCCGATCTCGGCCTCGATAAGGGCGACCCGCGTGCGGCCGAACGGACGTTTCAGATCCTGACGCAGGTGACGGGGCGGGCCGGGCGTGCGGCGCGGGCGGGCAAGGCGTTTTTGCAGACCTATCACCCGAGGCACACGGTGCTCGATGCCATGGTGCGGGGCGACCGCGAGGCGTTTTACCAGCACGAAATCGCTGCCCGGAAAGCCGGTGGCATGCCGCCGTTCGGGCGGCTGGCGGCGCTGATCATTTCGGGCAATGAGCATGATCCGACTTTCGCCTATGCCAGGGCGATGCTGGCGGCGGCGCCCATGGCCGATGGGCTCAAACTTTTTGGTCCGGCCGATGCCCCCATCTCCATGATCCGTGGACGGCACAGGGTGCGGCTATTGGCCCAGAGCCCGCGCGAGTTCGACCTCTCGGGCTATGTGCGATTCTGGTTGGGCGCAGGGCCGAAAGCGACGGGAAACCTGCGTGTTCAGGTGGATATCGACCCGCAAAGCTTCCTGTAACGGGCGGCACACGCGACCAATCCACAGCCGGTTGCCGGGTGTGGATCGATCCAGTGTGGCGAGGTTGCGACAAACAACTCCATCAGAGTCCGCAAGGGTGCCTTGCGCGGGCCTTGATGGCCGTGTTAGAGGGGGCCGCGAAATCCGGGAGCCTATGGCTTTTCCCCGGCGATCCGACATAAACACACGCAACCACCCGCGACCTCGTTTTGGCCCGGTTTCTGATTGCGTCAACCAGGGGTGACGGAGCATTGGCGGCGCAGGATTCGGTGCTCATGCAAATTGCGCGTCCTTACGCGACGGCGCTCTACGACCTGGCCGAGGACCAGAAGGCCGTGGCCGAGATCGAATCGGGTCTCGCCAGGCTTTATGCGTTGGCCGGGGAAAGCGCGGACTTCGCGCGGTTCCTCCGTTCGCCAGTCATCAATGCCGATGCGAAGGCGGCGGCGGTTGAGGCTCTGCTCAAGAAGGGCAAGGCGCATCCGGTTGTTTCAAATTTCGTGAAGGTTGTGGCCCGCAACGGACGTCTGTTCGCGCTGCCCACGATCATCCAGCTGTTCCGCGAGCGCGCTGCTGAAGCGCGCGGCGAAGTCTCCGCTGATGTGACGTCGGCGGCGCCGCTCAGCAAAACCCAGCTCTCCACCCTGGCCGCTTCGCTGAAGGCGAAAATCGGCAAGGCGGTGACCATCAATGAACAGGTCGATCCCAGCCTGATCGGCGGCCTTATCGTCAAGGTCGGCAGCCAGATGATCGACTCGTCAATCAAAACCAAGCTCACGGCGATGAAGATCGCGATGAAAGAGGTCGGATAATGGATATCAAAGCCGCGGAAATCTCTGCGATCCTCAAGGACCAGATCAAGAATTTCGGCCAGGAAGCCGAGGTTTCTGAAGTCGGCCAGGTGCTGAGCGTCGGCGACGGTATCGCCCGCGTTTACGGCCTCGATAATGTGCAGGCCGGTGAGCTGGTGGAATTCCCCGGCGGCATCAAGGGCATGGCGCTCAACCTTGAAACCGACAATGTCGGCGTGGTGCTGTTCGGTAATGACCGCGGCATCAAGGAAGGCGATGTCGTCAAGCGGACCGGCTCGATCGTAGATACCCCGGTGGGCAAGGAACTCCTTGGCCGCGTGGTTGACGCGCTCGGCAACCCGATCGACGGAAAGGGCCCGCTCAAGGCCAAGGAACGTCGCCGTGTTGACGTGAAGGCCCCGGGCATTCTGCCGCGTAAGTCGGTGCATGAGCCGATGTCGACCGGCCTCAAGGCCATCGATGCGCTGATCCCGATCGGCCGTGGCCAGCGCGAGCTGATCATTGGCGATCGTCAGACCGGCAAGACCGCCGTGATTCTCGACACGTTCCTCAACCAGAAGCCGGCCCACCAGGCCGGTGCGAGCGAGAGCGACAAGCTCTACTGTATCTATGTCGCCGTGGGTCAGAAGCGCTCGACCGTCGCCCAGTTCGTCAAGGTGCTCGAAGACGCCGGCGCCATGGAATATTCCATCGTGATCGCCGCCACCGCGTCGGACCCGGCGCCGATGCAGTTCCTTGCGCCCTTCACTGGTTGCGCCATTGGCGAATATTTCCGCGACAACGGCATGCATGCCGTGATCGCCTATGACGATCTGACCAAGCAAGCCGTGGCCTACCGTCAGATGTCGCTCCTGCTGCGTCGCCCGCCGGGCCGCGAAGCCTACCCGGGCGACGTGTTCTACCTGCACTCGCGCCTGCTCGAACGTGCCGCGAAGCTGAACGAGGACCATGGCCTCGGCTCGCTGACCGCGCTGCCCGTGATCGAAACCCAGGCCAACGACGTGTCGGCCTATATTCCGACAAACGTGATCTCGATCACCGACGGTCAGATCTTCCTTGAGACCAACCTGTTCTTCCAGGGCATTCGCCCGGCGGTGAACGTGGGTCTGTCGGTGAGCCGCGTGGGTGGTTCGGCGCAGATCAAGGCGATGAAGCAGGTGGCGGGGTCGCTCAAGGGCGAACTCAGCCAGTACCGCGAAATGGCCGCGTTTGCGCAGTTCGGTTCGGATCTCGATGCCGCGACGCAGCGCCTGCTGAACCGTGGCGCCCGTCTTACCGAGCTGCTGAAGCAGCCGCAGTTCTCTCCGCTCAAGCCGGAAGAAGAAATTGCGGTGATCTTTGCGGGCGCCCAAGGCTATCTCGATGACCTGCCGGTCAGCAAGGTCGGGGCGTTTGAACAGGGCCTCCTGAATGCAATGCGCAGCAAGCACGCCGATGTGCTGACGGGTATTGCCAAGGAAAAGGCGCTGTCGGATGACCTCCGCGCCAAGCTCAAGGCTGCGATCGAAGGCTTCAAGAAGACCTTCGCGTAACGATAATGGGATGGATGGGCGACCCGGTTCCGGGTCCCCTCCAAGGGGAGTAAAGCGGCCCGATGGCTTCGCTAAAAGACCTCAAAAACCGGATCGCCTCGGTCAAATCGACCCAGAAGATCACCAAGGCCATGCAGATGGTGGCAGCTGCCAAGCTGCGCCGAGCGCAGGAAGCGGCTGAAGCCGCCCGTCCCTATGCCGAGCGCATGGGGCGGGTGCTGGCGGCGCTGGGTTCGGCCTATGCGGGCCGCGCCGACGCACCGCAGCTTCTGGCCGGCAACGGCCGGGATCAGGTGCATCTGCTCGTGGTGGCCACGGGTGAACGCGGCCTTGCCGGCGGCTTCAACTCGTCCATCGCCCGCATGGCGCGCGATACGGCGCAGCGGCTGATCGCCGAAGGCAAGACGGTGAAAATTCTCACCGTGGGCCGCAAGGGCAACGATATCCTGAAGCGGACCTTTGCCGACAAGATCGTTGAATCGATCTCGTTCCGCGATGTCCGCCAGCTCGGCTACACGCACGCAGCCGCCGTGGGCGAAAAACTTCTGGCCATGTATGCGGCCGGTGAGTTTGACGTTGCGACGCTGTTTTTCGCGCGGTTCCGTTCGGTCATCGCCCAGGTGCCCACGGCGCAGCAGCTCATTCCGGCCAAGTTCGACGACGCCAGTGCGGCGGCGAGCCTTGATCTGAATTACGACTATGAGCCGGACGAAGAGGCAATTCTCGCCGACCTTCTGCCGCGCAACATCTCGGTGCAACTCTTCCGGGCTCTGCTCGAGAACAACGCGTCGTTCTTCGGCGCGCAGATGAGCGCGATGGATAGTGCGACGCGGAACGCCGGCGACATGATCAAGCGGCTCACGCTGGTGTACAACCGTCAGCGCCAAGCCCAGATCACCAAGGAACTCATCGAAATCATTTCGGGCGCGGAAGCGCTCTAATCGGAACGAGGTAGAACATGGCCCGCGCAGCGACTGCAGCCAAGACCACGGCCCCGGCTAAGGCCCCGGCCCGCAAGCCCGCCGCCACCAAGGCAGCGACGACCAAATCCGCCGCGGTTTCCGGCGCTCCGATGGGCAAGATCAGCCAGGTGATCGGCGCCGTGGTGGACGTGACCTTCGAAGGTCACCTCCCCGCGATTCTGAACGCGCTTGAAGTCGAAAACAACGGCAACCGCCTTGTGCTCGAAGTCGCGCAGCATCTCGGCGAAAACGCCGTCCGCACCATCGCCATGGACACGACCGAAGGTCTGGTCCGCGGCACCCCGGTGTCGGATACTGGCGAGCCGATCTCGGTGCCGGTTGGCGACGAGACTCTCGGCCGCATCATGAACGTGATCGGCGAGCCGATCGACGAAGCCGGCCCGGTGAAGACCAAGAGCCGCCGCGTCATCCACCAGGAAGCACCGAGCTTTGTGGAACAGGCGTCTGAAGCCCAGATCCTCGTGACGGGCATCAAGGTTGTGGACCTGCTCGCTCCCTATGCGCGTGGCGGTAAGATTGGCCTGTTCGGCGGCGCCGGCGTGGGCAAGACCGTGCTCATCCAGGAGCTGATCAACAACGTCGCCAAGGCGCATGGTGGGTATTCGGTGTTCGCTGGCGTGGGTGAACGCACCCGCGAAGGCAACGATCTGTACCACGAAATGATCGAATCCGGCGTGAACAAGGACCCCAAGGAGAACAACGGTTCGACCGCTGGCTCCAAGTGCGCCCTCGTGTTCGGCCAGATGAACGAACCCCCGGGCGCCCGCGCTCGTGTGGCGCTGTCGGGTCTCACTGTCGCCGAGCATTTCCGCGACCAAGGCCAGGACGTGCTGTTCTTCGTGGACAACATCTTCCGCTTCACGCAGGCCGGTTCGGAAGTGTCGGCTCTCTTGGGCCGTATTCCTTCCGCCGTGGGCTATCAGCCGACGCTCGCCACCGACATGGGTGCGCTGCAGGAACGCATCACCACGACCCAGAAGGGCTCGATCACCTCGGTTCAGGCCATTTACGTGCCGGCCGACGATCTGACCGATCCGGCACCCGCGACCTCGTTCGCGCACCTTGACGCGACGACCGTGCTGAACCGCGCGATCTCGGAAAAGGGCATCTACCCGGCCGTGGATCCGCTGGATTCAACCTCGCGTATGCTTGATGCCACGATTGTGGGTGAAGAGCATTACAACACCGCCCGCCGCGTGCAGGAAATCCTGCAGCGCTACAAGGCACTTCAGGACATCATCGCCATTCTCGGCATGGATGAACTGAGCGAAGAGGACAAGCTGACCGTGGCCCGCGCCCGCAAGATCGAGCGCTTCATGAGCCAGCCGTTCCACGTGGCCGAAGGCTTCACCGGCGCGCCGGGCGTGTTCGTGCAGATCGCCGACACCATCAAGGGCTTCAAGGGTCTGGTCGCTGGCGACTATGACCACCTGCCCGAAGCAGCGTTCTACATGGTTGGCACCATCGAAGACGCCGTGAAGAAGGCCCAGAAGCTGGCGCAGGCCGCCTGATCGGGCTGAAACCATCAGGGCTCGCCTAAAGGGCGGGCCCAGACTCTCCGGCGCCGCGGCGCCCCATCCTTGAGGCAGGACCATGGCCGAAGGCACCAAGCTTGAAATCGTCTCGCCCGAGCGGCTGTTGCTCTCGGAGCATGTTGCCTCGGTCACCGTGCCGGGCAGCGATGGCTATTTCACCGTTCTGGGCGATCACGCGCCGATGATGACCACTCTGCGTCCGGGCTTCATCACCGTGACGGACAAGGCCGGACTCTCGCACGTGTACTATGTGCGTGGCGGGTTTGCCGATGTGTCGCCCGAGGGGCTGACCGTGCTCGCCGAAGAGGCGCAGGATGTCGCCGAGTTCGACAGCGGCAAGATCGAAGGCCTGATTGCCGCCGGTCTCACGGCGCAGGAAGCCGCCGCAACTGCGGATGAGGAAATGCGCCTGCAGGAAGAAATTGACGGCTGGCGCAATCTGTTGCTGGAAGCACAGGGCACCACGACGGCGCACTAACGCCACCCCTTTAGTTGACTGGATATTCAAAGGCGCCCCACCGGGCGCCTTTTTGATTTTGCACTCTTTCGCTTGGGACGCGCGTAAACCGCTCGTTAAGCTCAAAGAGCGCATAAATGCGTAACACGTCTATTTTCGGGGCTGGCTCGCCCTACTGTCGCGCCGAACCCCATTGCTCCAAATCCATCCACCGAAGGAATTCTGACATGACCGTGGATACACCTGCCGAAACCCAGAAGAAGACCATGACCAGCCGCGGCGCCGTCATGCTGCTTGGGGCCCTGATGGGGCTCATTGGGCTCGGGTTTCTCGGGGCGGTGCTGTTCGTCACCACCAATTTTCAGGCCATCCAGAGCCGCAGCGACACGATGGTGAGGCTGCTTAAGGCCGAAATGGGCGCTGATATGCTGCATGATGCGGTGCATGCGACCGTGTTCCAGGCGCTCTACGCTGGACTGGCGCATGATACGGCACTGGCCGATGCGGCCGACGGAGAATTGAAAGAGGCCGCCAGCGAATTCAGCCGGTTGGTCGAGGAGATGAAGGGGTACAAGGTCAGCCCGGAGATCAGCACGGCTGTTGCCGATCTTGATGCGCCGTTGACCGGCTATATCAACGCCGCCTTCGCCATTGATGAAGCAGCCCAGGGTGGCAATACGGTTGGCGCCCAGGCGCTGCTGCCTGATTTCAGCGAAAAATTCGACGCGTTGGCCACGCAGATGGGCAATGCAGGGACGGTCATCGAAGAGGCGGCGCTGGCGCTGCAACACGATAGCGCCGCTGTGGGTACCATGGCGCTCATCGTCGGCGGCGGCGGGCTGACTATCCTCATGCTCGTGGCTATTGGCACCTTCACCCTGGCTACCCGGCATATCGCGAAGCCGCTCACCGGGATGACGCGGGCTTTCGCCACGCTTTCGGGGGGCGATCTCAATGTGAATGTGAGCCATCGCTATGCCGTGGCTGAAATGAACGCGCTCGGGCAGGTGCTCAGTGAATTCCGCGCCGCGCTGGTGGAGCGGCAGGAGCTGACAGCGACAGCGGATCAGACGGCGCGGGCCAATGAGGCGCGGCTCGTCGCGTCGTCGGCGCTCAATGGCGAAGTTGCCAATGTCACGGCGGCGGCGCTCAGGGGCGACTTCTCGAAACGCGTCGAGGGCACCTATCCCGAACAGGAAATGCGCGAGCTGGCCGATACGGTGAACGGGCTCGTGGAACTCGTTGACCGGTCGATTTCCGAAACCGGCGATGTGCTGTCCTCGCTCGCCAAGGCCGATCTGACGCCCCGGATGAGCGGCCGGTATGAGGGCGCGCTGAAGCGCCTCTCCGACGATGTGAATGCCGTCGGTGATCGGTTGACCGACCTTGTGCGCAATCTGAAAGTCACATCAAACGCACTGCGGACCGCGACAGGTGAAATCCTGACCGGGGCCAATGACCTTGCCGAACGGACGACCAAGCAGGCGGCCACCATCGAGGAAACCTCGGCCACCATGGAGCAGCTTGCCGGCACCGTGGTCGAGAATGCCAAGCGCGCCGAAGAGGCCAGCAGCAATGCCGGGGGCGTATCGCGCGCCGCCGAGGACAGCGGCACGGTGATGGCACAGGCCACCACGGCCATGGAGCGTATCCGTGAAAGCTCGGCCCGCATTTCGAACATCATCGGGCTGATCGACGACATCGCCTTCCAGACCAACCTTCTGGCGCTCAACGCGTCGGTTGAAGCGGCCCGGGCCGGCGAGGCCGGTAAAGGCTTTGCGGTGGTTGCCGTTGAAGTGCGCCGCCTCGCCCAATCGGCCGCCGAGGCCTCAAGCGAGGTCAAGGTGCTGATCGAGCAATCGGCCAATGAAGTGCAGCAGGGCGCGACTCTGGTCAGCCAGGCGGCTTCCAAACTCGACACCATGCGCGAGGGGACACGGACCAGCGCGACACTGCTTGATCAGATTGCACGCGAGAGCCGCAGTCAGGCCACCTCCATTGATGAAGTGAATGTCGCGGTGCGGGCGCTCGATGAGATGACCCAGCACAATGCGGCTCTGGTTGAAGAGACCAATGCTGCGCTCGAACAGACCGAGCGGCAGGCCAAGGATCTTGATGAGATGGTGGCCGTGTTCAGCGTCGATGACCTGCCGACGGGGACCGTGGCCGCCGCAGCAAACGGCATAAGGCCGAAACCCGGGGTGCGGGCGCAGGCCCCCGTTGCCTCGGCCCGGTCCTCAGGGGCGGCACAGCGCTACCTTGCGGAGGGTAAGGTTGCCGTCAACGGCGACTGGTCAGAGTTTTAGGTCGACTAGCGGGTGCCGCTCTCTGGCGGTACCCGACCCATGTTTTAAGGATTTTCCATGAAACTGACCCGATTCACACTCCTTGGCGGAATGGGGCTTATTGTGCTTGGTCTGTCCACCGTTGTCATGGTCAGCATCTCTACCGATCAGATGGCGACGCGTACGCAGGCCGTCATTCAGGGGAATGCGTCGCGGCTTGAAGCCATCGCGGACGCGACCGCGCTGATCGGCAAGATCAAGCTCGACGTGGTGCAGGTGCAGCAATGGCTCACCGACGTCTCGGCGACGCGGGGCCTCGACGGGCTCGATGATGGCTGGGCGCAGGCGGCTGAATTCGCCACGGCCCTGCCCACCCATATCGAAAAAACCATTGCCCTGGCGCAGCAGCTTGGGGCGGAGGACCTGGCGAGCAACCTCGCAGCGGTCAACGAGGCCTTTCCGCCCTATTACGAGACGGGCCAGAAAATGGCCCATGCCTATGTCGACTTCGGCACCGAAGCAGGCAACCAGACCATGGGCGAGTTTGACAGCTCGGCCGAAGCCTTAACGACGGCGCTCGGCAAGGTTGAGGAGGGCTTTGCCGCTCTCCAGACCGATGTTCGCACCCGGGTGGCCGACGAAAACATCGCGCTCAAGGCTGAAGAATCCCGCCGCGAACTGCTCGAATTCACGGCAGCAGGACTCCTGCTCAGCGGCATTGCCGCGATGATGGTGTTCTTCAGCGCCTTCATTCTGCCGCGCCTTTCCGATCTGGCGCGTCGCCTGCAGGCGATTGCAGCGGGGGACTACGCGATAGCGCTGCCGACCTCGCGGCGTTGGTCGGAAATCTGGGAGATTGCCGAGGCCGGTGAACAGTTCCGCGCCAATGGTCTGAAGATCAGGGCGATGACCGAGGCTGAGACGGCGCGGCTTGCCGCCGATGCGCAGGATCGCGCGGCCATGATGGGCGCGCTGCGCCAGCGCTTCGGCACCGTGGTTGATTCCGCCGTGAAGGGTGATCTGACCAAGCGGGTGGACGATAATTTCGCCGATGCGGAATTGCGTGAAATCGCCCGCGGCGTCAACGAGCTGGTGGCCGTGGTTGATCGCGGCATTTCGGAAACGGGGGCGGTCCTGACCGCGCTCGCCAATTCCGAGGTGGGGCGGCGCGTGACCGGCAGCTATTCGGGCGCGTTCGAAGAGTTGAAGAACAATACCAACAGCGTGGCTGACCGCCTGAGCCATATGGTGATCGGGCTCAGCGCTACCTCGACATCGCTGCGCACGGCGACGGGTGAAATCCTCGCCGGTGCCAATGATCTGGCCGACCGCACGTCGCGGCAGGCGGCAACCATTGAACAGACCTCGGCCGCCATGGCGCAACTGGCCGCTACAGTGACCGATAATGCACGGCGCGCCGAAGATGCCAGTATCAACGCGACCGAGGTGTCGACAGCGGCTGAAGACAGCAGCGCCGTCATGCAGCAGGCTACCGAAGCGATGGAGCGCATCCGGCTCAGTTCAGGCAAGATTTCTGCCATCATCGGGCTGATTGACGATATCGCCTTCCAGACCAACCTGTTGGCGCTCAACGCCTCGGTGGAAGCGGCGCGCGCCGGCGAGGCCGGCAAGGGCTTTGCCGTGGTGGCCATTGAGGTGCGTCGGCTGGCGCAGTCGGCGGCGGAAGCCTCCAATGAGGTCAAGGCGCTGGTGCAGCAATCCTCGACCGAAGTGCAGCAGGGCAGCGGGCTGGTGGGGCAGGTTGGTTTGACGCTGGGCCGCATGCGCGAGGGCACACGCAAGAGCGCAGAACTGCTTGATCTGATTGCGCGCGAAAGCCGCGAGCAGGCAACCTCGATTGCCGAGGTGACGGCGGCAGTGCACACGCTTGATGAAATGACCCAGCATAATGCTGCGCTGGTTGAGGAGACCAATGCCGCGCTTGAACAGACTGAGCGGCAGGCGCGTGAACTGGATGAGATGGTGGCCGTGTTCAACCTCGGCGACGGACGGCCGGCGACGCGTCCAGCCCTGGGGACGGCCAAGGCAGCCAAGCATTACCTGTCAAACGGCAATGCCGCTGTCAGCGCGGATTGGGCCGAGTTCTAAAGCTCGTGCCTGAGCGCGGCATCGACCAGCGCCACGGCGTGCAGCGCCGTGGTGTCATAGGTCGGTAGCGGCGAGACGGAATCGTCGATCAGCATGCCGATTTCGGTGCAGCCGAGGATGACGGCCTCGGCGCCCCGAGCCTTGAGCCGGGCAATGGCCTCGACATAGATCTGGCGCGAGGGCTCAGTCACGATGCCCCGGCAGAGTTCGGCATAGATGATGCCATCGAGATTGGTGATGCCGACATCGGGTGTGAGAACCGTGAGCCCTCGGGCGCGCAACCGATCAGCGTAGAAGCTCTGCTCCATGGTGAAGCGCGTGCCTAACAGTCCCACGGTGGTGAGGCCATCGGCGAGCAGCGCGTCGGCGGTGGGGTCGGCGATATGGATGAAAGGCACGCTGAGCGCCGAGACGATGGTTGGGGCACACAGGTGCATGGTGTTGGTGCAGAGGCCAATGAGCCCGGCCCCCGCGCCTTGCAGCCGACGGGCGATTCCTGCCAGGTGCTCTCCGGCCTCGGCCCAGGCACCCTGACGCTGCAGAGCCTCGATGGGGGCAAAATCCACCGAATGCAGCAGGATGGGTGCTGAATGCAGCCCGCCGCGCCGCTGCGCGGTTTCGCGGTTGATGATGGCGTAGTAGTGGGCCGTCGATTCCCAGCTCATGCCCCCGATGAGGCCGATGGTCTTCATGTCAGGCTGTCGGGGATATGGCGGAAGTGGCTGACTATGGTGAGGTAGGCCTCGCGCTTGAACGGCACGATGAGATCGGGGAGGCGGTTCAGGTCTTCCCAGCGCCAGATGTCGAATTCGGCAGGGTGCTGGCCGTCACCGGGCGCTGTGACATTGATTTCGGTCTCGTCGCCGGTAAAGCGGAAGGCAAACCAGCGCTGACGCTGGCCGCGGTACTTGCCTTTGAGCGCTATGCCCAGCGCTTCGTCGGGCAGATCATAATGCACCCAATCAGGGGCCTCGGCGATCAGATCGACAGACCGGATCGAGGTTTCCTCGAACAGTTCGCGATAGGCGGCGTCAATCGGGGCCTCGCCCTTGTCGATCCCGCCCTGCGGCATCTGCCAGGGGGTGTATTGGCGGGCCGCCGATTCGGAATCCTCTTCGGGGCGGCGGCGGCCGATGAACACCAGGCCGCTGGCATTGAACACGGCGACGCCGACGCAATCGCGGTAGGGCATGTCTTCACGGTTGGGCATTCTGGTCCTTCATCAACGCCGATACAGGCACCAGCGTGATCCCTTTGGCGGGCAGGCTGGCGATCCATTCGGCGATGATATTAACCGAAATCGGCAGGCCGGACAGCATGCCTAACGCCTGGCCTTTCGATTTGGCCTTTTGCTCGAGCGTATCGAGCGCAGCGATGATGGTGTCGCGCGACGGCGCGGCGTCGATGAGCAGATCGGCCGCGATGAAGGGCATGCGGCGGGCACTGGCCAATTGTTCGGCAATCGAGCGTGATGATGAGCCATCGTCGATGTAGCTAAGGCCGCGCGCATTAAGTTCCTCAATGACCGGGCTGAAATCCGGGGCCGACCCGGTGAACCGTGCGCCCAGATCGTTGAGCACGCCGACATAGCCCTCCATGCGGCTCATGACGTGATACAGCCGATCGAGATTGTCACGCGGCGGCTGGCCCATGAGCAGCGTATCGGGGCCGGGGTCATTGTCCGGGTAGTCAAAGGGCTCGAAGGGCACTTCGAGAAAAGTCTCGTGGCCTGCCGCGCGGGCGGCTCCGGCGCTCTGGTCCAGCGTTGGGGCGTAGGACTTGAAGGCCAGCGACACATCGGGCGGCAGGGCCGACACGACATCCAACGCCCGGTCGAGGTCCATGCCAAGGCCCCGCACCAGCAGGGCGACCTGCGCACCCTCGGGGGGCGGGACCGGCGCCGGACGGCGGAAGGCGCGGAATGGGGTTCCCCCGTTGGCTCCAACGCGCGGAATGGGCCCGAAGCGGGTTTCTTCAACAAGGTCGGCAAAGGGCTGTTCCGCCTCGGCATGCTTTGGCGACTCCGCGGTACCGTGTTCCTCGGCGTGGGCCGTGTCGACGGCAGGGCTTTCGTCGCTGGCCGTGTGCCCGGCGGCGGCCGCTGGCGGCTTCTCACCCGGGGTCTCAGCCGCATGAGCGGCCTTAGGCTCACCCGCCGGTTTTTCGGCCAGCGGATCGGTATCGTTGCTCACCCCGTCAGGCGACTTGATCTCGATCGTGCTGATGGCAAAGGGACGACCCCCGGACGGATCGTCGAACAGGGCAATGCGCGCCAGCGCGGCCATGATGATGACCGTGGTGACGCCCAGTGCTATGCGCCCAAAGGGCAGGGCGCGCAGCCTGTCCCGGGGGCGGCGGCGCGCCTTGCCGACGGCGGGCTCCGCACCCGGTTTTGCCATCTGGTGCCGACCCTCTCAGAGTGAGCTTTCACCCCCAATGATCGGCATAAATGCGTAATAAGCCGTTAACCGCGATCAACCGCCCGTGGATTGGGCGGTTGTCTGGTCAGACTTCGGCGGGTAGCTCGGATCGGTCACCTCGCCACGGATCAGCTTCAGGGCATATTGCAGCTGGGTATCCTTTTCGGGCTCAACCGGTACGTAGACCGACGAGCCCACGGTGGCCTGCTGTTCGGTGCCGCCACCGATCTGGCCCGGCAAGGCGGCTTCGCCCAGAATCTCGTCGCGGCCCTTCAGGTCTTCGGGCACATCCTGAAGCACCTGAATGTCCGGCTGGATGCCTGCGGCCTGAATGGACCGGTTGTTGGGCGTGTAGTAGCGCGCAATGGTCAGGCGCATGGCCCCATCGCCCCCGAGCGGGATGATGGATTGCACCGAGCCCTTGCCGAACGAGCGCGTGCCCACCAGGGTGGCCCGCTTGTGATCCTGCAGGGCACCCGCCACGATTTCAGCCGCCGAGGCCGAACCGCCATTGATGAGCACCACGAGCGGCACATCGGCAATCTGCTTGTCGAGGTCATCCGGCCGCGCATCATAGCGCGAGCTGACGGTCTCATCGCGGCCCCGGGTCAAGACCACGGCACCCTGCTTGAGGAAGGCGTCGGTGACACTCACGGCCTGATCGACCAGACCGCCGGGGTTGTTGCGCAGATCAAGCACGATGCCCTTCAGCGGCTTGCCGTCGAGCTGCTTTTCAGCATCCTGAATCGACTTTTCAATGCCGACAAAGGCCTGCTCTGAGAAGCGCGACAGGCGGATGACGGCGATATCATCCTGCATGGTGAGGCGCGCGGCGCGGCTGGCAATGATGTCGCGGGTCAATTCGAAGGTCAGCGGTTCATTCACGCCTTCGCGCAGGACGGTGAGCTTCACCGTGGTCCCCACTTCGCCGCGAATCTTGTCGACTGCCTGCTCCTCGCTCATGCCCTGCACTTCGATCCCGTCGATTTGGACGATGAGATCATTGGCGAGGATTCCGGCCTTGGCCGCCGGTGTCTCGTCGATGGGGGCAATGACCTTGATCGAGTCTTTCTCGACCTGCATCTCAATGCCGACGCCCCCGAACTTGCCCGAGGTATCTTCCTGCACGCCCTCGTAATCCACCGGCTCGATATAGCCCGAATGGGGGTCAAGCGAACTCAGCATGCCCTGAAGCGCCGCGTGAATGAGCGTCTTCTCATCGGGCGGGTCCACATATTCAGCGCGGATGCGGTCGAACACTTCGCCAAACAGGGTGAGATCGGAATAGATCTCATCGGGCGTGCGCGGGGTAGCCTTTTCGGCCTCGGCGGCTGGCGCCGGGGTCTGATCCTGCGCGATCAGCGGCGCTGCGGAGAGCCCGAGCGCGAACAGAACTGCGCCGGTGACGGCGAGACGAATGGGCGTTAAGCGCATCAGCTATCCACTCTGGGTTGGGGTGGGAGGCGTTGCCCACCAGCCGGTGGGGTCCACCGGTTTGTTATCTTTTCTCATCTCAATATAAAGCGTCGGGCGGGAGACGCCAGCACCCGTCGCAATAGTTCTGCCACTTGTGCGTGAGCCCATGGTGCCAACGGTTTCGCCCATGCGGACAAACTGTCCGACACTGACGGTCACCTGATCGAGCCCCGCGAGCAGCACGGTGTAATCATCGCCGGCATTCAGGATGACGATCTCGCCGTAATCAAGATACTTGCCGCGATAGAGCACCCATCCATCGGCGGGGGCAATGACTTGCGCCTCAGTACCCGTGACAATCGATACGCCGCGCGAAATACCGCCAAAGCCATCGCCTGCCCCATAATCGATAACGGCGACGCCGGAGGCGGGGAGCGTGAGGAAGCCTTTGATCCTGGAAAAGGGGGCGGCCGGGGTGGTGCGGGTCGGGTCGGCGAGGGCCACGGCAATGGCGCTGCGATCGAGCGGCTGGCCGGAATTGGCGGCCGTCGCACTTTCCGACGCGCTCGCGGCGCGCTTTGATAATTCGGTGATCAGCGCCTGGAGCGAATCGGCCCGGGCGGCAAGCGCTTCAGCCTGTTGTTCCTCGTCGGCCAGCGCGGCTGAGGCGCGGGATTCGCTTTCCTTGCGCGCGGCGAGGAGAACGGCAATGCGCAGCTGTTCCTCGGAGAGGATGTTGAGGTTGGCTTCGAGTTTTTCCTGCTCGGCCAGCGCCTCGGCCTTGATGTCGCTCAGCTGCTGGAGATCTTCGAGTACGGCATTGGCGCGCGCCCGCAGATTGGGCAGAAGCGCGCTGATCAGCAGGGCCGAGCGTGCAGAGCCCAGCGCATCGGTCGGGTTGACGATCAGCGCCGGGGGCGGGTTGCGCGAAATGCGTTCGAGCGCGGCCAGCACATTGGAAATATTGGCATCGGCGCCATCGAGACGGCCCCGGACCTCAAGTTCCTGCACGATCAGGTCGCCGATCCGCTCTTCAAGCGCGGCAATATCGGCTTCGGCCATGCGCACGCGCTGGTTGGCGGCAATGAGGGCTGCGTTCTGCTTGTCGCGATCGCCCTTCATGTTGGCGATTTCCTGCTTCAACTGCTGGCCGCGTTCTTTCGAAATGCGGAGCGAGAGCTGGATATTGGCCAATTGCTCGGTCGGTTGGGCCATCGCGACCGGGTCCGACGCCGGATCAGCGCTGGCGGGAGCATCGGTAACGGCGGGGCGCAGGGTCAGATCGGGCGGGGCCGTATCGGCCTGTGCAAAGACGACCGCATTCGCCGCAAGGGCGAACGCGCCGCAAAGCGCAGTGACCGCAAACGAACGCCGCAGGGGCATGGGAAGCCGCATCCTCCGAATCAGGCCGGCCGAGGTTACCGCAGGATGGTAAACGCGAGGGTTTGTGTTTGCCGTATTTGTCTTTTTGGCGGCACGGACTTCAGGCGCGGTGATAGGGGTGGCCGCTGAGGATGGTGGTGGTGCGATAAAGCTGTTCGGCCAGCATGATCCGCACCAGCTGGTGCGGCCAGGTGAGCGCCGAAAAGCCGAGCACCAGATCGGCGCGGCGCACGAGGGCCGGGTCCAGCCCATCAGCGCCGCCAATGACAAAAGACACGGCGGGCCGTCCGGCATCGCGCCAGCGCGCGATTTCGTGGGCAAAGGCTTCTGAGCCGATGGAGCGGCCATGCTCATCCAGGGTCACCACAATGCCCTCGGGCAGGCTGTCGGTGAGCATGCGGGCCTCTTCGGCCTTGCGCGCTTCGGCCGATGAGGCGCGGGATTCAGCCGGCTCGATCACGTCAAAGCCCATGAGCCCCAGCGGCTTGCCGCTGAGGCGCGCCCGATCCAGATAGCGCGCGGTCAGTTCGCGTTCCGGTCCCTGCTTCATCCGCCCAATGGCAGCAATGGCGATGCGCATGAATGCAGCAGAGGCTTAGGGCGCGTCGGCAGCGAAATCCACGGCCCACATCTTTTCGATGTTGTAGAACTCGCGCACTTCGGGCCGGAAAATATGGACGATCACGTCGCTGGCATCGACCAGCACCCAATCGCCATGCGGCAGGCCTTCGATACGCGGCTTGGTCTCGCCCCCCTCGCGCAGCGCCCGCACCAACTGGTCGGCGATGGCGGCAACGTGGCGGTTTGAGCGGCCCGAGGTGACGACCATGTGGTCGGCGAGCGACGACTTGCCAATGATATTGATGGCAACGGTCTGCTCAGCCTTGGCATCCTCAAGGGTCTTGAGGACGATATCAATGATTCCGGCCGATGCGGGCTGAACGGCTGCGGGGGCGGTTTCGGTCTTTTTGCGGGGCGTAGCCATCAGCAATTGGCCTCAACCCCATGCGTGGCATAGGTCATGCGAGTGACACGTTTCCTTGGAGAAATGATCCAACAGGCGCGGGCGAGGGTGTATGGCCATGATCCCAATTGAGGTGCGGCGGTAATCCCTACACGCCCAATATGACGATTTGTTCCCGGTTTCGCAAGATTGACGGTGGTCATGTTTGCGAAACAGCTGCATTGGCCCTCTGGCCCGCCCGGCGCAGCGCCGTGGAGGAGAGCGGTGAAGTGACCCCGGTGAGGTAGGTAAAGGCCGGGGCGGGCATGAAAGGCAGCAGGCTGGCCGCCTGTTCGGGCAGGCGGCGGTAGGCCAGCGTCTGCGCTGTGGGGCTGGAGAGGGCGGCAAAGCCGTGGCCGGGCCGATGGTAGACCGCAATGGGCATCAGCCGGGCAATATCGCGCCAGCGCTGCCAGCGGTGGAACTGGGCCAGATTATCGGCCCCCATCAGCCAGACGAACTGCACGCCGGGGGCCCGCCGCGCGAGCGTTTCGAGCGTATCAGCGGTGTAGCGCGTGTTGAAGGCGGCCTCGGTGCCCGTCACCTTGAGGCGCGGATGGTTGAGCAGCAGGCGGGCCGCACGGACGCGGACCCCGAGCGGCGGCAGGGCGCGGGTATCTTTCAGCGGGTTGCCCGGCGACACCAGAAACCACACGGCATCGAGTTTCAGGCGCTTGAGGCATTCGAGCGCGACCAGCCGATGGCCGGGATGAATCGGGTTGAAGCTGCCGCCGAACAGGCCAATGCGCTGGCCCGGCTCATGGTGCGGCAGCGCGGTGATGTCGCGGGGCTCCGTCAGGGTCGGACCTGCCCGGTGCCCTGCACCAGATATTTGAACGAACAGAGCTGTTCGACGCCCACGGGGCCGCGCGCGTGGAACTTGCCGGTGGCAATGCCGATTTCGCCCCCAAAGCCGAACTCGCCGCCATCGGCAAACTGGGTCGAGGCATTGTGCAGCAAAATCGCCGAGTCAATCTCGCTGAAGAAGCGGGCAACCGAGGCGGGGTCTTCGGTGATGATCGCCTCGGTATGGTGCGAGGAATAGTGGCTAATATGGGCAATGGCCGCGCCAACATCGGCGACGACTTTCACCGCGATGATCGCGTCTTCATATTCGGTGTGCCAATCCTGCTCGGTGGCCGGAATGGCGGCTGGGATCAGGGCGGTTACGGTCTCGTCGCCGCGAATTTCGCAGCCCTTGGCCACAAGCGCGTCGATGATCGGCCTGAGATGCGTGGCGACAACATCCTGATGGATCAGCAGGGTTTCGGTTGCGCCGCATACGCCGGTGCGCCGCATCTTGGCGTTGACGGTCACGGCCACGGCCATGGCGAGGTCAGCGGTCCGGTCGATATAGGTGTGGCAGAGCCCTTCGAGATGCGCAAACACCGGCACGCGGGCCTCCTGCTGCACGCGGGCCACCAGTGTCTTGCCGCCGCGCGGCACGATGACATCGATAGTGCCCCCCAGCCCCTGCAGCATGTCGCCCACGGCAGCGCGATCGGTGGTGGGCACGATCTGGATGGCGTCGGCGGGCAGGCCGGCCTTCTCGAGCCCTTCAACCAGCGCTTTGTGGATGGCGCGTGACGAGTGAACCGAATCCGAGCCGCCGCGCAGGATCACGGCATTCCCCGCCTTCAGGGTCAGCGCTCCGGCATCGGCGGTGACATTGGGGCGGCTTTCGAAAATCACGCCAATGACCCCGAGCGGCGTGCGCACGCGCTGAATGGTCATGCCATTGGGTCGGGTCCATTCGGCCATGACGGTGCCCACCGGATCGGGCAGGGCGGCAATGGTGCGGAGCCCTGCGATCATCGCGTCGATGCGCGGACCGGTGAGCAGCAGCCGGTCGAGAAAGGCCTTGGAGATGCCCTTGCCCTCAGCCGCCAGCATATCCTCGGCATTGGCGGCGAGCAGCGCCTTCCGGTCGCGGTCGAGCGCGTCAGCGGCCAGCGTGAGCGCCCGGGTCTTCGCGGCCGGGTCGGCAAAGGCGAGGATGTTGGCGGCGGCACGGGCGCGGCGGCCGATCGCGAGCATCAGGGCGGGCAGGTCGACGGGGGCGTTCATCCGGCTTTGACCTCCAGGGCTGACAGCACAATCATGTTGTCGCGGTGCACGAGTTCGGTGCGGGTGTCGTCGCCCAGAATTCCGGCGATGGCGGCGGAATTCCTGCCTTTGACGAGATCGGCCTCGGCGTGGCCAAGGCTCGCGAGTCCGCGTGCGATTTCGCCGCCCTGCGGGTCGCAGATGGCAATGGCATCGCCGCGGCCAAAGCCGCCGTCGACACGCGTCACGCCGATGGGCAGCAGGCTCTTGCCATCGTGGAGGGCGCGCACGGCGCCAGCATCGACATGTACGGTGCCCGCGAGCGCCAGCGTGCCCATGATCCAGCGTTTGCGCGCCTGCGCGCGGGATTCAGCGGCGGCGAACAGGGTATGCCGTCCGCCCTCGCGCAACAGGCGGATCGGGTGCGGCTCGGTGCCTTTGGCGATAATCATGGCCGTACCGGCCTGCGTCGCAATCTTGCCGGCTTCGATCTTGGTGGTCATGCCCCCGCGGGACAGGTGGCTCGCGGCGCCCCCGGCCATGGCCTCGATCTCGGGCGTAATGGCCGCTACCAGCGGCAGGTGCTTTGCGGCCGGGTCTTTGCTCGGGGGCGCGGTATAGAGCCCATCGACATCGGACAGGAGGATCAACAGGTCGGCTTCGACCATGGTCGCCACACGGGCCGACAGGCGGTCGTTGTCGCCATAGCGGATTTCGGCAGTAGCCACGGAATCGTTTTCATTGATGATCGGCACCGCACCCAGCCCGAGCAGGGTGTTGATCGTGGTGCGCGCATTGAGGAAATAGCGGCGCTCTTCGGTGATGTTCGGCGTCAGCAGAATCTGGCCGGTTACGATGCTGTGCGCCCCGAGCGCGCGGGCCCAGGCCTCGCTGAGCGCAATCTGCCCGGCACTGGCGGCGGCCTGGCTCTGGTCGAGCGGCAGCACCTTCGCGTCAAGGCCGAGGAGCTTTCGCCCCATGGCGACCGCGCCCGAGGACACAATGACAATCTGCACGCCTTCGGCCTTCAGCGCGGCCAGATCCTCAGCGAGGAGGGCCAGCCACTCGTGCCGCAGCTTGCCGCTCTGGCCGTCGACAAGAAGCGCCGACCCGATCTTGATGGTGATCCGTCGATAGGGGGCCAGCGCGTCGATCATACCGGGCTCCAGTGGGGCTCGGCCTTCCTGCGCTCGCTTTCCTCAGCGGCGGCCTTGTCGGCGTCCATTTGCGCAATGATGGCGTAGAGCACCTTATCCACACCCTCGCCGGTGACGCCGGAACAGGCGAGCACGTCGCCGCCTGACAGGCGTTTGAGGGCGGCGATCTTCTTCTTCGCCTCATCGGCGGGCAGCGCATCGATCTTGTTCAGCACCACGATCTCGGCCTTTTCGGCAAGGCCATCATCATAGGCCGCCAACTCGTGGCGGATGGTCTTATAGGCGAGCTTCACATCGTCCTGGGTGCCATCGATCAGGTGCACCAGCACGGCGCAGCGTTCGACATGGCCGAGGAAGCGGTCGCCAATGCCTGCCCCTTCATGCGCGCCTTCGATCAGGCCCGGGATATCGGCCAGCACGAAATCGCGTTCGCCCGCGCGCACGACACCGAGGTTGGGGTGGAGTGTGGTGAAGGGGTAATCGGCAATCTTGGGCTTGGCAGCAGAGACAGCGGCGAGGAAGGTGGATTTACCAGCGTTGGGCAGGCCCACGAGACCGGCATCGGCGATCAGCTTCAGCCGCAGCCAGATCCACTTCTCGGTGCCGAGCAGGCCCGGATTGGCGCGGCGCGGGGCCTGATTGGCCGAGGTCTTGAAATGCGCGTTACCGAAGCCGCCATTGCCGCCTTCGAGCAGCACGATTTCCTGTCCGACTTCGGTGAAGTCGGCAATCAGGGTTTCGTTGTCGTCTTCATAGACCTGGGTGCCGACCGGCACCTTGAGGATGGTGTCGGGGCCCTTGGCGCCGTGCCGATCCTTGCCCATGCCATGGACGCCGGTTCCGGCCTTGAAATGCTGCTGGAAGCGGTAATCGATGAGGGTGTTGAGCCCGTTGACGCAGCGGATGATGACATCGCCGCCGCGCCCGCCGTTGCCGCCGTTCGGGCCACCGAATTCGAGAAATTTTTCGCGCAGGAACGAGACCGCGCCGGCACCGCCATTGCCGGATCGGACGAAAACCTTGGCCTGGTCGAGAAACTTCATTGGGCTCTTTCCTTGGCCAGCGCCGCCCAGCGGGCGCGCGGCAGTTCAGTCTCGATATGGCGCAGCTCAATCGCGCGTGCAAGGCACAGGCGGGTGCCGACCGTCACCTGGACGAAGCCCAGCCTGGTCTGCACGGCGAGAGACGCCGGATTGAAGTAAAATACGCCCGAGGTCAAAAGCTCGGCGTTGGAGGTTTCGAAGTACCAATCGACGGCCGCGCGCGCGGCTTCGCTCATGTAGCCCTGACCCCAGTGGGGTTCAGCCAGCCAGTAGCCGACTTCGGCGTGGTCGCCGCGCCCATGGAACCCCAGATTGCCGATTACCTCGCCGTTGCGCTCGATGGCGAAACAGGCATTGAGCGGGGTCGGCCGGACTGGCAGCGATTTGAGCCAGGCCAGCGCATCCGCCTCGCCATAGGGGAACGGCACGGTGGAGAGATTGCCCGCGACGGCAAAATTGTTGAGCCCCGTGGCGATGGCTGCGGCATCGGTGAGCCGGTTCGGCCTGAGTGTCAGGCGCAAGGTGGTGAGCACGGTCATGGTCCCCTCCTTTCCGGCGCTGGGGTGCGGGTATGGCCCGAAACGATAAGGGGAGCCGGTTGCCCGGCTCCCCCAAACTGTAGCGCGCTAACGCAGGGTACCGGTTATTCGGCAGCCTGAGCCGGCAGCACCGAAACATAGGTGCGGTCGTTCGACTTGGCCTTGAACGTCACGGTGCCGGGCACCAGGGCGTAGATGGTGTGGTCGATGCCCATGCCCACGCCCGAACCGGGGTGCCACTGGGTGCCGCGCTGGCGGATGATGATGTTGCCCGGAATGACGTTTTCGCCACCGAACTTCTTGACGCCGAGACGCCGACCAGCGGAGTCACGACCGTTGCGGGAGGAACCGCCTGCTTTTTTGTGTGCCATGAGGTGTTACTCCTTATTCCTTGTCGGCCTTGGCCGCGGTCTTCTTCGCGGCCGGCTTTTTCGCGGGGGTGGCGTCGCCTTCAGCGGCAGCCGTCTTCGGCGCTGCCTTCTTGGCGGGAGCCTTGGCAGCCGCTTCAGCCTTGGGCGCTGCTGCGGCCTTGGGTGCGGCGGCCTTTTTGGCTACCGGCGCCTTGGCGGCGACCGGGGCGCTGACCGACGCCGTAGCGGCAAGGGCGGCGGCCTTCTTGGCGGCGCGGGCCTGAAGCACTTCATCGGGCTTGGTCGTCGGCTTCTTGCCGCCGGTCACGATCTCGGTGATGCGCACGGTGGAGAGCTGCTGGCGATGACCGTTACGGCGGTCATAATGCTGGCGGCGCTCCTTCTTCAGGATGATGATGGTGCGCTGCTTCTTGGTCTCGATGAACTGGCCGGCGACGATAACGCCTTCCACCAGCGGGGCGCCAACGGTCACGTTGTCGCCTTCGCCCACCATCAGAACCTGATCGAAGGTCACCACATCGCCGGGCTCGCCCGCGATTTTCTCGATCTTCACTACGTCATTGGCGGACACTTTATACTGCTTGCCGCCAGTTTTGATCACTGCAAACGTCATTGCCGTGCCGAGTTTCCCCGGCCTCCTGTTATCGCGCCCTGTGGCGCCGCGGGCAGTGCCTTGCCCCGCGGACTTCCGTGATGCGTGCCCCAAACAAGGAGCGGCGGCCATCGGACAGCGGTTGAAAAACGAAATTCGCGCACCCACCGGGGGCACGCGCTTCGGGGCAGGCTTATGACGGTCTACCCCCCTTGAGTCAAGGCAAAAGCAGGCTCAGTGGGGGCGGAGCGCAATCAGCTTGGCGCGCAGCGTTTCCCCCTCGTGCCGCGCCGCGGCAATGGCGCGCTCGGCGTGCTGCTCGGCCCAGACGGCAAAGTGCCAATCGGGCAGGTCGGGGCCTGTGGCGCGCAGGGGGTGGCTCGGCAGGTAGGCCTCGGCCTCGTGCAATTCCTCGCCGATCATCACAGGCAGGGGAGCGGGGCGGTAGTCCGCGCCCTCCCAGGCATCGAGCAGGTCGCGCTCGAACGGACTGAGACCGAGAATAACCAGGCCTTCGGCGGCGCGTCCGGGGGCCCGTACCAGCACCGGCCAGGGCCTGTCATCGAACGGTACGGCGCGGAACCCGGGGGCCACGCCAGCGTGGATGGATGCGGGCGGCACCGCGCGGCCGAGCAGGGCCGTGAGCAGGCGTCGCTCACACAAGGTGCCATAAACAAACAGCGGTAGACGCGTGATAGCCTCCCGGTTTCAGCCGGTGCGCAGCAAATGGCGGCGAAAGGCGGGCCGCCGACCAGAAATGAGGTTGAACCCGGCGGGGCTTCATGCCATAAGCCGCGCCGTCTCGACCAGCCGCGAAATGCGGCTCTATCTCGCGGAGAGGTGGCAGAGTGGTCGATTGCACCGCACTCGAAATGCGGCATGGGGGCAACTCCATCGGGGGTTCAAATCCCTCCCTCTCCGCCATTCTCTTCCAGCTTGTGTGACTTCAGTCCTGAGCCCGGCGGCGGGCCCCGCCGCGTGGCCCAGGTTTGGGAGGATGGCGACTATCCGCTGTCTGATAGCAGTTTTTATGGTGTCTACACGGGCGCCGACTATCAGGCGGGTGTGGGCGATGCCCCGGGCCCATCCAAAAGCAAACGGCCCGGGGGCGTGCCCGGGCCGTTGCGCCTACTGGTCTGCAGAGGTGATCAGAACAGGGTAACAATACCAGCGCTGATCTGCAGGTTCCGAACCGACTGTGACACGGTGTAGGTCGCATCGGTGTCGAGCGAGCTGGCCGTCACGTCGATATCACCGAGATCGGTGTACAGCGCTTCGCCGCGCAGGTTCATGTGCTCGGACATGGCGAATTCGAAGCCTGCGCCCAGCGAGTAGCCGACGAGCTGCTCGGTGTTGGTGCCGCTCCAGGTCACTTCATCGACGCCCGACAGGGCGATCCCTGTGCCGTAATCGGTCTGAGCGGTCAGGAAGCCGGTTTCCAGCACATGGGCATTGGTCTTCGCTGTGACCTCTGCCGCTGTAACGCCGCCGGTGCCGTAAACCATCACGCGGTCCACCGCGATACCAGTCCGGACGAGACCGGAAAGCATCGTGTCATAGGACGTGGCCGCGGCCATTTCCCAATCGTTGCGCACCCAGGTCGTGCCGCCCGACGATTCCTCGTCGTTCGTGTAGCCCCCGTTGGTACCTTCCCAGGTGGCATCCCAATCATTGTAGGACTCGATGCTGGTGAAGCAGTTGGCGTCTGGCTCAAGGTCGCAATCGACGGTCTCGCCATCGACGACCTGGTCGTTCCACTGGTCGGCATAGCTGGCGCCGAACGGCGAGAAGGTGCCACGCACTTCTGCGCCGAACACCAGCGCGTCCCACTGCACCTGAGCGCCGAGGTAAAGCGAGCCGGAGAGGGCGAGGTCTTCGGAATCGGCCTTATCGACCCAACTCTCGAGAAGATCGAGAGCAAAGTCCTGAGAATCCGTATCGGTATCGAGATAGGATGTGTCCACGTCTTCATAGAGCGCGCCAATATAATGGCCGTTCTCGTCCCAGCCACCGGACCAGTTGCTATCGGAGATAGACGTACCGCCGTATTCAAAGTCCGCGCGTCCCTGGTTCTGCGTGGCTCCCGCCGAAGCGCCCAGATAGAGCCCGGTCCACTCATGGACCGACTCCGCACCCAGATCCGCTGCGTAAACGGCCGGGACAGACAGCAGCGCTGTCGTAGCCAACAGCAAAACCCTTATCTTTATAACGTAGACTCCACCTTTACATACGTTAACCATACTAGGTAGGGCTGCGCTACTGCGCTATCTCTGTTAAGTAATACATCGTTAATAAATTTGACTGTGCCTATTTTGTCGCAAGTCGTGAAACGAATCGTTCTGGGGCTCGCATCCGGTACGATTGGCGCTACCTATCCTGCGCAGGGGCGGGCGGTTTCGGGCCTTGCCCCAGCCTAAGCCCTTGCCCCCGCTTTGGCGGGGAACTCAGCGTGACTTTGGATTGGGGGTATGCGCACATCCTTTCACAGAGTGTTCAACATCGTTGGGGAAATTGTCGTGAAGGTACTGTTGCCCGTGTTGTCGGTTGGCCTGATCTCCGTCGCAACGGCGGCCAGCGCCGTCTGTGGGCCGCCGATCTACAGTTCACCGACCGAATTTCATCCGACCATCATGCTGGGCCTGAGCTATGTGCTGGGCGATGGCGCAACGGACGGCCAATTGGGCGTCACCGCCAAGGTGCTGAGCAGCAACAAGGCCAACAGTTTTGTCCTCGGCGGCGGGGTGAGCTATTTCCCCGGGGCAGACGTGCCGTTTGGCGTTGATCTCGTCGGCGGCTATGCAGCGACCAACTTTGCGGCGCTGGCGGGCTATGATCTCGTGCAGCGGGCCCCCACCTTCAGCGCCGGGCTGGTGCCGACGGCTGAAGACGAATTCGTCCCCTGCACGCTGCCCTCGGATGCGCGGCTGAAGCGCGATATTCAACTGGTGCGGATGGGGCGCGACGGGCTCCGCTTCTACGCGTTCAAATACCTGTGGTCGGATGAGACCTATGTCGGCTTGATGGCGCAGGACCTGCTGGCCGACCCGCAGCGCAAGGATGCCGTTGTGACCATGGAGAACGGCTTTTACGGCGTGAATTACGGTGCACTGGGCCTCCGTATGGCGACCCTTTCGAGCTGGCAGCGCTATGCCATGGACGCCGTTGTCGTACACTGACTGATCGGTTTGGGGGCGGGGCACCGTCCCGGCCCGGGCCGCAAACAGCAAAGGCGCCTGTTGACCAGGCGCCTTTTTCTATGGCCGCGACCGCCCGCTATTTCACTGTGATCCCTTGGCCGTCGATCTTGATTTCGAGGCTCGGCTTCTGGGATTCCTGATAGAAATAGTAGCCCGCAAAACCCACGGCAGCCACGGCCAGTATGGCGATGACGAGATAGAGACTGTTCCTGCTCATGGCGCCGTCACTTGCCTTTCAGAACGTCTTTTACGCCACCGACGGCATTTTGAACTTTGCCCTCGGCGCGGTCTGCGGCGCCTTCGGCTTCGAGTTTAGCGTCGCCAACAGCGCGCCCAAGCCCTTGTTTAAGCGTGCCGATGATCGATTTGGCTGAGCCAATGATCCTGTTTCTGTCCACCATTATCCTGCCCTCCCGGGGCGTGGCATGCGGGGTGGACCAGATGGTGCCAGCCCGCGCGCCGAAGACCTGCTCAAAGCGCTTATATGAAAGTCGTCGCACTTGAGAGGCTAATCGCACGGTACACGGAAGTGGGAGTGCTCCACATAAATTTTCAAAAATAAAATAGAATTTCGGCAAATGTTGTAGAACTACGTACAATATCAGGCAAATTATTATTTGCAATAATTACAAATGCCAACGTGAGTAAATTTCAATTCTATAATGCGCAGGCGGTGTACGGTGACGCAGTGTCAGGCCAATGTTGGAATATCTGGCCATTGAGGGAAATCCAATCATGTCGATCGGCGCAATTCTCGTTATTTTGCTCATCATCTTCCTGCTCGGCGGCTTTAGTGGCCGATTTGGCGGCTATGGCTATGGCTTTGGGCATACCGGCGTCGGCGTGCTGGGCACGGTGCTGGTTATCGTTGTGGTTCTGATGCTGATGCGGGTGATCTGAGGCTGCCGCGCTCACGCGTGAGAAAAAGGCGGGGTTTTGGCCCCGCCTTTTAAAGGTTCAGTGGCGGCTACGCCCGGATTCGGAGTGGCCCTCGGGGGCCGGACTTTCCGGCTCACAATCAGTTCCAGCACAAGGCGGTGGGCCCTGGTGTCACACCCTATGACAGGGCCGCGCCTTCGGTTAGGTTCGCGCCAAATCAGTTGAGGGTTTGAAATGGGCGTATCGGATATTTTTGCACGCATGGTCGCGATCATCGGCGCGGGGGCGATCCTGCTCCGGCGCTGGGGGAAGGATCTGGCGAAGCCTGCCGTGGGCACGGCGCCGACGATTCCGGTGGCAGTGCCGCAGGGCATCCCAACCCTGAAGATGCCGACGGCGCGCGGCTTTGATCCGGGCCAGACGCCCGTCGCCGCCCCGGGGCTCAAGGTGAATGCCTTTGCGACGGGGCTGAAGCATCCGCGCTGGATTCACGTTTTGCCCAATGGCGACGTGCTGACGGCGGAATCGCTCACGCTCGCAGGACCGATCAAATCGGCGTTCGACTATGCGATTTTCACCACCATGAAGCGCGCTGCCGCCGTGGGGCCGAGCCCCAACAAGATCATGCTGCTGCGCGACCGCGACGGCGACGGCGTTGCGGAAACCCGCGCGGTGTTTCTCGATGGGCTGAACCAGCCCTTTGGCATGCAGCTTGTGGGCGACACCCTCTATGTCGGCAATACCGATGGCGTGGTCGCCTTCCCCTATGCAAGCGGAGCCGACCGGATTACCGCGCCGGGCAAGCGGCTATCGACCTACAAAACCGGCGGACACTGGACGCGCAGCCTGTTGGCAACGCCGGATGGCAAGCGCCTGTTCGTGGGCGTCGGCTCGCAGGGCAATATTGATGAGCACGGGGCGGCGGCCGAAGAGGGCCGCGCCGCGATCCATGAACTCAACCTCGAAACCGGGGTGGATCGGGTTTACGCCTCGGGTCTCCGCAACCCGGTGGGGCTCGCCTTCGAGCCGACGACCGGGGCCCTGTGGACCGTGGTGAATGAGCGTGACGGGCTGGGCGATGAAACCCCGCCGGATTACCTCACCTCGGTCAAAGAGGGCGGCTTCTACGGCTGGCCCCATTCCTACTGGGGTCAGACGGTCGACGACCGGGCGCAGCAGGATGCGGCTAAGGTGGCGAGCGCCCTTACCCCGGACTTTGCGCTCGGCGGGCACACCGCCTCGCTCGGGCTCTGCTGGATGCCGGCGGGCACGCTGCCGGGCTTTGGCGACGGCATGGTGATCGGCCAGCACGGCTCGTGGAACCGCAGCACGCTCTCGGGCTATCGCGTGGTCTTCGTGCCCTTTACGGGCGGCAAGCCATCGGGCCCGGCGCGCGATCTTCTCACCGGCTTTCTCGCCGATGACGAAAAGCATTCTTTTGGGCGGCCGGTGGGCGTGGCGCTCGGCCCGGATGGGTCGCTGCTGGTGGCCGACGATGTGGGCGACACCATCTGGCGCGTTACGGGCGCGTAAGCGCATTGACCTGAGGCGACAAAACGGGGAGCCAGCGGCTCCCCGTTTCCATGCGGTGGTTACGCGCCCTTCGGCGCGTCCTGCAACTGCGCCAGCTTGATCTGGGTCAGCAGGCTCAGCTCGTCATAGACGTTCCATTCATCGACGATCTTGCCCTCTTTGTAGTGGTAGTGGGTCATGCCCATCACCTGGAGCCGCTTGCCCGTGGGCTCGCCCAGGGCTTCGAGAATGCCGTAGCCGAGGTGGTGACCTTCCATGATCCAGCGGACAGCGACCTTGGTGCCGCCTTCCTCACAGGGGGTGGAGCAGATGTGCAGCGGCATATAGCCGGCATCCGGGATCGAGCCGATGAGACCGAGGTGCTGATGCAGCACGGCGGCTGCGCCATAGAGTTCGCGCATGTTGGGGCCGTGGTACTGCGCGGTGGGCGCGTAAACGTCCTTGATCTTGCCGAACATGCGCTTGTTGAACACTTCGTGCAGCCAGCGCAGGGTTTCCGCTTCGAGATCAGTATGCGCGAGCGACACATCGGCTTCCGCCTCGGGCGGATACTGGCCGAGCAGGCGGCGGTTTTCGCCGATGTCGAGCGAGAGCTGCCCCTTGTCGAAGGCGGATTTGGCAAAGCGTTCGGCAAAGCCATGCGGATCGAGCCCAAGCTGGCGGATGATCGCCATCGTGTCGGCCACCACCCATTCGCGGTAGATCTTGTTATTGAGGATCATGCAGTCGGCAATAGTGCGCGACACGAAGGGGCGACCCGTCGGGGCGCCGAGGTGCCCGTACTGGGTGTGGCGGCCTGAGCCGGTCACGAGGTGCGAGGTGTAGAAGCCGTCTTTGTCGTCACCGTTCCAGATGACCTGCGTGGCCATGCCGCGGCGCTCGGGGAACGAAACGAGCCGCTGGATGGTGTCGCGCACCACATCCTCGCGGTTGTAGATCGTGCCCAGCGTGCCGTAGAGCACACAATTATGCGTGTAGTGGGTGTAGATCAGCCCGATGTCGCGCTCGTCCCAGATCTTGTGCGTGCAGCGCACGATGTAATCCACGATGTCGGTATAGACCTCATCGAAGCCGTCGAGCGACTGGCTGCGCGGGCGGTCGGTGGGGGCCAGTTCGGGGTAATCACGCCGTTCAACCTGCAGGACGTTTTCCGGCGGGGTATTGATGCGGGAGAGGCGGGCGGTCTTGCCTTTGTCGCTATCGGGATCGGTCATTTCAACTCCTTGAACGGGATTTCGGAAATCGGGAGAACTGGAGCGGCGAGCCAGCGCTGCAGCGCGCGGCCAACCGCCTGGGGTTGATCGAGGCTGGCATAATGGCCCGCCCCGGGAATGATTTCGAGCCTGGCGTTGGGGATCGCCGTGGCGATTTCGGTCGCGAGGCTCGGCGGGCAGATGTGATCTTCGTCGCCCACCATCACCAGGGTCGGCACGCTGATGGCGCCGAGCAGCGGCCGGTGATCGCGGCGGTTTATCGCCATTTCTACCTGATCGGCAAAGGCGCGTTCCGGCGTGTCATTGGCCATGGCATGGAGCCGGGCCCGCAGATTCTGGTCGGCCCGCGCATGGACGGGGATGGCGGCATCCCAGGTGGCGTCGACAAAGGCTCCGGCCCCGCGTTGCCGGGCGAGCCGCCACGCCGCGCGCCGGGCCTCGGCCTTTTCGGGCGACAGCGTACCGGCATTGGCACCCATCAGCGCCAGCCGCGTAACGCGCCCGGGCGCCTGGGCCAGCAGTTCAAGGGCGATCATGGCGCCGAGGGAGAAGCCCCAGAGCGCGAAGCGGGGCGGTGCCTCGGCGAGGATCAGCCGCGCCATATCGGGAATGGTCGTCGTCCCCTCTAGCGGCACGGCATGGCTCGTGACATCCAGCCCGAGCAGGGCGGGTGCAAACACGCGCTCGTCGCAGAGCGTGCCGGGGATCAGGAGAAGCGGCTCGGTCGCAGGCATTGCGGGGTCGGCTCGGTTTCAAGTGCGGGAGCGGTTGGGAACGCAAAACAAGCGCCGGTCAAGCCCCGGACGCGCGCAGTTTCCGCGTCTGTGAAAAAACACTGGCAAATAATGCATACGTATGCAAGAGCTTTCTTCGGGGATGGTTCCCTGTCCCCTCATGCTGATTTCGCGACAATAGTGACTGCTGGAGACGAACCAATGACCGATTCCACCAAGGCCCCCGCGGGCGTGACCTATGTGAAGGCTCCGGCCCGCAATTCGGTGAGCGATAACGCGCCGGTGGAAACGCTGGTTGCGGCCATTCTGAAGAACGTGCGCGACAATGGCGATGCCGCCGTGCGGCATTATTCGAAGGAATTCGACAAGTCCGACCTCACCGTTTTCGAGGTGACAGCAGCTGAGCGCGAGGCGGCGCTGAACGAACTCGCGCCCCAGACGCGCGCTGATACCGAATTTGCCATTGCCAATGTCCGCCGCTTTGCCGAGGCGCAGCTCAAGACCATGCTGCCGCTCGAAATCGAAACGCTGCCGGGGGTGCATCTGGGCCATCGCGTCATCCCGATTGAGCGCGTCGGCTGTTATGTGCCTGGTGGCCGCTATCCGCTGCTGTCGGCCCCGATCATGACCATTGTTCCGGCCAAGGTGGCCGGCGTCGACGAAGTGATCGCCTGTCTGCCGCCCAATGCGCACAGGGCGATGATTGCCGGGTGTCACCTGTCGGGTGCAGACCGAATCTTCAGGATCGGCGGGGCGCAGGCCATTGCCGCCATGGCGTTCGGCACCGAAACGGTTCCGGCCGTCACCAAAATCGTCGGCCCCGGTAATGCCTTTGTGAACGAAGCCAAGCGTCAGGTTTTCGGCCCGGTGGGCATCGACCAGCTCGCCGGCCCGTCGGAAATCTTCGTGGTGGCCGATCATACCGGTGATGCCGAAATGATCGCGACCGATCTGCTCGCGCAGGCCGAGCATGATGTGCGCACCCGTGTGGGGCTCATCACTACTGATAAGGCGCTGGCTGAGGCGGTGGCGCGGGAAGTGGACAAGCAGCTCGTGACGCTTTCGACCGCCAAAGTTGCGGGCGAGGCCTGGGCGAACTATGGCGAAATCGCGCTTTGCCCGGATGAGGCGACCATGATCGCCTATTCGGATTTCATCGCGGCCGAGCATCTGCAGGTCCACACCGCCGATCCGCATGGCATGGCCAAGAAGCTGCGCAACTATGGCTCGCTGTTCATTGGCGAGCTGGCGAGCGTGGTTTATTCCGACAAATGCGTGGGCACCAACCACACGCTGCCCACGATGGGGGCGGGTCGCTACACCGGCGGGCTCTGGGTTGGCGCCTATGTGAAAATTGCCACTCATCAGTGGCTCGATGAGCGTGGCGTCAGGGCCGTGGCTCCGGCTGCGGCGCGCCAGAGCGCCTCCGAAACGCTCGAGGGCCACCGCCGCGCCGCGCAATTGCGGCTCGACCGCATGCAGGCCTGAACGCAGCGGGGGCCGAAAGGCCCCCGTATCCGGCCTCATCGCCAAAAAAAAGCGGGGGCCTTGGCCCCCGCAGAGATCGTCAGCGGTTTGACTGGGAGGGATCAGCTGACGATGGATTCCATTTCGGCCCACGCGGCCTTGAGCTTTTCGACCGTAAAACCGGGCGCCCGGGCCGCCTCGATGACCGCCCGTTCCTTCTTGAACACCAGCGCCACTGCCGCGCCGATTTTCTCCACATGCTGCGCCGGGATGACGACCGCGCCATGCCGATCGGCGTGGACGAGATCGCCGGGCTTGACCTGCATGCCGAGGATCGTGACCGGCACGTCGATATCGGTGACATGCACAAAGGCGTGGCTCGGGCCGACGGACCCCGCCACCACCTGGTAGCCGGGATCGAGCGTGCCCAGATCGCGCAGCACGCCATTGGTCAGCGTACCGGCAAGGCCGAGGCCCTTGTGGACCGCGACATTGATTTCGCCCCAGAACCCGCCGACGCAATGCGGCCAGTCGGTATCTTCGATGACGACGATGTTGGGGCCGGGGCCGGAGACGACGTAATCGTAATAGGCCATGCGCATGGTCCGCACCTCCGCCGCGGGCCTAAGGGCCGGGGATGAGGCGCGAATTTTGGCGGTGCGGGCAAAGCCCACCATGGCGGGCAGGGCCGGATCGGCCGAAACCACCGGGACCTTGGTGAAGCCCTCGGCGGTGCGGCCCCCCATGCAATGCTCAAGCGCATTGCACACGGTGGGCGTGTCGGTGCCGCGCAGGGCGGCCCAGGTTTCAGCGCTCAGTTGCATGGGGGAACCTCCGTTCGGGGGGTGACCGCTTACTCGGCGGCCACACGGTTATCTGCGAAAACGGGTGCCTTCGGGCTATCGGCGCCACGGATGACAAAGGTCACGAGAGGCACAGAGGCCGTGTTGCGGAATCCGTGCATCAGGCCGATCGGCACGCTGAGCGTGTCGCCCGCACCGAGGATCAGCGCGCCGCCCTCCCAGGTGACTTCGAGCGTACCTGACTGCACGAACAGCACTTCCTGCTCGGCCCGGGCATGCTGGGCCACGGTTGCGCCGGTCTGCAGGGTGAGGCGGCGCACGTTGAAGCCGTGCTCCCACCAGCCCGAGATCGGGCCGGGGGCAAAGCCATCGTCGGTGGCGGTCGGCACGATGACGCCGGCTTCTTCCACGCCTTCGCCGGCGAGTGGCGAATTTGGGTTGGCTTTCTGCTGCGCGTTGGAGGCGTAGCATTGCTGCATTTTCTCGAGCGGCGGGGTGGCGAGCCGCGCAATGACAGCGGCATCGGGCGGGACTTCAAGTTCGGCACCCGGCGGGACTGTTTCACCCAGGGTCGTATCAACGAGCTTGCCGCCCTTCAGCAGCTTCAGCCCGTAATCGGCGGCGAGCTGGAACACGGCGGGGGCCCAGAGCACCTTGCCCGGATCATCCTTGCCGAGAACCACGAACAGGAAGCCCGTGCCCTCGTCGCGCTTTTCGAAGCCGCGGAACATATTGGTGGGCACCGAGGCGACATCGCCCGGCTCGACATCGAGGAAGCCTTCCTTCTTGTCGTGGCCGAACAGCAGGCGCCACTTGCCCGAATGCACCACAAAGACCTCGGCGGTGAGATGCGAGTGCTGCGAGTTGAGGCAACCGCCGGGCTGGCGGGCCGCGCCGATGTTGAAGCCATGCGGCTCGGGGATATGCACAACCTGCGCCGGGTTTTCAGAAACGCCCGGCCCGATGATCGTGAAGTTTTCCTTGCGGTCCGAACCGGGCGACCGCGCATCGATAAACGCGTTGCGCAGCCCCTTCAGGTCCGCATACCGCACGAGGCGCTTTTCCATCGCCTCCTGTGTCCACTTGCTCATGATCTGCTGTCCTTTCGTGTATTGCATTCGTATGCATCGTTAGCCCAGAAAAAGGCCCGGCCAAGGCCGCGCCTTAGGGCCGGTAGACCCTGTATCCGTTGGTTTCGATGATGCCGGTGGCGGGCAGCCGGGCCGACTCGCGCACGATCAGCTCGCCTGGAATGGCCTTGTGGATGGCTTCGATTTCGCCCGAGGCGATCTGGTCCATGAGGATATCGACCGTCGCCTCGACCATCTGCCTGATCGGCTGGGTGACCGTGGTGATGCCATAGCTCGGCCAGCGGGCCGGGCCTACATTATCGAAGCCGACAATCGACAGGTCGCGCGAAATGGACAGGCCATATTCGTAGCGGGCCACGTCCATCACGGCGACGGCCATGTGATCGTTGGCGACGAAAATGGCTTCGGGGCGGTTGGGCAGCGAGAGCATTTCCCGCGCGGCGGCTTCGGCATCCACGCGGCTGAAGTTACCGGTGCGGATTTCAAGATCAACGATCCCCGCTGCCGACAGGGCCTCACGGAAGCCGGTGAGGCGGTCGCGGTTGGTTGAGGAGTTTTCGAGCCCGGCGATATAGCCGTAACTTCTGTGCCCACCGGCCAGCAGGAACTGGCCGAGCAGCTTGCCGCCCTCGCGGTTCTGGGTGGTGACCGAGCTGGTTTCGTCGCGCTCGGTGGTGCGGTTGAACAGCACCACGGGGATGCCGGCCACCATGCACTCCTCGCTCAGTTCAGACGAGAGCGAGGTGGACGCGAGGATGATGCCATCAACCCGATACTGCATGATCTGGTCGAATACCGGGTCGCTGTCGCGATCCTTGAAGCCGGTGAACAGCAGCACGTGGTAGTTTTCGGCGGCGAGGCGACGGCCCAGCTCTTCGAGCACATCGGGGTAGAACAGGTTTTCGAGATAGGCCATCACCACGGCGATGATGCGCGAGCGGTTGGTGATGAGCGTGCGCGCAATGGCGTTGGGCCGGTAGCCGAGGGCCTTGGCCGAGGCGAGCACGCGGGCCCGGGTCTTGGGCGAAATCGACGCGCCGGGCGTGAAGGCGCGGCTCACCGCCGACTGCGAGACGCCGGCATGATCGGCCACCTGCGAGGAGGTGACGGGCGAGCGCTTGGTTACTCCGCCGTCCATCCGCCATCCACCATCAGTGCCGAGCCGGTCATAAGGGCCGAGGCATCGGACGCGAGAAAGACCACCGGGCCCATAATGTCTTCGACCTTACCCAGGCGGCCGAGCTTGATCCTGTCGAGCACCCAGGCCCGGAAGGCTGGAATGCTGAGATTTTTCGCCGTGAGTTCGGTTTCGATGAAGGTCGGGCAGATGGTGTTCACCCGGATACCGTGCGGCCCGAGTTCAATGGCCATGCCCTTGGTCAGCCCTTCAACCGCGAACTTGCTGGCCGAATAAACGGCGCGTTTGGGGGCCGAGACATGGCCCATCTGCGAGGAAATATGGATGATCGAGCCGGGACGGCCGAGCGCGATGAGCGCCTTGGCCACCGCCTGCGATACGACCATGAGGCCGGTGACATTCATGTCGAGTACGGCGCGCACATCGGCCTCGGGCGTATCGAGGAAGGTGTTGTGACGGCCGCCCCCGGCGCTGTTGACGAGAATGTCGAACGGCCCGGCCTTCTCGATAGCGGCCGTGGCGCCTGGCCCGTCGGTGACATCAAACACCAGCCCATCGGCGGTGAAGCTCGCGGCCCGCAACGCGGCAACAGCCGCATCGACCGCATCGGCTGTGCGCGCCGCGATTGTCACGGCCGCGCCAGCCTCGGCGAGCGCCACAGCCGCTGCCAGCCCGATGCCGCGCGAGCCGCCCGTAATGAGCGCACGCTTTCCATCAAGCCTGAACGACGGTGTGGCGGGGAGCTTCATATCAATCCTTCGCGCCCCGGGGTGCCGCTGCGGTGGCATAGGGGATGTTGCGGCCGCCGTAGCGGCGGACGCGCAGGTTGGCCTGCTCGGCATGGCCGGCAAAGCCTTCGAGCATGGACAGGCGCGAGGCATATTCGCCCACGAGCGCTGACGCCTCGTCGGTTTCCACGACCTGCCACGTGCATGTCTTCATGAATTTGCCCACCCACAGACCCCCTGTATAGCGCGCCGCCTTCATGGTGGGGAGAGTGTGATTGGTCCCAATCACCTTGTCTCCATAGGCAACATTGGTGCGGGGGCCCAGAAACAGCGCGCCGTAATTGCTGAGGGTATCGCGGAACCACATGTCGCGGTCGGTCATCACCTGCACATGCTCTGAGGCGATGGTATCGGCGACCGCCAGCATGTCTTCATAGCTGTCACACAGGATCACTTCGCCGTAATCCTGCCAGGCCTGCCGGGCGACTTCGCCCGTGGGCAGAATGAGGAGCAGCCGCTCGACTTCGGCCATGGTGTCGCGCGCCAGCTTTTCGGAATTGGTGACGAGAACCGCTGGTGACGTTGGGCCGTGTTCGGCCTGGCCGAGCAGATCGGTGGCGCACATTTCGCCATCGACGGTCTCATCGACAATCAGCAGGGTTTCGGTTGGGCCGGCGAACAGATCGATGCCGACGCGGCCAAAAAGCTGGCGTTTGGCTTCGGCCACATAGGCGTTGCCGGGCCCGACCAGCATGTCGACCGGTTTGATCGTCTGCGTGCCGATGGCCATGGCGCCCACGGCCTGAATGCCGCCTAAAACATAGATTTCGTCCGCCCCTGCCATGGCCTGAGCCGCGACAATGGCCGGGGCCGCCTTGCCGTTGAACGGCGGGGCACAGGTGATGACACGCTTCGAGCCCGCCACCTTGGCGGTGACGACCGACATATGGGCCGAGGCGAGCAGCGGATATTTGCCGCCAGGCACATAGCAGCCCACGGCGCTGATCGGCACATGCTTGTGCCCCAGTGTCACGCCCGGCAGCGTTTCGACCGTCAGGTCGGTCATGGTCGCCCGCTGCTGTTCAGCAAAGTTGCGCACCTGCTTCTGCGCAAAGGCGATATCGATCAGATCCTGCTTTGACAGGCTGTCCATGGCGGCATCGATTTCAGCCTGCGACAGGCGGAAGTCTTCGCGATCCCAGTTGTCGTATTTCTTCGACAGGTCGCGCAAGGCCGCATCGCCGCGCTTCTCGATGTCTTCGAGAATGGTCTCGACCGTGGTGCGAACCTGCCGATTCGCCTCGGCGCGAGCCGCGTTGTCCTTGCCGCGCTTGAGCCAGATGGGCATATCGTCACGTCTCCTCTTGGGCCATTCGGCCATTTCCGGAACATTTGCATACGTATGCAAAAGTGTAAACCCACTGGGGCAAAAAGTCCCGGGGGGTAAGGCAGTGCGGGGTCAGAGCCCCGGAAGCTGCGGCCGCTGCGCGCTATGATCGGTGGCCTGCTCGAAGGCATGGCCGATCTGGCAGAGCAGCGCCTCATCGCCGGGCCGCGCTGCCAGTTGCAGACCCATAGGCAAGCGGTTGCTGAAGCCCGAGGGCAGGGCCAGCACGGGCTGACCCGTGACGTTGAAGGGCAGGGTGCGCATATGCGTCCACACCACGGTTTCGCCGTCGAAGGCGGAAAAGGGCAGGGCGGTTGACAGCGTGTTGGCCGTGAGGAGCGCATCCACCGGCGCCATGGCCGCGAACAGCTCGGCAGTCAGCGCCGCACCGGCCTCGCGCGCCACCGCGACATCGGCATCGGAGAGCAGCATGCCGCTCATCACGCTCTGGTAAGCCAGCCGTCCATAGCCGCGCGGATCGGCTGCCATCATCGCCTTGTGCACCTGATAGGCTTCGGCATGCAGCACCACAGCCCCGGCGGCTTCAAACAGCGCGTAATCGGGCAGGTCGATCTCCTCAATGCGCACACCCAGAAGGCTGAGCGTCGAGGCGGCGTCATCAAGAGCCTGCAACACGGCCGCATCGCAATTGGGGTCCGACGCAAACCAGGCGCGGGCATAGCCGACCCTGAGCCCAGCGACCGGTGCGCCGATCAGGCGCGAGGCCTTGGTATCGGCAATGGCATCAAAGGTGAGAGCCGCTTCGGCGACGCTGGCGCTCAGCGGGCCAATCACATCAAGGCTGGGGGAGAGCGGAAACACGCCGCCCGTTGGCACGGTGCCATAGGTTGGCTTCAGACCCACTGCGCCGCAATAGCTCGACGGGCTGCGGATCGAGCCGCCGGTATCGGTGCCCAGCGCGGTGCGCAGCAGCCCGCCCGCGACGGCCGCCGCCGACCCGGATGACGAGCCGCCTGTGCTGTGGTCGCGGTTCCAGGGATTGCGTGCCGGGGGGTGCGGCAGGTTGAAATCGGGACCGACCACGGCAAATTCATAGGTCTGGAGTTTGCCCAGAATGATGGCGCCCTTCGCCCGCAGGCGGCGCACCACCTCGGCATCGGCCCTGGCCGGTCCGGCCACGGCGACTCGCGAGCCGCAGCCGGTGATTTCGCCATCAATGTCGATCAGATCCTTGATGCCCACGGGCAGGCCATGCAGCGGACCGTGGTCGATGCCATTCATGAGGTCGCGGTCTGCCGCGCGCGCTGCCGCCAGGGCCCTGTCGGCATAAAGAGCGGTAAAGGCGTTGAGCGTGGGCTCGCGCTGGGCAATCCGGTCGAGCACCGCGCCGATCAGGTTTTCCGAGGTCAGTGACCCTGCCCGGAGGGCAGTTCCGGCGCTGATGAGGTCAAGATCGGCGGGAGTCATGGGCGCGGCCGCTGTTTAAGATAGGTTTTGAGCGTGGCCACGCAATCGCGGAGCCACGTCGCGCCTTTTTCAATCGGCTCGATGCGTTCGGGCGGAATGGAATGGCCATCGGCTTTGGCGCGATTGTCGAGCGCGGCAGGTGGCATCATCAACCCCCGATGCGTTGTCCGGTGGAGCGGTCGAAGAAATGGCACGCCGCAACCGGCACACGCGCCCGCACGGGATCGCCGATTTCGGCGCGATAGTCCTTGCCGGCCTTGATCGACACCAGTTCGCCGCCGAGCCGCATGCTGACCATCGAGGCGTCGCCCAGCAGTTCGAGCGAATAGATCGGCGCGCTGATTTCACCGCCTTCGGGCACCAGCGCTGCGTCTTCGGCGCGGAAGCCGAGCGTCACCGGACCGTTGATCGAGCCGGGCACGCCCCTGATGGCGATGCTTTCACCCGTGAACACGCCCTCGCTCACGCTGCCCGAAACCAGGTTCATGGCCGGGGAACCAATGAACCCGGCGACGAAGGTGTTGGCCGGACGATCATAGATTTCAGTCGGCGTGCCGACCTGCTGGATCAGGCCCTTGTTCATGACCACCACGCGGTCGGCCAGGGTCATGGCCTCAATCTGGTCGTGCGTGACATAGATGGTCGTGGTCTTCAGCGTGTGGTGCAGGTTTTTGATCTGGGCCCGGGTCGAGACGCGCAGCTTGGCGTCGAGGTTCGACAGCGGTTCGTCCATGAGGAAGGCCGTCGGTTCGCGCACGATGGAACGGGCGAGCGCCACGCGCTGCCGCTGGCCGCCCGAGAGGGCCGCCGGGCGCCGCTCGAGCAGATCGGTGAGTTCCACCATCCGCGCCGCGCGCATCACGCGTTCATCGTGTTCGGCCTTCGGCACTTTGCGCACCTTGAGCGGAAAGCGGATGTTCTCGTACACGCTCATGTTCGGGTAGAGGCCATAGGACTGGAACACCATGGCGATGTCGCGGTCCTTGGGCTCGAGCCGGTTGACCATGCGGTCGCCAAGCCAGATTTCGCCGGAGGAGACTTCTTCCAGCCCCGCGATCATGCGCATGGTCGTGGTTTTGCCACAGCCCGAGGGCCCGAGCAGCACCAGAAATTCCTGGTCGGCAATGGTCAGGTTGAAATTGTCGACGGCTACGAAATTGTGCCAGCGCCGCGACACGTTTTTGAGCTCGATGCGTGCCATGAGACTTACCCCTTCACCGCGCCGGCGGTGAGACCCGAAACGATCTGGCGCTGGAAGAACAGCACCAGCATGAACAAAGGCACAGTGGCCGAAACCACGGCGGCCACCGCGTACATGACGTGGCCATTATCGTAGATCGAACCGAGATAGCTCGAAATCTTCGGCACCATGGTCTGGTTATCCTGGCTCAACAGCATCGCGGTGACGGCGAAATCATTATAGCCGAGCAGAAAGCTGAAGAGCCCCGTGGTGATGACGCCCGGCCACATGACCGGAATGACCACGCGGCGGAACGCCTCAAAGCGCGAGCAGCCATCGACCATGGCGCTTTCGTCGAGATCCTTCGGGATCGACAGGAAAAACGAGTGCAGCATCCACAGCGTGAAGGGCTGGTTGATAGCCACGAGCACGATGATGGAGGTGGGCAGATAGCCCCAGATATTGAGCTGGAAGAAGGGCAGCATATAGCCCGAAACCAGCGTGATATGCGGCATGGCGCGGAACACCAGCGCCGCGATCAGAATCCAGAATGCGTAGCGTCGGCCGGACCGGGCGAGCGCATAGCCGCCCAGCGTGCCGAGTGTCAGCGAGATCACGGTGACCGACAGCGTGACGATCACCGTGTTGATGACGGCTTTCCAGAATTTGCTTTCGACCCAGGCGCCATAATAGCCGTTGCCGGTGAAGGCCGAGCCGGTTTCCTTCTGGGTATAAAAGCCGGTAATCGCGTGCCAGAAACTCTCGCGCGAGAAGAAGTCGCTTTCGACCTTGAACGAGCCCCACACGGTCCACAGGAACGGGAAAGCGGCGAGCACCAGCCAGACGATGATGAACAGGCTGGCGACCAGCTTGAGCGTGAACGGTTGGCGGTTGACGAGCGACATGGGCCTTCCCCTCAGCTTTTCTGGTGATATTCGCGCCAGGTGCGGATCAGCACCGGCATGAGTAGGATGATGACGCCGATAATGGTCAGCATCGAGGTGGTGGCGGCCGAGCCGTATTGCTGGGCGTTCTGGTTGCGCAGATCGTTGAAGATGGCGAAGCTGAGCGAGGTCGCATTGGCCTGCGCCGACAGGCCGACGATGGGTTCGAACACCCGGAAATTATCCATGAGCTGGACGAGCGCGACAAAGGTGGCGAGCGGGCGCAGGTGCGGCATGACCACATAGCGGATGCGCTCCCAGCGGCTCGCGCCATCGATCATGGCGCTTTCCATGGTGTCACCGGGCACGGTTTGCAGGCCCGCATAGAACACCACGAAGGAGAAGGGCGCATTGGTCCAGATGCCGTAGATGATGAGCGTGATCCAGGTCAGCGGCAGGGATGACTTGAGGCTCAGGGTCGGATCGCTGAACAGCCATTTGAGCCCCACGCCCAGAATGCCCTCGGCGCTGATCATCCAGTAGAGGATCAATGAGCCGATCAGTGGCGTGATGATCATGGGCAAGAGCGAGAAGAAGATCACCGGGCCCTTGAGGAGGCGCGGCACCATGTTGATGGCGAGCGCGATCAGGAACCCCAGCAGCATGGCGAGCGGCGTGACGATGAAGCAATAGGCCAGCGTGAACGACAGGGCGCGATAGAACGGCAGGTTATAAAGCCGCGCCACGATGTCGGCGAAACCGGTATTGTCTGAAACGATCTCGGCCACTTCGTCGATCGCAAGATGCGCGTGGTTGAAATAGGTGCCCAGCCCGTTGAATTCACCGAGCGGCGCAACCGCCTTCAGCTTGGCGGTCGCCTCGGAATCCACCACGGTTTCAGTGGTGCAGCCGCCGAGCGGCTGGCAGTTCTCAACCGTCACCAGCACCTTGTCATGTTCGACATACAGCGACTGCACGGCGACCGAGATGATCGGCAGCGCGATGAACAGCACCATGGCGATGATGGAGGGGAGAATGAACGCTAGGAAAGTCTTGTGCGGCATGTCCGGTCTACCGTTAGCGGCCCAGTCGCGCTGGCTTTCAAATAATGAGGGGGCGGCGCGAACCGCCCCCCTGTTATGCCTTTTAGGCTTACTTCAGGAAACCGGCTTCCTTGGCGGCAGTGTTATACGCCGCTTCGGTATCGGCCAGGGCCTTGTCGGCATCTTCCTTGCCAGCCACGAAATCGGCCAGTTCAGCCGACAGCGCGGTGTGCAGGAGACCGATGTAGGGGTTCATCGGGTAAGCGCGCGCGCCATTGGTGGCATTCGCGATCACGCCGACGGCCGCCGGACCGGGCTCGAAGCCCTTGACCAGCCAGGTGGCTGCATCGGGGTTGGCCTTGACCACATCCGGGCTGATGCCGTGCAGCATGGCCACAAACGAGGCTTCCGCATCGGCGTCCGAGATGTTCTTGGCGATGGTGAAACCATCCCACCACAGCGCTGCCGCCGGGATGGTGCCGCCTGCAAAGGTCGGAGCGCCAGCGATCACGGTGTTCTCCGCAACGCCTTCGGCGGAGTCCTTGCCATCGAGGATGGCGCCCGCAATCGAGCCCCATTCATTGATGATGGCAACCTTGCCAGCTTCGTACTGCTTCTGGATTTCAGTTGCGTCGAAGGTCAGGTAGGTGGCCGGGTCCATGTAGGCGATTTCCGCCTGCATGAGCGCGAGAACCTTCTTGCCATTCTCGTTGTTGATGGTGAGCGTGGCCGTGCCGGGCTCGAAGAAATCGGCGCCGGTCGCGAGGTAATCATTCACGAATTCGGCAGCGAGATCCCAACCCGGCTTCACCGAAGCGGCGAGCGGGTATTCCATCAGACCGGCATCCTTGATCGCCTTGGCGGCGGCAAGTACGTCGTCATAGGACTGCGGGGCGGCAACGCCGGCCTTCTCAAGAATGTCCTTGCGATAGATCAGGTGCTGGCCATTGCCCATGAAGGCAATCGCCATGACCTTGCCATCGATCTTGATGAGCTGGTTCGGCTGGAGTTCCTGGCCGTACTTGGCAACCAGATCATCGAGCGAGCGGATCAGGCCATCATTCATCAGCGGCACGATCGAGTTGTTCGCGACCATGGCCACGGTGTACTCGGCCGGGTTGGCGGTGAGCGCCGGACCCTGGATATTCTTGTGCTCGGTGGTCTGGTTGGCGGTCACGGTGACCGTGTCAGACGCGCATTCGGCTGCGGCGGTGGCCACAACCTTGAGCGCGTTAAAATCGTTCGAAAGAATGCGAACCGACCCGGCCGGTGCGCCGCAATCGGCAAACGCCACCGTGGCAGTCAGCATAAGGGCGGCGACGGATACGCCTGCTCCCAGAATGTGTTTCATGTCGTTCTCCTGTGTCCTCGAGATGCTCTCCTGCCCCCTTAGCAGCAAGGGCTCAGGGCTTGGGAGACGGGTCTTTGGTGCCAGGACTTTGCCCATCCACCACGATCCGCAGGGGTAAGCTTAGTTTCGCTTGCATACGAATGCAAACGCTTTTGCATGCGTATGCATCGTTTCCCGTCTGTGCCGTTTTCCGGGCGTTCGGTAGCTTTCCGGCCGGGTTGGGTGCTGCTGACTGTGTGCCCGGGGCCGAAAAAGCGAAAGGCCCGACCCCACGCGATGGGGGCAGGGCCTCAGCACATCCGTGTGAACGGCAGCGATAGCGGCTTCATGCCTCGGGCCGAGCCGCGAACAGGGCGGCCGCTCCGCGCATGGCGGCATCGGCGGCGGTCTTGATGATGGCCACGGGAATGGCCTCCATTCGGGCGGCGGCCTGTCCCTTGGCGGTAAAGCCCTGCATGAACTGCTCCAGCCGGTGCGGCAGAAGGCTGCTCGCCACGGTCCCGGCCATGAAGACCCGACCGGCGCCATAGGCGAGGGTCAGCTCACCGGCAAACTGGCCCAGCGAGCGGGCCACCAGATCGAGGGTCGCGCTGGCGATATCGTCGTCCCCTGAGAGCCCGAGTTTAATCACGGCGGCGGCGGAGCCATTGGCTTTGGCGCCGCGCAGCGTGTGATAGGCCGCCATCAGCCCGGGGCCGGTGAGCAGGTCAGCGGCCCGGTCAAAGCCTTTGAGGCCGTGCACATCGCCGGGCAGGTCCATGAAGTCGACCTGTCCGTGCACGATGGGGCCCGTCCACTTGGGGCCAAGACTGGCGGCAGCGCCCAGGCTGTTGCCGCAATTAATCAGCAGCACGGGGGTATCGGGGGTCGGCGTTCCTGTATTGACGATCACGAGGTCGGCCGCCTGCACATGCGGCACAAAGCGCACGAGCGCCTCCATTTCCGGCACGAGCATCACTCTGTCTGTGCCGAGCACCGCGCCGATGTCCTGGGCCGAAAAGTGCCAGCCCCGCGCGGCCATGGCGACGCTCTCGCCCGTCACCTCGCCCGCAACCGCCAGCGCCACAGATCGCGGCGGAACCGGGACTGACTTCAGGTAGCGGGCAATAGCCTCCATGGGTGAGGCGAAGTCGGCGCTGCTGAGCAGGGCGAACTGGGTGACGGACATCTCGTCCACATCGCCAACAGCGAGTGCGATATGGGTGTCGCCGATTGCGCCAATCAGGGCCGTGCGAGAATGGGTCATTGTGTGATCTCCCTCCCCTCAAGACTTTCACCGGCCAAAACCGGTCTCGTTGATCTAGATCATCCGTTTTGATCGATATCTGTCCATCATTATGGAGAGTTAGACTTGGGAGGCGGCGGATATGACTTTGGTTCTTTGGTTTCGTGATATTGGCCGCGGCGATGTGGGCAAGGTGGGCGGCAAGAACGCCTCACTGGGTGAAATGGTGGGCACGCTGGCCCCGCGCGGCGTGCGCGTGCCCGATGGCTTTGCCACCACAGCGGATGCCTATTGGCAGTTTATGGCCGCCAACGGACTGCAGGCGCCCGTGACGGCGGCCCTGGCCCAGTGGGAGAGCGGGGCGGCGAGCCTGTCGGAAACCGGGAGCCGCATTCGGGCGCTGATCGGGGCGGCGCCATTTCCGGCTGATCTCGCCGAAGCGATCTGCACCGCCTATCGGCAGCTCGCGCTCGCGGCGGGGAACCCCACGCTCGATGTCGCGGTGCGATCGAGTGCCACGGCCGAAGATTTGCCGGATGCGAGCTTTGCCGGTCAGCAGGAGAGTTTTCTGAATATCCGGGGCGAGACGGCGCTGCTTGCGGCGGCCCGGCGCTGTTTTGCGTCGCTGTTTACCGATCGGGCGATCAGCTACCGCAAGACGCGCGGCTTCGACCATATGAAGGTGGCACTGTCGATCGGCGTGCAGCGCATGGTGCGTTCGGATGTCGGGGCGTCGGGCGTCATGTTCACGCTCGATACCGAGACCGGGTTTCCGGGCGTGGTGCTGATCAACGGCGCGTGGGGCCTTGGCGAAAACGTGGTGCAGGGCGCCGTCGATCCCGATGAGTTTTGCGTGTTCAAGCCGCTGCTGGCGCGCACAGACCTCGTGCCGATCATCACGCGGCGCCTCGGGGCCAAGGCGAAGAAGATGATCTACTGGACGGGCCATAGTCCGACGCGAAACATCCCAACCTCCAAGGCGGAGCGCGGCACGTTCGTGCTCGATGATGCGGCTGTGCTCGAGCTGGCGCGCTGGGCGGTGATCATCGAAGACCATTACGGGCGGCCGATGGATATTGAATGGGCGCGCGACGGGATAACCGGCGAGATGTTCATTGTGCAGGCGCGGCCCGAGACGGTGCGCTCGCGCCAGACCGGGGCCGATTTCACGTCCGTGTCGGTGGCAAAGGGCGGCGAGGTTCTGGTCAGGGGCATTGCCATTGGCGACCGGGCGGCCAGCGGGCTGGTGTGCCGGATCGACAACCCGCGTGATCTCGCCCGGTTTCCCGATGGTGCCATTCTCGTCACCGGCAATACCGACCCCGATTGGGTGCCGCTGATGAAGCGCGCGAGCGCCATTGTCACCGATCATGGCGGGCGCACCTCGCATGCGGCCATTGTCAGCCGCGAGCTGGGACTGCCGGCTATTGTGGGCGCAGGCAATGCCACGACGCGGCTCAGCGACGGCATGAGCATCACCGTAGCCTGCAGCGAGGGCGAGGTCGGCACGGTGTATGCCGGGGCGCTCGCCATTACCGAAACCCGGGTTGATCCCGGCGCATTGGCCGCCACCCGCACACAGCTGATGCTGAATCTCGGCGATCCCGGCGCGGCGTTCCGCTGGTGGCGGCTCGGGGCCGATGGCGTCGGGCTGGCACGGATGGAATTCGTGATTTCCAACGCCGTCCGGGCGCACCCCATGGCGCTTCTGCACCCCGAACGGGTGACCGCCAAGGCCGAACGGGCCCGGATCGCGCGGCTGGTCGCGGGGTGGGAGTCGGGCGCTGATTACTTCGTCCACACGCTGGCGCGTGGCCTCTCGCGCCTTGCAGCGGCGCTCTATCCCAAGCCGGTGATCGTGCGGATGAGCGATTTCAAGACCAATGAATATGCCGGGCTGATGGGCGGGCGTGATTTCGAGCCGAAAGAGGAAAATCCGATGATCGGATTCCGGGGGGCGTCGCGCTACTATTCCGAGGCCTATCGTGAGGGGTTTGCGCTCGAATGCGCCGCCATCCGGTACCTTCGGGAAACTATGGGGTTCAGCAATGTCGTGGTGATGATCCCGTTCTGCCGCACGCCGGACGAGGCCGACAGGGTTCTGGCTGAAATGGCAAACAGCGGGCTCAGGCGCGGCGAGAACGGGCTGGAGGTCTATGTCATGTGTGAGATTCCTTCGAACGTTATTCTGGCCGAAGAGTTCGCCAAGCGCTTTGACGGGTTCTCCATCGGCTCGAATGATCTGACCCAGCTCACGCTGGGGGTGGATCGGGATTCCGGGCCGCTCGCCAAGCTGTTCGACGAGCAGGATGCGGCGGTGCGCTGGATGATCTCGACCGTCATCGAGAAGGCCGGCCGATCGGGCTCCAAGGTGGGGCTCTGCGGGCAGGCCCCGAGCGATCATCCCGAGTTCGCAAAGTTCCTCGTCGCGGCTGGCATCGACTCGATCTCGGTGACGCCGGATAGTTTCATGGCGGTAAAACAGCAGGTTGCCGCAGCGGAAGCCGAAATGAACCGGCGGCCATGAGCCCGGGCGCACACCGGCGCAAGTTGCGCTCAAAAAGCGGCTCAAACATCGCCGGGTTCAGTTTGGGCTTTCACCTGACGGCCCGTTCAATCCCGCCAGAATGACGCCTGCCTTGACTTTGGCGCAATTGGGGTAGATGAAGGGGAATACGTTTCTGCCCAAGATGGCGAAATCATCCTCCCGGGCTTCCCGGTTGCTTGGCTTTCCTTCCGATCTGCAAACGTTGATTGGCCCCAGTTGCAACGTGCGCTGGGGAAACCGCTCGCTTGCATCGCTTCGAGCCAATTCTGAGAGGTCGTTATGATCGACGGCACCGTTAAGTTCTATAATTCCACCAAAGGCTTCGGCTTTATCTCGCCCGACAATGGCGGCAAGGACGCTTTCGTCCACGCCACTGCGCTTGAACGCGCTGGCATTTCGGGTCTCGCTGATGGCCAGAAGGTCACCTACGAAATCGAACGTGGTCGCGACGGTCGCGAATCCGCGATCAATCTGAAGCTCGCCTGAGCCAGATTTCGCAGGGGCGTCGTTGACGCCCCTGCACCCTACCGGAGTAAAGCGTCATGCCGCACCATTTTAAAGTCGGTCAGATGCTCGAGTTGCGTTCCTCACCGCGCTTTAGTGATCGTCCCGCAGGCCCCTGTGAAGTGCTGGCCTGCCTGCCGCACGACAAAGGCCCCGTGCTGTACCGCGTCCAATCCGTCAACGAGCGCACCGAGCGTGTTGTCGATGAGACGGACCTGTCGCCCAGCACCGCGTCGAAATCCCCGCGCGCCGAACGTGAAGCCCTGTTCAGCATTGCCGTAACCCGCCGCTGACAGGCGCCCACGACCCCCGTCCAGCCTCCCCGATCCTTTGGTCCCCTGCTGCTATCGCCCGGCGATAGAGCGGGTTGAACGGCTATGGCTTGTCCGCTGAGCGGCCCCATTTGTCCTGCCAGGTAGGCACGGGATCGTGCGACGCCGGGCTTGCGTGATAGATGGCCCGCGCGATCGCGCGCGACAGGGCCACGGCCGCCGCATGGCCGAGGTGCAGGGTTTCGATCACCGGATCGGTGATCGCGCGCTGGCCGGTCGAGACGGAAAACACCAGATCACCATCAACCTGCGTATGCGCGGGGCTCGTGGCGCGGGCGATGCCATCCTGCGCGGCGACGGCGAGGCGCTTGAGCTGCGCTTTCGTCAGATCGGCGTCGGTCGCGACGATGGCGATGGTCGTATTGCTCAAAGGCCCCACCCAATCGCGCTTTGAGCGCGCGGTGGCGGCAAAATCGAGCGGGGTCAGGAGCGGTCCGAGCCCGCCGAATTCATGGCCCGTCTCAAAGGGCGCGGCCCAGAAATGTGGGGTGTCGCCCATGGTGACGCTGCCCGTGGGGTTGGCAATGACCAGCGCCCCCACGGTATGCCCCGCCGGGGTGACAAGGGAGGCCGAACCGAGCCCGCCCTTGAGGTTGGCAGTCAGGGCACCGGTGCCCGCGCCGACGGTGCCGAGGGCAAAATCGACATCGGCTCTGGCGAGCGCCTCAACCCCCAGCGCCCGATAGGGATTTTCGGCCCAATCCTTGTCGCCGCCATTGATGAGATCGAAGATGATGGCTGAGGGCACGATGGGGATGATGGCTTTTTCCACCCGGAAGCCCCGGCCCATGCGGCGGAGCGCCTCGTGCACGCCCGACGCGGCATCGAGCCCATAGGCGGACCCGCCCGAGAGCACCAGCGCGTCGATCTCTTCCACCAGCTTGTCCGGCGCTAACAGGTCGGTTTCGCGCGTGCCCGGCGAGCCGCCCATGACATCGACCGAGGCGCGCAACGGCCGGTCGGCCACCAGCACCGTGGTGCCGGTCTTGATGCCGTGATGTTCGGCATTGCCCACCTTGAGGCCCACAACATCGGTGATGAGATTGCGCGGTCCGGTCTGCATGGGCGTCTCCAAAATCCTGTTTAGTCAGCCGTCCACAGCCGGGCGTTGACCATAGTCAGTGCGCGGTTGAGCGGTACGCTATCCGGATCCCACAGCTTGCGCTTTTCGAGCAGGAGCCGTGCCTCGGACCAATGTCCGGATTTGAGGTGCGCGTCGAGCAGCAACTGGCCGAACAGATCGCGCTGGGCGTGGCTGCCGCCAATTTCGGTGAGGCGGGGATTGGTGAGGGCGAGCCAGCGGGCGGCTTCCGGGAACTGGCCGCGCGCATGAGCCCGAACGCCGCGCGCCGCCGGCAGGGCCACATCGAGCCAGACCAGCCGGTCGAAATCGCTCGCGCTGTGCGCCTTGTCTTCAATGGCGCGGAACAGGTCGTCGGCCTCGGCGCGTCCGGCTTTATCGAGGCCATAGAGATATTGCAGGCTGAGGAAGGGCTGCACCGTGTCGTGGGCGCGGGTCTTCATATGGTCGGCAACATCGGCCCACCGATTGCCGACATCCATGCCCGCGATTTCCATGCGGGCGAGCAGCGACACGGCCCCCACCTGATCCTGCGAGTAGTCGGGTTCAATGCCCCAGACATGGTGATCATAGGCGTCGAACACAGTCTCGTTGTCGCCCATGCTGATGTGAAACAGCGCCTTGTGCCACCAGTTATGCGTGTACATGAACGAGTTGAGATCGACCCAGGTCGCTTTGGCTTCGTTGAGAAAATCCACGCCTTCGCGCACCCGGCCCTGCCCGAGCATGACATGGGCGAGCGCGTGTTGCGCCCACGGCTCTTTCGCCCGCAGCTTCAGGGCCAGCCGCGCTTCGGTCTCGGCGGTGGCGAGATCATGGGTCTGCTCATAGGCGAAGGCCAGCATGCCGTGCAGATACGGGTTCTCGACGTTCTCGCTCTCCACGGCCCGCGCAATGCGCAGCATTTCGGCGGCGTTGCCGCGGTTGAAATTCATATACTGGTGCAGCTTTACCGTCGCGAGATCACGCGGGTAGCGGGCGATGATGTCGTCGCCGAGGCGAAGTGCGGCGGGAATGTCATTGGCCATGAAGCGGCCAAGGAGCGCGTGCAGCATCTGTTCGCGCGGGTTGGCAGTGGCGAGGCCAGCCGCAGCCCGATCATAGAACACCGTGGCGGCGCCGCGTGCCGTGGGCGCCTCAAGGAACATCCAGAGCAAGCCCGCGTAGATGGTTGCCAGCACGCAGTCGGGGTCGGCCTCGGCCGCTGCCAGAATGTTGGCGGCACGCCGCTCGTAGGCGAGAAAGCCCGAGACGAAATCATTGATGCCCTGAAGGCCGGCGGGGCCCGCCCTGCTGACCGGGTTGCCGAGACAATCCTCAAGCATCGCAAAAGCCTCCTAGATCGTGCGCCCGCCATCGACGCCCAATGCGGCCCCGGTAATCATCGAGGCCTCGTCGGAACAGAGGAAGGCGGCGGCATTGCCCATGTCTTCGGGTGTCGAAAAGCGGCCGATGGGAATGGTGGAGAGGAATTTCGCCCGCATCTCGGGCGTATCCTCGCCCATAAAGGTCTTGAGCAGCGGGGTTTCACCCGCCACCGGCAGGATGGCATTGACCCGAACGCCCAGCGGCGCGAGTTCAATGGCCATGGATTTGGTGGCGGTCACCATCCACCCCTTGGAGGCATTGTACCAGCTCAGGCGCGGGCGCGGACTGACGGCGGCGGTCGAGGCCACGTTGAGAATGGCCCCTTTGCGGCGGCCCTTCATGTGCGGCACCACGTGGCGGGCCGTCAGATAGACCGATTTCACATTGACTGCGAAGACCCGGTCAAAATCAGCCTCCGAGATTTCATCGAGCGGGGCGGGCAGGTGCGAAATCCCGGCGTTATTGACCAGAATGTCGATCTGGCCCATGCGGCCGAGCGCGCTGCCGGCCATGGCATTGACGCTCTCGTCGTTCGACACATCGACGGCGCACCAGAGCGCGCCGAGTTCGGCGGCCAGCGCTTTCGCGCCCGCTTCGTTCAGATCGGCGATCATCACCCGCGCGCCTTCGGCCGTGAACTTGCGCACGATCCCGGCGCCAAAGCCCGAGGCGCCGCCGGTGACGATTGCGGTTTTGCCAGCCAGTCTCATGGAATTTGTCCTTTCAGCCATGCCACGCGGCCACGGTCTTCAGCACCGAGAAGCCGTACAGCGCCTCGAAGCCTTTCTCGCGGCCGTGGCCCGATTTGCCGACCCCGCCGAAGGGCAGCTCGACGCCGCCACCGGCTCCATAATTGTTGATGAAAATCTGCCCGGTGCGGATGGCGCGGGCGAGCCGCATCTGGCGGCCGCCGTCGCGCGTCCAGACCCCGGCCACGAGCCCATAGTCGGTGCCATTGGCGATGGCGATGGCATCGGCCTCATCGTCAAAGGGGATGACCACCTGCACGGGCCCGAAGATTTCGTCCTGGGCCAGCCGGTGACCCGGATCGACGCGGGAAACGAGGGTGGGGGCGAGATAGTGCCCGCCCGTGGCCTCGTCGCTCAGCGTGCCGCGCGCCGCGATTTCGGCACTGCCGATATCAGCGAGAAAGCCCGCGACAATCTGCTTCTGCCGCGCTGAAACCAGCGGGCCGAGATCGAGATCGGCCAGGGCCGGGCCAACGCGGAGAGCGCGGTAGCGCGCCGCGAGCCGATCCAGCAGTTCATCGTGGATGTGCCGCGACACGAGGAGGCGTGAGCTGGCCGAGCAGGTTTGCCCGGCGTTCTGAATGCCGGCGTTGACGAGGAAGGGCAGAGCCCGGTCGAGATCGGCATCATCGAACACGATCTGCGGGGACTTACCGCCGAGTTCGAGCGTGACCGGCACGACGTTTTTCGCGGCGGCCTGCTGCACGAGCTGCCCCACGGCGAGGGAGCCGGTGAAGGAGATGTGGTTCACCCCCTGATGGGCGGTGAGCGCTGCGCCCGCTTCCTCGCCAAGGCCCGGCACGATGTTGATGGCACCCGGCGGAAACCCGGCTTCGAGCGCCAGTTGCCCAAAGGCGAGCGCGGTAAGGCAGGCTTCTTCGGCGGGCTTGATGACGGCGGCATTGCCCATGCACAGCGCCGCCGAGACCGAGCGCCCGATGATCTGCATCGGGTAGTTCCACGGAATGATGTGGCCCGTCACCCCATGCGGTTCGCGCAGGGTGTAGACGGTATAGCCGGACAGATAGGGCAGGGTTTCGCCGGTAATCTTGTCGGCAGCGCCGCCATAGAACTCGAGGTAACGCGCGAGCGCCAGCGCATCGGCGCGGGCCTGTTTCAGCGGCTTGCCGACATCCAGCGCTTCAATGCGCGCGAGGTCATCGGCCCGGTTGCGCACCAGCGTGCCGAGGCGGCTGAGGAGCCTGCCCCGGTCAGCGGCGGGCAATTGGCCCCAGTCGCTGTTGAGCGCCGCGCGGGCGGCGGTAACGGCGCGATCGATATCGGCGGCCTGTCCGCGCGCGATGCGGGCAATCTCGAGCCCGGTAGAGGGGTTTTCAACGCCGAGGGTTTCGCCCGCAAGCGGGGCAACCCATTGGCCACCGATCAGGCAGCGGGCGGAATCAAAGAACAGGTCGGGCGTTGTCATGGGCGGGCCTCGCGGGCTTTAAGGGCCGCTTCGACATTGGGCGTCGCGGCCAGAAGCTCCCGGGTATAGGGGTGGTTGGGCGCAGTGAAGACGCGTTCGGTTTCGCCCTCTTCAACAATTTCGCCGGCTTTCATCACCAGCACGCGGTCGGTGATGGCGCGCACTACCGAGAGATCATGCGAGATGAAGAGATAGCTGACCCCAAGCCTGATCGAGAGATCGGCCAGAAGATCGAGAATCTGCGCGCGGATCGAGACATCCAGCGCCGACACGGCTTCATCGAGGATGATCAGGCTGGGCTCGAGGATCAGCGCGCGGGCGATGGCAATGCGCTGGCGCTGGCCGCCGGAAAACTCGTGGATGTATTTTTCGGCATCGGCGGGAGTGAGCCCGACTTCGCTGAGCGCCTTACCGATGCGGCGGGTGCGCTCGGGCCCTTCAGGTGCTGCGCTGCCGAGCAGGTGGAAGGGTTCGCCCACCAGCCGGTCCACGCGGTGGCGGGGGTTGAATGAGCCATAGGGATCCTGAAACACCACCTGCAGATTGCGCCGGGTTGCGAAATCCGCGCCCTTTTTCGACAGCGGCTTGCCGGCAATGGAAATGCGCCCACCCTCCAGGGGGTCGAGCGCCATGATGGCGCGGGCGAGGGTGGACTTGCCGCAGCCGCTTTCGCCGACGAGCCCGATGTTCTCGCCGCGCCGCACCATGAGGCTCACACCCTTGACGGCGGTGAAGTGCCGGGGCTTGCCCCAAAACCCGCTGCGGGGCAGCGGGTAGGTGCGCACGGCGCCCTCGATGGCGAGCACGGGTTCGGCATCGGGCGGCGGCGTGGGGTGCCGCTGCGGCTGGTGCGATGAAGCGCTGAGGAGTGCCTGCGAATAGGGGTGCTGCAAGGCCCGGAACAGGCCGAGCGTCGGGCCCTGTTCCACCACTTCGCCCGCCCGCATGATGGCCACGCGGTCGGCGAGCCCCGCGACTACGCCAAGATCATGCGAGATGAACAGCATGCCCATGCCATCCTCACGCACCAGCCTTTCAAGCAGCTTGAGGATTTGTGCCTGGGTGGTGACATCGAGCGCAGTTGTCGGCTCGTCGGCAATGAGCAGCTTCGGCCGCATGGCAATCGCCATGGCGATAACCACGCGCTGGCGCTGGCCGCCCGAGAGTTCGTGCGGGTAGAGGCCAAGCCCGAAACGCGGGGCGGGCAGTTCCACTCTATCGAGCGTCTGGCGCGCCACAGCGAGCGCAGCCTTATGGCTCAACCCGCCATGCAGGCGGGCCGTTTCCGCCACCTGGTCGCCGATGGTCTTGACCGGATTGAGCGCGGTCATCGGTTCCTGGAAGACCATGCCGATCCTGCCGCCGCGGATGGCGCGCATGGCGCGGTCATCGAGGGTCATGAGGTCGGTGCCCTCGAACCGGATCGCGCCGGTGGCGCGGGCCGCTTCGGGCAGGAGTTGCAGCGTGGCCAGAGCCGTCATGGATTTGCCGGAGCCGGATTCTCCAATGATGCCGAGCACTTCTCCAGCGTTTACAGCCAGGTCGATGCCCTTGAGAATGGGGGTGCCGCCAATGCTCACCGCGAGGTTTTCGATGGTAAGGAGGCTCATGGGCGCCCCCGCAGCCGGGGATCGAACAGGTCGCGAAGGCCGTCGCCCAAAAGGTTCACACCCAGAACCATCAGCACGATGGTGAGGCCCGGCACGAGCGCCACATGCGGGGCGAGGCCAACCATGGTCTGGCTATCGGCCAGCATCTTGCCCCAGCTCGGCGTTGGCGGTTGCACCCCGAGCCCGACATAGGCGAGCGCCGCTTCAGCGAGAATGCCAAGGGCAAACTGGATGGTGGCCTGCACCACCAGCGTATTGAGGAGATTGGGCAGGATATGCTCCAGCGAAATGCGGACGGCACCCTTGCCCGATACCCGGGCCGCGAGGATGAATTCGCGGGGCCAGAGGCTGAGCGCCCCGGCGCGCGCCAGCCGCGCGAACACCGGCACATTGTAGAGCCCCACCGCGATGATGGCATTGACGGCCCCCGGGCCGAACACGGCGGTGATCAGAATGGCGATGAGCAGAGCGGGGAAGGCAAAGACCAGATCGTTGAGGCGCATCAGCACATCATCAAGAAGCGTGCCGCGCCGCGCAGCGGCCCAGAGCCCGAGCGGGATGCCGAAAAGCGCCGCGACGCTGACGGCGATGAAGGCGACCGAGATGGAGGTGCGCGCCCCGACCATGATCATGGACAGGATATCGCGGCCGAAATGATCGGTGCCGAACCAATGCTCGAGACTCGGCGGCTTCAGCTTGTTGGGAATGTTCTGTGCCGCGAACTCGTAGGGCGTCCAGACGAGAGAGAGCAGCGCAGCGCCGACGAAAATCGCGGTGATGAGGGCACCAACCACCAGATTGGGCGAGCGGAGCGCCATGCGCACCAGGCCCTGGCGGTGGGGGGCGGACAGTGCGCTCATGGGCTGGTTCTCCGCAGGCGCGGATCGACCAGCGCATAGGTCACATCGACAAGGAAGGTCACGAGGATCACAGCGGCGACCAACAGCATGACCACGGATTTCACCACGATGAGATCGCGCGCCGTAATGGCCTGGAAGACGAGGCGGCCGAGGCCGGGGAGGAAAAACACGTTTTCAATGATGATCGCGCCAGCCAGCAGGAAGGAAAATTGCAGACCCACAATGGTGAGCACGGGAATGAGCGCATTGCGCAGCGCGTGCCGCCACAGGGTCTGGCCCCGGCTGAGGCCCTTGGCGCGGGCGGTACGCACGTAATCTTCGCTGAGGGTATCGAGCATGGCCGAGCGCATGACGCGCGACAGGATCGAGGCCTGCGGCAGGGCCAGCGCCACGGCGGGCAGCGTCAGGGCGCGGATGGCGAGCAGCGGATCATCCCAGCCCGGAAAGCCCCCGGCGGAAAACCAGCGCAGCGTGACAGCAAAGAGCAGGACCAGCAGCATGGCGAACCAGAAATTCGGCAGCGCGACGCCCAGTTGCGTCAGGCCCATGACGGTAACATCGGCGGGCGAATTGCGGCGCGTGGCGGCAATGATCCCGGCGGGGAAGGCGATGAGGGTGGAAAGGCCGAGCGCAAACAGCGCCAGCGGCAGCGAAATCCAGATGCGGTCCAGAACCAGCTCAGCCACGGGCACCTTGTAGGTGTAGCTGATGCCGAAATCGCCGTGAAACAGGCCGAAAAGCCAGGTGACATAGCGCGTGAGCGCCGGTGCATCGAGCCCCATCTGCGCGCGAAGCGCGGCCAGAGTATCGGGTTGCGCATTGATGCCCAGCATGAAGCGCGCCGGGTCGCCGGGCACAATTTCTAGAACGAGGAAAATGACCAGGCTCGCCGCGAGGAGGCTCGCAGCGAGGGAGAGGAATCGCCCGGCGAGGTATGCGGGCATCAGGGCATGGTCTTTCTCATACGCATCAGCGGAAAGGCGGGGGGTGGTGCGGGGCGGGCCCGCTCCACCGGTGTTGGCTTATTCGTCCCAGTACACGGCGGTCAGGTCGGTCGCCTGTGTCGGGGCATTTTCCCAAAGACCATGCAGCTTCGCGCGTTCGACGCCCACTTTGGCCAGTTCGAACAGGAAGGCGTTCACATAATCATCGGCGATCTGCTTCTGGGCGGCTTTGAACAGTTCAGACCGCTTTGCCGGATCGGTGCTGTTGTCGAGGTCGGCGATGACCTTTTTGAAGGCGTCGGAATGGTAGCCGAAGTAGTAATCGTCGCGGGCATAGATGCCAATATCGAGCGGTTCGGTGTGCGATACGATGGTCAGGTCGTAGTTCTTGTCGCTGAAGACTTCCGACAGCCACTGCGCCCATTCGACATTGGTGACGGTGGTCTTGATGCCCACGGCCGCCAGTTCCTGCGCAATGATCTCGCCGCCCCGGCGGGCATAGCCCTCAACCGGCGGGAGCTTCAGCGTGAGGGTAAGGTCAGTGACGCCCGCCTCCGCCAGCAGCTTTTTCGACAGGTCGGGGTCATAGGCCGACTGCGCGGTCAGATCGACGTAATCGGGGTTATGCGGAGCGAAGTGGGTGCCGATAGGCGTACCATAGCCGAACATGGCGCCATCAATGATCGCCTGCCGGTCGATGGCATGGGCAATGGCCTGACGGACACGCACATCGGTGATGTGCTCGTTGTTGATGGCGAGGATGGTCTCGCCTTCGGTCGAGCCAACCACGACGCGGAACTCGGGGTTGGACTTGAACTGCTCGATGGCTTCGGGCGCCGGGAAGTTCGGGAAGGCATCCACGTCGCCGGCGAGCAGCGCAGCCGAGGCTGCCGTCGGATCACCAATGAACTTGAACGTCGCCTTGTCGAGCTTGACGGGCGTGCCCCAGTAGGCCGGGTTCTTTTCAAGGCTCACATGGTCGCCCTGCACCCAATCCTTGAACACGAAGGGGCCGGTGCCCACGGGCTTTGTCGCATTGGTCGCGGCGCTTTCCGGCGCAACAATTACCGCATCGCCCCAGGCGAGGTTGAACAGCAGATTGCCATTCGGCTTGGCGAGAGTGAGCGTGACGGTGAGCGGGTCCACCACGTCGGTCGATTTGATGTCGGCGAACAGCGCCTTTTGCGCATTGGTCGAATCGGCGGCCACGGCGCGGTCGAACGAGAACTTCACGTCATCGGCGGTGAGGTCACTGCCATCGTGGAACTTCACGCCCGCGTTGAGATGGAAGGTGTAGGTGAGGCCATCCGCCGAGATATCCCAGCTCTTGGCGAGCGCGGGGGTCACCGAGCCATCGGGCGCAAAGCGCGTCAGGCCCTCAAACACATTGGCATAGACCACTTCGTCGATCGCCGCGGCGGCGCCAGCGGTGGGATCGAGGTTGGGGGGCTCGAGCACGAGGCCGATGGTGGCATCGGTCCGGGCTGCGGCGAAGGCCGGGGTGAGGGCCGTACCCAGAACCAGTGAGCCGGCAAGAGCCAGCATGAACAAGGATTTCTTCATCTCGTCTTCCTTCCTGAGGCTGCCGCCGGAGGCCAGCGGGTTGCGTTAAACACTACAAAGTTAGTCGAGTATTGGAAACAGCGCGGGCAAATTGGATTTGGCGTTGAGACGCTGATCGCGGATTGTTTTTCGCCTTTGTCCTACGTTCATGAAAAACCTGCCTTCCGGGTTCAGGGCGTCGCTGGGCCGATGAGCCGCAAGAGCGCGACAGCCATCACCCTGGCCGAATCGAGCATATCATCGACGCCCACCCATTCATCGGGCTGGTGCGCGAGATCGAGAATGCCCGGGCCGTAGGCGATGCAGTTTTTCAGCCGCCCGATGCGGTCGATATGTTTCTGGTCATAGGTGCCGGGGGAAACGACATAATCCGGTTCGAGCCCCAGAACGGCGCGGATGGCGTCGGAGACGGCGGTCACCACGGGTGCCTCGCGGTCTGTCAGGGTGGGCGGAATGGTCCAGAGGTCGCGGATTTCGTAGCGGAAGCCGGGGCGGTCGCGCACGAGACCATCGAGCAGGTCGATCACCTCCTGCCGCACGGCGGCGGGTGTTTCCTCGATCAGGTAGCGGCGGTCGATGACGATACGGGCCGAATGCGCGACGACCGGGGCGGGGAAGCCGGTGTAGCCGGCTTCAGGTTCTTCCTGCCCGCCATGGATGGAGTTGATGTTGAGCGTGGATTGCCGCGCGCCGGGCGGCACCACCGGCATGGCGGTGTGTTTTTCTGCAAGCGCGGGGTAGAGTTCGCTCTCGAACCTGCCCAGTAGCGCCGCCATGTGGCGGATGGCACTATCGCCCAGAAACGGCATGGAGCCATGGGCAATACGTCCGAACGTTTCGATCTCGGCCCACCACACACCGCGATGGCCGAGACAGATGCGGTCCTTGTTGAGCGGCTCCGGGATGATGACGTGCTGCACGCGCTCGGGCGAGAAATAGCCCTGTTCGGCGAGATAGGCGACGCCGCCGAACCCGCCGGTCTCCTCGTCGGCGGTGGCGGAAATCTCAATGGCGCCCCGGTAATCGGGCACCGTTTCGGCAAAGGCTTCGGCGGCAATGATCGAGGCGGCAAGCCCGCCTTTCATGTCGCAGGCTCCGCGACCATAGATGCGGCCATCGCGCAGCAGCCCCCCGAAGGGATCAACGGTCCAGCCCGAGCCGGTTTCGACCACATCGTGGTGCGAATTGAAATGCACGGTATCGCCGGGGGCCACCCCTGGGCGGCGGGCCACAATATTCCAGCGCGGGTGCGCGTCGGAATCGCCGCGCGCGCCTGCTGCCCGGATCAGCTCCACCTGATAGCCCGCGCCGTCGAGCCGCGTTTTGAGAAACTCACAGATGTCGCGGTAGTGCGCGCCGGGCGGGTTGATGGTGGGGATGCGGATCAAAGCCTGCGTGAGCGCAATGAGATCATCGCGCCGCGCATCGATGGCGGCGCTGAGGCGGGCAATCTGATCGGGCGGCAGGGATCGGGCTGGGTTGCTCATTGTGCAATGAGGGCGCGTTCTGCGCCGGGTGTCAACTCAGGGACAGGGCATCACCTTGTGTCCTCTCACCAATCGGGCAAGGCTCGGCCCCGCTGTCACTGCGCCGGCAGCAGGTCTTCGACCTCGGCGCGGTGGGCCTGCAGCGCGAGAAACGCCGCGTAATCGCGGATGAAGCGTCGCTCGTAGTCGGGGCGCGGAGTTTTGATCGGGCCCAGATGGTGCATGGCGCCTGCGGCGGCCGCGAGCGTGGGAAAAAGCCCGGCGCCAGTGGCGGCCGCCATGGCGGTGCCGAGCAGGGTTGCATCCTGCACCCCCGGTCCACGCACCTTGCGGCCAATGGCATCGGCATAAAGTTGCAGCAGCACGGGCGAGCGCGTGTGCCCGCCGACGATGGGCACGAGATCGGGCAGAAAGCCGATCTGCCCAAGGTGCGTGAGAATTTGTCGCAGACTGAGCGCCAGCCCTACGGCGGCGCGCCAGTAGAGGCGGCAGAGGCTGTCGAAATCGCTTTCGAGTGTCAGACCCCAGAGAATGCCCATGGCGCGCGGATCGCCCAGCGGCGAGCGGTTGCCGAGAAAATCCGGCACCACATGCAGCCGTCCGCCGAGATCCGGGCCTTCCAGCGCCAGCAGTTCGCTGATGCGGCGGCCAATGCTCTGGTGACGTTCGGCGGTGGGTTCGCCGCCCGCCGCATGGTTGCGGATGATGTGATCGAGCAGGGCCCCGGCGGCGGATTGTCCGCCTTCAACGACGGCAACGCCGGGGATGATGGCGCCGCGGAACGGACCCCAGATGCCCGACAGCTGCACGGCCTCCCGTGCCATGCAGAGTACGGCGGTCGAGGTGCCCGCGACAATGGCGGTGGCGCGCCCTGTGCCTTCGGGCAGCGCCACATCGGCCCCGAGCGCGCCCAGTGCGCCGGCGAAAGCATCGACCATGCCGGCGGCCACGGGCGTGCCGGGGTTGAGGCCAAGATCGCGCGCCGCAGCACCGGTCAGGGTACCAATCGGCGTTCCCACCGGGACCGGCGGGGCTTTAATTCCGGCGCGCTCGGGCAGATCGGGCACGCCGCAGGTTTCGAGCATGGCGACGGGCCAGGGGTCGGGCGCGGCAGGGTTGTAACTCCATTTGGCCGCCAGCGTGCAGAGCGAGCGCGTGGTGCTGCCGGTAGCACGCCAGGCGAGGAAATCGGCCAGATCGAACAGCGATCCAACTTCGCCCCAGCGGTCGCCCAGATGGCGCTTCAGCCACATGATCTTGGGGATCTGCATTTCGGGGAACATGATGCCCCCGAGGTTATCGAGCGCCGGGTCACGCGTGGCGGTGCAGGCATCGGCTTCGGCCCCGGCACGGTGATCGAGCCAGACGATGGTATCCCAATCGGCCTCGCCGGTTTCGGGCGAGACGGCGATGGGGGCGCCAGTCCGGTCGCGCACCACCAGCGAGCACGTCGCATCGAAGGCAAGCCCCCGGATTTCGTCAGGATCGACCCGGGCCCGATCCATGGCTTCGCGCAGTGCCGTGCTCACGGCACTCCAGATCTGTTCGGACCGGTGTTCGGCCCGCGTGCGGTTGTCGCGGCGAATGTCGATCAGGTGTTCGGCCCGGGCCAGCATGCCGCCCTGAGCATCGACAAGCGCGGCGCGGGCGCTGGCCGTGCCCACATCCACGGCGGCAACCAGCGGCGACGGCTCGCCTGCGGCCTGCCGATTGAGCCGGGTGATCAGCGGCACCAGCGCGCGCATGTCGGTGAGGCGCGCATCGGGCCCAAGCGCCGCAGCGGCCGCCGCCAGCCCGGCAGGACCGACATGGCTGCCGCCCAAAAACGCAAAGACCCGCATCCCTGCGGCGCGGGCGGCTTCGATCCCGGCGGGACTATCTTCGATGACGAGGCAATCGGCAGGGTCGACGCCCATGGCTTTCGCGGCATGGAGGAAGAGATCGGGTGCCGGCTTGCCGCGGCTGACCATGCTGGCGGAAAACACATGGGGCCCGAAGGCCGGGGCGAGTCCCGTCACCTCTAGGCTGATCCCAATGCGCTCCAACTGGCTCGATGAGGCGACACAGAACGGGATATCGAGCGCCGCGAGCGCCTCGGCAATGCCGGGGGTCGGCTGCAATTCGGCCCGGTAGAGCGTGTAGAGATCGCCGCGCATGGCCTCGAGCACGGAGGGGGCCAACGGGCGGCCATGGCTCGTCATCAGCCCTTCTGAAATCGAGGCGAGGCTGCGGCCCAGGAAGGTCGCGAGCGCGTAGTCAAAGCTGACATCAATGCCTTCGGCCGCCATGGCAGCAACCAGCGTGCGGACAGCGAGCACTTCGCTATCCACCAGCACGCCGTCACAGTCAAAAATCACAAGGCGGATAGGCCGGGTCATGCCCGGACTATAGAGAGGGAATCTGGTGGCTCACAAGCACGTCACAGCGTTCCGGCGATATAGCGCTTGAGCGTTGCCGCCGTGCCATCGGCCCAGAGCGCGGCGAGCGCGGTGGTGAACGCGGCGACATAGCGCGGATCGGCGCTGAGCGTGCCGAAGATATCGGTCATCTCAAGCCAGGCGGCGGGATTGGCCCGGGCCTTTTTCGCCTGCGCCGTCAGGCGGTCCCAATTGGGATCGTTGGGCGGGATCAGCTTGCCGCTATCGCTTTCGCCATAGCAGTAGCGGGCCCAGAGCGCCGAGACGAGCGCGAGGCCAGTGACGCTTTCGCCCGCTTTCAGCCGGTCAGCTGCCGAGGGCAGGATGAATTTGGGCTGGCGGTTCGAGCCATCGAGGCAGAGCCGCGCAATGGTGTCGCCGATCTTGGGGTTGGAAAAGCGCTGCGCAATGAGCGCGTAGTAGTTATTCAGGTTGGTGTCGGGCACCGGGGGCACGATGGGCAGGATTTCGTCGCGCTCCACCTTGTCGAGGAAGGCGCGGATCAACGGGTGCTCCATCGCCTCGTGCACATAATGGATGTCGAGGAGACCGCCCGGATAGGCAATGCTGGCGTGCCCGCCATTGAGAATGCGGATTTTCATCAGCTCGAAGGGGCTGACGTCATCGACAAATTGCACACCCACCTGTTCGAGCGCAGGACGCCCGGCGGGGAATTTGTCTTCAAGCACCCATTGGGTGAAGCCTTCACAGAACACCGGCCACCCATCTTCGATGCCCCAGGTGTCGCGGAGCAGTGTGCGCTCGCGGTCGGTGGTGGCGGGCGTGATGCGGTCGACCATGCCATTGGGGAAGGCGACGCTGGAGCGCACCCAGCCCCCGAGCGCGGGGTCGATCAGATCGGCGAGTCCCGCCACGGCGTTTTCGGTCACATGACCATTGCCCGGCAGGTTATCGCAGCTCATCACCGTGAAGGGCGCAAGGCCGAGATCGCGGCGGCGGCGCAGCCCGGCGAGGATCAGACCGAAGGCGGTCTTCGGCGCATCGGGGTGGGCGGCGTCGTGCACAATATCGGGTTGGGCCGGATCGAAGGCCTGGGTCGCCGGATCGATATAATAGCCGCCCTCGGTCACGGTCAGCGACACGATGCGGATGCGCGGATCGGTCAGCCAGCTCATCATGGAGGCGACATTGCCCGGCTCGATGAAATCGACCATTGCGCCGGTGATGCGTACGCCCGAATGATCGGCTTCCTGTTCGACGACGCTCGTGAGGTAGTCCTGCGCCTTCAGCGTGTCGCGCATTCTGGCATCGGCAGGACGCACACCAGCGCCCACCAGGGCGAAATCGCGCGAGAGCCCCTTGCCGAACAGCGCATCGAGATAGACCGCCTGATGCGCGCGGTGGAAATTGCCCACCCCGATATGCACGATCCCGGGGGTCAGGTCCTCGCGCCGATAGCTGGGCGTGGCCGCCACGGCGGAGAGGGAGGATAGCGTCGAAAGGCGAAGGGGCGTGGTCATCAGGTACAACTTTATGAGGTATGGTCGAGAGCCAGACCGGCCTTGTCGAAGCGATAAATCCGGCTGTCATCCGGGGTCAGCCAGATTTCATCGCCATGCGAAACGGCCATGTCGCCCGGCGTGCGCACGGTGAGGTGGCCCAAACCACCATCGAGCGCAACATGCAGGAAGACATCGGACCCCAGATGCTCGGCCACGCCGATCCGGCCGTGCCACCGGCCCTTGTCGCGCGTCGGGGTAATGTGCTCGGGGCGAATGCCAATCGAATGGGCGCGGTAGCGCTCAGCCTCGGCACCATCAAGGAAGTTCATCTTGGGCGACCCGATGAAGCCCGCGACAAAACGGTTGGCCGGTTTGCGGTAGAGGTCAAGCGGCGAGCCGACCTGTTCGACGCGACCGGCATTCAGCACCACGATCTTGTCGGCCATGGTCATGGCCTCGACCTGATCGTGGGTGACATAGACCATGGTGGTTTTGAGCTGCTGGTGCAGCTCGGTGATTTCGAGGCGCATGTTGATGCGCAGCGCCGCATCGAGGTTGGACAGCGGCTCATCGAACAGAAAGGCCTTGGGCGCCCGCACAATGGCGCGGCCAATGGCGACACGCTGGCGCTGGCCGCCCGAGAGCTGGCCGGGCTTACGGTCGAGATAGTCACCCAGGTTGAGGATGCGCGCGGCATCCTGCACCTTGCGCTCGATCTCGGCCTTGTCGAGTTTGGCCATGAGCAGCGGAAAGCCGATGTTCTGGCGCACGGTCATGTGCGGATAGAGCGCGTAGGACTGGAACACCATGGCGAGGCCGCGCTGGGCCGGGCCTTCAGTTGTCGCGTCGCGGCCATCGAGCAGGATGCGGCCACCAGACACATCCTCAAGCCCGGCAATGAGCCGCAGGAGGGTGGACTTTCCGCAGCCCGAGGGGCCGACGAACACGACGAACTCGCCATCATTGATGGTGAGGCTGGCATCGGGAACCACCGTGTGGCCGCCGAAGGTCTTTGAGACGTGATCGAGCGTGATTGAGCCCATCTGGGTTCCCCTTACTTCACGGCGCCGAAGGTGAGGCCGCGCACGAGCTGGCGCTGCGAGAACCATCCGATGATCAGGATGGGCGCGATGGCCATGATGGACGCCGCAGACAGCTTGGCCCAGAACTGACCTTCGGGGCTCGAATATTCCGAGATGAAGAACGAAAGCGGCGCGGCGTATTTATTGGTGAGGTTCAACGACCAGAACGCCTCGTTCCAGGCGAGAATGATGTTGAGCAGGCAGGTCGAGGCAATGCCGGGCAGGGCCATGGGCATCAGCACGCGGGTGATTTCGTTCCACAGCGACGCCCCATCCATGCGCGAGGCTTCGAGGATCGCGACCGGGATTTCCTTGAAATAGGTGAACAGCATCCAGATGAAAATCGGCAGGTTGAGCAGGGTCACCAGCGGCACCATGCCCCACAGGCTATCCATCAGGTTGAAGTCAGAGAGGTTGATCCAGCCCCAATCGCGGAACACGAGCCCGTTGCGGTTGAAGATCAGGTAGATCGGGATCAGCGCGCCGGCGGGCGGCATCATTTTGGTAGAGAGAATCCACAACAGGGTGCCGGAGGTGTTGCGGGTCCAGACCCAAAGGGTGGCCGGTGCCACGACGAGCAGCAACAGCACAACGCCGAGCACGAAGTTGTCGACCTTCCAGTCATTGACGTAAAGCGTGACGAAAGAGACGCCAGCCGCCGCCAGCATGATGGCGATCCAGGCCCAGCCGCTCAGGCGGCTTGAACTTTCGGCCCTTGGAGCAAAGGCCAGCGACCAGGCCGCCGGAATGGCCAGCACAAGCGCCAGCGCGGTCGAGAGCGTCACGAGCAGCGTGGTGTTGATGACATAGCGCACATAGTCGGACCGCTCCTGCACGATGGCAAAGTTTTCGAGCGTCCAGGGCGTGGTCAGGAAGTTCTGCGGCAGCGAATAGGCATCGGATTCGGTCTTGAAGGCCGCGACCGTGGTCCAGAAAATCGGGAAAAACATCAGGATGCCGACGGTCCAGCCGACCAGCGTGAAGATCAGCGTCCGGCGGGGCGATTGAGCGCGGGCCATCTCAGGTCTCCAGATTCTTGCCAACAAGCCGGACCAGAAGGGCCGACACCATGTTGGCGAGCACCACGGCGATCAAGCCACCGGCCGCCGCCATGCCCACGTCATTGGCATCGTTGAGCTGGCTGAACACGAGATAGGTGAGGTTGCCGGCAAAGCCGCCGACCGAGGTCACCTTGATCTCGGCAAAGGTGTTGAGAATGAAAATCGTCTCGATGAGGATCACCACGGTGATCGGCCGCGACAGGTGTGGGAGCACGATGTAGCGGAAGTAGTTGAAACGGTTCGCGCCATCCATGGCAGCGGCGTCCTTCTGTTCCTCATCGAGAGATTGCAGCGCGGTGAGCAGGATCAGCGCCGCATAGGGCAGCCATTGCCACGCGACGATCAACCCGACCGAAAACAGCGGCAGCTTGCCGAACCAGTCAAAGGGCTGGGCGAAGCCGAACCAGCGCTGAATCTCGGCAGTGAGCCCGAATACCGGGTGCAGGATCAGGTTCTTCCACACGAGCGAGGACACGGTGGGCATGATGAAGAAGGGCGAAATCACGAGGAGCCGGACGATGCCGCGGCCCCAGAAGCGCTGATCGAGGAGCAGCGCCAGCAGCACGCCGCCAACGACCGTGGCCATGATGACACCGGCCACCAGCAGCACGGTGTTGATGAGATCCTTGATGAAGAACGGATCCTTGAAGAAGTAGTAGAAGTTCGAAAACCCGGCCCAGCCGGTGTTGTCGGGGTCCTGCAGGTTGTAGCGCAGGAAGGCAAAGTAAAAGGTCAGCGCCAGGGGAATGAAGGCCCAGGCCGAAAGCGCCGCGACTGAGGGCATCAGCGCCCATTTCGCCAGTTTCTGTGCTTGCCCGGTTGCCATGTTCGCCCCCCACGCCCCGTCCCTAGGTCAACCACGGATCATGGCCTTTTGCCAGTGCGACAGGGCACGGGAGATCCGCAAAAAAAGACCCCCCTCACCGTGAAGCGAGGGGGGCCATCAGCCCAATTACTTGATGTAACCGGCCTTGGTCATGATGTCGGTCGTGTACTGCTGAGCCTGCGCAAGCGCATCATCGGCAGTCATCTGGCCAGCCAGAGCGGCCGAGAACAGCTCGCCCACCTTGGTGCCGATGCCCTGGAATTCAGGGATCGCGACGAACTGCACACCGGTATAGGGAACCGGCTGCACGGTCGGCTGCGTCGGATCAGCGGCGTTCATCGAGTCGAGGGTCATCTTGGCGAACGGAACCTTCTGGTACTCGGGGTTCGCATAGAGCGAGGTCCGGGTGCCCGGCGGAACGTTGGCCCAGCCTTCCTTCGAGGCGACGAGTTCGGCGTAATGCTTCGAGGTAGCCCAGCCGATGAACTTCTGAGCGGCATCAACCTTCTGCGAACCGGCCGGAATGGCGAGGGCCCAGGCCCAGAGCCAGTTGGCGCGCTTGCCGAGACCCTTGTCGGGGGCGAGCGTGAAGCCGACCTGGTCAGCAACCTGGCTGGCCTTGGGGTCGATCACGAAGGACGCCGCAGCGGTCGCATCGGCCCACATGCCGCACTTGCCGGTCTGGAACAGAGCGAGGTTTTCAGAGAAGCCATTGCCCGAAGCGCCTTCCGGACCCGCATTCTTCATGATGGTCAGGTAGGTGTTGAGCGTGTCTTTCCATTCGGCGGTGTCGAACTGGGGCTTCCAGTTTTCATCAAACCAGCGGGCGCCGAACGAATTGGCCATCGAGCCGATGAAGGCCATGTTCTCGCCCCAGCCGGCCTTACCGCGGAGGCAGATGCCGTTCACGCCATTGGCACGGTCGGTCATCTTGGTGGCTGCATCGAGGATGAAGTCCCAGGTCGGGGCGTCGGGCATGGTCAGCCCGGCCTTTTCCATCAGGTCCTTGCGGTACATGACGAACGAGCTTTCGCCATAGAACGGCGCTGCATAGAGCTTGCCGTTAGCCGACAGGCCGCCCGAGACGGCGGGCAGGATGTCTGCCGGGTCATCAAGGCCGTTGAGTTCAACCAGCCAGCCCTTGGCGCCCCAGATCGGGGTTTCGTACATGCCGATGGTCAGCACGTCAAACTGGCCGCCCTTCGTGGAAATGTCCTTGGTCACCTTCTGGCGCAGGTCATTTTCTTCGAGCGTGACCCAGTTCAGCTTGATGTCCGGGTTGGCAGCAGTGAAGTCGTCGGTCAGCTTCTGCATGCGGATCATGTCGCCGTTGTTCACGGTGGCGATGTTCAGCGTGGTTTCGGCATAGACGGATGTCGCGAGCGAAGCCGCGAGCGCTCCAACGATGAAGCGGGTAAATTTCATGGAGTCCTCCCTTAACAAACGGGCAATTGCCATTTGCATGGGCAATTACTCATCAAGTGGGGCAAAGTGTCAAGAGGCATCACGCTTGGCCATGAGCAATCGCTCACTGCTTTTGTGCGGATTTGCTCTATGTCGTTGAAAAATCGGGGGGCTCAGCCGACCAGCAATTGCTCGGCCGTGGCCTCATCGGTGATGAGCCCGTTGACGAGGCGGCGGCGCAGGGCGCCCCGGATACCGGCGAGCTTGCGTTCGCCCTTGGCGAGGGCCACGACCAGCGAGGTTTCGCGGCTTGGCAGTGGCGCACTGGCCACCCGATCATTGGTCAACCCGTCGATCAGGCGCCCCTCGGCGTCAAAGGCCCAGCCGACGATTTCGCCGACGGCACCCGCCTTCACGAGGCCCTTCAGCTCGGAATCAGAAATGAAGCCATCGAGATAGAGCGGCGCGTCGGGGCCCAGCTCGCCGATGCCGAGGATGGAGAAATTGGCCTTGGCTGCGAGATCGAGTGTGTGCCGGATCATCGGCTGGCGATGCAGCATGTCGCGCTCGTCGGTCGATGAGGCAATGACCGGTAACGGCATGGGAAAGGCCCGGGCCTTGACGGTTTCCGCGATATTGAAAATCACGTTGTAAAAGGCGGCAGAGCCATCGGGTGCGATGCTGCCGGTGAGCGAGACGATCTTGTGATCGGGGCATTCCATCGGGGTCAGCTGTTCGACGGCGGCCTTCAGCGAGCGCCCGGTGCCGAGCCCCATGATCACCGGTTCAGGCGAGCGCAGACGGCGTTCGATTTCGGCGGCGGCGGCCTGGGCAATGCCCACGGTGACGGAGGTTGATCCCGGGTCGGTTGGCACGATATCGACCAGATCGAGGCTGTATTTCTGCCGCACGGCCTCGCCCAGCTCTAGGCAGCGGGCGACGGGGTGATCGAGCCGGACTTTCACCAGCCCTTCGGACACCGACATGGACACAAGCCGTTGCGCGGTCTGGCGCGACACGCCAAGCTTCCGCGCGATTTCTTCCTGGTTGTTGCCGGCGACATAATAGAGCCACCCGGCACGCGCAGCATCATCCAGCCTGCTGGCGGCGCTATCAGGCCGCATGGTCCTGCCTCCGAGTGAGCAAAAATTCACAACGCGAGCAAAACGCCCGCGAGTGAGTAGCGTTATGAAACAATGGGCAAGATGTCCAGAGCCTCCTTGTGCCGCGGCGAGAGAAAGGAATCAACCCGGGGAACGACGTCGCCAGAGAACGAGGCGGTTCGGAGGCCGTACCAAGCGGTTGCCTAGAGCAGATGCGGATCGCACAGCGCCGCGTTTGATAGCGGCGTTATGGCACCGGTCAGGCGTCCCGGTGCCGTTCGCGCCAGAGTGCGGATTTTTCCCACCAGCTTTCTGCTCTCGCGCTCCAGCCGCCGATAGGCCGGTTCCCGCTGGCGGGTCGGGTGTATGTCTGACCCGAAGCTATCCATGACCTGCCTGCAGAGCGACGGTGCCAGAAGCAGCGGCGACAGGACCTCAAACGCTGGCGACAGGTCGGGATTGAAGAGAAAGTGGTCGACAGCCATGCCGTGCGGATCAAAACGTGCAAGCAGGTGCGGCAGCACCGCGCGGTGGATGATGTAGCCAGCCGAGCCGAGGTTCTTGCTGTGGAAGGGCCGCACCGCGTGTGGGGGTGTGCAGGGCGCAGGAGCGCCAACGGCAAGGGTCCGGCGCAGGCGTCCGAAGGTTTCGAGCTTTATGAGTTTCGCCCCGGTCGGAATCCAGCCGGTATCGCTCAGCAGAGTGCGGGCAGAGGGTGCAAACTGCACGTCGTCCTCGAAAATGGCGGTGTAGGGGCCGGTCCCCTCGAGCGCCCTGGCCCAGGCGCGACGGTGGCTCATGCCGCAGGCCTGATCTCCAAAAGCAAGACGCGACCTGGCCGCCGGGGCTGCCGACTTCAGGCTTGCGGCCTCCACGGCGGGCAGGGTTTCGAAAGTGAGCCCGAGTGCCGCGAGCTGGTTGGTCATCGCGGCGAGCCGATCGCTGCGGGCCTTCAGATTGATGATCAGAATCGGAAGCGGTCCCGGAACACCGGTCGGTGCGGTAACCTCTGGAGCCTGTGGCTCCCGTCCACGGGTGGGTTGTGCCCCCCAATTCCGTCGACGGTCGGCGTGGTGTTCCATTCGGCCCCTCACTGGCGATGGGGCCTTCGGCGTGCATGCCGGGCCCCCGTCGGTGAGGAGTATTACGCGTATTTGCTTAATACAAAAGCCAGGACGTGCTGTATCGCCCAGTGCGACCGTTTAGCCTGCCGTCACGTCCTCAAGAAAACGCTCGATCAGGGCCTCGATTTCGGCTGGGGGCAGGTGGTAGCGCGCGGCAAGATCGGGCTGGCCCATATTGCCGCTGACGACGAAGGCTTTGAGCCCCTTGCTCGCCAGTGCTTTTGCTCGGGCGATGCTCAGCCCGCCGACGACCTGAACCGAGACCTCGGCACCGACGGCATTGAACACCGCTTCGGCCATATCGGGCAGGTAAGATGATTCCCACAGGCTGATGTCTGCGGCGCGCGCATCGGCCTGCAGGTGAATGCCGACGCCATCGACGCCTGCATCCACCATGCGGCGCGCGGTATCCACGGCAGTCTGGGCCGGGCCCTGCTGCGGCAGGAGAATATCGGCAAAGACGAGGCGGGCCAGATCGGGGTCGCGGGCCCGGTGCTGGTCGCGCACCGCGACAGCGTTGCGGGCCGAAGCCTCACCCGCGAGGGCAAGAAAATCAATGATATTGGCGCCGCCCGAAAACACCACGTCGGCCTCGCCGCCCCCGCCATCCATGGTCTTCATGTCGGCGAGCAGCACCGCCTCGGGGAAGCGGCGGCGGAACGCGGGCACAACATTCAGGACGCCTTCGAATTTGAGCAGCGGCGTGCCCATTTCAATGATGGTGATCCCAGCGGCTTCGGCGGCGGCAGCCACGCTCAGGCCCTGCGGCAGGTTGTCGGTATCGACCGAAATCTGGAAGGTGAGGCGGGTCCTCAGGCGCTCGGCGAGGCGAGCGGACGGGGCGTGGGTAGTTGCGGCGGTCATGGGAGCCTCGATCAGTTGGTTCCTGACGGTGGCAGAGGCTGCAGCGGGGGGCAAGACTGACTTTCGGCACCCGTCTGTCATATCAATGTCACGCCACTGTCATTTTCTCGTCGTGTGCACAGCGCTACTATAGTCGCGTCACAGCAGGCACTTATTGCCGCTGATCCGAAAGGGACTGTCATGAAGCATTTTGTTGTTGCGAGCGTGCTGGCCATTGCCGCTGCCGCTTCGGTTGGCGCTGCGATTGCGCGCGACCAGGTTCAGGTTGCCGGGTCGTCGACCGTGCTGCCCTATGCCAAGATCGTCGTTGAGGCCTTTGCCGAAGCGAACCCGGATTTCAAGGCACCGGTGGTTGAGTCGGGTGGCTCGGGCGCCGGGATCAAGCAGTTCTGCGAAGGCGTGGGCGAAGACAAGATCGATATCGCCAACTCCTCGCGCGCCATGAAGGCCGAAGAGCTGGACAGCTGCAAGAGCGCTGGCGTCACCGATGTTGAAGAAGTGATGTTCGGCTATGATGGCATCGTGTTCGCGACCGATGTTAACGGTCCCGACCTCGCGCTGACCCCGGCGGATGTCTACAAGGCGCTCGCTGCCCAGGTGGTGGTGGACGGCAAGCTGGTTGCCAATCCGGTGACCAAGTGGACCGAAGTGAACGCGGCGCTGCCCGATTGGGACATTGCGGCCTATATCCCCGGCGAAAAGCACGGCACGCGTGAAGTGTTCGAGCAGAAGCTGCTGGCTGCCGGCTGCGACAAGGATGCGCTGGCGGCTGCTGGTGTGGCTGAGGCCGATGTGGCCAAGACCTGCATTGCCGTGCGCAAGGATGGCAAGGCCGTGGATATCGACGGCGACTACACCGAGACGCTCGCCCGCATCGACTCCAACAAGACCGGCGTCGGCGTGTTCGGGCTGTCGTTCTACGAGAACAATGCCGACAAGCTGAAGGTTGCTACCGTGGGCGGGATTGCGCCGTCGGTTGAGACCGTCGCCTCGGGTGAGTACCCGGTGTCGCGTCCGCTGTTCTTCTACGTGAAGAAGGCGCATATCGGCGTGATCCCCGGCCTCAAGGAATATGTGGAGTTCTTCCTCTCCGACGACATGATCGGGCCGGATGGTCCGCTCGCCGAATACGGCCTCGTTCCCGCACCCGATGCCGAGCGCGACGCCGCCCGGGCCGCGTTCGAAGCCGGAACAATCCTCTAAAGATAGCTTCACACCGCATGACGAAGGCCCAGGAGACAATACTGGGCCTTTTTCGTTGGGTGGGCACCGACACTAGGTCTTTGCCCGAAGGTCAACTTGCCGACAAGTGCTGTAAAAACGTGTCTGCGAGGAGCCTAAACACTCCTCAAAACACGATGCGTTTGAGGCAGCGACTTTGGATATTACGCAGGACTTCCGTTTTACGCCGGATCGATTGAACGTCGAAAATCGAATGCCGGGGGTGAGCGCATTCATGCGAATCCGCAACGGAGCGTTTTCGCTAGAAGCCGCCATTCGCAGCCACATCGGGCATTTCGACGAAATCGTAGCCCTCTACAACCGCTGTACCGATGAGACGCCCGAGATCCTCCACCGGTTGGCGTGCGAATACGGGCCGAAGCTTAGGGTCTTTCACTATCTGCCCGAGGTGTTTCCGCCCGGCAGTGACGGACACCGGACTGAACCGCCGGATTCGCCCCGGAGCCTTGTCGCCTATTACAATTGCGCTCTGAGCCTTACCCGCTTTTCGCACGCGACCAAGCTCGACGACGACCATCTGGCAATGGACGACGCGCTGGCGACGCTCCTCAGCGATGTCAAACGCGGGCGCGCGGCACGACGCAACCTCGCCTGCTACTCGGGCCTGAACCTCAGCCGCGATCGCAGCGGCCGGCTAGGCATTTTGGCCCGCGAGCCGTTTTCCGGGTCGGGCGATATCTCGGTATTTCCGGTTCAGCCGACCACCTATTTCGTGCACGATCCGCGCTTTGAGCGGTTTCAGCATCCGGGGCTCCGCCCAACCTTCCACTCGTTCACCTACTGGCATCTGAAGTACCTGAAGCCGGACATGGGCTTCGCCAATTACGATCTGGTGCTCAATCCCAAGAGCCGATACGCCCGGCGCCAGAAGCGCCTCTTGGCCGGCCAGGCTGTCGTGTCGCCGAATGATCTGGATGCGCTCCATCCCTTCGCCACCCTTTATAACCGGATTGCGACAAGCGCGGGCCCGCTGCTCCCGGCGCGATATGGCGTTTTGGCGGCACGCAACGCAGCGTTTCACGACAGCGTAGTCTCGAGAGCGCAGGACGATCTGTGGCGGTCGCTCGACCACTCGGCGCTGTTTCAGCGGTTGATGATGCCGGTCTCAGAGACCGAAGCGGTCGTATAAGCGGCGCAAGAACGAACCCGGCTCGGGCGCGCGGTGCTTTAACCCCGTTAGCTTCTCTTTCCAGAGGTGAACGGCCAGGGTCGCCTCTGTGACTAAATCCTCCAGGGGCAGCCCAACCTCAAATATCTCGCACGCCCGCTTGGACGGCAGCGGATAAATACCTCCCGCGCTGCACGGTAGGCAAAAGTCCTTGTAGACTGGCAAGTGCGGTAACGGCCTTTGGGCCGAACGTGACATGTGGAAGGTTCTGGGCCGGCACCGCCGGCCTAGCCAGTTTCGAAGGGGGTGCCCGGGGTCCTATGCCAAGTTTACCAGTATGGCCCCTGACCCGAGTGGAAGGCGGAAATCGCATCGGACACAAAGACCAAGTCCGGTTCAGCCTAAAGTACGGCGCCGTTTAGGAAGTCAGGCGATTCTTACACCGCGATGAAGGGCCTCTCACAGGTGATCGGACTGTCCGCTTTCGTTATCGATACTTGCGATTGGGAGATCATCGCCTGGTCGGCCGTCGCCAGTGCCGGCATCTCCGGGGAAATGGTCTGTGATCTGATGATCGTCGCCATAGACGCCGCTTCCTGACCCTCAAGTTCCCGCATCGACTGGAGTGGCTCTCGGATAATGGCAGTGGCTACATCGCCCGGCAGACCGCACAGGTTATCGCAGCGTTAGGTATCGACTTGCTCTTCACACCGGTCCGAAGCCCGCAAAGCATCGGCATGTCCGAGGCCTTCGTCAAAACCCTGAAAAGAGACTACACCTCAACCGTTATCCTCCCAGAAGCCGACACCATCCTGGCTTTGCTGCCCGAATGGCTCGACGATTACTGTGAGGTCCACCCGAACTCGGGGCTCAAGTTCCGCTCACCACGCGAGTTCTTGCGCCTCAGTGCCTAAACCCACCGCCGCACGTCCGGCGAAACAGGGTCCACTTCAGCTGCCCGCTCGCTGATGCCATTATGTTAAGCAAGACGAACCTTCCGATAAATCTCCACGGTCAAAATACTTCCGCCCTCCCTGCTTCCAGAAAGGATCAATGTGGCAGAGTGTTAATCCGCCAACAGCATGACTATGCCACCGCTTCCGTGGCTGACTTTTCCACCGCCGTTCTCAAATCGGACCGGCTGGTGGAGGGACTCTTGGCGTTCGACGCGCTGGCCAAACGACGCCGCTAAGGGCGCGGGCCGAAAAAGGGGACGGGCCCTTTCACGACCGGAAATGGCCGCGTTGGGATGTCTGTGATGCCCACAAAGGGGCATAGTTGCTCCCACCCCTGGCCGCTTATTATCTCGATTTTCAGCAGATCCTGCTCTCTGCCGGCAAAGAACTTATCCACGCCGTCATGGAACTCGTCGTAGAGTTTCACATAATGGCTGTGGTCATAATGCAGGCGGCCATAGGTTCTGAGCCGTGTCTCAAGTTCCCATAGATTCGGCTGATTCCGGTCCGCCGGCTTGCGTGAGCGGTTGGCCAGCCAGCTCTGCTTCTCGCGGGTCGTTAGGACGAACTTGGAGCCGGGGAACAAGATGTCGAGATCGCGATAGCGGCAGGCGACAGGAATATCGGCCAACACCTGGTGGCGCTCAAACTCGTTCAAATTCTGTGGGTAGTGGCAGGCCTTGAACCCGAGCAGCCGCATGGCGTAGTTGAACGATCGTGTGCCGGTGCCACTCAGACCAATGCAGAAGATCTTGCCGGTGAAGGCGGTTTCGGGGAGGGTTGGCTTGCCGAAAAGCGTCATCGTAGATCCTGCCGCCGGTTGGATTGCGGGCTGAATAGCACCTACAGTTGCCTGCCCCAAGCCAGCAATTGCAGCTATCGGCCTCAGTCTTGGACACTGGACTTGGGCCAGAAGGCGAGTCCGGCCGATACAAATCCAGCCGGCCCCGAATACGTTTCCGTCTTAGGGCCGGATAACGCGCCACCTCGCTCCTCGATCCGCTGCAGAAGCTGGCGATAGTAGCGATAGGTCTGGCTTGAGCGAAAATGCGTCCGCTGCCGGACGGCCGCGTCGATGCGGCGCTTGAAATCGGCCGTGAACTTGAAGTGCACCAGCGCCAGCAGCCGGTCGAAGGCGGGTGGCACATTGGCTTTGTGGCTGCCGTCGAGCCAAACCTTCTCGGTGAAGTGGATCAGCGGCGTCTTGAGCCAGGGAGATCGCGGCTCGGGAAAAGGCAGGGCCTCGGCAGCCCATTGCGGCATCCAGGATAACAGACCGCGCGGCTCCCTGATACCGCACTGCCGGAACAGGCGTCCGGACGCCGAAAGACCTGCCTTTTTCGGCTGGCGACCCGCAGAGAGCTGAACGATCGGCACGGCGTCAAAACAGCTATAAGTCGCGACCAGCTCGTTGAAGCTGCCGGCCGAGGGTCCCGCGGATAAACCCTCGAGGGTAGGCGGATAGAAATCGATCAGCGATGCGGCGACGCAATCCACCCCGGCCGCAATGCAGTCGGCAATTAATGCCGGCAGGTCGCCGAACGACCTTGGCAAGATTAGGAACTCGTCGGCGTCAACATAGAGCGCGAACTTACCCATCAGGTATTTCTGGGCCATCGCCTTCTTGAGTGCGATGCCAGCGCGCTCGCGGCCGACGCTCCTATCCTCGGCCTCGAGTTCGATATGGTCTTTGTAGGCGAAGGAGGAACGGAGCGACACGCAATCGCGCTGGGCGGCGAGAAACCCGGCGGTACCATCGGTCGAGCCGTCATCGAGAATCACGAACTGCTCGACGCCCAGCCGGCGGTAATGGTCGAAAAAGGCCGGCAGGAAGAAAATCTCGTTGCGGACTACCGTGAAGAGATTGGTCCCGGCGTCATGCAAATTGCCATGCACGATAGACAGGCTTTCCCTGAGTTGCGCTTCAGTCACCCGGGGGAACGCTGATGCTGTGCCTCGAACCGTCACATTCATGGTCCTTCCGTAAGATTCTGTAGGCAAGATCGCATTTGTCTTAGGTCCCAGGCAGTAGCTGGCGACTGCCGCCAGAGCCCCTGTGAACCCATTTTCCGAGGTCGAAGCGGAAATCACCACGGAGAAATTCGGCCAGCCGGTCGGGGCCCTCAATCTCTATATTGAACAGTGTGAAGCGCTCGCTATCGGCAAAATAGGCGAGAACGTCCGCCCTATGCCGATGATACTGCTCGCGCCAGGCTGCCTGCGTCGCTTCGTGTGTCAGGCCCAAGGTCTGCGCATGGCGCTCAATGAAGCTGCCGTTCTCGACATTGGCGTGGGCGCTGCGCGACTTTATCCAGCCCTCCACCGGTCGGTCGTTGAAGATGAAATACGCGTCCGGGCAGGCCTTGTGCATTTCGCGGAAGAAGGCATTAGCTTCGATCACCATCGATTGCGAGGCGAAAGTCATGTCCGAGAACACCTGATATCGCCCGAGCCTGTGCAGCAAATGCCTGCCTTGCTCCAGATTGTGGGCCATTGTCACGGCAATGGGTTGCCTTTCGGACCAGAAATGCTGCCGGCCTACATAGTGCGCTGCCTTATAGCCATTGGCAGCAAAAAAATGATGCAGGGTCTTCGTTCCGGTCTTGTTGTAGCCGATGAAGAAGACCTTCGGGCTGCGCCGCGACTTGGCAAGAAGCGACTTGGTAAAAAGCATCTGTCGTCTCCCGGACCCGGTCAAGCCACCTCTGACCTAGCGGCGCGTTGGACCCGCGGCCGGTGATAAGGTGAAGTTCGGAGCCCGGTCAAGGTTGCATATCGCAGGCCGGAGGGCAACGGGTCGCCGAGCTTGGCCAGGAGTGATGACTTTCCAGCCCATCGGCTCGATGTTACTGAATGAGCAATCCGCATTTGCCTCGGAGAAGTCATTGAAGCTAATGCTGCTAGAGGACAAGAAGCCGGGTCACTTTCACCAAGTGGCCGGGGTGGCACGAGCCCTTGAACGGCTAGTGCCTGTGGTTTCGACACCCCTAAAGATCCGACAGCGCCGAGCCATCCATGTCGGCCTCCTGCCGCTTCTGATGAAACTGCAGCTGTCGCCCCGGCTCGGCCTCTGGCTCCTTTACGACATCAACATCGACGCGATCGAGCGCCCCGATGGCATTGTCGGCTCGGGCCGATCAACCGTTCCTGCAGGAATCCTGCTGTCGCAGCATTTCGGTGTGCCCTTCGTCTTCGCAGGCATGGTCAGCGGCTACGACACGCAACACGTCGCGATGCAGCTCGTCGGAAAGCGCCGCTTTGCTGGTATGCCTGGGTTCGCCTGGGTGCCAAAACCGACGTCGATCGATCCCGAAGTCTATCCCGTGCCCCGACCGGTCACGTCTATCGCGGCTATGGAAGGCGCGGAGTTTGCTTTGCTGATCGGCGGGGACTCGACCGACCATCGCTTCACCGCCGAGGAATGGCAGGCCATCACCGCGCTAGTTAGTACAACCCACGAGCGCTTCGGCGTGGCCTGGCGCGTCAGCACCTCGCGCCGGTCGCCCGTCGGCATATCCGACGCGATCGCTGCGCTCGCCTACGAAGGTACGGTGGCGGAGTTTGTTGACTACCGCAGCGCCGGTCCCGGCTCGGCAACGCGGCTCTACGGCGCTGACGTCATCGTCGTCACCCATGACTCGCGCAGCATGATAGCCGAGGCCAGTGCGGCACGCCGCCCGGTCATTGCGCTGAGGCCGCAGGATGTGACCGCAAGTTCGCCGGGCAAGGCGTTCGCTTCGAACGGAGGATTCGGAGGCCTCGCCGTCCTCGATATTGCTTCGCTCCATGCTGATGCCTTCGCGACCGCGGTCGTCGCGCTGCCGCCGAGTACGGCCCCCAATGCCATGCAGGTGATCGCCACGGCGGTAGCGCCGGTTTTTGGTGTCGAGGTAAAATTGACGCGCTAAGCGGTGCCCGACACCGATGGGCGCCGCGCCGTGTGCGCTCAGATCAGCCGAAGCACCCACCCAAGCGGCACGCCGTTGAGCGTAGCACGGCGGTTGTCCTGAGGCTCTCCTGCCAATCGAGCATAGCGCGCATAGGCAAGGCCGAAGCGCCATTTGAGCGGCAAAGGCATTTGGGGGAACAGTTCCAGCGCGCGGCGATTGACCAGAGCCGTCAGCGCGGCGCTGGCGCGTTTGTTGCGGCGGCCTTTGGAGGTTAAACCATCGGCGCGATAGGTCTTTTCGAGCCAGACGCGGTTTACGAAGCGTGCCTTGTATTGGGAGGCCAGCTGGAACCACAGGAGGTTGGTCGAGGTGCGATACTCGCCCTCAACCTGCGGGAAGCGCCAATTGCCCAGGGTGGAACGCAGGAACACCTCGCGCTTGTCGCCGCGGACATTGCGGACCTGCCGCATGGTAAAGAAGTCGGTGTCCTCGCTCTCCGTTGGGAAGCGGTCACCGATAACGGCGCCCTGCTGATCAGCGGCGAGGCCGCAGCAGCCGCAGAATTCGGGCTTTTGCGCATCCGGTATCTCGCCCCAAATCGAGAGTATCTCGGCCAAGGCGCCGGGCGGGATCGTGTCGTCGTCGTCGAGAAGGTAGATGAATGTGCCAGCCGCAAGGTCAAAGCAGCGGTTGAGTGCTGCGCCGCGGCCGGCGTGCGCGATGGACGCCAGCTTGATCTGAATATCCCCTCGAGCGCGCAAACGCTCGAAAACCGCTGGCGTGTCGTCCGTGGACCCGTCATCGACGATGACGAGTTCGCAGGATGCGCCCTCGAGTGCAGCAACCCGATCGACCAGGCTGGCCAGCAGCTCGGCCCGGTTATGCGTAGCCACACAGATCGAAAATTCAACCGCTGTTCGGTCAGCCATCGTTCGGGTTATCTCTTGGTACTTATGAGGCGAACCAATGAGTGCACTAGGGATGGATGTTGAAGCAAGCACAGAGCCTGGTTCTGGACGCGGCGACATGATCGGTTCGTCGCTGTTCCCCATCGCAACACTCTGGATTGAAGGCCATCTGGGACCGATCGAGCGTCTGTGCCTTGCCTCCTTTGTCGCCCATGGACATCAGGTGACACTGTTCGCCTATGGCGACATCACTGGTCTGCCCCCGGGAGTGATTCAGGTCGATGCGCGCACGATCCTCCCCGAGGCTGAGGCGCGTGCCAACCGATATGAAAATGGCTCCTACGCGCTGTTTTCCAACCTGTTCCGCTATGAGCTGCTGCGACGGGGGCTCGGGCTATGGGTGGATACCGATGTCGTGTGCGTCCAGCCAATCAGAGCATCTGAGGAATTTGTGGCGGGCTGGGAGTCACCCGATTTTATCAACGGGGCGGTGCTGTTTGCAGAGGTGGGATCGGCATTTATTGCCGATGCGTTGACAGCGTTCCGATCTGGACGCATCCCGGCCTGGGCCCCCTGGCACAAGGTGCTCCACTGCTATGCGAGGCAGTTGCTCGGCCAGCCGATCCCTGCGACCGCCCTGCCCCACGGTACCTTCGGTCCGAAGGGTGTGACGGCGCTAGCCAAGCGGCATGGGCTGACTTCGCTCGCGCAGCCGCGGGAGGTGTTCTATCCGGTACCGCCGCGGTCGGCGCGCAAGGTGTTTGACCCCGACTACAGGCTCGCGGATGTGGTCAGGCCCACAACTCTGGCCATCCACTTGTGGAACGAAAAGCTCAGGGATATCAAGCATACCGCGCCGCCGGTTGGATCGCTCTTGCGCAGCCTCTACGAGCGCTATGGTATGTAGGTGTTCAGTCCCGGCATCTGGTGGATCGGGTGGAGGATGATCTGGCGGTTTGGCTCCGTCCCTTCGTGAAGATGCTGGGTGATCGTCGCCGGTCTCGTATGTGTCCTGCCTACATGTCGAGGGACTGATCGGTCCCGGAGACCGCAAGAGTGTGCAGCCGATGGCCAAGCGATCGCTCGGGATTGGTTATGATCAGTTGCATCATTTCGTCGGGGGCGCGCTATGGGATAGCGCGCCATTGGAGGCTGAGTTATGGTGACAAGCCGATGCCTTGGTTGGCGGTGATGCAGCGTGGTTGATTGGCTACGACACGTCGTTGCCCAAGAAGGGCAATGCACCGGTCGGAGTGGCACCGCAATATGCCTCGGTACTGGGCAAGAACGCCAACTGCCAGACCCTTGTATCGCTGACCTTGGCCTCGAACGAAGTGCCGGTGACGATCGGGCTCCGGCTGTTCTTGCCTGAGAATTGGACCAGTGATCCAGCGCGGCCGGAGCCATCACAGCCCGCCACGCAGTTCTCAAGGGTCGCCGGCCCGCCATCTGATGCGCGGATCGGATAGTGATCGAACTCGACGCCCTTAGCGAGCGGCGCATGACAGCGGGTTGCGGCCGTGAGCCCATAAACTGTGCCCATCGCCTCACAGATGCCTCGGGCGCGCAGCAGAGCCGCGCGCCGCACCGATTTCGGGAACTCATTCCTCATGCGGCAAGCTCCCGGCATGCGCTCATGGCGATGATCGCCCTTGCCTTCCTGCAAGCCCGACGCCTCAAGGCTGCCGGTTCGAAAAAAAGCGCTTCGCCCCAACGCCGCAACCAAGCCTGCTAGCAATCCGTCAGGCCATCTTGATCCAACTGGCCAAGCCGCCACCGGCATGCTGCCCTCATTGCCGTAGACTGAGGAGAAAAATGCCTTGGCGATATCTGCCAAAGTAGTGCTAGCCTGGGTCGACCGCGTGTTTTAGCTGCTGTGCTGTACCCGTCCACAGCGGAAGGCCGGATTCTGCCGCAAAGGTCGGTTCCGCCGCAAAAAGGGGCAAGCCTCGTCGGACCGCAGCCCTAAGCACGTCACGATCATCCGCGATATGTCCACGCTTGCTCCACGCGCCGTAAAAGTGATCGGTTGCAGAAAAAGAGAGCCCGGAAACGACTGCGCAGGGTGCCCCGCATTTCAGGGCGAGCAGGGCCGCAAATACTCCTTGCGAGGCGCCTTTGCCGAAGCACGAGACCCGCAGCCGCCCGGTCAGTTCAAGGACAATGGCATTCTTTTGCGATTTGCTGATCAGGTGGACCGACGCCGCACCATAGTCGCGCTCACCCAGCGACTTCAGGTATGCATTCTCAGGCGTCTTATCCTTCAGCACTACGAGGCTCGTGGTACGCCGCCCCCGCAATACTGCCCATACCTCGTCCTGATGCGCACCGGGCAACATCAGCCCAGCCCGAAAAACTGTCAGCGCGGGCGTTTTGATACCCCAATCCTCGGCCCGCATCTGCGATGCGTTGGCCGTCACCACCGACCAGTCCCCATCAAACCCGTGCGGCCGTGACGAGTTCGGCGCCGATCCCAGCACCAGCGCCGGGCCCGGTTTCAACCCGATCATTGCGAGCGTCTTATCCAGACGCCCCTTAAGTACCGTCCGGTGCGCTATGATGAGGATAAAGCGAAGGAGTGCGCGAAGATAAAGTTTGACCCTCACGGAATCAGCGCCGGTTCTGCGCTGAGAAGCGCCGCCTCAACCTTGGCAACATCTGACGGATGGTCGACTGCAATCGACCTATCCGACATCTCTACGCAGAATACATCGCGCCCAAGCTCAAGATATCGAAGCGTCTCGCAGTCCTCGATCTGTTCCAGAATGCCCTTGGATTCAGATTTTGAATAAAGCTCCAGCTCTTCGGGCGGAAATCCGTAGATGCAGACCTGTCGCCAAGCCATTACGAACTCATGACGTTTTGAGGTAGGGATGGCGGCTCTCGAAATATAAAGCAGCCGTTTATCGTCCCTGAACACTAGTTTGGGGATCGACGGGTTGGTAAAATCCGCTGCATCGCTGATGGGGCAATAGCCCATGAGCAGCCGTTCTGGCCATTGAATCGCCGCATCGATAAAGCGGGCGATATCGACGGGATTGAAAACGGGCTCATCGCCCTGCACATTGACGTAGTACTGGCTGGGTCGGCTTCGCGCCGCCTCGGCAACGCGGTCGGTGCCCGTTAGGCAGGCTTCAGAGGTCAACACAACATCGGCGCCTTCGGTAGCGCAAAGGCGCAGAATGCGCTCGTCATCCGTCGCAACCGTGATTTGCTCAGCCGGCATCGCCTTGAGGCACTGTCGATATGTGCGGATAATCATGGGTACGCCCGCAATCGAGCAAAGCGGCTTGTCCGGAAACCGCGATGATCGCGCGCGAGCGGGGATGATCAGACGAATTGCACGACCATCAAGGGCCATCTTTGAACTATACTCCGATCAATCGTACAAAAAATCTCGGTGACGGTGCACGGACTTAACGAAAGTCACAAGGGTCAGATAAATAGGCTACCGGTGCCGTTCGTTACACATAATGTATTATTTTTGTCTTTTTTTCAAAATCAAATGAATTTTGGGCCATTTATCCCAGTGCCGAATCCTGCATTCGCATCTGAGAAAAGTGCACAGGGTAGTTATCTTGACCCTTCAAATAGTTCTCCGACCTAACATGGGCGCCCGCGTCTATCGAGGGGCGTACAGAGCGGCCCGCACCTGCTGCGTGATGAATGGCACCAGTTGGCGTGCCCCTGCAGCGGTGAGGTGATCGTCATCCTCATAGTAGGCGGTGTCCCCCTTCGTATTGAGGCACCGTCCTGTAGCGGTCTCGCAAAACGCCTTTCGGCTTTCCACCCGAAAGAGCCGTGGATCCGCGATGCGGGCAAACACGCTGAGCACGGGCGCGTTGCGCTCATCATAGCGCGTGAGCGATGTGCTAATGTCATTGAGGACATGAGAGCGTGCCCACTGCCGCAGGGCGACACGGGGCACGTTCCAACCGGCCTCGGGAATGGGATCGACGAGCACCACGGCGAAGTCCGCTAGAAGGTCGCGAAGGCCAACACCATAGGCCAACTGCACGCGCGCCTGGCGCGCCGCGTCGATGGTCGGCGTCGGCGCATCCATCGTATCGATGGGCTTGGTGCCGGCCTCGACACCGCCCTCGCCATTGTCAAATCCAGCGCCTGACAGGTAGGCCGTAAAGCGTCCCACGAGGATGATGATTTGGGTGTCCGATGCTCGCGCAATCTCAAGCATCCGCCGGACCACAGCATCGCAGTTGGGCCGGCCCGGGCGATAAAAGCCCGGTAGCGGCACGCAGCCCGGACTAGCTAAATATTGAAAGCCAATGTCCTCGGCGGCTAAGCTTTCCGCCAGTACTTTAGACACGGCGAGCGCGTGGCTATCGCCAATCAGCATAACCGGCAATTTTCCATCAGCACTTGGGAAGCGGCAACTGGGGTCCACGGTTTCCAATGTGGTCGTTGAAAGGCATGCATTGGGGCGAACGAAATCGGCCGCCGTTGCGCTCAACTGCTGCACCTCCGGCCCGAACCGCCACGGCGAACCGCCCCACCACAGGGTCACGGCCGAAGCCAGCACGAACACCACGGCGCCTGCCAGTGCGTACCCGTTCACTCTGCGCCGCTGCGCCGTCCTGGGCCGCCGGAACGGCTCTTCAATAAAGCGCCAGGTGAGAAGACTGAGACCATAGGTCAGGGTCAACGCCCAGAAAATGGGAGCATCTTCAGGCTTGATCACCTGCCGGGCAAAGAACAGGGCGGGCTGATGAAAGAGATACAGACTGAAGCTGATGCGCCCGATATGCACCAGCACGGGGTGCTCCAGCACACGGCGCAGCGGACCAAAAACCGGGACCGACAATATGAGCCCGCCGGTCGCCAGCACAGGGATAAGCGTCGTGATGCCGGGCGTTACCACCGTACTGTCAAACAGAACCATGGCCGACAGCAGCGTGAGGAGCGCCAGAAAAGCGGCGCCACGCCAGATCTTCACCGGCCCGGCAAATAGCAGACAAAGCGCGCCCAAAGCGAACTCCCAGGCGCGCGACACCGGGGAGTAAAAACTCGCCATATTGCCAAGGCGTGCCGTGCAAAGGGCGATGAGCAGCGACACGACACCGGTGAGCGCCAGCGCGATCAGCGTGCCTCGCCTCCCTCCGAGCCGCCAGGCGAAAACAACCAATATTGGAAAGAACAGGTAAAACTGCCACTCGACCGCGAGGCTCCACGTGTGGAGCAGCGGCTCGCTGCCAAAGGCCGGTGCGAAATAGTCATCGAGACCCGCGAGCCACCAATTCGACAACATCAGCGCTGAGGCCGCGATTCCGGTAGCAAGCGGTACGATATCAAGCGGTGAAATCAGACCATAGGCGAGCGGGAGGACCAGAATGAGGAGAACCATCAGCGCCGGCACGATCCGCCGAATGCGCGCTGCCCAGAAGGCCCGAAGTGAAAACTGCTGCGCCGCGAGCAGCGGCAGTATCCGGCCAGCAATCACATAGCCGCTGATGACGAAAAAGACATCGACACCCAGAAATCCGCCAGGGAGCAGAGTGGCGCTGCTGTGGAAAGCGATAACACAAAGCACGGCTATGGCACGCAGGCCATCGATGTAGTCGATCCGACTGTCCGTGCTTCTGACCTGAGCCCTCAGATCCCTGAGCTGGGGAAAGTTCATTTCAACCTAAAAATATAACCGCCATTCTGTCTGTCATATTTTTATGACTACATTTCAAGAGGTATATGTCCACTGGTCTGCCCCTGAAAGTGGTCCTCGCTGAAGTATGGCTTTTGAGCCAGTAGGAGAACGAGGAATGGCAGGCAAGAGACTGACATCTGAAGAGATCGTTGCGCGGCTGCGGCAGGTCGATGTGCTGAGCTCGCAAGGCAAGGCGGTTGCCGAGGCGGTCCGGGCGATCGGGGTTACGGAAGTAACCTACTATCGCTGGCGGAAGGAATATGGCGGGCTGAAGGGCGATCAGGTGAAGCGGCTAAAGGCGCTCGAGGCGGAAAATACCCGGCTGCGACGAGCCGTGTCGGACCTGACGCTGGACAAGATGATCCTGGCGCCTCGGCACGGCCGGGCAGAGTGTATTTGGTGTATACGTCGGCATTTGGCAGCAGACCGCTCAACTTGTCGGCAAGTTGCCTTCGCGAGGATTCAGAGCGGGGCCAGGCAAAGTCTGCATCGAGATCGACATAGTCCCACAGCTGTCGCAAATTTTTCTCGTCTGGCCTAGGTGTTTGATCCCACACTTTGATGTTGTGATCCTTTCTCAGGAATGGAAGGAAGCAGCATGGGACAAGTTCGTCACGGGAGCGCCATGACCACGCACGCTGTCAGAGCAGCAATACAGCGATCGCAAGCTTCGCTGGCGCAGCTGAGCCGGGAACTGAGCATCAACCCCAAGACGGTGGCAAAGTGGCGCAAGCGTGCGACGGTCGAGGATATGAAGACCGGGCCGACGGAACCGCGCTCGACGGTTTTGACTGAAGCCGAGGAAGCGGCAATCGTCGCGTTCGGGCCTGTCCTGAGTTTTGTGCTCGAGGCGATTTGTCATTCTGCGATGAACCGATCGCCGAAGAGGATGGCGAACTGTGTTTTTGCCTCGACCCACTCTCGTGGCGCCCGTTTCCAGTCCTGGGCCGCGTGAGTGAGAACGAGATATAGCAGCTTCATGGCGGCATCGTCTCCTGGGAAGTGGCCTCTTGTCCGGACCGCCCGGCGCAACTTGGCATTGAGGGCCTCAATGGCATTTGTGGTGTAAATTATCCGCCGGATCGGCTCGCTGAACGCAAAAAACGGGATCACCTGCTGCCAGTGCCGTTTCCAGCTCTGAGCGATGGCCGGGTATTTCGCGCCCCAGGGCCCGGCCTCGAAAGCCTCAAGCGCGATG
>CAIKKY010000006.1 GCA_903828145.1 uncultured Hyphomicrobiales bacterium | reverse complement strand
TCTCTCTGTAGAGCCGATAGATTCGCTTGGGGTTCACGTCCCAGCCCTCCCGCCGCAGCAGGACATGCACGCGCCTGTAGCCATAACGAACCCGTGTCTCGCAGATCTGTCTGATCCTCAGCTTCAGCCCAGCCGGGTCAGTCCGCTTACCCTTGTAGTGATACAGCGACCTGTCGACGTTGAGCGCGCCACAGGCCTTGCGGATCGATACATCGAAGGCCTGCCGCACCTCGTCGACGAGGGACCGCTTCCGGGCAGGCCTTAGAGCTTTTTTGAAAGCACATCCTGCAGCATAGCCTTGTCCAGGCTCAGGTCCGCCACAATACGCTTGAGCTTGGCGTTCTCCTCCTCAAGCTGCCGCAGGCGCTTCACCTCAGACGGCATCAGCCCCGCATAGCGCTTACGCCAGTTGTAGAAGGTTGCTTCCGCAATCCCCGCCTTGCGGCACACCTCTGCCACCGGCGTGCCGTCCTCTGCCTGCTTCAACACAAAGGCGATCTGCGCCTCGCTGAACTTCGACGTCTTCATAGAACTCTCCATCTCCCGGCCACGGGATCATAACTGGAAAAGTCCACTCAAAAACGGGCCAATTAGACGGGAGCACGTCACCCCGCCGATCCATGTGCCCCGCGGCTGAAGATTGGCATCCAGTACCACGAAATCGGCGCGTGCGCCCGGGCCCAGGTGGCCATGCGTCTTCTCCAGCCCCAGGGCCTCCGCCGGATAGAGGCTCGCCATGCGCAGGGCTTCCTCGAGCGGCAGACCAAGGGTTTCGTGCACGAAGCGCACCGCATCGATCATGGTGAGGTCAGCCCCTGCAAGCGTGCCATCGGCGAGGCGCAGCGCGCCATCGCGCCGGTAAACGGTGCGGCCCGTCAGGGTGAATTCAGTCCAGTCGGTGCCCGTAATCGACATGGCGTCGGTTACAAGAAATATCCGGCCCGGCCCGCGCTTGGCGCGGAGCGCCACCCCCATGGTGGCCGGGGCCACGTGGATACCATCGGCAATCAACCCGGCGCTGAGCCCACCGCTATCGAGGGCTGCGCCGACAACGCCCGGCTCGCGGTTGGACATCTGGCTTTGCGCGTTGAACAGATGGGTGACCATGCTGGCGCCTGCCGCCTCAGCGGCGCGCATCTGAACAAAACTCGCATCGGAATGGCCGATGCTCACCACGATCCCGGCGGCGGTGAGCCGCGCGATCTGGGCCGGGGGCACGGTTTCGGCGGCAACGGTGATCAGCAGCGCCGGCAGGTGCGGTCGCGCGGCAATGAGCCTTGCCATATCGCTCTCGTCCATCGGGCGAATGAGAGCGGGCTCATGCGCGCCCTTCCGCGAGACGGCAAGATGCGGGCCTTCGAGATGGAGCCCGAGAAATCCCGGTACTCCCGCCTTATGCGCGGCGATTCCGGCCCGCAGCGCGGCGTCGGTGCGCTCCGGTGTATCGGTAATCAGCGTCGGCAGGCACAGGGTGGTGCCGAACGGCGCAAAGGCCGAGGTTATGGTGCGGATCGCCTCGACATCGGGGGTGAGGTTGAACAGCGCTCCTCCGCCGCCATTGACCTGAAGATCAATGAAGCCGGGCACGATTCGGCCCGGCAGGCGGGTCAGCTCGGCGGTGCCTGTGTCGGTCTCTGGCACAAGGCCAACGACCTGACCTGCCTCGACCAGCAGCGCGGTGTGCGTGTGCCAGCGTTCACCATCGAACAGGGCGCTGCCGAGAAAGGCCTGCCGGGTTGCCATCAGCGGGTCTCCGTCACCTTTTTAAGGTAGGGCGGCCGATCAGGATCAAAGCCACGCCGCCGCGAGAGACTTTCCACCATGGCGTAAAAGCTGACGATGAGCGCGAGGGTGGCAAGGAGCGGGTGCGCGGTGGTTGCGACCGGCAGGGCCGTGGCCCCGGGCGCTGTTGCCCCGGCGAGGAAGACGCGCGCCCCCTGCCCGGCCAACCGTTCGGCCACCTCGGCAACGGACGCAGAAGAGGCATCGGGCGCTGCGAGCACCAGCACCGGAAAGCCGCGCTCTACAATGCGCGCCGGGCCGTGCAGCACTTCGGCGGCGGAATAGGCCTCGGCATGGAGCCCGCAGGTCTCCTTGAACTTGAGGGCGGCTTCGCTCGCTATCGCAAGTGCCGGGCCCCGGCCAAGCACATAGAGCGAACTGCCCTCCACCAAGACATCGGCGAGCGGGGTCCAGTCGCACTGAAGCGCCCTGGCGAGCACGGCGGGTGCCTCATCCAGCGCCTTGAGAAGGTCAGCATCGCCCGTCCAGTGGGCAATAAGCGCCAGACCCGCGAGCACGGAATTGACGAAGCTCTTGGTGGCCGCAACGCTTTTTTCAGGCCCGGCCCGCAAATCGATGAATCGTGTAGCGGCGTCTGCCAGCGGCGAACCCGCCGTGTTGGTGAGCGCAAAGGTTACCGCCCCGCTCGCGCGCGCCGCCGCGGTGGTTGCAACAATATCCGGGCTCTTGCCGGATTGGGAAATCGCCAAGGCTGCACCATGGCCAAGCCGCAGCGTGCGACCGTAAATCGACACAATCGACGGCCCGAGCGACGCCACCGCGCGACCGGCGGTCAGCTCGATGGCATATTTCAGAAACGATGCCGCGTGGTCGGACGAGCCGCGCGCAACCGTCACCACAAAATCGGGATCAGCGGCAATGAGCGCTTCGGCCCCGGCCGTGAATTCGGCCCGGCCCTGATCGAGCAGGCGCTGGGCGGCACTTGGGATTTCCTCGATTTCGAGGCGCATAAAAGAGGGTGTGGTCATCGCGGGGTCTCCTCGACGCGCAACTCGGCAACGAAGTCATAGGTATCGCCCCGATAGACGGAGCGGGTGAATTCGATGGGCTTGCCCGAGGGCAGATAGGCGATGCGCTCAATATAGAGTGCAGCCTGCCCGACTGGGGTGTTGAGCAGCGCCGCATCGACAGCATCGAGATTGCCAGCCCGAATGCGCTGGATGGCGCGGACCGGCCGCTGGCCGGTCTTTTCGAGTGCTGCATAGAGCGAGCCGGAAATCGCTGCCGGATCAGGCAGCACCAAAGCCGCAAGCGCAGCCCGTTCAATGGCGAGCGGCATATCGTCTGAGAGGCGCAGGCGCCAGATCCGCGCCACCTTCTCTCCCGGCGACAGGCCCAGCACCATGGTTTCCTCGACCGACGGGGTGTGGAGGCCGCGTTCGAGAATTTCCGACCGGACGGTCAGCCCGCGCCGCGCCATATCCTCGGTGAACGAAGTCAGTTGGCTGAGCGACTGTTCAACGCGACTTGGCCGATCGGCCACATAGGTGCCCGAGCCATGACGCTGCACCAGCAGCCCCTCGCGCACCAATTGCTGCACCGCCTTGCGCACGGTAACGCGCGACACTTCGACCCGCTGCGCCAGATCACGCTCTGAGGGCAGCGCGTCGCCGGGCCGGATATCACCAGCGGCGACCCGCGCTTCGATCCACCGCTTGAGCTGCAGGTAAAGCGGTCCGCCCTGGGGTCTGATCACGCCCGTCAGCGGGTCTATTTCATTGATCGACACCATCGTCACCTCCAGACCGGCAGCCATCCGCACTGACAACTGATCTTGCCCGAACTTTATAATACCAATTAAAGCCGTGCGTAAATCCCAATCTCAAAAATGCGGCAAAAATTCTGACATCTGATGGAAATGCGGCAAATACGTAAGAAAATACTGGACCAAGTGGTATTTTTTTGGCATCTCCCGTGTGGGTCGCGTCTTGGCGGCTGCGACGAGGATATGCAATGAGCGAGATGCCCGAAACCGAAGCGCGTGATGCCCGCTATGCCGGAATCGACACCTGGCGTGATGAAGCGATTCTCTCCGCCCTGCTCGAAGGCCAGCAACGCGCGCTCAATGCCGTGGCCCAGGCGCTGCCGCAGATTTCGCGGGCGGCGCGGGGCGCGGCCAAGGCGCTCGAAAGCGGCGGGCGGCTGGTTTACCTCGGGGCCGGCAGCCCGGCGCTGATGGCGCTCGCCGACGCGCTCGAAATTCCTCAGACCTTTGGATTGGACCGGGCGCAGATCCGGCTGGTTCTTGCAGATGGATCGGGGATTTCCCAGCAGCTCAATGGCCAGCGCGAGGACAATGCCGAGGCGGCCATTGCCGATATCAACGCCATTACCCTCCATAAACGGGATTGCGTGATTGCCATTTCGGCCAGCGGCACCACGCCCTATACGCTCGCCGGTCAGCGGGCCGCGCGCGATGCGGGGGCCTTGACCATCGGCCTTGCCGGAAGCCGGACCAGCCCCCTGTTCATGGAGGCGGACATCGGCATTGAACTCGCGACCGGGGCCGAAGTGATTTCAGGATCAACCCGGCTTTCGGCCGGTACCGCCCAGAAAGCGGCGCTCAATCTCATGTCGACGCTGATCGCGGTGCGGCTGGGTCATGTCTATGACGGGCTGATGGTCAATGTGCGCGCCGACAATGCCAAGCTGCGGGCGCGGGCGCAGCGGATTGTCGCCAGTATTGCCGGGGTTCCGGCCGAGGCGGCCCTCGCGGCACTCACTCTAAGCGGCGGCGCGGTGAAGGAAGCAGTGCTGATTGCCATGGGCTGCCCGCCCGCCGACGCCGCAGGCCTCGTGAGCGCGGCTAAGGGGCACCTGCGCGACGCCATGCGTCTCTGGGCCAGCGCGCAGGACGACCTGTAAAAACCGGACTTGGGCCGTGATATTCCCCCTTGCCCGGGGGGCGTGGGTGGTTTCTCCTTCGCCCTCTGGGAGGATCGCGCATGGCCGGGCAACCGCATTTCGTCATTGTTGGAGGGGGCACCGCCGGATGGATCGCGGCCTTCATCATTCAGGACAGCCTCAAGCGGCTGAAGCTCGAGGGCCGGATCAGCGTGGTGGAATCGAGCCGCATCCCCACGGTGGGTGTGGGTGAGGCGACGACGGCCGCCTTCCATGTGTTTCTCAAACATTTCGGCATCGATATTTTCGAATTCCTGCGCGAATGCGAGGCCAGCTATAAGCTGGGCATCCGGCATCAGGACTGGCGGCGGCCGGGCTATACCTATTACGGCCCCATTGATGATCCGCATCAGGTGGTGAGCGCTCCGCCCGGCGCCCCGCCCGACTATCTCAATGTCTATGCCGTCTCGGTGGGCGAACCGGTGCAGGACATGCACCTGTTTGGGCCGCTGCTTGAAAAGAAGAAGGCGCCCTGGGCGCTGAAGCCGGATGGCTCGCTCATTCCGCTGGGGCCGTTCCAGCCGGCCTATCATTTCGATCAGTCGCTGGTGGGCAAATATCTCAAGAAGAAGTCACAGGGCGTCGAGGTCGTCGACAATGTGCTGGCCTCGGTGGAGCGCGATGCCGAAAGCGGCGATGTGCGGGCGCTGGTGTTCGAGGATGGCGAGCGGCTCGCGGGCGATTTCTACATTGACGCGACGGGGTTCGGCAAAAAGCTGATCGTCAAGGCAATGAAGGCGCCCTGGGTTTCCTACGCCCATGAACTGCCGGTCAACCGCGCGATGCCTTTCTGGCTTGATCACCCGCGCGAGGCCGAACTGCCCAATTACACGCTCGCTGCGGCGCAAAGCTCGGGCTGGATGTGGCAGATCCCGACGCAGACCCGGTTTGGCTGCGGCTATGTCTATTCCGATGCCTTCCTCTCGCCCGACGAGGCCCATGCTGAAATCGAACGCGTCCTCGGCCGCACGGTCGAGGTGCGTGGCGATATCCGCTTCGAAATTGGACGGCTCGAAAACGCCTGGATCAACAACGTGCTCGCCGTGGGGCTGAGTTCGAGCTTCCTTGAGCCACTGGAATCGACCTCAATCCATGGCACGATTGTGCAGATGATGATGTTTGCCGGCCAATATCTGCGCGACCCCAAGGCCATGACCCCGGCTTTGCGCGCGGACTACAACCGGCGCGTCGGTCGGCAGGTGGACGACTTCCGGACCTTCGTGAACACGCATTATCTGGTCGAACGTGAGGACACCCCGTTCTGGCGCGAGGTGAAGGCCAACCGCATTCACCCCGAAACGCGCGAGCGGATGGCGCATTGGGCAAGCCATATGCCCCGGCGCAGCGACTTCCCGGATTATCTGTTCGGGCTGCCGCATGTGGAAACGCAATTGCATTATCCGGTGCTCGATGGGCTCGGGCTGCTTGACCGCGCGCTCGCCAAAGAGGAAATGGCGCGTGACCCGGCCCTGCGGAAGTTCGCGCGCGAAACGCATGAGAGCCTCGTGAAGGAATATCGCCTCGCCAGCACCAAGGCGCTGGGGCACCGGGTTTTCCTCGATCACGTCAACCAGATGGCGCCAATTTGACCGGAAAGGGGCTAACGGCAGGCTCCTGAATATTTCTACAAAGGGCGAGGATGTCTTTTGTGATGGGTCACCATGAAAATCGCCATTTCAGGTCCGGTCGGCTCTGGCAAATCCACGCTGGCGGCGGCGCTTAGCGCGCGGTTCGGGCTTGAAGTCCTGCCTGAAAATATGGACGGCATTGTTACCGCGCAACGGCGCCTCGCGGTTGCGGGCAACGCCAACTGGCGTGAGCGGGCCATCCAGCAGAAAAATGCCCTGCGGGCCTGGATGAAGGCCCATGAGGAGTGGTTTGAGGCGCGGGCGCGCGCGGTGCGGCAGGCCAAGGCCTGCGTTACCGACCGGTCGGACCTCGATGTGCTCGCAAGCTGGCTCGTGTTCTTTTCCGGCCAACCGGACAATGGGGCGACGGCGCGCCTGATGGCGGGCATGGCCGAGCGGCTCAAGCCCTTTGATCTCATTGTGCTGCTGCCGCCGCGCGAGGACGCCTTTGACGACACCAACGAGACCGGGTTGAAGCGCGAGCTGAGCCCGGTCGCTCATTGGCTGCATTATTGTCTCGCACAGGGACTGGCCGCGGAAAGCGGCACGCCGCTTCTCGTGCTTGATGCCAAGGGCAGCGTGGCGGCACGGGTGGAGGCCATCGCCGCTCGGTTGGACGAGACCACCCCCTGACCCCGGCCCAACGAAAGCGCCCTCCCCCGTGGGGGAAGGCGCGGGATCAGCGTTTAGGCTCTGCGATCAGGCGACGCGGGCCCGACGGGAGCCGCGCGCCCAGCCCGGCAACCAGTCGCCATGGGCTTCGAGCAGATCGTCAACGAGGTTCCAGATCTGTTCGAGGTCGAGCTCGGCGGCCGTATGCGGGTCCATCATGGCCGCATGATAGATATGCTCGCGGCTTTCCGTCATGAGGGCAGCCACGGTCAGCTCCTGCACATTGATATTGGTGCGAATGAGCGCGGTCAGCTGCGGGGGCAGATCGCCGATAAAGGTCGGCTGGATGCCTGAGGAATCCACGAGGCACGGCACTTCGACGGCCGCATTGTTGGGCAGCGAGGTGATGACGCCCTTGTTCTGCACATTGCCGTAGATCACCGACGGCTGGCCGGTCCAGATCGAGTTAACGATCTCGGAGGCGTATTCGTGGCTCTCCTTCACCTCAATGGTGTTGGCGGTCTTGTAGGTTTCGGCTTCCATCTTCCAGCGCGCGATCTGCTCGACGCAGCGCTTGGGATATTCATCGAGCGGGATACCGAATTTTTCGATGATGTCCTCGCGCCCTTCCTTGATGAAATAGGGCGTGTATTCAGCAAAATGCTCGGAGCTTTCGGTAACGAAATACCCAAGCCGGGTCAGCATCTCATAGCGCACCTTGTTGGGGCAGCGCGTATTCCAGTGGCTCGGCTTGGGGAACCGGCCTTCGCGATAGCCCCTCACGAGATCAGGATAGAGGTCGCGGAACGAGCCATCCGGCATCTTCTGTTCGAACTTCAGATAGAAGGCCATGTGGTTGATGCCCGCCGCGCGGTAGCGCAGGGACGACACGGGAATATCGAGGTCGCGGGCCAGTTCATAGGCGGTACCCTGCACCGAATGGCAGAGGCCGACCTGCTTGATCTTGGGGAACTTTTCCGCGATGGCCCAGGTGTTGATGGCCATCGGGTTGACGTATTGCATCATCAGCGCATCGGGACAGACTTCCATCATGTCCGCGCAGATGCTCCACAGGTGCGGCACGGTGCGGATGCCGCGCATGATGCCGCCAATGCCCAGCGTGTCGGCAATGGTCTGGCGCAGGTTATATTTCTTCGGCACTTCGAAGTCGGTGATCGTGCACGGATCGTAGCCGCCGATCTGGAACGATACGACCACGAAATTGGCGCCCTCAAGCGCCCGCCGCTGGTCCGTGAAGGTCTCGATCGTAGCCGGCACGCCGAGGCTCTGGATGAGCTTGCCGGCGATGACGCGCGACTCTTCGAGGCGGGTCGGGTTGATGTCCATCAGGCGGATTTCAGCGCCTTTCAGCGCCTCGCGCTGTAAAACATCGCCCACGATATTTTTCATGAACACCGACGAACCAGCGCCGATAAAGGTGATTTTGGGGTTGCCCATAGTACTCTCCAGTCAGAGGCAGGCGGCGATCAGGCCGCGATTTCGAAAGCGGCCCGCACGAGGCGCCGCGTGTATTCGGTCTGGGGATTGTCGAGCACGTCGCTGACGGGCCCTTCTTCGACGATCTTGCCGTATTGCATGACCATGACCCGGTGGCAAAGCGCCTTCACCACTTTGAGATCATGCGAGATGAACAGATAGCTGAGGCCCTTTTCGGCCTGCAGCTTGCGCAACAGCTCGATGATCTGCGCCTGCACCGACAGGTCAAGCGCCGACGTTGGCTCATCGAGCAGAATGAATTCAGGCTCAAGCGCCACCGCACGGGCGATGGCGATACGCTGGCGCTGGCCGCCCGAAAATTCATGCGGGAAACGGTTGAGGATGGTGTCGGGCAAGCCCGAATCGCGCAGCGCCTGCCGCACGCGCTCGCCGCGATCGCGCGCATTGGTGCCGATCTGATTGACGATCAGCCCTTCCTCAATGATCTGGCGCACCGACATGCGCGGATTGAGCGAGGCGAAGGGGTCCTGAAACACCACCTGCATGCGCGAGCGCAGCGGCCGCATGGCCTGCCGATCCTTGGTATGGATCGGCTCACCATCAAAGAAAATCTCGCCGCCCTGGTTCGCGATGAGCCGGATCAGCGCCTGCCCGAAGGTGGTCTTGCCCGAGCCGCTTTCGCCCACGATTCCAAGCGTTTCGTGGCGCTTGAGGTTGAGCGACAGCTTATCGACGGCGACCAGCTCAAAGAAATCGGGGTTGAGGAAGCCGCCGCGCTTCAGAGTGAAGGCGACTTTCACCTCCCGACCTTCCAGCACGGTGGGGGAGTCGGCGGCAATTGGGGTCGCCGAGCCCTTGGGTTCGGAGCCAAGCAGATGCTGGGTATAGGCATGGCGCGGGTTGGTGAACAGCGCTTCGGTCGTGTTGTGCTCCTGCACGCGGCCGTTCTGCATCACATACACATAGTCCGAGAACTGCCGGACAATGGTGAGGTCATGGGTGATGAGGATCACGGCCATGCCGTATTTTGCTTTCAGGTCCTTCAACAGGCTGAGGATCTGCGCCTGCACCGTCACATCAAGTGCGGTAGTGGGTTCGTCGGCAATCAGCACGTCGGGGCGGTTGGCGAGCGCCATGGCGATCATCACGCGCTGGCGCTGGCCGCCGGAAAGCTGGTGCGGAAACGAGCGCAACCGCGCCTTGGGTTCGGGAATCTGCACTTCTTCGAGCAGTTTTTCAGCCCGCCGCATGGCCTCGGCCCGCGAGATGCGGTTGTGCAGATGCAGCACTTCGCACAATTGCTGGCCGATGGTGTAGACCGGGTTCAGCGAGCTCATCGGCTCCTGAAAGATCATCGACACATCATTGCCGCGCAGCTTGCGCATTTCGGCATCGCGGAGGCTCAGCAGATTACGCCCACCGAGCCGGATTTCCGAGCCCTTGCCGATGCGCGCGCGCTTTGAGAGCAATCGCATGATGGCGCGGGCGGTGACGGATTTGCCCGAGCCGCTTTCGCCGACAATGGCGATGGTTTCGCCCTTATGGAGCTGGAACGAGACATCGCGCACGGCGTTGACGACGCCGCCCTCGACCTTGAAATCGACAGCGATATGGCGCGCATCGAGGATAAGTTCGCGGCCATGGGCCCCGAGATCGGTGCGATCGGTGGGCGCGAGACTGGTGTTGGCGGGATCGGTCATGGCGCCCTCAATACGGATCAATGGCATCGCGCAGGCCATCGCCCAGCGCGTTGAAGGCAAATACGGTGACCAGCACGAAGAGCACCGGGGACAGAATCCACGGATACGAGCCAATCACCGAGAAGGTGCCGCAATCCTGCAGCATCAGGCCCCAGGAAATGAGCGGAGGCTTCACGGCGAAGCCGAGATAGCCGAGGAAGCTTTCGAGCAACACCACGCCGGGAATGGCAATAGTCACCGCAACAATCAGATGGCTCGACACATTGGGCAGGATATGGCGCGAGATGATGCGCATGTCCGAAGAGCCCACGGCAATCGCAGCCCGCACATAATCGATACGCGCCAGCGCCAGCGTTTTTGAGCGCACTTCGCGGCTCAGCTGCGCCCAGCCGAGCGCGCTCATGACCCCGATGACGAAGGAGATAAAGATGTTTGAGGGCGCAGTGACCGGGATCAATGCGGTGAGCGCGAGGTACAGCGGCAATTGCGGGAAGGCGAGGACGAATTCAACAAAGCGCTGGATCCAGACGTCGAGCCGCCCACCGCGATAGCCCGAAAATATCCCGACGAAGGTACCCAGAACCGAGGTGATGAGCACCACGACCATGGCGATGGTGAGGGAAATCTGCGAGCCGATGATGCCGCGCGAGAGAATGTCGCGCCCGAACTTGTCGGTGCCGAGGAAATGGATCGGCCGGCCATCCACCGCGCCGAAGAAGTGAATGTCGCTCGGGATGAGGCCGAGCAGGTTGTACTTGTGACCCTTCACAAAGAAGCCCAGCACGGTGGGGTTGGTCCTGTCCGGCCCGTTGAGCGGCTGGAACGTGATGGGATCAAGCTCGTCGGTTTCGACGATGGGGTAAACAAAGGGCACAAGGCTGAACGAGCCATCGGGCGCGAAAAACTCGATGTGGTCAGGCGGCGCGAACCCGACTTCGGTGCGCTTGGGGTCCATCGGCGCGAAGAAATCGCCGAAGATGGCGGAGACGATCAGGATCGTCACCAGCACGAGCCCAATCATGCCCATGGTCGAGCGCCGGAACCGACGCCACACCAGGCCGATATAGCTTTCGTTCGCATTGGCAAAGCGCGGATTGATCGCGGTATCGCCAACAGTTTCCGGCTTTGCGGTGTCGGGCTTGGTCAGAGCTTCGGTCATTCACGAGCCTCCCCGCCCAGGCGGACACGCGGATCGAGGGCCACCAGCAACAGGTCAGAAATGATGTTGCCGATAATGAGGGTGACCGCGAGCACCATCATGAAGCTGGCCGTGACATAGACATCGCCCACACCCATGGAGCCGACGATGGCCGGGCCGACCGTGGCAAGACCGAACACAATAGCCACTTCGATTTCGCCGGTGAGCATATAAGGCAGCACCACGCCCTGATAGGCGACGAGCGGGTGAATGGCATTGGGCACGGCGTGCCGCATGATGACGGCACCTTCCGAGAGGCCCTTGGCGCGCGCCGTCTCGACATATTGGGCGTTGAGCACGTCGAGCAGGTTGGCGCGCATGACGCGCATGTTGTAGGCGAGCCCGCCGAAGGTGGCGACAAAGACCACAGGCCAGACGTGCTTCACCAGATCGACAAACTTGTCCCAGCTCCAGGGCGCGCCGCCATAGCGGGACGAGAAGAAGCTGCCGAGTTCCTGCACGTTGAGCTTGAAGGCGAGAATGTAGATGATGATCAGCGCCATCAGGAAGCGCGGGATGGTCATGCCCATAAAGGAGACGATGCCGAGCGTCGTATCGACCCAGCTATATTGTCGCGTCGCGGCAATGATGCCGAGCGAAATGCCGAGGATTGACGCCAGAATATGGCAGGTGAGCGCCAGCAGAAGGGTGCGCCCCAGCCGCTCGTTCATCACATCGCCAACGGGCTTGTTGTAATAGAGCGAGTGGCCGAAATCGAAGCGGGTCACGATGCCGGTAATCCAGTTCACATATTGGATCGGCAACGGATCATAGAGGCCGTTATCCTTGCGGAACTGATCGGCAATGGCCTCGGCCTGATCGGCGGTGGCGCGGCCCTGATTGATGGCCATGGCCCGCACATAATCGCCGTAGTCGCCGGGTGGCGCCTGGATAATGCCGAAGGTGACAATGCTGAGCAAAAACAGCAGCGGGATGGCCGAGAGCACCCGCATCAACAAAAATCGCGCTAGCTGAAGCATCGGGTGTCGCCTTCTGACCGCAGTGAAAGCCTGAGGCGGATCTGGACTAAGCCCCCTTTAGGGTCAGTCCTCGTCCGACGGGGTTGACCGCTGTGCCCGCAAGCGGACGGCAGGGGGAAAGAGGCAGGGAGCCGAAGCCCCCTGCCCGATGAGTGTCGCTTAGAGCGTTTCCGCGCCAGCGCTGCCCGGAGCGCCCGGGATGCTGTTCGGATGCAGCTCGAAATTCTGCTGCTTGTCAGCAGGCACGAACACGCGCTCGCGGATGATGTTGTCTTCAGCCCAGTTGAACATGAAGATCGGGGCACCAGCCGGGATATTGGCGAAGCGCTTGTTGATGATCAGCGCACCCGGGTACTGGGTGAGGCCGATGCCGTACAGATTCTCCGTGTAGAGCTTCTGGTACTGCTTCATCAGGTCGACGCGGGCCGCATTGTCGCTGGTGGCGATGAACTTGTTCACGACATCCACCATCTCCTGCTCGAACGGCAGCAGGTCGAGCGTGCCATCGGTACCGGCGCGGTGATGGTTGGCAATGCGCGGACCAGTGGGCGCAAGACCCACGGTGCCCTGCACCACCGAGATCAGTTCCGAACCGTTACGCAGGACCATCCAGTCGAACTGGCCGGCCTGAGCAGCCGCGTCACGCTGGGTGCCAGCGAGGAAATTCGGGATCACGCGGATGCCGAGCTTTTCCATGTTGGCCACCACGCCTTCGGCGAGCGACTTGTCGGTGCCGTAATCGGCATTGGCGAGCACGGTGATTTCCACGTCCTTGCCGCCCACTTCAGGCGTATCGGCGGGGAAGTTCACGATGCCATTGCCATCGGTATCCTTGAGCCCGATCTTCTCGAGCAGCGCCTTCGCGCCATCGAGATTGTACGGGTAGAACACCGTCGAGGCTTTGTCGTAATAGGCTGTTCCGGCATAGAGGCCGCCCGGATAGATGGCGGTGAACGGACCCTTCACAAGGCTCTGGCCCAGGGGCTCGCGGTCAATGGCCGCAGTAACGGCCAGACGGAAGTCAGGGTTGCGGTTGAGGTTGCGAACGGCTGCGCCGCGGGCATCCGGCTCACCCCAGCCATTGGCCGAGAGGTTCGGATAGAGCGTGTAGCCGATGGTGCGGGCACCGAAGGCGAGACGCGCCGGGGCATTGGGATCAGCGGCGCGCTTCAGCGACTCGACGTAGTTCTCGGCCTGTTCAAGGTTCGAGAAGTCGCCCGTGCCGGCCACGGCCTGCACGTCGCGGTCAGCCCATGTGGACAGACGGTAGTGGACTTCGTTGAGGTACGGCAGCTGGTTGCCGGCCTCGTCAACCTTCCAGTAGTACGGGTTGCGGCGCAGCACGACGATATCGTCCGCACGGTATTCAACCGGCACCCAGGCGCCCATCACCGGGAAGTTCATGTATTCCGGCGGGAAGGCGTTCTTGTACCCGTCATAGGTCTGGCCATCCTTGTACTTGGGATGTTCAGCCTTGAGGATGTGGGCCGGGCCCGGGCAGAACGTGCCATAGGCCATCTGGTAGATGTACTGGGCCGGGAACGCGTCCTTGAACGTCCACACGATGGTGTTTTCGTCCGGAGCCGCCAGCGTGGTGCCTTCGCCGAAGGTTTCGGGCGAAGCGCCATTCAGCGGGGTCACGTTCGGGTCAACAACGTTGTCTTCCCAGTAGAACATGGCGTCAGCCGAGCTGAAGGGCTGACCGTCCGACCACTTGGCGCCTTCAATGAGGTGCATGGTCAGCTGATGCCCGTCTTCGGACCATTCCCAGCTCTTGGCGAGGTTGGGCATGGGCTGCAGTTCGTCGGCCTTCACAGTGAAGAGCGGCCCGGTACGGGTGAGACATTCCTCAGTACCGATATCGATACCACCCCAGCCCTGCGACTGGCCGGCAGAGTAGTTCCAGCCTTCCGGCCGACCGCCGATGACGTGACGCATCACGTCGCCATAGACGCCAACGCCATCGGGCATGTTGGCGGACTTGAAGACCATCGGCTCCTTGGGGAGACGATCCTTGACCGGGGGCAGCTTGCCCGCGTCAACGAAGGCCTTGACGTAGTCGGGCTCATGGTATTCCGGCAGCGCCTTGAATTCCATGATGTCCGAGATCGAGACGAAGTTAGGCGTGCCCTGCGCTTCAAACTTCGGCGGATCGGGCAACTCGCCCGACGCCACCTGGGCGTGCACGGCGATGATCGACACGCCGAGCATCAGACCGGCCCCGCCAAGGGCCAATAGGTGTTTGTGCAATGTAACCTCCCAAAGCCATGGGGGCCCGCGCCATTCGCGCTCTGGCACGGGAGTCTCCCAACCCGCCATGCCACCCCATGTACGACTTTAGGGTAGTCCTTGCCAAACGTCCGGCAATCCCGTTATCTGAATGAGTTTTTCCGGTTTTCAAAGAAACAATCCAGCCATGGGGCAGATCACCCTCACCGCACCCACCCCGCCCTCGCGGCGCCGCGCCATTGCGCCGGTGCCGCGGCCAGACCGGCAGTTCTACGCGCAGACCCAGGCTTTCGGGCGGTTCGGCGTGCGCTGGTTCGATCCGCAGATCATGCCGATGGAACATGCGCATGGCCATATTGAACTCAACTGGCTCACGGCCGGCACCATGGATTATGTCATCGATGGCAAGCCGGTGCGCGTGCCGGCGGAACGGCTGGTGATGTTCTGGGCGGGCATCCCGCACCAGACGATCGCGCTCGATCGGGGCCCGGCCGATGATGCGCGCCAGTGCAATGTCTACCTGCCGCTCGACAGCTTCCTGCACATGCAAAACCTGGGAAAACTTACAGAAACCATGATGGGCGGCGGGGTCGTGGCGCTCGAACCGGGCACCATTGGCGCTAATACGCTGACCCGCTGGTATCAGGATTATCGCAGCGGCCATGCGGAGCGCACCGATATCCTCAAGGAGGAAATCGCGCTCATGCTGCGCCGCGCGGCGGTCATGGGCTGGGAGCCGCTCATGACCCCCTGGATCGAGAGCGAGGGCAGTTCGACCCGCGCGGCCACGCCGCTGCGCTATGTCGTGGCGATGATCCGGCACATTCTCGAAAATCTCAACGAACCGCTGCGCGCCGAGGATGTCGCCAAGGTGGTGGGACTTCACCCCAATTACGCGCTGAACCTCTTCACCGAAGTCATGCGGGTGCCGATGCATAAATTCGTGGTGCGGATGCGGCTGATTCGGGCCCGCGCGCTGCTGTTTGAAGGCAATCTCTCGATTGAGAACGTCGCATTCGAAAGCGGGTTCTCGGCGCTGAGCCAGTTCTATGTGCAGTTTCGCAATGCCTATGGCCTGACGCCGCGCCAGATGCGGGCGCACTACCTCCGATGATCGATCCCCTGGCTTTTGTTGGCGCGCTGGTCATGCTGCTCGGCTTGCCGGGGCCGACGAACACGCTCTTTGCTGCCTCGGGCGCGACTGGCGGAATTCGGGCCGGTGCGCGGCTCATCGTCCCGGTGCTGTTGGGCTATCTGGTCGCGACTTTGGCCGTGCGGCTGGCGCTCGGACCGCTGATGGCGATGTATCCGCTCCTCGGTATCGGGCTGAAACTTGCGCTCGCCCTCTTGCTGCTGGTGATGGCGATCCAACTCATGCGCAACGCAACCGATAGAGGCGGCCGGTCCGTAACCGGCCGCGCCATGTTCTTTGCCACCCTGCTCAACCCCAAGGCCCCTGTGGTGGCGCTGGTGATCCTGCCGCAGGGTGTGCCCCATGAATGGCTTTACTGGATGGCTTTCTTAGCCCTCGTGCCCGGTCTCGGGCTTGGCTGGGTGCTGCTCGGGCGCGCCCTCGGGCAGGTGGCCGGGGCGAGCCATGCGCTGGTCTCGCGCGTATCCGGCCTCGTGCTGGCCGTCTTTGCGAGCGTCATCGCTTTTTCGGCGTTGAATTGAGACGGAAGACGGCAGCGGACCCTGGTTCCGCCGCCGCCCCCGATATCCGGCACCCGCTCCCGTGGGCGCCGGGTAAACCTCAGGCGTGCATCCGGTCCGCCGCGCGGAAATAGGCGCGCGCCTCGGCAACGAGTTCGGCATCGGTCGGATGGTCAGCCGGTTTGATATCCCAGACCTTCTTGGCGATGGCGGGGTGATGTTCTATCAGCCACCCGGCGAGTACGGATTTGGCCTGTCCCGGCCCGGTGATGAGAATGCCCTCGGCCCCGTGCAGCGCCGTGGCCACCGCGTCGAGGATCGCGTGGTCGACCTCGTGGGCGGTGTGGCCCGACCGATCGGCCTTTTTATGCAGGTGCTGGCTGTGATCGGCGAAATGGGTCTCCACCGAGGTTCCCTTCGTCAACCCAAAGACTTTCGCTTCGTGATGATCAATCCAGACGCAGGCGTGAAAGCTCATGATGCCCCTACACACAGTTTATTAGTGTCACGGGCAAGACTAGTCGCAGTTGCGCAGCGCGAATTGATACAGGTCAAGATCAGGCGCGCTCTGGCCCGCCATTGAAAGGCGGAACGACAACAGACCTCAGGGTCAGGAGGGAACATGACATCGATTTCGCATATTGTACTCGAACTGGCGCGCGAAAAAGGGCACCCCCTTGGCGACCGCGGCCATGGCTATCACCTCTATCTGCCGCTTGATGACGACGGGCTGATCGACAAAGACGCCTTCCCGGCGGCGAAACCCTATACGCGGGTACGCCGCTTCCGGCCGGGCCAGGACGAGGCCCATGGACAGATCGTGCACGGGCCGGGCGGGCACTATCATTTCCGCTATGGCGAGGGCGGCGATCGGGTTGAGGAAGCCGGCTACCGGCTTGAAACCGAACGGTTTGTGCCCGGCGAATATGTTTCGGTGCGCGAAGATGATGGCGTGCTGCATACCTTTCAGGTGATTTCAGTCAAACGCGAGATCTGAGCCTCACCCTCAACGCGGAGTATGATCATGGATGCCGAGCGATGGATGCGGCCCCGCTCGGTGGCGGTGGTGGGCGCGTCGCCAAAACCGGGGTCTGTCGGGCAGGTGGTGCTGGACGCCATCCGCCGGGGCGGGTTCACCGGCACGATCTGCCCGGTTAACCCGAAATATCCGCATATCGACGGGCTCAAATCCTACGCCACGGCACTGGATCTGCCCGAGGTGCCTGATCTGGCCATCGTGGTGACCCCGCCCGAGGTGGTGCCGCAGGTGATCGGGCAGTTGGCCCAGCGCGGCACGGCGGCGGCGGTCGTTATCACAGCCGGTCTTTCGGCGGCTGAGAAGGCCGACATGCTGGCGTGCCGGGGCGCCATGCGGATCATCGGGCCCAACACAATCGGGCTGATTTCGCCCTATGTCGCGCTCAATGCGAGCTTTGCACTTGGCCCGGCCAGCCCCGGGCGACTGGGGCTCATTTCGCAATCGGGTGCCATCGTCGCCTCGATCATGGATTGGGCCACAGCCGAGGGCATCGGGTTTTCCGAAATCCTGTCTCTGGGCGATATGGCCGATCTCGATGCCGGTGAGGCCATTGGTCTCCTCGCGCGCGATCCGGCGACTTCAGCGATTCTGCTCTATCTTGAGAGCATCACCCACCCGCGCCGTTTCATTGCCGAAGCGCGGGCCGCAGCGGCACTAAAGCCCGTGATTATCGTCAAGCCCGGACGGCATCAGGCCGCAGCCAAGGCGGCAGCCACCCATACCGGCGCGCTTGCCGGGGCCGATCCGGTGATCGACGCGGCGCTGGCCCGGGCCGGGGTGATCCGGGTCAATGACCTGAGTGACCTGTTCACCGCCGCCGAAATCACGGCGCGCTATGCGCCGCTTGAACGCGGGCGGGTCGCGATCATCACCAATGGCGGCGGCGCGGGCGTTCTGGCTGTGGATGATCTGCTGGATCTCAACCAGAGCCTTGCGATCCTGTCGCCGGAAACGCTCCACGCGCTCGATGCCATCCTACCGCCCACCTGGTCGAAGTCCAACCCGGTCGACATCATCGGCGATGCGCCGCCGGAACGATATGGGGCCGCGCTCGAGGTTGTGGCGCGCGACCCGGGGGTTGATGCGATCCTCGTGATGAACTGCCCGACGGCGCTGGCAAACCCTGAAGCGGCTGCCAAAGCGGTGGCGGGCCGCGTGACCGCCGGTCTCATCGGCGGCAAGCCGGTGCTCGCCACGTTCCTCGGCAAGACCGCTGCTGAACCGGCGCGGGCGATTTTGCGGGACGCTGGACTTGCCACACTCGATACGCCCAAACAGGCAGCCGAGGCGGTGGCCCTGCTCTGCCGCTGGCACGCTCTCAGGCGGCTGGCGGTACGCCGGCCCGCCGTCGCCCCTGCCCCTGGCGACCGCGCTGCGGCGCTTATGGTGCTCAAAGCCGTTGCGGCCGAGGGGCGCAGGGTGCTGACCGAACCGGAAGCCCGCGCCGTGCTGTTGGCCTATGGCATTTCGGGCCCCCGCCTTGTGGTGGCCAAGAACCCGGCCGATGTGGAAATCGCGGCGGCAGGGCTCCTTTTCGGCACGCGGCGGCTCGTGGTGAAGCTTCTCTCGCGCAGCATCACCCACAAATCCGATGTTGGCGGCGTGGTGCTGAATATCGAGACGGCCGTCGAGGCGCGCGCCGCCGCCGAGGCGATTGCGGCCCGCGTAGCAGCTGCCGATCTCGATGGCTTCACGATTGAAGACATGATCCACCGGCCGGGGGCCGAAAGCCTGATTATCGGGCTCTCGACGGACCCGCAATTTGGCCCGGTGCTGGTTTTCGGTGCAGGCGGCACGGCGGTCGAAGTGATGCGCGACACGGCCACTGGGCTCGTGCCGCTCGATGGCCTGCTGGCCGGCGACATGATCGACCGGACCCGGATCGGGCTCTTGCTCAAGGGCTATCGCGATGTGAAGCCGGCCGACCGGCAGGCGATCATCGGGGCGATGCTGGGGCTCAGCCAATTGGCCGTCGATTGTCCGGCGATCATCGCCGCCGACATCAACCCACTGCTCGCCGATGCCCTGGGCGTCGTGGCGCTCGATGCGCGGATTGAAATTGATCTGGCGCTCATCGACACGCGGGGGCCTAACCCCGGACTGGTTTTCGTTACTTGAGCGCGCCCTGGGTGAGGCCGCGCACGAAATAGCGGCTGCCGGCCAGAAACACGAGCAAGGGCGGCACGGCCGCAATCAGCACCGTGGCCGCCGACCGTCCGCCACCAACCGAGGTCAGCGCCGCCGTGATCGGCTGCTGGCTGCCGGAGGTGAACACCATGCCAAACAGGTATTCGTTCCAGATCGAGGTGAACTGCCAGACGACGCAGACAAACAGGATGGGCGGGGAGAGCGGCAGGATGACCCGGTAGAAGATGCGCCAGAAGCCAGCGCCATCGACGCGGGCCGCCTTGACCAGTTCATCGGGGACGCCAGCATAGAAATTACGGCAGAACAGCGTGGTGAACCCCAGACCCTGCACCGTGTGGATGAGGATCAGGCCGTTGACATTATTGGCGAGGCCGATCTTGCCCATGATCCACGCCCAGGGCAGCAGCGACACCTGGCCGGGCAGAAAGATGCCCGCAACGATCATGGCAAAGACGAAATTCGAGCCGGAAAAACGCCACTTGGCGAGCACATAGCCGTTGAGCGCCCCGAACAGCGTGGTGAGCACAGTGGCGGGAATGGTGATGCGCAGCGAGTTGAAGAAATTGGCCGAAATGCCGTTGCACATGCCGGACACGCAGGATTCGGTCCAGGCGCCGATAAACGGCTCGAGCGACAGGCCGAGAGGCAGATTGAGCCGACCATTTTGCGCAATTTCCGCATAGGAGCGGAACGCGTTCGAAAACAGCAGCAACGCTGGCACGGCGTAGATCAGGGTGAACAGGCTGAGCACGGCATAGATCGCTATGCGGCCAACACTGCGGTGCCCAAGGGCTTTGGTGGTCATCGGGTCAACTCGCGGGGTCAGGCTGGCCCGTCATGGGCGAGACCCAGCGATCTGTCCAGCCCTTCAAACGGGTTAGTCCCGCCGTGTTTACCGGCTGTGCAGCGGGCCAAGGTGTTGATCGGGGTCAAAACGAGGCGCAAACCGGCCGGGTAGGATCGTCGCCTGAAGCGGGGCCTCTGCCCCCCTGGAGGCTCCCTTGGAAATCAAAACCATCCTCGTTCATCTCGATCTCAACCGCTCGAATGGCGAAATCCTGGCGATAGCCGCCGATCTCGCGACCCGCGCCGGGGCCCGGGTCAATGGTCTTGCCGCCAGCCTGCCCTCGGCCATTGTGGCCAGCGCCGAAGGGGCGATGATCGCTGCTGAAGCCTATGTCATCGAACGGCAGCGGCTCGAAGGCGCGCTCACTGATCTGCAATCGACCTTTGAGAACACCGTGCCCACCGCCGTCAGAGGCCGGTTCATCCAGCTGCTCGATAACCCCGCCGATGCGCTGGCAAGCGCCGGGCGTACCGCCGATCTGCTCATCGTGTTGTCGGCAGCAAAGGACGACGAGCTTGATCTCGGCACGCTGATGGTCTCGGCCGGGCGGCCGGTGCTGGTGGTTGCGCCCGGCACAACGCGGGTTCGGGCCGACCGGATCGTGGTCGCGTGGAAGGACGGGCGTGAGGCCCGCCGCGCGGTGGGCGATGCGCTGCCGCTCCTCAAGGCGGCTCAGGACGTGCTGGTGCTGGCGGTGGATGAGGGCGACCTCGGCGCGGAAAAATCGGCGATTGACGATGTGGTGGGCTGGCTCAAGACCCATGGCGTCGTGGCGCGGGGCGAAGTGATGCCGATGGGTCAGGGGCTCGCGGGCACCGTGGATGCGGCTGCGATTGCCTTTGGCGCTGACCTTGTGGTGGCGGGCGCCTATGGTCACAGCCGGTTTCGGGAGTGGCTTTTGGGCGGCATGACGCGAGAATTGATGACACGCTCGGCGCTCCACCGGCTGTTCTCCAACTGAGGCGCTTGACCTTCGCAGCCCTTACGGGCGAGTGAACCCGCGACCAGTTTGACGAGACCTCCCCCGTGGCATCAGGCGAACAGACGCCCATTCTAACGCTGACGGTCAACCCCGCGCTCGATCTGGCGACCGGGGTTGATCGGCTTGTGCCGAGAATCAAGCTGCGCTGCGATGCGCCGCAGGACGATGCGGGCGGCGGCGGTGTGAATGTGAGCCGGGCCATCCATGCGCTCGGCGGGCAATCCCGCGCGCTGGTCGCGCTGGGCGGCGCGATGGGCGAAAAGCACTTTCACCTGATGCGGGCCGAGGGGCTGAGCGTCGAGCGCCTGCCCCTTGTTGGGGAAACCCGGTTTTCCGTGCTGCTCGAGGATCGCGCCTCGGGCGAGTATTATCGCCTCGTCATGCCCGGCCCAACCGTTGACAAGGACGAAGGCAAGCGGCTGTTTGCCAGTATTGCCGCCGCAATTGCCGGCGGCGCGCTGGTGGTGGGCAGTGGCAGCCTGCTGCCCGGACTGACGCCAGATTTTTACGGGCGGGTTGCGGCAGCGGCGCGGGTGCGGGGCGCTAAAATGATTGTCGATACCCATGGCGATGCCATGAAAGCGGCGATCAACTATCGGCCCTGGCTGATCCGGCTCAACCATATCGAAGCGGCGGACCTCACCGGTCGCGACGATGGCGCGGACCTGAATTCTGCCCGGCTGGTGGCGCAGGGCGCCGCCGAAATCGCCGTGGTGGCCGATGGCGAAAACGGCTCGGTGGTAGCGTTTGAGGGCGGGCAGTTCCGCGTGCGGCCGGTGAAGGTAGCGGTCAAAGGCATGGTCGGCGCGGGCGATAGCTATGTGGCTGCGCTGACGCTGGCGCTGGCGCGGGGACAGGATCTCGAAACCGCTAACCGCTGGGGCGTGGCGGCGGCGGCCTCAGCCGTCAGCGCCGAAGGCACCGGGCTTTGTACCCGCGAGGGCACTGAAGCGCTGTTCCGGGCGCTGCCCCCCACGCACTGGATCAGCAAGGCCTGATCAACGGGCCAGAAACCCGCCATCGACCGGCAGAATAGTGCCGGTAATCATCTGCGCGGCGGGTGAGGCGAGAAACAGAATCGCATTGGCGACTTCTTCGGGTTCGGCGATGCGGCCAAGCGGGGTTGCGGCGCTGATGGTGGCCATGGTGTCGGCATCGGCCATGAGCCCGGCGATGAGCCGTGTGCGCACATAGGTGGGGGCAATGGCGTTGACGCGGATGTTGTCCGGCGCCCATTCGAGCGCGAGGGCACGGGTCATGTTGACCACACCGCCCTTGCTGGTCTGATAGGCGATATTGGGGTAGAGCCCGCCCGACAGCCCCATGATCGACGCGGTATTGACGATGGCCCCGCCCCGCCCGGCCCGCTGCATAAAGCGGGCGGCATGGCGCGCGACAAGGAACATACCGGTCAGGTTGACGCCAATGACCGTGTTCCAGTCCTCAAGGGTCAACTCGGTCGCGGGGCGACGGATGGCGATCCCGGCATTGTTGATGAGAATATCGAGCCGCCCGAACCGATCTGCCACGGCCTCGGTTGCCTTGGCGACTGCGGCCTCGTCGGTGACATCGACCCCATGAGCCACCGCCGTATAGCCTCTGGTGCTGAGAGCCCGCGCGGCGGCGTCGGCCGCTTCGGCGTCGCGATCAAACAGCGCGATGCTGGCCCCGGCTTCGGCGAGAAGCCCCGCTGCCGCAAGCCCGATGCCGTGCGCGCCGCCGGTGATGATGGCGACCTGGCCTTTAACGTGAAAATCCGACAGGGACATTTCAGACCACCTTGTTGCGAATGGCAAAGCGCGGGGCGGCATAGGCGCGGGTCGTGATGACCTCGACCAGCTTATGGCCGGCATGGAACACGTCTTCATAGGAGAGATAGAGCGGCGTCAGGCCAAACCGCATGATATCGGGCGTGCGGAAATCACCGATGACACCCTGCTCGATCAGCGCCTGCATCGCCTCGTAAGCGAGCGGGAAGCGGAAACTCGCCTGAGTGCCGCGCCGGGCCGGATCACGTGGGGTCACGAGGTCTAACTCGGGCGCACCGGCGGCTATCGCTGTGAACAGGTCGAACAGCCCATCGGCCTTGGTCCGCAACACCGCCATGTCGACACCTGAAAAGGCATCAAGTGCAGCCTCGAGCGCCGATAGCGACAGGATGGGCGGGGTACCCACCCGCATGGCATTGATGCCTGGGGCCGGCTCATACTGATCATCAAAGGCAAAGGGCTGCGCCGCGCCCATCCAGCCGCTCAGCGGTTGACGAAGGCCCGGCAGGTGACGCGGCGCGACATAGACAAAGCTCGGCGCGCCGGGGCCACCATTGAGATATTTGTAGCCGCAACCGAGCGCGAAATCGGTATCGGCGGCGCTCAGATCGACCGGGAAAGCTCCCGCAGAATGGGCCAGATCCCACAGGGTGAGCATGCCCTTGTCGTGAGCGAGCCGGGTGAGTGCAGCCATATCGTGGCGCGCGCCGGTGCGATAATTCACCTCGGTGAGGAGCAGCACGGCGCAATCGGCATCGAGCGCCGCCGGGATATCCTCGGCGGTCACCGTCCTGAGGCGCACCCCCTGCCCTTTGAGGGCCGCAAGGCCCTGGGCCACATGCAGATCGGTGGGGAAATTGTGCGTCTCTGACAGGATGGTTGTGCGGCCCGGATTGCGCGCGACCGCGACGGCCAACAGCTTGAACAGGTTGATCGAGGTCGAATCGGTGACCGTTACCGAGGCCGCATCGGCGCCAATAAGCGGGGCAATGCGTGCGCCCACGCGGGCTGGTAAATCCAGCCAGTCATGGGTGTTCCAGCTGCGGATCAGCCCCTCGCCCCATTGGGTGGCGACCACATCGGTGAGGTGGCGCGCAACAGTGTGCTGCAGCGGACCCAAGGAATTGCCATCGAGATAGAGCACGCCCGGCGGCAAGGCAAAACGGGCCCGCGTTCCGGCGAAGGGATCGGCAGCATCAAGAGCGCGGACGGCAGCGAGCGAAAGGGTCATGATGGATTCCCGGGTGAATGCGGCCAACCAAGCAGAAAGCCGCCCGTCGGGCAATCAGACTGGCGGGCGTCCAGCGCTCGAGCCTTCGACAAATACGCCACCTACGGCCAGCGCCACCGAGCCATCGGCCGGTTGGCCGGACAGAAGGCCGAGTACGGTGCGGGCGAGCGCTGCGCCGATGAGGGCCGGATCATAGGTGTAGCTCGCCGGGGTCGGTTGCAGGTTGCGCCCCCGCGCCGTTGATCGGCACGAGATCACTGCAAGGTCGCGGCCGGGCTCGCGCCCGCTGGTGCGGAGCGCCGCGTAGATGCCGGCGGCCACCGCGTCATTTTCAACAATCAGCGCCGTTGGCAGCGGATCGAGCGACAGGAGCTCAACCCCGAGCGCCCGGCCCTCAGCCTCGGTCGTTGAGGGGGTGAGCCAATGCTGCACGCGCGCCGCATTGACCGGTCGCCCCGGGCAGGCCGGAGCCGCCGCAACGCGCGTGTGACCCAGGTTGACGAGCCGTGTAATGGCATCGGCAAAGGTTGCCTGATGATCGAAATCGACGAGCGCGGAGAGCCCGCCAGACCCCGCAAGACCCACCACCGGTACGCCTGAGCGGACCAGCTCGGCATTCAGTGTGTCGCGCCCGCCCATCACGATCAGCGCATCAAAGAAGCGGCGCGACACCAGACGCCGGACATAGGCCTCAGGGGAATCATCGGTGGGGCACGGCAGAACCACCAGTTCGAGACTCTCGTCGCAGAGCGCGCCCTGCACCCCCTGCACGACATCCATGAAGAAGACATCGGCGAGTGGACTGTTGGCCTCGGGCGGCGCGAACAGGAAGCCGACAATATTGGTGCTGCCCTTTCTGAGCGAGCGCGCCGCCGGGTTGGCGCTATAGCCCTGCGCTTCGGCGGCCGCGAGAATACGGGCGCGCGTGGCGGCATTCACGTCTGGGCGTCCGTTCAGGGCGCGCGACACGGTGCCAATCGAGACACCAAGGCCCCGGGCCAGATCACGAATTGAACTCACCAGTGGCCCCCGCGGTTGTCACCCCGTAGGCGCCAAAAATATGATGTGTGCTGCATCGTCACTCTACTGCAAGAACGCAGCCTGTTGAACCAAACAGGTCGGAACTGACCCGAATCCCAAAGGTGGGACTTAAGCCTGTCAATAAAAGTGATTTAGAGCGTCATGAAAATACGCATAACCACGGTAACACCGGCAGTGCACCTGGTGCACCGCCGCGCCGTGGGCCTCAGGCCAGCACCCGGCCCGGGTGCTGACCAGTGCGACTATCGAGCGTGACAACGAGGCCAGCCTCATCACGCCCGCAGTTAGGGCACAGCCATAACCGGTCGAGGACATCGCAATTGAAGCCCGATGTATCGGCATGCTCGGCCATCCGGTCGAGATCATCGACAAGGGCCGCCGCAAGCAAACGCCAGGCGGCATCCACAGCGACCGGAATGTCGCGCGGGGGCACCTGATGAGGGAAGGGAATAACGTTATCGCCCAGAAGCGACCGGTACTCCGCGGGGGTCAGCATGGGCGCATCCGGCGGCAGGGCCAATTGGGCCACATGAGTAAGGTGCAGCTCGACATGGCGGGCGGCCAGCACCAGCGCCAGTTTGGGCGAGAGGCCCTCGCCGAGCCGAACCATCAGGCGCGAGTCGGCTTTGTCGCCGGGCGTCCGATAGCTGGCGACCAGCGACCAGCCGCCGCCCAGGAGTTCGACCTCAAGCTGCGACGGGCCACATTCCGGGAAGGAATGCGCCATCAAAGTGAGGATTGCTGCGGCCATGGGGCCGCTGTCCTCGTAACCGACCCGAAGGCCGAGATCTGCGTCAACACCATCCATCTTCAGTAGCGGCCCCACGGTTCCTGTTGACCTGACACGTCGATTTGGGCCGCCGCAGTGGTTGCGACGAGGGGAGGGATTTCGACGCCCCTCACTCCGACGGCCCTCATACATTCACCTGAAACCGCTGCGCCAACATGTCGAGCCATGGTCGGATGCTCCGGGGCAACATCAGGATGAGAAGGACATCCCCTTCGTCCTCACCCGTCAGATTGCCTCCCCCCATGGTCTTCATGTCAGGCCCACCGACTCACGTAACGCATGACGAGGGCAACAATCGCAAACGTTTCCACAAAACACGAGGGAGGGCCGGGACGGGTCATCGTGCTGCCTCGCCTCTGATCGGGCCGAACGGTACAAAAACACGTTCCGCCGGACACACTCACTAGCGTCATTATGCACATTCATTATCGCTGCGCCGTGGCCTCCCTGTGCGGCCTGAAAGCCAAGGTTTCCGCGCTCTTTCGACTGCAAGACCAACCCGAGTATCAATACTGTATTCAAATAAGCACTTACCCTAATACAGCCAGAACGGTCAGAAAAAGTTGCGACATTTTGTCGCATAAACCGATTAGAAAATAGGCGTTGAAAACTGAACCGGAAACGTTTTTTCCGGGTCATTCGTGATGAATTCGACAAACGCCCGACGAATTCTGCAAAAAATCCGCTTCGCTGGCGCCTGCGCGCGATGATTTACTTCGACCGCTCGGATGGCTGGCGCAGCGCAGACAACTATGCTCAACCCAGGGCCATACGCACAAAAAAGGGACCAGAATGGGTGAGTTTCAGACGATAACGGCCAGCGACGGGTTTGCGCTCAATGCCTATGTGGCGCGCCCTGCGTCACAGCCCAAGGGCGGCGTGGTGGTGGTGCAGGAAGTCTGGGGCGTGAACCATTGGGTTCGCAGCGTGGCCGACCAGTATGCGGCCGAAGGCTATCTGGCGGTTGCACCCGCCATGTTCGACCGGATCGAGCATGGCTACCAAAGCGAAGATTACAGCGACCGGCAGTTCCTCATCATCCGGCCGATGCTGGCGCAATTCAACGCCGATACGGCGCTTCTCGATGTGGCCGCCGCCGTGGCGCTCGCGGCCGACGGCGGCAAGGTGGGGATCACCGGCTTCTGCTTTGGCGGCATGATGACCTGGCGCGCCGCCCATGCCGGGCTCGGGCTCGCCTGCGGATCGGGCTATTATGGTGGCGGCATTCCCAACTATATCGGGCTTGCGCCCACCATTCCGCTGGAGATGCATTTTGGTGACCGCGACAGCGGTATTCCCAATGAGCAGGTGGCCGACCTCAAGGCGCAGCACCCGCTGGTCGATATCCACATGTACCCGGCTGAGCACGGGTTCTGTAACGCCGACCGGCCCGAACGCTTCGACCCTGCCGCAGCAGCGCTGGCGCATCAGCGCAGCCTCGCGTTTTTCGGGCAGTACCTTGCCTGAGGGCCGGGCCCGCGCCCTGGATAGCGCGGGACGGGCTGTCGCCGAGTTTGCGGCAACACCGCTCGCGCGCAAGCAGGCCATGCTCGCCGTCCTGTTGATCGACAGGGCGGCAGACGCGCTGTTCGATCGCAAGAGTGGCGACGACCCGCTGCGCTTTCGCGAAGCGCTGAGGCGGGCCGATGCCGATCTCGGGCTTGTTCTGGACCTCGCCGAGATGCGGGTGGGCGGCCCTGCCCTTGTGCTGGGGCCGAGACGCGTCGGGCCCGAGGCCTATGTCGGGCTGACTGAGCCCGATTACATGGTGGGGCTCTATAATGGCGGCCGGATCGAGCGCGTGTTGATCAGCCTGGCCGATGGATCAGTGCACGACGCGCTGCCGGTGCTCACCGGCGCGCTCAGCGCACTTCAGCACCAACTGGCCTGATCGCTGCCCGGCTCGCGCAGCAGTTCGCGAATATTGGCCTCGATCACCCGAAACCCGACATTACCAAAGAGGCGCTGCCGCCCCTCATTGAGCAACAGCGTGGGGCTGCCTTCGATGCGCTGCTTGTCGGCATCGTGGTAATCCCCGGCCAACGCCGCATTGGCGGTGCCGTCATCGTAAAACGGGCGCAGCGCATCAGGATCGATGCCGAGGGCCCGCGCGACGTCGGCCTGAACCGAGGCCGTTGCGATGTCGCGGGCATTGACGAAAAACGCCTCGCGGAGCGCTTTCATCGCCTGTTCGAACAGTGACAGCCCGAGCGGATCATGCGGGATGCCGCTCTGCCCCTCGTAGAGGCGCACGGCATGCAAAAACAGATGCGGGCTGAGCGAGGTGGCGGGCCTCACCCTGGTCCAGACATCGGGGTGCACACTGATATGGGGAAAGCGGGCTGCGATGGCGGCGACATGGCGCGCATAGCCGGCAAAAGACTCGCGGTCGCGCCAGCCGGTAGCGATTTTCTCGCGCGCATCGCCGAACACATTGCAGAAGCGGTGCCGCAGCTGCACTTCGGCGCCAAACGTGCGGCGCAGGGCCTCGGTGCGCTCCTGGGCCACATAGGCCCAGATGCACAAAACGTCCGAGAAATAAGTGCCCTCAACCATGGTGGTTCTCCCCGTTACGCCGAGACCAGGCGTCATGCCGGGCATTATATCTGTATATTCTAATAAATGTAAGTATGTTGTTCCAAGGCTAGCCAGCGGGAATTCTGCCCACGCCATCGGGGTCTTTGTTACGCAGGCGCTGCTCTAGCCTTGCCCGATGGCGGCCCCCGGTCTAGACCCAAAGCAACAGCGGAGAAACGCATGGTCAGGATCGGCATTGTCACCATTTCAGACCGCGCGTCGGCGGGAGTGTATCTCGACAAGAGCGGTCCGGCGATCCGCGCCTGGCTCGACCGCGTGCTGGTTTCGGCCTGGGACCCCCTGCCCCGGGTCATTCCAGATGGCCGAGAGAGCGTGCGCGCCACGTTGATCGCGCTCGCAGACCGCGAGGGCGCCGATCTGATCCTCACCACGGGCGGCACGGGCCCGGCCCCGCGCGACGAAACGCCCGAGGCGCTGAGCGATGTCATCGACAAGGATCTGCCGGGGTTTGGCGAACTGATGCGCCGGGTAAGCCTCGAGAGCGGCGTGCCCACGGCCATCCTCTCGCGCCAAAGCGCGGGCATCCGGGGTAAGACGCTGATCATCACGCTCCCGGGCAAGCCTGCGGCGATTGACACCTGTCTTGATGCGGTGTTCCCCGCCGTGCCCTATTGCCTTGATCTGATCGGGGCGGGCCTGATCGAGACCGATCCGGCGCAGCTCGTGGCGTTTCGGCCGAGGGCCTAGTTCAGAAAGCGCACGGCCCCGATATAGGGCAGGTTGCGGTTGCGCTGGGCATAATCAATGCCATAGCCCACCACGAATTTGTCGGGGATTTCGAAACCGGTCCAGCGGGCTTTCACCTCGACTTCCCGGCGCGACGGCTTGTCGAGCAGCGCACAGACCTCGATGCGGCGCGGGTGCCGGGTGCGCAGGATTTCGAGCACGTGATGCAGCGTGTAGCCGGTATCCACGATGTCCTCGACCACCAGCACATCGCGGCCTTCGATCTCGCCGCGCAGATCCTTGAGGATGCGCACTTCGCGGCTCGATTCTGTTGAATTGCCGTAAGACGACACTTCAAGAAAATCGACCTCCACCGGCAGATCCAGCTCGCGCACGAGGTCTGCGATGAAGATGAAGCTGCCGCGCAACAGCCCGACCACCACCAGCTTTTCGGTGTCGCTGAAATGGGCCGCAATCTCGCGCGCCAGATCTTCGACCCGCGCGGCGATGGCCTTGGCCGAAATCAGGGTGTCGATCGTATAGGCGGGCGTCGTCATGCCGGAATCCCCAAGTGACAGTGCTGTCATAGGTCATCAGGCGCGGGCGGGGAAGACCGATTGCGCCACCGTCCCAAGCTGGCAATAGAGCGCCCGGAGCGCTTCGGCTTCAAGCGCAATGGAATGCGACGCCCGCACATGCGCAACCCCGGCGGCCCCCATGGCGCGACGGCGCGCGTCATCATCCAGCAGCGGCGCGAGCGCAGCAGCCAGCGCGGCGCTGTTACCGGTTTCGAACAGGCTGCCGGTCACCCCGGGGCGGATAAGGTCGGGAAACGACCCCGCACCTGAGGCCACGACCGGTATGCCCGAGGCCATGGCTTCGAGTGGGGTGAGGCCAAACCCTTCGGTGCGGCTTGCCGCGACACAGAGATCAACGGCACGGAGGTAGGGCGCCGCATCGGGCACATGGCCGGTGAAGGTAACCCGCTCGCTTAGCCCGGCGTCATCAAGGCGGGCCTTGAGCGCATCGACAAACGCCCGATCCCGCGGCTCGGCATGGCCGACAATCAACGCCTGCCAACGCGGCCGGGCGGGCAAGAGGCTGAGAAGCGCCTCTACGAAAAGATCAGTGCCTTTGCTCGCGCGGAGGGCGCCAAAACAGCCGATATACAGGGCCTCAGGATCAAGCCCGAGGCTCTCACGCAGCGGACGCTGATCGGCCGGGGCAAAGCGGGTTGTGTCAACACCATGCCCGATGATGGTGGCCGGGAGCGACAGGAACGACGCGCTGCGCCGCGAGGTGGCGACTATGGCATCCATGCCCTGCATCAGGCGGCGGGTATAGGCCGTGTGGTGGCGCTGGGCGGCGGAGGTGAACACCAGATGATGCCGCCCCCCGAGCGCCCGCAGCACGAGCCCGGCCAGCATTTCGATATTGCGGCGCGCGTGCCAGATGGGACGCGGGCCCGTGCCGGTGAAGAGAATGTCCAATGCCGTGAGGAGCGAAATGGATTTGAGGCCCTTGGGCAGCCCGGCACCCAGTACATGCAGCGATACACCGCGTTCACTCAGCGCTGGCGCAAGGCTGAACACGGTAGAGCTGACGCCCGATTGGCGCCGACGAAAATTGGGATAGATCACCGTCGGCGATGCCCGAAACGCTGCCACGCCACTCCGCCCGTACACTCGGTTTATACTTGTTTATACGTACGAACCAGTTGAACGGCAGGTCAAGCAGCGATGATTGGGTTTCCCCCATAAAAACAGGACGATACGGGATCAGCCGCGCTGTACCGCGCGCCAGGCAGCGATAATCGCATCGGCTGAGCGGTCGATATCGGCGGCGCGGGTCAATTGCGACGACACCGAAATACGCATGACCCAGCGGTCGTGCCAGAGCGAGCCACCGGCAAAGCAGGTGCCCTCGGCCTGCACGGCGGCGATCACCTGTTCGGTGAGGGCGCGGGCCTCGTTGCCCGTGCCGAAAGCAACCGAGACCTGGTTGAGAACTACGGTGTTGAGCACCGAAATCCCGGGCTCGGCGGCAAGGCGCGCGGCCATGCGCTGGCTCAAGGTGGCGGTGCGGGAGACGAGATCGGCTATCCCATCACGGCCCAGTGCCTTGATGGTTGCCCATACCGGAATGCCGCGCGCCCGGCGCGACAGTTCCGGCACGAAGGCTGAGGGCACCCGCTCGCCGCCACTCATGGTCGGCAGGTAGCTCGCCCATTGCGTCATGGCTTTGAGATGCGCGGCCCGATCGGCGACAATGGCGAAGCCGCAATCATAGGGCACCTGCAGGTATTTATGGCCGTCGGTGGCCCAGGAATCGGCCTGTTCCACGCCTTCGGTCAGGTGCCAGTGCGTGGGGGTCGCTCGGGCCCAGAGCCCGAATGCCCCATCGACATGCACCCAGGCGCCTTTGGCCTTGGCCTGGGGGATGAGATCGGCAAAGGGATCGAAATCGCCGGTGTTGATCTGCCCGGCGCCCAAAATCAGCACCATGGGCCCCTCCCCGGCCTTCAGCGCCGCCTCGAGCGCGGCGGGCTTGATCCGTCCCTGCGCATCGGTTGCGAGCGTTTCCACACGGCGCGCACCAAAGCCGATCATCTGCAGCGAGGAAAAAAGCGAAGAATGTGCATCTTCGCCAATCAGCACGCGAACGGGCGGCGCGCCGAACAGGCCATCGGCCTCGACATCCCAGCCCACATTGGCGAGCACCCGCGAGCGGGCCGCCGACAGCGCCACTGCATTGGCCACAGTGGCGCAGGTGACAAAGCCCACGGACGCGGTGCGCGGCAGATCGAGCAGATCGAGCAGCCAGCCCTCGGCCACCTGTTCAATGGCGGCGGCGGCCGGGGTGGGCGAATGGAAAGCTGCGTTCTGGCCCCAGGCCGACACCATGAAATCAGCCGCCACACCTGCCGGGTGGGAGGCCCCGATCACCCAGCCGAAAAACCGGGGGTGGGTGGATTTCATCAGGCCATCGGAGGCTTTTTCAAGCAGTTCGCTGAGCACGGCCTCGGGTTTTGTGCCCTGCTCGGGCACCGGGGTCTCAAAGCGCGCCAAAATCTCGTCAAACCCCGCCTCGGGGGCGGCCGACAAGGCCCCGACGCTATCGCGGAACGCACTGGCGGCCGCTGCGGCGGTAGAAAACAGACGATCAAGATCGGTGGCCATGGCGCGCTCCGGGATCAACTTGCGACGCGCCGCTTATCGCGCAACCGCAGCCTGCGCGAAACCCGAATTCAGCGGCCCTCGCCTCGCCTAGCTGCCGAAATCGATGGTGAGGCTTGGCAGGCGGGTGAACGCGCTTTTCAACGCATCGGACCAGCCGTCAGAAATTTCTTTGAAATAGGGGTGGTTGCGATCAAACCGGTCGCGCGGGCCGGGCTTGAAGCTATCGGCGGCATAGATCTGCATGTCGAGCGGCAGGCCAACCGAAAGGTTGGATTTGAGAGTCGAATCAAAGCTCACGAGCAGAAGCTTCAACGCTTCCTCAAAGCTCATGTCCGCATCATAAGCGCGCACGAGAATCGGCTTGCCGTACTTATGTTCGCCGATCTGGAAGAACGGCGTATCGGTCGAGGCCTCGATGAAATTACCTTCGGGGTAAATGTAAAACAGCCGCGTCGTCTCGCCCCGGATCTGTCCGCCCAGAATGAAACTGGCCGAAAACGCATCGGAGGTCTGGCCCACCGGCGCCGTGCTGCGGATGACCTCCTGCACCACGGAGCCGACGAGCCGTGCGGTCTGGAACATTGAGCCGGTGTTCATGAGCGATGGCGTGTCCACGCCCTGACGGACCTGCTCCTCCAGCAGGCTGGCGACGGCCTGTGTGGTGGCGAGGTTGCCCGCCGAGAGGAGCACGATCATGCGCTCGCCGGGGTTCGACCAGGTGCGCATTTTGGAAAAGGTGGAAATATTGTCGAGCCCGGCATTGGTGCGGGTATCTGACATGAAAATCAGACCCTTCCGGGTCTTAAGACCCACGCAATAGGTCATATTCGGTCCTGCTACTGCTCGACGATGACAGCGACGGCGAGGGTTTCGCCCCCAAGGCCGCCGCGCACGCCGGTGATCGGCGCGGCCTCCTTGTAATCGAGGCCGGCGGCGATGCGAATATATTTATCGTCCGGGCACACGGCATTGGCCGCATCGAACCCGACCCAGCCGAGCCCCTCGACATGGGCTTCGGCCCAGGCATGGGTGGCCGTCTGCTCGGTCCGATCCGGCATCATCAGATAGCCCGACACATAGCGGGCCGGGATGCCGAGATGCCGCGCCGCTGCGATGAAGACATGGGCATGGTCCTGACACACCCCTGCCCCCGCCGTCAGGGCGGCTTCGGCCTCGGTCAGCACCGAGGTCGAGCCCGGCAGATATTGCAGCCGCTCGTGGATGGCAGCCGACAGGGCGTGGAGCAGCGCCAGCCTGTCCGCGATACCGCCTACGCTTGCCGCCAGCGCGGCAATGGCCGCGCCCGGGGTCGTCAGCGGCGTCACCCGTTCAAACAGCCACAGCGGGGCTTCGGGGCCTGAAGGCCGGAAGACCCCCGCCGTATCCGCCGTGTCGATGGTTCCGGCGCAGGTGACGCTGATGGCACTCGCGCCCCTCGCGACAGTGATGAGATCGGTCCGGTTGCCCCAGGCATCGGCATAGGTGAACTCGAGCTTGCCGCCTTCTACCGCGAGGGTCCAATCGATCACCTGCTGGGTGGGGTGGGTGAGCGGGGTGAGGCGCAGACGCAACACGCCATAGGGCACCGGCTCGGCATATTCATACTGGGTGGTGTGGCGGATGTTGAGGCGCATGGGGCTACTCGAAATTGTAGACACGGGCAATTTCGGCGCCCAAGCGGTTGTTTTCGGTAATGAAAGCGGTCAGCGCCTCGTGCAGCCCGGCTTCGAAAATCGACTGGATCGAGCGCTCCGCGAGGCTCTTTAACGTGCGCTGCGCCCCGTCATGGCACTCAAACCGCTGGCCATAGGCCTCAGCCAGCAAGGTGAGGCTTTCATCGATATTGTCGTAGGAAAATCGGAGGGCGCGCGGCATCCGGGCATCGAGGATCAGATATTCGGCAATCTGCACCGGGTTGTAATTGCCCGAATAGACGAAGCGGTACGAGCGATGCGCCGACACCGAGCGCAGGATCGATTCCCATTGGTAATTGTCCATGGCGCGGCCGACATAGGAAACAGTCGGCAGGAGCACGTAATATTTCACATCGAGAATACGGGCCGTGCTGTCGGCCCGTTCGATAAACGTGCCCAGTTGCGAAAACCAGAAAATCTCGTTGCGCAGCATGGTGCCGTGAAACGTGCCGCGAATTTCGCTCATGGCGCGTTTGATGGCATCGAGCACCTGCGGCAGATCGCTTTCGGCCACCGGCTGATCGAGGAGCGTGCTGAGGCCGATCCAGGCGCCATTGACGCTTTCCCACACGTCGCGGGTCAGCGCTGTACGCACCATGCGGGCATTGGTCCGGGCCGAGGCCAGCGCCGAGAGCACGCTCGAGGGGTTTTCGCGGTCGCGCAGCATGAATTCCGAGACGGTCCGGGCCGTATAGGCGCTGTGCTTTTGCTCAAAGGCGGGGCGCATGCCCGCCGACATAATGACCGAACTCCATTCATCGGCGGCGGAGCTGGCGCGGGTCAGCGCCATGCGCAGGCCCGCATCGATCAGGCGGGCGACGTTCTCCGCCCGCTCGATATAGCGGTGCATCCAGTACAGACCATTGGCGGTGCGGCCGAGCAGCATCAGGGGGTCTCCGGCTCAGTCATCAAGCACCCAGGTATCTTTGGTGCCGCCGCCCTGGCTCGAATTCACGACGAGCGACCCTTCGGTCAACGCGACGCGGGTCAGCCCGCCCGGGATGATGCGAATGCGGTCGGACACCAGCACAAAGGGCCTGAGATCGACGTGGCGCGGCGCTAGACCCGCTTTGGTGAGGATCGGCGTCGTCGACAGCGCCAACGTGGGCTGGGCGATGTAATTGCCGGGATTGGCCTTCAGCTTATCGGTGAAGGCGGCCAGCTCTTTTTTCGAGGCGGCTGGGCCCACGAGCATGCCGTAACCGCCCGAGCCATGGACTTCCTTCACCACCAGTTCGTTCAAATGCTCAAGGACATAGTTCAGGTCTGAGGCCACCGAACAGCGCCAGGTGGGCACGTTTTCAAGGATCGGACGACGGCCGGTATAGAATTCGATGATTTCCGGCATGTACGAGTAGACGGCCTTGTCATCGGCAATGCCGGTGCCCGGCGCGTTGGCGATGGTGATGCGGCCCGCGCGGTAGACATCCATGATGCCCGGCACGCCGAGCGCGGACTCAGGGCGGAAGGTCAAGGGATCGAGATAGGCATCATCGACCCGGCGATAGAGCACATCGATGGGGCGGTAGCCCTCGGTGGTGCGCATGGCGATGCGGCCATCGACGAGCCGGAGGTCGCTGCCTTCGACCAGCTCAACACCCATCTGGTCGGCGAGGAAGGCGTGTTCGAAATAGGCCGAGTTGTGAATGCCGGGGGTTAAAACCGCCACGGTCGGGTTGGCATTGGCGCGCGAGGCGGGCGCGAGCGCCGAAAGCGACTCGCGCAGCATCTGCGGGTAGGTCTCAACCGGCAGAACCTTGATCTGCTGGAACAGCTCGGGGAAGAGCTGCATCATGGTTTCGCGGTTTTCGAGCATGTAGCTGACGCCCGAAGGCGTGCGGGCATTATCCTCGAGCACATAGAACTCGTTCTCGGCGGTGCGCACGAGATCGATGCCGATGATGTGGGTGTAGACATTGCCCGGTGGCCTGAAGCCCATCATTTCGGGCACGAAGGCCTTATTCTGCGCGATCAGCTCTTTGGGAATGCGCCCGGCGCGCACGATTTCCTGCCGGTGATAGATATCATCGAGGAACGCATTGAGCGCGACGACGCGCTGTTCAATGCCCTGGGAGAGCTTGCGCCATTCGCGCCCGGTGATGATGCGCGGCACGATATCGAACGGAATGAGGCGCTCAGCCGCTTCGGCATCGCCATAGACGGCAAAGGTGATGCCGGTTTTGCGGAACACCCGCTCGGCGTCCTCGGCTTTCAGCCGCAATTTATCGAGCGGCTGCGATTTCATCCACTCATTGAGCAGACGATAGGGCGCGCGCACCTCCTGGCCCTGTCCGTCACCCTCGCCTTGGCCCAGCAGCATTTCGTCGAATGGAGTCACCAGACACCCCCGTGTGCCCCAATTGTAAAGCTGACTTGCCGAGGGATTGCAAGGCATTGCTGAAAATTAGAGCATGCAGACAGAGTGCACGCCAATTGGGCACGGCACCCGCCCCGCCCCAGGCCAACCCGCGCCAGTCTGCGCCCTTCCGGCGCCAGCGTGTCCGTGAACCGGGCCGCCGCTTTGGGGCGGGACCGCCTGATTCCCGCTTCAATGCCTTTGTCGCCAAGACTGGTACCGACCACAGGGAGACGCGGCTTCCCGAGGCCGAAAAAGTGTTTATACGTAATTCCCTGTGCTCGCTTACCAAGGAAGGCCGCGTGAACCGCACCGCGTCCGTCATTGCCACCTGTGCCGCCTTTGTCGTGCTGTTTGCTGCCATAGTGGCCCGCGCCGCGGCGGATGCGGCGTGGCCGCCCTACTCGCCGGATTCCTGGGCCTATGTCGACCTCGCCAAAACGCTGTTTTCGGATTTTTACCGGATCGGTCACGCGCGGAGCTGGTTGACCGGGAGCTATAGCGCGGCCTTTCCGCCGCTCTGGCCGCTGGTCATTGCCCTCGGGCAACTGGCCGGACTTGGCCCCTTGTGCGGCCTGACCATCGGGTGGGCTCTGGTTGCCGCCAGTGTTGCTCTTTTGGCGCTCGCGGGCCGACGAGCCGGGGCCGGTGTGGGGCCTGCGCTTGTCACCGGCGCGCTGCTGGTCTGGCATCCCGCCTTTGCAGAGGAGGTTTCGGCCGGCCGCAGTCTGAGCCTTACGATTTTTCTGGTCGCAGCGCTTGCAGTCTCGCTCACCTCGACCCGACCCGCCTGGCGGGCCGCATCGGCGGGCATGCTTCTTGGGCTGATGGTTATGACCCGGTTCGACAGCCTGCTTTGGGCCGTGCCGATTGCCGCTTTAATGGGGTGGCGCGATGGCCCGCGCCTGCTCGGCCTCGCCTTTTTAACCTGGCTTGCCGCCCTGTCGCCCTGGATCCTCTATTCGATGGTTCAGTTTGGAACGGTGTTCGCCACAGACAATAGCTGGGTTGCCACGTCAGCGGTCGCGGGGACATTTGTGACCGATTACCCGCCGCGCGCCGCTCAAACGCTTTGGACGGCCCCCCTTCAGTGGGCCAGCCTGAAACTGTCCGGGCTCCCCGCCCTCAAGGACGCCCTTTGGCAGTCGCCCGGCCCGATGGGTCGCGCCCTTATTGGCATTGCCCTTCTCGTCGGACTCGCGGCCCTGATCCGCCGCGGCAATGGTCCGCCCCTTGTGGCGCGCTGGCCACTTCTCGGGCTCGGGCTCGCGCCGGTGATGAGCCTCCCCGCCTACCTTGCCACGGGCTATACCGATGAGCGGTATTTCGCGCCTCTCGCGGCCAGCCTGGTTTTCGGCGGGCTCGTCGTCTCAGTCGGTCGCGGAAGGGGTAATCAGCTCTTGAGCATCCTCGCGACGGCCGCGACGGCTTGGGCCCTGATTGTGACCGTACCCCAGATCGGTCGCCCCGCGCCGGCAGATCCGCTCGACCGCGACCGCGCCATGGTCCTTGCGCACTGTCTATCCACCGAACCGCAGCCGGTGCTGGTGATCATGGATGATGCCATTGCCGCGGCACGGTTTTCCGCCCTCTATGGCATTCGAACGGGATTCCTGCCCGCCAACTTTGCCCGCGAGGACGTCGGCGCGACGCTCCGCGCAGCGTTCATTGCCGACAAGCACCCGACGCATTTTCTCGATCTCAACGGCATTGCGCCAGATGTCTTTGCGGACGCGTCCATCGCGATGGATTGCCCCCTGCCGCTGAAACGGATCGCGCTGGCCCGCTGAGTGAACAAGCATCTTGTTGCCAACGCGGCTTCGGATTAGCGTTAGCTTAGGTACTCGGGGATGGACTGACCACGAATGACAGCGGAGACAGCGGCGGCGCATCAGCGCGATTATAGCCTCGTGGGTGCGGATACGATCCGGGCGCAGGAACTGGGGCTTGCGGCGGGGGAATGGTACCATACCGAGGTGCCGCGCGAGACGCTGAAGGCGCTGATGCAGCGCGACGATGCGCCCGCCATCCGCGATACCATCGTGTGGCTTGGGCTTATGGTCGTGTTCGGTACCTTGGGAGCGCTCACCTGGGGCACCTGGTGGTGCGTACCGTGGTTTGTGGCCTATGGCGTGCTTTATGGCTCAGCGAGCGATGCGCGCTGGCACGAGGCGGGGCATGGCACGGCCTTTCGCACGGCGTGGATGAACCGCTGGGTCTACCAGATCGCGTGCTTTTTTATCATGCGGAACCCGACGGCGTGGCGCTGGAGCCATGCACGGCACCATGCCGATACGATCATCGTGGGCCGTGACCCGGAAATTGGCGTGATGCGGCCGCCCGATCTGGCGCGGGTGCTGCTCAATTTTATCGGCATCATCGATGTCTATGCCGGCATGACGGCCATGGTGCGCTACAGTTTCGGCCGGATCAACGCCAGCGAGCAGACCTATATTCCGGCCCCGGAACTGCACAAGGTCGTGCGCGTGGCGCGGGTGTGGATGGCGATCTATGCCGCTACAATCGTTGCGGCGCTCCTCAGCCAGTCGCTGCTGCCGCTGATGCTGATCGGCCTGCCGCGCTTCTATGGCGCCTGGCATGGCATTCTGGTGGGGCTGTTGCAGCACGGCGGGCTTGCCGAAAACGTGCTCGACCACCGGCTCAATACCCGCACGGTGTTGATGAACCCTGTGAGCCGGTTTCTGTATCTCGACATGAACTACCATGTTGAGCACCACATGTTCCCGATGGTGCCCTACTATCACCTCAGCGCGCTGCATGAGGTCATCAAGCATGATCTGCCCGCGCCCTCACCCTCGATCTTCGCGGCCTATCGCGAAATGGTGCCGGCGCTGCTGCGGCAACTGAAGTACGAAGATTACTTCATCAAGCGCGCGCTGCCGCCGTCGGCGCGGCCCTACCGCGATGAACTGCACCATGTGGGCATGAGCACCACCTGATCGACAGGCGGCCCACGGGCCGTCTCTTGTCCTCAGACTTCGCCGACCCGGCGACGGGCCATATGGGCGGAGCGCAGCGCGACAAGCACGCCGGAGCTGGCGACGACGGCCATGCCGATGGCTGTGAGCGTATCGGGCAGATGGCTGAACACGAGCCAGCCGAGCAGCCCGGCCCAGACGAGTTCGAGGTAATTGACCGGCGCGAGCAACGAAGCCGGGGCGCGGCGATAGGCGGCGGTGAGCAGGTAGTGCCCCAATCCGCCGGTTATGCCCAGGCTGACGAGCAGCGCCGCGTTGAGCGGGCTCAGCACAGCGCCGCCGAATGAAAAAGGCACCATGGCGCCAAAGACGACAGAGCCCATCATCGCCGTACTGAACAGCAGGCCGAGGGTCGTTTCCGTGCGCGACAGCGAGCGGCTCATGATCTGGTAGGCCACGGTGCCGATGACGGTGAGACCGGCGAACAGCACCCCCCAGGGATCGAGCCCGCTGCCCGGCCGCACGATGAACAGCACGCCAAGAAAGCCCGTAATCACGGCCAGCCAGCCGAAAAGCCCGATGGTTTCTTTGAGGAGCGGTCGCGCCACCAGCACGACGACCATGGGGGCGAGAAAGACGAGCGCCGCCGTTTCAGCGACCGGCATGAGCTTGAGTGCCAGCCCGAGGCTAAGGGACGACGCCACGAGGGCCAACGCGCGCAGCGCCACGAGCCCGGTTCGGCGCGTAGCAAACACCCGCCACCCGCGCTGCGGCACCAGAAGGGCCACCATCATGAGGGTCTGGATGATATAGCGCGCCGCCATGATCACCGGGATCGCGTAGACCGCCGACAGCGTTTTGGTCGTGGCATTCATGGCGGCAAACAGAAAGACGGCAGCGGCAAGCAGAAGCACGCCCTGAATCGGCGACTGCCGGGTTTGCGGCATAGCAGCAGCTATCATACAGATTGGCTTTCTCTTCAGACCTGCGGATTTAAAGACCAGAGAGCTTTAAAATCTCGTCGGGATAGCGCGCCCCCATGACGGGGACCTTATTGGCCTCGATCTCGGCGAGATCAGAGGGGGTGAGCGTGACGTTTAGCGCACCGATATTCTCAGTGAACCGGGAGAGGGTTCGGGTGCCGAACAGCGGCACGATCCAGGGCTTTTGCGCGAGCAGCCAAGCGAGTGCCACCTGGGCAGGGGTCGCGTTATGCCGGGCACCGATGGCCGTCAACAGCGCCACCAGGGCCTGATTGGCGTCGCGCGCCTCGGGCGCGAAGCGGGGTATTTTGCCCCGAAAGTCAGTAGCGCCGAACGCGGTGCCCGCATCAATTTTGCCGGCCAGAAATCCTTTACCGAGGGGTGAGAATGGGACAAGGCCAATGCCCAATTCTGCAAGCAGGGGCAGAATTTCTGCCTCGGGCTCCCGGGTCCAGACGGAGTATTCACTCTGGAGCGCAGTGACGGGCTGTACGGCATGGGCGCGGCGGATCGATTGCGGGCCAGCCTCCGAGAGGCCGAAATGCAGGACTTTGCCCGCAGCGATCAGGTCGCGCACCGCCCCGGCGACATCCTCCATCGGAACTCCGGGATCCACGCGGTGCTGGTAGTACAGATCAATATAATCAGTACCGAGCCGCCTGAGACTGCCCTCAACGGCGCGGCGGATCTGCTCAGGTCGACTGTTGACCCCGCCCCGGTGTTCGCCAGTATCCTGGTCGATATCCCAACCAAATTTCGTGGCGATCTTTACCTTGTGGCGCAGCCCGCGAAAGGCGTCGCCCAGCATCTCCTCATTGGTCCAGGGTCCATAGAACTCCGCAGTGTCGAAGAAGTCCATGCCGAGGTCGACGGCCTGCCGCAACAGGTCAATCATCTGGGCGCGGTCGGGGATATCGCGCGCTTTGCCGTAGCCCATGGCGCCGAGAGAAACGGCTGAGACTTCGAACCCCTGACCCAACATCCGTTTCTGCATGTCCACTCTCCGATTGGCAGCAAGCGGGCCGGGGCGTAGCCATAACGCCCATGCTGCCGTCGCGCGGAACCCTTATGCCGCGAGGCACGCAGCGTCTATTGAGTATTATCTGCAAAAGCTTATGAAAGTAGCTCATGAATAATCGGGCCTCCACCGCTGACCTCCAGGCCTTTCTCACCGTGGCGCGCGAGAGGAGCTTTACGCGGGCAGCTGCGCTGCTCGGCGTATCGCAATCGGCACTGAGCCACACGATCAGCCAGATGGAAAAGCGGCTTGGTGTGCGGCTGCTGGACCGCACCACGCGCAGTGTAGCGCCGACGGAAGCCGGGCAGCGACTGATCAGTACGGTAGGTCCAAGTCTTGCGGCAATCGATGCTGAACTCGATGCACTCAGCGCGTTCCGCGACACGCCGATGGGCACGATCCGCATAAACGCCGCCGAACACGCGCTCAGTACTGTGCTCTGGCCGCTCATCGGCCCGTTTGCCGCCCGCTACCCGGACATCAAGATTGAAGTTGATGGCGAAAACGGCCTGATCGACATCATTGAGCACGGCTATGACGCCGGCGTGCGGCTCGGTGAGCTGGTGGCCAAGGATATGGTGGCAACGCGCATCGGACCCGATTGGCGCATGGCTGTGGTGGGCACACCGCGCTATTTCGCTACGCGCCCGGTGCCGCAGTCGCCGGACGATCTGACAGCGCACAGGTGTATCAACCTTCGGCTTATCACCTATGGCGGGTTTTATCCCTGGGAGTTCGAGAAGGACGGGCGCCGACTTAATGTGCGGGTCGAGGGGCAATTGGCTTCAGCAGCAGCGGCCCCGTGCTCAACGCGGTGTTGGCCGGACATGGGCTCGGCTGCGTGCCCGAAGACATGGCCCGCGATCTGATCGGAACGGGCGCACTTGTCCAGGTGCTGACGGACTGGATGCCGCGTTTTGAGGGCTACCACCTCTACTATCCGAGCCGTCACCATTCGGCTGCCTTTCAGCTTCTGGTCGACGCATTACGCTATCGGGGACCCTGAAGCCGCGCATGGGCCATTTGCGCTACCGTCGCCCTGCGGGGGTCGTGTCGCCTGGCCCCTCATCTTCCGTCGACGTGCCCACACAACCGCAATCACCGCAGGGGCGCGCTAGACCGTGGTCAGCCGCTCGCCTGTCGGTCAGCCCGCACCCAGCGGCTTGACCCGCGCTTAATATATCGATATTCTTCGAATTATGGATTCAACTTCGGCTCTAGATGTGTTCTCGGCCCTGTCGCAGGCGACGCGGCTGGCGGCGTTTCGGCTCATTATGGGCCATGCGCCGCATGGACTGGCAGCAGGCGAGGTGGCGCGGCGCCTGGGGGTGCCGCAGAACACGCTTTCAACGCACCTTGGTATTCTCGAGCGCGTCGGCCTCTTGAGTGCCGAGCGGCAGAGCCGGTCGATCATCTATCGCGCCGAGCTGGATCGAGTGCGCGCCCTCACCAGCTTTCTCGTTCAGGACTGTTGCGGCGGCCACCCCGACCTCTGCGCGCCGCTGGTTGCCGAATTCGCCCCCTGCTGCACCCCCCCGGAGACGGCCCATGCTTGAGTATTCTGTCAGTGCGCGGCGGCTGGATAGCCATGGCAGCCTCGCCACTTGCAAGAGGGCCGAAATCACCCTCGATACCGATGTGCGCGGGCGGGACGATGCGTTCAATCCCGCCGAACTGCTGCTCGCTGCGCTTGCAGCCTGCATGCTGAAAAGCATCGAGCGGGTCACGCCGCTCCTTACCTTCGACATCAGGGGCGTTGATGTGCGGATCGAGGCGCAGCGGCAGGATTCCCCGCCGCGCCTGGTCAACCTGACCTATGCCCTGGTGATCGACAGCGATGAGACCGACCAGCGGCTCGAGCTGCTCCATACCAATGTCCGCAAGTACGGGACGATCTTCAACACTCTGGCCGAAAGTACCGGGCTTTCGGGCACGCTGACCCGAAAGGCCTGACCCGATGTCGCGCATCGTCATGTATCATAACCCCGAGTGTGGCACCTCGCGCAACACGCTCGCGATGATCCGGCAGAGCGGCGAAGAGCCGACGGTGATCGCCTATCTCGACACACCGCCCGATGCCGCGACCATCCTGAGGCTGGTTGCCGATGCCGGGCTCACCCTCCGCGCGGCGCTGCGCACCAAGGACACCCCTTTTGCGGCGCTGGGGCTCGATGATCCGGCGCTCAGCGATGCCGATCTGCTCGAAAAAATTGCCGAGCACCCGATCCTGCTCAACCGACCCTTTGTGGTAACGCCCAAAGGCACCCGGCTCTGCCGACCATCCGAACGCGTGCTCGATATCCTGCCCAACCCGCATATCGGGCGGTTTGTGAAAGAGGATGGCGCGGTGATCGAGGCCCCCTGACGCGGCGCGCGCCAGCCCCCTGCGGCAGCCCCCTGCCCGACCTTCAGCCGCCAGCCTTTTGCCGGGGTGCGGAACGAAGAGCGCGGCCCGTCGTTGCGTCTTGCTCACCCTCGAGCGCAAGGAGACACGCGATGAACTGGGATCGGATTGAAGGCAACTGGAAAGAAGTCATGGGCAAGGCCAAGCAGCAGTGGGGCAAGCTCACGGACGATGACCTGACCACGATCAATGGCAAGCGCGATGAACTGGTGGGCCACCTGCAGAAACACTATGGCTATGCCAAGGATAAGGCCGATCAGGAAATCAATGATTGGGCGACACGCAGCGGCCTTTGAGTAAACTGGCATGGCCCCACGCTGGGGCCGTGCCCGCTCTTTTAGCGCCTTTGGCTCCGCAACAGACCCTTGCAGCGCTCAGAGCAGGTTTTCACATTGTCCCAATCGCGCGCCCATTTCTTGCGCCAGGCGAAGGGGCGACCACAGGCGAGACAGATTTTTTCGGGCAGGTTGGCCTTGGTATAGCGCTTTTCCATCAGAGTGCCCCAAGCACGCTGGCGCTGGTTGCCGCGATGCGCTGACGCTCATCGGCACTGAAGCCGGCATAGGTGCGCACCATCTGGCTCATGCGGGGATTGCCCTTCAGTGTGTCGGCGTGCCGGCCGATGAAATCCCAATACAGCGCATTGAACGGGCACGCGGTTTCGCCCGTGCGTTGTTTCACATCATAGCGGCAGGCGCTGCAATAATCGGACATGCGGTTGATATAGGCGCCACTCGCCACATAGGGCTTTGAGGCCAGAAGCCCGCCATCAGCAAACTGGCTCATGCCGATGGTGTTGGGCAGCTCAACCCACTCAAACGCATCGACATAGACGCTGAGATACCATTCATGCAGCGCTTTGGGGTCAACCCCGGCGAGCAGCGCGAAATTGCCGGTGACCATCAGGCGCTGGATATGGTGGGCATAGGCCTGCTGGCGGGTCTGGGTTACGGCGGCCCTGAGGCAGGTCATGTCGGTCTCTGCCGTCCAGTAGAGGGCGGGCAAGGGCCGGGTGTGGCCGAAGAAATTGCGCGTTTCATAGCCGGGCATCGAGAGCCAGTAGATGCCGCGCACATATTCGCGCCAGCCGATGATCTGGCGGATGAAGCCCTCGGCTGCATTGAGCGGCACCGCGCCCCGATGATAGGCGGCTTCCACAGCCTGACAGACGCGCAGGGGATCGAGGAGGCCGCAGTTCAGGTAATGCGCGATGACGCCGTGATACAAAAACGGTTCGCCCGCCAGCATGGCATCCTGAAAATCACCAAACTGCGGCAGAGCATCGGTAACAAAGGCCGAAAACGCGGCCTCGGCATCGGCGCGGGTCACGGCAAACCAGAAGGGGTCAAGATCGCCAAAATGGGTGCCGAAGCGCTGAGCGACGAGCGCCAGCACCTCCTGAGTCACCGCATCGGGTGCTACACCCCTCGGGTGCGGCATGAACAGGCTGCGGGTCGCGGGCTTGCGGTTTTCGACATCGAAATTCCACTGCCCGCCCACCGGCTTGTCGCCCACCATGAGGAGCCCGGTGCGGCGGCGCATGTCGCGGTAGAAATACTCCATGCGCAATTGCTTGCGCCCCTCGGCCCAGCGCCGGAACTCCGGCACCGGACAGAGAAAGCGCGTATCAGGAAGGATATCCACCGGGACCGGGCCATCGGCCGCCCACGTCGCGACCATCTCGGCGACACGCCATTCGCTCGGCGCGGTGACCACCAACCGCTCCGGCTGATGGTCGGCAATCGCGGCAGCAACCTGCCGGGAAAAACTGCCCTGATTGTTCGGGGCATCGAGCGTGACATACTCGACCCGCCAGCCGAGCGCGCGCAATTCATCGGCAAAGTGGCGCATGGCGGAAAACAGGAAGGCGATTTTCTTCTTATGATGACTGACCGTGGTCGCTTCCTCGAACAGTTCGGCCATGAGCACCAGATCATGCTCCCGGTCGCCGGCGGCGAGGCTCGCGATCGCGGGGGTCAATTGGTCGCCCATGACCAGAATGAGATTTCGGATTTTGGTCATGAAAACGCCCCGGCACGGATCTGCGGGCGCGCGTAGGGACACGCCCAACACCGCTTACGGATCACGCCGCTGAGGCGACCAGTTCAGGGTGCGGGATTCAACGGTTCCAGCCGCTGTAACGTCGGTTACTTCAGCTTGATGATGACTTTTCCCCGCGCGTGACCGGATTCGACAGACTTGGCGCGTATCGAGCATGGCATGTGGCTTGTCGCTGCCCATGACGCGGACTATCGCCAACACTATGGCGACTATGGATCGGGCACCCTGGTTGTTGTCGAACGAACCGGCTCCGAAGGGATCGAGCGTTCGGCCAAGGAAATCCACTTCTTCTTTGATCGGTACGAATTGCGGCCGCGCTCATCCAATCCGGAGCATCAGCCGATCATCGTCGCCCACGCCTCCAGGCCTCATCCTGAAATCCAGATCATCGGCGTAGTGCTTTCTGCCCACTGGGATTTATCCCCCGTCGCCATGCGATAACCGCGCCCTCAGCTCTGCGATTTCCATCTAGACCCTGATACGTGTTTTACCATATGTTCTTCGTCGCCATGAAGGCTTGGGAGGAACGAATGGACGGTGCTGCTGGCGTGGCCCTCATGCTGGGCTTTATGCTGATCTGGGGTTTCCCGATGTGGATATGCGGCGACATCGCTCACCGTCGCGGGCACAGCGTGGGGCTATGGATATTTCTGTCGCTGCTTTTTTCGTGGCTGGCGGTCATTTTCGCCGCCCTGATGCAGGATCGAACGTTGCAGCTGAAGCAGCTGAATGAAATGGCAAAATGGCGGGAAAGCCAGACCAAGGCGCAGGAGTCCCCGCGCGAGCAATAGGGTCGCCTTTATCAGATGAACCCGCATAAAGGCGGAGGAAGGAAGCCTGCAAAGGGAACTGTTCCTGGCCGTTCTGATTTTAGCATTCTGGCTGCTTCCGGCGGCAATCGCGTACCACGTGGCCAGATCGCGCGGACATAACCCATGGCTATGGGCCGTACTGGGGTTTGTCTTTACCTGGGTCGGCCTTTTGTTTGCCGCGATGCTGCCCGAGAGGCCGTTGCGGGTGACGCTCGTTGATGCCCCGCCCGAAATGCCAGCGCCGGTGAAGCAAAGGCCCAGCCCTGAATTGCTGGAGCCCTATATTCAGGTCTTCCAGCATGATTACGACAAAGCGCGGCCGGGGCCTGATCGATAGACGGCAATCTGAAAGCCCCCGATCCGGGTGTCGCGCGGCCGAGCATAGACCGCATCGCCGGGCCTGAAGGCCGTGACACCAGCACCAACGTGAACAATGATTCCGGCAACGTCATGTCCAGCAATGAAAGGCGGCTTCAGAGGCAGGATCTGTCTGAAGTCCCCATCCCTGAGCATCGCGTCGAGCTGATTGACGCCTGCGGCATGCACCTCCACCAGAACATCGGTGGCGTTGACCACCGGCTCCGGGACATCGCCCCAGCGCAAGGCCGCCCCTTTTTTGAATCGATCAACGATATAGGCCTTCATGCGCGCGCTCCTCATCCAACCTGCCGCTTTACACCCCAGTGCCCGTCACGCCGGGAGGCGGAACTGCCACCGGAGGAGACGGTCGAAGAGGCCTGCGGGCAGGTAGCGGCGGAGGAGACTGATCTGCCGCGCATTCTGCCCCACGGTATAGCGCCTTTTGGGAACCGTGGCGGTCGCTGCCCGGAGCACGACCTCGGCGACCATCTGCGGGGTATCGGCCGTGGGGGTCACGTCGGCGATGAACGCGTGCACGTCGGCAAGGACCGGCTCATAGTCTTTAAGCTGGGAATCGGGCACCAGCGAATTCTGGTCGAAACTGCCCTGCACAAAGGCCGGTTCGATCAGCGTCACGCGAATACCAAAGGCGCGAACCTCGTGATCGAGCGATTCCGAATAGGCCTCGATGGCATGTTTGCCCGCGGCGTAATGCGCCGAATAGGGCGCGGGCACGAGCCCGAGGGCTGAACTCATCGTGATAATCCGCCCGCCACCCTGCTGGCGCATAATGGGCAGCACGGCATTGGTCACGCGCAGCACGCCGAAAACATTCACATCAAAGAGCCGCTGCACCTGAGCGACCGATGACTCCTCGGCGGCCCCGACCAGGCCCACGCCAGCATTATTGACCACCAGGTCGATCCGACCGGTCTTTGCCAGCACAGCAGCGACGAGAGCGGATACCGAGCCCATCTCGGTCACATCGCACGCCAGCATGTGCACGCCCCGGGGGCCGCTGCCCTCTGCCCGGCGGCTGGTGCCAAAGACGCGATACCCCGCGTCCGCCAGGGCCTCAGCGGTGGCTTTCCCAATGCCGGAGGAGGCTCCGGTAACGATGGCGGTCTTGCTCGTGGGTGCGGTCATGTGCGTTTTGAACCAGGCCGTTACCGGCTGGCTTTCCCTCTTGAATGCCGTTCCCTTAATTGTATTATGACTGTAATTCAATAGCGACGTGAGGAGTGGACATGCGCTACGCCAAAGACCGGAAAGCCGCCACGCGACTACGGATTCTGGACGTCGCGACCGACCGGTTCCGCGCCGATGGCATTGCGGCCTCGGGGCTCGCAGGCATCATGGCCGAAGCCGGGATGACCAATGGGGCCTTTTACCCGCACTTTGCTTCTAAGGCTGCTTTGGTGCGCGACAGCGTGGCGGCGGCTCTGACGGCGCAGACGGCGCAGATCAGCGCCCTCCTCGCCGTGGGCGGCGTTCCTGCGCTAATCGACGCCTATCTCTCAGCGGAGCATCGCGATAATCCAGCGACCGGCTGCGCCTCGGCAGCGCTCCTGCCAGAGATCGCCCGCGAACCGGCCGACACGAGAGCGGTCTATGCCGAGCATGCGCTGGATCTCGTCCGGCTCCTCGCCGCCGCCCTGCCCCCCGGCGTGCACGATCCGGACGGTGTGGCGTTCAGCCTGTTTGCCCTGATGATCGGCACGCTGGACCTCGCGCGGGCCACTGCCGGGACAGCGCTGTCCGATCAAATTCTCAAGACGGGAACCGCATCAGCGAGAGCGCTGATCGGCGCCCCGGCGGCCTAAGCCCCCGCGTGCGGGCCCCGTTCCCCGGGGAAGACCCTTGGCGTCCCGCTCGCTAGCGCGGGGCCAGCGTAGCGGGCGACGGCAGGCGCAGCCCGTTCGGGTCGAACCGGTGCAGGCGGGCTGCATCGGCGGTCAGGCCGAGACTGTCGCCAGAGGCGATGACGAAATCTCCGGGGAGTTTTGCCACCAAGGGGCTGCCGCTGGCGAGGCGGAGATGCGCAATGGTCACTTCGCCGAGCCGTTCGCAGTGTTCCACCTGGCCGACCAATAGCGGCGGACCGGCGACGGCAGGGCGCAAATCCTCAGGGCGGATGCCGATGCTGGTCGCCTCCTCGGCTGGAAACCGATAGAGATCGCCGGGGACGACAAAGTTCATGGCCGGTGAGCCGATGAACCCGGCGACAAAGCGGTTTGCCGGTCGGTGATACAGCTCCAGCGGGCTGCCAACCTGCTCGATCCGCCCGGCATTGATGACCACAATCCGGTCGGCCAGCGTCATCGCTTCGACCTGATCATGGGTCACATACACCATCGTAGTCTGCGGCATCGCGGCCTTCAGGCGCGCAATCTCGATCCGGGTCTCGGCGCGCAGGGCGGCGTCGAGGTTGGACAGTGGCTCGTCAAACAGAAACAGCCTTGGATCGCGGACAATGGCCCGCCCGATGGCCACGCGTTGCCGCTGGCCGCCCGACAGCTGTCCCGGCCGCCGGTCGAGATAGGGGGTCAGTTGCAGTTTTTCCGCCGCCGCCGAGACCTTCGCCGCAATCTCGCTCTGCGGTAAACCAGCGATTTTGAGACCGTAGCTCAGGTTTCCGCGCACGGTCATATGCGGGTAAAGCGCATAGTTCTGGAACACCATGGCGACGCCGCGCCGCGCGGCCGGGACCTCGTTCATCCGCTGGTCATCGACGCGGATTTCACCGGAACTTATGCTCTCGAGGCCCGCAATCATGCGCAGCAGGGTGGACTTGCCGCAGCCCGAAGGCCCGACGAAAACCACAAACTCGCCCGAGGGCAGGTCCAAATTGATATCGCGCAGGACCGGCGTGGGCCCATAGGATTTCCCGATGCGGTCAAGGATCAGACGCGCCATGCTGGCTCCGTTTCTGCTTCAAAGCCCATGCCATCCCTGTCGGCCCGCAGCGCGCTCATCCTGCCAGCTCGCCAACATAGGTGTAGCGATCGCCGCGATACCAGCTGGTGGCGTCCTCGACCGGCCGACCATCGGCGGTGTAGCCCACCTGGGCGATGCGCAGAACCGGGGCACCGGCCTCGATGCCCAGCAGCGAACCGATTTCGATCGGTGCTGCAACGGCTTCCAACGTCTGCAGCATGCGCCGTGGCCGCGAGCCAAAAGCGTTCATGCGGTCGTAGAGCGAGCCCTGGCCATCAAAATCGGCCCCCACGGCCCAGACCGGCACCGTGACGCTTTCATAAGACAGGGCCTCGCCGTTGGCGCGGCGCAGGCGGATCAGGGTCAGAACGTCACTGCCCAACGGCATTCCGGTGCGCAAGGCCGTATCAGCTCCCGCCGGGTGGATCGACAGCGACAGGATGTCCGAGGTCGGGACCAGTCCGCGCGCCCGGGCATCCTCGCTGAAGCCGGAATGGCGCGATAGCGCTTTGGGGATTTGGCCGACCACGACTGTGCCGGAGCCGTGGCGCGTCTCCACGAGGCCTTCCCGCGCCAGATCTTTCAGGCAGGTGCGTAGGGTCGAGCGCGAAACGCTCAGCGCATCGGCCATGTCGCGTTCCGACGGCAGCGCGCGGTTGGGCGGCAAGGAGCCATCGCGGATCGCCTGCGCGAGCGCCGCTTTCAGGCGCCGCGACAGCGGCCCGGCCTCTGCGTGCAGCCGTTCGCTCACGGCACTGAGCATCGCTTCCCCCTATGCGGACTCCGATTTCATACCAGTGGTATGTTTTTTTGCTTGCATTCTTCAAGCATCTTTTCTCTTCTGGTGAAAATTCCTGATCGCCTACGCCGTGGACTAAACCAATCCAAGACCAGTGTGCCGCAGGGGGGCATCCTATGACGCGTTTCTTCCGACTAGCCGCAAGTTGCATCACGGCCCTGATGGCGGCCAGCGCTGCCGTTGCCGATACCGAGATTCGCATCACCCATGCGATGTCATCGGGCGCGGGCAAAGAGGCCTTTGACAAGATTGTCGCCGGGTTCGAGGCGGCCAATCCCGGCGTGACCGTCAAGCAGATCGTTTTCGATGATGACGTCTATTCTGACACCGGGTTGATCACCCAGCTGCAAAGCAACGAGGTCCCCGATATTTACTTTCAATGGGCCGGCTATCCCGTGCAGCGCGATGTCGAGGCGGGTTATGCCGCCGATCTGAGCGCAGCGATGGCCGATAGCTGGCAGGCGGGCTTCATCGACAGCGCGTTTACCGCGGGGTCGGGCACCATGGTGGACGGCAAGATTTACATGGTGCCGATCTCGCTCGATATCACCAACACGATCTGGTTCAACACCGCGATCTTTGCCGAAAACAACCTGACCGCACCCACAACCTGGGAAGAGTTCATCGCGGCGATCAAGGTACTGGCGGCCGCGGGCGAAACGCCCATCGTCACGGGAAATAACGAGCTGTGGCCCCTCGGCAACTGGGCCTCACACGTGGCGGCGCGCGTGGTGAGCGCCGACAATTTCCATGCGGCTTTTGCGCAGGAAAAGAGCTTTGCCGATGCCGGCTTCCTGCGCCCGCTGGCGCTGATGCAGGAGCTGCACGAGGCCGGGGCCTTCAACAAGGACATGCAGGGCCTGGGCGCTGATCCGGCCATGGCCGCCTTCTTCCAGGAGGCTGCCGCCATGCATCCGATCGGGTCCTGGCTTGTGGGGTCGGAGGGGGATCTTGCGGTTGAGGGCTTTACCTATAGCCAGTTTGACACGCCGGTGATTGATCCTACGCAGGCGGCACCGAAAAGCGTAATCGCCACGATGACCGGCTTCGTCCAGCACGCCAAGGCCGCCCATCCGGCTGAGGCCACCTCTTTCCTCAAGTACCTGACCTCGGTCGAAGCGGCGGTGATCTGGGCTGAATCCGGTGCCATCAGCCCGGTCAAGGGCGTGGCGGAAAAGGCCAATATGTCTGACCAGATGAAGGGCGTTGCCGCGATGCTGGCGAATGCCGATGCCATGGTGCCGCCGCCAGACACGACCTATCCGGTGCCGGTGGCCGAGGCCTATTACCAGGCGGCCGCCTATGCCGCGAGCGGCGAGAAATCGGCCGCCGATGCGCTGAAGTGGCTGGACGAGACTGTCGCCGCGATGCCGAAGCCGTAGCCTTATGGCTGACCGCGAAAGCCGCGCTCGACCGCTTGCAACCGGGACCATGAACCTTCTGTTCGTGGCCCCGGCCTTCGTTTTATTCGGGCTTTTCGTGCTTTTGCCGCTGGTCAGCTCGGTGTTTTACGCCTTCACCAACTGGTCTGGCTTTTCCACGCCCGAATGGGTGGGCCTTGCCAACTTCAGCCGCGCGCTGGCTGATCCTGTTCATCTGACATCCTACCTGCATGTCACGCTGTACATTTTGGGCACGCTGTTGCTCGAAGTCAGCTTCGGTCTCGTCATGGCCGTGGTGCTGAACTCCAACCGCCTCGGTTTCTCGCTGATGCGGGGCATGTTCTTTTCGCCCATGGTGCTGTCGATGACCGCAGCCGGCGTGCTCTGGGCCTTCGTGCTTGATTATCGTCTCGGGCTTCTGAACTCGGTGCTGCGCAGCGTCGGGCTGAATGATTGGGCGCTGCCCTGGCTCTCGCAAGGCAGCACGGCGCTGATTGCGATCATGTTTGTCTCGGGCTGGCGCTTTGCCGGGTTCTACATGATCATCTTCTTTGCCGCCCTGCGCCGAATTCCCCGCTCGATCTATGAGGCAGCAACGCTGGATGGGGCCCCTCCCCTGCACCAGTTCTTCACCATTACCCTGCCGCTGCTGCGCCAGCAGATGCTGACCTGCGTGTTGCTGGCGATCACCGGGGGGTTTGCCGGGTTTGACCTGTTCTTCACCATGACCAATGGCGGCCCCTTCAATGCCACCGATGTGCCAGCGACCTGGATCATCCGGACGGGCTTTGACAATAACGAGCTGGGCTATGCCACGGCGATGACGGTCATTCTGGCCGTGGTCGTGCTGATCATCTCGGTGGTCTATCTGCGCCTGACCGAGCGGGGCGATCATGTCCGCTACTGACCGCAGAACACCGGGGGAATGGCTGCAACTCCTCGTCGGCGGCGCCATCGTCAGCGCCATGTTCTATCCGGCGGTGTGGATGGTGCTGTCCTCGTTCAAGACCAACCGTGAGATGTTCAAGAACCCCTTTGGCCTGCCGCGCGACTGGCTGTGGTCGAACTTCAGCGCGGCCTGGGACAAGGGCGGGCTCGGCGGGCTCTATCTCAATTCCATCATCGTCACAGCCAGTGCCGTCACGCTGACGGTCTGCGTCGCCACCGCCGCCGCCTTCGCCTTCTCGCGGCTCGCGTTTCCCGGGCGGCGCTGGCTGTTCCGGCTATTGCTCATCGGCCTGCTGCTGCCGCCCCCCGTGGTGGCGATCCCGCTCTTTGCCATTTTACGCGACATGGGGCTGCTGAACACGCTGTGGGCGCTGATCCTGTCCGGCTCGGCGTGGTCACTGTCGCTGACCATCTTCATCATGCACGGCTATTTCAACGCGATCCGCCCCGATATGGAGGAGGCGGCGATGCTGGAAGGCGCGTCGATCTGGCAGATTTTCCGCGACATTTCGGTGCCCATGGTCTGGCCCTCGATGCTGACCCTCGCCATCGTCAACACGATCAACATCTGGAATGAGCTGATGTTTGCTCTCCTCTTCGTCGTTGACGACGAAAAACGCACCCTGCCGGTGGGCCTGATCCGGTTCTTTGGCCGATACAGCACCGATTATGCCATGGTCTTTGCTGCACTCACCATCAGTACCCTGCCGATCCTGGCGCTGTACTTCCTTTTGCAGCGCCATGTCATTGCAGGCCTGTCCGCCACGGCAATGGATTAGGGGGCTTTCATGTTCAAAGGCGTTATCGAAGGGTTCTATGGCCGCGACTGGCAGCGCGCCGAGCGGCTGATGGTCTTTGACTGGATGGCCGAGGCCGGTATGAACGGCTATATTTATGGCCCGAAAGACGACGTGCACATCCGCGCGCGCTGGCGCACCCCCTATGACGCCAGCCAGCTTCAGAGCCTTGCCGACCTGAAGTCTGCGGCTGAGGCGCGGGGCCTGCACTTTCTGATGGCGCTGGCCCCCTCGCTGGACATCATCTATTCGAGCCCGTCCGACCGCGCCGCGCTGGCGGCCCGGCTCGAGCAGGCGCTGAGCATTGGCGTTGCCGATATCGTGCTGCTCTTTGACGACATCCCATCGGTCCTGCCCGAGGCCGACCGCCCGCATTTTACCAGCTTCGCTGCCGCGCAGGCCGATGTCGCCAATGCCGTTTTCGCCCAGGTCGCCCCGCATGGCGGCTCGGTCCTGTTCTGCCCCACTGAATATTGCGGCCGCATGGCAGGCGGCGACCCGCGCCAGAGCCCCTATCTGCAAACCCTTGGCAGCGCGCTTGACCCGAAGATCGAAGTGATGTGGACCGGCCCGGAAATCGTCTCCCCTGAGATCGACGCCGACGGGTTACGGCACGTGGCCAGCGTCCTTCGTCGCAAGCCGCTGATCTGGGACAATTTTCACGCCAATGACTATGACATCCGCCGCATCTATGCCGGTCCCCTCAGTGGCCGCGATCCGGCGATCCTCGACCTTGTGTCCGGATGGTTCACCAACCCGAACAATGAGGCGGAAGCGAATTTCGTCGCCGTCCGGTCGACCGGGGATTTCCTCAACCACCGCGCCGCCGACCTCACCGCGATCCTCGCCGCCTGGGCCCCGAGGTTCCGCCTGGCGTATGGCTCGGACCAAACGCTGCCGCCTGAGGCGATCCGGCTTCTGTCCGATCTCTTCTGGCAACCCTTTGCGCAGGGCCCGGAAAGCGCGGAGATGCTGGCGCTGGCCGGCCAGATGTTGCAACAGCCGCGTCCCGATACGACAGCCCCGGCCTGGCGCGACGGACTGGCGCGGATTCGCGGCTTCAAGGCCCGGATCAACCAGCTTTTCACCCTGATGACCGAGATCGAGAACCGTGCGCTCTTTCACACGTTCCACCGCTATCTCTGGGAGGCACAGGAAGAGATCGGTCATCTCATCGTGTATCTCGACTGGCTGAACGAGCGGCCGGCCCCGGACGCGACTTTCCCCGACGAGGGCCGGATTCACAATTTCTATCGGCGCGGCTTTGGGGTTGGCATTCAGGAGCTGCTGAAACGCGACCCCACGGGCCGCTATCATCACGGCTGAACTGACCCGGCCCCTGCACCTCGGCAACACGCCCCGGAGGACATACCGGCGCGGGGCATTGTCCCAAGCCCCACGATCCCGGGCAAGGTGGTGCCGAACCAGCTTGGCGACGCAAGGGTTGAAAGCCGCTGGGGTGAGAAGGCTCTGGGCAAGTAGAGCGTGGCGGAGAGGAAGGGATTCGAACCCTCGAGACAGTTCATCACCGTCTGCGCCCTTAGCAGGGGCGTGCCTTCGACCACTCGGCCACCTCTCCGGCCCGGTCCTGATAGGGTCAAATGCCGGGGTGGGCAAGGGGTTTTCGTCGCCCGCGCGCGATTAAGGCCCGGCACACTGAACTTGCCGGGCCGAAGGGTTGGAATTCCGGGGCTTATAGCGCCAGAGCGCGCTGGACGGCGGGCCGCGATTGCATCAGGGCGCGCCAGCTGAGGAAATCAGGCAGGCCCTCCACCGCCCCAAGGTGCCGCTCGGCGCTTTGCGACCAATCAAAAATGGCGATATCGGCAATCGAGTAGCCGTTACCCGCCACATAGTCCTGACCGCGCGCGTGCTGGCGCCGGAGCTGGCCATCGAGCACGGTGTACAGCCGACGCGATTCATCCTGGAAGCGCTTGATGGCGTAGGGCACTTTTTCCGGCGCGTAGACGGTGAAGTGATTGTTCTGGCCCAGCATGGGACCAAAGCCACCCACCTGCCAGAACAGCCATTCGTCGATCTTCACCCGCTCGGTCCAGCTTTGGCCGTAGAACTGGCCAAATTTCTCGGCGAGATAGGTCAAAATCGCGCCCGATTCAAAAATTGAAATCGGCTCGCCGTCCGGTCCTTCCGGGTCGACGATCGCGGGGATTTTGTTATTGGGCGCTATTGCGAGGAATTCGGGCGTGAACTGCTCGCCCTTTGAAATATCCACTTTGTGGATCGTGTAGGGCACCGCCAACTCTTCGAGCATGATCGTGATCTTGCGCCCATTGGGCGTGCCTAAATAGTAAAGATCTACAGGTTTATGCTGATTAATAATCGCGGGATACTCACTTTGTTCCCGCGAACATTATGTAGTCTGACTAACACAGTAAATATTCTAGGTGTCTGAACGTATCCACACGGCGTTGTCGTGAAAGGCCACGCCACCGAAAGGCCGCACCGGCTCGGCGCTGACCAGCGCGTTGATCCCCTGCCCGCTGGCGTGGCTGCGGTTGGGGAATATGCCCTCGGCAATCAGCGTGCCGGGAATGAGCCCCGCAAAGAGCCGTGCCGCCAGCACGACCTCGCCCCGGGTATTGCCGAGGCGCAACCGGTCGCCGGTGGCGATGCCGAGCGGGGCCGCGTCATCGGGGTGAATCAGAACCTCGGGCTGCGGCTGGCGCTTCTGGCTGCCCGGGGTTTCGGCAAAGCTCGAATTGAGGAAGCCGCGCGAGGGGCTGGTGGCGAGCTTGAACGGGGTCTCGGGCGTCGTGTGCTCGCTGACATCCCAATGGTCGGCAAAACGGGGCAGATCGGGCCCGGCGACAAAGCGATAGTCGCGCTTTTTCGCCACCCCGTCCCAATCGGGCGCAAAGCGGTAGCGGCCATCGGGCCAGGCAAAGCCTGAGGCAAAGCGGGTTTCGGGTTCGGGCCGGGCACGGTCGACAAAGCCGGTCCGGGCAATCTCATCGAGATCGCCAACCCCGGAGCGGCGGAAGGTTTCAGCCACGATCTCGCGGTCAGTCAGCCCGGTCGCGGCATCGACAGAGCCGAGGCGTGCCATCAGCGCGTTGATGAGATCGAGATTGGAGCGCGCCTCGCCGGGCGCCTCCATCAGCTTGGGCCCAAACAGCACGCGGGTATGTCCGCCGCGCGTATAGTAGTCATTGTGTTCGGTGAACATGGTGGCGGGCAACACGATATCGGCGAGCCGCGCCGTATCGGTCATCATCTGCTCATGCACCACGGTGAAGAGATCATCGCGCAGGAGCCCCTGCCGCACACGGGCCTGATCGGGGGCCACATTGGCCGGGTTGGTGTTCTGCACAAAGAGCGCCATTACCGGCGGCCCCGCCTGCAGCGCTTTGACATCGCCGGTGAGCACCGGGCCGATCTCGCTCATATCGAGGGCCCGGACCTTTTTGGTCTTTGCCCCGGTGATCAGCGATTTTTTGAGCCCGAAGGTGCCGGAATTGGAGTGGAGTGCGCCCCCGCCCCGCACCGACCACGCACCGGTCATGGCGGGAATGGAAAGCGCCGCATGCATTGCCGTGGCGCCATTGCGCTGGCGGGTGAAGCCATAGCCCAGACGGAAGAAGGTGTTTTTGGTCGTGCCGACTAGGCGCGCAAAGGCCTCGATCCGCTCGATGGGCAGGCCGGTGATGGCGCTCGCCCAGTCAGGCGTGCGGGTTTTGACATGGGCCTCGAATTCGGGCGAAAAATCGGTGAACTCGGCCATATAGGCGCGGTCGGCCAGGCCCTCTTTGAGCAGCACATGCATCACCCCGAGCGCCAGCGCGCCATCGGTGCCGGGGCGGATCAGCAGCGGCATGTCGGCCTGCGCCATCGTGGCATTGTCATAGATGTCGATGACAACGAGCGGTGCGCCGCGCGTTTTGCGGGCGCGGGTCGCGTGGGTCATCACATTGACCTGAGTGGCGACCGCATTGGTGCCCCAGAGCACCACGCAATCGGAATAGGCCATATCCTCGGGATTGAGCCCGGCGATGACCCCGGTGCCGGCGATATAGCCTGGCCAAGCGGTGCCGGTGCAGATGGTGTCGTACTGGTCCGAATAGCCGCGGGCATGGCGCAGCCGATGAATACCGTCGCGCTGCACATGGCCCATGGTGCCGGCGTAGAAATAGGGCCAGATGGCTTCGGGCCCGTGCGTGGTCTCGATGTCGAGCCAGCGCGTGGTGATCTCGCTGAGCGCGTCATCCCAGCTGATGCGCTGCCAGCCGCCCCCGCCCTTGGGACCAACCCGGCGGAGCGGATAAAGCACCCGATCGGGGTGGTGCGCGCGCTCGGCATAGCGGGCAACTTTTTCGCAGATCACCCCGGCCGTGTAGGGGTCATCCTTGGCGCCATGCACACGGCCGAGCCGAACCCCATCGATGAGTTCAACATCGAGGGCACAGACCGATGGACAATCATGCGGGCAGACCGAGCGGGCGAGACTAGTGGTCACAATTATTCTTCGCGGATACGGGCCAATTCCTGCTGATAGAGCCCGAGCGCGAGGAAAATGGCAAAGGAAAATGCCACAATACCGGTGATTTGCGACAGCGGCAGGCCCGCCAGCGCCTCCACGCGCTTGAGCGCGAGGAGCACCAGCATGAGCACGAGGACAGCGGCAGTTTCACCAAGACGAACGGACATCAGGAGCCTTTTTTCGGATCGAGGACAGGGAACGACGCAGCCTGACCTTAGAGCCTGGCCAAATTGGTTCCATCAACATTCCCGTGACCACGGTGAGCGGCATGGCAAGGGGTAACGCATCGGGCTGCATTGACAGGGGCGCGCCGGACAGCGAGCCTTGCGCCATGACCGCACCCACCCGCTTTAGCCGACTCCGGACCCGATTACGCATCCTCTATCAGGGCGAAAGCCCGGCGGCGGAACGATTTCAGCTGCTGGTTCTGGCGGTGGACCTTGCGATCATCGCCTTTTTCATTGCCACGCCGCTGTTGCGCGACGGACCGGTGTTTTACTGGGTCGATGCGGCCATTGCCTTTGTGCTGAGCCTTGATCTCATCGCGCGGGGGATTGCGGCGCGTCACACCGGACGCTGGCTCAGGCAGCCGACGACGATGCTCGACTTCATCGTGCTGCTGACGCTGCTTTTCCCGCTGGTTCTCGCCAACCTCGGTTTCCTCCGCATCCTGCGGCTCTTCACCCTCAACCGTTCAGGGGCGCTGTGGCGTCCTTTCGAGAGGGCCAAGAAATATCGGGTGAAGGATATCGGTCAGGCGGCGGTCAATCTCGCGACGTTCCTGCTGCTGCTCTCGGGCTTCGTCCTGACGTTTTTCGGCGCACCGAGTGGCCCGATCAACGGCTATATCGATGCGCTGTATTTCACGGTCACCACCGTCACCACCACGGGCTATGGCGACGTGACCCTGCCGGGACCGCTTGGACGGCTGACCTCGATTGCGGCGATGATCGTGGGCATTGCGCTGTTCGTGCGGCTCGCCCAATCGCTGTTCAGGCCCGACAAGGTATATTTCCCCTGCCCCGACTGCGGCCTCAACCGGCACGACCCCGACGCCGTGCATTGCAAGGCGTGCGGGGTGGTGCTGAACATTCCGGATGAAGGCCTTTAACCGCGCGGCTCAAGGTCTTTCTTCTTGCGCACAAAAGTGCCGGCATCCTTGGGCTTTTTGGGCTTTGCGGCCTTATCATAGGCCGGCTTGGCCTTGTCATAGGCGGGCTTGGTCGCGCCATCGCGCGGGGGCGCTTTGGGATAGCCCGACTTTTCGCCGGATTTTTCGGCGAAAGGCTTTTTGACATAGGGCTTTTTGGCATAGCCGACCTTTTCGGCCGGGGCTGCCCCCGCCGGGCGCCTGTCGGCCCAGGGTTCGGCGCGCTTTTCGCCCGATTTCTCCGCCCGGTCATAGGCGGGCTTTTTATAATCGGGCTTCTTGTAATCCGGCTTTTTGTAATCAGGCTTGGCAGCGGGGCGGCGGCTGGCGCTGGCCCAGTTATCGAGGCTGTCGGTCGCGGCCGGGGCCGCATCGCGGTAGCCGGAGGACTTGGCATAGGCGGGACGCGACGATGACCCTTCGCCCGCGGGCTGGATGAGGACATTGCCCTCGGCCACCGGGTTGCGCGCGATCTGAGCGGAGAACGCCTCGGCCTCGTCAGCGGAAATCTCGAAGCGGGTTTCCGCATCGCCGATCTTGATCGAGCCCACGGCGCGGCGGCTGACGCCCCCGGCCTTGCAGATCATGGGCAGGAGCCATTTCGGGTCGGCGCGCTGCTTGCGCCCCAAAGACAGCGTAAACCAGCGGCTGCCGGTCATCGAGGCGCGCGGTTCACGCGGCTCAAACGGGCCCTCGTCATCAAAGCGCTTCTTCTGGGGCTTTGAGGAGGCGGCCGACACGGGCTCGTCGCTGACGTCTTCAGCGGCCGGGCGACGGGTCTGCTCGGCGCGCAGCCAGGCGGCGGCCAATTGTTCGGGCGACAGGCGGGCCAGCAGTTCGCCCACCATGGCCTGCTCTTCATCCGAGGGGGCCGGAATGGCGTCGGCGACGCTGAGAATCATCTCGCGCTGCAGTTTTTCGATTTCGGCAATGCCGGGCGCGCCCCGGGCCGTGGCGCGGACATTGGCGGCGTTCAACGTGCGCGAAACCGCAGCACGGCGGTGGCGCGGCACGATCAGCACGCAGGTGCCCTTGCGCCCGGCGCGGCCGGTGCGACCCGAGCGGTGCAGCAGGGTATCCGGGTTGCCCGGCACATCGGCGTGAATGACGAGATCGAGGTTGGGCAGATCGATGCCGCGCGCCGCCACATCGGTTGCGACGCAGATCCGGGCGCGCCCGTCGCGCATGGCTTGTAGAGCGCTCGTCCGTTCAGCCTGGGTCAATTCGCCCGAGAGCGCGACAACGGCAAAGCCGCGGTTGGCGAGGCGGGCAGCCATGTGCTTCACCGCTTCGCGGGTGTGGCAGAAAATGATGGCATTGCGCGTTTCATACAGCAGCAGCGTGTTGACCACGGCGTGCTCGCGCTCATCGGCGCGCACCACCATTTCCACATATTCAATATCGGCATGCGGTTCGCTGGCTGACTCGGCCACAAGGCGCAACGCATCGTGCTGAAAGCTCTCGGCGAGATCGGCAATCGGGCGCGGCACCGTGGCGGAAAACATCAGCGTGCGGCGCTCATCCGGGGCGGCGGCGAGGATGAATTCGAGGTCTTCGCGGAACCCCAGATCGAGCATTTCGTCGGCTTCATCGAGCACAACGGCCTTGATGGCGCTGAGATCGAGCGCGTGCTTGGTGATGTGATCGCGCAGCCGCCCGGGGGTGCCGACAACGATATGCGCACCCCGTTCAAACGCCCGGCGCTCGGTGCGGATGTCCATGCCACCAACGCCCGCAGCCAGCACGGCGCCGGCTTCACCATAAAGCCAGGTGAGTTCGCGCTGGACCTGCATGGCCAGTTCACGCGTGGGGGCAATGATCAGCGCGAGGGGCGCATGCGGCGTCGGCAGGCGGTTGCCATCGCCCAGAAGATCCGGCGCAATCGCAAGACCAAAGGCCACGGTCTTGCCCGACCCGGTCTGGGCGGACACCAGCAGGTCGCGGCCCGCTGTTTCGGGGGCGATGACCTGAAGCTGGACGGCGGTCAGCGTCTCATAGCCCTTGGCGTTGAGGGCGGATTCAAGCGGGGCGGCGATTTGGGGCGAAAGGGTCACTGGGGCCTTGGGGTTCTGGTCGAAAACGCGCGGCCCGGCGGGGGCGCGACTCAGGCGGCCGCGGCGCGGCTCAGCCTTATCGGAAACAAAAAGGGCCGCCCGGAGGCGGCCCTCGGGATTTCTATCGGAATCGGCCGATCAGCCGACGATCTCGCTACCGGCAAAGAAATACGCGATTTCTTCGGCCGCGGTTTCCGGCGCGTCCGAGCCGTGGACAGAATTTTCGCCAACCGAGAGGGCGAAATCCTTGCGGACGGTGCCCGGCGCGGCATTGGCCGGGTTGGTGGCGCCCATCACTTCACGGTTCTTGGCAATGGCGTTTTCGCCTTCGAGAACCTGAACAACGACCGGACCGGAGATCATGAAATCAACCAGTTCGCCGAAGAAGGGGCGCTCGCGATGCACGCCGTAGAAGGTCTCGGCCTGAACGCGGGTCATCTGGATGCGCTTCGAGGCGACAACACGCAGACCGGCGTCTTCGAACTTGGCAACGATCTTGCCCGTCAGGTTCCGCTTGGTTGCGTCCGGCTTGATGATGGAAAAGGTGCGCTCGAGGGCCATAGGTGATCCTGTTTCATAAAGGAGTGTCTGAAGATGGGGCCATTTAGCCGATGGGGGAGCAAGGCGCAAGCCGGAGGCGTTGGACTTCCGGCGACGATGGGACTAAAGCGCTGCATTCACTTGCCCGGACCCTGACCGATGCTGACGATTACTGACCTGACATACCGCATCGAGGGGCGTCCCCTGTTCGAGGGCGCTTCGCTGGTTCTGCCCACCGGGGCCAAAGCCGGCTTCGTCGGCAAGAACGGGACGGGCAAGACCACGCTGTTCCAGCTGATCCTCGGTAGCCTTGCGGCGGACGCGGGCACGATCGAACTGGTCAAGCGCGCCCGGATCGGCGCAGTGGCGCAGGAAGCCCCGGCGGGCTCGACCCGCGTGATCGATGTGGTGCTGGCTGCCGACAAGGAGCGCACGGCGCTGCTCATTGAAGCAGACACGGCCACCGATCCGCACCGGATCGGGGATATTCATATCCGGCTTGCCGAAATCGATGCGCATACGGCCGAGGCGCGCGCCTCAGCCATTTTGAAGGGTCTCGGGTTTGAAAAGGACCGGCAGCTGGGGCCGACCTCCGAGCTGTCGGGCGGCTGGCGCATGCGCGTTGCGCTCGCGGCGGTGCTGTTCAGCCAGCCCGACCTGCTGCTGCTCGATGAGCCGACCAATTATCTCGATCTCGAAGGCACGCTGTGGCTTGAAAAATATCTCGCCACCTATCCCTACACCGTCTTCATGATCAGCCATGATCGCGACCTGCTCAACAAGGCGGTCAGCTCGATCGTGCATCTTGAAGACCGGCGGCTGACCTTCTATCGCGGCAATTACGACACGTTCGAGGAAACCCGACGGCTCCGTATGGAGCAGAACAACAAGTCGCGCGAAAAGACGCTCGACCAGATTGCGCATATGCAGAAGTTCGTTGACCGGTTCCGCTACACGGCGAGCAAGGCCAAACAGGCGCAGGCGCGTGTCAAAGCCATTGAAAAGCTGAAGCCCCCGGCGGCGCTGTTTGATGAAACCTCGGCGCCGTTCCACTTCCCCGACCCCAAGAAGATCCCGGCCTCGCCGATGATCACCTTTGATCAGGTGTCGGCGGGCTATGAGGACCATGTGGTGTTGCGACACATCACCAACCGGATCGACCCCGATGACCGGATTGCGCTGATCGGCGTCAACGGCAATGGTAAATCGACTTTCGCCAAGCTGCTCGTGGGCGAGTTGAAGGCGCTTTCGGGCGAAATGCGGCGCTCACGCGGGCTCGATATCGCCTATTTCGCCCAGCACCAAATGGACATGCTGAAGCCGGAAATGACACCGTTCGAGCATGTGAGCGAGCTCATGCCCTATGACAGCGAGGCCAAGCGGCGCTCGCGCGTGGCGCAGATGGGTCTGACCACGAGCCGCATGAACACGCTGGCGAAGAATCTCTCGGGCGGCGAGCGCGCGCGGCTGCTCCTCGGGCTCATCACCTTTTCAGGGCCCGGCCTCATGGTGCTCGATGAGCCGACCAACCATCTCGATATCGACAGCCGCGATGCCCTGGTCGCGGCGCTGAACGAGTATACGGGCGCGGTGCTCATCATCAGCCACGACCGTCACCTGATTGACGCGACCGTCGACAAGCTGTGGATTGCGCGCAATGGCACGATTGAAGATTTCGACGATGACCTCGATGCCTATCAGAAGGCGCTGACGGGCACCGGCAAGGGTCAGGGAAAATCCGGCCCCCTGGCCGTTGAGGACCGCAAGCAGGCGCGGCAGGATTCGGCGCAGCGCCGGGCCGAAATCGCGCCCTTGCGCAAATCGGTCAAGGAGCTGGAACAGAAGGTGGCCCGGCTCAAGACCGAGCTGTCGCGGCTCGATGGCGAAATGGCGGACCCGGCCCTCGTCGGTAAGCCCGACCGCATCGCGGCCCTGGGGCGCGACCGGGCGCGAATTCTCGATGACATTCAGAAAGCCGAGGACAGATGGCTGGAGCTGAGCACAACAATCGAACAGGCGGAGAAGGCCTGATGGCGCTCGATGCGGCCGGAGTGGCACAGCTCCTCGATATGCAACCGCACCCCGAGGGCGGCTATTACCGGCAGACCTTTGCCGATGCGCCCGGGCCGGATGGACGGGCGAAGAGCACGCTGATCTACTACATGCTGCAGGACCGGCAAAAAGGCGCATGGCACCGCGTCGATGCGGCTGAAGTCTGGCACTATTACAGCGGCGCGCCGATGGTGGTGCGGATTTCGCTCGATGGCGTATCGGTGACTGAACATCGGCTGGGGGCGGACCTGCTCGCCGGGGAGCGCCCGCAGGTCGTGGTGCCGCCCGGCGCGTGGCAGCAGGCCGAAGTGCTGGGCGATTGGGGGCTTGTCGGCTGCACGGTGGCGCCGGGCTTCGAATTCAGGTTCTTCGAACAGCGCAATGACTGGGCGCCGGGGGATGGAGCCTAACCCTTTTTCACCCAGCGGCCCGACGCATCCTGCTGCCAATAGGTGAGCGTATTGCCCGGGCCGAGCGCCTTCCACGCGGCGCGCGCGGCGACCACGGCCTCAGGGTCATGGCCGGAGAACAGATACACGATGCGCTCATAGAGTTCCCCGACGCGCGGCACGGCGCCTTCGACAAAAAACCGCACGGTCGCGCCATTCGGGTTATCGGGCGTTGTGGTGATCAGCACCGGCTGCTCCTTATCCTCCTTCCCGCCCGCAACGGCATGGGGCAGGAAGCTCTCGGGCTTGTAGGTCCATAACAGCGTATCGAGCGCATCAACCCGCTCCGGCGTGCCGCTTTCCACCACCACGCGCCAGCCGCGCTCGAGCGAGCGTTCAAGCAGCACGGGGAGCACCCTATCGAGCGGCTGGACCTCGAGGTGATAGAACAGAACCTCGGTCATTTGGCCTCGAAGTGGTCGCGCACCAGCCGATCAAGCAGGGCGACGCCGAAGCCTGAGGCCCAGGCCGCATTGGTCTCGGTTGAGGGCGAACCCAGGGCCGCCGCCGCAATATCGAGATGGGCCCAGGGCACATCATTGACAAAGCACTTGAGGAAAGACGCCGCCGTGACCGCCCCTGCGGGCCTACCGCCCGAGTTTTTGATATCGGCAAAGCGGCTTTCGATCAGCTTGTCGTAATAGGGGCCGAGCGGCATGCGCCAGAGCTTTTCGCCGGACAGGAGCCCGGCGGCGAGCAGCTGGGTGGCCAACTCGTCATTGTTCGAAAACAGTCCCGCGTGATCGGCGCCGAGTGCAACGCCGATGGCCCCGGTCAGGGTCGCGAGATTGATCATGGCGCGCGGCTTGAAGCGGTCCTGCGTGTACCACAGGGCATCGGCCAGAACGAGGCGGCCTTCGGCATCGGTATTGACGATTTCGATGGTGGTGCCGTTCATGGCCGTCAGCACATCGCCCGGGCGCATGGCCGTGCCCGAGGGCATGTTTTCCACGAGCCCGATGACCCCCACGACATTGAGTCGGGCTTTGCGCATCGCCAAGGTGTGCATGAGACCGGTGACTGCGGCAGCGCCGGCCATATCGCCCTTCATGTCCTCCATGCCCTGCGCCTGTTTGATGGAAATCCCACCCGAATCGAACACGACGCCCTTGCCGACAAAGGCGACGGGCGGCGCATCTTTTTTACCGCCCTGCCAACGCATAATGACGAGGCGTGGCGGCCGGGCCGAGCCCTGCGCAACACCCAGCAGCGCGCCCATGCCCAGGCGTTCCATTTCGGCGCCATCGAGCTCTTCGACGCTGACGCCGAGGGCTGTGAGTTCATGGGCGCGGGCCGCAAATTCCAGCGTGCCCAGCAGGTTGGGCGGCTCATGCACGAGATCGCGCGCCAAAAGCGTGCCGGCGACGGTCGCCAGCCGGTCATCAAGGGCCGTGCGGGCGCGCTTTTCATCATCGACACCCAGTGAGATGGCCAGCGCCGGGCCCGGATCATCGGGCTTTTTCGCGCGGTGCTTATCCCAGCGATAGTGCCGAAGCGTGAGCCCGGCGGCGATATCGGCCACGGTCTCGGGCGCAAGACCATCGAGCAGCACGGTTGCAGTTTCGGCTTTGGCCGCCGCAAGGCGCGCCATCACGGCCCCGCCGCGATCGGCCCAGGCGCCCTCTTCCGCCTTGCCCGCGCCGCAGACGATCAGCCGATCACTATCGAGCCCCTTGGGAGCCACGAGATCGAGGCTCTGGCCGGATTTGCCGGTGAAATTTCCGGCCTTGGCCACCCGCGGCCACTCCAGCCCGGCCTGCGCCAGGAGGCGGGCAAGCTGCCCCTTCGGCTCTTGGCCCTCGGCAAGGAGGGCAATGAGCGTACCGCTTTGGGGCGCATCGGCCGGCGCGAGGGTGAGGGTCAGGGTACTGGGCATGGCGGGCTCATGAGGGTTTGGGCTTCGGGCCGTGGAGTTGAACGGCAGGCGCGGCGTCGCGTCAACCTGCCATTATTGCGGGGGCAAAGAGAAAAGACCCCCTGCGTCCCCCGGTGAGGCATCTTGCCAAAGGGGGGTGTGATCGCTCAAGTCGGCGCATGAATCGGCTCGGGCTCTACATCATCAGGCTGGCGGGGGGCGAGGCCCTCGGCATCTTCGGGCTGAGCATGGCCATCATGTTTCTCGTCGAGTGCCTTCGCGTCTCCGATGGTGGCGGCTTTGCCGGCGGGTCCATCGGCAGCGGGCTCACTATCGTGCTTCTGGGCCTGCCCGGCATTGGCCTCGTCTTTCTCACTGTTGCCCTCGCCATGGGGCTTGGCCGGGCGCTCCGCACGCTCGCAGCCTCGCGCGAGCTGCATATCATCCACGCCAGCAACCGGATCGGCGCGCTGTTTGGCGCGATTCTCCTCTATCTGGTTGTTGGCACGCTTCTGGTCCTCGTCATCGCCCATGAGATTGCGCCGACCACATCGCGGCTCGCGACCAGCGTGCGGGCCGAGGCAGCGGCCGATCTCGTCAACCGGTCGCTGCGGCCCAATTCCTTTGCCCCTTTGAGCGAGGGGGTTACGGTCTCGGTGACGGGGCGCTCGGGACAGGGCGAAATCACCGGTTTTTTTGCCGACGACCGCCGCAGCGATCCGCGCCGGACTTACATCGCCCGCTCGGCACTGCTTGTGCGCGATGACCTCGGTTATGTGCTGCGCCTCAATGATGGCCGGGTGCAGTATCTCGGGGCCGACGGGCGGTTTTCGGAAATGGCGTTTGTCCATTACGATATCGGCCTTGAGCGGTTGACCGAGGCCGGCAGCCCCAATGAGCAGCGGCGGGGCACGACGACCAGCGCGCTGCTTACGGCCGTGGCCGGGGGCGAAACCCTCGATGCCGACCAGTGGCGACGGATCGGTGAGCGCACGGCAGAGGGGCTGCGGGTCCTGGTGCTCGGACTTTTTGTCCTCGCCTTCGTCGGTTTCCCCGATGGCCGGCGCAAGCCGCCGATTCTGCCGGTTGAACTCTTCGTGCTGCTGCTGGCGCTCGGCGAGCGGGCCGTACCCTCGCTCCTCGGGGGGCTGGGCGCGCTGGCGCCGCTCAGCGGCATCATCAGCTTCGGGCTCGTCGCCGTGGTGATCTTTGCCGTCCGCTTCCTGCCGCGTCTACCACGCCTCGGGCCTCGGCGGAGGGTTGCGCCATGACCCGCATTGATCGCGTCGTGCTGGGTCGGCTCGGGATCAGTTTCCTCGTGACGCTCGGTATTTTCTTCGGGCTCGTGATCCTCGCCGAGCTCTTGCAGGTCGAGCGCTACACAGCGCTGATCGCGCTCGGCGGGCCCGGCCTTGCGCTCATCGGGCTCCTCGCACGGGCTGGTCGCTGGGTGCTTGATACCCTGCCGTTGATTGTGCTTATCGGCACAGTGGCGGGGCTACTCCGGCTCGAATCGAGCCGGGAAATGACCATGATCAAAGCGGCCGGACACTCGATCTGGCGGATTTTGCGGGCCCCGGCGATTGCAACCGTGCTGATCGGGATTGTAGCCGCCGGTGCGGTGCAGCCGCTCGTCGTTGCGGTGGACCGAAGCCTGACCACGGGCAATGCCAATGCCGGGCAAAAGGGCGGGTTCTGGATCGAGGAACAAGGCCCGGACCATGATTACGTCCTCGGCGCCATCCGCGTGGTGCCGGGCGGTGGCGGGTTCGAGGATGTCTCGGTTTTCGGGCTTGCAGACGGCAGTCGCCTGGCCGCCCTGCGGGCCCGTCTTGGGCCCGAGGGCTGGGTGCTAAGCGGGGTGACTCGCTTTCGTCCGGGGGTGCTCGCGGAAAACCTCCCGACGCTCACCCTGCCCGCTGCCACCACGCCCGGCGACATTGCGGCGCGGCTCGGTGTGCTCGATGATCTGACGATTTACGAATTGGGCGGGGTGGTCCTCGCGAACGTCACCGACCGCGTGCAGCGCGCACGCACCATCACCCGGCTCTACCGGCTGCTCGCCCTGCCCTTCAGTCTCTTCGGATCGGTGGTAATCGCGTTTGCATTTACGGCTGGTTATCGAAGAGTGAATAGGGTTGGCAGTGAGATGCTTTATGGCATCCTTGTTGGCTTCGTGGTTTATATCGTCAGTGAATTGGCGGGGCGTGCCGGGTATGCCGGTACGCTTCATCCTTTGGCGGCAGTTCTGGCGCCCGCGGCGCTGGCTTTGATTGGCGGGGCGACGGTGCTGCTACATAGGGAAGACGGGTTGCGGTGAGCGTTAGGCGCCCCACGAAATGGTTTTTGGCCCTGCCGCTGGCGGGGCTTTTGGCGTTTTTCTCGGGGGCACCGGCGTTCGCCCAGTTCCTGCCAGTGGATTTTCTGGCGGATTTGCCGGAACCCGGCTCGGCCGCTCAGGTCGAGGCAGACCTCCTGGGCTATGATCAGGGCGCCGACGTCATCAGCGCCGAGGGCCGGGTCGAAATGCATTACGCCGGGTACACGGTGCAATGCGATGACCTGCGGTACGAGCAGCAGTCGGGCGCGCTTGTCTGCGTCGGCCATGTTGAAATCCGCGACAAGAGCGGCACGGTCTACCGGGCCGATCGGTTCGAAGTGACCAAGGGCATGAAGTCGGCGGTGCTGCGGGCTTTGACGCTGACCACGTCGAGTGGCGCGATCATCTCGGCCAAGGACGTGCGGTTCTCGAAAGAACTGGGCACGATTCTCGAGGAGGCGACCTATTCGCCCTGCGGGCTCTGCATCGACGCGAAGGGCCATCGCATCGGCTGGCAGGTCCTCGCCGTGCGCATGGTGCAGGACGAAAAGACGAAGACCGTGTCGTTCGACCAGCCCCGGCTGGAGTTGTTGGGCATACCGATGGCCTGGCTGCCATTCCTGCAGGTGCCGGACCCGAGCGATCCGCGCCAGACCGGGCTGCAATTGCCGACCATCGACCATGCCGAAGAGATTGGCGTTCGGGTCACCGCGCCGTTCTTCATTGGCCTCGGGCGCGATACCGATGTGCTGCTCAGCCCCGCGCTGATGAGCCGACAGGGCCTGCTGATGGGCGCGAAATGGCGGCAGCGGTTCGACACCGGCAGCTTCACCCTGCGCGGCTGGGGCGTGAAGCAGGCTGATCCGGGGGCGTTTGCGGGCAAGCTGGGCGATCGTGATCTGCGCTGGGCCTGGCGCTCGACGGGCGAATTCCGTCTCGGCAATGACTGGAGCGCCGGGTGGGGCTACACCGGGTTCAGCGACCATGCCTTCCTCGGCGATTACGCGCTCGATGCCAATGACGCGACGATCAATAATATCCATGCGACCGAGTTGAGCCGCGACAGCATGGCCGATATCCGGCTCGAGGATTACCAGCGGCTGGGCGAGGTGAGCGATTCCGCCCAGCAGGCCGAAGCCGATGTCCTGCCCAATGCCCGCGGCTCGACCGAAATCGACCTGGGCGAGAATGGCCGGTTCCGGCTCTCCGGCGTCCTCCAGAACGTGAAGCGCGGGGCCCTCGAATCCGCGTTAATTGGCGGGGTGCCCTATGTGCTCGGCTATGAAGGCGACAAGCTGCATGGCACCGCCGAAGCCACCTGGCAAAAGCAGATGATCCTGCCGGGCGGCGTGGTCGCAACGCCGATGGCGGGCCTGCGGCTTGATGGCACGCAGTATGATCAGGGCAAAGGCACTGACGCCGGGTTGGGCGCGGGCGAGCCCGATAGCGCCACGCTGTTTGCCGCTACACCGCTCGCCGCCATCGACATCCGCTGGCCGCTGATGATGAAAGGACCGGACCTCAGTTCGATCCTGTTCGAACCCATTGGCCAACTGGTCTATCGCGGCACCGATGTGAGCGCGCCGGGCGTGACCAATGACAATGCGCACAGCTTCGTGCTCGATGACACCAACCTGTTCAGCACCAACCGCTTCTCGGGTACCGACCGGCAGGATACGGGCCTGCGGGCCAATGTCGGGTTCCGCGCCTATACGACGCTCGGGGCTGCTGGCTGGCTCGAAGCGACGGCCGGACAATCCTTCCAGCTGGCGGGGACCGATAGTGTTGCCACTGCTGACCCGATGCAGATCGACAAGCGCAGCGATGTTATCGACGGCGCCTCGCCGATCATTCTCGCGGTACGCGGCTCGCCGGGTTTCGGGCTGACGCTGGCGGGTAAGACAGCGATGCGGACCGGTGACGACGCCGGGATCGGGCGGACCACACTCGGCGCGAGCTATGATGCCGATGGCTACTCGCTCGGCGCCAATTATGTCTATCTGCCCAAGAGCCTGCTCAGCGGCGTTATCGAAGATAGCACGGTGCTGACGGTGAATGCCGCATCGCCCCTGCCGCTCGACTATTGGCGGCTGTCGGGCAGCGTCTCGTGGGATCTGGTGAAGGGCGATTGGCTCCTCACCACGGCCGATCTCAGCTATGATGACGGGTTTGTGGTGTTTAGCGGCTTTGCTTCGGCTACGGGTCCTGCCAATTCCAACCCGGACAAGATCGTGCTAGGGGCAAAGATCAAGCTCAAGGGACCGGACGGCGACGCCCGTTTCTGAGGCTGCTTACATTTGGCCGCAATTAGTCCACATCAAGGTGCGCCCGATGCCGGGCCGACCTGACGTTAACTTCAAGGGTGACAGAATGACCCGCCTTTTTGCCTCGTTGATCCTGGGGGCCGTGATGGCCCTCTCCGGCGCGCTCCCGGTGCTCGCGGCCACGTCAGCCACGGTGAACGGCGTGCCGATCAGCGATCTCGATGTATCGGCCCGCATCAAGCTGATGCAGCTGGAAGGCGGCGGCAGCCGCAAGGCGGCGCTCGATTCGCTTGTGACCGAACAGTTGCAGCTGCAGGAAGCCAAGCGCATTGGCATCAACGTGTCCGATGGCGACGTTGACAGCGCCTACCAGCAGGTCGCGCGCAATGTTAAAATGAGCACCGACAAGCTGAGCCAGGTGCTGGCCCAGGCCGGTGTGTCGCAGGCCACCATGCGCGCGCGCCTCAAGGCCGCGATTGCCTGGCAGCGTGTGGCGCAGATCGCGGTTGCGGCACGCGTTGACGTGTCGAACCTCGAACTCGACCAGAAGGCGCAGGCCGCTCTGTCGCCCGATATGGCGTTCGATTATGTGGTGAAAGAAGTGCTGTTCATCACCGGCCCTGCCGGTGGCGCCGCCAACCGCACCGGTCAGGCCAACCAGTATCGCAAGGCGTTCAAGGGCTGCGATAGCGCGGTTGATCTGTCGCTGAGCTACACCGATGTCGCCGTGCGCGACCTGGGGCGCCGCCACGCGACCCAGTTGCCCGATGCGCTGGCCAAGGAAATGGCCAAACTCACTGTCGGCCAGATTACCAAGCCGCGCACTACCGAGGGTGGCGTCTCGATGTTTGCCATCTGCCAGAAGGATGCGGCGGAAGACACGACCTTCATCAAGAGCAAGCTGCGCAATGAGCAGGGCCAGGCCGCGATGAAGACCGAGGCGGAGAAATATCTCGCCGAATTGCGCAAGAAGGCGATCATCACCTATTGATGAGCCAAGGGGCGCCAGGCGACTGGCGCCCTTTGTTTGATGGAGACGCGCGTGCGCACCGCCCCGCTGCCCCTTGCAGTCAGCATTGGCGAGCCAGCCGGGATCGGTCCCGATATCATTGCCATGGCCTTTCTGCGGCGGGCTGAACTCGATCTGCCGCCCTTTCTCGTTTATGGCGACGCGCCGCTCCTTGTGGCGCGGGCGGCGCGGCTCGGGATCACGCTGCCCGTGGTTGAGGCCGATGCCCAAAGCGCGGTCGAAGCCTTTGGCACGGCTTTACCGGTCTACCCCGTGGGCCCCGGCGTTGCTGACCGTCCGGGCGAGCCTGGCCCCCACTCGGCCAGCCTCGTAACCGGGGCCATCGAGGCTGCGGTTGCCGACACGCTGCGGGGCCTGTGCGCTGCCGTGGTGACGGCCCCGATCCACAAGCATGTGCTCTATGAGGCGGGATTCCGCTTTCCCGGGCATACCGAATTTCTTGCCGCCCTCACAGCCCGGGACGGTGTCGTGCCGCACCCGGTGATGATGCTGGCCGACGATGATCTGCGCGTTGTGCCCGCCACCATCCATGTGCCGTTCGCGGCCGTGCCGGGGCTGTTGACGGAAACGCTTCTGGTGGAGACCGGGCGGATCGTTTCGGCGGACCTCACGCGCCGCTTCGGCATTGCGCACCCGCGTCTCGGCTTTTGTGGGCTCAACCCCCATGCGGGTGAGGCCGGCAGTATGGGACGGGAAGAAATCGAGGTCATTGGCCCGGCGCTCAAGCGGCTTCGGGCTGAGGGGATTGCGGCAGAGGGCCCCTTCCCCGCCGACACGCTGTTTCACCTCGCCAACTGGCGGCGGTTCGATGCGGTGATCGCCATGTATCACGATCAGGGACTGATCCCGATCAAAACCGTGGCCTTCGACCGGGCGGTGAACATCACGCTCGGGCTGCCGATCATCCGCACCTCGCCGGACCATGGCACGGCGTTTGATCTTGCCGGCACCGGCAAGGCGCGGCCGGAGAGCTTTCTGGCCGCCCTCCGGCTCGCGGCGCGCTTGCGCCCGTAAGGCCCAGGCGGCCGGTTACGGCTTGTTGGCCTGCTCGTCGAGCCAGGCCAGCATATCGGCCACTTCCTTTTCCTGCGCGGCGATGACGGCTTCAGCCATGGCCTTGGCCCAGGGATCATCTCCATGGGCGAGCTCGGCCTTGGCCATGGCAATGGCGCCCCGGTGATGCGGGATCATCGAGCAGACGAAGGCGACATCGATATCGGCGGCACTCATGCCCACCTTCATATCGGCATCCATCGCCGCCATGCCGGCCATCAGATCCTGATGCGGCTTATCAAGCTCCATCATGGCCATGTGGTCAGCGCCGCCCATCGACATATCCCCCATGGACATGTCGCCCATGGCCCCGCCCATTGCGTCCCCTGCTGCGCCCTGAACACAGATGGCGGGCAGGTTGGCAACGGCAGCCGCCGCGGTTGTATCCTCGGCAACAGCGGACCCACTGAGGCCCACAAGGCCTGACAGAAGGACAAACGGCATAAGGGCGCGGATCGCGGTCATGAAAAACTCCTTGGGTTCACCCTGGCGGGCAGGCGATGTTTGCACCTTCCCATTGGGGCAAGGTCAAGGCGATAGGCGCGCGGCGAGAAACGCGATATGGATTTTGCCATGGCTATCGATACTCTTCCCCCGCTTCGCGACGTGATTGCTGCCCACGGGCTCCGTGCCCGCAAGGAGCTGGGGCAAAACTTCCTGCTCGATCTCAACCTGACCGCGCGGATCGCCCGGGCGTCGGGCCCGCTCGAGGGGATTACCGTGATCGAGGTCGGTCCGGGCCCCGGCGGGTTGACCCGGGCGCTTCTCGCTGAAGGCGCGAAAAAGGTCATCGCCATCGAGCGCGACGAACGCACCCTGCCCGCGCTTGCCGAGATTGCGGCCGCCTACCCCGGTCGGCTGGAGGTGATTTCAGCCGATGCCCTTGAGGTTGACCTCAAAACCCTCGGTGAGGGGCCGCGGCGGATCGTGGCGAACCTGCCCTATAATATCGGCACGGAGCTTTTGACCCGCTGGATATCGGTGGACCCCTGGCCGCCCTTTTGGGAGAGCCTGACGCTGATGTTTCAGCGCGAAGTGGCCGAGCGCATTGTTGCCCGGCCCGGCAGCGATGCTTTTGGCCGGTTGGGCGTGCTCTGCGGCTGGCGCACCGAGGCCCGGATTGCCTTCAACATCGACCGCAATGCCTTTACGCCGCCGCCCAAGGTTACCTCGACGCTGATCCAGCTGAAGCCAAAACCGGGGGCCACGGAAATACCGTCGCGGCTGCTTGAAGAAGTGACGCGGGCCGCCTTCGGGCAGCGTCGCAAAATGGTGCGGCAAAGCCTCAAGTCGCTCGGGGTGCCGATGGAGGCGCTGCTGAGCGAGACCGGGCTTAGGGGCGATGAGCGCGCCGAAGAGCTGGACGTGGCGATGTTTCTGAAGATCGGCAGCGCGGTGCGCGGGCTCAGGCTGCGGGCTTGACCCGGGTTACCTTGCCGTCGGCATCGGCAATGATTTCGGCATGGGGCAAGGTGCGGCGCAGGATATGCGCCGCCTTGGCGATCAGGGCCCGGTCGATCTCGTCATCGACGGCGCTGTCCGCATGGTCGGCCCAAACCTTGACCCGCAGATCATGATTATAGACGCGTTCGAGATGCTCGCGCAGCGTCACCCGGACTTCGGCCAGCGTCCGACCGGCAAAACGCGGGTGGGCGTGTTTTTCGCTGATGGCGCAGGCGGCAAGTTCGAAGCTCATCACAGGTCTCCTGTGACGCTAAAGTCGCGTGCGGCCCGATGGTTGCGCAATTCGGGTAACCCACCGCCCCAGGCGATTATCCCCAGAGACGGCTGCGTAATTTATAAGCGAATACCTGTACTTAAGAGCAATCAGAGCCGGTCGATCTGGGCTTGCAGACTGTGCACGAACTCATCGAGCGCCACAAAGCGCGACCGCGCGAGCCGAGCCGATGCAAGGATGGTGCGCACCCGAGAGGTCGACTCCTCCAGATCTTCGTTGACCAGCACGTAGTCATATTCGTTGAAATGGTCCATTTCGAGCCGCGCGTTTTTCAGGCGCCGCTCAATGGTCCCGGCGCTATCCTGCGCGCGTCGCTCGAGCCGCTTGCGCAACTCGACAATCGAGGGCGGCAGGATGAAGATGGTCACCATGTCGGCCCGGCAACGCTCATAAAGCTGCAACGTGCCCTGGTAGTCGATATCGAACAGGATATCGCGGCCGGCCTTTAGCTGCTCTTCCACCTCAGCGCGCGGGGTGGCGTAGTAATTGTCGTGGACCTTGGCCCATTCCAGCAGCTCGCCCGCGTCGCGCAGGGCTTCGAAGCGGGCCACATCGATGAAATGATAGTGCTTGCCGTCAATCTCGTCGGTGCGGCGCGCGCGTGTCGTGACGGACACCGAGAGCGAAATATTCGGATCATCCTCGAACAGGGCGCGGGAGATCGATGATTTTCCCGCCCCGGAGGGGGAAGCCAGAACCAGCATGACGCCGCGACGCTGAAAATTCATGGTGCTACTCGATGTTCTGAACCTGCTCGCGCAATTGGTCGATCGCCGCCTTGAGGTCAAGCCCGATGGCCGTGAGCCCGACATCATTCGACTTCGAACAGAGCGTATTGGCTTCGCGATTGAACTCCTGCGCGAGGAAATCCAGTTTCCGCCCCACCGGACCGCCCTCGGCGATCAACGTTCGTGCTGCCGCGCAATGAACCCCCAGCCGATCCAGTTCCTCGCGGATATCAACGCGGGTCGCGACCAGAAGCGCTTCCTGCACCAGCCGCTCCTCGGGGAGCGCCGGATTGGCATCGAGAAGTTCGGCCACCTGCGCCTTGAGACGGGTGAGGATGGCACTGCGGCTGCGTGCCGGATGCACTTCGGCCTGTTGCGTGAGCGCGGTAATTTCGGTGATGCGCTCAAAAAGCACGGTGGCGATGCGCCCGCCCTCGTCGCGGCGCGTCGCCTGAAGCGCGGCAAGAGCCGTATCCACAGCCTTGAGGATCGCCCCGGTAGCGGCGTCATCGTCGCGCTCGGCGCCGGTTTCGTGCTGTTCGAGTACCCCTTTCAGCATCAGGATACCTTCGGGCCGGGGCGGATCGGTATCGATCCGCGCCTTGAGCGCCTCAATGGCCGACAGCACGGTTTCGAGCGCCTCAAGGTTGACGCTCAGCCGCCCCAGGTCGCCCGCACGCTCCACGCTGAGCGTGATGCTGAGGGCCCCCCGGGCAAATCGCTCGGTGACGCGGCGGCGGATCTCGCTGTCGAGCGCATCAAAGCCCGGGGCAAGCCGCAGGCGCATATCGAGGCCGCGCGCGTTGACCGACCGGACTTCAATGAGAAAGGCCAGGCCGGGCGCAGTGCCCGAGGCCCGCGCGTAGCCGGTCATGGAGGCGAGGGCCCCCATTATTCGCTCCCCTCGCCAGCGGCTTTGGCCGCTTCAGCCTCAAGGGCTTCCCGCGCCGCTTCAGCATCGTCCACGGCCTTGCGATAGGCTTTCACGTTCTTGCGGTGCTGGGCATAGCTGGCGGCAAAGGCGTGGCCATCGGCAGGATCGGCGCTTTTGGCCACAAAATAGAGGTCCTTGGTCTTGGCCGGCTTGGCCACCGCCCACAAGGCCTCCTCGCCGGGGTTGGCAATCGGGCCGGGCGGCAGGCCATCGATCTGGTAGGTGTTATAGGGCGTTTCCGCCTTCAGTTCGGCCGAGGTCGGGCCGCGGCTCAACACGGCGCGCCCCTGGGTAACGCCATAGATCACCGTGGGGTCGGTCTGCAGCCGCATGCCTTTGCGCAAGCGGTTGAGGAACACGGCCGCAACCTCCGGGCGTTCGCTCGCAAGGCCGGTTTCTTTTTCGACGATGGAGGCGAGCGTCACCAGGTCGGCGGGCGAGTGGATGACATCATCGATCGAGGGATCGCGGCTCGCCCAGATTTCGGCAAGCTTGGCCTGCATTTCGGCTTCCATGCGCTCGAGCACGCTCGCGCGCGCATCGCCGGGAAAGAAATCATAGCGGATGGCGAGCAGCGTGCCTTCGGCGGGCGGCGGTACGGGGTCACCAGCGAGGTCGGTGGTCATGGCATTCAGCTTTTCCGCGACCGCAAAAGAGGTTTCGCCGGGAATGACATTGACGAAGAAATCGAGGGGCTTGCCCTCGGTGATCTCGGTGAGGACATCGGCCATGGAAAAGGGCGCCCTGAGCGCAAAGACACCGGCTTTGATCTCGCCCTCTTTTTTGAGCGCCCGCGTGCCGGCCCAGAACACCCAGGAGTTGGAAATCAGGCCCTTGTCGGCAAGCCGACGGGCCACCGCCATGGCGGAATCGCCCTTTTCGACGGCGAAATTGACATCCTGTTTCACCATGTCGGTGGCATAGAACTGGTTGGCGCCATAGAGCACGCCGCCCACCCCGATGAGCAGAACGACAACAATCAGAGTCAGGATGCCATTGATGAAGCGCAACAGCCCGCTCCGGCGGCGCGGGCGCGCACGGCGTGCGGAAAAATCATCGTCGTCGTGGCGCATATCGGGAACTCCCGGATTAGCATGGGAGCGGAACCTCGGCGGCTCAACTGACCTTGCGGAAGATCAGCGACGCATTGGTGCCACCGAAGCCAAACGAATTGGAGAGCGCAACGTTGATCTCCATCTTTTTCGGCGTGTGCGGCACCAGATCGATCACGGTTTCAACCGAGGGGTTATCGAGATTGATCGTGGGCGGTGCCACGGAGTCGCGCATGGCGAGCAGCGAGAAAATGGCCTCAACCGACCCGGCCGCGCCGAGCAGGTGCCCGATGGCCGATTTGGTGGAACTCATGGTCGCGTTGCGGGCATGGTCGCCCAGCAGCCGGGTGACGGACCCCAGTTCGATTTCGTCGCCCATCGGCGTCGAGGTGCCGTGCGCGTTGATATAGTCGATGTCCGACACAGCAATACCGGCGCGCTTGACGGCGGCCTGCATGCAGCGGAACCCGCCATCGCCATCTTCAGACGGGGCGGTGATGTGATAGGCGTCGCCCGACAGGCCGTAGCCGATCACTTCGCCGTAGATTTTGGCACCGCGCGCCTTCGCGCGCTCGTAATCTTCCAGCACGACGATCCCGGCGCCCTCGCCCATGACGAAGCCATCGCGGCCCTTGTCGTAGGGACGCGACGCCATCTCGGGTCGATCATTATAGCCGGTGGAGAGGGCCCGGCACGCGGCGAATCCGGCAATCGACAGCCGGTTGACCGGGCTTTCCGCACCACCTGCCACCATGACATCGGCATCGCCGAGCATGATGAGCCGGGCGGCATCGCCAATGGCGTGCGCGCCAGTGGAACAGGCCGTGACCACCGAGTGGTTCGGGCCCTTGAGGCCAAAGCGGATCGACACATTGCCCGAGGCCATGTTGATGATCCGGCCCGGAATGAAGAAGGGGCTGATGCGGCGCGGGCCGCGCTCATACAGGGTAATCGAGGCCTCGTAGATGCCCCCGATCCCGCCGATGCCCGAACCGATCATCGTGCCGATGCGTTCGGCTTCTTCTTTGGTCTTGGGGGCGACGCCGGCATCATCGATTGCCTGCTGCGCCGCCGCCATGGCGAAAATGATGAAGGGGTCGACCTTGCGCTGTTCCTTCACGTCCATCCATTCATCCGGGTTGAACTTGCCATCGGCATAGCTGCCCAGAGGAATACGGTTGGCGATCTGACAGGCGAGGTCATCCACCTCAAAATCATCGATGCGCTTGCCGCCGCTTTTCGAGGCGAGAATATTGGCCCAGGTGGGTTCAATGCCGCAGCCCAAAGGACTGACGATCCCCATCCCGGTAACGACGACGCGGCGCAATTGCATTGGTATGGACCTTATCAGGCTTAGCCGACGGCCTTGGTGAGGTAGCTCACCGCGTCGCCAAAGGTCTGGATCGACTCAGCGGCGTCATCGGGGATCTCGACGTTGAATTCTTCCTCGAAGGCCATGACCAGCTCGACCTGGTCGAGGGAATCGGCGCCCAGATCGTCAATGAAGCTGGCCTTTTCGACAACCTTTTCAGCATCGACATTCAGGTGTTCGACCACGATCTTGCGGACGCGATCAGCGATATCGCTCATAACTGTTTCCCTTGTTCCAGACTGCTCAGTTTTGTTCATTGTACGGGCGAGAAGACGGCAGTCTCCAACCCGGCGGCTCCCCTCAGCCCCTCGCCTTCGCGAGCGACATTAGGCGGGCAAACAGGGACCGGCAAGGCCCCGGAAGCGCCCGAAATCGATGGCGGACCTAACATACTTCCCGGCGATACGCCATAACCGGGTCTTTCGCCTTTTTCCAACGATTACAGCATCACCATGCCGCCGTTGATGTTGAGCGTGTGCCCGGTGACGTAACCGGCTTCAGCAGAAGCCAGAAACACGGCTGCTGCCGCGATCTCATTGGCCTCACCCAGACGCCCGGCAGGCACTTTGGCGAGGATGGCTTCCTTCTGCTTTTCGTTCAGTTCATCGGTCATGGCGGACGCGATAAAGCCCGGCGCAATGGTGTTGACCGTGATGTTGCGCGAGGCAACCTCATAGGCCAGCGCTTTCGACATGCCAATAAGACCGGCCTTTGAGGCTGCATAATTGCCCTGCCCCGGGTTGCCGACAACGCCAACGACCGAGGTAATGCCGATGATGCGCCCATAGCGCTGCTTCATCATGCCCCGCAGCACGGCGCGGGTGAGGTGGAAGGCCGCTGTCAGATTGACCGCCAGCACCTCGTCCCACTCCTCATCCTTCATGCGCATAAAGAGGTTATCGCGCGTGATCCCGGCATTGTTGACGAGAATGTCGATACCGCCGAGCGCGGCTTCAGCGGCGGGCACCAATTGGTCCACCGCCGACAGGTCGGACAGGTTGCAGGCCAGGATCGGGTGATCGGCCGAACCGATTTCGGCGCGGGTGGCTTCCAGCGCTTCGGTGCGGGTGCCCGAGAGCGCGACGCGCGCCCCGGCCTTAGCCAGGGCCTTGGCGATTTCGCGGCCAATGCCGCCCGAAGCGCCAGTGACGAGGGCGCGCTTGCCGGTCAGATCAAACATCGGCTGTCTCCTTGGGGTTCGGTCAGGCGCCGGTGACGGCGGCCGCAAAAGCCTCGATATCGGCGGGGGAATTGAGTGCAAGAGCCTCGGCATCGGGCGCAATGCGCTTGGCGAGGCCCGTCAGCACCTTGCCGGTGCCCAGTTCCACGAGCTGGGTCACCCCACCCGCGCCAACGAGCCAGCCGACACAGTCGGTCCAGCGGACAACACCGGTCACCTGCTCAACAAGGCGGCGGCGAATTTCCGCCGGATCAGAAATCGGGGTGGCGAGCACATTGGCAATAAGCGGCACCACCGGGGCCTGCATGTCGACGGCGGCCAGCGCTTCAGCCATGCGATCGGCGGCCGGCTGCATCAGGGCGCAATGGAAGGGCGCGCTCACCGGTAGCGGCAGCGCGCGCTTCGCACCCAAAGCCTTCAGCGCCTCCATGGCGCGATTGACGGCCGCCACATGGCCCGAAATCACCACCTGACCGGGGGCATTGTCATTGGCGACGGCGCAGACTTCCGCCTGGGCAGCGTCGGCGGCGGCGCGGGCCACGGTCGCGACATCGAGGCCCAAAATGGCGGCCATGGCGCCCTGCCCCACCGGCACGGCCTTCTGCATGGCTTCGCCCCGAATGCGGAGGAGTCGCGCGGCGTCAGCGAGACTGAACGTCCCTGCCGCCGCCAGCGCCGAATATTCGCCCAAAGAATGGCCGGCCACAAAATCGGCGTGATCCTTAAGGGACACGCCCCGGCTTGCCAGCACACGGGTAACGGCGACGGAAACAGCCATCAGCGCGGGTTGCGCATTTTCAGTCAGGCGCAGCGCGTCGTCCGGCCCGTCAAACATCAAGGCCGAGAGCTTCTGGCCCAGCGCATCGTCGACTTCGGCAAAGACGGCCCGCGCCTCAGCAAAGGCCTCGGCCAGATCCTTGCCCATGCCAACGGCCTGGCTTCCCTGACCGGGAAAAGTGAATGCACGTTTCGTCATGATCGCCCTCGCCCCAGGTGCGGGGCCCCTCAAATCGGTCTTGCTGCCAAACTAGCCCCGCCCGGAACCAACGTCCAGTTGGCGCGCGCCTTTGCCCAAGGGCAGCGGCGAAGTCAAGGCGCAGCCGGCGCAGGGGTGCTGTGCAGAGCCTTATTTCTGCGGTATCGCGCAAAAATCTGTCTCGGACGCCGCACAAGGCAGGCGTTGAAGAAACGCAGGCTTTCGCAGCGGCCGACAGCACCAGCGTCGACTGGCTGAGCAAAACCCGGCCCGCATGGACGGCCCGTCGCGCTTGCATCGGCCGGGCTGATCGCCTATAGGCAGCGCAGCATTTGTTCGGCCGGGGGCTGAACGGAGGGTTGCGGCATGCCGCAACAGGGTTTCGGCCCGTCCTCCCGTGTTCCCGCTCTTTAGAAGACTGCTTTGTCGCCTTTCCGGCTTCAAGGGGGCTCCGCGCCGAGTGCATGCCGTTGGTATTCAACACGGAAGGAAGGCGCTTCATGGCCCTTTACGAACATATTTTTCTGACCCGGCAGGACGTTTCGCCCCAGCAGGTCGAGGAATTGACTGCACAGTTCACCGCCGTCATCGCCCAGGGCGGCGGCAAGGTGACGAAGTCTGAGTACTGGGGGCTGAAATCGCTCTCGTACCGGATCAAGAAGAACCGCAAGGCTCATTACACGCTGATCAACATCGACTCCCCGCACGCTGCTGTGGCCGAGATGGAACGCCTGATGAGCATCAACGAAGACATCCTGCGCTATATGACCATCCGCATGGACGAGCTTGAAGAAGGCCCGTCGGCAATGATGCAGAAGCGTGACCGTGATGATCGCGATGGCGACCGTCCGGGTGGCCCGCGTGGCGACCGTGGCGGTTTCGACCGTGGCGACCGCCGTCCGCGTCGGTTCTGATTGAAGGGATAAAGCCAAATGGCCATTAAAGACCTCACGACAACCACCGCCCGCCGGCCCTTCCAGCGCCGCCGCAAGACCTGCCCGTTCTCCGGCCCCAATGCGCCGAAGATCGACTATAAGGACGTGCGGCTGCTGCAGCGTTACGTTTCGGAACGCGGCAAGATCGTGCCCTCGCGCATCACCGCCGTTTCGGCCAAGAAGCAGCGCGAACTCGCCCAGGCGATCAAGCGCGCCCGCTTCATCGGCATCATGCCCTACGCGGTGCAATAAGCCTTTTTTGATCGTTGGGGGTGCGGGGCTGGTCCCGCCCCTCCTAACTGCCAGTCCGGCAGGACAGCCAAGGAACAACCCATGAAAGTCATTCTGCTCGAGCGCGTCGGCAAGTCCGGCCACATCGGCGACGAAGTCACCGTCAAGGACGGCTTTGCGCGCAATTATCTTCTGCCGCAGGGCCGCGCGCTCCGCGCCACTGAAGCGAACCGCGCCAAGTTTGCCCGCGACCGCGCCCAGATCGAAACCCGCAACCAGGAGCGCCGCGAGGCCGCTGCCGGTATCGCGGCTGGCCTCAATGGCAAGTCGGTGATGATCATCCGCCAGGCCGGCGAAACCGGCCAGCTTTATGGCTCGGTGTCGTCGCGCGACGTGGCCGATGCGCTGGCGGCTGATGGTTACGCCGTCGCCCGCTCGCAGGTCGATCTTGCCAACCCGATCAAGACCGTCGGTATCCACAGCGTTTCGCTGAACCTGCACGCCGAAGTGGCCGTGTCGGTGACCGTGAATGTGGCCCGCTCGGAAGACGAGGCCAAGCGCCAGGCAACCGGCGAAGACCTGACCTCGATCAATTACGACGACGAAGCCAATGTGGCCTTCGTCGAGGCCCAGCAGGAAGCTGCTGCCGAGGCCGACCACGATCACGACGCCTGATCGGCATTATTGCCTTCTCATCAAGGGCCGGAGCCAACGCTCCGGCCCTTTTTGATTCCGGCAGCGGCGAAACCGGGTTATTCCCGCTATTCACACTGTTCACAGGAAGTCTTTTCCGTGGGTCGATGGCCCGTGTGGTGGCTGTTTGGTGTCGATTACCAGGCCAAGGCTGATAGAAACGGGGCTGCGCATGAAGGACAGGGCCTGAGTCGACATGGCTGACAGCAACGTGCATCGGCTTCGGGCCGATGATGACAAATCCTATCGCCTCGCCCCGCATAATATCGAGGCGGAGCAGGCGTTGCTGGGCGCTATCCTCGTGAACAACGAGGCGTTTTACCGCGTCTCGGATTTCCTCCTCGCGGAGCATTTTTACGAGCAGGTCCACAAGACCATTTATGAAGTGCTCGAAAAAATCATCCGGGCCGGTAAGACCGCGACCCCGATTACCGCCAAGACCTATCTGGCCGACGCGCTGACGCCGGAAATGACCATGGCGCAATATCTCGCGCGGCTCGCCGCCGAAGCGACGACGGTCATCAATGCGGCCGATTACGGCCAGGCCGTGTACGATCTCGCGATCCGGCGGAACCTCATCATGATCGGTGAGGAAATGGTGCAGACCGCCTATGAGGCGGGTGTGGATGCCACCGCGCAGCGGCAGATCGAAGAGGCCGAGCGCCAGCTGTTCGAGATTGCCGAAAAGGGCCGCTATGATGGCGGCTTCCAGGCGTTCACCCAGGCCCTGACCGAAGCCATCCGCATGGCCGGAGAGGCCTATCAGCGCGATGGCTCGCTCTCGGGCATCGGCACCGGGCTCAGCGACCTCGACAAGCTGATGGGCGGGCTGCAACGCTCCGATCTCATCATCCTTGCGGCGCGTCCGGCGATGGGCAAGACCTCGCTGGCGACCAATATCGCCTTCCATGTCGCCAAAAACTGGCGGTCGGAAGTGCAGCCCGACGGCCATATCAAGACCATCGACGGCGGTCAGGTGGGGTTCTTCTCGCTCGAAATGAGTTCGGAGCAACTCGCGACGCGTATTCTCGCCGAGCAATCGGAAATCAGCTCGTCGGATATCAGGCGCGGCAATATTCATGAAAGCCAGTTTCAGCGGCTCGTCGATGCCTCGAGCGAAATGGCGCAGGTGCCGCTGTATATCGACGATACGGGCGGCCTCAGCGTCGGCCAGCTGGCGGCGCGGGCCCGGCGGCTCAAACGGCAGAAGGGGCTCGACCTTCTGGTCGTTGACTATCTGCAACTGCTCTCGGGCTCTTCGCGCAAAGCCAGCGAAAACCGCGTGCAGGAACTGACGGAAATCACCACGACGCTCAAGGCGCTGGCGAAGGAACTTAATGTTCCGGTGATTGCACTCAGCCAATTGAGCCGCGCGGTTGAATCGCGCGATGATAAGCATCCGCAACTCGCCGATCTGCGCGAATCCGGGTCAATCGAGCAGGATGCGGACGTGGTTCTGTTTGTTTATCGTGAGGAATATTACCTCAAGAACAAAGAGCCGAAGGAAGGCACGCCGGAACATCTGGCGTGGCAGGGCGAAATGGAAAAGGTGCATGGTCGCGCCGAAGTCATTATCGGCAAGCAGCGCCACGGCCCGACCGGCACGGTGCAGCTCAGCTTTGAGGCGCAGTTCACCCGCTTCGGCAATCTTGCCCAATCCGATTACCTGCCCGAGAGGTTCGAGTAATGCCGGTGGCGGGCAATAGTTCAGGCTTCGGCGGGCGGATGACGGTCGATCTCGGGGCGCTGAAGCGCAATTGGCAGGCGCTCGATCGCGTCAGCCGCGGCGCGCTGACCGGAGCGGTGGTCAAGGCCGATGCCTATGGCACCGGGCTCTCGGAAGCCTCGCGCGCCTTCTATCAGGCGGGGGCGCGGTTCTTCTTTGTCGCAACGCCCGATGAGGGCATTCAGGTCCGCGCCAGCGTGCCGGAAGACGCCCATATTTTCGTGCTCAACGGCCTGTTCCCCGGCGCTGCGCCGCTCTATGTGGGCGAGCGGCTGATGCCATGCCTGTGTTCGGTGCCGATGGTTGAGGAATGGATACGGGCCTGCGTGGCCTCGGGTAAGGCGCTGGAAGCGGCGCTGCATTTTGACACGGGCATCAACCGGCTCGGGTTGCGGCTCAGCGAAGTCAGCATCATCAAGCGCCTGATCGATTCGGTGGGCTACAAGCCGCAGATGATCATGAGCCATCTCGCCTGCGCCGATATTCCCGGCCACGAGAAGAACCGCACGCAGCTGGCGCTCTTTACCTCAATCATGGCGCAGTTCCCGGGGATTCCGGCCTCGCTCGCCAATTCGGCGGGCCTGATGACCAATCGAGAAAACCATTTTCAGATGGTGCGGCCGGGCATTGCCCTTTATGGCGGCCGCGCGGTGGCGGGCCGGGCCAACCCGATGTCGCCGGTTGTGACGCTCGAAGCGCCCATCCTGCAGATCAAGGATGTGAAAACCGGTGAATCCGTGGGCTATGGCGCGCTCCAGACCATGGCCCGGGACAGCCGCCTCGCGATCATCGCTATCGGCTACGCCGACGGGTTTTTCCGCTCGCTCTCCGGCTCCAATGCGCACCGCGGCTCGCGGGTGATGATCAATGGCCGCCCTGCCCCGGTGGTCGGACGCGTATCGATGGACATGATCGGCGTCGACATCACCGATTTCCCGCAGATCCCGCGCCCCGGCGACATGGCCGAGATTGTTGGCAAGACCATCACAATTGACGACCATGCCGAAGTGGCGGGCACCATCGGCTACGAGATTTTGACCAGCATGAAGGGCCGCTATTCGCGCAATTTCATTGAAAGCGCGGCGACCCCCACGGAATAAAGCGGTTCCGGCCGGAGGCCGGGCGCGAAGGAAAGGACCTGCCTTGACCGAGTTGCATTTTGCCACCCGCCTCAATTCTTTCGCGTCAAAGCCCGAGGCCGCCTGGCCGGGCCAGGTTGGCAAGCCGAGCGTCAATGCGCTGATTGCGCGGGCCGCCCTGGCCGAGGGGCTGACCCATGTCGACCTCAACTACCCCGACCATGTGGGGGCCGGCGCGTTGGAAATGGCCAAGGTGGTCACGGGCGAAGGGCTGGCGATCAACGGCTTTGCCATGCGCTACTATACCGAACCCGCCTTCAAGATTGGTGCCTTCACCAACCCCGATGCGCGGGTGCGGCAGGCCGCCATCGACCTGACCAAAGCGGGCATTGATGCCGCGCTCACCGCCGGGGCGCCGCTGATGACCATCTGGCTGGGGCAGGATGGGTTCGATTATGCGTTTCAGGCTGATTACCTCGCCTTGTGGGACATGCTGGTGTCGGGGCTCAGGGAGGTCGCCGAGCATGCGCCCGACTGCGAGATCAGCATTGAGTACAAGCCCAACGAGCCGCGCGCGTACAGCCTGTTGCCCGATGCGGCGACAACGCTGCTCGCCATCAAGGATGCTGGCGCGCCGAACCTCGGCGTGACGCTCGATTTTGCGCACTCGCTGTATGCCGACGAACAGCCGGCCATGGTCGCGGCGCTGATTGCGCGCCAGAGCCGCCTCATGGGCGTGCATCTCAATGATGGCTATGGCAAGCGCGACGACGGCCTGATGGTGGCCGCCGCCAACACGCTCAAGACCCTCGAACTGCTGCGGCAGGTGCGGGCCGATGGCTATAATCGGCCGCTGTATTTCGACACCTTCCCCGATCTCAGCGGGCTCGACCCGGTGAAGGAATGCGAAGTGAACATCGCCACGGTGAAGCGGCTTTACCGGGTGGCGGACCGGCTCGACCTTTCGAACGCGCTGAAGGCTGCCCTTGCCGCGCAGGACGCGGTGAGCGCCACGGCGATTGTGCAGGACGCGCTGATGGGGCCCCTCGCCTGATGCCGCGCGTTATCGTCTGCGGTTCGCTGCACTACGACATTGCCGTCGAGGGCAGCGACTGGCCCCAGAAGGGCGAGACGGCCGTGGGCCGCGCCTGGTTTCCGAAGCTGGGGGGCAAGGGCCGCAATCAGGCCGTTTCGGCCCGCAAGGCCGGGGCCGAGGTCGATATGATCGGGCGGATCGGCGACGATGATTTCGGGCGCGACCTCGCGGCCGACCTGACGGCGCGGGGCATTGGCACGGCCCATCTCTCCGTCAGCCCCAGCGCGGGCAGCGGCATGAGCGTGGCGCTGTTCGACCCTTCCGGCGACTATCGGGCGGTGATCGTTTCCGGGTCCAATCTCGAACTCAGTGCGCGGCATATTCCGCCGGCGGCCTTCTGGGCTGATGCGGGCGTGCTGGTGCTCGAAAACGAGGTGCCCGAGAGCGCTAATCTGATGATGGCGCAGGCGGCACGCGCGGCGGGCGTGCGCGTGCTCCTCAATGCGGCACCCTATCGGCCCTTTTCGACGGCGCTCGGTGCAACACTGGATATTCTCGTCGTCAACGCCATTGAAGCCTCAGCGCTCGCCGGGTGCGCGGAACCCGAGGATCTGGCGACCGCCAGCCGGGCAGCGAGCCTGTTGGCGCGGGATTTTGCCGAGGTGATCGTGACGGTGGGCGGTGCGGGCCTTGCCTATGCGAAAGGCACCGAGTGCGTGGCGCTGGCGGCCCGCAGCGTAGCGGTTGTGAATACCCATGGCGCGGGCGACGCCTTTGTCGGTGCCCTCGCGGCGGCGCTTGCCGGTGGCACAGCCATACGGGACGCGCTCGAGATGGCGACGGATGCTGCGGCGGCGCTGATTTCGACGCCGGAAGCCGAACGCGGGTGATGTTCTCTTTTCGTTCTTGATTGCACCCCCGCAATCCTGTATCGATTTCAGCCCTGTGACGAGGGGAGCCAGCCCGCATGGCGCGCAAGCATTCGAGTTTCGTGTGTCAGGCCTGTGGCGCGGCGTCGGCCCGCTGGCAGGGCCGCTGCGAATCCTGCGGGGAATGGAACAGCATCGTCGAAGAACTGCTGGACTCCGGCGTCGGCGCTGGGCCGAAATCGGCCGTGGCCAACAGTCGTCCGATTGATCTCGTCCCGCTTTCGGGGGAAACGGAATCGGCGGCGCGGATCGTGTCGGGCATTACCGAACTCGATCGGGTGACGGGCGGCGGCTTTGTCATGGGCTCGACGCTGCTCGTGGGCGGTGATCCGGGCATCGGCAAATCGACCCTGTTGTTACAGGCCGCTGCGGCGCTGGCAGAAAACGGGCGGCGCGTGGTCTACGTCTCGGGCGAAGAGGCGGTGGCGCAGGTGCGGCTTCGCGCGCAGCGGCTTGGTCTCGGCGACCGCGAGGTGCTGCTGGCGAGTGAAACCAATGTCGAAACCATCCTCGCGACGCTGAAAAAGGGTCCGGCGCCCGATCTCGTCATCATTGATTCCATTCAGACGCTGTGGACCGACCGGGTGGAAAGCGCACCGGGCACGGTGACGCAGGTGCGGACCTCGGCGCAGGCGCTCACCCGCTTTGCGAAAAGCTCGGGCGCGGCGGTGGTGCTCGTGGGTCATGTCACCAAGGACGGGCAGATCGCGGGCCCCCGCGTGGTCGAGCACATGGTCGATGCCGTGCTCTATTTCGAGGGCGATGCAAGCCACACGTTCCGCATTCTGCGCGGTGTGAAAAACCGCTATGGCGCCACCGACGAAATCGGCGTGTTCGAAATGTCGGGCGGCGGTTTGCGCGAAGTGGCCAATCCCTCGGCCCTGTTCCTCGATCAGCGCGACAAAGACGCCGCTGGGTCAGCCGTCTTTGCCGGCATGGAGGGCACGCGGCCTGTCTTGTGCGAGATTCAGGCGCTGGTGGCGCCCTCGCCGCTCGGCACGCCGCGCCGCGCCGTGGTCGGCTGGGATGGTTCGCGGCTGTCCATGGTGCTGGCAGTGCTCGAAACCCGCTGCGGGGTGCGCATTGGGGCCAATGACATCTATCTCAATGTGGCCGGTGGGCTCAAAATCAACGAACCGGCAGCGGACCTGGCCGTGGCGGCGGCGCTGATTTCGTCGCTCACCGGGGCGTCGCTGCCCGCTGACGCGGTATTTTTCGGTGAAATCTCGCTTGCCGGTGGCGTGCGCCCGGTGGTGCATGCCGGATTGCGGCTCCGCGAGGCGCAAAAACTCGGCTTTTCCCGGGCGCTCACCGGGCGGATCGGATCAACCGATGCTCCGGCAGGGCTCAGCGTCAGTGAGTTTTCAGAACTGGCTGAACTGGTGGGGCGCATTGCCATGAATGCGCGCCCGGCAGAGGCGGCGGAATAGGCCAAAAACCGCGCGCCGGCGCGCCGGCAACGAGATAACCCGCAACAACGGTTTCACGCGGCTTGGCAGGGCGGTCAGAAGCAGTTAAACGGGCAAGACCTTCGGTCGACCAGACGGATATGGACATGTTGACTGCCTTTGACGTCGGCGTTGCCGTGCTTCTGCTCCTTTCGGCTGTTCTGGCGACCGCGCGCGGCTTTACCCGCGAAATCCTGTCGCTGGCGACCTGGGCCGGATCGGCGGCGATTGCAGCCTATGCCTATTTCAAGTTCCCCGAGATCGCGCGCAGCGCCATCAACGAACCGATTGTTGCCGATGTGGTGACCGTGGTTGGCAGCTTTGTGGTGTCGCTCATCATTTTGCACCTCATCACCATGCGGATCGCCGATTTTGTCGTCGATAGCCGCATTGGCCCGCTCGACCGCTCGCTGGGCTTTATTTTCGGCATCGTGCGCGGGGTGTTGATTGCCGTAGTCGTGGTGATTTTCGGCAATTGGCTGCTGCCGCAGAACCTTGTGGCCTTTGCCAAGGATTCAAAGACCCTGCCCATGCTTGAAAGCCTGGGGGACAGCCTTGTTGCCGTGCTGCCGCCTGATCTTGAAAAGCAGGTGACCGACCTCATTCACAAGCGCACCGGCGCCGACGACACCGGGACCGAGGAGGCCTCGCCCGACGAGACGACCGCGCCCGATGCTGGCACAGCCCCGGCGGATGATGCGACCGACGGGCTTGAAAGTGATTTGCCGCAGGACGCGGCCCCGGCAGCACCGGCCGCCAAAAGCGGCAACGGCGCCTGAGCGGAATTCCGTGTTTGTGGGTTGACGGGTGCGGCGCGAAGGCGCAATTGCCCGGTTCAGCCCGTGCCGCTGAGTGCAACAGTGTAGCCGCATTGCCGCCCCCGGAGATGCCCATGAGCCGCCCCGATCACGCCATTGCCGACTGGGACTATGATACGCTGCGCGAGGAATGCGGCGTGTTTGGCATTTTGGGCCACCCGGAAGCCGCCACGCTGACCGCGCTGGGCCTGCATGCGCTGCAGCATCGCGGACAGGAAGCGGCTGGTATCGTCAGCTTTGATGGGCGGCAGTTTCACTCCGAGCGGCAACTGGGCCTTGTGGGCGACCATTTCACCGATCCGGCCACAGTAAAGCGCCTGCCCGGCCACATGGCCATGGGCCATGTGCGCTATTCGACCACGGGCGAAACGATTTTGCGCAACGTGCAGCCGCTGTTTGCCGAGCTGGAAGTGGGCGGCATCGCCATTGCCCATAATGGCAATTTCACCAACGGGCTGACGCTGCGCCGCCATCTGATTTCTGAAGGCGCGATCTGCCAGTCCACGTCGGATACCGAAGTGGTGCTGCATCTCATTGCCCGCTCGAAAAAACCGGCCTCGTCGGATCGTTTCGTTGATGCGCTGATGCACCTCGAAGGCGCGTTTTCGCTGGTGGCCATGACACGGACCAAACTGATCGGTGCCCGCGACGCCAATGGCATTCGGCCGCTGGTTCTGGGTGATCTCGACGGCAAACCTATCTTCGCGTCTGAGAGCTGTGCGCTCGATATCATCGGCGCAAAATTCGTACGCGATGTGCAAAATGGCGAAGTGGTGATCTGCGAATTACAGCCGGACGGCTCGGTGACCATCGAGAGCGTGCGCCCCTTCCCGCCGCGGCCCGAACGGGTGTGCCTGTTTGAATATGTGTATTTCGCCCGGCCCGATTCCATCGTCTCGGGGCGAGCCGTCTACTCGGCGCGGAAGCGGATGGGCATCAATCTTGCCAAGGAAGCCCCGGTTGAGGCCGATGTGGTGGTGCCCGTGCCCGATGGTGGCACACCGGCGGCCATCGGCTATGCGCAGCAGAGCGGCATACCGTTCGAACTCGGCATCATCCGCAACCATTATGTCGGCCGGACCTTCATCGAGCCAACCCAATCCATCCGGGCCTTCGGGGTGAAGCTGAAGCACTCGGCCAACCGGGCCGAGATTGCGGGCAAGCGCGTGGTGCTGATCGATGATTCCATCGTGCGCGGCACCACATCCGTGAAAATCGTGCAGATGATCCGCGATGCCGGCGCCAAGGAAGTGCATATCCGGGTGGCGAGCCCGATGATCTATCATTCCGATTATTACGGCATCGACACGCCGGACCCCGAGCATCTGCTGGCGAACCAGCATGCCGACCTCCAGTCCATGTGCCGGTATATTGGCGCGGATTCGCTGGCGTTCCTCTCCATCGACGGGCTCTATGAGGCCGTGGGTGGACAGAAGCGCAACGCGGACGCCCCGCAGTTTACCGACCATTATTTCACCGGGCAGTACCCGACGCCGCTGACCGACCTTGAAGGCCGCGGCACGAAAGACCCCAAAACAGTTTCGCTGATGCGCGAAGCGAGCTGAGCCTCGCCCCAAAGGAGAATGACGTGACCGACCCCCGGCGAAGCCTTGAGGGCAAAATCATTGTGGTGACCGGCGCTTCGCGCGGCATAGGCTATCAGGTGGCGCTGGAGGCCGGGCGGCGCGGCGCGCATGTGCTCTGCGTCGCGCGCACCGTGGGCGGGCTTGAAGAGCTTGACGATGCCATTCGGAAAGCCGGCGGCGAAGCCACGCTGGTGCCGCATGACCTCCTTGATTATGAGGGGATCGACCGCATGGGCCAGGCGATTTTTGATCGCTGGGGGCGGCTCGATGGGCTCGTGGGCAATGCCGGTTATCTCGCGACGCTGAGCCCGCTCTCGCATCTCGACCCCAAGGACTTCGAGCGCTCGATGGCGCTCAACGTCACAGCCAATTATCGACTGATCCGCTCGTTTGATCTGCTGCTGCGCCAATCGGCGGCGGGCCGCGCGGTGTTCGTGACCTCAAGCAGCGCCCAGAGCGCCAAGCCCTTCTGGGGCGCTTATGCGGCCAGCAAGGCGGCGCTGGAAGCCATGGTCAAAAGCTATGCCGCCGAAGTGGCGACGACGCCGATCAAGGTCAATCTGGTGCAGCCGGGCCCGGTGCGGACCGCCATGCGCGCCAAAGCCATGCCGGGGGAAGATCCGGCCACGCTGACCACCCCTGCCGAAGTCGCCCCGCTGATCGTTGATCTCGTCGAACCCGGGGTGAGCGCCACCCGCTCGATTTACGATTACCCGAGCCGCGCGCTCACGGCGCTCTGAGGTTCAAGCCGGTTTGCGGCTCACCAGCACCTTGTCGATGCGGCGACCGTCGAGGTCGAGCACTTCAAAGCGCCACGGGCCGCGCTCGAAGGTTTCCCCGACGACCGGCAGGTGATTGAGTTCAGCGAGGACGAACCCGGCGACGGTTTCGTACTTGGCGTGTCGGGGCACCGGCACGCCGAGCTTGTCCTTGAATTCATCGACCGGCATCCAGCCCGAGACGAGCCACGAGCCATCCTCGCGGGTGACAAAGGCCTGATCGTCGCCCTCTTCCTCCTGAAAGGCGCCGGTGATCGCCTCGAGGATATCGCCGGGGGTGATGATGCCCTCGAAGTGGCCGTATTCATCGAACACCAGCGCGATATGCACCACAGACGCGCGGATCGCCTTCAGCACATCAAGCGCATCGGAGCGATCCATAACAACGGGCGCCTGCTTCACCATGGCGCGCAGGTCGATACGCTCGCCCGCAAACAGCGCATCGAGCAGATCCTTGCGCACGATCACGCCGATAATCGAATCAACGCCGCCATCCTGCACCGGCACCACCGAGTGGCGGATATGGCGCAACCGATCGAGCAGATCGTCTTCATTGTCAGACAGGTCGACCAGCTCAACGTCGAGGCGCGGCGTCATGAGCCCGCGGGCTGACCGATCGGCAAAGCGCATGACGCCGGAGATCATGTGGCGCTCTTCGCTTTCCAGCACGCCCGCACTTTCGGCCTCGGCAATGATGGTCTTCACCTCCTCATCGGTCACCCGGTCCTCGGTGGCCCCCGCCTGCCCCAGAAGGCGCAGCAGCAGCCGCCCCGACAGATCGAGCACGAAGACGAGCGGCGAGGCGACCATGGCGACGATCGCCATATAGGGTGCAACCAGCACAGCGATCCGCTCGGGGTCGCGCAGTGCGATCTGCTTGGGCACGAGTTCGCCCACGATCAGCGACAAATAGGTGATGGCGACGACCACGAGCCCGACGCCGAGCGGCATGGCGATGGTCGGCTCGAGACCCAGCGCCGCAAGGCCGAAGCCCAGCCGTTCGCCCAGCGTCGCACCGGAAAAGGCACCCGACAAAACGCCGACGAGCGTAATGCCGATCTGCACCGAGGACAAAAACCGGCCCGGATTGTCCTGAAGGCGCAGCGCCGTTTCAGCGCCGGTGCCGCCGCTCGCGGCCAACACCTTGAGCCGGGCCGGCCGCGATGAAACGACCGCCAGCTCTGACATGGACAACACGCCGTTGATCAGGGTGAGGACGGCGACAATCAGGAGTTCGATGAACAAGGGGCGTCTACGGATTGACCACGGGAGCCCGTAGTATAGGGCGCGCCAAGGCTAATGAAAGGCCCGAGACCGCTTATTCGGCAGGCCCCCGGCCTAATCCTTGGCGTAGGGGTTTTTGCCGCCGCGCAACCAGATGCGGATCGGGGTGCCCTGCATGTTGAACACATCGCGGAGGCCGTTCACCAGATAGCGCTGGTACGACGCCGGCACGGCCTCGGGCCGCGAGGCAAAGATGATGAAGCTCGGCGGACGGATCTTGGCCTGGGTCATATAGCGCAGCTTCAACCGGCGCCCGGAGACGGCCGGCGGCGAATGACTTTCGATCATCCCGGCGAGCCAGCGGTTGAGCCGCGCGGTGGACACATGGCTGTTCCACTTGGCCTCAATGGCAAAGATCGCGTCCATCAGCTTGTCGATATTGCGGCCCTGCAGGCCCGAGATGGTGACGAGCGGCACGCCTTTGACCTGCGGCAGGTAGCTCTCGCACTGCTCGCGCAGTTCGGCCAGCGCCTTGGGCTTGTCTTCAACCAGATCCCACTTGTTGACGGCGATCACCAGCGCGCGGCCTTCGCGCTCAACCAGATCGGCCAGCGTCAGATCCTGTTTTTCAAACGGGATCGTGGCATCGAGCAGCAGCACCACCACTTCGGCATATTGGATGGAGCGCAGCGAATCGTGCACCGCGAGCTTTTCGAGTTTTTCGGAAATGCGGGCCTTGCGGCGCATACCGGCGGTATCGACGAGATTGATGGTGCGGCCCTTATACGCCCAGGGCACGAGAATGGAATCGCGCGTGATCCCCGCCTCTGGGCCGGTCAACAGGCGCTCTTCCCCCACCATGCGGTTGATGAGGGTGGATTTACCGGCATTCGGACGGCCGATGATGGCGACGTTGAGGTGACGCTTCGGGTTCCAGCGCGGGGCCGGCCCCTCTTCGGATGTGCCATCATCTTCAGGCAGATCGACGTTCACTTCGGGCAGGATATCGATGGTCGGCTCGGGCGTGGGCGAACGCGCTTCGGCCGCATCAATGGCGCCTGCAATAATCGCATGGAGATCGGCAAGACCGAGGCCGTGTTCGGCCGAGAGCGCCACCGGCTCGCCAAAGCCCAGCGAATAGGCCTCCATCAGGCCCGGCTGGGCCTCGCGGCCTTCAGCCTTGTTGCCAATCAGATGCACATCCTTGCCGGCCTTGCGCAGGACCTGGGCAAAGCGCTGATCGAGCGGCGTCACACCGGCGCGGGCATCGATCATGAACAGGATGACATCAGCATCGCGAATGGCGATTTCGGTCTGCTCGCGCATGCGGGACTCGAGCGACCCATCGGTGCGGTCTTCATAGCCTGCGGTATCGAGCACCTTAAAGCGCAGGTCAGCGATCCGTCCCTCGGCCTCGCGCCGGTCGCGGGTGACGCCCGGCGTATCATCGACAAGCGCGATGCGCTTGCCCACGAGCCGGTTGAAGAGCGTGGATTTGCCGACATTGGGGCGGCCGACGATGGCGACAGTGACTGACATGGCTCACCCTAAAGCGGGTCTGGAGGAAAAAAGCAACGGCCCCCGCACCAGGCAGGGGCCGCCGCAAGGAAAACGGACGGTGTTATTTCGCGGCCGGAGCCGCAGTCGTATCAGCCGGAGCGGCATCGGCAGGGGCCGCCGCTGCTTCAGGTTTCGGCGGTTCTTTGGCGCCTTCAGCAATGAGCTGCTGAACATAGATACCCACCCGGTTCGACGTATCGCGGGAGGTGGCGGTATCGTTGAGGATCGCCTCAAAATCAGCGCGGGCGGCATCGAGCTGGCCGGCCTTGTACTTCACAAGACCAAGCGCCTCGCGCGCCACATTGCGCAGCGGATGGGCCGACACCACAAAGCCGGTAACCCGCTGTTCGACCTGGGCCACATCGCCCTTATCGACAAGCGCAAGCGCGGAGAACACATAGGCGAGATCGCGCAGGTGCGCATTTTTCTCACTGGCTGCAATGGCATCATAGGCCGCAGCGGCTTCATCGACCTTGCCAGCGACCCCGAGCAGCGAGGCTTCGCGGAAGCGCGCCAGCACCGGGTAGGCGCCGCTGCCTTCGGCAATGACCTTATCGAGCGCCGCTGTGGCGGCTGGTGCATCGGTGCCGTTGGCCAGATCAAGTGCCGAATAGAAGGCATCGGCGGAGCGGGCAGAATTCGAATTCTGCCACCACGACCAACCCTCGTTGACCGCCACGGCCAGGACCACGGCAACGGCCGCGCCGATCACCCACGGACCAGCCTGCCGCCACAGCTGGCGCATGCGATCAGAACGCAGCTCATCATCGACTTCGCGGATCAGATTCTCGTTGCTCATTTGCCTTTGGGCCACCCCGTGAAAACGCCCGGCACCATAGTGGGGCACGCGGTGCAATGCAAATGGCAGATCACGGCCCCTACTCTACTGCGCCCCTGCCTATTCCAAATAAACACAAGGGGCGACCCGATGGAGCGCCCCCAAGGGTTCTGAGGCGGCGGCACTTAGCGCGCGGCGAGCGGGCTCACGCCGAACAGCCACTGGTGCAGCGCGAAAACGAAGATCGCGTAAAGCACGGTACCGGCCACAATGGCGATCAGGTCCGAGCGCGGGCGCACGACCACCGGGGCGGGGTCGCCGCGGCCGATGACAGCAATGCGGTTGATGACGCCATAGAGGAAAAACGCCCCGAAGGTCAGCGTGCCGAAGAGATCGCCATTGGCAAGCAGATGGCCGAGGCCCCACAGCGCCACGCCAACCACCATGGGATGCTTCACCCACTGCTTGATGCGGCCAGCGGGCATGTTGGCCGAGGCGAGCAGGATGAATGCCACCCAGACGAGCAGCATGGTGACATGGCGTCCCCAATCGGGCGGCGTATAGAGCGCCACATTATCGCCCTGCCCAACCCACCAGGCGAGGATGATCAGGAGGAGGCCGGCGAAGGATACCCCTGCATAGAGCCCCTTCCAGCGCTTTTCATTGGCGCTGAGCTGCGCCTCGCGCAGCGACGGCAGCGCCATACGGGCCGAGTGCATGCCAAAAAACAGCACAAGACCAAGTACCAAAATCCACATGATGAGCCCCTCAATAGTCGATGAGCGCAGTTAACTGAGCCGCGGACGCTTTGGATAGGGCCTTTCTTGCTGTGTCGAGCGCCCTAGCTCAGGGTCTCGCGGCAATTTGACGCCAGACTGGAACGGGCTTCACGGTGATCGGATCGTGATGGAGCGGGTTCGGTGCCCCGGCGCACTGGAGTGTGATCAAATGCACGGGTCGGGGGACCCGCCGTTGAGTAGCGACAAGACATTCATTTTAGGCCTCGGGGCACAGAAATGCGGCACTACCTGGCTCAAACGCTACCTATCGGGGTCGCCGCGCTTTGCGCGGGGCATCACCAAAGAATACCACATCTGGGACACGCTGCACGTGCCGCAAATCCGCCCCCGGGGCGATACGCCGAGGCGTGAGCCAGAGGACGTTACCGCCCTGCGGCAGGCGATGCTCGCTGATCCGACGCGGTATTTCGACTATTTTTCGGGCCTGATGACGAAACCTGGGAAATCCCTGTGCGCCGATATCAGCCCGACCTATGGCGCGCTGAGCGCCGAGGTCCTCACCGGGATCAGCCGTAGCTTCGCTGACCGGGGCATTGCCACCAGGGCGATCTTTCTCATGCGTGATCCGGTTGAGCGCTGCTGGAGCGCCGCGCGCGCTACAGCCAAGCGGGGGCCACCGCCGGTTGCCAGCGGACCCGAGGCGCTGATCCCGCTGCTGTCCCGGTCGTCCCGGGTGCGGACGGCCTATGATGTTACGCTGGCGCAGCTCGATGCCGCCTTCGCGCCCGATGCGGTTTATGTCGGGCTTTATGAAACCATGTTCAGGCCCGAGACAATCGCCCGCCTGTCGCACTTCGCAGGCGTCGATTTCCGCCCCGAGTTCAGTGAAACACGGGTCAATGGCTCACCCGATACCCCGGACCTGGACCCCGCGTGCCGCCGCGCCGTGGCCCAGGCCTATGCCGGGGTCTATGAAGCGGTCGCCAGACGCTTTCCGGAGGTGGAGGCGGTTTGGCCAGGGTTCCGGCTGCTGTGATGGTGCGCGTCGGGCCTGCCCTGCGAGTGCAACTCGCCGGACCTTGGCAATTCAAAACGCTCCACCGCAGCGTTTTGGCCCGGCTTCGCCACCAGCCAGCCCTGCGCGCATAGCGCTACGGGCGTTCGCAATTCAAAACGCTCCACCGGAGCGTTTTGGCCCGGCTTCGCCGGGCACATTGCTCACTCCCATTCAATCGTGCCGGGGGGTTTGGAGGTGACGTCGTACACCACCCGGTTGATGCCCCGCACCTCGTTGATGATGCGTGTGGCGGCACGGCCGAGAAAGGCCATGTCGTAGGGGAAGAAATCAGCGGTCATGCCATCGACCGACGTCACGGCGCGCAGCGCGCAGACGAATTCATAGGTGCGACCATCGCCCATCACGCCCACGGTCTGCACCGGCAGGAGCACGGCGAAGGCCTGCCAGATCTTGTCGTAGAGCCCCGCCTTGCGGATTTCATCGAGATAGATCGCATCGGCCCGGCGCAGAATGTCGAGCTTGTCGCGGGTGACGCCGCCCGGCAGGCGGATGGCGAGGCCCGGACCCGGGAACGGGTGGCGACCGACGAAGCGGTCAGGCAGGCCCAGTTCACGGCCGAGCGCACGCACTTCATCCTTGAAGAGTTCGCGGAGCGGCTCAACCAACTGCATGTTCATGCGCTCGGGCAGACCGCCCACATTGTGGTGGCTCTTGATGGTGACTGATGGGCCGCCGGAAAAGCTGACGCTCTCGATCACATCGGGATAGAGCGTGCCCTGGGCCAGGAACCGGGCGCCACCGATCTTTTTGGCTTCATCCTCAAAGACTTCGATGAACAGCCGACCAATGATCTTGCGCTTGGTTTCGGGGTCGGACACCCCCTCCAGCGCACCGATGAACTTATCGACTGCATCCACATGCACGAGCGGAATATTGTAGTGATCGCGGAACATCGAGACCACTTCGTCGGCCTCGTTCATGCGCATCAGGCCGTGATCGACAAAGACGCAGGTGAGCTGATCACCAATTGCCTCGTGGATGAGGATGGCGGCCACCGAACTGTCGACGCCGCCCGAGAGCGCACAGAGCACCCGGCTCGTACCGACCTGCGCACGGATTTTCTCCACCGCGCGCTGGCGGTAGGCCGACATGGTCCAATCGGACTTCAGCCCGACGATCCGGTGCACGAAATTGGCGAGCAGCTTGCCGCCATCGGGGGTGTGCACCACTTCGGGGTGGAACATGGTGGTGTAATAGCGGCGCTGTTCATCGACCGCGATGGCGAAGGGCGCGTTTTCCGAGGTGCCGACAACCGTGAACCCGGGCGGCAGCGCGGTCACCCGATCACCATGGCTCATCCACACCGGATAGCGGCCGCCAACGGTCCACAGGCCCTCAAACAGCGGGCTCATGGCCTTGATCTCGACATCAGCGCGGCCAAACTCGCGCGCATGCCCGCCTTCAACCGCGCCGCCCAATTGCAGCGACAGGGTTTGCTGGCCGTAGCAGATGGCGAGGATCGGCACGCCCGAGGCAAACACAGCCTCTGGCGCGCGCGGGCTCCCCTCATCCATCACCGAGGCGGGGCCGCCTGAAAATATCACGCCCCGGGGGTTCATGCGCTCGAAGGCCGCTGCGGCGCTCTGGAAGGGGTGAATTTCACAATAGACCCCGGTTTCGCGAAGGCGTCGCGCAATGAGCTGCGTCACCTGGGAGCCGAAATCGATGATGAGAATGCTGTCAGCGGCGGGGGTTTTCATGAAAATGGGCAATAAAGCCCAGCCGCGGAGTCTGCAAGGAAAAGCTCCCGCGTGCCCCCCGCATCCGGGTGAAAACACGCAATGGCGCTGGACAGTGCCGCGCGGCTCGCTCATGAGTGCGGTTGGATCGGTAGTGCGGGGGCACTGCTTGGGTCCTGAGGGGGATCAGATGGCCATGACGACGACCGGGCAACGCCTTTATGGCGCGGACTTTTTGCGCGCTGTGGCCTGTTTCACCGTGCTGTTTCACCATCTGGCGCAGCGCATGGGGTCACCGGTCAATTACGGGCCCGGCACCGAATGGTTCCGGATCTTCACCATGATTGGCACCTCGGGCGTGGCGATGTTCTTCGTCCTGTCGGGCTTTCTTCTCGCGCGGCCTTTCTGGCAGGCGCTTGATGCGGGCGAGCCCCTGCCCTCGCTCAAGATCTATGCGCTGAGGCGTGCCGCCCGCATTCTGCCGGGCTTTTATCTGGCGCTGGCGCTCGGCTTTGGTCTCAGCATCGCGTTTTTCGGCGCAACGCTGGATGGACAGCTGGTGCTGCGGGCCGTGGTCGGCATGCTGCTCCTGTCGGATTGGCACTGGGTCACGCTGTTCCCGGTGGAACTCAATGGGCCGCTCTGGTCCATTGGATTTGAAATCACCTCCTATGTGTTGATGCCGCTTGGCTTTTTGGGCGTGTTTGCGCTGTCGCGCCGCACCGGCCAGGGCTGGCGCACCCGGCTGTTATGGGTGGGTGTCATCGGGCTCGCAATCCTCGGGCACTGGATCTTCACCCAGACGGTCCGTCCGCCCTTCAAGGGCCGCGGTTGGGATCATGGGTTGATCGGCGGCGCGCAATTCTGGATGCCGCGCTACAATCCCATCGGGTTTTTCGCCATGTTCGCCATCGGCAGCCTTGCGGCAGGGGTGAGCGTAAAGCTTGCGACGATCCGCAGCCTGTGGTGCGATTTCGGCGCGCTGTTGGGCCTTGGGCTTGCGGTTGCCTATCTGTTGACGGTCTATCGCGCCGGTCAGTACCCGGATGGCTTTGCCTGGCTTGGGGCGCCCTATGGCTTTCCGCTGTTTCACCTGACGCTCGGGCTGTTTCTCGCCTTTGCGCCCTCCAGCGACCGGCTTGGGCGGCTGCTGGAACCGGGGATCGTGCGCTATCTGGCGCGCATCTCCTTCGGCATCTACATCTACCACTATCTCGTGCTCGATATGACGAAGCGCTTCCTCGTGCCGCAGTTCGATCACGGGCAGATGCCGGACGCCACGATGTTCGTTGTCACGGCTGCGGGCATTACGCTCGTCAGCATCGGGGCGGCCCACCTCTCGTTCCGCTATCTCGAAAACCCGGTGATCCAGTGGGCCCGGGGGCTCGAAACCCGCCGCACCCCGACACCGCGCCCCGTCGCCGCCTAATTGAGAATGGCGATGGACAGATTGAGCAGGCTCGCGAACCCGACCCAGGCCGCATAAGGCAGGAACAACACGGCCGAGGTGCGGTCTTCGCGCCAGGTGGTGACGATGAAACCGATGATCGCGGCCAGCATGGCGATGATGATCGCAAAGGCGGGCCACAGCAGGTGCAGGGCGAACCACACGGGCGTCCAGACCCAGTTGAGCAGCATCTGCGCCACCCACCAGCGCATTGCCGCTGAGCGCGGTGCACGCAGGGTCATGCGCCAGCCGGCAATGGCGATAAAAATGTAGAGGAGCGTCCACACCGGCCCGAACAGCCAGTTGGGCGGGTTGAACGGCGGCTTCGCGAGGCTTTCATACCACGCGCCGGGCGCGGTGAGCACGCCGATGGTGCCCCCGACCCCGATGACGACAACAAGGAACAGCACCAGAGTAACAAGCGCGCTGGGCGAGGATCGGCGGGGCATTGGGCTCATTGAGCAAGAATGAGCCTTTAACCGCTCCGGCGCAACGCGGGATTCGCCCTAGTGAGACCCCTACTCAGCTTTCCGCAGCGCGATGAAATAGAACCCATCGGTGCCGGTCAGACGCGGCGTGAGGGCGATGCCGCCTTCGGGCGAAAACCGGGCCCGCAGCGGCGAGCCGGCAAACAGCACCATCCACAGCGAATTGCCCGGAATGGCGGTAAAATCGGCGTGGCGGGCCAGGAAGGCCTCGGCCTGTCGGCCGTTCTCGCCGGGTAGCACCGAACAGGTGATGTAGCAGAGCGTGCCGCCGGGCTTGAGGAAAATGGCCGCGTGATCAAGAATCTCGGCCTGCTCGGCCATACGCAGCGCCAGTTGCTCAGGCGTGAGCTTCCACTTGGCGCTCGGCTGACGCCGCCAGGTGCCCGACCCGGTGCAGGGCGCATCAACGACGACGCGATCGAGCTTGCCGATGAGATCATCGAGCGCGCCGGGCGCGGGGGGACGAACCTGCACATTACGGGCTCCGGCCCGCTGCAGCCGATCATAGATCGGGGCGAGGCGCTTCCGATCTGAATCATGGGCGAAGATCTGGCCGCGATTGCCCATATGGGCGGCGAGCGCCAGCGCCTTGCCCCCGGCTCCCGCACACAGATCAAGCACCTGTTCGGCCCGCTTGGGAGCCGAGAGCGCCGACACGATCTGGCTGCCCAGATCCTGCACTTCCACGAACCCCTTGAGATAGGCCTCGTCGGTCTGGACATTGGGCGTGCGGCTATCGCGTGACCCGGCTGAAAAGCGGATCGCCTCGGGCACGGCATTGGCCGCGTCGGGGGTCAGGCGTTCAAGCGCCTTCAGCACTTTTTCGGGCGTCGCCTTGAGCGTATTGACCCGCAAATCGAGGGGCGGACGTCCGGCCATGGCTTCGGCCTCGGCGATCCAATCGGCGCCAAAGGCGGCTTCAAGCTCCGGCACTACCCAATCAGGCACATCGGCGCGCTGCGCCACAGGGGCAGACGCGATGGGATCGGGCGCGGTGAGCAGCGCCGCCTCTTCGGCGGTTACAGGCGCGGGCGCGAACTTATCGTCGGTAAAGGCGGCATTCAGCCCCTCGACCGTTTCGCCCCATTCGCGCACGGCGACGCTGAGCAGCACGGCGCGCGGCGCGTCGGAGCCCATGCGGAAGCCATGCGAGGCGCGGCGGCGCAGCGCATCATACACCAGGTTACCGATAGCGGCGCGATCACCGGCCCCGGCAAAGCGGTTAAGCAGGCCCCAGGCCTTCAGGGCCTCGGAAACAGGACGCCGATGCGCATCCATATCCTCGAGCACGGCAATAGCGGCGGCGAGGCGCCCAGGAAATCGCATCAGCAGGCCTTTTTAGGTTGAGCCGCGATAGTTCGGGCTTTCGCGGGTGATCGATACATCGTGAACATGGCTTTCTGAAAGCCCTGCCCCCGAAATGCGGACGAAGGTGGCATTCTTGCGGAAGTCTTCGAGCGTGTGGGCGCCCGTATAGCCCATGGCGGCGCGGAGGCCCCCAGCGAGCTGATGCAGCACAGTGCTGGCCGAGCCTTTGTAGGGCACCTGCCCCTCGATGCCCTCGGGCACGAGCTTAAGGCTATCGCGCACTTCCTGCTGGAAGTAGCGGTCCGCCGAGCCGCGCGCCATGGCCCCGACCGAGCCCATGCCGCGATAGGATTTATAGGATCGGCCCTGATAGAGATAGACCTCGCCGGGGCTTTCATCCGTGCCGGCGAGCAGCGAGCCGACCATGGCGACCGAAGCGCCCCCGGCCAGGGCCTTGGCGAGATCCCCCGAAAACTTGATACCGCCATCGGCAATCACCGGCACGCCGTGCCGATCAGCCTCTTCGGCGCAGGCCATGACGGCGGCAAGTTGCGGCACGCCGACACCCGCGACAATGCGCGTGGTGCAGATCGACCCCGGGCCGATACCGACCTTGATCGAATCCGCGCCCGCATCAATCAGCGCCTTCACGGCTTCGGCGGTTGCGACATTGCCGGCGACGATACGGGTGGAATTGCTTTCGCGTTTCACCCGATCAATAGCGCGGGCGACATGGATCGAATGGCCATGGGCCGTATCGATGACCAGCAGATCGACCCCGGCCTCGATCAGCGCCATGGAGCGCTCAAAGCCCTTTTCGCCCACGGTCGAGGCGGCCGCAACGCGCAGGCGGCCCTGGGCATCCTTAACGGCAGACGGGTGCAGTTGCGCCTTTTCAATGTCCTTGACGGTGATGAGGCCGACGCAGCGGCCTTCGTCATCCACCACCAGCAGCTTTTCGATGCGGTGCCGGTGCAGCAGCACCTTGGCCTCTTCGCGCCCGACGCCGTTTTTGACCGTGACGAGGTTTTCATGCGTCATCAGATCCGAAATCTTCTGACGGTCATCGGTGGCAAAGCGCACATCGCGGTTGGTGAGGATGCCGACAAGCTTGCCGGTGGCCCGGCCGCCGCGGCCGCCATTGGTCACGACCGGAATGCCCGAGATATGGTTGGCGCGCATCAGGGTCAGCGCATCAGCGAGCGCGGCATCGGGGCCGATGGTGATCGGGTTGACCACCATGCCGCTTTCGAAACTTTTGACCTGCCGCACCTGTTCGGCCTGTTCAGCGACTTCAAGGTTGCGGTGAATGACGCCGAGCCCGCCGGCCTGGGCCATGGCAATGGCCATATGGCTTTCGGTCACCGTATCCATGGCGGCCGACATGATCGGCATGTTGAGCGCAATGTCCTTGGTCACCCAGGTGCGGATGTCCACCTCGGTGGGCAACACATCGGAGGCCGCAGGCTGCAGCAGCACATCGTCAAACGTGAGCGCGCTTTCGCCGGTGATGGAGGTAATGATCTTTGCCAAGGCCCTGCCCTTCCCGCTGAGACAATCGGAAAAACGGAAGCCCGCAGGGGCGGCGATTCGCTCGCCCCACGCGGGATTGGCGAGGGTGATTAGCATTGCACCCCCCTGATGGGAAGCGCGCCTTTGGACATAGGTGCCCTGCGCGGGCTCAGTCAGCCTCAACCGCCCCCGAGGACAACGCGCGCTGCGGGATATCCTGCCGCGCTTCGATCCGGGCAATCAGCGGTTCGATCCGGTCGACCAGATCGATGTGCCGCCCGCCCATGGCGAAGTTGAGCGTCATGTACTCGCGGCCGGGGCAGAAGGTGCAGAGATTGGTCGCGGGGTGATAGGCGCCGCAATAGATCGGCTCGATCATCCAGTCGGTCACCGGGCCCATGGTGCGGTGCGGCGGCACCAGGGTCAGCACCGTGTCGGTGCGGCCCGAAAAGCGCCAGAACTTCGGGCCATAGAGCTTGGGGAACAGCCGGGAAATGCGGCGGTGCATGCTGAAGAGGGCGAGAATGCCCATCTGGAACCTGGTGACATCCTTGTGCTCGATCTCGTCGACCACCCGATCGACGCCGCGCACATAGGTCACGAAATCCGCATCAAACGGGAATTTGGCTTCGAGCGCGCGCACGCGGAAGAAATCATCGTCGGCCGCCGTGCGCTTGGTATCGAGCATGGTGTAATTGGCGGCAATGATCTTCTCGTTCCAGCGCCTGTCCTTATCGGAATGCAGCGCGTGGGTGACGAGCGCGAAATAGAGCGAGCGCTGCCGCACGCCCAGCCGCGCCGCCAGCGTGCGCATCCGGTTACGCGAGAGCGCCACAGTGCGGAAATGGGTTGGCTGCTCGGGCGGTGACAGCAAATAGGCGAAGAACAGGTGGATCGATGCGCCGATCAGCCCGGCCAGAATGCCGTTGATCCGTGCGCCGAGCGATACGCTGTTGGCCTTGTTGGATTGAATGCCATGGCTCGCGGTCTGTGAGCGCGACAGGAGTGCCGAATCCGAGCCTTCAAGCACCGCATGGGCGGCCCGCACCTGAATGATCGAGGCGCGGCCTTCAGCATCGGGGCTATTTTTGAGCGTCGCAGCCATGAAGCGGAACAGCGGCAGATCGGGATGCTCGAAGATATCGGCGCTCGTGGTGAGCCACTTGTCGGGATAGCCCTCAAAACTATCGACCATTTCGACGCTGGTGATGGCGGCCAATTGCGACTCAGTGAAGGGGTGCCCGGGCTTCGCGCCCTTGAACCCATGGGTCAGTTGCGGGGCGAGGCCGACAACCTGACTGACCAGAATTTTCAGTTTTTCGCTGTCGAACGCCTCACGCGAGAAGGCCGTGAAGAATATGGTGTCGCGACCGGTGTACAGGAACCACTGAAAATCAGTGAAAAGCGCCTGCGGGTTTTTCTGTACTGCCGCAAAAGCGCCTTCCAGCGCATCGGTATGAGCAGTCGCGAAACTGGATGACGAAAAACTTTTCATCCTAACCTCCCCATCTCCATCAGTATTGAGACACGCGTCCCGCACCGGGTCAATCAACGACTGGACCACCACGCGCTTGCCCCAATGCGGTGTGTGCCAAACAGCGCTAAGATGGCGCCATCACAGAATTTGAGTTGATCGTGCGCATTCTTCCTCTCGTGCTCGCTGTGGCGCTGTTCATGGAGAACATGGACGCCACGGTGATTGCCACTTCGCTGCCCGCCATTGCCCGCGACATCGGCACGGAACCGATTGCGCTCAAACTGGCGCTGACCGCCTATTTCGTGGCGCTGGCGATCTTCATTCCCCTCTCGGGCTGGATGGCCGACCGCTTTGGCCCGCGGAACGTATTCCGCATTGCCATTGGCGTGTTCATGGCCGGGTCCATTGCCTGCGCCTTTTCGGATTCGCTGTTCACCTTCGTGTTCGCGCGATTTTTACAGGGCATGGGGGGATCGATGATGTCGCCGGTGGCGCGGCTGGTGCTGGCGCGCAATACGCCCAAGACCGAGCTGGTCAATGCGCTGGCCTGGCTCACGGTACCCGCTCTCATTGGCCCGCTGGTGGGGCCGCCGGTGGGCGGGTTCATCACGACCTTTTTCTCCTGGCACTGGATTTTCTGGATCAATATCCCCATCGGGATTTTGGGCCTTTTGCTGATTTCGCGCGTGCTGGAAGACGACGGCACGCGGCACAGACGGCCCATCGACCTCATCGGGCTCATGCTGGTGGCCACAACCTTTGCCGGGGCACTGTTCGGGTTCTCAGTGATCGGCCTACCGGCCATTCCCACAGAAGCAGGCTTTGCGGCGATCGCCGTGGGCTTGGTCGCCGGGCTGCTCTACTGGCGCCATGCCGGGCGCACGGCCCAGCCGATACTGGAGCCGGGGCTGTTTCGGAATGCCATTTTTCGTGCCGCCGTCTTTGCGGGGTCGCTGTTCCGGGTCGGCAACGCCGCTTTTGCCTTTCTGATGCCGCTGATGCTGCAGCTGGCGTTCGGGCTGTCGCCGCTTGAATCGGGGCTCACCACGTTTGTGAGCGCGATCGGGGCGATCCTCTCCAAATTCGCCGCGACCACGGTGTTCCGGCGCTTCGGCTTTCCGCTGGCGCTGCCGCTGGCGGCGGCCATTGCGATTCTGATCCTCTTCAGTTTTTCGCTCGCCGCGCCGGGCATGCCCTATTGGCTGCTTATGGGGCTCTTGTTCGTCGCCGGGCTGGCCCGGTCGATCTTCTTCACCGGCGTCAATGCCCTGGTATTTGCCGATGTGGAGCGCGACAAGCAGAGCCAGGGCACGGTCATCAATTCCGTCGCGCAGCAATTGAGCACGGCGGCCGGCGTCGCGGTGGCAGCGGCGGCCATTGAATTCTCGTCGCGGCTCCATGGCGGGGGACTCACGCTCACCGATTTTCATGTCGGCTGGATCGCGCTCGGGCTGATCTCGGTGCTGTCGCTCATGCCGCTGCTGCGCCTGCCTGCGGGCGCGGCCAGCGATGTATCCGGGCACCGGATGGCAGCGAAATTGGACGACGAGGCCTGATCGGCAGGACAAGGGCGCGCTGACATGCTAGAGCGCGGCGGGCGCCCGGTGGGCCGCCCTCACCTCCTGTTTGCACCGGTTCCGGCCTTAGCCCATGTCACTTGCCACATCGCGCATCACGCCGCTGATTCTTGCCGTGGCGCTGTTCATGGAAAATATCGATGCGACGGTGATTTCAACCTCGCTCGCGGCCATTGCCCATGACATCGGCACCGAACCGATTGCGCTCAAGCTGGCGCTGACCGCCTATCTCGTGGCGCTCGCGGTGTTCATCCCGGTCTCGAGCTATCTGGCGGACCGGTTCGGGGCCAAGACGGTGTTTCGTTGGGCCATGGTCGTGTTCATGGTCGGATCGCTGGCCTGTGCGCTCTCAAATTCGCTGGGCATGTTCGTCGGCTCGCGGTTTTTGCAGGGCATGGGTGGGGCCATGATGTCGCCGGTGGCGCGGCTGGTGCTGGTGCGGGTAACCCCGCGCGACCGGCTGGTCGATGCGCTCGCATGGCTCTCCATCCCGGCGCTTGTCGGGCCCATTCTCGGGCCGCCCGTGGGGGGCTTCATCACCACCTACTTCTCCTGGCACTGGATTTTCCTCATCAACGTGCCCATCGGGTTCCTCGGCATTGTGGCTGTGACCCTGTTCCTGCCCGACTGGCACCGGAACCAGCCGCGCCGCATGGATTTTCGCGGCTTCGTGCTCGCCGGGCTCGGCTTTGCCGGCTGGGTGTTCGGGATTTCGGTGCTGACGCTCCCGGCGCTCCCGGCGGTTTACGGCTATATTGCGCTTGTCGTCGGGTCGGTCGCGGCGGCGCTTTATGTCTGGCACGAAAAGCATGTGGCCGAGCCGCTGCTCGACCTGACGCTGCTGCGCTTTCCGCTGTTTCGCATGACGGTGCTGGCGGGTGGCGTCTTCCGGCTGGGCACAGGCGCCATGGGATTTCTGTTTCCGCTGGCGCTGCAACTGGCCTTTGGCTTCACGCCGTTTCAAAGCGGCATGATCACCTTTGCGCTCGCCATCGGCCAATTCGCCGCCAAGTTCCTCGCCGAGCGTATCCTGAAGCTGTTCGGCTTCCGGCTGGCCCTGGTGGGCGCAACTCTGATGACGGCGCTGGGTCTTGTGGGCATGGCGATCTACAGCCCGGAAACGCCGATGCCCCTGATTATCGTGTTGCTCATTCTCACCGGGTTCTTCCAATCCATTTTCTGGACGGCGACCAATGCCTTCACCTTTGCCGATATTGCCGACAAGGACGCGGGCCAGGCCAATGTCATCAGCCAGGTGCTGATCCAGATTACGCTCGCCTGCGGCGTGGCGCTTGGTGGCGGTGTGCTCGAGGCGGTGCGGATCTGGACCGGGGGCACCGCGCTGGCGCTTGGCCATTTCCATGCCGCGTTCTGGGTGCTGGCCGCGGTGACGCTGGTGTCGAGTCTGATGTTCGCCCGCATTCCGCGCGGAGCCGGACGGACGCTCCACACGAAATCGGAGCCTGCTGCCGCCGACTAAGCGGCATTATTCGTCGTGCTGGTCGCCCTTGAAGCCCCGTGCCACGAGGTAGGTCTCCGCCGAATCGGCGCGGCTCGCCTTGGGTTTGGCATGGAGCGTCGTGGCAAAATGCCGTTTCAGGAGCGCCAGTAGCTCATGCTCGGTGCCGCCCTGGAACACCTTGGCAATGAAGGTGCCGCCCGGGGCCAGCACCTGAACCGCGAAATCGGCCGCCAGTTCGACGAGCGCGATAATGCGCAGGTGATCGGTGGCGCGGTGCCCGGTGGTGGGCGCGGCCATATCGGACATCACCACATCGGGCTTGTGCCCCCCCAGCGCTGCGATCAACTGATCGGGCGCATCTTCATCGGTGAAATCCTTTTTGAGCAGGATCACGCCCGGAATGGGGTCCATCTCCAGGTAATCGATACCGACAATCAGCGGCGCGGTTTCGGTTGAGCCGACGATGGGCGCAGCCACGAGCGACCAGCCGCCGGGCGCGGCGCCGAGATCAACAATACGCTGGCCCTTTTTGAACAGGTGATAGCGCTCATCAAGCTCTTTGAGCTTATAGGCGGCCCGCGAGCGATAGCCATCGGTGCGGGCGCGCGCCACATAAGGGTCGTTGAGCTGGCGTTGCAGCCACAGCGTCGAGCCGATCTTGCGGCCCTTGGCGGTTTTCACGCGAACCTTGAGATCACGGTCGCCGCGTCGTCCAATGCCCTGGCCTGTGCCTTTGGTCATTATCGCCTCCTTTTGGGCGGCCGGTTGCCGCGCCCTGCCCGATCGGCGTCGATCAGCGAAATCAGAATGCCCTCGCGCAAGCCGCGATCAGCCACGCGCACGCGCTCGGTCGGCCATTCGCGGTGGATCGCCTCGAAAATGGCGCAGCCGGGCAGGACGAGATCGGCGCGGTCGCGGCCGATGCAGGGGTGCGCCACGCGCCGATCATAGGGCATGGCAAGCAGGGCCCGCGTGGTGGCGGCCAATTCCTCGCGCGTCATCCACAGGCCATCGACCTTCTGGCGCTCATACCGCTCAAGCCCCAGATGCAGCCCGGCGAGCGTGGTCACGGTGCCCGAGGTGCCCACGAGATGCACCGGGTGCTCGGCAATCATCTGGCGCAGCTTTTCGCGGCCGCGGAACTGTTTGAGGTGCTGGGCCACGAAACTGACCATGGCCTCAAAGGAATCGGGGGTCACGTCGACGCCGCCGAATTTTTCGGCAATCGAGACGACGCCGACGGGCAGCGACTGCCACGAGCGGATTGATGAGGCCATGCGCCCCTGCCGTCGCGGGCGGCCGCCGCGGAAATCGAGCCAGGCGAGTTCGGACGAGCCCCCGCCGATATCAAAGATCAGGGCGCCGGCGGCGGCCTCGTCGATCAGGTCGGCGCAACCGGTCACCGCCAGTGCGGCTTCGGTCTGGCGATCGACGATTTCGAGGCTGAGCCCCAGATCGGTTTCGATGCGGGCGATGAATTCGGCACCATTGGCGGCGGCACGGCAGGCTTCGGTCGCAATGAGGCGCATGCGCGCCGGGGCATGTTCATTGAGCTTGTTGCGGCACTGCCGCAGCGCTTCGATGGTGCGCTCCATCGCGGCGTCGGACAGCCGTCCGGTGGTCGTCAACCCCTCGCCAAGGCGCACGATGCGGGTGAACCCGTCGAGCACCCTAAAGCCGTCTTCGTGCGGACGTGCAATGAGCAGGCGACAGTTGTTGGTGCCAAGATCGAGCGCAGCATAGAGCGGCCCGCGCGGGCGGCGCGCTGCACCCGAGCCGGATTGCCCCCCTGCACCCGGCTGATCACCGGACGACAGGTCTGGCGGCTGAGACACCCGCTTGGCCGGCGCATTGCGCTCGCCAGCCACGTCCAGAGCGGGCGGACTGCCCCCTTGGACGCGGGAACGCGTCCCCCCTTCAGCGGGCGACGCGGGCGCGGGCCGATGGAATTCGGCCACGTTGGATCTCCACTTTAGCCCACGCGGTCGCATCGGCGGGGCGAACCCCGGAGCGCCCGTCATGGGACGAGTTCTCTAGTCGGGATCAAGGTTAGTGGATCGGCCGTCGAAGCGCAACGACACTTCACGGGCGGCGGATTGACCACACGGCGAGGAGCATCAACCCGTTGAGGAGGACAAAGAGCGCCAGTCCCCCGGAGAAATCACCAACAATTGAAGCGAGGAGCGAATCCCAGGCGAAGTGCCGCGCGCTGACGGGCAAGAGGAATACACCGTGGTTGAGGCCCGAGTTGAGTACGGCGTGCACGGCCGAAAAGCCCACGATGTCGACGAGGCGGTAGTTGCGCCAGACCTCACCGGGCCTGAACCGCTTGAGGCGGCGGAAGATGATAAGGCTCAGGTACGGAGCCGCGCCCCCCGCAAGCGACAGAAGAAAATTGTCGATGAGCGGCATTGGGTGGCCGGACAGATTCCAGAGGAAGGAACCGAACATCACACCGGGGAACACGCGGGTGCCAACGACCAGCGCAGCAATGACACCGACCCCGGCCGGGAGAAAGACCCAGGCCACCCAACGGTCCAGATCGGAGAGGCGCAACGACCCAAATTGCAGAACCAGAGCGCCGTACCGCGCCACGGCGACAATCAAGACAACATAAAGGAGCTCAGTTGTCCGCTCGGACCAGATCTTTGAGAGCTTCTTCCAAAGCATCAAACCGTTTCGCGACTGTAAGGACGCGCTCCCCCTCGACGATGACTTCCTCAATATATCCTTTTGCAATCAATGCACTGACATGTCGATAGGCACTCGCCCTCGGCATCATCTTTTGCGTGAGAAGGACGGACATCGTGACAACTTTGCCGCCATTGGCCTCTTCGACGAGAAAATCGAAGATTCGGCGTTCGTCCGGTGCCATGGCGCTCAACCCATGCTCGCGCGTCAGCAGGGTGAGGAGGTAGAACAGGCGATCAAGGCTTTGAGGCATAGTAAACTCCGCAGTGTCGCCTTCCAGCATGGGCAGGCGGTTTCGTGCAAGTGAAAAGTGGATAGAACGAGTTAGGTTTTACTATCACTCTGAAAGCGGCCCTTTTGGGTCTTTAGCACCACGCCCAATGCCGCGCGAGGCTCGACGAGGCCCGATCGCATACGAAGGTGTTGATCGTAGCGGCGAATATGCTACAAGCCCGCGCGTGCCGTGCAACCGGCAACCAGCGCTCGGCCCTCTGCGGCGCCTGCTGGGGAATAGTTCAATGGTAGAACAACGGACTCTGACTCCGTTAATCTTGGTTCGAATCCAGGTTCCCCAGCCAAATCTTTCCCGATTGCGGCTGTAGTCTTCGCCCCCCTGTTACCAGTGTGCGTCTTCGAGACCGCAGAACGGGTCTATAGGGCTTGAGCTGTTGAAGGATACGCGGCCGAGTAGGCAATCGAGCACGGCTTTTTGCATGGCAGGGCTCGAGCCATAGGCGTTAATGGCCGTTGGGACGCGCGGCGCGTCGTAAAGCATATAGGGAAAACCAAAGGAAATCAGGATCGTGGGCACATCGTGCCAGACGCGCTGCATGACCACATCGATGCCGCCCATGAGCCGGTGCCAATCTAAGAAGATGCGCCCGCGCAGCAACAGCGTTTCTTCGGCCAGGGCAAACAGCACGAGATCATGCGCGGCCGGATCAATCATTTTTCCCGGCTCATGTAGCTCTACCTCGAAGCCTTCGGCGGCCAGCAGCGCCGTGAGGGCCAGCGGCTGTGGCGGCATGAACGGTGTAACCACGCCGCCAGTGACGAGGAGAACGCGGCGGTGCCGGGCCGGATTGAGCGGTAAAAGGCCCGTCGTGTCCTTGATGAGGGTGGGCGTCCGCGCGAACACCGCTTCGGCAACAGCCCGGCTCTCCGTGCGGCCCACGCGGGCCCGCTGGCTCAGCGCCGGTGTAAAGGGCTGACGGTGGAGGCCGCGCGCGGCCTTCATCCCGAGAATTCGGGTCAGCGCGTCCCGCAACCGCCCCTTGCTGATGCGACCATCGCGCACCGCAGCGCGGATGAGAGCAATATCGGCGTCGGGATCGGGCGAAAACAGAATCATGTCGCAGCCGTTTTCGATCACCTCGGGCAGCATATCGCGCCGCGACGCAAAGGCGCCGAAGCCGCCCATCGACGTCGCGTCCGACACGATCAACCCATTGAAGCCCAACCGATCGCGCAGGAGATCAATATTGAGGACGCGGCTGACCGCGGCCGGACGATAGGCTTCGGTTGTCGCATTGGGGTCAAGGGCGCGGACAAAAGCGGGAAAAGCGATATGGGCACTCATCACCGAGTCGACACCCCCCGCTATGGCAGCGCGGTAGAGCCGACCATGTGTCGCCTCCCAATCCTCGATGCTAAGGGGGTTGATGGTGGTCACCAGGTGCTGGTCGCGGTCGTCTTCGCCGTCGCCGGGCCAATGCTTGACCGTTGCCGCGACGCCCGCCGCCTGAAAGGCCTTGATGGTCGCGAGCGCATGGCGCTCGATCCGATCCACATCGGCACCAAAGCCGCGCGTTGCCACGATGGGGCTGCGCCAGTTGGTATTGATGTCGATAACCGGGGTGAAGCTCCAGTTGATGCCCAGTGCCGCGCCCTCTTCGGCAATGATCGTGGCGATGGCGCTGGTCGCCGCCACATCATCGACCGCCGCCAGCGCCAGCGGATTGGGCACCTCGGTGCCAAAGCGCAGGCTCATCAACGAGCCTTCAAGATCAGCCGAGAGCAACAGCGGAATACCGGCCTCGGCCCGGATCTGGTCCATCAGATTCGCTTCGGTTTCGAAGTCGGGCCCGAACATGCGGGTGATGCCGCCCGGTTGCAGGGCGCGCAGCCGCTCAGCTTCTTCCGGCCCCGTGCCGCGCGACATGAAGTTGAAGAGCTGGCCCACCTGTTCATCAAGGCTGAGGCCATCGCGGGTGGTTTCAACCCAGGCAAGCGCTTCGTCATCAAGCAAAAAGGGCGCAAGGCGCAGAAAGTCCGTCAACCGCTTATCCCCCCGAATTCGGTGATGCCACAGTGGCGAGGGGCAGCAGGCTTGGCAAGAGGCGCGGGCGGCGGACAAAAAGAGCGCCTGCTACGGATTTTGACGGTCGTGATTTAGTTTTCTCAAAATAGAGATTTCGTTGCTAAACTGTCTCACAGGAATTGCCGTAGGCCCTAGGGGACAGCCGGTAGCGGCGCTCAGAGAAGCCGACGGGAGCAACAAAAAACGCCCCCGAAGGGGCGTTTTGGGTGGTCTTCAGTGAGAGCTCCGAAGTGAGACCGGGTCCGCTGCGCTGAAAGGCAGGCCCGTGCGCCGGATCAGCTCGTGGCCAGGGCCGCGTCTCGCAGTTCCCGCGCCAGATCGCCAAAGCGGCTGGCGACGGTGAAGACGCGCTCGCCGTTCTCAAAGCCTTCTTCGATGCAGCGTTGATCGAGCAGGGCGGCGACGTGTCGATAGGTGCTGGCGCGAGAAACCAGTTGCGCCTTCAGGATTTGACTCATCGCCACCGGGACACCCTGCGATGTCGCCTCGACGATAAAGTCAAACACACGACGCTCATCCTTCTCGAGATCACTCAATCCATGCTGACGCTCAAGCAGAGTGAGCAGATGGAGAAGGCGGTCTAGACTTTGCATACCCGGCACCTCAGACGTGTTAATCGTCAAAAGCACCATACCAAGTTGGCGTCAACGGCTTTCTTGGATCAGGCACAGATTGACTTTGGTAGTCACATCTCACCCTTCGAGATTTTTATCCGAAGTGAGACCAGTTTCATAACGATTTGTGCTATAAAGAGAGGCATTTAGGACGGCCTAATTGCCTATTCTTTATGTTTCTTCTATATCGATTAGGGTAATCGCGTATAAAAGAGACTTAGTGGACCGATCAGTCAACTTTATAAAAGCGGCAATCAACTTCAATCAATCGCCACCCCATTTTGGCTCCGCTTGCCAAAATGGAGCGATTCCTGCGTTAGCCCGCCCAAAAATACAGGCAATGTTCTGTGGATGACGGCACCTAGCCGCTGATAAAACGCAATATAGCCAGCCGCGTGCCTGCCGAGCCCAACCCGCTGGGTAACGCTACCCTGCGTACTCGCCTGAATGGCGGGCCCGGAACGCACCCGTCACTATGACGTCTTGTGTGGCGGTATGGAGACGCAATCGTGGCGAAACAGGCAAGCGAGACGCTTGGTCGCAGGGACCGAGGGGGCATGGCACCGGCCCTGCTGCTTTTGGCTTTGGCTGCGCTCAGCCTCGCCGCCGGTGTCTATGGCTCGCTCTTTGCCCCCCTGCTGGGCGCATAAAAAAAGCGCGGGAACATAGGTCCCCGCGCCCTCTGATGGTAAAGCTGGAGCCGATTACGGCAGCAGCACGGCGTCGATCACGTGGATCACGCCATTGTCGGCGCCCACATCGGCGGTCACAACCTTGGCGCTGTTCGACAGCTGCAGGGTTACGCCCATCGCGTCCTTGGTGATCTTGAGAGTCACGTTCGGGTTCAGGGTCGGCACTTCAGTAACGCCGTCCTTGATGTCCGCGGCCATGATCTTCTGGGCGACCACATGGGCGCCGAGGATGGCAATCAGCTTGTCCTTGTTCTCAGGCTTCAGCAGGTCTTCCACCGTGCCGGCCGGGAGCGCCGCAAAGGCCGCATCGGTGGGCGCGAACACAGTGATGTTCGCCGTGGTGGCCAGCGTTTCGGCAAGGCCGGCGGCCGTGGCGGCTGCCAGAAGCGTATTGAACGTGCCGGCCGACTGGGCCGTCTCGACGATATTGGCCGCCTGGGCGGGCATCAGCATAAGCGGGCTTGCCGCAAGCATGGTGGCGACGGTGAGGGCCTTCAACAGCTTCATAGTCAATCTCCGATTTCCTGGTCAGCGGGAGTGCTCCCGGCCCTTGTGGACCGGTTACCAGCATCTACGGGGGGATAAGCGACGAGGATTTGTTCTGTTCGATCAAGCTTTTGTGTATGATCCGAAACTTGAGACAACCCGTATTAAAAGGTTTTCATCGGGGCAAACCACCCTGTGCCGCATGGACGCGGAAAGGGGGGGATGCTAGGCCTAAGGCATGGAAACGCCTTGAGGTTTTACTGATAAATGACAGCCCGGTTTAAAGCCGTTTTCGGCGAAAACAAGCCCATCATTGCCATGGTTCATCTTGGCGCTTTACCGGGCTCGCCGCTTCACGATCACGCAGGCGGGATTGAGGCGATCGTCGAGGGGGCGCGCAAGGATCTGCGGGCACTGGTCGCCGCCGGGTTCGATGCCGTGATGTTCGGTAATGAGAACGACCGCCCCTATGAATTCAAGGTCGATACAGCCTCAACCGCCACCATGGCCTATGTGATCGGCCAGCTGCGCAGCGAGATCACCGTGCCCTTTGGCGTCAATGTGCTGTGGGACCCGATGAGTTCCATGGCGCTTGCCGCGGCCACGGGTGCACGCTTTGTGCGCGAAATCTTCACCGGCACCTATGCGTCGGATATGGGGCCGTGGACACCTGACGCGGGCGCGGCCATGCGCTACCGCGACCGGCTCAACCGGCAGGACCTCGCGATGCTCTATAATGTGTCGGCGGAATTCGCCTATTCGCTCGATCAGCGGCCTCTGGCCGACCGGGCCCGCAGCGCGGTGTTCTCATCCATTCCCGATGCCATTCTTGTTTCCGGCTCGATTACCGGCGAGGCGGCCCGCATGGTTGATCTTGAGGCGGTGAAAAAGGCGCTGCCGACTACACCGGTTCTTGCCAATACCGGGGTTAAGCACGCCACGGTGAAAGACGTGCTGAAGGTGGCCGATGGCTGCATTGTCGGCTCGTCGCTGAAGGTTGATGGCGATACCTGGAAGCCGGTTGACCCTGAGCGGGCCAAGGAATTCATGCGGCTGGTGCGCGAGGCGCGGGGCTGACATGACCATGCAAACCCTGCTCACCGAGCTGATGATGATCCCCGGGCTCTCCGGGCACGAGGGCCGCGTGCGGCGTTACCTGAAAGGTAAGCTCGATCCTCTGGGCCTGCCCACCACGACCGACCGGCTGGGCAATCTGATTGCCACGCTTGAGGGCGACAAGGCGGCGCCCTCGGTGATGCTGTTTGCTCATATGGACCAGTTGGGTTTCATCACCCGCAAAATCGAGGCGAATGGCCTTGTGCGCATCGAACGGCTGGGCGGCGTGCCGGAACGGGCGCTGCCGGCGCATGAAGTGCTGTTTTCGATTGGCGAGGGGCGCGATGTGCCGGGCCTGATTGCCCACAAGAGCCACCACGCGACGGGCCAGGACGAAAAATACAAGGTGCTGCCCTATACCGAGCTGTATGTTGATGCCGGGTTCCAGAGCGCTGCGGACGTGAAGGCGGCGGGCATCGATGTGGGCACACCGGTGGTGTACCGGCCTAATGTCTCGGTACTGGCCAATGGCCGCATCGCGGGCACCTCGGTTGATGATCGGGCGGGGATCGCGGTGATGCTCGAAACCATCGCCTCGATGCTGGATGAGCCGCACCGGCCCACGATCCATTTCGTGTTTTCCGTACAGGAGGAATTCAATCTCCGCGGTGCGGTAACGGCGGCGCAGGTGCTGATGCCCGATATCGCCATCCAGCTCGATCTGGTGCTGGCCACCGACACGCCCGACATGACGGCGCGCGGCGATGTGCGGATGGGCGGCGGACCGGCCATGAGCCTGTATTCCTTTCATGGACGCGGCACGCTGAATGGCACCCTGCCCCACCCGGCCATGGTGAAACTGATGGAAGACAGCGCGGCTGACGCCGGGCTGCCGCTACAGCGCAGCGCCCATATCGGGGCGTTGACCGACAATTCCTACGTGCAACTGGTGGGCCAGGGCGTGGCTGCCATCGATATGGGCTTTCCCATGCGCTACTCGCATTCGGCGCTGGAGCTGGTCGATATTGCCGATCTGGAAATGCTGCATCGGCTGCTGACCGAAGCGCTGCCGCGGATCGGGCCCCAGTTTATTCTCGACAGGGACGCGTTTGAACAATGAAAGCCTATCTCGGCATCGATATCGGGACGTTTGAAAGCAAGGGCGTGCTGGTCGACGCCGGGGGGACTGTCATCGCGAGCGCGGCGCGGCCGCACAAGATGCTGGTGCCGCAGCCGGGCTGGGCCGAGCACCGGGCCGAAGAGGACTGGTGGGGCGATTTCGTCTTTCTGACGAAGGCGTTGATTGCCCAGAGCGGCATTGACCCCAAGGATATCAAGGCCGTGGCCGCCAGCGCCATTGGCCCCTGCATGCTGCCCGTGGACAAAACCGGCACACCGCTGATGAACGGGGTGCTTTACGGCGTCGATACGCGCGCTGTGGATGAGATCAAGGTTCTGACCGACCGGATTGGCGAAGACGTGCTTTTGGCCCGGTGCGGCAATGCGCTCACCTCGCAATCGGTGGGCCCGAAAATCCTGTGGCTCAAGAACAAGCGCCCTGACCTGTACGCCCAGACCGCCAAGGTGATGACCTCAACGACCTACATCGTTCATAAGCTGACCGGTCGCTATGTGATCGACCATTATTCGGCGGCCAATTTCTCGCCGCTCTATGATGTGGCGACGCTCAACTGGACCGATGCGCTGGCAGACGACATCATCGGGCTCGACAAGCTGCCTGACCTCCTCTGGACCACCGATATTGCGGGTGGGGTCACGGCAAAAGCGGCGGCTGAAACCGGCCTCGTCGTAGGCACGCCCGTCACCTGCGGCACGATTGACGCGGGCGCTGAGGCGTTGAGCGTCGGCGTGCTCGATGATGGCGACATGCTGCTCATGTATGGCTCCACCATCTTCATCATCGAGATCACGCCGGTGCGCGTGCCGGACGCGCGGCTCTGGTACGCACCGTGGTTCTTCCCCGGCCAGCATGCAGCCCTTTCGGGGCTGGCGACCTCGGGCACGCTCAGCCACTGGTTCCGCGACGAATTCGGGCGGGAACTCGACCCCAAGACCGCCGTGGTCGACCTGGCCACCGAAGCGGAGGCCTCGCCGCCCGGCGCAAACGGGCTGGTGCTGCTGCCCTATTTTTCGGGCGAGCGCACGCCGATCCACGATACCCAGGCGAAGGGCATGGTGTTCGGGCTCAACCTCACGCACAAGCGCGGCGATATCTATCGCGCGCTGTTTGAAGGCATCGCGTTCGGCACGCGGCATGTGTTTGACACCTATGAGGATGTCGGGCACCCGCCCCGGGCCATTCTGGCCGCCGGTGGCGGCACCAAGAACCGGGTCTGGGCGCAGGCCACATCGGACGTGTCGGGGCGCGTGCAGATCGTGCGCGAAAAGACCATGGGCGCGAGCTATGGCGATGCCTTCATTGCGGCGCTGGCCATTGGTGATGTGGCCCGGGGCGACATCCGCACCTGGAACCCGGTGGCCTACGAGATTGCGCCTTCGGCCGATCTCAAGGGGCTCTATGACCGGCGCTATCGCGTGTTCCGGGACCTCTATACCCGCACGAAGGATCTGATGGCGGAGCTTGATCAATGAGCGGGGCGGCCTTTACGGAAGCGCTGAAGGAATTGGGCGCAGCGCTTAACGGCATTGATCCGCGCCAGATCGACCATGCCTGCCGGTTGATCGAGGAAGCCGACCGCATTGTGCTTTATGGCGCGGGCCGCGAGGGCCTGATGATGCGGGCGCTGTGCATGCGGCTGTTCCACATGGGGCTGAAGGTGGCCATGGTCGGCGACATGACCACGCCACCGGTTGGCGTCGGCGACCTGTTCTTTGCCTCCAGCGGGCCGGGTACCCTCGGCACGGCCGGGGAATTGATGCGGCTCGCCCGCGGCGCTGGGGCCGAAGTGCTGCTGGTCACCGCCGAAGCCCGTGCGCCGCTGGCGCCGCTCGCCGGGCACCTGCTGGTGATCCCCGGACAAACCATGGCCAGTGACCAGACGGCGGCCGCCAGTGCGGTTCTGCCCATGGGCTCGGTCTTTGAGGGCGCCATGTTTGTGCTGTTCGAGGTGATGGTTGCCCGCCTCAAGGAGTCGACCGGCATTACCGCCGACATGATGCGCGCGAACCACACCAATATCGAATAACGGGACAAAGCGACGTCGGGCGGGATGACCGCCCCCAGGTTCCGGGGGGGCGCGGCACCGCGCTTCCCTCCTGCGGACCGCCTGCCGATCCCGGCTGCTCTCGGCTGATCCCCCTGCCCCAAAACAGAACCGCCGGAGGAAGCCCCCGGCGGTTTTTGCTATCACATGGTGGTGGGGCTCAGCCCTTCACCGACCCGGCAGTCAGTCCCTTGATGATGTAGCGCTCGAGGAAGATGCCGATCACCACAAGCGGCCCGATAGCGGCCGTAGCCAGAGCGGCCATGGCCCACCAGTTGATGCCCTGCGAGCCGGTTTGGCTCGCCACCATAACCGGCAAGGTGGTGGCATTGGTCGAGGTGAGGAGCGCGGCAAAGAAGTATTCGTTCCAGCACAGGATCAGCGCGAGGATGAAGGCCGCGACCATGCCGGGCAGCGACATGGGCACAATGATGCGGAAGAATGTGCCCCAGGAGCCGAGCCCGTCAACAGCGGCGGCTTCATCAAGTTCGAAGGGGATGGTGTCGAACTGGTCCTTCATGATCCAGACGACAATCGGCAGCACGGTCAGCGTATACAGCAGCGTGAGTCCGACGAGGTTATCGAGCAGCGCCAGCTCGCGGTAGAGCACGAGGAATGGCAGGGCCAGCACCACGGGCGGCAGGATGAGCTGGGAGAGGAAGAAGAACGAGATGTCCTTGTTCCGCATCCAGAGGAATTTGTAGGTAAAGCGGCTGAGCCCATAGGCCGCGAGCGCCCCGATGAGGACCGCCAGCAACGAGGCCGAAACCGACACCGCGACCGAGTTGAAGAACCGTTTCAGAAATTCATCGCGGACGGTTGATACCTGGCCGATGGTTTCGGGCGAGAGGCCAAGCGATTTCCAACCGAGCCAACTGGGCTGAAAATCAATAAAGGGGACGATGGCGCCACGCTGCACATCCTTGGCCACCTTCATTGAGGTGGTCAGCGTCCAGAACACTGGAAACAGGGATATGACGGCCCAGAGGCCCAAAAGGCCATAGATGCCGACTTTGCCGAAAAACCGTTTGGTCTCGCGCTGCCGCGCGGCGGCGAGGTCAGCTTCGGAGCGGGTGAGCAGAGTCGCAGTCATATCAGCTCATCCTCTGCATGCGCTTGTTGAACAGATTGAGCAGCGCGGTAATAAACACAATGATGAGCACCAGATAGAACATGGCCAACATGGTGCCATAGCCGACGTTCGATCGATCCCGATATTCGCGATAGATGAAGCTCGACACGGTATCAGTCGCGCCGCCTGGCCCACCCGAGGTCACGTTGATGACAATATCGGCGAGCTTCAGCTTGAAGATGATGCGCAGGATGATGGCCGTAATCGAGACCGGCAGCATCAGCGGAAATGTGATCTGCCAGAAGCCCTGCCAACCGGTCGCGCCATCAACCTTGGCGGCCTCGGATACTTCCTTGGGCAGCGCCTGAAGTCCGGCGAGCAACAGAATCATCATGAAGGGGATCGAAACCCAGGCATCCATGGCTTCAATAGAGAGACGCGCAATCCACGGATCGGCAAAGAACGTGGGGCTCTGCCAGCCGACCGATTTGGCAAAGCGCGCAATCGGGCCGAAGCGGGTTTCGAGCATGGATTTGCCGACCATCCAGCTCACCGCCACCGGGGATAGCATGAGCGGAATGAGGAAGGCGACGCGCCAGAGTTTGCGGGCGCGGATTTCGGCGTTGAGCAGCAGGGCAAGGCCGAAGGCGATGGCATATTCCACCGCGACCATCAGCACATAGATGACCATATTGCCGAGCGCGTTCCAGTAGAAGCGATCCTGAAACAGCTCGATAAGGTTATCGAGACCATTGAAGCGTGGACCGGTCGAGGAACTCAGGTTCCAATCGGTCATGGCGATCAGCAGACCGGCAAACGTTGGGAAAATCGCGAAGGCGGCGACGAACATGCCTGCCGGTAGAATGAACAATGCCCGCCAGCCGGCTTCGCCGCGGGCCATGATCTGGCCAATCGCGAGGAGCACGCCCCAGGTGACATAGCCGTAGAGCGTTGGCCGCCAGTTGGGGAAACCGAACTGTGCAACGCCTGCGGCCTGCAGCACTTGGGCAAGAATCAGCAGAATGAACGCAGCGGTTGAACCGATGATGAGGAAGCGGCCAAGACGGCGGCGCTGAGAGCGCCCGGCAGCGGCGCGGGATGTCGCGAGATCGCCAGACAGCGAGCCAATGGTCAAAGGATTCCCCCTTAAAGAAGACGGCTGGTGACCGGATAGCCACCAGCCGAACTTTGTCAAATCAACTCAGGTGCCGAGGGCTCAGAGGCCCAGCGACGCCTTGTAGAGCTTGATCTGGCTGTCGCGACCGATCTGGTCGGTGATCTTTTCCCATTCGGCGGCAATCGCATCAGCGATTTCCTGGGCTGTGCCGAGCTGGCCGGCAAAGCCCTTGGCCAGAACGTCTTCGGCCACCGAGTAGTACTGGAAGATGCCCGGGATTCGGGGTTCGATCGCCGCATTCGGGTGGTTGTAGCTGTCGAGGTTCGAGCCGAGATAGTCCTCAACGAAGGCACGGTCGTACCCGGCAGAAGCCCATTCATCGTACTGGAAGTGGCTGTTGCGGTAGGGCTGGAAGCCCGACGGGTAAGCCGCTGTCCAGAGCGAAATGTCCTTGCCACCCAGATGCGCAGCAGCCGACCAGGCGGCCTTACGCTTCTTGTCGTCGGCCGAAACGTTCTTCGTCACATAGATACCCCAGCCGAGGTAAGCCATGTTGGGCGCGAAGTTCGGGGTCGCGGGGGTTTCCCACGCGCCGGCGGCCGAATTGTAGACCTTGTCGGAACCCGGATTGATCGAGAAGCCCACCACGTCGCCGACAACGGACGAATCCGAGGTCTTGGCGTTGGAGCCCACGTCGCCCCACCAGCAGATGCCCGAGCCTGTACCGGCGAGGAACTGCTGGAACGCTGTCGTGCCCGGATCGGCGTTGATCTGATCAGGCGGCAGGCTCGGAACGGCGTCAAGCACGTCCTGAATGGCCTGAACCCAAGCCGGATTATTGACGCGCGGCTTCATGGTGTCTGCGTCGAACAGCCATGCCGGATCGGACGGATGCTTGGCATAGGCCGACGCACGGTCTTCGAGGAAGTAGAAGCCGAAGCCGCCCCAGCCTTTCAGCGGGTCGAGGTAACCAAATGCGTCGCCGCCAGTCAGCGGATCCTTCTGGCCCTTCACCTTCTTGGTGAATTCGTTGATCTGCTGCCAGGTGGTCGGCGCTTCGGTCATGCCGGTCGCGGCCGTAATCGCCGGATCGGTGAAGTAATCCTTGCGGTAAGCGAAGGTATGGCAGTCACCGTCGATGGTGATGCGGTAGGTCTTGCCATCCCAGGTGCCGACCGGCGCCTTCAGGTAGTTCACGTAGTCGTCCATGTCGATCTGGGTCTTGACCCAATCCGGCATTTCGTCGAGCAGGCCCTTGCCAGCGGTATCGCCTTCGAAGGGGGCGCCCATTTCGATGATGTCGAAATCGACAGTGCCCGATGCAATCGACTGCTGCAGACGCGCATTGTAGTCAGCCTGGGCGAGATCGATCCAGTTGATCTTGGCGCCGGTATAGGCTTCCCACGGCTTCAGGAAGCCGCGGAACAGGAAGTTGTGCAGGTTCTGGTTGTTGAGGCCCATAAAGGTCAGCTCAACGCCCGCGAATTCGCCTTCGGCCACGCTGGCCTTGGTGGCTTCGAGGGTCAGTTCGCCAACCTTCTGCCAATCGGCATCGGTGGGCGAGCCCTTGCCAACGCCTGGAATGGCGAGGATGTCGGCGCGCACATTGCCCTGCGCAAAGGCACGGCCGGCGAGGCTGGTGCCGAGCGCCGAGCCAGCGGCGAGGGCGGCGACGCCCTTCATGAAATTACGACGGCCGGTCTGAAGAGCCATCAGCTGATTATAGACATCGACTTTCACGTGTAAGTCCTCCCTTGTCGCGCCGCCCCTCCGGACGGCGTGTTGGCACCCGCGCAGCACACCCGGCACCCGAAGGCAAAACCGGGCGAAGGGGTTATCCCCTTCCCGTGCGAGAGACTGGCTGATGGTAGGAATGTGACGCGCCGGAAGTCAATCGGCTCCGCGCGCGCGAACGACCGGCAAAAGGCAAAACCGCATTCAAAATTCATCTATAAAAAAGTTTATTTCACTGATGAATGATCGGACGAGGGCCAGTGATGACCCCCGCCCGGGGACTGAATTCAGGTCCACTGCCCTCAAGCGGGCGGAATGACGCCCTTGACGAAGACGAAGCAGCCATAGAACCGGCGCTCGCCGGTTTGCACCACGGCATAGGCTTTTTTCGCGCGCTCATAGAAGGCGAAGCGCTCGATGGAGCCCATGGGCCACGACCGACCCTCGGCCCTGTCGATTGATGCCTGCACTTCGGCCTGTACGGCGGGCAGCTCGTCGGGCTGGCCGACGATTTCCATGCGCAGCGCCGGTCTTTCGACAAACGAATCGAGGGGCATCAGCGAGAGAATGGCTTCGGCGGCGCGGCCGGCGGTGACATTTTCCATGCGCACCAGGCGGCCATAGGTGGTCTGGCGCGCGATGGCATCGGAGGGGAAATTCATATCGGCTACGATCAGTTCGTCGCCATGCCCCATGGATTTGAGGACATGCAGGATATCGGCATTGAGGATGGGATCGATCCCTTTGAGCATTTTCGTTACCTCCCGGTTGAGACGAGCCCTGTGCTAGCATCTGGACCCGAAGCGCGGGAGGGGGCAAAAAGGCGATGCTAACCAGACCGCGCCAACCCAGCTAGACTCCGCGACGAGGCCCTTCATGCGCTACGAATTGATGCTCCCCCACCAGATCCGGCAGGCCATTGCCGAAAACTGGCCCGTGGTGCTGCCGCTTGGCGTGCTCGAATACCACGGCGAGCATATGGCGGTCGGCATGGACACGCTGGTTGTCATCAAGGTGCTGGACCGGCTCGAGACGGAGATGAACATCGTCATCCTGCCGCCGTTCTATTACGGGGCGGCGAGCTATGCGGTGGAGCCGCCCGAGGGCAATGGCTCGGTGCAGGTGGAGCAGACCACGCTTGCCCCCTTCGCGGGCGATCTCTTCCGCAGCCTGCTGCGCATCGGGTTCCGCAATATCCATTTCGTCATCCATCACCAGAGCGAGAATTTCGCGGTGGGGATGCCGACCGATCTCAGTTTCAAGTTCGCTGCCCGGCAGGTGATCTTCCAGTTCCTTGAAGAGCAGCGTGGCCGCGGTTGGTGGGGCGATCGTGCCATGGCTGATTATTATGCCCAGCAATCGGGCGGCAGCGATCCGTTCAACTGGATCAAGGGGCATCCGCTGCTGACTGCCGAACTCATCCAGCACTATCCGTTTGACCATGCGGGCATTGGCGAGACCTCACTGATGATGGCGCTTTGCCCGGAGGCCGTGGACATGACCAAGCTCGATAAATCGCGCTGGTACACCGAAAGCGCCAAAGACGCCTCGGCGGCGCTGGGCGAACAGGGCGTTGCTCTCATGCTGGAGCATATGCGGCAGGCTTTGGGCGCTAAATCTGTGTAATATCTCGCTTTGCGACCGATGCCGCTTGCCTGTACGGAATTTTCCGTATTAGCCCAAAGCTGAAGTGCCCGGGCAAAAAAAGGCACGCAACGCAGGTCCAGACGTGATGTCGCCGCAAGTGAAATCCAATGAGGGCCGTTCGGAGGTGGGGCACGTGGCGTTGCTCCTCGCCACCCGGAACGGGGCCCGCTTCCTGCCGCGCCAGCTTGAAACCCTGGATGCACAAACCTGGCAGCCGATCGACATTTTTGCTTCCGATGATGGGTCGACCGATCAGACCCTATCGATCCTCAGCGAGGCGGCGACGATCTGGCGCAAGGGGAAGTTCACTCTCTTTGCTGGTCCGGGCCGGGGCTTTGCCGAAAATTTCCGCTCGCTCCTGACCCGTCCGGAAGTCGATGCGGCCTATGTCGGTTTTGCCGATCAGGATGATGTCTGGACTACGAACAAGCTCGCCCGCGCCGTTGCGGCACTGGCGCCTTTCGGGGATCGTCCGGCGCTCTATTGCGGGCGGACCCGCACCGTTGACGAAACAGAAGGCGAAATCGGACTGTCGCCGCTGTTTGAGCGGCAACCGGGGTTCGGCAATGCGCTGGTGCAATCCATCGCGGGCGGCAATACCATGGTGTTCAATCGCGCCGCGCACGGGCTGCTGCGCGCCGGCGCGCTGCGCACCGGGTTTGTCAGCCATGACTGGTTCGCCTATCAACTGATTTCGGGCGCTGGGGGGGCGATTATCTATGCGCCAGAGCCAACGGTGCTCTATCGGCAGCATGGCGATAATCTCGTGGGGTCAAATCAGGGGTGGCGGGCGCGTCTGGCGCGGATCCGTGCCGCCTGGGGCGGCCGGTTTTCGGATTGGAACGCGCGCAATATTGCCACGCTTTCAGCCTGCCGCGACCTGCTGACCCCCGAGGCGCGGATGCAGCTCGACCAGTTTGCAGCGGCGCGCCAAAAGGGTGTCATCGGCCGCATGCTCGACCTCAGACGGTCAGGCGTCTATCGGCAGACAAGCGGTGGGCAGCTTTCGTTGCATCTTGCGGCCCTGATGGGCAAGTTCTAATGCCCGCACCAGAGTGCAGGTGAAGGTGGAGACGTGATGGAAAGGGTGCTGAATTGACGATCCTCGTGACCGGCGGCGCAGGCTTCATCGGTGCCAATTTCATTCTCGACTGGGTGGCGACGACCGATGAGCCCGTGGTCAACCTCGATGCACTGACCTATGCCGGCAATCGCGGCAATCTCAGCCCGCTCGATGGCCATGCCCGGCACCTCTTTGTCGAGGGCAATATCGGGGATCAGCCGCTGGTTGAAACGCTGCTCCGGACCCATGGCATTCGCGCCGTGATCAACTTTGCAGCGGAATCGCATGTCGACCGGTCGATTGCAGGCCCGGCGCCGTTTTTCGAGACCAATGTGATGGCGACGCTGCGGCTGCTGGAGGCGGTGCGCAGCCATATTGGGGCACTGGCTCCGGCCGAGCGCGAGGCCTTCCGCTTTCTTCATGTGTCGACCGATGAAGTGTTCGGGACGCTGGAGCCAGACGAGCCAGCCTTTACCGAAGAGACGCCCTACCGGCCGAACAGCCCCTATTCCGCCAGCAAGGCGGCATCGGATCACATGGTGCGCGCCTATGCCGAGACCTACGGGCTCAAGGCGCTCATCACCAATTGCTCGAATAATTACGGGCCACTGCAGTTTCCCGAAAAGCTGGTGCCGCTGATCATCCACAGGGCCCTGGGCGGCAAGGAGCTGCCGGTTTATGGCGATGGGCGGCAGGTGCGCGACTGGCTTTATGTCGGGGATCATTGCAGCGCGATCCGAACCGTGCTCGGGCGCGGTGCGCCGGGCAGCACCTATACGATTGGTGGCAACAACCAGATGGAAAACATCGCGCTGGTGCAGCAGTTGTGCGCCCAGCTCGATGCGCGGCGGCCACGCGCCGATGGGCGGCGCTATGCCGAGCAGATCCGCTTCGTTACGGACCGGCCGGGACACGACCGGCGTTACGCGATCAATGCCGACCGGATCGGGCGCGACCTGGGGTGGAAACCCGCAATGTCGCTCGAGACCGGGCTTAGGCAGACGGTAGACTGGTATCTGGCCAATGAGGCCTGGGTCGAGACGATCACCAGCGGTGCCTATCGCGATTGGGTCAGGCGTCAATACGCATGAAAATCCTGATTTTCGGGCGCGATGGACAGGTCGGGCGAGCGCTGCAGGGTGATGCGGCGCGGCGCGGCGAGATCACAACCCTTGGCCGGGCCGGGGCCGATTTCACCACGCCGGCAGCCATAGCGGCGCTGGTGCTGGCGGAACGGCCGGCCGTGATCATCAACGCGGCCGCCTATACGGCCGTCGACAAGGCCGAATCCGAGCCGGACCTCGCGATGGCGATCAACGCCGAAGCCCCGGCGCGCATGGCGGAAGCTGCAGCGGCGATCAACGCGCTGTTTGTGCACTATTCGACCGATTACGTGTTCGACGGCACAAAGCCCGGCCCCTATGTCGAGACCGATACGCCAGCACCGCTCAGCGTCTATGGGCTCAGCAAGCTCTTGGGTGAACGGCGCGTCGCCGAGGCCGGCGGTCGACATCTGATTTTCAGGACGAGTTGGGTCCATGCGCCGGGGGGGAATAATTTCGCCGCGAAAATCCTGGCGCTCGCCAAGACGCGCGATACCCTGAGCGTGATTGACGACCAGATCGGTGCGCCGACCAGCGCCGACCTTATTGCGCGGGTCACCTGGGCCGCCGTCGCGCGGCACGAGGACGATCGTCCGCTCGAGAGCGGGGTCTATCACCTTACCGCCTCGGGCGAGACCAGTTGGCACGGCTATGCCGAAAAGGTGCTGGCGCTGGCGCGGCTCTCGGGCGCCAAGCTGCAGTGCCGCAGCATCGAGCCGGTGCCATCATCGCGGTTTGAAACCGCAGCAAAGCGGCCGAAAAACTCCCGCCTGGCCACGGGTAAAATGGTATCAGCCCTCGGCATCGCCCTGCCCCACTGGTCGGTGGATGTGAGCGCCACGGTTGAGTCGGCGCTGAGAGGACTGGCAGCATGAGCGCGCGCAAAGGCATTATTCTGGCGGGCGGCGCGGGTACGCGCCTCCACCCGGCAACGCTGGCGGTATCAAAGCAGCTGATCCCGATCTACGACAAGCCGATGATCTATTACCCGCTGACCACGCTGATGCATGCGGGAATCCGCGACGTGCTGATCATCTCGACCCCCGAGGATTGCCCGCGCTTTGAGGCGCTGTTGGGCGATGGCGCGCGCTGGGGCATGCAGTTCAGCTATATCGTGCAGCCGAGCCCGGATGGGCTGGCGCAGGCCTTCGTGCTCGGCGCAGATTTCCTGGGCAATTCGTCCTCGGCGCTGGTTTTGGGAGACAATATCTTTTTCGGGCATGACCTCACCCGGCTCCTTGCGTCGGCCAATGCCCGGACCAGCGGCGCAACGGTGTTCGCCTACCATGTGCAGGACCCACACCGGTACGGCGTGGTCGAGTTTGATGGCGCGGGGCGCGCGGTATCGATCGAGGAAAAACCGCTCGTGCCAAAATCCAACTATGCGGTGACGGGGCTCTATTTCTACGACAATACGGTGGTCGAGCGGGCGCGCGGGCTGAAGCCTTCAGCGCGCGGCGAACTGGAAATCACCGATCTTAATCGGCTCTATCTCAACGCGAACAGCCTGAGTGTCGAAACCATGGGTCGGGGCTATGCATGGCTCGATACTGGCACGCATGACAGCCTGCTCGAGGCCGGCCAGTTCATTGCGACGCTCGAAAAGCGTCAGGGCTTCAAGGTGGCCTGCCCCGAAGAAGTGGCCTGGCGCATGGGCTGGATTTCGGACGCTGATCTCCTCGCGCTCGCGGCGCCGCTCAAGAAAAGCGGTTATGGGCTCTATCTCGAAAGCCTCATTGGCGAAGGGCGGATGTAATGGAGGCCGAAGCCTTTGGCCTCGACGGCCTGTTTGTGTTTACCCCCAGGGTGTTTGCTGACACGCGGGGACATTTTTTCGAGAGCTTCAATGCCCCGGCCTTTCAGGCGGCGACCGGGCGCACGCAGCAGTTCGTGCAGGATAATCAATCGCTAAGCCAAAAGGGCGTAGTGCGCGGCCTCCATTATCAACTGGCGCCCTATGCGCAGGGCAAGCTGGTGCGCGTGCTCGCCGGAGCGATCTGGGATGTGGCGGTGGATATTCGCGCGGGCTCCCCAACCTATGGGCAGTGGGCCGGGCTGGAATTGAGCGCCGACAATCGCCGCCAGTTCTGGATTCCCGAGGGTTTTGCCCACGGCTTTGTTGCGCTCAGCGATGAGACGGTGGTGCTGTATAAGACCACAGCGCTGTGGTCGGCGGCGAGCGAACGCGCCATCCGCTGGAATGACCCGACACTCGCCTTGCCCTGGCCGATCTCGGGCCGCGCGCTTGTCTCGGACAAGGACCAGGTCGCCCCGCTGTTTACCGATGCGGAGCCGATGCGATGAGCACAGGGGCCGCGATCAGGCTGGCACTCAGCGATATCCTCGACGGGCTCAGGCGCTACCGGCTGTGGGTGACGCTTGCGACCGAAGATGTGCTCGATCAGCATCGGCGCACCACGCTCGGGCCGCTCTGGCTTGTGGTGAACTATTTTCTGTTCGCGGGCACGTTCATCTTCGTGTTTTCACCCTCGGACGACCGCGCTCTCCACGCGATCTATATTGCGGTGGGGTTGTTGGTCTGGACCTATATCAACGAGATCATCACCCCGGCGGTCACACTGTTTGAGCGCGAGGGCGGCCTGATCCGCGGCACAACTCTGCCGGTCACCGTGTATATTTTGCGCCTTACACTCCAGAGCCTGATCCGCTCGGGCTATTCGCTCATCGGTTGCGTGGTCATTTTGTGGGTTGCGGGGGTGAGCGTTACGCCAGCCTGGGGCTGGTCGGCGGCGGGCCTCTTTTTCATTGTGCTCGTCTCGCCCGCCATCGTCTGTGTTTTTGCCTTTCTGGGCGCGGTCTTCCCGGACAGTCAGTTCATCGTCTCAAACCTCATGCGGATCGCAATGTTCATCACGCCCGTGTTCTGGATGTTTTCGGGCAATGACCCGATCCAGGCGGCTTTGTATCACTTCAATCCCTTCACCTATCTGATTGCCATTGTGCGCGAGCCGATCGTTTCGGGCAGCGTACCCCTGTCGATGATGGGCTGGTGCGCTGGGGGCGGGATTGCCATCTGGGCGCTGGCGCTGGTCCTCATCGGCCGTAACAAGCGCAGGCTGGCGCTGATGATCCCATGACCCGGCTCTCCGTCAATGATGTCGGTCTGGTGTACCGGGTGCGTGAGCGGCTGACGCTGCGCGCACCGGCGGGCAACCAGAAGACCGGGGGCACCGTGACCCGCCGGGGCCGCGAGACGCTGGTCACGGCGCTCGATGGGGTTAGTTTTGCGCTCGCCCCCGGCGACCGGCTGGCAGTCACCGGGCCGAACGGCTCGGGCAAGACCACGCTCCTGAAGGTGCTGGCGGGGATTTACGCGCCGACGCGCGGCACGGTGACGGCCGATGGCGCAGTGGACGCGCTGTTTGATATCAACCTGGGGTTCCGGCCAGAGGCGACAGGACGGCGGAACATCGTGATCCGCGGCCTGATCAATGGCTGGTCGCAGGTCGAAATCAACCGCCGTGCCGAGTCGATTATCGCCTTTTCCGAATTGGGCGATTTCATCGACATGCCGGTACGGACCTACAGCCAGGGCATGGCGGCGCGGCTGGCCTTCGCGATTGCCACCTCACTCGACCCGGAAATCCTGATCATGGACGAATGGATCGGGGCCGGTGATGCTGGATTTCAGAGCAAAGCCAGCAAGCGGATGACAGAATTTGCCGGGCGGGCGGGTATAATTGTACTGGCCTCGCATAACCACGCCCTGCTGCGGGAGACCTGCAACCGCTGGCTGCATCTTGAGCAGGGCCACGTGACGCGCTTCAGTGACTCCATCGACGACCTCCCCTGACCCCCTCCCTTCAGCGATTAGATTCCCCCATGCTCGCACTCCTTGAAAAGTTTAAGCAACGCCTGCGCGACCAGGGTCTGATGAGCGCAATCCGCATCACGCTGCAATTTCTGGCGACGCGGTTTCAGTTTCATTTCAAGACCCGGTTTTACCAAGTGACGCACCTCGTGCCCAAACACGAGTCTGCCGAGGTCAAACAGATCAGTGACCCCCTGACCGGGCCGCAGGTGACCTTTGTCGTGCCTGTCTATGACCGCGAAGACATGCTGATCGACTGCGTGAAATCGATCTGGGAGCAGGACTATCCCCGGACCGAAGTCATCCTCGTGCTCGATGGGTCGCCCGAGGGAACGAGACGGGTCGCCCGCCAACTGGCCAAGGACGATGCCCGGCTTCGCGTCATCGAATTGCCCACCCAGAGCGGCAACGCCGTATGGGGCCGCAACATCGGCATTGCTGAGGCCAAGGGCGATTTCATCTTCCTGATCGACAGCGACGACACCTGCCTGCCGGGCCGTATTACCGAGACACTCAAGGCCTTTGCAGAACCGGACGTGAATGTCGTTTATTCCGGCTATCACCTGTGGTTTGTCGACAACCCCAAAAAGTCCCACCTCGTCGTGCCGTCGCCGGTCACGTTTGACCTCGTGGCGAAGGTCAACCCCATCGCCAACAGTGCGGCGGCGGTCCGAAAGAGCGCGTTGCAGCGCTGCGGCATGCTGAAGCGGCACATGGAATACCGCGAAGACCATGAGCTTTGGCTCCGGCTCTGCTACATGGGCTGCGTGTTTCGGCGGGTAAACATGCCGTTGTCGCGCATTCGCATTCACGGCGAGAACAATGAGGCCCGCTTCAAGGAGCGCGACGCGCATTTCCTGGCGTTGATGAAGCAGACCTATTTTACGCGCGGTCCGACGCCACGCAGCATTGTATTCTTGCTGCCAGGCCTCGGTCTATCCGGCGGAATCTATGTTGTGCTGCGCCACGCCAATGCGCTGGCCGACCTGGGCTATGATGTTGCCATAGCTGCACCGGACCCGACGGTGGCGCTCGACTGGTATCCGCACCGCAACACGGTTCGCGTCCTGCCGGCGAGCCGCAATGTCCTCGATCGCGCCGATATTCTGGTGGCCACCGGCTGGCAGACGGCCATCGATGTGGCGAACAGCACAGCGCGGCGGAAACTCTATTTTGTCCAATCCGACGAGACGCGCTTCGTGGATGACAAGCCGACGAAGGACATCATCGCCACAACCTATCAGCTGCCGTTCGATCGGGTAATAACCGAGGCGCGCTGGATCATCACCTGGCTGCGCGGCAATTTCGGGCGGATGAGCGACTATGCGCCGAATGGTGTTGATCCGGCGCTGTTCAACGCCGAGATCAAACCGCTCGTGAAGCGCGGCAAGAAACTGCGCGTGCTGATTGAGGGGCCGATTGTCATTCCCTTCAAGGGTGTGGCCGATGCCTATGCCGCCGTCGCCGGGCTGGATTGCGAAATCTGGCTGGTATCAAGCGCCGGGGCACCGCCGCCGGATTGGAAAATCGACCGGTTCTTTGAACGGGTGCCGATGGCCGAGATGGGCGCAATCTATCGCAGCTGCGACATCTTTTTGAAAATGAGCCGGGTTGAGGGCTTTTTCGGCCCGCCGCTTGAGGCCATGGCCTGCGGCGCCGCGGTTGTCGTGACCGAGGTGACCGGGAGCGACGAATTTATCGTGCATGGCAGCAACGGGCTTGTCGCCCCGATGGGCGATATCGCGGGCGTGCGGGCACATGTGCAGTCCTTGATCGACGATGCAGACCTCCGGGCGCGGCTCGTGGCCTCAGGCTATGACACCGCCACGCAATGGCGCTGGGAGCGGTCGTTTGAGGCAATGGAGCAGACCATAGTTGCCCTGTCGGACTAGCGCGGTCCGGGGCTGGGAAACTCGAGGTGCGGGCTATAGCCGAAGGCCGCAAAGTCGGCGGCGTAGACTGATGCCACCATCGCGACCGCCTCGCTGTCATAATAGGCGGCGAGGCGATCGGCCGCGCCGGTCGCGTTGGGCGAGTTTGCCGGGACTGGACCCAGCGCAACGCCCAGCCTTGCGGCAATAGTCGCGAGATCGGCGCTCAGGTCTTCGGCGCGCCCGATAAAATCCAGATCGACAAAGCGGTGAAACGACTGGATGACCTGTGGTCGCCAGTGCTTGTTCATCTGCTCGGGCGGAGTCACGGCAAGCCGCTCGAGAAACGTCTTGAACGCCACGGGACCGTCACTGTCGAAACCCAATTGATCGCGGTAAAAGGCCCGCTCGTTCCGGTCAGCCAGAAACAGCTTATCCAGAAACGATGACAGGGTCCGCGTGAACGGATTGCGCACAATGCTGAACCGGACAAACCCGGGGCCGGTCAGAACCTCGTGAAACAGCGCGGGCGGGATCTGGTACGGCTTGACGAAAGGTGAGCTGACCGAGGGCGGGTGTGTCGACACCCGATAGGGGTCGGGCAGGTCACGCAGCTCCAGCTCATGCAGCACTGCGTTGACCGATGTCGAGGCAGCCTTGGGCACTTCAAAATACACATAGCGGTGCTTGAGCGAGATCGACACGCTCTCATTGAGGACCACCGGATCGAAGTATTTAGCGGCTTCATGGGCTGGACTTGCGTGCACGTCAGCCGGCCTACGGAATTGGGAAACTGATCTGACCGTACCCAACACCAAAACCTCGAAGATAGATTGTATTACTGCGAGCCCTCACCGCTCATTTAGATGTATAGATAAGAATAAATACTGAATAGTGGGTATCAGGCGGCCACGACCAGACTACCATCGGCCCAGCGCCATGCGGTTCCATTCGAAACCGCCAGCCCTTTGCCGTTCGGGCCGTTCGACACATAGATCAATTGGCCGGCCGGCGACGCAGGGGGCAGCGCGCTGAGGGCATAGGGCCTGAGGCGGAGATGGCTGTTGGCATCGACAATCGTTTGCGCATTGCCGCGGTGAACGAGGCTGCCATCGGGCGCCAGCCGCAGGCGTTCGAGGGCCGTGGTCGCGCCGAGCGGTGTGGTCGAAAAGCGCAGCGAAGCGCCCTGGGCGGTGGACGTAAAAGCTTCTTCGGCAAAGACGCTGACCTCGGCCTTGATCGGGGTGAATTGCGCGCCATCGTGGCCATAGACATTGATGCCGCCGAGGCGATCCCCGGCCGCAACCGCTGTGGGCGCTGCGAGGGTGCCGCGCGAGCGCGCAAGGCGCACCATGGCGCCGTCGGTCGCATTGGCCTCGGTGATGCGGAATGGGGCCGCGTTTTCGTCGGCAATACTCACCCGATCGCCCGGACTAACCGTGCCGACACCAAGATTGCCGCCTGCCGTAAGACGCAGGCGTTCGACCGTATTGAGGCTGCCGGTCGCCGTGGTGAACAGCGCAATGGAGACGCCCTGCGCTGCATCCGTCCAGCGCTCGGTGGTGACAAAGCGCAGCCCGGCCCGGGGTGCGGTGGAAAAGCCGGTCGCGCCATAGCCCCAGGCCGCGCCCCCCCCAATCCAGTCGCCGTTCCCGAGCGCATCGGGGGTGCGGGCGGTGCCATTGGCACGGCGATAATTGGTTGTCGCGGGCGCGCCATAGGCATCGAGTGCCAGCCGGGTTTCGACGCTATCGGCGGCGAGCAGACGCAGCAGCGCACCGGTGACCGGGGCGGGCAAAGGCCCGGCATTGCGCACAAGATCAACACGGGCCTGCGGCCAACTGGTGCCAAACCCGATAGCGCCGTTTGACGGCTCAATCGTGAAGGCCTCGCTCCAGGTGTTGCCGTTGGCGGAAACCTTGAGCCGCACCCGATCATCACCGATCTGGCCGAACTCCACCCGGCCGCTCCAGCCGGTCTGCAGCACCAGCGAACTGGCATTGCCCGGTGCAGCGCGGTTGAGCTTCAGCCGCATGTCGCCGGTGCCGGGGGTCACGTCATCGTTCGCAAACAGCACGGCATCGGCCTTGACTGCGAAACGATTGGCAGAATCGGCGGTGGTATTGACGCCGAATTGCGACGCGGAGGTGCTCGGCGCGGGCGCCGCGACGGCGGCCTGCCAGTCTGTGCCGGAAAAAACGAGCAGCGTGCGCTCAGCAAGGCAATAGGCCATCCACCCGGCGCGGGCTGAGGTGAAGGTCCAATTGCCCCCGACAAAGCTGGCCAGGGTCAGATCCTTGCCCACCCAGAGGCCGGTTGCGCCCGTCGCCACAATATAGCGCGCGCCTTCGGCGGGGGTCTGGGCCGGCGGCGCGGTGAGGCGCCGGTCGAGCACGACGAGTTGCAGCAGGATATCGAGCGCTGCCAGCGCTTCGTTGTGAGTGATATGCTTTTGTGCCTGACCGGGGAGGATCAACGGCAGGTCGAGATTGGGGGTCGTAGACAGGGCCGATCTCCTCACGCCTGAGAGCGGCCAATACTAATGGCCCTGGGGCGCGGGGGGATAAATCAGGCCGGTTCCATCTCCGGCTTGACCTCTTCCAGCTCGATCAGCGTGCCGTCGAAATCCTTGGGGTGCAGGAACAGCACCGGCAGGCCATGCGCCCCGATTTTCGGGGTGCCATCGCCCAGAATACGCGCGCCCTGCCCCCGCAGCACCTCGGCTGCGGTGAGGATATCGGGCACGTCAAAGCAGATGTGGTGCATGCCGCCCGCTGGGTTGGCGGCCAGGAATTTTGCAATCGGCGAGTCCGCGCTCAGGGGGTGCAACAGCTCAATCTTGGTATTGGCCAACAGCACGAACACCACGGTGACGCCATGCTCGGGCAGCGCCATGGGCGGACCAACCTCGGCGCCCAGCAGGTCGCGATAGCGGCTGGCGGCAGCGGCAAGATCGGGCACCGCAATGGCGACGTGGTTGAGCCGACCGATCATGTGTTGGTGAGCCTTCCCTCGATTTCGTCGAGCATGGAGAACGCTGCCGACAGGACGTTTGTGCCCGGGCCGAAAATCTGCGCCACACCGGCCTCAAGCAAAAAGGCGTGGTCCTGCTCGGGAATAACGCCGCCAACGACGATGGGCAGGTGGCCGAGGCCAGCCTGCCGCAACAGGGTGATCAGCTCGGGGACCAGCGTTTTGTGCCCGGCCGCCAGCGAGGAGACACCGACGGCATCCACCTTGAGGTCAGCCACATGCGTCGCCACTTCAGCGGCCGTTTCAAACAGGTCACCGAGATGCACGGTAAAGCCAAGATCGGCAAAAGCAGTAGCAATGACCTTGGCGCCGCGATCATGGCCATCCTGCCCCATCTTGGCAATGAACACCGCCGGTGCGCGGCCGCGCGTTGCGGCAAAACCCGCGATCCGGGACTTCAGGCGCTGATATTCCGGGTCATCGCCATAGGTTTCAGCATAGACGCCCGAGATCAGGCGGCTGATGGCGCGGTGGCGGCCGAAGACCACTTCAAGCGCAAGCGAGATTTCGCCCAGGGTGGCACGGGCCCGCGCGGCACGAATGGCCAGCTCAAGTAGGTTGGCATCGGCCTTCGCGCCCGCGGTCAGATCGGCCAGCGCGGTCGCGACACGGGCGGGGTCGCGCGTGCGTCTGATCTCATTGAGCCGCCGGGTCTGCTCATCGCGAACGCGCGCAGCATCAATATCGCGGATTTCCACGGGCAGTTCATCTTCGATGCTGAAGCGGTTGACGCCCACCACCACGTCTTCGCCCCGGTCGACGCGCGCCTGCTTGAGCGCCGCCGTTTTCTCGATTTCCAGCTTGGGGAGACCCGATTGCACCGCAGCGGTCATGCCACCTTCAGCCTCGACCTTGGCCATCAGCGCTTCGGCGGCGTCGACGAGATCAGCTGTCAGCCGCTCAATGTACCAGGAGCCGCCAAGCGGATCGATCACATCGGTGACATGGCTTTCGTGCTGCAGGATCAGCTGCGTATTGCGCGCGATGCGGGCCGAAAATTCGGTTGGCAGCGCAATGGCTTCATCGAAGGAATTGGTGTGAAGGCTCTGCGTGCCACCCAGCACGGCCGCCAGCGCCTCAATCGTGGTGCGCACGACATTGTTGTGCGGGTCCTGCTCGGTGAGCGACACGCCCGAAGTCTGGCAATGCGTGCGCAGCATGAGCGAACGCGGATCCTTCGCCCCCAGCTCGCCCATGATTTTCGACCAGAGGGCCCGGGCCGCGCGGAGCTTGGCGACCTCGAGGAAAAAGTTCATGCCAATGCCGAAAAAGAAGCTCAACCGACCGGCAAAGCGATCAATATCGAGACCCCGGCTTTGAGCGGCGCGGACATATTCGCGCCCATCGGCCAGCGTGAAGGCCAGCTCCTGCACCGCCGTCGCTCCGGCCTCGTGCATGTGATAGCCCGAAATCGAGATGGAGTTGAATTTCGGCATGTGGCTCGCCGTGAAGGCGATGATGTCGCCGACAATGCGCATGGAGGGCGCGGGCGGGTAAATATAGGTGTTGCGGACCATGAACTCCTTGAGGATGTCGTTCTGGATGGTCCCTTCAAGACGGGCCGGTTCGACCCCCTGCTCTTCGGCGGCGACAATAAACATGGCGAGAACGGGCAGAACCGCGCCGTTCATGGTCATGGAAACCGAGACGTCACCCAGCGGAATGGCATCGAACAGCAGTTTCATATCTTCGACGCTGTCAATGGCGACGCCGGCCTTGCCGACATCGCCCGAAACGCGCGGATGGTCGCTGTCATAGCCCCGGTGGGTAGCGAGATCGAAAGCGACGGACAGGCCCTTCTGCCCGGCAGCGAGGGCCTTTTTGTAGAAGTCGTTGCTCTCCTTGGCGGTAGAAAACCCGGCATATTGCCGGATGGTCCAGGGCCGGTTGGCGAACATGGTGGCGCGCACGCCGCGGGTGAACGGGGCAAAGCCCGGCAGGCCCGGGTCCGTCGCCTGATCCTCGGCGGTATAGAGCGGCTTGATAAAAAGCCCACCATAGTCGCGGGCCAGTGCGCCGAGCGGGGCATCGCCCAGCTCCTTTTGGGCGAGCTTTTCCCAATCGGCCAGCGTGCGGGGCGCCCCGGTCACTCGACAGCCTCAAACTCGAGGATGATTTCGTCGACCGCAAGGATGCTGCCGGCGTTCACCTTCAGCTTGCCAATGCGGGCGCGCTTTTCGGCTTTGAGGACATTTTCCATTTTCATGGCCTCCACCACCACGAGGGTCTGGCCGATCTCGACCACTTCACCCTCGCTGACATCGATGCGCACGATATTGCCCGGCATGGGGCAAAGAAGGAAGCGGCTGAGATCGGGCGGCACCTTGACGGGCATCAGCGGCATCAGATCGGCAACATGGGGCAGCATGACGCGCGCCACGATATCGGCGCCGCGCCAGCGCAGGCGGAAGCCCGAGGTCATGCGGTCGATCTTCACATGGTGCAACGCGCCATCAACCCGCGCGATGAGGAGCCGCATGCCCGGCTTCCAGCCGCTTTCAACCAGCAGCTTGCGGCCATCAGGCGCGGTGAGCCAGAACTCGATGCCATCGGCGCGGACGGAAAAATCCCAGCGGGTGTCACCGATCAGAACCGAGCGCGGCTCGGGCGTATCCCCATAGATGCGGTGGTCGAGCGTAAAGGCCGAGCAGCAGGCGAGTGCCGCCAGATGGGTCAGCGCCTCATGAGAGAGCGCCACGCCGGTAAAGCCCTCAGGAAATTCCTCGGCAATATAGGCGGTGGAGAGGCGGCCGGAGCGGAAGCGGTCCTGACCCATGACGGCGGAGAGGAAGGCGATGTTATTGCCAACCCCTTCCAGCTCGAATTCGTCGAGCGCGTCACCCATCGCGTCAATCGCCGCCGCGCGTGTGGGGGCCCAGGTGCAGAGCTTGGCGATCATCGGATCATAGAAGGTGGAAATCTCGCCGCCATCTTCCACGCCGGTATCGACACGCACGACATGCTCAAGATCGGCGGTTTCTGCCGGCGGATGGTAGCGCGTCAGCCGCCCGACTGAGGGCAGGAAGTTGCGTTCGGGATCTTCGGCATAGATGCGCGATTCCATCGCCCAGCCGTTGAGCTTCACATCGGCCTGGGCGAGCGGCAGCGGCTCACCCGCCGCGACGCGCAGCATCAGCTCGACAAGATCAAGCCCGGTCGTCAGCTCGGTCACCGGATGTTCGACCTGCAGCCTTGTGTTCATTTCGAGGAAGTAGAAATTCCGGTCGCGATCGACAATGAATTCCACGGTCCCGGCGCTGAAATAGCCCACGGCCTTGGCGAGGGCGACGGCCTGCTCGCCCATGGCGCGGCGGGTCTCGGGGGTGAGGAAGGGCGACGGGGCCTCTTCGATCACCTTCTGGTTGCGGCGCTGCACAGAGCATTCGCGCTCGTTGAGATAGAGCACCGTGCCCTGCTGGTCGCCAATCAGCTGGATTTCGATATGGCGCGGCTCGGTGACAAACTTCTCGATGAAGACCCGATCATCCCCAAAACTTGAGGCCGCTTCGGAGCGCGAGCGCTCAAACCCTTCGGCGGCTTCCGCATCATCATGGGCAATGCGCATGCCCTTGCCGCCGCCACCCGCCGAGGCCTTGATCATCACCGGATAGCCGATGGAGCGGGCGACCCGGACGGCTTCGTCGGCATCGGCGATAACGCCGATATGGCCGGGCACGGTTGAGACATGGGCAGCGGCGGCGATTTTCTTCGAGGCGATTTTGTCGCCCAGTGCCTCCATGGCGGCCGGAGGAGGACCGACGAAGATAATGCCCGCTTCAGCGAGAGCGCGCGGGAACGCCGGGTTTTCGGACAGAAATCCATAGCCGGGATGCACGGCCTCGGCCCCGGATTGGCGGCAGGCGGCGATGATCCGGTCAATCGACAGGTAGGAATCGCGCGCCGCCGAGCCGCCGATATGCACGGCCTCATCGGCCATCTTCACGTGCAGGGCCTCGCGGTCGGCGTCCGAATAGACGGCGATGGTTCGAACCCCCATCAGCTTGGCGGTTTTGATGACCCGGCAGGCGATTTCGCCGCGATTGGCAATGAGAAGCGACTTGAACATCAGGTTTTCCGAAGGATCGAGGCGGCTTGTCGCCGGGGTGCCAGTGTGGATGGTTGGCGCACGCGGCCCGTCGGCACAGCGGACACGCTGCGGTCTACGGGGTAGCGACGCGCGGGCATCATAGCGGAATGTTGTCGTGCTTTTTGGCGGGGATCGCCTGACGCTTGTTCCTGAGCGTCCTGAGCGCCCGCGCCACCCGGCGGCGGGTCTCGCGCGGGGCAATCACATCGTCGATGAAGCCGCGCTCAGCCGCCACGAAGGGATTGGCGAAGCGGTTTTCGTAATCGGCGGTGCGCTGCGCGATCTTGTCCCGATCGCCCAATTCGGCCCGATAGAGAATTTCCGACGCGCCTTTGGCGCCCATCACCGCGATTTCGGCGGTGGGCCAGGCGTAGTTCACATCGGCACGAATGTGCTTTGAGGCCATCACGTCATAGGCGCCGCCATAGGCCTTGCGGGTAATGATCGTCACCTTGGGCACCGTGGCCTCGGCATAGGCAAACAGCAGCTTTGCGCCATGCTTGATGATGCCGCCATATTCCTGCGCGACACCGGGCAGGAAGCCCGGCACATCGACCAGGGTCACGATGGGGATGTTGAAGGCATCGCAGAAGCGGATGAAGCGTGCAGCCTTTTTTGAGGCATTGATATCGAGGCAACCCGCCAGCACCAGCGGCTGGTTGGCGACGATGCCGACGCTGGAGCCTTCGATGCGGATGAAGCCGGTAAGGATATTGCCGGCGTAATCTTTCTGCAGCTCGAGGAATTCGCCCTCGTCAGCCAGCTTCAGCACCAGTTCGCGCATATCATAGGGACGGGTCGCGAGATCGGGCACCAGCGTATCGAGGCTCGGCTCGATCCGGTCAGCGGTATCATTGGTATCGAGCACCGGCACCTTGTCGAGCGCCGACAGCGGCAGGAAATCGACGAGGCGGCGGACCTCCAGCAGGGTTTCGATGTCATTGTCGTAGGCGGCATCGGCCACCGACGAAATGCGGGTATGGGTGGAGGCGCCGCCCAGCTCTTCGTGGGTCACGATCTCGGAGGTGACGGTTTTCACCACATCAGGACCGGTCACATACATGTAGGACGTATCCTTGACCATGTAGATGAAGTCGGTGATGGCGGGCGAATAGACCGCGCCGCCGGCGCACGGGCCCATGATGACCGAAATCTGCGGAATGGCGCCTGAGGCCTGCACATTGCGCCAGAACACTTCGGCATAGCCGCCCAGCGCCGCGACACCTTCCTGGATGCGGGCGCCGCCAGAATCATTCAAGCCGATCAGCGGCGCGCCATTTTGCACCGCGAGGTCCATGATCTTGCAGATTTTCTGCGCGTGGGTCTCGCTCAACGAGCCGCCGAACACGGTAAAATCCTGCGAGAAGACATAGACCATGCGGCCGTTGATGGTGCCCCAGCCGGTCACCACGCCATCGCCGGGGATCACGGTTTCGGCCATGCCGAAATCGCGCGCCCGATGGGTGACGAACATGTCGTATTCTTCAAAGGAATCCGGGTCGAGCAAGACCGCGATCCGCTCGCGGGCCGTGAGCTTGCCCTTTTGATGTTGCGCATCGATACGACGTTCGCCGCCGCCGAGCCGCGCCCCCTGGCGCCGGTCGTTCAGCGCATTGATGATCTTCTGCATCGCTCCCCCGACTGTCGACCGGTGATATTTTTGACCGGTTGGACAAATCCGACAATGTGACGGCGCGGTAAAAAAGGCAATCGGCGCGTTGCTCCGGGGCGGAGCGGTGCCGGGTGAATCCGAAGTGGACAGCGCCCGGTGCCGGGGCTAAAGGGGCGGCTCCCGCTCCTTGTCCCGCCAAAGGCCATCATGACCGACTTCATCCCGCTCATGAACCGCGCGGCGATTGCCGCCGCCGATGTCATTCTTGAGGTCTATCGCGAGGATTTCGAGCGCTTCCTCAAGGCGGATGGCTCACCCGTCACGCTTGCCGACCAGAAGGCCGAGGCCGTCATTCTCGACATGCTCAAGGAAACGGGCCTGCCCGTTCTCGCCGAGGAAAGCGCCGCTGAGGGCCGCATTCCCGAGCTGGGTGAGCGCTATTTCGTGGTCGACCCGCTGGATGGCACCAAGGAATTTCTGAAGCGGAATGGCGAGTTCACCGTCAATATCGCCTATATCGAAGGCAACCGGCCCAAGGCGGGGGTGGTGCTGGCCCCGGCGACCGGCGCGGTGTTCTGGGGCGATGCCAACGGCGCATTTGAAGGCGAAGTCGCCCATGGCGTCATTATCAATTCGCGCCCCATTGAAGTGGCCAAAGACGGGCCGATGCTGGTTGTGGGGAGCCGCAGCCACCGCACCGGGCCCATGGATGACCTCTGCCAATTGCTCGGGGTCGAAGCCGATGTGTCGGTGGGATCATCGCTGAAGTTCTGCCTGCTGGCGCGCGGCAAGGCGCGGCTTTATCCGCGCTTCACCCCGACCTGCGAATGGGACACGGCGGCCGGCCAGGCCGTGCTCGAAGCGGCCGGTGGGGTCGTACTCGGGCTCGATGGCGAACCCTTCACCTATGGCCACGCCGACCGGAAATTCCTCAACCCGTTCTTTGTCGCTGCTGCCACGCTCGCGTTGGGGCGCCAGGCCGCAGCGGAAATGACCCGTCTTACTCGTTGAAACCGATCTGATCCGATATCAAGGTTGTTGCGTAACAGACGGTGTTGGGTATATACGCCCGGCATATTCTGGTTCGATATATATCGGTTTAGAACTATGGCCATGACGGTCCGCACGATTTGCCTTGCCATCCTCTATGAGGGTGAGGCGACGGGCTATGAGATCCGCAAGCTGTCGACGGAAGGCGAATACGCCTATTTCGTTGATGCGAGCTATGGCGCAATTTACCCGGCTCTGGCGCGGCTTGAGGATGAAAACCTGGTGACGGCGCGCATTGAGGCGCAGGACGGCAAACCGGCCAAAAAAATCTATGCCATCACCGCCGAAGGGCGCCGCGTGTTTATCGGCTCGCTGTTCGACCGGCTTGGTGAAGATGATCTGAAAAGCGAATTCCTGCTGTTTGCGCGCTTTGCGCCCGAACTGCCGCAATCGCTGGTGAGCCAGCGGATCAACGAGCGTCTGGACCAGACGCGCGAAATGATCAAGGAACTTGAAGACCATAGCGCGAAAGACGTGGCCCCGGCTGACCGCTGGGTGCTGGATTTCGGGCTGACCTGCATGCGCAGCGCCCACGCCTATCTCGTGGGCCATCGTGACGATCTGATTGCCATGGCACGCCCCGAAGAGGGCGCGGCTGCGGCCGAGTAAAGGACCATTGATGAGCAATAAATCCCTGTTTTCGTATGGCGTGGCCGGTTTGATCGTTCTGGGCGGAGCTTTGTGGCTCGGCTCGGGAACGCTGGTTGTCGGCGGCAATGGCCCTGGCAAGGGTGAGACGCCGATCATCGCGCTCGTGGATAAGAACGCGGCCCATGACGTTGGCGAAAAGGCCCACGAAAACGGCATCGATCCGGACAAGACCATCGCCGAACGCGTGGCGCAATCGGCCGGTGCGGATGCGCCCCTGCAAAGCGTGCGGGTGAAGACCTACGCCGTCCAGCCGATGGCGCTGGAAGTGCCGCTGCGTGGCCGGACCAAGGCCACGGCGATCATTACGGCTACGCCGGAAACCTCGGGCGTTGTTACGGCCGTGAAAGTGGAAAAAGGCCAGAAGGTTGCCGAGGGCGACCTGATCTGCACCATCGATCCGGGCACGCGCGCGGCAGGCGTGGCGCAGGCGGAAGCGCTGCTGGCCCAGGCGCAGAGCGCCTATGACGCCAACAAGGCGCTGCGCGACAAGGGTCTGGCTACGGCCAATTCGGCCCGCGGCGTGGAAACCACCCTGAAGCAGGCCCAGGCCGCACTCGACAATGCCAAGGCTGAACTGGGCCGCACCGATGTGACGGCCAAGGTGAGCGGCATCGTGCAGGAGCCGCTGGCGAGCGTTGGCTCGATGCTGAGCCCTGGCCAGCCTTGTGCGACGATTGTTGCCATGGACCCGATGCTGTTCATCGCCACTGTCCCCGAGGCCCGGATCGGGCTGGCGCGGACCGGGCTCAAGGCCAAGGTGACCATGATCACCGGGGAAGCGGTCGATGGCACCGTGACCTATCTCGCCTCGATGGCCGATGAAGGTACCCGCAGCTTCCCGGTCGAGATCTCGATCCCCAACCCCGATGGCAAGATCCTCTCGGGCATCACCGCTTCGGCCATGGTCGAAATGGGCACGATCCCGGCGCATCTGCTGCCGCAGTCGGTGTTGACGCTGGATGACGTGGGCACGCTTGGCGTGCGCGCCGTCGTGAATGGTGTTGTTGAGTTCTACCCGATCACGATCCTGTCGGACTCGCGTGATGGTGTGTGGGTCACCGGCTTGCCGCTGAGCCTTGATGTCATCACGCTCGGGCAGGAGTTTGTCGTGCAGGGCCAAAAGGTTGACGCAACCAATATGGGCGATGCGCCGGTTGAAGCCGCGCCGGCTCAGACTGAGGAGAAGCAGTCATGATGGACTTCCTTGAACGCATCCTGAGGATGCCGCGCGTCGTTCTGACGGTGATGGCGCTGCTGCTTCTGGCTGGGTTTGGCGCCTATTCGAGCCTGCCCAAGGAAAGTTTCCCGGCGATCGACATCCCCTATTTCTATGTGTCGGTCAGCCAGACGGGCGTGAGCCCGCGCGATGCTGAACGACTGCTGGCAAAGCCGATTGAGGACCGTGTTCAGGACCTCGATGGGCTGCAGAACTACCAGTCAACTTCGTCAACCGGTCATGCGTCGGTGTTTCTCGAGTTCGACGTGAATGTCGACAAGGACAAGGCGCTGGCCGATGTCCGCGCCAAGCTTGACGGTGTGTCCGGGCAGTTGCCCGCCGATGCAACAGACCCGGTGGTGAGCGAGATCAGCTTTACCAATACGCCCGCCGTGTCGGTGGCGATTTATGGTGAAGTGCCCGAGCGCACGCTGGTGGCCGAAGCCAAGAAGCTGAAGAAAGAACTCGAAAACATTGCCGATGTGCAAAGCGTCAGCATTTCGGGCTCACGCGACGAAATGCTGGCCGTGTCGATCGATATGAACCGGCTTGAGGCCTATAACCTCACGGCCGGTCAACTGTTCGATGCCATTGCCAAGAACAACCTGGTGGTGCCGGGCGGCACGCTTGATACGGGCAAGGGCTCGTTCAACGTTGAAGTCCCGGGGCTCATCACCTCGGCGGCCGATGTCTATTCGCTGCCGATCAAAACGGTGGGCGATAAGGTCGTGACCTTCGGCGATATCGCCACCATCACCCGCACCTTCAAGGATGCGACCGAATATGCGCATGTGAACGGGCAACCGGCCATTACGCTCGGCGTCATCAAGAAGCTGGGCACCAATGTCATTCACGTCTCCGACGAAGTGCGCCGGGTGACGGCCGAATATACCAAGGATTGGCCGACTGGCATCCAGCACAGCTTCCTCGTCGATCAGTCGGGCGTGACCAAGAACCTGTTCCGCTCGCTTGAAGCCGCCGTGCTCACTGCCATCGCGCTCGTGATGGTGACCTGCGTGGCGACGCTTGGCGTCCGGCCGGCGCTGATGATCGGCACCTCGATCCCGGTGTCGTTCATGATCGCCTTCCTCGTGGTGCAGCTCATGGGCATGACCATCAACATGATGATCATGTTCGGCCTTGTGCTCGCTGTGGGCGTGCTCGTCGATGATCCGATCGTGGTCGTGGAATATGCCGAGCGAAAGCTGCAGGAAGGCGTTTCCAAGAAGGAAGCGTTCATTCTCGCGGCGCGCAAGATGTTCGTGCCGGTGGTGTCGGCCACCTTCACCACGCTCGGTGCCTTTATCCCGCTGCTGTTCTGGCCGGGGATCATCGGCAAGTTCATGAGCTATCTGCCGATCATCGTGATCGTCGTGATGATCGCGTCGCTGCTGTCGGCGCTGGTGTTCATGCCGGTCATCGGGGCGATCATTGCCTCGACCCATGTCGATCCGAAGGCCAAAGAAGCCGCAGACGTCGTGATGTATGCCGACAAGTTCGACGTGAAGAAGGTGCCGGGCGTTACGGGCTTGTATGTGCGCGCGCTGCAGCACCTCATCCGGCACCCGATCATCACGCTGGTCGTTGGCTTTGCGATGATCGTTGCGTCGTTTGCCGCCTATATTTCTAACCCGACGGGCGTTGTGCCCTTCCCCGCCTCCGAGCCGGAATTCGGCACGGTGAACGTGATTGCGCGTGGCAACTATTCGCCCATCGAAATCCGCAACTATCTCGTGGAAGTGGAAAAGCAGATTCTGCAGGTCAAGGGCGTGCAGGATTCCATCATGACCTTCAGCGGTGGTGGCGGCGGGCTGTCGGGCGGGGCGCCGCCGGATACCATTGGCTCGTTCAGCCTGCAGCTCATGCCCTGGGCCGAGCGCGTGAAGGCTGACGAAATCTTCAAGGATATCCGCGACCGGGTGGCCAAGATTTCGGGCCTCGAAGTGCAGATCGCGGCGCAGGAAAACGGCCCCCCGGCCGGCAAGGGCGTCAATCTGACGGTGGAAAGCACGGTCTACGCCGATCTGACCCCGACCGTGACGAAACTGCGCAATTACGTCGAAACCGAGCTGGGCAATACGCTCGACATCGAAGACGGACGTCCCTCACCCGGTATCGACTGGGAAGTGACGGTGGATCGGGTCGCCGCAGCCAAATATGGCATCGGTGTGCGCGAGTTGAGCCCCTATGTGCAGCTCGTCACCTCGGGTGTGAAACTCGGCACCTATCGGCCCGATGATGCGGATGACGAACTCGATATCCGCGTGCGTCTGCCGATTGCGGAACGCAGCTTTGATGCCCTCGATTCCCTGCGGGTGATGACGGCGAACGGGCTCATTCCGGTCTCGAACTTCATCAAGCGCGAGGCCGTGCCGAAGGTGGCCAATATCGTGCGCAAGAATGGCGTCTACGTCATGAATGTGGCGGCCAATCTTGAGCCCGGCATCAATGCCGCCGCCAAGATCACGCAGATCCAGGAGTGGGCGAAGACGCAGAACTTCCCCTCGACTGTGACCATCTCCTATGGCGGCGGTCAGCAGCAGATCAACGACACCAATGCCTTTATCGGGCAGGCGCTGCTCGCAGCGATGTTCATCATCTTCCTCGTGCTGCTGCTGGAGTACAACAGCTTCTACCAGGTGCTGGTGACGCTGATGACCGTGGTGATGTCGATCGCCGGCGTGCTTTTGGGCATGGTGGTGACCGGTATGCCGTTCTCGGCCATCATGACCGGCCTCGGCATTGTGGCGCTGGCGGGCATTGTGGTGAAGAACGGCATCGTGCTGATCGACACCTACAATCACTACAACCGCGATGATGGGGTGGAGCCGATCAAGGCGATGCTGATCACCGCCGCGCAGCGTGTGCGTCCGGTGCTGCTCACCGCCACGGTGACGGCGCTCGGGGTGATCCCCATGGCGCTCAATGTCGAGTTCGACTTCATCCGGCGCGAGATCGTGATGGGCGGGCTCGCGGGCTCGTGGTTCATCAACCTCTCGGCGGCGCTGGTGTCGGGGCTCTTCGTCTCCACGGCGCTGACGCTGGTGATGGTGCCAGTGATGATTACCGCGCCCTCGACCATCCGCAACAGCATCAGCCGGCTGTTTGCCCGGATCAGGTCGCTCTTTGCCCGGCTGTTTGGCCGCAAGGCGACCGCTGCAACTGATGGCGCCCCGGCTATGCCGGGTGTCAACAGCGCGACGCGCTTCCTCAAGGGCGATGTCCCGGCAGACGCTGATAATGGCGGCGTCACCCGGCACGCCGCCGAGTAACGCCTGAGGCTCAAAATCAAGGCCCGCTCACCTCGAGCGGGCCTTTTTCATTTGCGCTTGAACCGCTCGGGGTTGCCGAAGGCCGTAGCAAGGAGCGCCGAAAACCCGAGCCAGACGACGATCAACTCGATGACCAGCAGCGGGTCGGCAAGGCTGGACGCGATCAGGCTCAAGAGCCAGCCCCCGACAATCAGATTGCCCCCGCCCCACAGCACATTGCGCAGCGGTGTATCTTCGGTGCCGGGCCCGCCCGAGAAGGCCGTTGGAAAGCGCTTGCCGGCCACCCCTTGGGTAAAATGCGGCACGCCATTAGCGATGAGTAATGCGGCCGGAATGGCCACGAGATAATGCCACCACATGGTTGAGTCCCCCCTTCTTGTGTCGGTCCGAGACTGCCACAAAGGGGATTGGATGCAACTACTCGGCGGCGGCGACGCCTCGGTGAACGAGCGGGTCGTTGGCCACGGCCCGCACTTTTTCCTCGATTTCCGAGGCTTCGAGCTGACGGTTCCACATCTGCGCGTACAGGCCGCTTTTGGCCAGAAGCTCGGCATGGGTGCCGCGTTCGGCAATGACCCCCGCGCTCAGCACGATGATTTCATCGGCATTGACGACGGTCGACAGCCGATGCGCGATAACGAGCGTCGTGCGGTTGGCCGCCACAAGATCGAGCGCCTGCTTGATATCCTGCTCGGTCTTGGTATCCAGCGCCGAGGTCGCCTCATCGAGGATCAGGATCGGCGGGCCCTTGAGGATGGTGCGGGCAATCGCCACGCGCTGCTTCTCGCCGCCTGACAGCTTGAGCCCCCGCTCGCCCACAGGCGTTTCAAAGCCCTTGGGCAGGCTTTCAATGAAGCGCCCGATCTGCGCCAGTTCGGCGGCCTTTTTCACATCGTCTTCAGCCGCGTCGGGGCGTCCGTAGCGGATGTTGTAGGCGATGGTATCGTTGAACAGCACCGTGTCCTGCGGCACCATGCCGATGGCGGCGCGCAGGCTGGCCTGGGTCACATCGCGGATGTCCTGCCCATCAATGGTGATGCGGCCCTCGATCACGTCATAGAAGCGGTAGAGCAGCCGGGACAGGGTCGATTTGCCTGCGCCTGACGGGCCAACCACCGCAATCGTCTTGCCGGCCGGCACCTCGAAGCTGACGCCTTTGAGGATGGGGCGGTCAGCATCGTAGTGAAAGCGCACATCCTCGAAGCGGATGACCGGTCCGGTGACCTGCAGCGGCGGCGCGCCGGGCTTGTCCTCGATCTCGGCCGGGCGATCCAGCAGCTGGAACATGGCCTCGACATCGGTAAGGCCCTGCCGGATTTCGCGGTAGACCATGCCGATGAAGTTGAGCGGCCGGTAGATCTGCATCAGGAAGGTGTTGAGCAGCACGAAATCGCCCAGCGTCAGGGTGCGGTTCATCACCCCGAGCGCGGCCATGATGAGGATCACCACCGTGCCGGCATAGAAGATCAGCGCCTGGCCGAAATTGAGCGCACCCAGCGAAGTCCAGATGCGGATCGCGGAGCGTTCATACTTGGCCATAGAGACGTCGAAGCGCTCGGCTTCCATCTTCTCATTGGCGAAATATTTGACGGTCTCGAAATTGAGGAGGCTGTCGATGGCTTTGCCATTGGCCTCGGTATCGGACTCGTTCATGTCGCGCCGGATGCCGATGCGCCAGTTGGAGGCGGCGATGGTGTACCAGAGATATAGCCAGATGGTGACGACCAGCACGCCCAAGTAGCTGACCCCGAACATCACCACAAAGACCACGGCGGCGATCAGGAATTCGATGATTGTGGGGGCCGTGTTGAGCATGGTGAAGCGCACAATGGCTTCAATGCCCTTGGTGCCGCGCTCGATGACGCGGCTGAGCCCGCCCGTGCGCCGCTGGAGGTGAAAGCGCATGGAGAGCCGGTGCAGGTGCTCGAAGGTCTGCAGCGCCAGTTTGCGCACGGCATTCTGGCCGACCCCGGCGAACAGGATGTCGCGCAGCTGCTGGAACCCGGCATCGATGATGTTGCCCACGCCATAGGCGATGACGAGGACGAGCGGGACCGCTATCCCGAGGATCACCGCATTGTCCGGGCTGGCACCAAGCGCATCGATGACGCCCTTATAGGCGAAGGGAACAAGGGTGGTGGCGATCTTCGAAACGAGCAGCGCGGCGATGGCGAGCACCACGCGAAACTTGAGATCGGGACGGCCGGGCGGCCACATGTATTGCCAGAGGTTCGCGACCGTTCCCATAAGATTGGCATCGGCGGCGTCCACGGTCGGACGCCGGCCGGTTGGCTTGGGGCTTTTCATCAGGCGGTCTCTTCAAGCGAGGACACGGGCGAGAGGCCCGAAAACAGCCGCTGGGTTGCGGCATCGAAAGCAGCGAGCCGGTCTGCCCGCAATGAATAGCAATTGCGCGTGCCGCGCGACTGGCGCTCGATGAGCCCGGCTTCCAGCAGCACCTTGATGTGCTGGCTGACGGTCGATTGCGCCAGCGGCAGGCACTGGGTCACGTCCGTGCAGCAGCATTCGCCCTGCCGGTCGCGCGCAACGATGCGCAGAATGTTGAGGCGCACGGGATGGCCGAGCGCCCGCATCATATTGGCGATGTCGTCATCATTGAGCGGCTGCATCGTGAAAGAGCGATAGACCGGCCTTGGGGCCAAGGCAAGGCAAGAACGCCGCCCCCTGCCGTCATCGCAGACTATTCATCGAGCACCAGTGGCACCTCGAGCACTTGGCCGGGGAAAATGCGGCCCGGATGATCGATCAGGTCGCGATTGGCGCGGTAGATGGTGCCATAGGCGGCCCCGGTGCCGTAATAGCGCCGTGCGAGGCCCCAGAGCGTATCGCCCGGCCGGATGATGGCCTTGCCAAAGCTCAGCCGACGCGCAGGCTCAACCCGGGACGGCGCGAGTTGCACCACCACGGGCATGACGGCCAACTCGGGTTCGGGTGCCGGGCGCGCGTCGACTGGCTGGCGGACAGGGGCTGTGACGGCCGGGCCGCGGAGCAATGGTTCTGATTGGGGCAGAGGTGCCGCGCTGGGCAGTGACGGCGGGCGAGGGTCTGGTTCCGACAGCGGTTTAAGCGGTGCCGGTGGCGGCGGCGCGGCCATCTCGATAGTGAGGCGGCCTTCCCCGACGATGCGCCCGGTGCTGTCGCGGGCTTCGACCCGCAGTTCGGCGCGGGGCGCACTCAAGAGCCCCGGACCCGACACGAACCAGCGCCCTTCGGTCACTGTGCTGTCCCCGACCGGCGTGCCGTTCACATAAAGCCGCATGGTCGCCTCAGCGGGGCCCTCGCCGGCGATATAGGCCGTGCCAGTGTCCACCTCCACCGCGTCAATGGCGATCCGGGGGGCAGGCGCGGGCATCACCGGACCAGGCGGCGCCGCCTTTGGCGTAACAATGGGCACAGGCGCGGCAGCGGGCGGTACAGCGGGAACCAGCGCGGCAGGCTTCCGGGCTGGCGCGGGTGCGGGCGGCGCAACCGGCGCTCGCACCACCAGGGCCGGAGGCTCGGGAACGGGCGTTGTCACCGGCGGCACGGCGGGCCGAAGCGCAGGCGGCGCTGGTGTGGGGGCGGGGTTTGGCGCAGCCCGTGGCTCTGGCGCAGCCGTACTTTTGGGCGCGCTCGCTGGCGCTGGCGCAACGGGGGACAGGGCCTCGCGCGGCGCGGCTGTGTTGACGCGGGTGTCGAGTTCGCGCCGCAGGCAATCGAGCAGGCTGCCTTCCTGAGGGCCGCAGACCGTGGCGGCCGGCATCATCAGCCCGAGGATCAGGACAAGCACAGCCAGCCCCGCCGCAGCGAGGGTGATCCACACGATCCGGCGTTCGCCCTCGGCCGTCAGCGGCACCTCCCCACGCCAACCTGCCCGGACGGGATCAGGTTTCGGTCTTCAACAGCTTATAGGTGATTGATTCATAAAGCGCCTCAAAAGAGGCATCGATGATGTTGGGGCTGACCCCGATGGTGTACCAGCGCTCGCCGGAGCCATCGCGGCTTTCAACCAGAACGCGGGTGACCGCGCCCGTGCCCCCATCGAGGATACGCACCTTGAAATCGACGAGTTCAAGGTCAGCGATCCGGTGCGAGAAGACCCCGAGATCCTTGCGCAGCGCGAGATCGAGCGCATTGATCGGGCCATTGCCCTCGGCCACCGACATCAGGCGCTCGGTGCCCACCTGAATCTTGACCACGGCTTCAGTGACGGTGATTTCCTCGCCCCGAGCATTGTGGCGCCGCTCCACCGACGCGCGATAGCTTTCAACCGTGAAGAACTCGGGCACGGTGCCAAGCAGGTGCCGGGCCAGCAGCACAAAGCTGGCGTCCGCGCCATCATAGGAATAGCCGCGTGCCTCGCGTTCCTTTACCGCGCGCAGCAGTTTTTCGAGGCGCGGATCGTCCTTGTTGACGGTGATGCCGTGGCGCTTCAGGGCGGCGAGAAGATTGGATTTTCCCGCCTGCTGGCTGACCATGATCGAGCGTTCATTGCCCACCAGTTCAGGGGCAATGTGCTCGTAGCTCGACACATCCTTGGCGAGTGCGGAGGCATGGATGCCCGCCTTGGTGGCAAAGGCCGCAGTGCCGACATAGGGCGACTGCCGCGCCGGGGCGCGGTTGAGCAGTTCGTCAAAGGCGCGTGACACCGAGGTCAACCGGGCGAGCTGCTCCGGCGAGACACCCAGATCGAACCGCTCGGCAAAGCTTGGTTTCACCATCAGCGTGGGGATGAGGGTCGTGAGATTGGCATTGCCGCAGCGCTCGCCAATGCCGTTGAGCGTCCCCTGAATCTGGCGCACACCGGCGTTAACCGCCGCCAGCGAATTGGCGACCGCCTGCCCCGTATCATCATGGGCGTGGATGCCCAGATGATCGCCGGGCACGGTGCGGCACACAGCGCGCACGATATCGGTTACCTCGTCAGGTAACGTGCCGCCATTGGTGTCGCAGAGCACCACCCAGCGCGCGCCGGCCTTCAGCGCGGCCTCGACAAACTGCAGCGCGTACGCGGGGTCGGATTTATAGCCATCAAAGAAATGTTCGCAGTCGATGAGCACTTCCTTGCCCGCTGCCACACCGGCCTCGACGGTCTCGACCAGATTGTTGAGGTTCTGCTCAAGCGTGATTTCGAGCGCAGTGCGGATCTGGTGGTCCCAGGCCTTGCCGACAAAACAGGCAGCGGACGCCGCCGAATGGAGGATCGCCTGTACGCCCGGATCATTGCTCACCGAGCGCCCGGCCCGCTTGGTCATGCCGAAGGCGGTGAAGGTCGCGTGTTTGAGGCGCGGCTCGGCAAAAAACGCGTCGTCAACGACATTGGCCCCGGGGTAGCCGCCCTCGATATAATCAAGGCCAAGCTGCTCAAGGAGTGCGGCCACGGAGATTTTATCCTCGAGCGAAAATTCGATCCCGGCGGTCTGGGCACCATCGCGGAGGGTCGTATCGAAGAGAAACAGGCGTTCGCGCGACATCACTTCATCTCCCAGCGGGTCTGGCGGGCGCCCGTTTCGTCCTTGTAGTCCATCAGCTGAATACCCCGGGCCAGCAGCTCGGCGCGAATGCGGTCGGCCCCGGCAAAATCCCTGGCATTGAGTGCGGCGAGGCGTTCGGCCACCGCTGCATCGACGCCCGAGGGCGCATCGGCGGTGTTTTTGGCCAGAAGATCGTCGCCGAGGAGCCCGAGGAAATCGAGCGTGGCATACAGGCAATGCGCTGCCGTCTCGGTACCGCGATTGGCCTTGCGCGCTATGGCATCGAGCGCCACCGAGGCGCGGTGAAAGTTGAGGTCATCGCAGAGCTCGGCAACAACACTGTCATCGGGCGGTGTGCCGGGCTGGGGCGAGGCGGCCCGTTGCCAATCCTTCAGCTTCTGTTCGGCCTCTTCGAGGCGCTTCACCGAGAAATCAATGGGCTCGCGGTAGTGCGTCATAAGCATGGCAAGCCGCAGCACCGCGCCCGGCCAGCGCCGTCCGCCAAAGCGGTCGGTTTCAAGCAACTCATGAATGGTGACGAAATTGCCGAGCGACTTCGACATTTTCTGCCCTTCGACCTGCAGAAAGCCGTTGTGCAGCCAGTAGTTGGCCATGACCGGCGTGCCATGGGCGCAGCGCGACTGGGCGATCTCGTTTTCATGGTGCGGGAAGATGAGGTCGAGCCCGCCCGCGTGAATATCGAACACCGGGCCGAGGTAGCGCTCACTCATGGCGGAGCATTCAATGTGCCAGCCGGGCCGACCGCGGCCCCAGGGGCTGTCCCAGCCCGGCTCATCGGGCGAGGACTGCTTCCACAACACGAAATCGGCAGGGTTCTTTTTGTGGGCCTCGACGGCAATGCGCGCCCCGGCGAGATTGTCCTCGAGATTGCGGCCCGAAAGCTGGCCGTAATCGGGCATGGAGGCGGTATCGAACAGCACTTCGCCACTCGCCGCATAGGCGTGATGGCGCTCGATCAGGGTCGAGATTATCGCCTGCATTTCGGCGATGTTTTCGGTCGCGCGCGGCTCGACGCTGGGCTTCAGCGCGCCGAGGGCGGCGCAATCTTTGCCATATTGGGCAGCCGTGGTTTCGGTCACGCGGCGGATGGCCTCGTTGAGCGGCAGGCCGGGGAAGTCGCGCACGGCGCGGGCGTTGATCTTGTCGTCCACGTCGGTGATGTTGCGCACATAGGTGACATGATCGGCCCCATAGAGGAGCCGCAGCAGCCGGAACAGCAGGTCGAAAACGATCACCGGGCGCGCATTACCGATGTGGGCGAAGTCATAGACCGTCGGCCCGCAGGCATAAACGCGCACGCGCGCCGGATCGATCGGACGAAAGACCTCTTTGGTCCTCGTCAGCGTGTTGGTCAGCCGCAAAACCGGGGGTGTTCCCACAGACAGATCCTCGCGCACGACAAAGCCACCCCTCGCGGGCGGCTCTTCAAGGAACTATCGGGAAGAAGAAGACCGCGCCGCGAGCGAATGCTAGCGGATAATAATGATGCCCCGAATGATGGTGCAGGTCTTCATCCGCTCACCATAGCCGAGATTGCCCGGAAATCAAGGGGACAGCGGGCCCGGGGACGAAAGGCAAACGGGGTGCCCCGTGGGACACCCCGTTTCACCAGCCTTGATGCGCAGGCTTACTGCTTCGGGGCGTCGGCGGGGGCCGCCGGCTTCAGCAGGGGCATAACGGCATCGCTCGTAAAGCAGCTGTTGAGGCCAGCCTGGGCCTTGCTCGCCAACTCGGGGTAGCCCGCATAGGCATCGCGGCTTTCCTTGGTGGCCGTGCCGTTGAGATCGGCCGTCAGCATGTCGAGATCGGCCTGGGAGAGCGGCGCGAACTCGGTCGCGAGGCAGCCGCAAAGCGCGGTGAACACGGCGCCGACATCGACACCGGCGGGCGGTTCGCCCAAGAGGAAACTCGTTGCGCCCATGCAGGACGTGTTGAAGGCGGCAAAATCGGCGGCCGGAGCCGGCTGATCTTCGGCGCGGACGGCCGGACCTGCCGAAACGGCAAGGGCGGCGATGAATACGGCAAGCGCGTGGCGTAAACGCATGAAAACTCCTGTAGCGTCTGGCGCAACCTCGAGCGCGCCTTCACCGATCACATACGGTAAAATACGTCAGATTTGCGACCTAATCGCTTCAAAACAGAGTGGCATTTCAGGCCGGGACGGATTTCCCACCCGCAGACGGGCCAGCGCCATGGAACCCAGGGGCACCGGCAGGTGTTTTCATTCACCGTGCCCTGATAGGGTAAAGGGCGCGCGGGGGTTTTTGAAGCCTGAAGACAATTGGTCCCGTGATGCGAAGGCACCGATACGGTGGGTGATGACGATTGATCTGATGCGGATTGGACTCATGCGCCTCGGGCTCATGCTGCTTGTCGCCCTGTCCATGGTGGCGGCCGGCACAGACGCGGCCATGGCCCAGGCGGCGGCCTGTGTGCAGCTCAAGCAGCAATTGGCGGCACTCGACCGCAATTCAGATTTTCAGGGCCAGAGCGGCAATGACCAGACCCTCAAACAGCTGAAGCGGGATCTGCAGCGCTCGGAAAGCGCCTATATCCGTCAGGGCTGCAATGATGACGCCAAGGCCGGACGCACGCTGAGCCCGGAATGCCGGGTGCTGGCGCGGACCATTACCGATGGACGCACGCGGCTTGAGGCGCTGAGCCGCCGCGTCGATACCGGTGACGCGGTGGCGAGCCAGCGCGAAGCCGTTTTGCAGCAGATGGCGCGTTTTGGCTGCGACGGCCAGGCCGAGCGGCCGCGCGAGCGGGGCAATCTGTTCGACCAGTTGTTCAACGCCATCGGCGATGCCTTTGATGGTGCAGGCGGCGTGCGCGGCGAGCAGTTTGACCCCTATGGCAATTACCACACGGTGCGGACGCTCTGCGTGCGCAAGACCGACGGGTTCTACTGGCCGATCAGCTATTCAACGCTCGTCGACTATGTGCCCAATGATGCCGAGCAGTGCCGGGCCATGTGCCCCACGCTGGATGTCGATCTGTACTATTACGACAACCCGGGCCAGGATCCCGACCAGATGATCAACCAGTATGGCGAAGCCTATAGCACATTGCCCAACGCGTTCCGGTTCCGCACCGAATATGACAAAGCGAACAAGTGCCAATCGGCCATGGACTATGGCCAGATTGCGCTTGTCGAAATGCCCGGGCGCGGACAGCGCGCAATGGTGACCTTCCGGGGCGCAACGTTCCCGCTGCCCTTGCGCGATCCGCGCGGACGGCAGGCGGTGACCGTCACGGCCGAAGCCGACCAGGCGATTTATGTGGATGTGCCCCTGCCCCGCCGCCGTCCCGCCGCGCCGGGCGAAACGGTGGTGCGGATCACCGCGCCGTCAGCGGTGGCGACCCGGATCCTCACGTTTAACGGCAAGCGCGTCAGGATAGTCGGTCCAGAGACGCCTTACGCCCAACAAGCGGCAGCAGCGCTTTAAGTTCGGGGCCATCGTGCCGCCCGGTGAGCGCAAGACGCAGCGGCAGGAACAGGTCCTTGCCCTTCCGGCCGGTGGCGTCTTTCATCGCCTTCGTCCAGTGCCCCCAGGTCTCGCTGTCCCAGGGCTCAGCGGGAAGAAGGTCGCGCGCCTGTGCGATAAAATCTTTATCGACCTCGGCGATCACCGGCGTAACCGGACCGGTAATGAGGGTGGCGAGCGCCGCAATATCGGCAAAGACCGTGAGATTGGAGCGGAGCGCCAGCCAGAGCGGCTCGCGATCAAGGCCCAGGGCCTTCAGGCGCGGCGCGACCTCGGCGTAATCGAGACTGTGCAGGAGCCGCGCGTTGAGGCTTTTGAGCTCATCGGGATCAAAGCGCGCCGAGCCATGCGAAATGGCCGAAAGCGGCAGGACGTCTGCGAGCGCCGTCAGTGAGCTGTAGGGATTGAGCGGCAGGCTGGTGCCGTTGAGGGTCGCGGCCACGGCGACCGCCATGGGCTCAAAGCCCTCGGCGCGCAGATCGGCCAGCGACAGCGAGCCCAACCGCTTCGAGAGGCCCTCCCCATCGGCGCCGGTCAACAGATTATGATGCGCGAATTCGGGCACAGCACCGCCCAGCGCCTCGAAAATCTCAATCTGGGTGCCCGTATTGGACACATGATCCTCGCCGCGGATGACATGGGTGATCCGCAGGTCGATATCATCGACCACCGAGGGCAGCGTGTAGAGATAGGTGCCGTCAGCGCGGATAAGCACCGGATCGGACATGGATGCGGTGTTGACCGTCTGCGGCCCCTTAATGAGATCGGTGAAACCGACGGGCTTGCCCTCGAGCCGGAAGCGCCAGTGCGGCGTGCGGCCCTCGGCCGTGAAGCGCGCCCGGTCGGCGTCAGTGAGGGTCAGCGCCTGCCGGTTATAGATCGGCGGGAGCCCGAGCCGACGCGCACGCATGCGCGCCGCCTCCAGCTCGTCCTCGGTATCAAAACACGGGTAGAGCCGCCCCGACGCGATGAGTGTATCGCGCGCCCGATCATAAAGCGCCGTGCGATCCGACTGGCGCACGGTCAGGTCAGGTTTGACACCGAGCCAGGTCAGGTCGTCGATGATCCCTCTCGCAAAGGCCTCGGTGGAGCGGGCCTGATCGGTATCATCGAGCCGCAGGATGTATTGGCCGCCGGTCCTGAGCCGAAACAACCAGTTGAGCAGCATGGGCCGCGCATTGCCGATATGGAGCCGCCCGGTGGGCGAGGGCGCGTAGCGGACAATGGTGGTCATTCGAGCCCTTTGGAGAGGTGTGGCGGCAGCGCCGCGATGGCGTCATGGGTATCGCGATAGCCATTGGTGATCGGGTAGCGGCGCCCGAGCCCGAACGCCTTACGCGTGAGCTTGACGCCAGGGGGCGCCTGACGGCGCTTGTATTCGGCAAGCCCGATCAGGCGTTCGAGCCGCCGCACCAGCGCCAGATCAAAGCGGCCTTCGCCCTTTGCCACGATTTCGGCGAGCGACAAGTCCTGTTCGACCAGCCCGGCGATGATTTCATCGAGGATGGGATAGGGCGGCAGCGAATCCTGATCGGTCTGATTGGGCCGCAGTTCGGCGCTTGGCGCCTTGTCGATGATGTTGGTCGGAATGACCTCGACGGCCGGGCCGAGCGCCCCTTGCGGCCGGTGCGCATTGCGCCAGGCGGCGAGCGCATAGACCTGCATTTTCAGCATGTCCTTGATCGGATTGAAGGCCCCGTTCATATCGCCGTAGAGCGTGGCATAGCCAACGGCCATCTCGGATTTATTGCCGGTGGTGAGCAGCAGACCGCCCAGCTTGTTGGACACGGCCATAAGGTACACGCCGCGCAGGCGTGACTGGATGTTTTCCTCGGTGAGATCGGCCGGACGCCCCTGAAACACCGGTGCCAGTGCCCCCAGCGCGCTTTCCACCGGGGCGGCGATGGGCACGACATCGTAACGGATGCCCAGCCGCTCGGCGCAGGTCCGCGCATCGACGAGGCTTTCTTCCGAGGTGTAGTGGTAAGGCAGCATCAGCGCGTGGACGCGATCCGCCCCGAGCGCATCGACGGCGAGCGCGGCCACAACCGCACTATCAATGCCGCCGGAAAGCCCCAGCAGCACTGAGCTGAAGCCGTTCTTGTTCACGTAGTCGCGAAGGCCGAGCATGGCGGCGAGCCATGGTGCCTCATCGGCCTCTGGCAAGGGGGTCATGGCCTCTTTCGTGGCGCGCCAGCCCGACGCGGTGCGCGACCATTCGGTGATGATGAAATCAGGCGTGAAGCTTTTAGCTTGCATGACGAGGTGTCCGCCGGGCTCGATGGCGAAACTCGCGCCATCAAACACCAGCTCATCCTGGCCGCCGACCTGATTGAGATAGACCACGGGCACGCCATGGGCCGCCACACGATCACGCACCCGCTGATAGCGCGTCGTCTGTTTGTCGTGCCAATAGGGCGAGCCATTAGGGCACAGCAGCAGCTCGGCCCCCGCCGCGACGAGGTGGGCCGTGACCGCATCGTGCCAGATATCCTCGCAGATCGGCAGGCCGATCGGCACACCCTTGATGGTGACGGGCTGGGGCAAGGGGCCGGGCGAGAAATAGCGGCGCTCATAAAACACGTCGTCATTGGGCAATTCGTGCTTGTCACGCCGCGCGGTAATCCGGCCGCCTTCGAGGACGAGAACCGAATTGGTGAGCACGGCACCCTCCTGCCAGAGCGACGGCAGGATCACAGTGAGCGTCGTACCGGCGGTGCGCTGCGCCAGCGCTTCGGCCGCCGCCATGGCATCGGCGATGAAGCGGGGCCTGAACAGCAGATCATCGGGGAAATAGCCGGTGAGGAACAGTTCGGTGAACATCACGATGTCGGCCTTGGCCGCCAGCGCCTCATCGACGAGGGCTTCGGCGCGGCCGAGATTGGCCGCAATGGCCCCGACGGTGGGATTGGCCTGGGCCAGCGCAATACGGAGGTGATCGGTCACGGGGCGGTTCCGGGGAAAGCTTGGCACTCAATTAGCTTTTCGCCCCCGGCCCGGCAAGGGCGCGGGGGGACACCGCAGGCGGGGGACAAGGCCCCCCGCGCCTATTCCGCCGCGTGTGTCGCGGCCGCCGGCTGGCCGGTGCGCAGTTCCTCGGCCACGAGGAAGGCCAGTTCGAGCGCCTGCGAGGCATTGAGGCGCGGGTCGCAATAGGTGTGGTAGCGGTCGACGAGGCCGGCCTCAGTGATGGCGGCCACTCCACCGCCCACACATTCGGTCACGTCATCGCCGGTCATTTCGATGTGAATGCCACCCGCATACGAGCCCATGGCGCGATGCACCTGAAAAAAGCCCTGCACTTCGGCCAGAACGCGATCAAACGGGCGGGTCTTGTAGCCGTTCGAGGCCTTGATGGTGTTGCCATGCATGGGGTCGCAGACCCACACGACCGCGCGGCCTTCCTGTTCCACCGCTTCGATGAGACGCGGCAGGTGCTCGGCAACCTTGTCGGCGCCGAAGCGGGAAATCAGCGTGATCCGCCCCGCCTCATTGGCCGGGTTGAGCGTATCGAGCAGGCGGATGAGATCGCCGGTCGAAAGCGAGGGGCCACACTTGATGCCGATGGGGTTCTTGATCCCCGAGAAATATTCGACATGCGCGCCATCGGGCTGGCGGGTGCGGTCGCCGATCCACAGCATATGGCCCGAGGTGGCGTAGTAGTCGCCACTCGTTGAGTCGCGCCGGGTGAGCGCCTCCTCGTAGCCGAGCAGAAGCGCTTCGTGCGAGGTGTAGAAGCGGGTTTCACGCAGCGCCGGCGTATTCTCGGAATTGAGCCCTAGCGCCCGCATGAAATCGATGGCTTCGTCGATCTTCTGGGCCACCTGCTCAAAGCGCGGATAGGCCTTGGAATCCTTCATAAAGCCCATGGTCCATTCATGCACGCGGGTCAGGTCGGCATAGCCGCCCGTCGCAAAGGCGCGCAGCAGGTTGAGCGTCGCCGCCGACTGCCGATAAGCGAGCAGCAGACGGTCAGGATCGGGCAGTCGCGCCTCAGGCGTGAAGGCAATATCGTTGATGATGTCGCCGCGATAAGACGGCAGGGTCAGCCCGTCGATGGTTTCGGTATCGGCCGAGCGCGGCTTGGCGAACTGGCCGGCAATGCGGCCAACCTTCACCACCGGCTTCGAGCCGCCATGGGTCAGCACCACCGCCATCTGCAAGAATACGCGGAAGAAATCGCGGATATGGTCGGCGCCATGCTCGGCAAAGCTCTCGGCGCAATCGCCGCCCTGCAGGAGAAAGGCCCGGCCCGCCGCCACTTCGGCGAGCTGATGCTTCAATTCGCGCGCTTCACCGGCAAAAACCAGCGGCGGAAATTTTCGGAGCTGCGTCTCGGTCGCGGCAAGGCGGGCCGGATCGGGATAGGCGGGAACCTGGGTCACGGGCCTCGTGCGCCAGCTTTCGGGGGTCCAGCTCATGGGCATACTCCGTTTTTCTGCCGCGGCGGTCTATCAGGTTGTCCCCCGGGGGGCTAGACCCGCTGGCCGCCGCGATAGCGATGGGTCGGGGTGCGGAAGGTCACCAGTTCCTCGGCTGCGGTGGGATGCATGGCCACGGCCCGGTCCCAATCGGCCTTGGTGCCCCCCATGCCCATGGGGATGGCCGCCATCTGAATGATCTCCGCCGCGCCCGGCCCGAGCACATGGCACCCCAGCACCAGGCCACCCTCGGCGCGGGTGATCAGCTTCATGATCATCCGATCGGATTTAAGCGAGAGCGTGTTCATCATCGGCCGGAAGCGGGCGATATAGACATCGATATCGCCATGGGTCGCGGCTTCCGCCTCGGTGAGGCCGATGGAGGCGACTTCGGGTTCAGCAAACACGGCACTGCCGACTGAACTGTGGTCGACGGCGGTCGGCTTGCCGCCGAACACCGTGTCGGCGAAGGCATGGCCCTCGCGGATGGCAATGGGGGTCAGTTGCACGCGGTTGGTCACATCGCCCACGGCATAGATCGAGGGCACATTGGTTTGCGAATAGGCATCCACCGCAATGGCGCCAGCCGCATCGAGATGAACCCCGGCATGCTCGAGCCCGAGCCCCTTCACGTTGGGCACGCGGCCGGTGGCAAACATCACTGCGCCAAAGGGCGCTTCGGTGCCATCGGAAAAAGCGACGGTGATGTCGCTGCCGGTCTTTTTGAGGCTCAGCACATTGGTTTCGTAAATGCGGCGGATGCCCCGGGTTTCGAGCCCGGCATCAAGGCCTTCGCGCATGTCCTCGTCAAAGCCGCGCAAGACGCGGTTGCCGCGATAGATCAGAGTGGTGTTGACCCCGAGACCGGCGAAAATTGTGGCGAATTCAACCGCCACATAACCGCCCCCTTCGATCAGGATCGAATGCGGCAGGCGCTCAAGGTGCAGCGCTTCATTGGACGTGATGCCCAATTCGCGCCCCGGAATTTGCGGCAGCGATGGGCGCGCGCCCGTGGCGATGAGGATGGTTTTGGCGGTCAGGTCGGTGCCGGCCTTCACGAGGCGGACGCTGTTGGGGCCAGTGACTTCGCCGCGGTCGCGGAAAATGGTGACGCCCGCCTTGTCGAGCCCGGCGGAATAGGCGGCCTCAAGGCGCGCAATTTCCTTATCCTTATTGGCCATGAGGGTGGGCCAATCGAAATGGGCATCGACGGTCCAGCCGAAGGTGGGGGCAATCTCGAACAGGTCGGCAAAGCGCGAGGCATAGACGAAGAGTTTCTTCGGCACGCAGCCCCGGATCACGCAGGTGCCGCCGACGCGGTATTCCTCGATGATCGCGACACGGGCGCCATAGCCGGCCGCAATGCGTGCCGCGCGCACGCCGCCCGAGCCGCCGCCAATCACAACCAGATCAAACTTCGTGTCCATACATCCCCCAAGAAAATTAGGCCCGATAAAAAAGCCCCGCCGAAGCGGGGCTGGTCATAAGCGGGATCAAGGCGATCAGGTATCGATGCCCTTGGCCTTCAATTCGGCGCGCACCCTGGCGAAGAACTCGGAATTGAGATTCACCGTGAAGATGTCAACGACACGCTTGATGGTGGGGTTGAGTTCCGCATTGGCCTTGGCCAGCTTGGTCCCCGTGGGCGAGGAATAGAAGGCCACGATATCCTTCAGTTCCTGTTCGTTGAAGACCGTCGCGTAGACGCGCGCGATCTGATCGTAGAGGTCGCCCTTCTTGTCGGCATAGGCCTTGACCACCGTGGTGATCGCCTCGTTGAGCGCATCGGCAATTTCAGGGTTCTGCGGCAGGAGTTGCCGGTAAGTCTTGGCACCAGCCTGGGCAACGGCGGACTCATAAAGGGCCGACTGGTCGGTCAGGTCGATATATTGACGCGCAAGTGCGAGATGTTCGGGCGAGACTTCCTGGCTGAGCGCCGGAAGCGCCACAAAAAGCGACAGGAACAGCGACAGTGCAGCCGCAACAAGGGTCGGAGCGCGTTTCAGGGTCAAGGTCATTGGCGTTTTGCCTATTCAGGTTGCCAGGATCATACGAGAGCCTCTAGCCGAGGCGCGGCGCGGCGTCCAGAACCTCGATGCCATTCGCCCCCGCCACATAAGCGCGGACGCACAGCTTGAGGAAGAGGCCATGCTCTACAACGCCCGGAATATCCAGAAGAGCCCTCGATAGCGCTTCTGGATCAGGAATGCGGCCAAAAAAAGCATCAAGGATGGCGTGGCCACCGTCGGTAACGAAGGGCGCGCCGTCGGGCGTCAACCGTCGGCGCAACGCGCCCTCGGCGCCAAAGCGGGTCATCACCGCCTGAAGGGCCAGCGACGTTGCCCCGAGCCCGAACAGGTTGACCTCAACCGGGAGCGGAAAACGCCCGAGCAGGCTGACCTGCTTCGATGCATCGGCAATCACCACCATGCGCGCGGAGGCCGCCGCGACGATCTTCTCGCGCAGCAGGGCGCCACCGCCGCCCTTGATGAGGGCAAGACCGGGGCCAATCTCGTCGGCACCATCGATGGTCAGATCGAGCGCCGGCAGGGTTTCAAGATCGGAGAGTGCAATGCCGAGGCCGCGCGCCTGGGCGGCCGTCGCCTCGGAGGTGGGCACACAGATGACCTCAAGCCCGGCCTTGACCCGCTCGCCCAACAGCTCAACAAAGTGGCGGGCGGTCGAGCCGGTGCCGAGACCGAGGCGCATGCCAGGACGCACCTCCTCGAGCGCCCGGCGGGCGGCTTCACGTTTTAACTCTTCTCCCACGCTCAACCTCATCAGAATCGAAGATAAACTCACGCTTTGGTGAGTGGTAATTGTCACTTCGTGGCAACACAATGAATCTGCATGACTGAATATGGCAACGAATCGGCACGAGGGCCATTTGCGCCGTTGCAATGAACAGTCTATCAGGCACGACGACTGGGGCCATGAAGGCCCTCGAATCGACAAGAGGCGCGGGTTTGAACACGAACGCAATCATCAGGATCATCATGGCGGCGGCCATGACGGCGATCCTCGGCATATCGACGATCGGGGCCGCCTCGGCAGCCGGTATGGTCTTTAACTTCGATACCAACCAGTGGGAAAAAGCGAGCGCAGTGCAGGCGCGCACGAAGCGCGGCAGCGCGGTGCCCAAGGCCACTGTCCCCTACCAGACCAGTTTCAAGCCCGGCACCATTGTTATCGAAACCTCTGAGCGGCGGCTTTACCTCGTGCTCGAAGGCGGCAAAGCAATGCGTTACGGCATTGGCGTGGGGCGCGACGGGTTCCGCTGGGCGGGCCAGCACAAGATCACGCGCATGGCTGAGTGGCCCGGTTGGACGCCGCCGGACCAGATGCGCAAGCGCGTGCCCGATCTGCCAGCCTATATGCCGGGTGGCCCGGATAATCCGCTGGGCGCGCGGGCGCTCTATATTGGCGACACGCTCTACCGTATTCACGGCACGTCTGAGCCCTGGACTATTGGTCAGGCCGTCTCGTCGGGCTGTATCCGCCTCACCAATGAAGATATCACCGATCTCTTCACCCGCGTGCGGGTGGGTGCGTTGGTGGTGGTTCGGCAGTAAAGCCGATCATTGAGCTTAACAAAAAAGGCCGTCTCCCCCGGGAGGCGGCCTTTTTATTTTGCTCTGGGATTCGTGGTCTATTTGTCGTCGTCGTCGACAAGGGCAAACTCGAGCGGCAGCGCCGTGGTATATTTGATCTGGCCCATGGCGAAGGATGAACTCACATCGCTCAGCGCAATCTTGGCGATGAGCTTTTTGTAGAACGCGTCATAGGCCCCGATATCGGGCACGACCACGCGCAGCAGATAATCAGTCTCGCCGCTCATGCGGTAGAACTCGACGACTTCGTTGAAGTCTTCCACCACGGCAGCGAATTTCCGCATCCAGGCTTCATTGTGTTCGTTGGTGCGGATCGAGACAAAGACCGTGACACCCGCATTGACCTTGGCCGGATCGAGCACAGCAACGCGGCCCTTGATGATGCCGTCTTCTTCCATCTTCTGAATGCGGCGCCAGCACGGGGTGGTGGACAGGCCAACCTTCCGACCAATTTCCGCCACCGGCATGGTCGCATCCTTCTGCAAAAGCGCGAGGATCTTGCGGTCGATCTTGTCCATTATGGGCATCCTTACGAAACCAGATTGCGAATTGGCGGGTGTTTGGACCCGTAAGCGCAAATCCGCAGCGAATTGCCGGGATAAAGCGCAAATTTCTTCCGTCTGTCAACGCGGAGCTCGCGCGGCGGAAAGACACGCAACCGCGCCTCGCGTTTCACCGTCGCTTAACCCCGGCGGGTCTAGGGTTGGCCCCAGTCGAGCAGGCGATCGCGCCTGCCGGGGTCCAGTAACCGAGTTCAGCGTATGCGCCCCACAGCCATGACATTTGCGCCGCCCGCGCCAGAGGGCGGCATGGTGCCCCCGTTGGTGGCGCCATCGGCCCTTCCATCAGCGGACACGGCCGAGACCGGCGCGCCGCCTGACACAGCGAGCGTTGCGCATGCCATCCATCAGGCGCATGCACGGGCGCGGCTCGCCGAAGCCCCCGTCCTGGTGCTGCTGATCGCCGGGCTTGCTGCTGTGACGGCGATCAGCCTCGGTCCGGTCGCCGGATTGAGCTGGGCCGCCGCCATCGGCGCGGCGCTGGTGCCGGTGCTGCTCGTTGCGCGCATGACGCTGAAACGCGGCCCGGACCGCCTGCTGATCGGGCTCAGCGAAATGCTGTTCGGGATCAGTTGGGCCGGGATCGGGCTGATCGCCCTGTGGCCCGACGCGGCCGCTACGCCGATCAGCACGCTGTTCGGCACGGCGCTGATCGGACTTGCGATCAACGCCATCATGGCCCGGCACCTCAGCTTCGCCGTGATCCTCGGCACGCTGCCCCTCGGCATCGGCGCGGCGCTCGGTCTCCAGGCGCTCGCGGGTAGCGCCAGCTGGACGCTCGGCGTGGTGATGGCGGGGGCAACGCTCGCGTTCTGCCGCCTCGGGCTCGATCTTTCGGGGATTGAACGCAGCCGCATCGAAGCGGTGGAGGGTGCCGAGGCGCTGGCACGCCGCGCGACAGAGGCCCGGCTCCAGGCCGATCTCGCGCGCTGGCAGGCCGAGCGTTCAAACAGCGCGAAGTCGCACTTTCTCGCTACCATGAGCCACGAGCTGCGGACCCCGCTGAACGCCATTCTCGGCTTTGCCGAAGTGCTGAAATCCGAACTTCTGGGCCCGCACCAGGTGGCACAGTACCGCGATTATGCGAGCGATATCCACCACTCGGGCCAGCACCTTTTAACGCTGATCAACGAATTGCTGGACCTCAGCCGCATAGATTCCGGCCGGTATGAACTCTCTGAAGAACCGCTGCACCTTGCCGATATTGCCGAGGATTGCCGCCGCATGCTGGAGATGAAGGCGAAGAGCAAGGGCCTGACCTTCCGGCTGCACCTGGCTGCACTGCCCCCGTTGCTGTGCGATGAGCGCGCCGTGCGGCAGGTGCTGATCAACCTGTGCTCAAACGCCATCACATTCACTGAGGATGGCGGGACCGTGGACCTGCGGGTCGCCCTGTCGGCCGATGGCGGGCAGATGGTGTCGGTGCGCGACACAGGGATGGGCATGAGCCGCGACGATCTGATGGCGGCGCGTGAGGCGCGGCGGCTCGGCACGCTGTCGGAAAAACGCCCCGGTCAGGGCGCGGGTCTCGGGCTCGGCATTGTCAGCCGCCTGATGGCGCTCCACCAGGGCCGCTTCGATATTTTCAGCCGCGAGGGCGTGGGCACCGAGGCCATAGTGACCTTCCCCGTGGGCCGGGTGCGCAAAGCGGCGGTTGCGGTGCCGCTGGCGCGCGTCGGCTGATCAGCCGCGCTGAGAGACGCCGGCCGCGCTGAAGGTCGCCATGCTCGTGTGGAGATTAAGCGCGGTCTTTGCCAGGACGATGGCGAGGGCCGCCCCGGTGCCTTCGCCAAGCCGCATACCAAGATCGAGCAGCGGCCTGACCCCCATCGCATCCAGAACCCGCCCATGCGCCCCCTCAGCGGAGCGATGGGCGAAGCGGCAATGGGCAATGGCATCGGGGTTGATGGCGTGGGCAAGCGCGGCTGCGGCCGAGGCCACATAGCCATCAATAAACACCGGGATTTTCTGCTGCCGCGCTGCGAGAATGGCCCCCAGCATGGCGGCAATTTCGCGTCCACCGAGCCGCGCGAGGATGAGCAGCGGGTCGCCCAGCGCATCCTTGTGGCGGCTGAGCGCGCGATCCACGGCGGCGGCCTTGCGGGTGAGGCCCTGATCGTCAACGCCGGTACCCCGGCCGACCCAATCCGCGCCGGTGCCGCCATAGAGCGCGGCGTAGATCGCGGCCGCAATGGTAGTATTGCCAATGCCCATTTCGCCAAGGCCAAGAAGATCGGGCTTACCGGCCACGGCTTCCATGCCATAGGCCACGGTGGCCGCGGCCATGCGGTCATCCATGGCGGGCTCGAGGGTGATGTCGCCGGTGGGCATTTCAAGCGCCAGTTCGAACACGCGCAGGTTGATTTCGTGCTGCGCGCAGATGCGCGAAATGGCCGCCCCGCCCTCGGTGAAGTTTTTCACCATCTGCGCCGTAACGGCGCGCGGAAAGGCCGAGACGCCCTGATCGGTCACGCCGTGATTACCGGCGAAAATCGCCACCATGGGATTATCAATTGTGGGCACGGCCTTGCCCTGCCAGCGCGCCAGAAACTCGACCAGATGCTCCAGTTCACCCAAGGACCCGGCCGGTTTGGTGAGGGTGAGGTCGCGGGCGCGCACCGCGGCCACGGCGGCGTCATCGCCCATCGGGGCGATATGGATGAGGTCGAGGATGTCGGCAAAGGGCGAGGTCATGGTCGTGGCGACTCTGGGGGGCGGGTGATAGACAGCGGACACTTGGACCAAGGGCGGGTGGGTTGTAAATGGCCGAAACCAGACAGGGGCTGCGCGACCGGCTGGGCGATGATCTCGCCATGGCGCTGCGGTTTTTCTCGCGGCTGCCGACGGGCCCGGCAGAGCATCGTGCGCCCGACCTCAACCGCATGGCAGGCGGCCTCGGTTTCGCCAGCGTCCTGATTGGCGCTGGCCCCGCCGTGCTGCTGGCAGCGCTGGCGTTTCTCGGCCTGCCGCCGCTCGTGGCCGCGGGGTTTGCGGTTGGCGCATCGGCCCTCGTGACCGGCGCCATGAGCGAGGATGCCCTTGCCGACGCGTTCGACGGGCTCTTCGGCGGCGCGACGGCCGACCGGCGGCTCGAGATCATGAAAGACAGCCGCCACGGCACCTATGGGGTTCTGGCGCTCGTACTGGCGGTGCTCATCCGCGTTGCGGGGCTCGCCAGCGTTGTGGCAGTCAATCCGCTCGCCGGGGCGGCACTCCTTATTGCAACGGGCGTGCTCGCGCGCTCAGCCGGGTTGTGGATGGCCGTCGCGCTTCCAGCGGCCCGGACCGGCGGGGCATCGGCCACAGCCGGACGCCTCGGCGCCCGCCCGTTCTGGGTCGGCATGGGTTTGTCGGCCGTTATTGGTTTTGCGCTCGCGGCGCCCTTCACCAGCGTTCTGGCCTTTGGTCTCGCCGCCGCAGCGGCGGCGGGCGTGGCGACTTTGTGGGTGTTGCTCTGCCGCAGGCTGGTGGGTGGGCAGACCGGCGATCTGATCGGCGCGCTGATCGGCCTCATTGAACTGGCAACCCTTACCGTGTTTTTGGCCTTTCACTGACAGGTGCTTTTCTTTCGCCGCTCGGCACCCCATTGTTAGGGGTGTCTTGGCCACTTCAGGTGCTCACTCTCTCATGCTGTTTATTGGCGTCGCGCTGCTCGTTGGCTTCGGTATCGTGGTGATCCTCAACACCGATGCCGGCAATGCTCTTGGGCTCAGCGACGGGCAACTGGCGCAGGCGCTGCCGCTTGTCATCATCCTGATCCTCCTTGCCGGGGGGATTTTTGCGCGACGGCGCAGCCTGTCGGAACTGCTCGGCAATCTCATCGCCTGGGGCGTGATTTTCGGGCTGGTGCTGGTGGGGTACACCTATCGGGCGGACCTGACCGATGTCGCCTCCCGCCTTGTCGGCGAACTGATGCCGGGCGTTGCCGTGGTCGATGACCAGACCGGCGCCGTGACCTTCCGCGCCGGGCGCGACGGGCATTTCACGGTGAAAACCAGCATCAACGGGCACCCGATCTCGACGATTTTCGATACGGGCGCGAGTGCCATCGTGCTGTCGCACAAGGATGCCGAGACCGCCGGGATCGAAACGGCGGCGCTCAGCTACCATATCCCCGTGGCGACGGCGAATGGCACCGGAAAGGCGGCAGAAGTCACGCTCGACCGGGTGGACGTGGGCGGGATCGTGCGCAACAATGTGCGCGCCTTTGTGGTGGAGCCGGGCGCACTCGATACCAGCCTGTTGGGCATGAGCTTTTTGAGAACGCTCAGCCAGTATGCGGTGAAGGGGAGCGCGCTCGAACTGCGCGACTAAGGCAAGACCCCTGCCCTGGAGCCCCTGATGCCGAAACGTGACCATGACGAAGCCCTGCTGCGCGAAGCCTTTCAGGTGGCCAAAGCGGCCCGCGATGGGGGCGATCATCCCTTCGGATCGGTGCTGGCGGACAAATCTGGCCGCATTCTGGCGCGGCAGGGCAATGGCTATACCAGCGAAGGCGGCGACCGCACGGCCCATGCCGAACGGCTGCTCGCGTCCTGGGCGGCGCGCAATCTCAGCCTCGATGAGCTGAAAGACTGCACGCTCTATACCTCAGCCGAACCCTGCGCCATGTGCGCCGGGGCGATCTACTGGGCCGGGATCGGGCGGGTGGTTTATGGCCAGACCGAGCGCGGCCTCAAGGAACAGACCGGGGCGCATGAGGAAAATCCGACGCTCGATCTGCCCTGCGAAATCGTGTTCAACGCCGGGCAGCGGCCCACCGAACTGGTGGGCCCGATGCTCGAAGACGAAGCCGCTCAGCTTCAGGCCGATTTCTGGACCAGCAAATAGGCCTCAGGCGGCGGCACGCGTGAGGGCATCAAGCGCGCGGACCAGCGTTTCGGGCCCCGCGCCCTTGCGGCAGGCCTCGACCGACAGGATCTGGCGGAACTGGCGCGCACCGGGCAGCCCATTGGCGAGCCCCAGCATGTGCCGCGTGATGGCATTCAGCCTTGTGCCTTGCACCATCTGCGCTTCGGCGTAATCGGCCATGGCCGCCATGAGGGCGCCCAGATCGGGCAGCGCGTGATCCTGCCCGAAGACCTCGGCGTCGACGGCGGCGAGCAGCATCGGGTCGTGGTAGGCAGCACGACCCAGCATGATGCCAAAGCACGGTCCCTGCGCGGCAAGGCCGGCCTCGAGCGTTTCAAGCCCGCCATTGAGAAGGACCGGCAGCGGCCGAAGCCGTGTGGCGAGGCGGTGCACGCGATCATAGTCGAGCGGCGGAATGGTGCGGTTTTCCTTGGGGCTCAGGCCCTTGAGCCAGGCCTTGCGGGCATGGACATAGAGCGCATCCACCCCGGCCCCGACCAGACCATCGGCAAAGCGATCAAGGCTTTCCTCCGTATCCTGATCGTCGATGCCAATGCGGCATTTGACGGTAACCGGACGATCGGTTGCGGTTTTCATCGCCCGCACGCAATCGGCCACCAGCGCCGGTTCGGCCATGAGGCAGGCCCCGAAGCGGCCCGACTGCACCCGATCTGACGGGCAGCCGACATTCAGGTTGATTTCATCATAGCCAAAGGGTTCAGCAAGGCGGGTTGCCTCGGCCAGTTCGGCCGGGTCCGACCCACCCAGTTGCAGCGCAATGGGGTGCTCGACCGCGCCAAAGCCCAACAGGCGCTCGCGGTCGCCATGGACGATGGCGGGCGCCGTGACCATCTCAGTAAAGAGCAGGGCCTCAGCCGTCAGCAGCCGGTGCAGGGTCCGGCAATGGCGGTCAGTCCAATCCATCATGGGCGCCACGGAAAAGCGGCGAGAGGTGGCGATGGTGCGGGGCGGGGCAGACACGGGGAAAGGCTCTCCTGTTGCGGGGGCTTCTGCCCCAATAGGGCGAAAATGTCCAGTTTTGAGGGCAGACCTGCACCCTGGCGCGACGATCAATCAGATGGAGATCGGCTCGCGGCTGAGTTTCGACTGGGGTCCGCTGCGCGATGCCCTGCAGGCGGCTGGCGGGATCGGGCGGATGGCCTCGACGCTCAACGGGCTCGTCATGCAGCAGGCGACGATGATCGCCTTTCTCGATGATTTCAAACTGATGATGTGGGTGACGCTCGCCGCGCTGCCGATTGTGCTGCTGCTGAGGCGCCCGAAGCGGCAGCCGGCTAAAGACCCGGCGCCTCCCGCCCCAGCTATTGCGGAATGAAAAAGGCCGGGCTAACGCCCGGCCTAGAAAACACGTCGATGACCGATAATCAGGCGGCTTCGATGGTGGTGACAGCGACCTTGCCGGTGCGACGGTCTTCGCCGGTCTCGAACGAGACCTTCTGGCCTTCGGCGAGGCCGTTCAGGCCCGAGCGCTGCAGCGCCGTGGCGTGGACGAAAACGTCCTTCGAGCCATCGTCGGGCTGAATGAAGCCGTAACCCTTTTGGTCATTATAGAACTTAACGGTGCCCTTCTGCATAGTGTCCTCTTCGCAGTCTTCAGGGGTGGACAGAACGAAAGCTCACCCTGTCCGGTCAGTCGAGGTTTGGACTCCAAAAGCGTGCGCCTGACCGGAATGCGGGGGCATAGTGCTGTATGTCAGCCAAATTCGATATTTTCCCATACGGGCAAAGGCGCATCTTGTCCAGTCAGGGCACGCGGTCTGGCCCTCTCAGGGCTGAAACAGGTTAAGTGCTGGTGACGACGGAGCCGCAAACGGAGCGATCAAACGCCCCTCTGGCCTTGACAAGCGCGCGCCGTAGTCGCAAATGAAAACTATTCCTAACTGAACTGCGGCTGATGATCCCTTCCTGAACCGGCACGAGGCGACAATGGACCGGCTGGCGCGTGGCGAAAATGGCACGGACCGCGATGGCGGGCTGATGGCGGGGTTTCGGCGGGCCCGGGGCGAGGCGTCGCTATCGGACGTAAACCGCTCGATTGCGGTGACAGGCAAAGGACATTTCCGGCGCGCGCTGGCGTTTTTCGGGCCGGGCTATCTGGTGGCCGTGGGCTATATGGACCCGGGCAACTGGGCGACCTCGCTCGCGGGGGGCGCGCAGTTTGGCTACACGCTGCTGTTTGTGGCGCTCGTTTCCAACATCATGGCGATTGTGCTGCAGGCCCTTGCGGCGCGGCTCGCGGTCGGCACCGGGCGCGATCTGGCGCAGGCCTGCCGCGATGCCTTTCCACGACCGGTTGCCTTTGTGTTGTGGATCTTGGCCGAACTGGCGATCATCGCCACCGACATTGCCGAGGTGATCGGCACGGCCATCGGGCTCAACCTGCTGTTTGGCATTCCGCTGGAACTCGGGGTGATCATTACCGCGCTCGATGTGTTCCTGATCCTGCTCCTGCAGCGGCTTGGGTTCCGCTATGTCGAAGGGCTTGTCATTGCGCTGCTCGCGGTGATTGCCGCCAGCTTCTTTATCCAGATCCTGATGGCGAACCCCGATTGGGGCGCGGTGATCCGGGGCTTTGCACCGACAACCGAGATTATCGGCAACAAGGACATGCTGTATCTGGCGCTCGGCATTCTGGGCGCGACGGTGATGCCGCACAATATCTACCTGCATTCGGGCATTGTGCAGACGCGCGCCTGGGGCGACACGCTGGCCGAAAAGCGCGAGGCGCTGGGGTATGCGACGCTCGATTCCACCGTGGCGCTGATGTTTGCGCTCACCATCAACGCGTCGATCCTGATTCTCGCCGCCGCAACGTTCAACGCCGCCGGCTATACGGATGTGACGGACCTCGGGCGGGCGCACGCCCTGCTGTCGCCGCTCGTCGGGCTGGCGGTAGCGCCGGTGCTGTTCGGGGTGGCGCTTTTGGCCTGCGGGCTCAATTCCACGGTGACGGCGACCCTCGCCGGTCAGATCGTGATGGAAGGCTTTCTGAATGTCCGCCTGCCGCCGTGGCTTCGGCGGCTCGTAACGCGCGGCATAGCCATTATTCCTGCGGCGGCGGTGACGCTGCTCTGGGGCGCTGAAGGCACCGGGCAGTTGCTGATCCTGACCCAGGTGGTTTTAAGCCTGCAACTGAGCTTTGCGGTGTTTCCGCTTGTGATGTTTACCGCCGACAAGGCCAAAATGGGCGCGCTGGTGGCGCCGCGCTGGCTCAGCGCCCTGGCCTGGGTGATCGCCTTCGCCATTGCGGCGCTCAACCTCAAGCTGATCTGGGATTTTGCCAGCACGGCGCTTTAATCGGCACCAACACTATCGGCGGCGACAGCGCGGGCCATGCGCCGTTCGCTCATCCAGATATAGAGCCCGGAGGCCACGACAATGGGCGCGCCGAGCGCAATCGACAGGTCCGGCGGCTGCCCGAAAATGAAGGCGCTCGAAATCGACATATAGACGATGAGCGAATAGTTGAACGGCGCGAGCACCGAGGCGCCCGCAAAGCGGTGGGCAATGACAATGGCCTGATGCCCGGCCATGGCGGCGGCGCCGATGCCGAAAAAGACGACCCAGGTCACCGGGTCGCTCGGCCAGACCCAGCCTGAAAAGGCAAAGGGCAGCAGGCAGAGCGTGGGCAGGCCCGAGGCAAAGAACTGCTGCGTGGTTGTGGGATCAACCCCGGCGAGCTTGCGGGTGAACAGCAGGTAGAAGGCGTTGCAGATCACCCCGAGGAAGGACACGATCATCACCGGGTGAAAGGCCGTGGTGCCCGGCCGCACGATAATAAGCACGCCCAAAAACCCCACGACGATGGCCGCCCAGCGTTTCAGCCCGATGCGTTCGCCCAGCATGGGGATCGACAGCGCGCACAGGACCAGCGGCATGGTGAAATTGATCGAGGCCGTGACCGTGAGCGGGATGAAGGCGAGCGCAAAGAAATTGGCGAGCGTCGAGCCCATCAGCGCCAACCCGCGCAAGACGGCAATGGCCGGGCGGTTGCTGCGGAAAGTCGAGAGGCCCTGCCGGGGCGCAAAGGCGGCGAGCACGATGAGGAACTGCCCGGCATAGCGCACGAACACCACCTCGATCGTCGGCAGATGGCTCAAGGTCAGCCACTTGGCGCAACTATCGCACAGGCAGAAGCAGAGATAGCCAAACAGCGCGAGGCCGATGCCGACGAGCCGCCGGTCTTCGAGCGGTTTGACAGCGCGCGCCATGGCTTAATCCTCAACCGGCGTGACCGCGGCCACGCGCGGGGCCGATTGCCGCTCCCCGAGCCAGATGAAGAGACCGGAGCCGACGATGAGCGGCGCGCCCACATAGAACAACAGGTCGGGCGGCTGGCGGAAGATGAGCCAGCTGGCCAGCGCCAGCAGCAGCAGCTCGGTATAGCTGAACGGGGCCAGCACCGAGGGCGGCGCAAAGCGCAGCGCGATGGAATTCATCTGATGGGCCAGCATGCCCACCACGCCGATGACAAGAAAGGCGAACCAGCTTGGCCCGGTGCTGGGCCAGACCCAACCGTTGAAGGCGAAGGGCGTCACGGCGACGAGGGCGATGAGCCCCGAATAGACCTGCTGGGTGGCCGCTGAATCCACGCCGGCAAGCTTGCGGGTGATGATGGTGTACAGCGCGGCCGCAAAGGCACCCCCGATGCAGAGGAGCGAGGCGGGGTGAAAGGCATCGGTTCCCGGCCGGATGATGATGAGAATGCCGATAAACCCGACGCCGACCGCCACCCACTGCTTCAGCCCGACTTTTTCTTTGAGAAGCGGCACCGAGAGCGCGACGACCATGATCGGCATGGTGAACATCAGGGCACCGGTCACGGCGAGCGGCAGGAATTTCATCGACAGGAAATTGCCAAGCGTGATGCCGAGGAGGCAGAGCCCGCGCGCCAGTTCGAGTTTCCAGTTGCGGGTCCTGAACAGGCCAAGCCCGATCTGCGGCAGAAATACCGCCATCACCATGGCCACATGGACACCATAGCGCACGAAGACGATCTCGCTCGTGGGCAGGCCGAATTCGGACAGATACTTGGCCGAGGTATCGAGGGTGGTGAAGAAGATCTGCGAAAAAAGCAGGATGGCGATGCCGACTGAGCGGCGATCCTCTTTGGGCGCAATGGCGGTGGTCATGGTCATATCCGCGTGTGGCCGGAGGGACTCACGGCCTTTTGCGGCGAGAATGGCGCTGTCGGGGGGCAAGCTGTCAACCGGCCCGGGGCGCGAAACCGTTCGCTCCCCGGGTCGGTTCGGGCGTTATTTCAGCCAGGTCGGGTAATCGGAAACCAGCAGGTGCCAGGGCTCTTCGTCTTCATCAATGCCGCCGAAGCGCGCAATGCGCGGATCATCGAAAACATTGTCGGTATTGTCATCGTTCACCGTCGAGACCTCGCCGATGAACACATCCCCGCCCTCGCCCCAGAATGCGTGCCAATGCTCGTTGGGCATGAGGGTCACGCTCTCGCCGGGCTTGAGCTGCAGCTTGCCGCCGGGCGGCAGGGTGCGCTGGATGCCGTCGGTCATCACGGTGACGCCCTTCGACTTGTCGCACAGCCCGTTGGTATCGCCAAAGAGCTCGATGACCAGCGTGCCGCCGCCCCGGTTGATGATGTCCTCGGCCTTGATGTTGTGCCGATGCATGGGCGAGTACTGATCCTTGCGCGAGATCATCGCCTTTTCGGCGTAGAGCATGCCGCGGCCCTTGGGCAGGTCATTGGCATCGCCATTGCGCACGGTGAAGAGGAACAGGCCCATCTTCTCGAAATCACCAAGGCCGTAATCGGTAATGTCCCAACCGAGGTTGGCATTGATGATGGCCTTGGCCTCACCCTTCCTGTCCCTGAACTCCTTGGGAGTCCAATAGGCGAACGGTGGCATGATATAGCCAAATGAGCGGATGAACTTGTCCGCCTCGCGCATGATGCGGTTGACTTCGCTGCGTTTGATCGACGGTGTGGCCATGGCGGTCTCCTCCCCCTGATGTCCCTTTTCGACGCGGAGCTAGCGCCAAAGCGTTGAGGCTGGCAAGGGGCTTAGGCGGGTGTCGGCCGGGTGTCCCTGTCGAAATCGGACGCTTGCCGCGCAATCGCAGGCGCATCGAGACCGAGACAAAAAACAGCACTGGACCCGCCCAGGGGCCCAGTGCTGCCGGAAACCGCACGTCAAATTATTAGCTTACCTTAATAAGTTTCCCTAAGGTGCTGAATTTTCAGGCTCTTTTCCATGGCTTTTCGGCTCACTTTAGCCCCGAGACGGGGCGTGAAGGTGAGCGTTGCGGGCTGACCGGGGAGCAGGGTCAGGGCGTTGTCGGAGAAATAGCCCAGCCCATCGACTTCGGCGGTGACAAAGAGCGCCGGCTTGTCGGTGGCGAGCGTCAGCTCGGGGGCGTCTTCCGGGCCCGACCAGGTGGCGGTCACCCGGGCCGGGGCGAGGTCATAGGCCTTGTAGGCCTTGGGGAAATAGTCGTTTTCCCCCATGATCCGGCCCTTTGAATCACGCCAGCTGAAGGCGAGGAACTCGTTGGGGCCGAGGTCGTCCAGCTTCAGCTTGGTGACGACAGTGGCTTTGTCGGGCCGCGTCGTTGCCTCGGCTGTGGCCATGATCCGGTCGCCGCCCAGGGCATCAACAGCCCGGATTTCGAGACTGATGTCGGCCTTGTCGGCGGTGTCGTTGACGGCCCTGAACAGCAGCGTGTTGCCATCGGGGACCACCACCACGGTGATGGGCAGATAGAAGCGGCGCGCCATGTAATGCATCAGCTTCCAGCCGCCGCCGTAATCAAGGCTCGACCAGCTCGCCACCGGGTAGGTGTCGTTGATCTGCCAGTAGAGCGTACCCATGCAGCGCGGCTTGGTCGAACGCCAGTATTCGATGGCGGTCTTGATCGCGAGCCCCTGCTGCACCTGCGAGAGAAACACCATTTTCTCGAAATCCGCCGGGAAGCGGAAATAGCGGGTCATGGTTTCGAGGATGCGCGCATTGCCGCCGCCATTGCGCTGGTGGCTCTCCATCACCGGCGATGAGGGGTTCATGTCCTCGGGCGCTGCAAAGGTTTCAATCACCTTCATCGAGGTGAAGGACTGAAAGCCGAATTCAGAGGCAAAGCGCGGGTTCACGTCGCGGTAGGCCGAGAAGTCCTTGGCCTCGTGCCAGACGCTCCAGTAGTGCAGGTCGCCGCGCGTATCCTGATGCCAGCCATCGGAAAAATCCATGTAGCCGAGGGAGGGCGAGGACGGCCAGAAGCGCCGCTCGGGATCCTCGTCTTCAACGAGCCGGTGCAGCAGCGAATTCAGCCGGTCGTAATTGGCGATATAGCGTTCGGTGTTGGCGCGGGTCTCGGGATACCAGGTCAGCGAGCCGATGACTTCATTGTCGCCACACCAGATGGCCATTGAAGCATGGTGCGAAAGCCGCCGGATCTGCTGGCGGATTTCCACCTCGACATTGGCGAGGAACGGCCGATCCGACGGATAGCTCATGCAGCTGAACATGAAATCCTGCCAGATGAGCAGGCCCAGTTCGTCGCAGAGGTTATAGAAGTAATCGGGCTCATATTGCCCGCCGCCCCAGACCCGGATCATGTTCATGTTCGTGGCGCGGGCGCTTTCGAGCAGATCGCGGACGACGGCGGGCGTGATGCGGCTCGGGATGGCGTCGGCGGGGATCCAGTTGGCACCCATCATGGTGATGTCGCGCCCGTTCACCCGCACTTTGAAGCTGTGGTCGATGGCGTCTTTTTCAACGATCCATTCGAGCTTTCTGAGCCCGATGCGGCGCGTGGTGACTTCGCCATCAAGCGTCGTCGTGAGCGGGTAGAGCGGCTGTTCGCCCTGCCCGTTCGGCCACCAGAGCTGCGGGTTTTTGATCTTCACCGTGCTGATGATGCAATTTTCGCCGGCGCGGACGGCAATGCGTCCCCCCACGGTCTGCCCGTCGATGGTGTGCGTGAGGTCGATCTCGCCATCGGCAAAAGCGAAAACGTGAGTCCGCAGAGTCAGTTCGACGGCATTCTTGGTGTGCCGCTGCGTTACGCCCACACTCTCCTGCCGCGCGAGGCGCGAACGGCGGATGGCCATCTTGCCATAGACCCCTGTGGGCATCAGGCAGATGCCCCAATCCCAGCCGGCATGGCAGGCGGCCTTGCGCACAAAGTTCATGTGCACGCCTTCAAGCCCGTTTGAGCGGTAGTTATTGGTGAAGGGCAGCGGGAACGGGTGGGCGGCCGCGCGCGCCTCGGCCACATCGCGGGTCACGGCGAACTCGAGCCGCAGCGTGTTCTCGCCCGGCTTTACCTTGCCGGTGACATCAATGTCGTAGCGCACGAACTGGTTGTTGGTGGCTGCGATCTTTTCGCCGTTGAGAATGACATCGGCGATGGTGTCGACATTATCGAGGGTCAGGGTCAGATAGCCCACGCAGTCTTCAGCCGTTGCCGTGAAGCTGCGCTCGATGGTCCAGGGCGTGCGGCCGACCCACATCACCACGGTTTCGTTTTCACCGTAATAGGGATCGGGAATTTCACCTGCCGCGAGCAGCGCGGTGTGCACGTCGCCCGGGAGTGAGATGGGCGCTCTGATTTTTGATTTTTTCGACGAGAGCCGCCAATCGCCCGCGAGCGACAGTTCGGCATAGGTTTCAGAGCGCAGCGCAGGCGACTTCGCAGATTTCGGCATTCATCCCCCCGGGCAGGCTCATCCCCAAGCCTGCAATCGATTACATGGGGGGAGTTTTAGCGGGCTTCATGCCAAGCGCAAGGCCCCCCGGGCGGCGGACCGTCCGGGGGCGCTGGGGACGATCAGCCGGCCTTGGCCATGGCGTACAAACTCGCCGCCCGACCGCCCGAGCGGCAATAGGCAAGGACGGGCTTGGGCAGATCGCGCATGGCTTCGGTAAAGTGCAGGAAGGCGCCCTGGGTGACCATGCCCGAAACGGGGATATGCGCGATCCTGAGACCAGCGCTTTCGGCGGCGCGGGCGATCTCTTCAAAGTCCGGCTGGCCAACATCCTCGTTATCGGGCCGGGCGCAGACGATGGACTTGAACCCGGCATCGGTGATGGCGGCCATGTCGACGGCCTGGATCTGGCCCGTCACGGCGTAATCGGCGTCAATGGTCTGAACTCTCACGGGTGATCTCCTTTGATACGGGGGCGCGACGATAGGCCGAGTACCCGGTAAATCGGGCAGAAGCTGAGGCTGGCGGTGCCAAGGAGCACGAGGCCGATGACCGGCAGGAGCCAGACCAGCACCGGGCCGGCGACGCCGAACAGCGGCAGGGCGAGCAGCACGAGACCCAGGATCGCGCGCGCGACCCGATCTGGTGTGCCGACATTTTTTGCGAACATGGCGTTTTCTCCGACTTCTGCTATGTGTGTGGTCTCGATTGATCTTTATATATTCGTATGTTCTAATATGTTCAAGATGAATCCATCACAGCTGGCTGAAAAATCCGATCAGGCCGCGAGTCTTCTGGCCGCCATGGCCAACCCCAGTCGCCTGATGGTGCTCTGTCACCTGATTGATGGCGAACTCACCGTGGGGGCGCTGGCGGACCGCGTGGGCCTCAACCAAAGTCCGCTGAGTCAGCATCTGGCGCGGCTGCGGGCGCTCGGGCTCGTGAAGACGCGGCGCGAGGGCCAATCCATCCATTACCGGCTGGCGAGCGCGAATGTGGAGGCGGTGCTGCGCACGCTCTATCGGCTCTATTGCGCGGTGCCCGGCTCCGCCGAGGACCAGCCCGACTGAGCCACGAGCCGAGGGCAGGCCCTGCCCCCGGCCCATGGCACTGATCCGCTTTTACTGCGCGGCGGCGTCAACCGCTTCGAGGTCGAGATCGGGGGGCAGGAAGCCGCCCGACTGGCGCGCCCAGAGCTTGGCATAGGTGCCATCCTGAGCGAGCAAATCGGCGTGGGTGCCCTGTTCAATGACCTTGCCCTTATCGAGCACCACCAGCCGGTCCATGGCGGCAATGGTGGACAGCCGGTGGGCAATGGCGATGACGGTCTTACCCTGCATCAACAGAGTGAGCTGGCCCTGAATGGCGGCTTCAACTTCGCTGTCGAGCGCTGACGTGGCTTCATCGAGCACGAGGATAGGGGCGTTTTTGAGCAGGACGCGGGCAATGGCGATACGCTGACGCTGGCCACCGGACAGTTTGACGCCGCGTTCGCCCACATAGGCGTCATAGCCGGTGCGCCCTTTCGGATCGACCAGCGTTTCAATGAAGGAATCGGCCTCGGCGAGGCGCGCGGCGGCGCGCATGTCGTCCTCGCTGGCATCGGGGCGACCATAGAGGATGTTTTCGCGCACCGAGCGGTGGAGCAGCGATGTGTCCTGCGTGACGACGCCGATCTGCGCGCGCAGACTATCCTGTCGCACGGTGGCGATATCGACGCCATCGATGCTGATCAGGCCGGATTCGCGGTCGTAAAAGCGCAGCAACAGGTTGACGAGGGTCGATTTGCCGGCACCCGACCGGCCCACGAGACCAATCTTTTCGCCCGGCTTGATCGCAAGGTTCAGCCCTTCAATGACGCCACCCGTCTTGCCGTAATGGAACGACACATTGTCGAAGCGGACATCGCCCTTCACGCTGGCGATGGGTTGAGCACCCGGCGCATCGGTGACAACGCGCGGCAGCGAGATTGAGCCAATGCCATCGCGCACAATGCCGATATTTTCAAACAGCGCCGACATTTCCCACATGACCCATTGGCTCATGCCCTGGAAGCGCAGCACCAGCGAGGCGGCGACGGCAACCGAACCGGGGTTCATGCCGCCATTGAGCCAGAGCCCGATGCCAATGGCCACGACCACGGCGAGCAGCAGGTTGTTCATGGTGGTGATGGCCATCTGCAGCAGCGTCACCATGCGCATCTGCTTGTGCACGGTGTCCAAAAACTCGTCCATGGCTTCGCGGGCGAAACCTTCCTCGCGCCCCGAATGGGAGAAGAGTTTGACGGTGGCGATATTGGTGTAGCTGTCGACGATCCGGCCCGTCATCAGGGACCGGGCGTCGGCCTGCAATTCAGAGACTTTGCCGAGCCGCGGAATGAAATAGACGAGCAGCGAAACATACAGAACCAGCCAGACCATAAACGGCACGGCCAGCCACAGGTCGTTCATGGCGGCCAGCACTACGGCGCCGATGAAATAAACCACCACGAACACCGTGACATCGAGCAGCTTCATCACCACTTCGCGCACGGCCAGCGAGGTCTGCATCAGCTTGGCGCCGATGCGACCGGCGAACTCATCCTGGAAATAGCTCATCGACTGACGCAGCAGGTAGCGGTGCGCCATCCAGCGGATGCGCTGCGGCAGGTTACCGAGCAGCACCTGATGAATCACATGGGTGATGGCCAGTTGTAAAAGCGGCAGGAGGATCAGGAGTACCGCCCCCATGCCGACCAGCGTCATGGTTTCGGTCGCGAGGAACGTCTTGGGGTCGGCGTGGCTCAGCCAATCGACAATCGAGCCCATAAAGCCAAACAGGCTGATTTCCCCGAGCGCGATGGCGGCCGCGAGCACGGCCATGGCGAGAAGGTAGCGCTTCGCGCCCTTTGAAAAATGCAGGCAGAACGCCAAGAGACCCTTGGGGGGCTCAACGGGCTCATCGGCCGGATAGGGATTGAGCCGGGCTTCAAACCAGCGAAAAACGGGGTCGATCATCGTTCATCTCCATGAAGCGAAGCGCCCCGGATCTGACCGGACGCGAAGCCACTAGCGTGAAAGGATTGCGCGCCCAATGCCCGGTGGGGGCCCTTTGGCGAACGCGCTGGCAAGCCGGACAGCCTGAACCGCACCAGCCTTCTGGCCCAGTGCGGCGGGATCACGTCCGATTACCACAGCGCAAGGATATGGCACTTACACGGATAAGGCTATAGCGTTGCAGCAACAGATGAAACACCTTGAAAGGCCAGCTCATGTCCGATGGCGGGATGATTTTCCTGAAAAATTACGCGCCAACGCCTTATCGCGTGGTGGACATCAGTCTCGACATTGCCCTTGCCGAGGGCGCGACAACAGTAACGGCCCATATCAGTTTCGAGCCGCGCGAGGGCACGCTGCCCGGCACGGCACTGGAACTTGATGGCGACAGCCTGGAGCTGACCTCCATCGCCATTGACGGTGCGCCGCTCGTCCTGACGGCGTACGAGGCCGATGAGCGCCACCTCAGCGTCTTCGAGCCGCCGCACCGGCGCTTTGTGCTCGAAACTGAAGTGCTGATCCACCCCGAAGACAATACCAAGCTGATGGGCATCTACCGCTCGAGCGGCACCTGGTGCACCCAGTGTGAGCCCGAGGGGTTCCGGCGCATCACCTATTACTATGACCGGCCCGATGTGCTGGCGCCGTTCCGGGTGCGGATGAGCGCGCCCAAGGCGCTTGCGCCGGTGCTGCTGTCAAATGGCAACCGCCTCGATGGCGGCGACCTGCCCGGTGATCGGCATTTTGCCCTGTGGCATGACCCCTTCCCCAAGCCGAGCTATCTGTTTGCCATGGTCGCGGGCGACCTCGGTTCGATCCATGATCACTTCACCACCGCCTCGGGCCGCAGGGTGGATCTCGGGATCTATTGTCGGCACGGCGAGGAGCACCGGTGCCTTTACGCCATGGATTCGCTCAAGCGCTCCATGGCGTGGGACGAACGGCGCTTCGGGCGGGAATATGATCTCGATGTCTTCAACATCGTGGCGGTGTCGGATTTCAACTTCGGCGCGATGGAAAACAAGGGGCTCAACATTTTCAACGATCGGCTGGTGTTCGCCGATCCCGAAACAGCGACCGATTCCAACTATGCAGGGATCGAGAGGGTCATCGCGCATGAATATTTCCACAACTGGACTGGCAACCGCATTACCTGCCGCGACTGGTTCCAGCTCTGCCTCAAGGAAGGGCTGACGGTCTATCGCGACCAGGAATTCTCGATGGATGAGCGCAGCCGCGCTGTGCAGCGCATTGGCGATGTGCAGGGGCTGCGGCTCGCGCAGTTCCCCGAAGATGCCTCGGCGCTGGCGCACCCGCCGCGTCCTGATGCCTATCGGGAAATCGAGAATTTCTACACGGCGACGGTCTATGAAAAGGGCGCCGAAGTGGTGCGCATGCTGGCGACGCTGTTGGGCGATGCCGGGTTTCGCAAGGGAATGGACCTCTATTTCGAGCGGCACGACGGCGAGGCCACAACGATCGAGGCCTTCATTGCCTGTTTCGAAGCGACCTCGGGCGAAGACCTGACGGATTTCGCGCTGTGGTACACGGCCGCCGGCACACCGGAAGTGACCATTGCCGAGCATTTTGATGCGGCAGCGGCGACCTATCGGCTCGATATCAGCCAGAAGACGCAGATCGGGTCCAAAGACCCCGACGCGCGGCCGCGCGTGCTGCCGATCCGGTTCGGTCTGCTTGGCCCCAATGGCGGGGACGCAAGCTATACCGGCGTTTCGGGCGCTGACGTGCGCGGCGATGTGCTGGTGCTGCGCGCCAATACGACGAGCGTGACCTTTACCGGCGTGACGGCCAAGCCCGTGGCCTCGCTGTTTCGCGGCTTTTCCGCACCCGTGACGCTGGTGTCGCCCCATAGCGCCGAGGACCAGCTGTTTCTCGCCCGCCATGACAGCGACCCTTTCAACCGCTGGCAGGCCATTCAGGATGTCAGCGGGCGGTTGCTGACCCGCGCCAGCCGCGGCGAGCCGACAGCCCCGGCGGCGATTGACGCCCTTGCGGCAGCGCTTGAGGAAACGCTGGCGGCGAAGGATCTCGATGCGGCCTACAAGGCCTTTGCCGTCTCGGTACCCAGCGAGACGACGATTGCCCGGGCGCTCGGCACAGATGTTGATCCCGATGCCGTGCATCAGGCGCGACGGACCCTGATCGGCGCTCTGGCGCACCGGTTGCAGCCCGTGCTCAACACCCTCTACCTCACCCATGACAGCCGCCTCGCCTATTCGCCGGATTTTGAACAGGCAGGCCGCCGCTCTTTGAAGAACATGGCGCTCAACCTGCTGGTTCTGGGCGGCACCGAAGGGGCCGAGACGCTGGCGAAAGAGCAGTATGAGCGCGCGCTCAACATGACCGACCGGCTCTCGGCGCTCACGAGCCTCGTGATGGGTGGCAGCAGCCATGCCGATGGGCTAATGGCGCATTATCGGGCCCGGTTCTGCGCCGATCCGCTGGTGCTCGACAAGTGGCTCGGCCTCATGGCCACGGCCCCGGTGCCCGAGACCATCGGGCGGCTGGAGGCGATTTTGGTGGAGCCCGATTTTCCGCGCAACAACCCCAATCGGCTGCGCGCCATAGCCAGCACCTTCGGGGCCAGTAACCCGACGCAGTTTGCCCGGGCTGATGGGGCGGGCTTCGAATTCCTCACCCGCTTCGTGCGCGATGTCGATGGCCGCAACCCGCAGGTTGCCGCCCGCGTGCTGACCAGTTTCCGCACCTTTCCCAGCCTTGAGGCCAAGCGGCGGGCGACAGCACGGGCCGCGCTTGTCGCGCTCAAGGCGGGCGGGCCGCTCAGCATCAATGTCAGCGAAATCCTCGACAGGATGCTTGATGCTTAACAAAGACTTAGCGCCAGAATTTTTTCTTTGGCGCTAAGGCCTTCAATCGACTCGGGTTTTTCATGGCCCGGTGAAATTGGGCCGTTTGGGGCTCTGGACAGGGCGCGCGAACGCGATTCTAAGACGACTCACGGGGGCTCCCTTCGTGCCGCGTCGCCCCTTTACCACAGAGCCAAGAGGTTAACGTGCCGTCGGGTTTCACCGCCGCACCGGGGAAGGATTCGGGATCGCTGCTCGCCCGTATCGGCCGAGCGGCGAGGGCGTGGTACATCCGCATCAGTGGGGCCCGGGCGCATCGGGCCACTGCGGCACTGATCGCCACCCTGCCCTTTGGCGCGGCCTCATGGACAACCGACGCGCGGCTGATTGCCGCCAATGCCCGCTTTGCCGAACGGCTCGGCGGGGATGCCGATGTGCTTGTGCCCGGGGCCGAGTATGCAGCGGTCTTAAAGCGCCTCGCGACGGGCGGCGCGCTCAATCTGGTGCGCGAAGATGAGGAAAACCGCCTCGTTGAGCTGACGCGCGAAGATGGCGCAACCCTGCTCATTGAAGAACGGCCGCTCGAAACCGGCGGCTTCGTGACCCTTGTCATGGACATCACCGAGAGCCGCCGCACGACGCAGCTGCTGACGCAGATCCGCGCCGAACAGCGCGATCTGGCGCACCGCTACCACGAGGAAAAACTCCGCGCCGAGGCCGCGAGCCAAGCCAAGAGCGCGTTTCTCGCGCATCTCTCACACGACATTCGCACGCCGCTCAACCACATCATCGGCTTTGCCGACATGCTGGCGCAGGAGCCCTTCGGCCCCCTGGGCGACAGCCGCTATAAATCCTATGCCGAGGCGGTGAAAAGTTCGGGCGAGCGGCTCCTCGGCTTCTTCTCCTCGATACTCGACCTTGCCGATTTTCAGGGCGCGCGCCCCAGCCTCAAGCGCGACCAGTTTACCGCCGATGCCCTGCTTCTCAGCCAGTTCCGCCGCTTCACCAGCGCGGCGCAAAAGGGTGGCGTGACGCTGGGGCTCGGCGCGGCCTGTGAACTGCTGATCCTCGGGGACCGCTTCGCGCTTGAGCGCATGCTGTCGAACCTCATCGATAACGCCATCCGCTATACGCCGCGCGGCGGGCATGTGACGCTCAACGCCTATCGCGGCCTCAAAGGCGTGGTCATTGAGGTCACCGATACCGGCATTGGCATCAGTGCTGACCGGCTGGCGACGCTGGCGCAGCCCTTTGCCTTTGGCGATGCCGCCCTGGCGCGGGACCGGGACACGATGGGCCTTGGCCTTGCCATTTCACGCGCCATTGCGGAAATGAGCGGCGGCGAGATCAGCATCGATAGCCGCCTCGGTATCGGCACGAGCGTGACCGTGACCCTGCCCATGGCGCAGGACAGCGCGGCGCGCGCGGCCTAGCGGCTAGAGGCCCGCAGCCAGGTCATACCAGGTGGCCGCGACGGCCCGGACTTCGGCGCGCATCGCGGCGATTTCCGCGCTGAGGCGCTCAAAACTCGGGCTATTGGTGCGCTGGGCCAGCAATTCGCGGAACGCATCGGTCCATCCGGTATCGGCAAAGGGTTCGGCGAGCGCCGCGCTCATCACCTGCACAATGGTGGAATAGACCCCCAGGATTTCCGCGAGCCGCTCGCCTTCGGGCACGAGCCCGGTTGCAGCGAGCCGCTTCAAGACCACGGCGGTGGGTGCGCCCGGCGCCGCAATCGTGCTGCGGGCAACCAGTTGCGCCGATTGCGCGATGAATTCGATATCGATGAGCCCGCCCTCGGCCAGCTTCAGATCGAAGGTGTGACGGGCTGGCCGCTCGCGCGCCATCAGGGCCCGCATCGACACCACATCAGCAAGGGTTGTCGCGGCCGGGCGCGGACGGGTCAGGATGTCATCAATGGTCGTCGTGATGTCGGCGCCGAAATCGCCATCGGCCATGATCACCCGGGCACGGCTCAGGGCCAGTCGCTCCCAGGTCCAGGCGCTTTCAAGATGATACTGCCGGAACCCGGCGAGCGGCGTCGCGAGTGGGCCGGCATTGCCCGAGGGCCGGAGCCGCATATCGGCCTCATAGAGCACGCCCTCTGAGGTCGGCGCGGTGACGGCCGCCACCAGCCGCTGCGTCAGCCGGGTGAAGTAGTGGCTCGGGGTCAGGGGCTTTTCGCCGGTGGATTGTTCGAGCCCATCGGCGCCATCGTACAGCATGATGAAGTCGAGATCGGACCGCGCGGTCATTTCGCGGCTCGCCATCTTGCCAAAAGCCAGCAGCGCAGCGCGGGCGCCCGGCAACACGCCATGCCGCTTTTCAAATTCAGTGCGCACCGCCTGAAACAGAAGGGTCAACAGCGTTTCCGCCAGCGTGGTGAACTGTTCACCGGCGCGGGCGGCGTCGATGGTGCCGGAAATCAGGCCGGCGGCGATGAGGAAGACCTGCTCCTGCCCGATGATGCGGGCGCGATCGATGACATCTTGATAGTCACGGGCTTCGAGGAGAAAGGCTTCGATCTTGCTTTTGAGCCGGGCCGAGCGGCGCAGCTCATCAGCAAAGGCGGGATCGATCAGGCCATCGAGCACATGGGCACGGTGGATCACGGCCTCGGCCATGCGCGGCGCGCTCGCCATGAGCGACACAAGGAGCCCTAAGAGATTGGCGTGGGAGCGCAACAGCGCAAAGAGCTGCACCCCGGCGGGCAGGCGCGACAGGAAATCATCAAAGCGATGGAGCGCGTCGTCGGGGCTGCCGGCGGACGCAAGGGCCTTGAGCAGCGCCGGGAGCAGTTCAGTCAGGTGCGCGCGGGCTGCGGCAGCGCGAGTCGCGAGATAGCCGCCATAGTGCCACTTTTTCACGGTGGCAATGGCGCGAGAAGGCTCCCTGAAGCCAAGCCCCGAGAGGGTTTCGAGCGTCTCGGGATCATCATCGGCGCCGGTGAACACGAGACTGCCCGTTCCGGTGCCCAACGTTTCACCGCCCGCAAACAGTTCCGCGTAATAGCCGACCACAAGGTTGAGCGTCTGCCGATAGCGGGCCTCGAAGCTCGTTCGATCAGGCTCGCCCATCATGGTGGCGATGCGGGCAATCTCATCGGCCGCCTCGGGCATCACATGGGTCTGCTCGTCCTCCCGCATCTGCAGGCGGTTTTCGACGGCACGCAGCCACCAATAGGCCTCGGTCAGATCGGCGGCCGTCTTGGGGCTGATCCAATGGGCATCGGCCAGCGCAGCGAGCGCTGCGGCAGTGGGGCGGACGCGCAGCGTCATATCGCGGCCCCCGGCAATCAATTGCTGGGTCTGGGTGAAAAACTCGACTTCGCGAATGCCGCCGAGGCCCAGTTTGACGTTATGACCTTCGACCCGCACCGCGCCGACATTTTTGGCGATGTTGATCTGGCGCTTCATGGCCTGAATATCGGCAATGGTCGCGAAATCGAGGTGCTTGCGCCAGACATAGGGCGCGAGATCTTTCAAAAAGGCCGCACCGGCGGCCTTGTCACCAGCAGCGGGGCGCGCCTTGATCCACGCCGCCCGCTCCCAGTTTTGCCCCCGGCTTTCATAATAGGCGAGCGCTGCATCCATCGAAATGGCGAGGGGCGTTGAGCCCGGATCGGGGCGCAGCCGGAGGTCGGTACGAAAGACATAGCCGCCGCCCGTCCGCTCTTCCATCAGCACCGCGAGCCGCTGCACGATGCGGGTAAAGAGCTTCGTTGCTTCGCTCGGCTCTGCCAGCCGCGCCCGGCGCGTATCAAAGAAGGCGACGATATCGATGTCGCTCGAGTAATTGAGTTCGCGTCCGCCGTGTTTACCGAGGGCAAAGAGCACAAGGCCGCTGTCCTCGGCATTGCCCTCGATCTGGCCCTTGTCGCGGGCCTGCCGGATCAGGAGATCGAGCCCGGCCTCGAGCGCGGCATCGGCGAGATCGGAGAGCGCTGCCGTCGCTTGTGCAGTGCTCCACAGACCGAGGCATTCGGCCGCTGCGGCGAGGAGCGCGATCCGGCCTTTGCCCACACGCAGCGCGCGGCCCAGCTCGTCTTCGCCCGCCGCCCGCGCGCCTTCCTCGCCAAGGCGCGCGAGTTCGGCCGCAAGGGCCGCATCCGGCGCAGCCATGGCCGCATCGAACCATGCGCCATGGCGATCATGCAGGGCGCTGAGATAGGGGGCGGTACTAAACAGCGTGTCGAGTGAAATGCGCATGAGGCATGATTAGGGTTGCCCCGTAAAATCAGCAAGGGGCTCAACAAAGCAGGGTGTGCCGTCCCATGCCCCCTTTTCTTTATAGCGTGTCACGTTATTTATGGCGGGCTCCCCGATACGAGGCTCCCCCCGATGCGTCGCTCCCTGACCCTTAGTGCTTTTCTGGCGATTCTATCGCTGCCTGCCCTCGCCAATGGCCTGTCCGGCATGGGTGAAGCGATCCATGGCAATGGCTTCAGCTTCGGCAAACCGAACCTCAAGACCGTTCCGGTCGATGCGGTACGGGTGGGCGACTTCACCGTGGATATCCAGCACACGCTGCTTTCTGAAGTGGTCAAGCAGTTTGGCGGCACGCTCCGCGCCGAGGGCGAAGACAGCGCCAAGGCGACCTGGGTCTGCTACAGCGTGAAGGGCAAGACGCCCGCCAATGTGTGGTTCATCTCGAACGCGCTCGGCGGCTTTGAATTCGTGATGATGGTGGCCGCCGAACTCAACCCCAAGCCGGCGAGCGAATGCGATGCCGCCCCAGCCAATTTCACGCTGCCGGACTTTGGCGTGCCGGGGCTTGGTGCGAAGACTGACGACATCAAAAAGGCGTTTGGTGCGGCTTCCGGCTCGAGTGGCCGGATCAGCTTCCGCGCCGATGAGCCGGGCGCCGATGCGCTCGGCACCTCGCTCAACGCGCAGTATCTTGGCTATCTCGTCAAGGGCGGCACGGTGGTGGGGATTGGCGTGGGCGAAACGTCGGTCGCGCCCCCGGCGCAATAATCAGCCTTCGAGCAGGATTTCTGCCCGGAGACCGGGGCCGTTATCGGACAGCACCAGCGCGCCGCCATGGAGGCGCGCCACGGCGTTAACGAGCGACAGGCCAAGGCCCGAGCCCGGCTCGGTGCGGCTTTTTTCCAGCCGGACGAAGCGCTCGACAACGCGCGGCCGGTCGTCTGGCGGGATGCCCGCGCCATTGTCGGCAACGCTGATGCGGATTTTGCCCTCGATGCGGCTGAGGCCCACCGCGATGTGGCCGGGGCCACCGGCAGGGGGCACACCGTATTTCACGGCGTTTTCAATGAGGTTGACCAGCGCCTGACCCAGAAGCTCGCGACTCGCTTTGAGCCGGATGCCGGGCTCAATAGCTGCCTCAAGGACCAGCCCCTCGTCTTCCGCCAACGGACCATAGAGTTCGGCGACATCGGCAACCGCCGCGCTGAGATCAATATCGGTGAAGGCCGCAGACGGCGTGCCCGCTTCGGCCCGCGCGATCATCAACAGCGCGTTGAAGGTCTTGATCAGCTGATCGGCCTCAAACAGCGTGGTTTCGAGCGCGTCACGGCGGCTCTGCTCGTTTACTCCGTCGCGCAGCGCCGCCTCAACCTTGTTTCTGAGGCGGGTCAACGGGGTGCGCAGGTCGTGCGCCACATTGTCGGTGACTTCCTTCAGCCCCTGCAGCAATTGCTCGATGCGGTCGAGCATCAGGTTGAGCCTCGTGGCGAGGGCATCGAACTCGTCGTTGCGGGCCGTGACGGGAATGCGTTCGGACAGATTGCCAGCCATGATGGTGCGGGCAGTCGTGCCGATGGCATCGATCCGGCGCAGGACGCGAAGGGCCGCAATGCCGCCCGCGACACCTGAAAACACTAAAATGCCAAGCACCCCGATGGCGAACCATTGCAGCACCAGCGCGGTGAAGCCGCGCCGTTCGACCACATCGCGGCCAACGACCAGCAGGAAACCCGAGTCGAGCCTGGTGGAGCGGACCAGGGCATTGCCCTGCTCGCCGGGTCGGCTCTCAGGATCCGGGCTCACCCGATCATAGTTGAAACTGTAGGTGCCGGGGCTCGCGAGAACAGCGGCGGGCACATCGGGCAGGTTGCCCATGATGGCCTGCCCCGCCGGATCAGCGAGAAAATAGATGCCGGGCCCCGGTTGGCGCGAGAGCCGCTCAACCGCCATGATGGTGGCGCGGAAGCCTGAGTCCCGATCAAGCGTTGCGAGCGCCGCAGCCTCGCGGTCGATCGCTTCGGTCTGGCCGCGCTGCAGTTCGATATTGGTCTGGTAGCCGATCCCGGCGAGCAGCAACACCGCAAACACCACGAACACGACCATGAACAGCGCTGTGAGGCGGACCGTGGTGGTGCGCCACAGCCTGAGGAGCCGCGCCCACATCACGCGTCGTCCCGGATCATGTACCCGGCGCCGCGGATGGTATGCAGCAGCGGCGCGGCGTGGCCCTTATCGATTTTCGCGCGCAGCCGCGACATGTGCACATCGATGACATTGGTCTGGGGGTCGAAATGATAGTCCCAGACGTTTTCAAGCAGCATGGTGCGGGTCACGACCTTACCGGCATTTTTCATCAGGTATTCGAGCAGGCGAAACTCACGCGGCTGCAGCACGATGGGCTCGCCGTCGCGCTCGACCTTGCGTGACAGGCGGTCGAGCAGCAGGCCGCCGACGCTGAGGCTGGTGGTCGCCTCGGCCGGGGTGGCCCGCCGCGCCAGCACCTCGATGCGGGCGAGCAGTTCAGAAAAGGCGTAGGGCTTGACGAGGTAATCATCGCCCCCGGCGCGAAGCCCGGTCACCCGATCATCGACTTCGCCCAGGGCGGAGAGAATGAGCACGGGCGTGCCATTGCCCTCGGCGCGCAGCGCGGCAATGATCGACAGCCCATCGCGGCGCGGCAACATGCGATCAACGATCATCACATCGTAGCTCATGTCACTGGCCATGACGTAGCCCGTCTCGCCATCCGCGGCGTGATGGGTCACGTGTCCGGCCTCATCGAGCGCCTGCACCAGATAGCGGGCCGCCTCGCGATCATCTTCAATGAGAAGAACTTTCATCCCTTGCCCTCGATCTGCTGACCCGAGTGCCACAGACCGGCGCGGATGAAAAGCGCCTGCCGGTCATAGGGGCCTGGGCCCTTAAAAAAGGGGACCGGACGTTGCCGCCCGATCCCGGTCGCTTCAGGTCATTCCGGCGGCCCCCGGGAGGGAGCAGGGGCACACCGGCTCAGGAGTTCACTCGGCGAGGGGGAGTCCGAGGAAAAGGACAGCACCGTCGCGCTGGGTCTTGATCAGCGCCGTGGAGCGTCCCTGCTCCTTAATGGCCTTCAGCGCGTTCTCGAAATCGTCAACCGAGGTAACTTTCTGGTTGTTGACCTCAAGGATGGCGTCGCCGACGGTCAGTCCCTTATCGGCTGCAACCGAATTGGGATCGATGTCCTGCACGAGCAGGCCGTCGCCACCGGCATTGGGCACAAGCGTGATGCCGACGCTGGTGGGCACCGGACCCTGCGGTTCAGCCGGGGCCGGAGCCGCCTTTTCAGGTTCGGCCGCCTTCTTTTCGTCGAGCTTGTCGAGCTTGACGCTCACGGTGTTTGCCTTGCCATCGCGCCAGTAGGTGATGCTGACAGCAGTGCCGGGGACCTTGGCCGAAATCGTGCGGCTGAGATCAAGGGCGTTGAGCACTTCGTGGTCGTCGACTGTGGTGATCACGTCACCGGACTTGAGACCGGCCCGGTCCGCCGGGCTGCCCTTGGTCGGCTCGGTGACGAGCGCGCCCTTGGCCGCGGGGAGACCGATGCTCTGGGCGATATCGGCGGTCACATCCTGAATGCCGACCCCGAGGAAGCCGCGCGTCACCATGCCCGATTTGATCAGCTGATCAGCGACCTGCTGGACCACATGGGCGGGAATGGCAAAAGCAATGCCGACACTACCACCGTTGGGCGAATAGATGGCGGTGTTGACGCCGATGACTTCGCCCTGAAGGTTGAAGGCCGGACCACCGGAATTGCCGGTGTTGACGGCGGCATCGATCTGCAGGAAATCGCCATAGGCGGACCCGGCAAGATCACGGCCGCGTGCTGAAACGATGCCGGCGGTCACAGTGCCACCAAGCCCAAAGGGATTGCCGACAGCCACCACCCATTCACCCACGCGGGCCGGCGTTTCGGCCAGCTTGACGAAGGGGAGATCGGTGACACCATCGATCTTGACGACCGCGAGATCGGTCTTGGCATCGGTGCCCACGACCTTGGCATCCTTTTCGGTGCCATCATCGAAAATCACCGTCACCTTATCGGCATCTTCGACGACATGGTTGTTGGTGACAAAGTAGCCATCAGCCGAAATCGCGAAGCCGGAACCGGCGGCCTCGAAGCGGCGCGGCTGCTTCGGGCCCTGTCCGTCTTCACCAAACTGGTGGCCGAACTGATCCATGAAATCCTTGAACGGATGGCCATCGGGCAGATCGGGGAAATTGAACTGGAACTGGCGTCCACCGCCGCGCAGCGCATTGGGGGCATTGCGGCCACCTTGAACGACGATGGAGACCACCGCCGGTTTCACCGCATCGACGAGATCGGCGAAATTCGGGGCATTGATCTGGGGCGCGCTAATCTGCGCGGCAGGCACCACTTTGGGTTCGGTCTGGGCAATGCTCGGCAGGGTCGCGGCGACAATGGCCGTGCCACCGCCGATGCCGGCGATGATGGCCAGAGCCGAAGCCCCGATCCATTTGCGGGCCGTCGCGGAGAATGACTTTTGCATGGGGGTGTCTCCTCTGGGGTTGTGTGAGAGGAGGTATGCAGCCTGTCGCCTTTCCGCGATGTGTCAGCGCGGTTAAATCTTGGTAATGTTAGCCAAGGAGCGCCGCGCGGATCAGCTCGAGCGCCACAAGCGTCAGCACCATCCGAAAGCCCAGGCGGAACAGCTGTTCGGGCACTTTGACCAACAGGCGGCTGCCCAGGAACGTGCCGACAAAGCCGGTCATGACCATCAGCACGATGAGCGGGAGCCAGTCGGCAAAGGCAAAGCCGAGCACCATGAAGGACAGCACCTTCGTGACATTCTGCAGGGTCATCAGCGCGGCGTGCGTGGCGACGAGCTGACGCCGGTCGGCGAGGCCTTTGATGAAGACCGCAACGAGAGGGCCCACTGCGCCGACGACCTTGCCGAGTGCGGCAATAATCCCGCCCCCGAGCACCTGAATTACGGGTGATCGCCCCACGAGAGGCGGCAGCGGCAGCCAGGTGGTGACGAGCACAAAGACCCCGATGGCGAGGCTCAGCGCCGTGGCGGGCAAGAGGCTTGAAACACTGGCGCCGGTGATGGTGCCGATAAGGCCGCCGAGCGCAATCCAGCCGACGAGCCGCCATTGAATTGCGTGCCGTTGCACGAAAGCGCGGCCGGCATTGGACCCCAATTGAATGGCACCGTGGAGCGGCACAACGATGGGGCCGGGAAACAGGAGCGCGAGCGCAGCCACCATCAGCGTGCCCCCGCCCAGGCTGAAGGTGGCGGTGATCAGCGCGGTGAGAAAACTGAGTGCCGCGAGCGCAGTGATAAGAAGCGGATCATGAGGTGGCATGGCAATTTCCCCCGGGCCCTTATAGGCGAGGCCGGGCGAACCGTCCTAGCCCTTCCTGTCCGAAAGATCATCAAGGGCGGCCTGCTCATCGGCCGTCAGCCGGGCTTCGGCAAAGCTCACCTTGCGGCGCTTGCGCGCGCCGACCACCATCGCGACGCCGCCGAAAAGAACCGCCAGCGGACCCGCGACCCAGAGCAACAGCGTGTGGGGCGCGAACACCGGGTTGAGCAGCACGTATTCGCCATAGCGCGCCACCAGGAAGGCGCGCACCTGATCGTCGGTATCCCCGGCCGTGATGCGTTCGCGCACGATGACACGAAGGTCGTGCGCCAGGTCGGCATCGGAATCATCGATGGACTCGTTCTGGCACACGAGGCACCGCAGGCCCCCGGAGATGACGCGGGCCCGCGCCTCGAGCGCCGGGTCCGCCAGCATTTCATCGGGCCTGACGGCAAAGGCCGGGCCATTGAGGGCGAAAAGCATTAAAAGCGCGACGACCAGCCGTTTCATTCGGTGGCCACCCGGGTGCGGGCCGGACGCGGCGCGCCGACGCGCAAGCGCCGGTTGCTGAGCGACAGAAAGCCAGCGGCCGCCATAAAGAGCGTACCGATCCAGATCAGGGTCACAAAGGGCTTGTACCAGATGCGCACCACCGACTTACCGTCGGTCTGCGGCTCGCCTAATTGCAGGTAGAGCTGCGAGAACCCGTAGGTTTCAATCGCGGCTTCGGTCGTCGGCATGCCGCTGGCGGTATAGGCCCGCCGCTCGGGATTGGCGATGCGCTTGCCGCCATCGGGCGCGGTGATGGTGAAACTCGCCACATCAGCGGCGTAGTTCGGCCCCTGCTGCTGGGTGACGCCGCCAAAATCAACGGTGTAGCCATCGATCGTCACCGATGATCCGGGGGCGAGCGTGGTGATTTCCTCGGCCTGCCACGCGGTGGCAGCCACAATGCCGATGACGCTGACGCCGAGCCCGAAATGCGCCAGCGCTGAAGACCACGCGCTTTTGGGCAGGCCGATGAGCCGCCGCAGCGATGTCATGATCGTGGTGCGGAACAGATGCGCCCGGTCGGCCAGCTCGGCGAGAGCGCCGAGCGCCACCCAGAAGCCGAGCAGCAGGCCCAGGGGGGCGAGGGATACGGATGCCCCGGTCAGCGCAAAAGCGAGAATGGCAAAGAACAGCGCCAGCCCCGCCGCCCAGGCGAGCCGTTGTGCGGCCCCGAGGAAATCGGCGCGCTTCCAGCTGAGGAAGGGCCCCAAGGGCAGAACAACCAGCAGCGGCGCCATGATGGCCCCGAAGGTCAGGTTGAAGAAGGGCGCACCCACCGAAATGGTCTCGCCGGTCAAGGCATCGAGGATCAGCGGGTAGAGCGTGCCCACGAGCACAGCCGCCGCCGAAGAGGCGAGCAGCAGGTTATTGAGGATGAGCGCGCCTTCGCGGCTGATCGGGGCAAACAGTCCCCCGGCCCTGAGCGTGCCGACCCGGGCCGCGAACAGCGCGAAAGCGCCCCCGATGAACAAAGAGAGCAGGATGAGGATCACCACGCCGCGTGTCGGATCGGTCGCGAAGGCATGGACCGACGTGAGAATGCCCGAGCGCACCATGAACGTGCCGAGCAGGCTCAGCGAAAAGGTGATGATGGCGAGGAACACGGTCCAGATCTTGAGGGCCGAGCGCTTTTCCATCACGAGGGCGGAATGCAGCAGCGCAGTGCCGGCAAGCCAGGGCATGAAGCTGGCATTTTCCACGGGGTCCCAGAACCACCAGCCGCCCCAGCCCAGCTCGTAATAGGCCCAGTAAGAGCCCATGGCGATGCCGAGGGTCAGGAACGTCCAGCTCAGGAGCGTCCAGGGGCGCACCCAGCGCGCCCAGGCGGCATCAAGCCGCCCCGAGATCAGCGCGGCAGCGGCAAAGCTGAAGCAGACCGAAAAGCCGACATAGCCCGCATAGAGAAGCGGCGGGTGAATGGCGAGCCCGATATCCTGCAGGATCGGGTTGAGATCGGCCCCTTCAAAGGGTGCCGGATCAAGCCGGAGGAAGGGATTGGATGTAAACAGCGTGAAGCCGAGAAAGGCCGCTGCGATGAGGCTCTGGATCGCCAGCACGAGGCTGAGGAGATCGCGCGGCAGGTTGCGCCCGAAGGCCGCTACGGCTGCGCCCATAATGACGAGGATGAGCACCCACAGCACCATGGAGCCTTCATGATTGCCCCAGACGGCGGTGATTTTGAACAGAAGCGGCTGCGCGGAAAACGAATGTTCCTTCGCAAGCTTCAACGAAAAATCCGAGACAATGAAGGCCTGAATGAGCGAGGCGAAGGCAGCGCCTACCAGCAGAAACTGAATGATCGAGGCCTGTTGCAGATAGGGCGTCAACGCCGCGCGCCGCCACAGGAGCAGCCCCGCAAGCGCGGAGACCGTCGCGAGTGCAAAGGCGAGGCTGAACGCGAAATGGCCCAGTTCAATGCCCATCAATCAGCCTCCCTTGGCGGTTTCAGCCAGCGTCTTGAGATTGCGCGACGAACAGGTGTCGGTCGCGAGGTCCACGGCCTGGGGTTCGCGCTGCCATTCGCCGCGCGCCTTGAGGCTTTTGACCACTTCTTTGGGCATGTAGTTTTCATCGTGCTTGGCGAGCACGTTGGAGGCAATGAAGCCGCCCGTCGTATCGAGCGCACCTTCGGTGACCACGCCCTGCCCCGAGCGGAACAGATCGGGCAACATGCCCGTAAAGCTCACGGGCATCTCGGTTTCGCCATCTGTCACCACAAAGCGCGTGGTTTCGCCGCTCTTGGTGCAACTGTCTTTCTTGACGAGCCCACCGAGCCGGATCGGTGTGCCAACGGCTACGGCCTTTTCCTTGATTTCGGATGGCGAATAGAAAAACACGATCTCATCGCGCAAAGCGACGAAGATCAGCCCGGCGGCGAGCGCCAGCACGGCGCCGATCCCGAGGATGATCGCGAAGCGTTTCTGTTTGCGCGTCATTGGGCCACCAATCCACTATCTGCCGCCAGCACATCCAGCTCGGTGCGCACCGATGCATCGGGATAGGCGGCCCGTGCCGCCAGATACGCTTTCTGCGCCTCGTCGGTTTGACCCAGCACAAGACGGGACCGGACCAGCCGGGTCCATTCGTCAATGGTGCCGCCGCCACTGAACAGCCGCTCGGACAGACCCTCGACCATGGTCGCGATCTGGTCATTGCCCATTTGCGGTTTGCCGCCGGATTTGGCGAATTCGAGCGCGGCCTTGGCGTTGATCAGCCAGGATTCATCGCCCTTGGCGAGCGCGATCAGCGCCTCCCACAGCGGCACGGCGGCGGCGTAATCGCCTTTCTGGGTGGCGTTGGTGGCGATGTAATAGCGCGAGCGCCAATGCGCCGGGTCGCGGTTGGCGGCACTTTCAAACAGGGACATCGGCTCATTGGCCATGTCGCCGCCCTGCTTCATCATGATGGCTTCGCCAAGGTCGGTCTCGCGATCGGCGGTGATGCCGTCGAGGTCGATCTGCCGCCGGATGGCGTGTTCGGCATCGGCGAAACGGCCGAGCTGCATGTACACCGGGGCGATCACCGTCCAGCCCCGCAGATCATCCGGTGCCTGTTTGAGGCGCGCCTCGATCTGGCTCACGGCATCATCAAGATTCATGTTCTGCACGGATTTGTCCGGCCGCGTCGCAAGGGGGGACGAGGGCAGATGCGGCCGACCGAGTGCGCCATAAACGCCGAAGCCCAGGATGGCGACCAAGGCGAGCCCGAGCCCAACGAGAGTGGGGCGCAGGGCTTCGGGCCGGGTGCGCGAAGGCGCGTCCTTCAGGCGGATCGCTTCGCGGGCCAGTTCGGCTTTGGCGGCTGTGGCTTCGGCAGGACCGAGGCGACCCATCGTCGCATCGAGATCGATTTCATCCAGCTGGCGGCGCAAATGCACCCGCTCGGGGGCCTCATCAGCAGCGTCCGGTGCGTTGACCCCGCGGGTCACTCCTGCGAAGTACAGGGCGGCAAGCGCAATGGCCGTGACCAGTAGGGCGAGTAACCAAGTCAACATGGGGAGTCTTCAGCCTGCCGTGTTTGGGACGGTGAGAGCCCGCCTTATAGTACCTTTCGGCCGAAAGTTGCACCGTCCACGTGGCCAGCCCCTAAGACCGTTTGCCGCAGCACGAGCTATCCCGCGCGATGGGCCGCGCTGAGATGGACATGTCACGCCAATTTGACCATCTGATCGTGGGATCCACGCTTTTAGCCCGGCTCACCGCGCTGCTCCTCGCCGAGATGCATGGCGCGCGGGTGGTGCTGGTGGCCGATTCTGCCAGTCCGCTGGCGGTTCCCCCTCTTGCCGATATTGCCACCACACTCGTCACGCGCCCCGATACGGGCGCGATGGTGGCCGCGCTCGGGCGCGAACTGGGCCCGCGGCTTTTCGGGTTCGAGCCGGGCAGCGCCGCCCGCGTTGAGTCGCTCGCGCTGGCGGAAACTGCAGAGAGCATGACGGCCCTTGGGCATGTGGCCCATCTGTTCAGTGCCATCGGGATTGAAGCCGATCTCGTTGCCGACCATAGGCTCAACCCCGAAGGGCTGGTGCTGCGTCACCGGGGCGCGATCGTGCTGAAGCGTGCCAGTCTTGCCCGCCAGATCGATGTGGCGTTGCGCGTCCGGGGCGTGCACATCATGGCCCCGGCAACGGTGCAGCTGACGCTGTACCGCGATGGCACAGCGGCCTTGCGCCAGGGGGACCTCGAGTATGGGGCCGCGACGACCCTCATCGCCGATGACGAGGCGGCCCTCGCCCACCTCGGCCCCAAGCGGCTCGACGCTGTGTTGCGCCCGGTGGACCGGCTTGCCCTGCTGCTCAGGGCTGGCCCGACCATGGCCGCTCCGGCGCTGTTTTTTGTGGATCGCGGCGTTCGCCTCATCGGCTTGACCGATCAGCCTCTGCTCGCGCTGATATCCGGGCCTGTCGACACCGCCGAAGCGCGGCTTGCCTCGGCACTTGCGGACGACCTGCCGCTGCGACCCGTGGGGCGGCGGCGTGTCACGGCCCTTATGGCCAAGGACGGCTCGCCCTTTGTTGGCCCGGCGCGCGGCCTCAGAACGCTGGTCGCCACCGGGTTCGGGCCGGTTGGATTTGTGTTTGCGCCGCTGATGGCGCGCCTGCTCGCCAACCGCTCGACAGCGGCGGAGGTCAACTGGCTCAGACGCCACGGCCGGGGTGCACAGCGGCCCGTTGACTTTGCGGGGGCACTGGGCTGATGACGCTAGTCCGCCTGCCGCCCCAGACCGCGCTCGGCCCGATGGGGCTGGCCCTCAACCGCAACCGCCCCCTCAGCTTCCGGCTCGACGGCCGCGTGATCTCGGGCTTTGAGGGCGATACGATTGTCACGGCCCTTCTGGGCTCGGGCATTCTTGCGGCGGGCACAGCGTTCAACCAGCCGGTCGCACTCGAAGAGCAGTTCGCGCCGCTGGTGGCGCATCGCGACGGACCCGGGCAGGCCTTTCCTGCCGCGCGCACCCCGGCGCTTGAGGGTCTCGATCTCGTCAGTCTTGACCGGGACGGCCAGCCGGTCCGGCTCGGCTTCTTCAACCGCCTCGTACGGCGGCGGAGTGATCGGCTCGATCATGCGCTGACCCCCGAAAGCCTGTGGCCGACCTGGACCGAGGACCGGGCGGAAAGCGAGTTCCGGGCCGATGTCGTCGTTATCGGGGCCGGGCTTGCGGGCCTCATGGCGGCGCGCGCCGTGATCGAGGCCGGGCGCTCGGTGCTGGTGCTTGAGAAGACGGGGCAACCGGGCGGCATGGCCGGGTTCTTTTCGCCCGATGGCGACGGGGTGGACCCGGACCGGCTGGTGGCAGACGCGCTGAAAGCCCTTGGCGGCAAGGCCCGGGCCCGGATCATTACCCAGGCGGAAGCGTTTCGGCTCGAACCCGGCGCGGTGCGGTTTCATCAGGTGCTCGTAGAGCATGGTCGGCCGCGCGGACGGGTGGCGCTTGCCCGGGCACCCGCCGTCATCGTGGCGACCGGGAGTGTCGAGCGGCCGGCGCTGTTTGCAGGCAACCGCCTGCCCGGCGTGATCGGCGCTGTGGCCGCGCATCGGCTGATGCAGCGCTTCGGGCTCTGGTTCGGCAATCGGCTGGTGGTCTCAACCACGCATAATAACGGCACGCGCTTTGCGCTGCGGCTTAAGGACATGGGGGCCGACGTGCTGCGCATCGCGGACACACGGGTCCGGCCCGTGGCCCGGGAAATCGATCTCGCCATGGCCGCCGGGCTGGCGCTCGGGGTCGGCATGGTGCCCGATGCCGTGGTGGTCGGGCGCGGCCCGCATCGGCTGAACCTCGGATTCACCCTGAGTTTTGATGGCGGCGCGCCGTCGGCGACCCGGCTCGATGTCGATCAGTTGATTGTCGCCGGCGGATTTCAACCGGCGCTTGAGCTGCTGGTCGGGGCCGGGATGGCCCTGCGCTTTGATGCGGCAGAGCAGCGCTTTGTCGGTGTAGGTCCCCTGCCCGAGGGCGTGGCCATGGCCGGGGCGGTTGCCGGGTTCATGAGCCATGGCGCGGTGGCCGCCAGCGCGACGCGGGCGGCGGCGGGTCTTTTCGGCAAGGCCCTGCCGCAGCCTGAAGAGCCCGGCACCTCTGCGCTGTTTTTCAGCCCGCCGGGGCCCTCGGCGACGGCGGCGGCAGGCGGCGTGGGGGCCGTAGCGGCCTATCTCGACCACGGTCCCGGCCTTGTGACGCGGGCCGTGTGCGAACTGCATCGGGATGGACGGATGAGCCTCCTCGACGAGCCCCAGCCCCTGAGCCTTGGCGGGGTTGCGGCGCTTGTGGGCATGGGCGTGCTGTCCCCGCTGGCAGCGGCGGAAGTCGCCCGGTCGCGGGCCACCTCCGGCGCGCCGATCCGCTTGCAGGCCCCGGGGCCCCGGACGGGACGGGGCAGGACCGGGGTGCCGGACTATCTCGCGGGCCGGTTCGGCAAAACGCCGCTCCAGGTCCGGTTGATGGCCGGGGATGGTACGGTGCCGCCCATCGGGGCGCTCATTTATGCCGATGTGGATGAACAGGATCCGCGCCACGCCCTCGGCGTGGTCTATGGCCCGCCGCTGCGCGATAGGCCCGGGGCTCTGGCCCTCATCGCGCGGCTGTCGACGCGCAAGGATGAGCTGGTGTTCTTCCGCGATCGGAGCCACACGGTGCTTGCGGCCAAGGTCGCTGAGGTGCTGAAGCCCTGAGCGGCTTTACCCAGCGCGGCGGCTGACCGTCTCGCGGGCCCGGCGCAGGACTTCGGCATATTCCGTGCCGAAGCGGCGGGCGGCCATGCCAATGGCGGCATCAATGCGTTCGCTCATCAGCACATCGGACGGAGACGCGCGCAGCTGCTCCATCATGCGCTGGATCTGCGCTTCCAGCAGCTCACCGGTCTGAATCCACGCCTGTTCGCACACGGCGTTGACGGCGAGGGAATCGCGGCAATCGCGCACCGTGGCGAGCAGTCGGCAGCCGTCGGTTGCAGACTGAACCTGCAAATCATCAATGCTGTCACTGCTGTCGCGGGGCTTCCTCAGGGCCCGGTTCACATCGGGCGCAACCCGGTGCAGGAGGGGCTCAATCAGGTCGGACATGGTTTTGGTCATGGTCCCGGCGAGATGGGTCCAGCGGCCCCGGCGCGGCAGCTCGATAAAGGCGGTGACCGCGCGGGCGAGCCGATGATAGCGGTCAATCGCCTTGCACATGCGGTCGACATTGGCATCGCGGATCGCTTCCTTGAGCGCCAGCACCTGCACGAAAGCCTGAATAAGCAGCGCGTCGATGACCGGCACATAGCCAATACGGGCAATGGCCTGTTCGTTCGGCGCTCCGGCGATCCGGATGACGGCCTGCACCATGCGGGCCGGTTGATGCAGCTCGGCGGCGGCGGCATACAGAAGCACCGAAAACGGCCCGGGATCGCTGACCGGCAGCACAGAGAGCGCCTGCACGAGGGCCGCTTCGCTGATGGCATTGGCGGCCTGACCAAATTGCCGGGCCTGGGACACGTAGTGGCGGTATTTGAGCGCATTGAGCACGCTCGGTAACACGGACATCACGTCGCCGCCGCCCCCGCCTGACCCTGAACTGCTGGCGATAAAGGCGCGTACACCCCGGCTGTCGGGCCGATTGGCCTTGAGGGCCGCGTCAGCGCGGCGGATCAGTTCGGGCACCTGAGCTTCGAGCGCTGCCGCCCCGCCCCGTTCAATTTCGGGCAGCCCGCTGACAAGATCGGGCGCCAGCTGGCGCTGCATCCAGCCCCAGACGGTATCGGCATCTTCCCGCGAGGCGACCCCGAGGAAGTCGAGGCCGGTGGGCTCGGGCACGATCAGAGGCTCAATCAGCCCGTGAAACGCCAACCCGGACGGCCGCGCGCGCTCCGGGGCGGTGGGCTTGCGCACCAAGGTGCGGCTGAGATCGGTCTTTTTCATCACGGCCATGGACCCTAAACCCGACAGAACTTACGGGTTTACACTTACCTTGAAGCCGTAAAGAAGACCTTTCCAAATTTCGCGATCAGCAGCGTGTGCGGCCGGGATCAGCCCGCGACGCTCCACGCGCCCGTGGTATCGCGGCAGGCGGTGCCCTTTTTCACATAGGGCGCGCCCGAAACCGTGACCGTGTGGGTGAAGTCGCGGCAGTCGATATTGTTGACGCGCACATAAGGACCAACCGTCACGGTGCCGGTGGCCCCGGAATCCCCGGCCCAGGCACGCGGCGCGCCGGGACGGCCAAAGGTGAGCGCGTTGAACTGGGCGCTTGCGGCTTCGGTCTTGTCCTTGGCGCTCAATTGGCTGACCACGGCGGGATCGAGATAGGCGCCGATGTCGGTCAGCGCGGTTTCAGCGGTGCTGGCGGTCTGGGCTGCGGGCACAGCGGCCGGGGTAATGGTCGCGGGAGCCGCGGGCAGCTGGGGAGCGGGCAGCACGGCGCCCGGGCCCATATCAAGACCCGGATTGAGGCTGCACCCTGCAACAAGCAGAGCAAGCGCGAGGCTGGACAGCGACTGACGTACAAGAGCCATGGGCATCATTCCTCGGCCGGAAAGCGGCCTTATTCCTTGCGCATTGCGGCGAAATTTCGATGCGGAGCCGTCCGCGCAGCCGGCAGGCTCAATTGCGCGAGCACGCCACCCAACGCCGACCTTTTCAATCGCAGTTGGCCCCCGTAGACGTCAACCAGTTCCTTGACAATATCCAGCCCCAGCCCCGAGCCGGGCGTCTTTTCATCGAGCCGAACGCCCCGGCGAAGCGCCTTTTCGGCGTCCTCGGGGCTGAGGCCCGGACCATCATCCTCGATCAGGACCAGCACCTGATCCGGCTCGCGGCTGAGGGTGACGCGCACCGCGCCGCTCGCCCATTTGCAGGCGTTATCGATGAGATTACCGGCCATTTCCTCGAAATCGGCTTCATCGCCGCGAAAGGCCGGCAGAGGGCCGACTGGCGGCTCAAGGGTAATGCTAAGCGCGGGGTAGAGCCTGGCCATGACCCGCACCAGCCGTTCCATCGCTTTGGGCACATCGGTCTTCCGGCCGACCGCCGCCGAGCGCGCCGCAGCGCGCGCGCGTTCGAGATAGGTCGAGACGAAGCCGGTCATCTTATCGGTTTGTGCCAGAACAACGCGGGCAAGCGGCGCGTCGGCGCTCGCAGCCGCCTCGTTGCGCAAGACGGCGAGCGGCGTCTTGAGGCCATGGGCGAGGTTGCCCACCTGGCTGCGCGCCCGCTCGATGATTTCGGTATTGGAGCGCATCAGCTCGCGGATTTCCTCAGCGAGCGGCGCCAGTTCGCTGGGATAGTGCCCGGCAATGGCATGGGCCTCGCCCTCACGCACGCGCTCGAGTTCGCCGCGGAGGAGGCCGATGGGCCGGAGCGTGAACCGCGCGACGATGGTCGACATCACGGCCAGCATGATGGCCACCGCGCCAAGCACGATCAGGGTCTGGCCCCGAAACTCATCAACAAGCGCGGAAATCTCGTCGAGACTGCCGGTCACTGTGATGGTGAGGGGGGTATCGGCAATGGTGACGGCCCGCTCGACAGCGCGCAGTCGCGTGCCGAACGGGTCGGTGAGGACAGTGCTGCGCGTGCGGCTTTCGTCCCACGGTCCCTCAGGTTCGGCGAGAACGATGCCCACCTGGGAATCGGAAAAATTCGCGAGGGCGCCCGAGGCATCGCGGATCGACCAGTAAAAACCTGATCCGGTGCGCGAAAAGCGCGGATCGGAGACGCGGATGCTCTCGCTGGCGGGCGAGCCTGCGGTCAGCACCATATCGCTTAGGGATTCGATCTGGAATTCGAGCGTGGTGCGCAGGCTGGTGTCGAGCGCCCGGGAATAGAGATCGGTGAGGAGGAAGGCGGTTGCCGCGAGCGCGACGATCAGCCAGGCCGCCGACAGCAGGAACAGCGAGGCTGCAATCGAGCCTTTTTTCAATGAGCGCGCCGGGCCAGCCCCCGGCAGGGGCTCAGTCTTTTCCAATCTGATAGCCCAGCCCGCGCACGGTCTGGATCAGGTCGTCGGGCAGTTTCTTGCGCAGCCGACCGACAAAGACCTCGATGGTGTTGCTGTCGCGGTCGAAGTCCTGATCGTACAGATGTTCGGTGAGTTCGGTGCGCGAAATGACCTTGCCCTTGTGGTGCATCAGGTAGCTCAACAGCCGCAGCTCGTGGCTGGTCAATTTAACCGCCTGACCATCAACCGTGACACGGCCGCCCTTCACATCGAGCCGCACCGGACCGGCGGTCAACTCGTTACTGGCCTGTCCGGCGGCGCGCCGCACCAACGCGCGGATACGGGCGATCAGTTCTTCCATATGGAAGGGCTTGGCGAGATAATCATCGGCACCGGCATCAATACCCTGCACCTTGTCGCTCCAGCGGTCGCGGGCGGTCAGGATCAGCACGGGCACGATGCGGCCATCGCGCCGCCAGTGTTCGAGCACGGAGAGCCCATCCTTCTGGGGCAGGCCCAGGTCGAGCACGATCGCGTCATAGGGTTCGGTATCGCCGAGGAAATGGCCCTCTTCGCCATCGAAGGCGGTATCGACCACATAACCGGCATCGCCCAGCGCCTCTTTGAGCTGGCGGTTGAGAGTAATGTCGTCTTCAACGACCAGAACACGCATGGCGTTCTCCCCCTATTGTGCCGGCAGACTGACGAGGCGGGTTTCGCCCTGCTCGTCCATGACCGTCACGATCCATTGCCAGATACCGCCCTGTTGGCACAATTGCGCACCAGAACTGATAATCTTGCCGTCGAGCCCGGCCAGGGCCGCCGCATCGGCAAGCTGCAGCAGCTCACCTGCGGCAACCTTCGTCTGTATGTCGCGTTTCTTGAGGCATTGGCCGTCTTCGGCGCTGGTGAGTCCGGGCGAGCCGAGAAGCAGCGACAGAGCAACAAGACCGATCAGGGTAAACTTGGGTTTCATGCGCCCTTCATGGGGGGAAATGTCTGAATGGCGCATGAACGCTTTGCCGTTCAGGGGCCCGGATCAGGCTCCCGTCTTCAGTCCGTGACGCAGAAACAGCAGACCCAGCCCTTCCATCAGCAATTGACCGGCCGCGTGGCCATCAAAGCTCGGCACGTCCACGCCCAGCATCTGGGCGAGGCCGGCCACCACCATGGCGGCGGCAACCAGATAGGTCTTGGCACCGTCCAAAAGTCCGAAAGTCATCAGTTCTCTCCTTAAAAGCGGGGCAAATACCCCGAAAAAAGCCCGGATTTTCAGCCGGGCAAACCAGGTTTGATCAGGCATTGAACGTTCCTTCGCTTGCGGGGCCGGGGCCCAGAATCGGGCTTGTCTGCGCGACGGAAAAGCCGAAGCCCGGGGCCGGGCCGCCGAAATCGGCGATCTGCGCTGAACGCGCATAGACAAAGACCGGCGCGGCGACGTCGATGGTGCGCAGGACCAGGCCCGTCGGTTTGCGCAGGACGAGGCGATAGGTCTCGGTCGGGGTGTCGAGCGGCGGCTCCAGTGCCCAGCCCTCAGGATCGGCGCGGCTGCGGCGACACCAGCTGATCTCGATATCACCGCCCCCGAGGCGCCGCGCTCTCGGGTGCGCCGGGGCCAGCGGCAGGAGCGGCGCGAGGCTTGTCCCGCTATCGAGGCGCGTGCCGGTCGGATCGCGGGCCCCGGCAAAGGCGACGAGCGCCAGCGGGTCGCCGAGGCGGGCACTGTCGAGAGGGGCAAAGACCACGGCGTCATCGATGATGACCACGCGGCTGCCCGTATCGGCGGGGCCGATGGCGGCATCGGTACTCCACTGGCCGCGGAGCAACCCGCTGAGCCGGTAGCGGCCCGGCCCGATCAGATCGGCCCGTTCAAAGCCGATGATTTCCCAGCCCCGGGTGGTTTCGAGTGCCAGCCGGTTGGCACCCGCCAGCATGGCAAGCGGCTCGACCCCGGCAATATGGCCGCCATACAACTGGAGGTCGAGCGGCCCGGCATGGCGCAGCCCGACCCCGAGAGCGGGGAGCGGCGCGGCGAGTTCGCCGGTCGCGGCCGGTTGGCTGAGGCGCGCGCGGATCGTGCCCGTGTCGGCATCGGCCAGCGTGATGTCGCCGGGCCAGGGCACCATGAACCCGGCCATGAACAGCCGCGACTGGCCAGGGCTTTCAGGAAGGCCGGGCAGTTGGCCGATGACAACATGCGGTTCACCGCCCATGACCGCCGGTTGCGGCGGGCTCGGGGTGCGGCCACTGTCGACCGTGGTCGGAATGAGCCCGCCCCGCACCCGCGCGCTGACCCGCCGGCTGAGGCCATCGCGGATTTCAGTGATTTCATAAAGCTCGGGCGCGTCTGCGAGCCGGATCAGATCACCCGGCTCCAGCGCCAGCAGCGAGGGCGGCAGGGTGAGGTCAAGGCCATCGGCACCGCTGACGCGGGCTGCAAGCGCACTCTCCGCCACGCGGCGGGCGGCACTGGCGTCAAGCACCAGCGGACTGGCGCGCTGCACCAGCGGGCCGCTGCCCGGCCGGGCGATGGTGATCGCGGCGGCTGCATAGTCGCGCTCGCGATCGGCATAGCTCAGCACCAGCCGCCCGGGGATGTCGCCGGGATCGGCGCGGTGGAACCGCAGACCAGCGTCGGCACCCGCCACCCGATCGCTGATGGTGATCGCGTCGCGCTCAGCCGTGCGGCTGAGGCGAAGGCCACCTTCGCCCGCCGACAGAACCAGCCCCGTGGCTTCGCCCAGCGCTTCGAGCGCCTCGCGCGCGGTGGCCGTGCCCTCAAGCACCAGCCCGCTGATGAGCGGCGCGGCGCTATCGGCGCTGAGGGTGATGGAAAAGTCGCGGGCAATGGCGCGCGCGAGTTCATCGCTCGCGAGGCAGCCCAGGCGTCCATTCAGCCAATGGCCGGTGGCATGGTTTGCGCCGTCGGCCCAGACATCGGTGCGGGTGGGAAAGGCGGGATAGCAGCGCGCATCCCAGGTCCACAGCGTGATGCGCCCAACCATGGCGCGAAACTTCGGGCCCTGCCAGAGCGCGAGATGGGCCCTCAGCGCCTGCCGCTGCGCGAGAGCGTCGGGCGCGGCTGAGGAAAACGGCGGCCGTGCATCCTCGCTGCTCTTTTTGTCGGTGAAGACATTGGGGGCATTGGCGGCCTTGTCGACCGCGCCGGCCCCCAGTTCGGTGAACCAGATCGGCTTCATGCCCGGCTGCCATGGGGTGGGCGTCGTGGCGCGCTGTCCCCCCAGCCGGGTGTAGTGGCGATTGCTCCACCAGGCAGCGATATCCTTGACGCGCCAGATCCAATCCTCGCCAAAGGCGCCATCGCGGATGGGGGTGCGGAGCGCCTTCTGCCGGTCGGCTTCGCTCTTGTAGTACCAGTCGAAGCCCTCACCGCCAGTCACGCCAGCCGTGAGGTAACCGAGGTCATAGGGTCCATCGGCCCTGAGCCAATCGGGGTGATCGGTGCCCTCGCGCCAATCGGCGATGGGCATGTAGCAATCAATGCCCACGGCATCGATTTCCGGCGCGGCCCAGAGGGCATCGAGCGGGAACAGCCGGTCCCCCGGTGCCGTGGCGGGCGAGGTGCCCGCATATTCGGTCCAGTCAGCGGCATAGGTGAGCTTGAGCGCAGGCGCGAGCCGACGGATATCGCGGGCGAGCCCCATGAGTGCATCGACAAAGGGAAAGCTCAGCGGGGCGCTGCGCGCCGGGGTCAACCCCACCATTTCAGAGCCGATGATCAGCGCTTCGACGCCCGTATCGCGGGCGAGCGTCGCATAATGAGTGATGAAGCGGCGGTAGCCCCAATCGGTGGCCGTGCCCATGAAGCTGTCAATCTCGCGCGCCGCTGCCGCCGTGCCCTCGGCCCCCGGGGTGAGGGTAATCCGGCCCCGCCACGGATAGGGCGGCTGGCCCGCCGGGTTGGCGGCCGGAATATCCATGAGGATCATGGGGTAAAGCGTGACAGCAAGGCCGCGCGCCCTGAGATCGGCGATGGCGGCCCGCACCGTGCTGTCAGACGGCGTGCCGCCATAGGCCGGGGCCGCGCCGACGCGGCTGACCAGCGCAGCCGTGGCGCGGGTCAGCCCGGCCACCGACCACGGTGTACCCTTGACCACCCGGTCTCGGGCCTCGACCGCCGGGCGGATGCGGCAGGATGCGGCGCGCAGATCAGTCCCAAACCACGCGACCACCAGCGCCACATGGGTGAGGTTGGGACAGAGGCTCAGGAGATCATTGATCGCCAGCGTCCAGTCGGACGCAAAGGCCGACTGGTGCTGGTTTTCGCCGGTGGCGCGGCCTGCGCCGAGCACCCGCACCCGGGGTACTGGATCATAGCCATATTCGGTGGCGCCGGGGATGATGGTCACCGAGCGGATGGCGGGCTCAAGATCGCCCACGAGGCGGCAGAGTTCCACCGTGATGTTGGGAATGCGGTTGCCAAAACGCTCGAGCGGCAGGCGCTCAAACACGAGGTAACAGAGCCCGCGATAGGCGGGGGCATTGCCCCGGCCCTGCCGCGCTTCGATCAGGCTATCGGGCATCTGGCTGTCATCGCCCCGGTAAAAGCGCAGCGTGATTTCGCTGGGGTCGAGCAGGTCGCCATCCGCCCAGATGCGGCCAAGCCGCTGCACCACGCCCTGCCCCAGTCCGAGCGCAAAGCTGGCGACGATGCGGTCGCCACTGGCGCTGGAGGTGCCCTTGCCGCCCCGGGTTTCGGCGGCCAGCTTTTCGAGCGCACTGGCCCAGATGATGTTCCCGGCGACCCGCACCCAGCCGTAAAGCCGCGGAATGCCGCCACCTTCGGAAGACCCGCTGAGGCGGATATCGGGCGTGACCGCAGCGGCTTTGGGGTCAACGAGGGCATGGTCGAGCGCATTGCCCGCCAGGGCGCCCAGCGAGCGGCCCAGCGCTGCGCCGACCGGCCCGCCGAGGGCCGCCCCCGCCGCCTGTCCGGTCAGTGAAAGGGCAAGTGTCGCCATAGTCGGCTCCAGAAAGAGATATCAGGGGAACAGGAAGCTGCCGCTCACGCGCTCGGCCCAGGGACCAAGACTGGCTTCGACAACGCCGAGCCCTTCCTGCGCATGGATGAACTGGTCGGGCCCCGTGAGAATGCCGCAATGGCGCGGCAGCGGCGTGGGGCCCAGCCTGAAGAGCAGCACGGCACCGGGCCCGGGTGCGGCGGTGCGGATAAGCCAGGTGTCGGCCAGCGCTTCGAGCGCGCGGCGATGGCGATTGTCCCGCCAATCGGGCCCATAGGGGGGCAGATCGGGGGTGTTGCCATAAAGCGTGCGGGCGACACCGATAATCAGCCCGAGGCAATCAGCCCCCGCCCCCGGCACCGAGGCGCGATGGCGATAGGGCGTGCCTAAAAAGCTGCGCGCCGCGGCAATGATCTCGTCCGGGCGGGTCATGATACGAGGGCTCCACCATTGAGCGTGTCGCCGGTCTTGGGGAGGCGCAGCACGAAATCCGTGCCCGGCACATGGGGAAAGCCGCGAAAGTTGATGCTGTTGGCAAACACATCGCGACAGGTGGCAAAGCGCCGGTCGCAACCGGGGCTTAAGCGAAGCCGATCGTCAGGCTTCACAAAATCGCTCACGGGCTCAGTGAAGCCGATGATATCGGCCGTCCCACGCCGCTCGATGGTCGCAATGCGATCCACGAGGCCCGCGCGCGGCCCCGACAGCCAGCGGCCCAGCCCGGCGGTGAAGCGCTCGGGGCTGGCCCCCTCGAGGCCCGCGACGGTCAGCCGGTGCCGATCATTGGTCGCCAGCACGCGCACATCGACACCCGAGGCCGCAAGGGACACGGTGCAGCGCGCATCGCCTAATTCGGCGTCGCAGAGCGCGCTATAGACCCGGCCCCCTGCTGTGTTGAGGGCGCCACTGTCGGCCCGCAACTCGGCCGTGAAGCGGCGGTCTTCGCGTGTGATCGTCCCGATTGTCGCGGTGCCGAGGCGCGCCCGCTCACTGAGGTTCATCCAGTTGACCCGGAAGATTTCAACGCGAGCACCATCATAGCGGCCCATCTCGATATCCGTCGCGGTGATGCGGTCGGAGGTGATGATGCCGCTGATCTCGCTGGTGTCGATCTGGGCGCCGAGCTTGTTGGCGCCCTCGCTGCCCGCAAGCCCGCCGGTCGCTTCAAACCGCGTGCCATCAAAACTGAGGGGCTGGTCATGGTCGGTGAAACCGAGCACCAGTGAATCCGCGCGCGTCAGCCGCCAGCAGGTGGCGAGCGTCGTACCGTCCTTGAGCAAATGGGCGGCAAATTCCGGTGAAAACGCTCTCACAGGCGCACCTCGATGATCGGAATATCAAGCCATTCCCCGGCATCGAAATGGGTGAGCGCCATATCGAGCCGATCGGTATCGAAGCGCACTGGCACATCGAATAGAAACCCGGCGCGGATTTCGGTGCGGAGCGCGGGGGCGGTCTTGAGCGTGACAAGCCCGGTATCCGGATCGAGCGTAAAGCCGGTGCCAGGCAGTTCCGTGCCCGCCACGGCGACGCGCAGCGAGCCTGCCACGGGCTTGGTGATGGGCCGCACATAGGGGTCGAACCGCGCCCCATACCGGCGCACGAGCTGAAAGACCCGGGTCGTGCCATCGCCCGTGCCAATCAGCTCGTCGAGCGGGCCAGGCGTTGCCGTGCCACTGGTGCTGAAATCGAGCGGATCGCGCCACAGGAACCCATGCAGCCGACCACGACGCTCTTCGAAAAAGGCGAGCACGGCCAGAAGATCAGCGCGGGACTTGACCCCGTACCCGGCATTGTAGCGCCGTCGTGACTGCGCCCAGCGCTGGTTGCGCTCCTCGCGGCCGGATTCAAGGGTGACAATATCGGTGGCCCGTTCGGGGCCGCCATGCGCACCCAGCGCGATATCAATCGGAAACCGGATGGCATGAAACGCCATGGCAACACTCCTCAGCTGGCCCGGGTGCCGCGCCGCACCGCGCGCAGCAGCAGCGCCGAGAGTTCGGCCTCGCTGGCGGCAAAACTGCGGGCGTCGGGGGTCGTGACATTGAAGGTGACCTGCACAGCGCCAGCGGCCGGCGCAGCAAGGCCAAGGCGGCCATCGGGCCCGCGCGCCAGCGGCATGATCGCTTCAGCGCCGCGTTCCCCGGCCAGCCCAAGCCCGCCCGCCATGGGGAAATAAGCCGGGGCATTGAGCACGCCGCCCTTGGCGAAGGCCTTGATTGGCAGGCCCCCGGCCATCGCGCCACTCAGCGCATTGGCCGCGAGCGCACCGACCGGCTTGAGGGCCTCGGCCAAAACGAGGTCAGCGAGGTTGGCGGCCAGCCCGGCGAGCACGGTTTCAAGCGCTTTGCCGTCGCGCATGGCGCCGGTCAGCGCCCGGGTGAGGCTGCGGCCGACGCTCTCGGCGAGGCGGCCGACGCGTTCCAGCTCGCCCGACAATCCGGAAAGATCGGCAGTGCGAAATGTGGCGGGGTCGAGCGGACGATCAGGCATGGGGGTCTCCATCGGGGAAGGCGCGCATCAGCGCTTCGAGGCTCTGCCGCGTGGGGGGCGCGCTGCCGGTCAGGCCACGCCCCTTGAGCATGGCGGCCAGTTCCCGGGGGCTCAGGGCCCAGAAATCGCGGGCCGAGAGCCCGAGCCTTCCGAGCCCCAATGCCATGAGTCCGGTCCAGTCGAGGCCTGCCATCAGCTCTCTCCAAACGCGTAGGTCAGCAGTTTGACCGCGATTTCGGCCGCGCCGCGCACGCCGCCCTCAATGGGCAGGCGCGCCAGCTCGTCGTCGGACATCGCGTTGCCGGCACCCCGCAACCCGGCCCCCAGAATCGCCGTCAGGTCGCGGGCTGAAATCCGGCCCTCGGCAAAGCGCGCACCGAGCCCGACGAGATCGCCGCCGCCCAGCCGGGCCTCGAGTTCGGCGAGGGCCCCGAGCGTGAGGCAGAGCGTCATGTCCCGGCCGCCAATGCGCGCCGCCACTTCACCGCGATGCGGGTTCGCCATATCCCTCTCCCTCACAGGGGCGTGAAATTGAGCTGACCGGCGCTTTCGAGCGTCAGGTCAAAGCTGACCTCGGCGCTGTAATCGCCGGTGAATTCGAGCGCCGTGATCTGGAACGGGCCATCGACTATGCCCAACTCGGGCAGGACGACCTGCCAGGAGCGGATCGTGCCGGCGAAGAACAGCGTGCGCATGATCTGATCGGAGGTCTGGTCTTTGAAAATGCCCGATCCGGTGATCTGGGCGCGCTTCAGCCCGCCCCCCGCCAGCAATTCCCGCCAGCGCCCGGCGCTTTCGGCATCGGTGGTATCGACGATCCCGGCGTTGAAGCTGAGCGCGCGGGTGCGGAGCCCGGCGACGGTGAGAAAAGAGCCCGACCCCGTTTGGTCGAGCTTCAGCAACATGTCCTTGCCGCTTTGGGCAGCCATGGCAGTCTCCAGTTGTTACGGGGTGTCGGAAAAGAGCCGCACGACCAGTCGGCCATTGGCCTCGCGCTTTACGGCATCGACGCTGGTCTCGAGGGTATCGAGGCGGCGAAGGCTGATCGCGATATCTGCGGGCACAAGCGCCGCCAGCACGGCGGCAATACGTTCGGCCATATCGTGCACCGGCTTTTTGGCCGCACCGCTCGCGCGGAGCTGAAACACCAGGCGGTGTTCATGGCCTGCAACCAGATCCGCATCGCGCGGGCTGAGATCGTGCTGGATGAGGGCAATATCGGGGGCTCGCCCGCCGGGGGGCGGTGCTTCGTAAATCGAGGCGCCGACGAGCGCCTTGAGCGCGGGATCGGCCCTGAGGGCAACAAGCAGTGCCCGCTCGAGCCGGGTTGCGGCATGGGTCATGGCGCGCCCCTAGAGCCGGGCCGGTCGCCACGGGGCGACCAGGGCCCCGAAGCTGCCCGGCACCACCGCGCCAGTGCCTGCAGTGAGCACCGCCGCGCGATTTTCAAACCAGTAGGCAACAAGAAGGCGCATTGCGCCCGCAAGATCGGCCGGAACATCGGCTGCGGCGCCGAAGCCTACCTCGTAATCAATCTCGATTCCGAGGGAGCGGCCCGGTGATACGAGCCCCGCGCCGAGCCGCACTTCGGCCGCGCCACCCGTCACCGTGATGCAATCGGCCAGCGGAATGACCCGCGCGACCCCATCGGTGCCATAGCTGCGCAGCCCCGTGAGACGCCGCAGCGGTCGGATGGGCAGGCGGACCGTGCCCGAGGCCGGCCACTCGTCGAGCGACAGCCGCCAGCTCTGGGTGATGAGCGCGAGGCCCAGCACACTTTCGACATGCGCGGCGGCGGCCCCGATCAGGGTCGAAACCACAGCGTCCTGATCGGCACCATCGAGGCGCAGCCAGGCTTTGACCTCGGCCAGCGCCAAAGGCAGCTCGGCCGGGCCCACTAGACGGGTCGAGATCATGAGGGTCATCTCAGGTTGAACGGGAGGGTTTGGCCCGGCGGCCGGGAGGATCCGCCGGGCCGGGCGGATCAGCTTGCTGCGAACTTCAGCAGCTTGATCGCGTCATAATCCTGCACGCCGCCACCAACGCGCTTCGTGGTGTAAAACATCACGTAGGGCTTGTTGGAATAGGGGTCGCGCAGCACGTTCACCCCCAGCCGATCAACGATCAGATAGCCGCGTCGGAAATCGCCGAAGGCAATGGCGAAGGCATTGGCAGCCACATCGGGCATGTCCTCGACCTCGAGCAGCTCCACCCCAAGCAGCGAGGCGCGGCCCGCAGCCGTAATCGCCGGTTGCCACAGGTAGTTGCCGGTCGAGTCCTTCAACTTGCGGATCGCAGCCTGTGTGCGGCGGTTCATCAGCCAGCGGGCATTCTGCCGATATTGCGCTTTCAGCGCATAGACGAGATCGAACAGCACATCGGAGGGGTTGGGGGTGGGCAAAGCGCCAGCCGCGCCCGAGGCAACATAACCAAGTTTCCCCCAGGCCCAGCTGCTATTGGCCACTGGCGTTTCCGACAGGAACCCCTTGGGCTTATTCGTCCCGTCACCCGTCACAAAGGCCGTGGTCTCCTGCGCGGCAAAGGCGGCGTTGACCTCTTCGGCAATCCAGGCACCGACATCAACCGCCGTATCATCGAGAAAGGCCGTGGTGGCCGAAGGCATGGCGTAGAGTTCAGCGGTGGGGAACGTCAGAATATCCAGCTGCTGCGAGGCGGTGACCGTTCGAGCCCCCGTCTCCGTGCTCCAGCCCACGGTCGGGCCAGTCGTCGTGACCGGCTTTTTATAGACCATGTTCGAAATCTGCCGCACGGTCGCAAGGGAGCGCAGCGGAGAAACCTGCACGAGAAGCCGCGAAATCTCGGTCTCGGTCTCGGGCGGCACGAGATAGCCACCATCGGCATTGCTGCCAATCGACAGGGCCTTTTCCTCACCGCGCTTCACATAGGCTGCAAAATTGCGCGCATAGCTGTCATCGAGGATCGGGGTCCGGGCCGGATCGAGCGACGGGCGGTTGCGCTCGAGGGCCAGCCGGTCAAGGGCGGCCTTGGTTCCATCGAGAACGGCATTCAGTCGGTCAAGCTTTGCTTCATCAAGGCCATCGGCCGCACCGCGGGATTCAAGCGCAGCGAGACGACGGTCATTGGTCTGTTTGAAGACTTCAAACGCCCCCATCAATTCGCCAAACAGCGCCTCGCTGCCCTGCGGCATTGCTGTGGCCGGGGCCTTGGTTTCAAACTCGGCATAGGTATCGGTCATGGATCGTCCCTTCAGGTTGAAAGTGTTGCCAAAAGCTGCGTCATGGCCGCCGTCCGCGCGCCCTCGGGGCCTCGCGGCAGGGGGCTGATCCGGGCGGAGCCCAGCATGGGGAAGGTCACGAGCGAGACCTCCCACAGATCGACTTCGAAAAGACTGCGCGCGCCGGAGCGCGGGTCACGGGTGGCGCGCTCGGCGCGAAATCCGATGGAGAGGCCATCGATGGCGCGCGCCGCAATCAGGTGGCGCAGGGCATCGGCGCGCGGCACACCCGCGACAAGATGGCCCTCGGCATAGAGACCGCGGCGGTCTTCGACCAAGCGGTCCCAGACGCCCACCGGTTCGCGCGGATCGTGCTGGAACAGCAGCCTTATCCCCGCAGCCCCCTTGACCCTGAGGCACTTGGCAAAGGCGCCCGGCATCATCGTGTCGCCGCCCTGATCGCGCTCATTGAAGACGCTGGCGTAACCGGCAAACCGGCCATTGGCATCGATCAGCAGGGTCATCGGCGCGCCTCGCGGCTCTCCGGCGTCCGGTGGGACTGAACGCCGGTCCTGCTCGGCCGGACCAACGTTCCGGCGAGGTTCCAGGCGAAGCGGCGGAACACGTCATCTGCTTCCGGCTTTGGCGTGTTGGGTTTCATCAGTCCCTCCGTCCGAACAGCTGGTTGAGCGCCGCGATTTCGCTGACAAAAGCATCGAAGCGGCGGTTGGCGCTCACGAGTTCGCGCAGCGCAAAAACATTGAGCGCACTGGCGGCGCTGGCCCACAGGAACAGCGCCAGATGCGCCAGGTCGCCTTTACTGGCGACCAGCGTGGTCAACTCGGTCATGCTGGTTTCTCCACCCTTGGCGCGGGCGCATTCGCCCCTTAAGTTAGTCGCATCAGTGAGATGGGAGGTCTGAATGCAGAAAGCTCAGCCGGTACAGGTCGACGAGGTCCGCTTTACGGCAACGGCGCTTGAAGTCGTGCTCGCCGATGGCCGCGTGCTGTCGGCCCCGATCGACCGGTTTCCCCGGCTGCGCGGAGGGTCGCCCGCGGCCCTCCTCAATTGGCGGATCACCGATGCCGGCGATTGCGTGCATTGGCCCGATCTCAACGAAGACATCCGGCTTTCCACCCTTCTGGCGCAGCAGACCCGCAGTCTCTGATCAGCCCGACAGCCCCAGAAGGCGCCGCTTTTCCGCTGGATCGAGAAAATTAGCGGCAGTAACCCGCGCCCAGAGCGCCGCCCGGTCTTCGGCCAAGGCTTCGATATCATCGAGATCGGGCACAAGACCTGCTCCCTCGAAGGCGGGGCCGAGCCATCCGCCCAACTCGTCGGCCATGCGCCGCACCAGCGGCACAACGGTCTGGCGCCAGAAGGCGCGGTTGGCCTCAGCCAGATTGGCGTAGGTGTTGTCGCCGGGAATGCCGAGCAGCATGGGCGGCACGCCGAAGGCCAGGGCAATTTCGCGCGCTGCGACATGCTTTAACTCGACAAAATCCATTTCCTGCGGGCTCAGCGCCATGGATTTCCAATCGAGCCCTCCTTCGAGCACCATCGGACGCCCGGCATTGCGCGAGCCCTGAAAGCCCTCTTCCAGTTCGGCTTTCATGCGCCGGAACTGGGTCTCGGTCAGGGTGCCGCCTGCGGTATAAACCAGCGCGCCCGAGGGGCGGGCCGCGTTATCAAGCAGCGCCTTGTTCCAGGCTGTTGCGCCATTGTGGAGGTCAAGGCTGGTGAGCGCCGCCTCGAGCGGGGCAAAGCCCTGATGGTCATCGAGCGGGTGAAACAGCGTGATATGCCGCACCTGATCGATGGGGTTTGTCCCCAGCCCAAGTCGGCGGCTGCGCCCCCCTACCGTATAGACATAGGCTTCGGGATAGCCGTCCGAGCCGAGCAGCGCCCGCATCCGGTCGGGGCGCAGCGGGTAAAGCGCGCCAACCCCATCCCCGAGGGGCACGGCTTCGAGAAAGGCATTTCCGGCGGTCTGCAGATAGGCATAGGCCGCATCAAGCAGCTCCACCCCCGATTGGCGCGGGTTGGGGTGCCGCAAAAGCGAAAGCACCGGATGGTCCTTGAGCCGTTTGCCGCCGGCCTCAACCGCAAAGGGAATGCGGGCAGCGGATTCAGCAACGAGCCGCACCGAGCGATAGACAACCGGGTTTTTCAGATAGCCTTCAACCACGAGGCTCTCATAGCTGCGGCGGCTCCAGGTCGGCGCGCCGAGCTGGGTGACGCTCATCATCTGCGCGGGCAGCGCCATCTTCTGCTCGGCAGCCGCTCTGGCCCGGCCGAAATTCAACCCGTTCGGCATGTCGGTCTCCCTCAAAGCGTCCGCACCCTGGGGCGCGACGCGGTCAGCATCAATTCGGTCAGCGCCCAGACGAGCGCGTCCACGCGGTCAGGCGAATGCCCGTCAGCCCGGCCATCTGGCCCGAGCGCACAGAGTTCATCTTCAAGAGCGGCAAGGCCGGGCGCATGTGTGACGCGACCTTGCGCATAAAGGGCCGCCACAGGCTCGGCCCGCACCCATTTACCGCGCGTGGCACGCACCATGCGGATCGGCAGGTCGGGATCGATATCGGCCAGAATCCGGCCCACCAGATCGCCGCCCTGATTGACCTCGGCCACAAGGCAATCGGCAGCATGGTCATGAAACGCCGCCACGGCCCGCCGTGCCCAGTCATCGGGCCGGGCCGGGCCAAAGCTCAGGTCCGCGAGCACATGGGCGGCATCGCCTGCCCGACCGGCAACCACGAGGCCACAGCGGTCCGACCGCTCATGACCGGTCACCGGCGGGTCAAGCGCCACCACGATCCGCTCAAGGTCCGGCGGCGCCTCAGCCACGCGAAAATCGCGGCGCTGAAACAGCGCGCCGGGCCGCTCCGTGAGAAACTCGCCGTCGAGTTCCTGTCGGCCGAGCAGCGTGCCTTCATAGCGGGCAACCACCGCCTTGAAAAAACTCGCCGCCAGATTGCTGCGGTTAGCCGACGTCGGCATCACCGCCTTTACCGTGCCCGGCTCGTTGAGCAGGCGGCGCAGAAGCGCCGTATCGCGCGGCGTCGTTGTGACCAGCTGCCGGGGCCGTTGCCCGAGCCGCAGCCCGAATTGCAGCATGTCCCAGGTGGCTTCGGCCTTGGGCCACTTGCCCAACTCGTCGCACCAGGCGGCGGCAAATTGCGGGCCGCGCAGATGTTCCGGCCGGGTCGCACCAAACAGCCGCGCCTCAACGCCCGAGGGAAACAACAGCTTCTGGCCCCGCAGCCGGGGTCGTTCGTCGGGCGGGGCAACGCGCATCAGCCCACTTTCGCCTTCAACCATTACGGCGAGGGCCTCGGCAATGGTTTCCCCCACCAGGGCAATCGGGCCAATGCCCTTGGCCGCCAGCCGCCGGACCCATTCGGCCCCCGCCCGGGTCTTGCCCGAACCGCGGCCGCCGATCAGGAGCCAGGTGGTCCAATCGCCAGCGGGAGGCAATTGTTCGGGCCGGGCGAACAGCGGCCAATCATGGGCGATCAGCTCCAGTTCGCGCGCCGAGAGCGCGTCGAGCAGCGCCTCAATCGAGGGCGAGTTCATCGAGCCGTCGCTTGATCCGGGCCCGCAGTTCACGCGCCTTGTCGCTGGCGCCCTGCCCGTCCGGGCCGCGCGCCCGGTCATCGAGCTTCAGCAGCTGGTCGAGTGATTTGACCAGCCGCCCGAGGGCCTGCGCCATTTCGGCAGGGTTCTGTGTCATGGCTTCATCTCCCATGCGCTCGAGCAGTTGTGCCGTCACGTCCACCGCCTTGGCGATCAGCGCCCGCGCCACGCTATCCGGCACGGCGGCAGCGGGCTGGTCGGCCATCAGATCATCCTTGATGCGGGGGGATCGGGCCGGGCGCTTCGCCCAACACGCTGAACATGCCTTAGCTTAGGCCCAGCGGCGTGACGCGGGGATAAGTTGGCGCAGCCAAAACGAAAACCCCCGCAAGCAGCGCCTGCGGGGGGTGATCGAAAGGTCAGGGTTTACAGTCGCTTAGATCCGCTCGAAACTCATCGTCGTGCAGAACAGACCCTTACAGCCCTTGAGCCGCATGGCATCGGTTGAAACGAGGGTCAGCTTGCCGGCATAGGATTGGCCGGCATAGGTCAAGGTGCCGGCCCAGGTGTTGGCCGCGTCGCGCTTTGCACCCTTGACGACATAGTGGTTGAGGTAGCGCAGGTTTTCGGCGGTGCGGGCATCGGCCCGTAGCCAGACCAGCTTGGCGCAAAGCTGCTTACCCGAGCCGCAATAGCTGATCGCGTATCGGCTTTCGCCGCCGGTGCTCTGCCAGGTGCCGGTGGGATCGGCCGCAAGGGCCGGAGCGATGCCGAGGGCGACGAGCAGCGCGCCAACGGCCATGGATTTCAATACACGCATGGGTGCACTCATCTTCGGTTTCAGGGTTGATGGTTCCCCTAAAACCACACTGGGGCTGAATGAGGCCCGAAGCGCGTGTTCACATAGAGTTCATGTCGGGGCCCGCCCGGGCTAGATCGCGTCCGGTGGCTCGGCATCGGGCCAGGACACGATATGGTCCTCCCAGTCGGTCGGCCTGACCGAGCCTTCGGGCACGGTACGCCCTGCGACCGAAACCCCGGCCTCGACCACCGTGTCGGGCGTACCTGAAACCAGGGGGTGCCACCAGGCAAGGCCCCGGCCCTCGGCCAGCCGCCGATAGGCGCAGGTTCGGGGCATCCAGCTGATGGTGCGGACATTGGCGGGGGTCAGCCCGATGCAATCGGGCACCAGCCGCTGCCGCTCGGCGTAATTGTTGCACCGGCAGGTATTGCCGTTCAAAAGCGTGCAGCGCACATCGGAGACGTAGATTTCGCCGGTGTCTTCATCTTCGAGCTTCAACAGGCAACAGCGCCCACAGCCGTCGCAGAGTGATTCCCACTCCTCGGCGGTCATCTCTTCAAGGCTTTTCTCTTCCCAGAACGGCATTTTAAGGACTGTCTTTCATCAGAAATCCAGGCGGCCGCTGGACAGGGGAGCTATAATTGCCCAGAGTCATGACCGGGGGCCGGGCGGGCGGAGTTTAGAGTGCAGGATCCCTTCTACTCGAAAGAGAAGCGCAGAAAAAAGTCCGATCTGCTTGCAGCGGACGCCTGGCTCGATTCAACGCTCTTTGAAGTCGTGCATGCCATCGGGCGAACCTATCGCCGCATCGAGGATTTTTTCGGGCGCTTCCGCACGCGCGGTCCGTGGCGCGCGGCCATTGAACTGCTGTCCGATGGCCTGAGTTTCGGCGCCATCGGCGCGGTCCTGGTTACCGGGCTGGCGCTGCCGGCCTTTGATGCCACCGCCTCGGGCGAGTTCAATCGCTTTGAGGATATTTCGGTGCTGTTCCTTGATCGGTATGGCAACGAGATCGGGCGGCGCGGCATCCGTTCCGACGATTCCTATCCGCTCGACAAGCTGCCCGATTATTTCGTCAAAGCCGCCATCTCAACCGAAGACCGGCGCTTTTACGAGCATTGGGGTATCGATGTGGTGGGCACGCTGCGCGCGCTGATGAGCAATGCGCAGGGCGATTCCGGGCTGCAGGGCGGCTCGTCCATCACCCAGCAGTTGGCCAAGAACCTGTTCCTGTCTTCCGAGCGCACGCTCGAACGCAAGATCAAGGAAGCCTTCCTCGCGGTCTGGCTCGAATGGCACTATTCCAAGGACGAAATCCTCAAATTCTATTTCGACCGCGCCTATATGGGCGGCGGTAACTTCGGCGCGGCCGCTGCGGCAGAGTATTATTTCGGCAAGAAGATCACCGACGTGACGCTTGCCGAGGCCGCCATGCTCGCCGGTCTGTTCAAGGCGCCGACGAAATACGCGCCGCATGTTGATCTCGCGGCGGCGCGCGGCCGGGCCAATCTCGTTCTGTCCAACCTTGTCGATGCCGGCTATCTCACCGAGGGACAGGTGATTGCAGCCCGCCGCAACCCGGCAACGCCTATTGATCGGGCCAAGGAACTGAAGTCCCCGAACTATTTCCTCGATTACGCCTTCGATGAAGCCAAGGCGCTGATCGAGGCTTCGCCGGTTACCTCCAACTCGTTCGTCGTGCGCACGACCATTGATCCGGTGCTGCAATCCTATGCCGAGGATGCGGTCACCTCGGTAGTGCGCGAGCAGGGCGAGACCTACAAGGTGACTGAAGCCGCCATGGTGGTGACCGAACCTGATGGCGAAATCCGCGCCATGGTCGGCGGCATGGATTATGGCAAGAGCCAGTTCAACCGCGCCATCGTCTCCAACCGCCAGCCCGGTTCGGCCTTCAAGCCCTTCGTCTATTCCACCGCCTTCGAGACCAAGGACTACACGCCCGATACGATGTATTCGGGCGCTACAACCTGCATCGGCAACTGGTGCCCGCGCAATTACTCGGGCAATTCCGTCGGGCGCATCAGCCTGATTTCAGCCTTTGCGCAGTCAATCAACACCGTGCCGGTCAATCTCTCGATTGAAACCGGGCGGGAGCCGATCGCCGCGCTTGCGCACCGCATGGGTATCCGCAACGATTTTCCGGTCACCCGTTCGCTGGCACTCGGGGCCGCGTCGGTCAGCGTCATCGACATGACCTCAGCCTATTCGGTGTTCGCGAACCACGGCTATAAGACACCGGCCTTTGGGATTACCCGCATTGCGACGCTGAAGGGCGATCCCGTGTGGGAAAAGGACATGAACACGCCGCCAGAGCGGGTGCTGTCCGAACATACGGTGGAGGAAATGAACCGCATGATGCGAGCCGTGGTCGATAGCGGCACCGGGCGGCGCGCGCAGATCGAGGGCGTGCCCTCGGTGGGCAAGACGGGCACCACCAGTTCCTATCGCGATGCGTGGTTCTGTGGCTTCACCGGCAACTACGTCGCGGCGGTGTGGTTCGGCAATGATGACTACCGGCCCACCAACAAGCTGACCGGCGGAACGCTGCCCACCATCGCGTGGCAGAAATTCATGGCCTATGCCCATACCAATATCGACATCAAACCGGTCGAAGGGGTCGAGTTCACCCCGGCCACGCGCCTTGTCGCCGAATCCACGACGCCCGAGGCCGAGCGTCCGCCCGCGCTTAAACCGGCGGCGGCGCTCAAGCTGATCGACATGGCGGACCTTCTCAACCGGGCGCGTGGCGGCGATACCAATGCGACGCTCGTCAACCCTGCTGCCCCGCCCCCCTTAGCGAGCCCGATGCTCTAAGATGATGCTTTTACGGCAAATCGGGGTAGCGCTCCTCACGGCGCTGGTGTTCGGAATGGGCCTCACCTGGGTGGCGCTTGAGAACGGCCGTCTGTTCGGCGCCGTGTCGGTGGGCCCCTGGCGCGCCTGGACCAATGTCGGCCTGCCGCATCCTGATCCCTACACCCGCGCCTATATTGCCGAAACCGGCGCACTCAACCTCGGCTCCAGTGAGGGCCTGCAATTCATCGCCACAACCGATAGCGCCAACCGGACTCTCGATCGGGGCTGCCGCTATCGCGTCACCGGCCTGACCCCGCCCGCCCGATTCTGGACCCTGATGCCAGCGGCGGCGCTTGACGCAGGGCCGGTCACGCCGAAGGGCGCCCCGACACATCTCGTCAGCACGGGCCTGGCGCGCGATGCCAAGGGCCGGATCAACATCGCCCTGTCGCGCACACTGGCCGGCGGCGACTGGCTCGAACTTGAAGGCCCTGGCGCCTTCACGCTAGTTTTAACGCTATATGACCCGTCGAGCTTCTCGACCCTCGGGTCCGACGAGGCCGAGTTGCCCCGGATCACGCGGGAGGCCTGCTGATGCGGCGCTTCATCCTGCCGCTGCTCATCGGGCTCGTGATCGGGGGCATCCTCCACATCGTGCTGGTGCTGGTGCTCCCCGGCATTCTGACGACCTCGGCCTGGGACCGGATCGCGGCGCTGACTGCCGACAGCCCGCCCACCTTGGGCACACCGGGCGCAGCATCGGCCCCGATCATCCTCAGCCCGCCCGGACCGGGCGAGGCCAATCCGCTGCGGCTCGATCCGGAACTGATGTATGCAGCCTGCCGCATCGATCTGCGCGCAGCGCCGGGCCGTGTGGCAGGCGCCCTGCCGCAAGCCTTCTGGTCGGTGGCGGTCTATGGCCGCAATGGTCAGGTGATCTATTCAACCACCAATCGCGACGGACTCGGGCGCGTGCTCGATATCGGCGTGTTCAACGCAGCCGAAGTCCGGCTCCTTGCCGAACAACGCTTTGATGTGACCGATGATCTGATTGTGGTCGAAGCCGAGGAAGATGATGCGCTGGTGGTGGTCCGCCTGGCTCCCCCGCACCCGTCAGCGCGACCTCGCTATGCGGCGGCGCTGCAAGCGCTGACCTGCGGCAGTATCGGGCTTATTTAAGCGGCGGCAGGCTCATCAGCGCGCGCGGCGCGGGGGCTGGCGGCCCCTTGGCGGTCGGGTTGTCGCAATATTGCCCGGCAGCAGCAAAGCCGACGAACACACCGAGGAGCGTAATCCTGGCATCGACGGCACGCCCCTCAGGATAGGGCGTTTCAGCCAGAAGGTGGTCGAGAGCGAACTGATAGGCATCGAGCCGCTCGGCCAAAAGCAGGGCGAAATCGGCAACATCGGCCCGGTTGGCGGCCTGTCGCCCCTCCACCCGCTGCGCCGTGATGGTATCGAGACCGGCCGAGGCCACGGCGATCCCGCGGCGGCGGTCTACAGCCTCCACCGCGCAAATTGCCTGAAACACGCGCGGCAACAGCGCAATGTCGGCCTCAATCTGGTTTTCCATGGATCGGTAGCGGGCATGGGGGCTGAGAAAGGCCGTGGCCTTGAGCGCTGCAAAATAGGTCGTGCGGCGCGCCACGCCCTCGGCCCGGGTCCGCGCGGGGCGCAGCGGTGCGGCGTGATCGCGCGCCTCGGGCGCGATGAGAAAGCGGAACATCAGATCATGCATTGCCGATTCTTCATCGGTGACCAGCACGTCCCGCACCGGGGCGCGGCCCGGCACCTGTTCGATGATCGGCGCAATCAAGCGATTGAAGACGTTCTTTTCCACCCGGCCGAAGTCACCGAGATCGCGCGCCATGGCGCTGCCCGCCAAGGCGCTGAACACCAGCGCAGCGAGAAGAAGGGGCCGGACCTCAGCCATGGTGCCTCGGCAGGCGCAGCTGCCCGCAGACGGGCCCGAGCAGGGTCAACATCGACCACTTTGTCGGTTGGCGGTGAATAACACTGTTGAGCCGACCCACGCTGTCTCCTCCTCCGGCAATTTGCCGGTATAAGTACCGATGTTGAGTCGAGTGGGACTCAAAGCGCCCCGACTATGCGATTCAGAAGTCGTCAAGGTTAATACTTCGCTAAGGATTGGGGTTGTCTCTTGAGCTTATTGAGTGGGTGCCACCCCTCGGGGCGGATGCGGACGACACGATGACGGGCTTTAAACCCTACGCCACGTTTGAACTGTTGATGGATACCGGCGGCACCGAGCGTGCCAACACGTTGCTGTGCGCGGCTTGCGACGCCTTCGCGCGGCGCGGCAAACCGAGCGCCGGCGAACTCGATCAATTTGCCGTCCTCGCGCAAAAGCTGTTCCCGGGCGCATCCCCGGCTTCCCGGGCCAAGGCGGCGGCGACGCTCGGCCGATCCGAATATCTCTCGCCCTTCCTTGAAGAACTCGTGGTGCGCCACCTCGGCGATGATCTCGCGGATTTTCTGGTGTCGGCCCCGCGCCTCGCCGAATCGACCATGCTGAAAGTGCTGGCCTCAGGCGATGCCAATCTCGCGGCGGCGCTGGCGCGGCGGGCCGATCTCAGCGCGACCCTGCACGGCCGGTTGTTTCAGATGAACAGCCGCAAGGTCTATCGCGCGCTCGCGGGCAACCTGTCGATTGCGCCCAAAGGGCCGTTTCTTTCGGCGCTGGCGCGCTCGGCGCAGATGGACCATCAGGTGGCGTTCTCGCTCGCGGCCCGCAAGGATTTCGACGCCGCCCTGCTCGCCCCGGCGTTTTTCGACCTGTCAGAACCGGACCGCATCAAGGTCATCACCGCCTTCGCGAACCGGCCGACCCCGGCCTCGCCGATCCGGCGGACGCTCGAACAGATTTCGGTGGCGGCCCCTGATCTCGTGCGGGCGCTCGACAAGCTGTTTTCGGAAAACCGGCGGCCCGAAATCGCCAATCTCCTCAATCAGATCACCGGGCTCGACGAAGTGCGCTGCGGCCAGATTGCCCATGATACCAAGGGCGCAGCGCTGTTCGTGGTGCTTTCGGCCTTCGGCACGCGCCCGGCCGAGGGGCTGCGCGTCATCGTTCGGGCCAGTGCCGAGGAAGACAACAGTGCCGGACATCTGGGCGAATTTGCGCGGCTGTTCGAAACCGTCACGCCGAACGCTGCCGCCTTCATGCTCAGCGCGTGGCGCGGTGAAGTCGACCTGATCGAAATGACCCGGCCTGAATTTCGGGCCAGTGACCGGCGCCGCGCGCCCACGCCGCTGGCGCGCGAGCGGAGCCCGATTGTCGATGCGGCCATCGAGCAACTGGCGCGGCTCGGCGCACGCGCCGGCTAACCCCCCCCTACGTAACTTTCCCATTGGGCAAGCGCACTTATCCCCAGAGAAGGGCTCCGCGGTAATAGGAATGTAGTCCTATTTCGGTGGAGGCTTCCATGGTTGCGGCAGTGCGGACGGCCGAGGCGACATCTCGTTTTTTCAGCGATTACCCCCAGCGCGACCCGGATGGGCAGCGGCTGATCAGCATGGTTGCGGCAGCGCGCGGCCTCGCCGTTCCGGCGCTGCTGTCACCGACGCGGGGCAAGGCCCCGGTGGCCCTGGCGCGGCAGATTGCCATGTATCTGATGCATGTGGTGCTCAGCCGCTCGCTCAAACAGACCGGCACACTGTTCGGCCGTGATCGCACCACGGTGGCGCATGCCTGCGCGCTGATTGAAGATCTGCGGGAAGACCCCCGTTTCGATGCAGCCCTCGATACGCTCGAAACGCTCATCACCGAGGGGGTAAGCCATGGCTGACTCCGGTTTTCTCGCCCCCCACCACCACACCGCAGCGGCGCGGCTCACCCGCCTCATCGGGCTTGCCATGATGACCCCGCGCATAACGCTCCGCTACGAGGCCACCCCGCTCGGCAGCGGAGGCGCGGGCGACGTTCCCGCCGAACGCGCACGGGCGGCCCGGGCCCGGCTCAACGATACGCTGTCGCTGCTGCCGCGTGATTGCGCCTCGGTGCTCATCGATGTTTATGGTTTTGAAAAGGGCCTGCAAAGCATCGAAGCCGAGCGCGGCTGGCCAAGACGCAGCGCCAAGCTGGTGCTCCGCATCGGGCTCGACCGGCTGGCTGAAGCCTGGGGGCTGGGCGAGACGGCGCGAGGCCCCGACCACGCGCGTTCACGCGTCGAGCGGTTCAGCGACCGGGTGCCGATGTTTGGCGATTAGCGCAGACTGGCGAGCGCCGCCGCGTCGCCACGCATCCGGTTGACCATGGCCACGAGCCCGTTCGAGCGTTGGGCGGTCAAATGCTCGCGCAGATGCAGCCGGTCGAATTCGGCAATGGCGTCGGTTTGTGCAACCGCGTCAGCGCTGCGGCCGGAATAGAGCGCAATCAGCACGGCCACGAGGCCGCGCACGATCATCGCATCGGATTCACCCCGGTAGGTCAACGTGCCATCCGGCTTGGGTTCAGTCACGAGCCAGACCTGTGACACGCAGCCGTGGATGCGCGCCGCCTCGGTCTTTTCACCGCTAGCCAGCGGCGGCAGGGCCTGCCCCAGTTCGATGAGATACCGGTAGCGGTCTTCCCAATCCTCCAGAAAGGTCAGGTTCTCGGCAATGGCGTCAAAGGCGTGCGGCTTGGTCATGAGGAGGAGATAGGCGAAATGCCCGCCTGTTTAAAGCACTCAATGCCGATTGAGCCGGGGGCGCGGTAGCGGGGCCGACTGACCTTCGGCATCGGAGGCTGACGCCGCATCGGCTGCGGGCCTTGCCGTCAGGGCGCCCGAGAGGGCGCGCGAGGCCAATTCGGTGGCCACAAGCTGCGTCCCCTGGTCCAGCGCCACCGCGCCGGCATCCCGGGCCCTTCCCGACAGGTCGAAGCTTTTCGGCGCAATAAGCAAAAACATGACGGTGAGCCAGAAGGCGGCGCGGAACAAAATCATGACAGACCCTGATCTCGAGTGGCCTGCAACTGTGCACCCGTTTCGCTAACTCTTGGTAACGGCCGCGCACGATCGATACGTTTTCTCTTGGTCCGGCAAGGTTCCATTTACGCTAAGTGCAAAATAGCGGCCTCCACGCCCCGTTAAGCGGCACTTTGGCTTGGCATTTAAGCCGACCTTAGGTCTTCGGCGGCCACGGATGGGGCGAAATTCGTCGAGAGGGCCTGTCGGCTCATGTCCATGTTCGCATCCTTGTCCGCCAAACTGGCCCCGCGCCCCTTCCGCTCTGCCCTCGATAGTTCGCGGCTCGATACGGCCCGCGCCGAGGCCATGCATACGGTTGGTCAGGTCATGGGCCTTCTTGGTCTCAGTGGCCTGCCGTTCACAGCCTTCTGGGCCTTCGGGGGCCAGGGGGCCCCGTTGGCCGCCAACCTCATGCTCCTTGCGGGCACCGCCCTTTCGCTGGTCGCCGAACGGCGCGGCCCGCGCGATCACGCCGTGATGATGCAGGTTATGGGTCTCGTGTTCGCCGGTCTCGCGGTCAGCATCGCCGAAGCGGAAGTGTCAGGATTTGGGCTGGCGCTGGCGCTCCTCGGTCCAGTGCATGCAGCGCTGGTGGGCGCGCGGTCGCGGGTCACGCGGCTCTCCTGGGCGCTGCTGCTTCCCGTGGTCGTTGCGGGCGCGCTCTCGCATTTCGGCCTGCTCCTCGATCCCGTGGCGGACCGGACCGTACTGCAGGTGTTTGCCGGACTCACCTTCGTGGTGATCGCTGCGACCGTCGCCTTGATGGCCACCCGATTGAGCGCCGTTTTTGAAGTCTTCGAGCGCGGCCAGCTCAATGCCTACCGGCATCTGGTCGATCAGATGCAGGAAACCATGGTGCGCTATGGCGAGGATGGCCAGCTCATCTATGTGTCGAGCGCCGCCGAAGGCCTGTTCGGCTGCCAGCGCTTTGAAGTGACCGAAGTCACCCTGGTCGAGCGCGTACACCTGCAGGATCGGCCGCTGTTCCTCGCCACACTGGATGCGGCCGCCAATGGCGGGGAATCCCGCACCGTCGAGCTGCGCATGCGCCGCGATGTGCCGGGCGCGCGTCTGCCTGATTACGTCTATGTCGAAGTCGCCTCCGCCTCGGTGTCCAGCGGTCCGCGCGCCGAAAGTGCCCGGTTTGAAGTCGTGCTGCTTATCCGCGACATCAGTGCGCGGCGCGAGCGCGAGGCCGAGTTGCGCAAGGCCTGGCGAGCGGCTGAAGAAGCCTCGGAAGCCAAGTCGCGCTTTCTCGCCACCATGGGCCATGAATTGCGGACGCCGCTCAATGCCGTCCTCGGCTTTTCCGACATGCTCGCGTCGGGTGTCTCCGGCGATCTGTCGGCGCAGCAGCTCGATTATGCCCGCATGATCCAGCAGAGCGGCAAGCATATGGGCGGCCTCATCACCACGCTTCTCGACATGAGCCGCCTCGAAGCGGGCAAGTTCGAACTCGCCACCGATGCCTTTGCGCCCGATTCGGTGGTCGAGCCGGTGTTCCGCATGATGGACCCGCTCGCCAGCGAACGCCGGGTGAAGCTCGCCTTCGATTGCCCGCGTCCAATGCCGCTGCTCGTGGCCGATGAGCGGGCCTGCCGCCAGATTCTCATCAACCTCGTGTCGAACGCCATCAAGTTCAGCCACCCCGAAGGCGTAGTCAGCGTCGGGCTGAAGAAGCAGGGTCGGCACGTGGCCTTCACCATTACCGATCAGGGCATCGGCATGGACAGCGAGACGCTTAAGCGTCTGGGCGAACCGTTTTTCCAGGCTCAGGATGGGCTGGCGCGCCATTACGAGGGCTCGGGCCTTGGGCTGTCCATCGTCAAGGGCCTCGTTGATCTGCACGACGGCACCATGAGCGTACGCTCTTCGCCGGGCGAGGGAACAAGCGTTACCATTCTGTTGCCCATAAACGGTCCGGAAACCAAAATCAGCGACACTGACAACGTAACCCCGATCCGCCCGGACGGTGTAACCCCGCTGGTTCAATGGCCCGACGCAAGAAAAAGCGCCCGTTGAGTAATCGACTTGCCGAAATGCCGATCCTCGCGATCAGCATGGCGGTGAGCGGGTCTGGTCGTGCCGCCGCCTGGGCGCTTGAGCGCTATATGCGCGCGCCACTCACCAATTCGGCCCTCAGTCTTCTCGTTCTCGTTGCCGCGATGAGCGCCGAAAACGCACTGTTCGGCCAGAACCACCGCCACCCGGCGCCGCTGTTTTCCGCCACACAGACCGCCGCGCGGGACAGTGCCCCGGTCGTCCCGAAGACGCGCCCGCACAGCACAGCGACCCCAAGTTCAGCCAAGGCGCAGCCGCGCCCGCAGGCTAAGCCGCAGCCCGCAAGCCCGGCTGCTGTGGCTTCAGCCGCAGCCGAAGCGATCGGGCCGACCGGCAACCCGGATGTGTTCGAGGTGCAGCGCAAGCTCGAAAAGCTCAATCTGTTTACCGGCACGTCCGATGGCTATTACGGTCCGCAGACGGCAGCGGCGATCCGCAAGTTCGAATCGCTCAGCGGGCTTGAGCCGACGGGCAAGCTGACGCCCGCCATTATTGCCCAGATCAAGGACGCCCCCCTGTCGCTCGGCGACAGCAAGGAGAGCACTGCGAGCACGGGTACGGCCCCGACGGCGATTACGCTCCCGGCGACACCCGCCCCCGTTCCGGAAACCGACCTGCCCGCACCGGCGCCGCTCAGCGCAACGCTGAAGCCGCAGGCCGGCGTGCCGCTGGTGGTGGACGACAGTCCGACAGCGCCTACCGGCGAGGTCAAAGAGCAGTCCGGTTCGGTCACGCCTGCCGAAGTGGTGCCGCGCGATGCCACCGACCCGGTATTCATCGCCAAGGTGCAGCGCGGGCTCGCCAGCCTCGGGTTCCTCCACGGTCCGGCCGATGGCGTGCCAGGCGAGGCCACGGCGAAGGCGATCCGCAATTTCGAGACCTATTTCAACTATGCGGTCACGGGCCGCATCAGCGCCGAACTGCTTGATCTGCTGGTTCAGAACGGTGCCACGATCTGATCGGCTGATCGGTCCCGCCCCTTGCGTGCAGCAGCGCCACGCGCGACAGTCGCCTTATGTTCAGGTCCGATCTTTTCGTTGCTGGCTTCGTCCGGCGGCACAATGACATAGGCCATATTGCTGTGGTCGAACGCCATGGCGATGCCATCGCCGGGGCCATTCATGTGCGGCACAACCACCTTGATGGCACCGAGAGCCTCTATGGTCCCGCGCCGATGACGGCGCGGATCGACAATCCTGAAATGCGGGTCTTCGTGCGGGTGCTGTCGCATGTCGCGCCAGCCGAGGTAACCGCCCGGCTTACACGCGAGGTGAATTTCGATTCCGATCTCTGGGTGATCGAAGTCGAGCAGCGCGGCGACGATCTCGGGCTCGAACTGGCCCGGCCCTAGACCTCGGTCATCCGGCCGGCGCTTTCAACAATGGCCGGATAATCCGCGATGATCGACAGGGCCTCACCATCGGCGCGGCCCCGGTGCAGGATGAGATATTCATCAGCGAGCCGCGAGCGCACGATGCTGGCAATGCGGGTCAGATCCCCCGTGAGCCCCTGCGCAATCGGATTGGCGGCGGCAATAGCGTAATCGGCAAAGAGTTCAGCCGGCGATGCGGTCTCCTCAGCGCCGAAAAACGAAAACCGCACCAGCTTCTGCGACCCGGCGCCTTTACGGCGCGCACTCTCGATCAGACGGTTGAGAAAATCTTCATCTAGAGCCAGATCGAGGCCGCGCACGTGCCCGATCACCAGCGGCACAAGGGCCCCCAGTTCAATCGGCACGGCGCGGGTCCAGCCGCGCACGATATCGGCGAACAGCCCGAGCACGGCCTGCATTTCGCTGAGGTTGAGCCCAAAGCTCTCCATGGTGCCGGTGATGTAATCCACCGGGTTCGCCTCAAAACTATAAAGCCGCGGATCAACCGCCACCTCCTCGGGCAGGCGCGCGGCCACAAAGTCCCGGGCCGAGCCGCCGTGCGGCATACGGTGCCGCAGGTCAAACAGGCGGTTGAAGAAGCGCACGGCATCAACACCCGGGCCCTGCACCACGGCGGCCATGCGGGCCAGTTCGTGGCGATCGGCGGCCATGATCACCACAAGGTCATCAATCCCGAGCCCGTGGCGCACCCGCTCAATCAGGGTGATGGCATAGGAGGGTCGGCAGGCATCGAGCCCATCCACAAGCAGATAGACCGGCAGGCGCACCGCCTTGGGGCGGGGCGCGCGCGGCAGGCTGGCAATGACGCTGGCGAGGCGGCGGCCCAGCGTTTCGAGGGCCTGCGCCCGCACGATCAGGCGGCGGAGCGGCTGACCATCGTCGGCGGACGCGGGGTTCAACAGGCTGGCGATCAGCTCGGGCACGGCCTCGAGGCTGGTTCGGGCGAGCTTGGTCGAGACATGGCCGGTCAGCGCGCCGATCAACGCCCCCACCAGGGCAATCAACGGGTCGCCGGCGGCCTGATCGCGGGCGGCATCGAGAAAGGCCACCGGATGATCCAGCGCCACAAGATCGTCGCGCAGGCGGCGGAGGAAAAAGCTCTGCCCATCCCCTGATGGACAATCGAGATGGATGGTCAGGGTGCGGCGCGCCCCGGGAGCGGCCAACCGGCGGGTCACCAGATCGCGCAGATGATCGGCGTCACGCCAGCGCCCCAGCTGGTCGCCCGTCCATCGAGTGTCGTTCATCCGGCCCCGCGCCACTTTATACGTGTTAACTCATACATCCATAGCAGAGCGGCGCACGGCTGCATCGATAATCTTTCCTCAAGGGTAAATAGCGGTGCTGAACTCCGCGCGATGACCCGGGGAAAACCTGTGGCAATCGGGGGCTCCGGTCCGGTTCAGCTTGCGGGGGGCCGGTCACACCGTCATCTTGCCAAAACGTGCACCGGACTTGGAAAGCGACCTTGGCCCCTTTGGGTGAGATACTGATCGCCCTCATTGTGGCGCTGCCCCTTCTTGCCGGTGCCCTGCTTGTCCTTGCCCCCGGCCTCGGCCCGCGCCTGCTCACCACCCTGTCGGCGGCGGTGCCGAGCATCGGCTTTTTTGCGCTGCTGCTCATCCCCGGCGAGCATCAGGTGAGCCTCTCCTGGGTGCCGAGCCTCGACCTGCCGCTCGCTTTCAGCGTCGATGGTCTGGCGCGGCTGTTTTCGCTCACGGTCTCCGGCATCGGCGCGCTGATCTTTGTTTTTGCCGGAGCCTATATGGCCGACGATCCGCGCCGGGCGCGGTTCATCGGGACGCTGCTGATCTTTTCGGGCGCCATGCAGGGGCTGGTTCTTGCGGGCAATTCCCTGTCGCTGTTTGCCTTCTGGGAACTGACCTCGATCCTCTCCTTCGTGTTGATCGGTTTTGAAGGCACAGCCCAGTCGGCACGCCGCGCGGCCACGCAGGCGCTTGTCGTCACCGGGCTCGGTGGGCTCGGCCTTCTGGCGCTCGCCATTCTTGGCCATATGGAAACCGGCAGTTGGGCGCTCGATACGCTCCCGGCGGTGCCGGGGCTCGCGCTCGTCGCGCTCATTGCCATTGCCAGCAAATCGGCGCAGGTGCCGCTCCACTTCTGGTTGCCACTCGCCATGGAAGCGCCAACGCCCGTGTCGGCGTACCTCCATTCAGCCACCATGGTGCAGGCCGGCGTCTATCTGGCGCTGCGGCTGAGCCCGGTATTCGAGGGCGTGCCGGTTTGGCATGGGGCGCTGCTGCTCCTCGGGGGGATCACGCTTGTCTGGGGGGCGCTCAACGCGCTGCGGGTGCGCGACCTCAAGCAATTGCTCGCCCAAACCACGCTCGCGGCCCTGGGCCTCACCCTGTTGCTCGTGGGCATCGGCACCGAACTGGCGCTTAAGGCGGCGCTCCAGTTCTTCCTCGCGCATGCACTCTACAAGGCGGCGCTGTTCATGGTCGCGGGCACCATTGATCATGCAACCCATAGCCGCGATCTCGATCACCTGTCGGGGCTTGCGCGGCCCCTGCCGCTGTCCTTTCTCGCGGCACTCCTCGCGGGCGCCAGCCTCATCGGCCTGCCGCCGCTTTTTGGTTTTGCCGCCAAGGAAACCATGCTCACCGCTGCCGATGGGCTGGCGCTCGGCGTCATGGTCCTCGGCACGGCGCTCATGGCCGGCGCCGGTCTCATCTTTGCGCTCAGGCCGTTTTTCGGCCCCGCGCCTGTCGGCCCGCTCAACCCCCCGAGCCCGGGTCTCACCCTGCCGCCTCTGGTGCTCGGGCTTTTGGGCCTCTGGTTCGGGCTTTCCGCCCCCAATCTCGAAAGCGCCCTTGCCGCTGTCCATGGCCCCGGCGGACACGCCGGACCGCATGTCTTTTCACTCACCGATCCGGCGTTTCTCATCAGCCTTGGCGTCTGGGCCGGGGCCTATGGCGTGGCGCTCCTCGCCCCCCGGTTGCGTGCCCATCCGGCACGGCTGCGCGCCGACCGGGTGTTCGATCACCTCTATTTCGGGCTTCTTGGTGCAGCGGGTTCTCTCACACGGCTGACCCAGCATGGTCGACTGAGCCGGTATATGGTCGGGTTCATCCTGCTCATCGGCCTCGCCGCCAGCGTGCCGTTTCTGCTCGGTGCCCCGTGGCCCAGCCTAGAGCCTCTGGCGCTCGTGCCGCATGAACTGCTGCTGATGGCGCTCGCCGCCACGGGCGTCGTCAGCGTGGTGCTGGCCCGCACCCGGCTGCTCGCCATTCTCGCGCTCGGCGTGCAGGGGCTGATGGTTGCGCTGCTCTACCTGGCATTCGGGGCCCCCGACCTTGCTTTCACCCAGGCCATGGTTGAAATCCTGTCGGTGGTCATTCTGGCGCTCGTCATGACGCGGCTGCGGCTCGACACGCGTGATCAGCGCCCGCGGGCCGATGTCCTTGGCCACGCTTTCGTGGCGCTGTTCGCGGCCACAGCCCTGACGCTGCTGCTGCTGAGCCTCCTGACGCACCCGCTCAGTCTGGTCCTGCCCGATTTCTTTAACGCCGAAAGCGTTCTGGCGGCGCATGGACGCAATGTGGTGAATGTCATTCTCGTCGATTTCCGCGCGCTCGATACCTTGGGCGAAATCGCCGTAGTGCTGACCGCCGGCATCGCCGTCCTCACCCTCCTCAGCAAGAAGACGGCCCCATGAACACGCTGATCTTTCGCACCGTGGCGCCGCTGCTCGTCAGCATCATGCTGGTCATGTCGCTGTTTGTGCTGCTGCGCGGGCATAATGAGCCCGGCGGCGGGTTCATTGGCGGGCTCATTGCTGCCGCCGGGTTCGCGCTTTTGGGCATGGCCTTCGGCCCCAAATCCGCCCGTGCCATGGTTCGGGTGCCGCCCATCGGCATTGCGGCGACGGGGCTCCTCGTCTCGGCCCTCGCCGGGGTCGCGGCGCTTCCCTTCGGCCTGCCTTTTCTGACCGGCCTCTGGCCCAAGGGCCTGCCGATTTCCAGCCCCATGGTCTTTGATATCGGGGTCTATCTCGTGGTTGTGGGCAGCATCAGCGCCATTGCCTTCGCGCTCGAAGAGGGGGCTAACTTCTGATGGAAACCCCCATGGCCCTGCTCAGTGGCCTGTTTTTTGCCGCGAGCTTCTACCTGCTCCTGTCCCGGGCGCTGATCCCGCTCCTGCTGGGGGTGGCGCTGCTGGGCAATGGCGTCAACCTGCTGATCCTCACCGCCGGGCGGTTGGGCCGGGCGCTGCCGCCCATCGCGCCCGAGGGGGCGATGGCGCCGCTGGCCGGGTCAGCCAATCCCCTGCCGCAAGCCCTGATCCTCACCGCCATCGTGATCGGGTTTTCGCTGTTTGCCGTGCTTCTGGTTCTCGCGGCGCGGGGCAGTGCGGCGCTCAGGACCGATGACACCGATCAGATGCGGCTCGCTGAACCGAGGGGCGAAGCGCGCCCCGATGATGCGTATTGAGGCCCCGCATGCAGACCCTGCTCATGGCCCCTCTCATCACCTACCTTGTCGGCGCTGCGCTCACTCTGGTGCTGCCGCGCGGGCGGCTGGTGGTGGCCGTTGGCCTTAGCGCGCTGGTCAGCGCGCTGGCAGGCCTGATCCTGGCCAATGTGCTGCGGTTTGGGCCGGTCGCCGTGACCATGGGCAACTGGATACCGCCCTTTGGTATCACCTTTGCCGCCGATGCCGTATCGGCAGGGTTCCTGCTGGTTGCCGCGCTTGTGGCCACCGCCCTTCTCCTCGCGCTCACGCTCGAGAGACCCGCGCAGCACCCGGCGCTCGCGCCGCTCATTCTGATGGTGATGGCGGGCGTTTCCGGCGCGTTTTTTACGGCGGATCTGTTCAATCTCTATGTCTGGTTCGAAGTGATCCTCATCGCAAGTTTTGCGCTTTTCGCCTTGGGCGGCGCGGCGCGCGATCTCGATGCCACCCTCAAATACGGGGTGCTCAACCTGATTGGCACCACCATCTTTCTCATCGCGCTGGGGCTGACTTATGGCAGCTTCGGCACGCTCAACATGGCCGATCTTGCCCGGGCAGTGCCGAAAGCGCCACTCACTCTGCAACTGGGCGTTGCGGCGCTGATGATCCTCGGCTTTGGCACCAAGGCCGCGCTGTTTCCGGTGCAGGCGTGGCTTCCGGCCAGCTATCATGTGCCGCATCCGGCGCTGTCGGCGCTGTTTGGAGCGCTGCTTACCAAGGTCGGGGTCTATGCGCTGTTCCGGGTGATGAGTCTGGTGTTTCCGGGGCTTCTCAGCCCCTTCGCGCCCCTCTTGACCGCCAGCGTGGTGCTCACGCTGATTGTTGCGCCCCTTGGGGCGCTCAGCGAGCCGAACCTGCGCCGGGCGACCGGGTTTCTGGTGATTGGAGGCATTGGCGCGGCGGTTTCGGGTCTCGTTATCGCGACGCCAGCCGGGTTCACCGGCGGGCTGCTCTATGGCCTTCAGGCCATGGCGGTCCTCGCGAGCCTCTACCTGCTCATTGGCCGCGTCGAGGCCCGGGATGACAGCCCGATCCTCCGCGCCCTGGTTCTGCTCCTCCTGCTGTCGCTCGCCGGCGTACCGCCGCTGCCCGGCTTCTGGCCCAAACTGATCCTCATTGAGGCGGGGCTCCGGGTCGGGGGCTATGGCAGTGTGGTCGCCGTCGCCCTGTTCATCAACGCCGCCCTGACGCTCATTGCCGTGGCGCGGCTCTACACCGCCAATGCCTGGGCCAGTCCCCCCACCGAACAGCCGCGTCTCGGTCTCGTCATCCCCGCCCTTGCTGGGGCTCTTGCGCTCAGCCTCGGCCTGATCCCGGCTCCGCTGATCGCCCTCGCTGAAGCGGGGGGGCGGGCCCTCAGCGATCCATCGGCCTACAGCGCCGCCATCGGGCTTTTCGAGGCCGCACCATGATCCGTCTCATCGGCAAGTTCGGTCTGGTCGTCGGCCTTCTGGGCCTCTTTCTGCGCGAACTCGGCGCCAGCGCGTTCCGCGTCGGGGTGCTTGCCCTCACACCCGACCTTGAAAAAGCCCTGTCCCCGGGGCTGATCGATTATCCCCTGACGGTTCGCTCCGATGCCGCCATTACGCTTTTGGCCAATCTCATCACGCTCACGCCGGGCACGCTCAGTGTCGATGTGTCGGCCGACCGGCGCCTGCTCCACATCCACGCGCTCGTCGCCCGCGATCCCGAGGCGGTCATCGCCTCGATCCGCCAGACGTTCGAGCGCCCCATCGAGGCGCTGTTCTCATGAGTGTTGCCGCGCTGTTTGATGTGAGCCTCGTTATCGCCATGGCCCTCATCGGGGTCGCGATGGCGCTCGTCGTGTACCGCCTGCTCCGGGGGCCGACGCTGGCCGATCGCATCCTGGCGCTCGACACGCTGTCGATGCTGGGGCTCGGTTTCATCGGGGTGTTTGCCATGCTGTCGCGGCTGTTCATGGCGCTCGATATCGCGTTGGCGCTCGCGCTCACCAGCTTTCTCGCCACGGCAGCGCTCGCCCGGTACCTTGCAAGACGTGGCAAATTGGAGCGGCACGAATGACAGCGGGCGACAGTCTCTATGCTCTGGCTGCGGGGCTTGTGCTCGTAGGCGCATTGTTCAGCCTTCTGGCGGCCATCGGGCTTGTTCGGTTTCCCGATGTCTTCACAAGACTCCATGCGGCCAGCAAGGCCGGGTTTGTCGGCACGGGATTGATCTTGACCGCGGCGGCTCTCGTCGCGGGGGATGTGATCACAGTCGTGCGCGCACTCCTTGCCCTGCTGTTTCTCTTGCTCTCAACGCCCTTGGGCGCACATCTGATTGCCCGGGCTGCGTTGAGCGCCGGAATTGTGCCGAAAACCGGCAAAGGCCCTCAAAACGGGCTCTGAATACATATTCGGAAACAAAACTATACTCATAGATACATTAGCTCGCCTTGCGCTGCTTGGCGAGTTTCCGTATGTATAAATACATACTGACTAGCCTATTTTGGGAGCGTTTTTAAAATGACCAATTTTGCATCCGGCCTCACTCATACTGAACCTGATCTTATTGCCCAAAGCGCCGGGATCGTCTCGGCCTATGTCAGCAACAACTCGCTGAACGTTGCCGAACTGCCCCGGCTGATCGGCGATGTCCACGCAGCTCTTCAGGGCTTGCGTAACCCGGCTCCCATCACGCCTGTGCAGGAGCTGAAGCCCGCCGTGTCGGCCAAAAAATCCGTCACGGCCGAGTACATCATCTGTCTTGAAGACGGGAAGAAGTTCAAATCGCTCAAGCGGCATCTCAGGTCGCATTACGACCTCTCCCCAGAGGAGTACCGCGAAAAGTGGGGGCTTCCGGCTGACTATCCCATGGTCGCGCCGAATTATTCGGCCACGCGTTCCCGCCTCGCCAAGGACAATGGTCTCGGCCGCAAAAGCGCCGCGTGATCTAGGTCTCGACAGGGTCGCACGGGGCCTTGGTCCTGTGCGACCCGTTTCGGGCGCGTCTCCCGTCAGCGAGGCGCCGCCTTACGCGCTGGCGCATCCGCCGTTTTTCCGGTGCGCGCCGCCTGAACCGTATGCGCCCGTGTTGCGCATTTTCTCATCTGGGCTAGAAGTCGGCTGACCAACCGGAGCCCTTCATGCCCAATCCACCCGTCGCGCCGCAACGCCCGCACTCCTCCACCCAGCATGGCGTTACCCGTCAGGACCCCTGGGCGTGGCTGCGGGCCGAGAACTGGCGTGACGTGTTTGAACATCCTGACGCACTGCCCTCGGAAATCCGCGCGGTGCTCGAGGCCGAAAACGCCTATGTGGCGAGCGCCCTCGAGCTGCCGGAGCAGCCCCTCATCGATACGATCTACGCCGAAATCCGCGGCCGGATCGAAGAGGACTCGAATGGCATTCCGAGCCCCGATGGGCCCTACGCCTACAATTTCCGCATGGAAGAGGGCAAACAATATCCGGTCTTCACCCGCACGCCGCGGGAGGGCGGGGCCGAAGAAATCCTGCTCGATGGCAATCTCGAGGCCGGGTCCGATCCGGAAGCCTATTTCGCGCTCGGGGCCGTGGAACATTCGCCCGATCACCGTCTGCTGGGCTGGGGCGTTGACCGGCAGGGCGCCGAAATCGGCACGGTCACCATCCGCGATCTCGCTACGGGCGAGGACACGGCCGAAGTGCTTGAGAATGTCGGGCAAGGCGGCAGTTTCGTCTGGGCACCCGATTCGCGCTCGCTCTACTACATTGAATATGACGACAACATGCGGCCCTATCGGGTGCGGCAGCATGTGCTGGGCACGCCGCAGGCGGAAGATCGCGTCATCTATGAGGAAACCGATCCCGGCTTTTTCGTGGGTGTCGGCGAAACCCAGAGCCGCAGCCACATCGTCATCACCGCCGACGACAACCAGACGAGCGAGGTCCGTGTCATCGCGGCGGGCGGCGACGGCACCCCGCGCCTGGTTGAGCCGCGCCGGGTCGATATCGATTATGATCTCGAAGAGCGCGAGGGCGTGTTCTACATTCTGACCAATGCCGATGGCGCTGAAGACTACAAGATCGTCACCGCGCCAGTCAGCGCGCCTTCGGCTGGCACCTGGACCGATCTGGTGCCGCACCAGCAGGGTGTGCTGATCGTCGATATGATCGTGCTGCGCCACCATCTGATCCGGCTTGAGCGGGTCGAGGGCCTCTCCCGCCTCGTCGTGCGCGACCTCACGAGCCATCGCGAATGGACGGTTGGCTTTGATGAAGAAGCCTACGCGCTCGGCATGGGTACGGGCTACGAGTTCGATACGGCGACGATCCGCTTTTCCTACGCGTCACCGACAACACCCAGTTCAACCTATGATCTCAATCTCGAAACCGGCGAGCGCACTCTGCTCAAGGTGCAGCGCATCCCCTCGGGCCATGATCCGGCCCAGTATGAAACCCGCCGCATTTTCGCGCGCGCCAGCGATGGCGAGGCGGTGCCGATCACGCTTTTGTACAAAAAAGGCACGCCGCTCGATGGCACGGCCCCCGGCCTGATTACGGGCTATGGGGCCTATGGCATGGCCATGCCGGCCGGGTTTTCCGTATCGCGGCTCAGCCTCGTTGATCGCGGCGCAGTTTATGCCATTGCCCATGTGCGCGGCGGGATGGACAAGGGCTATCGCTGGTACCGGATGGGGCGGCGCGAGCACAAGGTGAACACCTTCACCGATTTCATCGCCGCCGCGGAAGCCCTGATTGCCGAAGGCTATGTTGCCCCGGAGCGTCTTGTCGCCGAAGGCGGCTCTGCGGGCGGGCTGTTGATGGGCGCAGTCGCCAATATGCGGCCCGAGCTGTTTGCAGGCATTCTCGCCTTCGTGCCGTTTGTCGATGTGCTCAACACCATGCTCGACGACACGCTGCCGCTGACCCCGCCCGAATGGCTCGAATGGGGCAATCCCATCACCGATCCCGAGGCGTTCCGGCGCATGCACGCCTACTCGCCCTACGACAATGTGCGAGCGGTGCCCTACCCGGCCATCCTCGCGCTCGCCGGGCTCACCGATCCGCGCGTCACCTATTGGGAACCGGCGAAATGGGTGGCGAAACTGCGCGCCACCACCACCGGATCAGCGCCGATTTACCTCAAGACCCATATGGGGGCCGGCCATGGCGGGGCATCGGGCCGGTTTGAAGCCATCAAGGAGACGGCGCTCGCCTTTGCCTTTGCGCTCAAGGTGATGCGCCTCACCTGATCCCGCGTTTGCTCATTGTTGCGGGTCGGCAAAACGCCTATATCTGCACCACGCCAACCGTCGGCCGATCATTTTCACAAGGAGCTCCCCATGGCTTTTGAACTCCCCGCCCTGCCCTATGCCTATGATGCGCTCGCGCCCTACATGAGCCGCGAGACGCTCGAATATCACCACGACAAGCACCACCAGGCCTATATCACCAACGGCAACAAGCTGGCGGCGGAAGCCGGTATGGATGGCCTGTCGCTCGAAGAGATCGTCAAGCAGTCATTCGGCAAGAACGCCGGGCTGTTCAACAATGCCGGCCAGCATTTCAACCATCTGCATTTCTGGAACTGGATGAAGCCCAATGGCGGCGGCACCAAGCTGCCGGGCGCGCTGCAGAAGGCCATCGACACCGATCTGGGCGGCTATGACAAGTTCCGCGCCGATTTCATCGCCGCAGGCACCACCCAGTTCGGGTCGGGCTGGGCATGGCTCTCGGTCAAGAACGGCAAGCTCGAGATCTCGAAGACCCCGAACGGGGAATCACCGCTGGTGCATGGCGCGAGCCCAATCCTTGGCGTCGATGTGTGGGAGCATTCCTACTATATCGATTATCGCAACCTTCGGCCCAAGTACCTCGAAGCCTTTGTCGATAGCCTCATCAACTGGGACTATGTGGAAAAGCTCTACACCGCCGCGCTCTAAGCCCGTGGCCTGATCGACTTCATGAGCCCCGGGCCTTGCGCCCGGGGTTTGCTTTTGCCGCTATCCCCGCCCCTGCCCTCAGGCCGAGGGGTGCTGCAGCGCCCAGGCAATCTTGTTCCACAGGTCGTCCATCGAGTCGGTGAAACAGACGATGCGGTCGGCATGATTGACCGAGTGGCTGATGATATCGGCGGCAAAGCCGCGCAGCGATTCAAAGGCCCGATGATGGTTGAGGAGCACGACCGGCTTCCCGGCCGCGCCGCCGCCGCCGCGCTGCCAGCACCGATAGAGCGCCGCCGCCGAGGCGAGCGAGCCGGGCAGACCGACGAGCGCATGCGCGAGGTCATGGGCGCGTTTCAGCCGCGCCTCAGCGTCTTCAATGCGCTCGACCGGCACATCCACAAGGGCCGTTGGCGCTACAAATCCGGTGTCGGCCAGAATCAGCACATCGCCGCCGGCAATGCGCGCGGCCTGCACGAGCGGAATGCAATCCAGCTCGACCTCGGCCAGCACCACGATCCGCGCGCCGTGCCGCGCCATCACCGTGCCCGCCTGCGACATGATCGCCGCACGCTCGGCATCGCCCGGGCCCTTGTCGGCGGCGAAGACGGCAAGCGTCGGGTTCACGGGTAGTGGCGGCATGGGCCAATCTCCAGGTTGGGCTCACCCCTATAGCGTGGCGCACCGTGGCCCGCCAGCCATTGCGGCGCCGCTCCCGGCGGGCAATGCGCGCAGAGAAAAGGCGGCCCGAGGGCCGCCTTTTCCATCAGAGCGTTCGGCCTATTGGGCCGCGCCGGTCTTTGCGGCCTTGGCCTCATCGTACCACCACACGGTGGGGAAGCCGTTGGAGAACTCCGGCAGCGGATCGGCGTGGCTGAACCGATCCCAGCGCGCGCTGCGGGTATGGCGCAGCGTATAGGTCGGCACGGCGTAATGATGGGCGAGAAGCACCCGGTCGAGCGCACGGGTCGCGGCCACCAGCGTGTCGTGGTCATCGGCAAAGATCACCTTGTCGATCAGGGCATCCACGGCCTTGTCGGCAATGCCCGCATGGTTCGAGCTGCCCTCTTCGTCCGCCGAGACCGAGCCCCAATACGCGCGCTGCTCATTGCCAGGCGACAGCGATTGTCCCCAGCCGAAATAGATCATGTCGTAGTCGCGCTTCTGGACACGCTCGACATATTGCGCCGCATCCACCGAACGGATGGTGGCCGAAATGCCGAGGAGCTTCAGGTTTTCCGTGAAGGGCAGTGCCACGGGTTCGATGGCCTTGCCATTGAGCAGGATTTCAAACGTCACCGGTGTACCGTCGGGCGCCTTCAACTGGTCACCGTCGAGGACGTAGCCCGCCGCCTTCAACATCTCGCTCGCCACCCGCAGATTGGCGCGGAGCTTTTGCGGATCACCGCTGACCGGGTTGGTATATTCGGTCGTAAAGACCGAGGCGGGCACCTGATCCTTGACGGTATTCAGGATCTCAAGTTCCTCACCCTGCGGCAGGCCCGACGAGGCGAATTCAGTGCCATAAAAGAACGAGTTGATGCGGTCGTACTGGCCGAAGAAGCGCAACTTGTCGAGCGATTCAAAATCAAAGGCGTTGAGGATCGCGGCGCGCAGACTCTCGTTCTGGAACACGGGCTTACGGAGGTTGGGAATGAAGCCCACAAGGACACCCGAGCCCCGGTAGTCATTCTCGAACAGCTCGCGGACCACGCGGCCATCGGTGACGGCCGGGAATTTGTAGTCATTCTGCCAGCGGCGGGCGAGGTTTTCGGACCACCAGTCAAACTGATCGGCCTTGAAGGCCTCGAAAATCGCGGTGTCATCGAGGAAATATTCATAGCGGATGGTCTCGAAATTATTGCTCCCGATGTTCACGGGCTCATCCTTGCCCCAGTAATCCGGGTTACGGACATAGGTCACCGTGCGCCCGGCATCGAAGCTCTTCACACGATAGGGGCCCGAGCCAACCGGTATCTCGAGGGTGGTATGGGCAATATCGCGCGGCTTGCCGTCGGCGCCGGTTCCTTCCCACCAATGCTTGGGCATCACGCTGAGCTGGCCCATGATATGGGGCAGTTCCCGGTTACCCGTCTCGGAGAATTTGAAGGTCACTTCACCCGGCGCGGTGATTTCCGCCGAGGCCACATTGGCGTAATAATTGGCCACATTCGGGTTCACCTCTTTCGCTTTCTCGAAGCTCCAGACGACATCTTCGGCGGTCACCGGCTCACCGTCGGACCATTTGGCCCTTGGGTTCATGCGGAAGGTTACGGCGCTCTGATCGGGCAATACGCGCATGGCGTCAGCGAGGAGGCCATATTGGGTGGAGACTTCATCCCTTGAGGAGGCCATCAGCGTTTCGAACACCAGCCCAAGGCCATCGGCGGCACTGCCGGCGGGCACGATCGGGTTGAAGCTGTCAAAACCGCCGAGTTGGGCGAGGCGCACCAGCCCGCCCACCGGGGCCGAGGGGTTTACATAGTCAAAATGCGCGAAGTCGGCCGGATATTTGGGCGTCCCCACCAGCGCACTGGCGTGCTGCCAGGGGCCATCCTGAGCCAGCGTCGGCACGGCCACAGGTGCCAGGGCGAGGGCCAGCGCGGCAAACCAGAATTTAGGCTTATTCAACATCAGAGCCTCCGTGTCAGGGTCGTCATTCAGGGGATGTTGCAAGCGCAAAGGCCGCAGCCATCAGGTTTTGGGTATAGGGGCTTTCAGGGGCCGCAAAGACGCGCGCGGCCGGTCCCTCTTCCACCACTTCGCCGTCTTTCAGCACGATCAGATGGCTTGCAAGCGCGCGCACCACGCGCAAATCGTGGGAAATAAACAGATAGGTCAGCCGGTGGCGCCGCTGCAGCTCGCCCAGCAGATCGACAATCAGCGCCTGAACGCTGACATCCAACGCCGACGTGGGCTCATCGAGCACCACCAGCGCGGGTTTCAGCACCATGGCCCGGGCAATAGCAATGCGCTGACGCTGGCCGCCGGAAAATTCATGCGGATAGCGGTGCCGGGTCTCAGGATCGAGCCCCACCTCCAAGAGTGCGGCCACGACACGCGCATCGCGGCCCGGACCATCGAGCCCCGGCTCATGGACCTCGAGGCCCTCGGCAATGATTTCGGCTACGCTCATGCGCGGGCTCAATGACCCATAGGGGTCCTGGAACACGATCTGCATCCGCGCCCTGAGGGGACGCAGCTTCTTCACGCTCAGGGTCTCGATGGGCTGACCAAAAAACACGATCGGCCCTTCGGCCTTCACAAGGCGTAAAAGGGCGCGGCCCAGTGTGGTCTTGCCGGACCCGGATTCGCCGACGACGCCGAGCGTCTCGCCCTGTCGGATCGTCAGACTGACGCTATTGACCGCCTTGATATGGCCGACCGTGCGGCGCAGAAGTCCGCGCCGGATGGGGAACCAGACCTTGAGACCCTCAGTGGAGAGCACCACCTGGGCATCGGGGTCGCTGAGGGGTGCCTGCGGCCGAGGTTCAGCGGCCAGCAAGGCCCGGGTGTAAGCGTGTTGCGGCGCGGCAAACACATGATCGGTGGTGCCCAGCTCAACGATTTCGCCCTCTTTCATCACCGCAATGCGGTCGGCTATCGCGCGCACCACGCTGAGATCGTGGGTAATGAACAGCATGGCCATGCCACGCTTTTTCTGCAGCGATTTCAGGAGCGCGAGGATTTGCGCCTGAACAGTGACATCGAGTGCGGTGGTCGGTTCGTCGGCAATCAGCAGGTCGGGTTCATTGGCGAGCGCCATTGCAATCATTACGCGCTGGCGCTGGCCGCCCGAGAGCTGGTGCGGGTAGTCATCAAACCGGCGCTCGGGATCGGGCAGACCAACCTCCGTGAGCAGGCCGATGGTCCGCACCCGCGCCGCGGCCCTGGTCAGGCCAAGGTGGACCACCAGCGCCTCGCTGACCTGCCGTCCCACGGTGTGCAGCGGGTTGAGCGAGGTCATGGGTTCCTGAAAGATCATTGAAATGCTGCGGCCCCGCACAGCGCGCAGTTCGGGCTCTGGGGCGCGCAACAGATTTTGGCCGTGATGCACAATCGACCCGGACGGATAGCGCGTCCCCTCGGGCAGCAGCCGCAGCACCGAAAGTGCCGTTACCGATTTGCCCGAGCCCGATTCCCCCACAAGCGCCAGCGTCTCTCCGGGGGCGATGGCGAGCGACACACGCCGTACCGCGTGGATGGTGCGGTCTTCGAGCGGGAAATCGACGCTCAGACCGTCGATGATGAGAACGGGCTCGGTCATCGGGTGATCGCCCCCGTGCCCTTACGCGGGTCGAACGCGTCGCGCACCGCCTCACCGATGAAAATCAGAAGCGTGAGGACCAGCGCAATCACCGCAAAGCCGGTAACGCCGAGCCACCAGCTCGAGATATTGGTCTTGCCCTGCGACAGGAGCGCCCCGAGCGAGGGCGAGCCTGCCGGCAACCCGAAGCCGAGGAAGTCGAGCGCGGTGAGTGTCGTGACGGAGCCCGCAACGATAAAGGGCAGGAAGGTCAGTGTGGCAACCATGGCGTTGGGCAGGATGTGCCGCAGGATCAGGCGGCGGTTGCCCACCCCGAGCGCCCGGGCGGCCGCCACATATTCGAGGTTGCGGGCCCTCAGGAATTCGGCCCGCACGATGCCGACCAGTGCCGTCCACGAAAACAGCAGGAGGATGAACAGCAGCACAAAGAAACTGGGCGCAATCACACTCGAAATGATGAGGAGCAGGTACATTGAGGGTACGGCACTCCAGATTTCGATCAGCCGCTGCGCCAGAAGATCAACCCAGCCCCCGAAATAGCCCTGTAATGCGCCCGCCGTAATGCCGATCAGCGACGAAACAAGGCTCAGCGTCAGCCCGAACAGAATCGACAATCTGTAGCCGTAGATCAGCTGGGCGAGCACATCGTGACCCGCGTCATCGCTCCCGAGCCAATGTAGATTGCCCAGCGTGCAATTCTTGTCAGCCGTTCCCCCGGCATAGCCCTTGCACCGCGCTTCAGGGCTTTGCATCCACCAGGGCGGCGCCGGCACGACTTCACCCAGCGCGTCGTCCACGGTTGAATAGGAGTACCGGATCGGCGGCCACAGCATCCAGCCATGGGCGTTGATTTCATCGGCAATATAGGGGTCGCGATAGACCGTTTCGGCGAAAAAGCCACCAAACTTGGTTTCCGGGTAAGCCACCACCACCGGAAACAGCACCTCGCTCTTGTAGACCATCACCAGAGGCCGATCATTGGCGATCAACTCAGCAAACAGGGTGATCACCGCCAGCGTGATGAAAATCCACAGCGACCACCAGCCGCGCCGGTGCGCGCGGAAAATCTTCAGTCGACGCCTGTTGATGGAAGAGAGCCGCATCATGTTTGCCGGGCTTCAAAGTCAATGCGGGGGTCGACCCACATATAGGCAAGATCGGAAATCAGCCCGAGCACCAGCCCCATCAGCGAGAAGGCATAAAGAGTGGCAAACACCACCTGATAGTCGCGCGAAATCACTGATGTGAAGCCCAGGAGTCCGAGGCCATCGAGCGAAAAAATCGTCTCGATCAGCAGCGACCCGCCAAAGAACGCGCCAATGAAGGCCGCCGGAAACCCGGCGATGACCAAAAGCATGGCGTTGCGGAACACATGGCGGAACAGCACCTGCCGCTCCGACAGGCCCTTGGCCCGCGCTGTCACCACATATTGGCGGCGGATTTCGTCGAGGAACGAGTTCTTGGTGAGCAGCGTCGTGGTGGCAAAGGCCCCAACGGCCATGGAGATGATCGGCAGCGTGATGTGCCACAGGTAATCGAGAATCTGCTGATACCAGGGCATGGTGGCCCAGCCCTCGGACGTCAGTCCCCGCAAGGGAAAGACGCTCCAGACACTTCCCCCGGCAAACAGCACGATGAGCAGCACGGCAACGAGAAAGCCGGGCAGCGCATAGCCGATGATGATCAGCGTCGACGTCCACAGATCGAACCGCGTCCCCTCGCGTACCGCCTTGGCAATGCCGAGCGGGATGGACACACCGTAGCCGAGCAGCGTCATCCATAACCCGAGCGTGATCGAGACTGGGAGTTTTTGCTTGATGAGATCGATGACCGCGATATCGCGGAAGAAACTGCGCCCGAAGTCGAAGCGCAGATAGTTGCCCATCATCGTGAAAAAACGTTCAAGCGGCGGCTTGTCGAAGCCGAACTGCACCTTGATCTGTTCGATCACCTCGGGACGCAGGCCGCGCGCACCCCGATAGGCCGACGCCTCCGCGCTGGCATCGACCTTCCGGCCGTTTTCGCCGGCAACCTGCCCCACGGCCAGGTCGGTCGTGGGCACACCGCCGGTCTCCGTCACCTCATCGATGCCGCTCATGGTGGCGATCATCTGCTCCACCGGCCCACCCGGGGCGAACTGGGTGACGACAAAGGATACCACCATGATCCCGAACAGCGTCGGGATCATCAACAGGATGCGGCGAAGGATATAGGCGGCCAAATGCAGCGTTCCTCTTGGTCGTCAGGTCTACACCAGGGGGCTCGGGGTCGGACAACCGACCACACTGTAACGACGTACTGCGATTTGGCAAAAATCGCACGGCTGCCAATCCCCAGCCGTGCTGCCTGTCGTCACCGTGTCGCCCCCTCCTAGACGTGATTGCGCCAGCTGTGTTGCGGGCTATAGCCCAAAAGCTTCCGCGCCTTTTCAATCGATAGCAGCGTGCCATTGGGCGAAAGCGTGGTCTTGTGCGGAACGGTGGGGAACACCTCAGCCATCAGCGCCGCATTCGAGCGCGTCATGACACTATCGGCATTGGCGATGATGAAGGGCTCAAAGCCTTTGAACCCGGCCTCAAGGCCGCGCCGCACGGCCTGCGCGCCATCGCGGGCGTCAATATAGGCCCAGAGGTTCCATTTGCGCAGCCGCGCATCGTGATCAAAGGCGGGGAAGGCCGCATAATCCTCCACGTCCATCACGTTGGAAAAGCGCAGCCCGACAATCTTCAACTCTTTGTCCCAGCGGCAGAATTCGGCCGCCATGGCCTCATCGAGCCGCTTGCCGAGAGAATAGGCGCTCTCGGGCCGCGGCGCATAGTCTTCGTCTACCGGCACATAGGGCGGCGGGGTCTCGAAGGGCAGGCCGAGCACAGTCTCGGAGGAGGCGAACACGACATTGCGGATACCCGCGAGGCGGCAGGCTTCAAGCACATTGTAGGTCGCCGGCACATTATTGGCGAAGGTCGTTGGATTGGCCTGAAGCCCCGGGGCCGGAATGGCCGCGAGATGCACCACCGCATCAAACGGACCCTGCTTTTCGTCCGTCCCCCCCAGAATCGCCGCCGCGACCTGGCCGAAATCCCTGAGGTCGATCCTGAGCGTCGGGCACAGGGCCTCGCGCGGGGCGGCCTGATCGACATTCAGCACCTCATAGCCATGGGCAACGAGGTCTTTGAGTACGGCGCGGCCGAGCTTGCCGCTGCCACCGGTAACGAGAACCTTGGGCATTGATGTTCCTCCATTTAACTGAAGCCTATCGTGCGTTCTGGCTGCGGTCGAGGCGAACCGGAGCCCTTGCGGCCGCTTGAACCGAAAATGAACAGGAGCCTCAGCCGGGGTTCAAGGCGGGCGCTGCAGGGTGGTGCTGTTCCCGTTCTGGAGGTCGCCATGATCCGCACCCTGAAGCCGCTTGTTCTTGCCACCTTTGCCGGCCTGCTGATTCTCGGCGCGGCGGGGCTCTCTATCCAGCCGGTCATGGCTGCCGGGTATGATGTTCAGGCCCCGGCCCGCGTCGTCCATGTGCCGGACGGCGATACGCTGACAGTGCGCCGCTGGCCCGCCTCGTGGTCGCGCGCCGTCGGGGCGCTTGATAGGGGCGTGCGGGTCTTTGTCGTGCGCTGCATCATCGCGCCGCAGGGCGGAGCCGACTGGTGCCTCCTCACTGGCCCAGCGCAGCGCGGCTGGGTGAACCGGCGCTACCTGCGCTTCCTTTCGCCTTAAGGCCGATACAAAAAAAGCCCGCCGCACCCGTTGACGCCTGCGGGTTGGCGCGCCACCGTACGTGCTTTCTGGCATCAGGGCAGAGGGTCGAGGGTGGTATGAGCGTCAATCCGATACTGGCCGAGCAGACACGCGGTCCGCTGGTTGAAAACCGGCACCGGGGCGCGTTTGTCGTGGCCGATGCAGCCGGCCGCATCGTGGCGGCTCTAGGCGATATCGACCGGCCAGTCTATCCGCGCTCCGCCGTGAAATCGATCCAGGCGATGGGGCTCGTCGCCTCGGGCGCCATCGAGCGGTTCGGTCTCACCGACGAGGATCTGGCGCTCGCCTCTGCCTCCCACCACGGAGAACCGCAGCATGTGGCGGGGGTCACGGCCTTTCTCGGGCGGATCGGGCTCAATGCCGATGCGCTCGAATGCGGGGCGCATTGGCCGAGTAATGCCAAGGCCCGCGAGGCGCTGCGCGACGCGGGCGGAGTCGCCCTGCCCATCCATAACAATTGCTCGGGCAAGCACGCCGGGCTTCTCGCCACCGCGCGGGCGCTCGGGGTCGATCATCGCGGCTATGTCGACCGGACGCACAAGGTGCAGCAGCTGGTGCATGATCTCATGGCCGAGGTCACCGGGGCGCATCTTCATGAAGGCGCCTGCGGCACCGATGGCTGCTCCATTCCCACCTGGGCCTCGCCGCTCAAATCCCTTGCCACCGGTTTTGCCCGTATGGCGACCGGTGAAGGGCTCGAACCCGCCCTCGCCCAGAGCGCGCGGCGGCTGTTCACGGCGGCGACGCGGCATCCGCTGCTCGTGGGGGGAACCGGGCATTTCGATTCGCTCGTCATGGAGGCCTTCAAGGGCCAGCTCATGCAAAAGGGCGGTGCCGAGGGCGTGCAGTGCGGTGCCATCCGCGCGCTCGGGCTCGGTTATGCACTCAAGGTCGACGATGGCAACATGGCCGCCAGCGTCGCCATGGTCGCGACGCTCCTCAGCCGCTTTGCCGCCCCCGATGCCGAGGCCGACGCCGTGCTCGCGCGCTTTCGGACGCAACCCATCAAATCGATACGAGGGGTCGAGGTGGGCGAACTGCGCGCCAGCGCCCTGTGGGATCAGGTCAGCTGACCTTGCCCCCACCGCTCCGGCCCTGCACCCGATGCAGGGCGGGGGCCTATAAATGCTGCTTTTCTTTTTTGTCCGTCCGTCTATTACAGCGCGGGTGACGCGCTCGTCCACCGGCCTTGAGCCGGGGCCCGGCGCGTTTCCTTCTCACAGTACAGGATCAAGGACATGCGAAACCGCATTGTATTGGCCGTCCTTGGCCTCGTCATCGCCGTGGGCGTTGCGCCCGCCCACGCCGCGGACAAGGTCACTTTCGGCACCAACTGGTTTGCCCAGGCCGAACATGGGGGCTTTTATCAGGCCCTCGCCGATGGCACCTACGCCCGATACGGGCTGGATGTCACCCTCGTGCCGGGCGGCCCCAAGGCCGGCAATCGCCAGCTGCTGGCCGCTGGCAAGCTCGATCTCTATATGGGGTCAACCACCGGGGCCCTCGCCGCGCTCGCCGAAGGCGTGCCCAGCATCACGCTCGCCGCGATGTTCCAGAAAGACCCGCAGGTGCTGATCGCGCATCCCGAAGCGGGCTACACGACGCTGGCCGATCTCGCAGGCGCCTCGAAATACCTGATCGCCAAGGATGGCGTGTTCACGTATTTCGCCTGGCTCAAGGGGCAATTTCCGGCCTTCACCGAAGAGAAAATTGCGCCCTATACCTTCAGCGCCGCGCCGTTTCTCGCCGACAAGTCCGCCATCCAGCAGGGCTATGTGACCTCCGAGCCCTATGCGATTGAAAAAGAAACCGGCGTGAAGCCTGCGGTCTTCCTGTTGGCCGATTATGGCTATGCGTCCTATTCGACCACCATCGAGGCCATGCGCCCGTGGTACGAAAGCCATGAGGACGTAGCCAAGCGCTTCGTCGAAGCCTCGATCATCGGGTGGTACACCTATCTCTACGGCGATAATTCGGCGGCCAATGCGCTGATCCTCAAAGACAATCCCGACATGGACCAGGCGCGGATCGATAACGCTGTGGCCGAGATGAAGGCGTATCAGCTGCTGGTGTCGGGCGATGCCGCCACGGGCGGGATCGGCTGCATGACCACTGAGCGCTGGCAGCGGTTCTATGCCGAACTGTCCGCGGCTGGCGTCGTCGCCAAGGGTCTCGATGTCAGCGCCGCGTTCACCACGGCGCTGGTGTGCCACGGTCTCGGGATGGATCTGGTTCAGTAGCGGCAGGCCCTGCCATGGTGACCCAGACCCCAGAGCTGCCCTTTACCGGCCTCACCCTCAGCGGGGTGGCGGCGCGCTACGCCAATGGCACCGAGGCGCTAAGGGACCTTGACCTCACGGTCATGCCCGGTGAGCGCCTCGTTGTCGTCGGGCCGTCCGGGGCCGGTAAATCAACCCTGTTGCGCCTCATGGCGGGGCTGATGGCTCCCACCTCGGGCACGATCCGGTGGGGCAATGCTACGGCGCCGCGCCCGGGCTCCATCGGTGTGGTTTTTCAGGACCCGACGCTCTTGCCCTGGCGCAGTGCGCTCGGCAATGTGGCCCTGCCGCTCCGGGTTCGGGGCGTGCCGCAGCGCGCGGCCCGCGAGGCGGCCTATGAGGGCCTCAGGGCCATGGGCATTGCCGATTTCGCCCACGCGGTTCCTGCCGAACTCTCAGGCGGCATGCGGATGCGGGTGGCGCTCGCCCGCGCGCTCATCACCGGGCCGGACCTGCTCCTGTTCGACGAGCCCTTTGCTGCCCTCGATGAGATCACGCGCTTCCGGCTCAATGATGATCTGTTGGCGCTGGCGGCCACCGCGCGGGTGAGCCTCGTGTTTGTTACCCATTCGATTTTCGAAAGCGCCTATCTCGCGAGCCGCGTTCTGGTGCTGTCGCCCCGGCCTGGTCGGATCGTTGACGGTCTCGAATTTCCGCCACAAGACCCGGCGGGTCCATCGTTCCGCACCGCCGAGGCCTTTCGGCTGCGCACCGCCGCCATCAGCACAGCGCTGACCCGCGCGATGGGAGAAGGCCCATGACGCGGCTCCTCAGCCTCATCGTTCCGGTCCTCGCGCTGGGGCTTGCGCTGCTTTACTGGGCCGTGGCTGTTCAGCTTTCCGGTGTGCCGCGCTATCTCGTGCCGGGCCCGCTCGATGTGCTTATGGCCCTCATCACCGATGCCCCCGTGCTGCTCCCGGCGCTGGCGGTCACGCTTGGCACGACGCTCCTTGCGCTGATGCTCGCGCTCATTGGGGCGGGGGCCCTGGCCATGGTGCTGGTGCAGTCGCGGCTCCTTGAGCGCGCCTTCATGCCCTTCGCCATCATTTTACAGGTGACGCCGGTCGTTGCGGTGGCGCCGCTCCTGCTCATCTATACCGACAGCCGCACCGCCGTGCTCACCACGGCCTTCATTGTCGCCTTCTTCCCGATCCTCGCCACAATGCTCGCCGGGCTGCGGGCAGCCGATCCGGGCCTTCGCGATCTGATGCGGCTCATGGGCGCGTCGCGGCTTCAGGTGCTCATCACGCTGGAGCTGCCCTCGGCCCTGCCCTTCGCGCTGACGGGCCTGCGGATTGGCGGCGGGCTCAGCCTGATCGCAGCCGTCGTCGGGGAATTTGCTGCCGGATCAGCCGGTCGCGATGCCGGGCTCGCCTATCGCCTTCTCGAAGCCCAGTATCGGCTCAATGCGCCGCGTGTCTTCGCGGCCCTCGTGCTGCTCGCTGTCGCTGGCATCGCGCTTTATGGGCTAACCAGTCTCATCAGCCACCTGGCGCTCACGCGGTGGCGGCGCGGCGGGTCGCCCCGTTAGCCAAAGCGCCAGCCGCGTTTGAACTGGTAGAAAACGTGGAGCCCGATCTTCGTCACCTTCTTCATGCGCGGGGCCCAATCGGGGCGCACATAGAGCGCGTGATAGTGCGTCGCATGGCCCACTTCGGCCACCCGGTCGCGCCCGGCGATGACGTTCTTGGCAATTTTCATGGCCTGCGCCCAGGACTTCTTGTCGGTCACCGTCTCCGGAATCCCGTCGCAGGCAAAGGAGAACTGGCAGGCATTGCGCTTCTGCTCGTTCTGGAACACCACGGCGCAGATGGTTTTCGGGTAGAGCGGATGCGCCAGCCGGTTCATCACCACCTGCCCGACGGCGACCTGACCGCGATAGGTCTCGCCGCGCGATTCGAAATAGATGGCGGTGGCCATGCACCACAGGTCTTTTTCCGATACGGCCTTGCCGCTCTTGGTCTTGGTGCCCGACTTGGCACCATCGTTCTCAATCGCCTGCGGGGTGTCGGTGGGCTGGTCAGCGCGGGCATAGGCCAGCTTGGCCGACATGGTGCTCGGCTTGGGCGCATTGGTGCCCGTCTCGGCCAACCCATCAATCGCGGTAAGTGCGGGTGTTGCGGGCGCGGGGGCCAGTTCGGCGACGAGATCGGGCTTTTTGACTTTACGCTCAACGAGCGCGGTGCGGACAGCCGCAATGCGGGCGCGGATATCCGAAAAAGACGCGGTGAAGTCATCAACGCTTGCGCTGAAGGCCCGCACCCGGTCCTGCTTCAGCGCCCGGTTGGTGCCAATGAAACTCGCCGATTGAAACAGCGCGTCCAGCGATCCGGTGATCCGCAGCGTGCCGTTTTCGCGCACCAGTGTTGGCGCAGGCGCGGCAGCCAGAAGGTCCGCTGAGTGATCGGGCGCAAGCGCCACCGCCGTCGACAGGGCCAGTCCCAATGCCGTGGCACAGATGGCGATCATCAGGCGCAGTTGGGCAAACTCGTGGCCTGCCCGGCTCGGCGATCTCAGGGTCATGGATACGCTTTACAAATTCACACGACGACAGGGGCTGACGGCGGGAGCCCGACGCCAAGCCACCCCGCGATCCAACCGTACGGCGTTAGGGTTATCTCGAGGTAAACAGGCGCCCGAAATCCCCGGTTCCCGTACCGTTACGCGTTCGGAGCCAGCGCCATTAAGGGTTAACGCGCAAGTGCGAGGCGGGCGACCGGCACCCGGTACGGCGAACAGCTGACATAATCAACCTTCAGCCGCGCGAAGAAATCGAGCGAGGCGGGATCACCCGCATGTTCCCCGCAGATCCCGATCTTGAGGCGCGGGTTCGCAGCCTTGCCGCGCGCAATGGCGATTTCGATCATTTCGCCAACGCCCTTTTTATCAAGCGTCACGAAGGGATCGAAATCATAGAGCCCCTTGCGCTGATAGGCTGAGAGAAAGGCCGGGGCATCGTCGCGCGAAATCCCATAGGTCGTCTGGGTCAGATCATTGGTGCCAAACGAGAAAAAGTCGACATGCTCGGCAATTTCCCCGGCCCTCAGCGCTGCGCGCGGCAGCTCGATCATCGTGCCAAAGCGAAAGCGCTCACGCGCGAGGGGCGGCAGATAGGCGCTATCGAGAATGTCAAAGACCTGCCGCTTGACCTCAACCACCTCGCTGACGGTCGAGACGAAGGGCACCATGACTTCCAGCGCCACCGGGTCGAGCCCCTTGGCGCTCGCCGCCCGCACCCCGGCGCACATGGCCTCCATCTGCATCTTCAGGATTTCGGGATAGGTGATGGCCAACCGCACGCCGCGATGGCCAAGCATCGGGTTGATTTCGGCAATCCGGTCGAGCCGGATTTTGAGGGCGCGTACCGCCAACCCCAGCGACTGCGCGGTTTCCTCGATGTCTTCATCCGAGCGCGGCAGGAATTCGTGGAGCGGCGGATCGAACAGGCGGACGGTCACCGGCTTGCCGGCCATGGCAGAAAAGATCTGCGAATAATCGTCGGTCTGGAAATCAACAAGACCATGGAGCGCCTCGGCGCGATCATCGGCGTCTTCGGAGAGGATCAGGCGGCGGAGCGCCACCATGCGCTCGCGCGAAAAAAACATGTGTTCAGACCGGGCAAGGCCAATGCCTTCGGCCCCGAAGCGCAGGGCTGTCGCCACCGCCTCGCTGGTTTCGGCATTGGCGCGCACGGCCACCTCGCGCGTGGCATCCGACCAGCCGAGCAGCGTCGAGACCGCGCCGCCAATCTGCGGTTCAGCAAGCGGCAGGGCGCCGAGATAGATTGCCCCATCGGTGCCATCGATGGTGATGCGATCGCCGGAGCGTAACGTGCGCTCGCCGAAGCGGCAGGTCATGTCGGCGACGTTGACGCTGAGGACGCGCACCCCGGCGACGCAGGGCTTGCCGGTAATGCGCGCCACAACGGCCGCATGGCTCGTCATGCCGCCGCGCGCGGTCAGAATCCCTGTCGCGGCCTTCATGCCTTCAATGTCGGCGGGGCCGGTTTCGGTCACCACCAGAATGGAATGGCGGCCGCGCGCCTTCATCCGCGCCGCGTCTTCGGGCGTAAACACAATATGCCCGCTGGCGGCACCCGGCGACACGCCGAGCCCGGTCGCCAACACTTCGGCGCCATCGGCGTTCCTGAGGCGGGGATGCAGAATCTGCTGGAGCCGCGAGGGATCGGCATGGGCCACCGCTTCACGCGGGGTCCATATCCCGGCTTCCACCCGATCAACGGCCGCTACCAGCTCGGCGAGCGCCGTCACCTTGGCGGGGCGCGCCGACAGGAGCCGCACCGTCTCGCCATCATCGACGAGGTGGCAGACCATGATCTGTTCGGCAATGCGGTCCATCTCCGCGACCAATGCGCGGGTTGCGGCCGGAACAGAGACCAGCGTATGGCCCTTGGCGTCGGCGGGGCCGGCGACGCCGGTCTGCGGATCGCGGGTCAGTACTTCGCTGATCGGCCCCTCGGCGCGGGCCTGCACAATGACAATCTGGTCGCCGGTCTCACCGGTATCGGCATAGGTCTCGAAGGCTTCGGTAATGGCCCGGCCCAGCGGCCGCGCCGGGTCCACCGCCTCGGCCTCGTTGGCGGGCGGCGCAATGGCGGTTTCAGCCGGCATCAGTCCGGCCCGGTGCACCGGCGCCGATGTGCGCACGACGAGCGTGGGCGGCACGCCGTTGCGACCCACCAGCCTGAACAGGGTGGCAACCCAATGGTCGCGCAGCCTGTTGCCCCCGGCGCGGCGTTCGCGGCCCATGGCCTCCCAGGCGGTCCGGCTGATGACAATGGTAGGGACGACAGCCAGCCCCGCCTCATGGGCGAGGGTGAGCCAGCGCGCCTTACCGGCGAGCAAAGACCGGGCTCGCGGCGAAAGCTGAGCCTTGCCTGTCGCGGGAACAATCGCGAACATGTCGTTGAGAAGGCTCACCGGTCTACCATCTCGAATTCGGACGCAATCTGGCCGTTACACGGCTCAGCCGCAACACTTGACTTGCCCCGACTTAGGCCTCATCTGCTGTAAAATGCAAGAAAAGCCGCAGCTCGATGTCACCCTTTGCGCCCCGCGCGGGTTCTGCGCCGGTGTTGATCGCGCCATCCAGATCGTGGAACAGGCGCTCGAACGCTATGGCGCGCCGGTCTATGTGCGCCACGCCATTGTGCATAACAAATATGTGGTCGATGAGCTGCGCCGAAAAGGCGCGGTGTTTGTCGAAGATCTGTCGGAAATCCCCGCGACCACTGCCCCGGTGATTTTTTCGGCCCATGGAGTGCCCAAGGCGGTGCCCGAGGCCGCCAACGCGCGCAACCTGTTCGTGCTCGATGCGACCTGCCCGCTGGTCTCGAAAGTGCATATCGAGGCGACGCGGCACCACGCCGAGGGCCGCGAAGTGATTCTCATCGGCCATGCCGGTCACGTCGAAGTGGTGGGCACCATGGGCCAATTGCCCGACGGCGCCGTAACGCTGATCGAGACCGAAGCCGAGGCCGAACGCTTCACCCCGCGTGATCCGACCCAGCTGTCCTATGTCACCCAGACGACCCTCAGCGTCGATGATACCGAGGCCATCGTCGCCATCCTCAAGCGGCGCTTTCCGGCCATTGCGCTGCCGCATAAAGAAGACATCTGTTACGCCACCACCAACCGGCAGGAGGCGGTGAAGGCCATCGCCCCGCAGGTTGACGCGCTGGTTGTTGTCGGCTCGCCCGAATCATCCAACTCCATGCGCCTCGTCGAAGTCGCGCGCCGCTCGGGTTGCCCGCGCGCCGTGCTCGTTGAACGGGCAGCCGAGATCGACTGGCCGGTGTTCGATGGCATCCGCTCACTTGGCGTAACCGCTGGCGCATCGGCGCCCGATACGCTTGTCACCGAAATCCTCGATGCCTTTGCCACCCGCTACAGCTTGCGGGTTCGGCAGAGCGGCCAGCAGCGTGAGAGCATTGTGTTCAACCTGCCGCGCGAATTGCGCACCCCCTTATCGTCATGACCGACCTTGATCTGATCGAAACCGAGCGGCTGGTGCTCTCGGGCTGGCGCATGGACCAGCTCGGCGACCTGATGCGCCTGCATGGCGATGCGCGCGTTGCGCGATACCTGCGGTCTGGCGGGCTCGTGTGGACCGAGGCCGAATGCCGGGCAGCCCTCAGCCACTGGATTACGCTGTTCGAGACCCAGCAATTGGGCAAGCTGCGCATCACCCGCAAATCTGATGGTGTGCTGGTGGGGCGAGCCGGATTCGGGCTCTATCCGCCTACGGGCGAACCCGAGATCGGCTATTCGCTGTTTCCGGAGCATTGGGGCAAGGGTTATGCCACCGAGGCGGCAACAGCGCTCTGCGGCTGGGCCTTCAGCATGGCGGGCTATGCGCGGATCATCGGCTTTGCCGATGTGCGCAACGCCGCCTCGATCAAAATCCTGCGGCGGCTCGGCCTCAAGGATACGCATCAGGGCATTTACAACCGCCAGCCCTGCCAGTTCCTCGCGCTTGAGCGCCCGCAATGATCCCCGTGACAATCCACACCGATGGCGCCTGTTCGGGCAATCCCGGACCGGGCGGCTGGGGCGCGGTTCTGCAATACAATGGCACAGTGCGCGAGCTGAAGGGCGGCGCCACGCTCACGACCAACAACCAGATGGAACTGACCGCCGCGATCGAAGCGCTGAACGCGCTGAAGCGGCCGTGCGCGGTCGAACTGCATACCGACAGCCAATATGTGAAAAACGGCCTCACGACCTGGATTCACGGCTGGAAAAAGAATGGCTGGAAGACCGCCGACAAAAAGCCGGTGAAAAATGTCGAGCTGTGGCAGGCGCTTGATCTGGCCGTGGCCCGGCACACCATCAGCTGGCATTGGGTCAAGGGCCACAATGGCGATGAAATGAACGAGCGGGCCGATCAGCTCGCCAACGAGGGCATGGCCCCGTTCAAGCCGTCGCGCTGATCAGGCGCCGCCGCCGGCCGTCTTCAGCCAGGCTTCGCCGCAGGCCTTGGCCAGTTCGCGGATCCTCAGGATATAGCTCTGGCGTTCCGTCACCGAGATCACGCCGCGTGCATCGAGCAGGTTGAATGTGTGGCTCGCCTTGACGACCTGCTCATAGGCCGGAACGGCGAGCAGGTGACGATCTGCCGAGGCGCCCTTGAGGAGCAGCGCCTTACACTCGGCCTCAGCATCCGCGAAGTGCCGGAACAGCATCTCGGTATCAGCCGCTTCGAAATTATAGCGCGAGAATTCCTGCTCGTTCTGCAGAAAGACATCGCCATAGGTCACCTTTTCGGCGCCCTCACGACCGTTGAAATTGAGGTCGTAGACGTTTTCGACGCCCTGCACATACATGGCGAGACGTTCGAGCCCATAGGTGATTTCGCCGGGGACCGGCATGGTTTCAAAGCCCGCCACCTGCTGGAAATAGGTGAACTGGCTGACTTCCATACCGTCACACCAGCATTCCCACCCGAGACCCCAGGCACCGAGCGTGGGGCTCTCCCAATCGTCTTCGACAAACCGCACATCGTGCAGCCGGCTGTCGAGACCGATGACGGCGAGCGATTGTAGATAGAGGTCCTGAATGTTCGCGGGCGAGGGCTTCAGGATCACCTGATACTGGTAATAATGCTGGAGCCGGTTCGGGTTTTCGCCATAGCGGCCGTCATTGGGCCGACGCGATGGCTGCACATAGGCGGCCTTCCACGGCTTGGGCCCCAGCGCCCTGAGCGTGGTCGCGGTATGGAAGGTGCCGGCACCCATCTGCATGTCGTAAGGCTGCAAAATGACGCAGCCCTGGTCTGCCCAGAAGCGCTGAAGCGCAAGAATAAGCCCCTGAAAGGACTTGGTCGGGTCCATATGGGCGGGCAGGGTCTCGGTCATGGCGGCTTTGTGCTCCCGATTTCGGCCGGGAACCTAGTGGCCGGACCGGGGCTGGTCAAGCAGCGCTCAGCGGCCCGGGGGCCGGAAGGTGCCGTCATCCTGCCGTTCGAGCGTGATGACATCGGGGCGCGCGCGCTCTTTCACGTCGCGCTGGTGCCTGGTCTGGTCCTCGCGCTTCAGCGCGCCGGTCCAGTCGCGCCAGATGCGACGCACACCAAAGCCGATAATCGCGAAGACAGCGGCGATAATGACTAGTTTGAGCACAATGCCGGTCACGTCCGTCTCCGCGTCAAAAGCCCACCCAAAATAAGGAGCCCGCACCCGGTTTACCAGTGGAGCCGGTCATTGCCCTTAAAAATCGCATCAAAGTCCGGGCTGAAGCCCCGTCCTGTTTCGGTATGGAGCGCACGGCTGGCCAGAAGCGTGAACGGGCCCCGCGAGCCCTTGATGCCTCGCACCAGCACCCGCAGCGCTGCCTCGCCCGCGCGCGGGCTCAAGGGCAGGACCGTGATCGCCCCAAGTTTGCCGCTCAGCAGCGCCAGCAACTCCGGCAGGGCCGCAGCCTGATGGATGAAGATGATCTCACCCCTGGGGGCCGCATGCGTCAGGGCCGCGCTGACCCACCGGCCTAGCGAAGCGCCGGGCATCTGTCGGGCTCCGGCCCGATCCGGCGCCGGGGTCAAATCCCGCGCATCATCATAATAGGGCGGGTTGGCGATGATGGTCGAAAAGCCGTCGCGCCGCAGCCCGGCAGCGTCCCGGACCTTCGGATCGGTGAGATCGAGCGTCATGACAGCCGCCCGCTGAGCCAGCCCGTTCCGGGCACAATTGGCCGCAGCGAGCGCGGCCATATCCGCGTCGCGCTCCACCAGCACGCCCTGCGCCTCAGGCTCATGGGCGAGCGCGACGAGCCCCGCCGTGCCCACACCAGCCCCCAGATCGAGAATCAGCGGCGAGCCGGGACGCACGGCCGCCCCGAGGATTACCGAGTCGAGGCCGGCCCGGAAACCACGTAAAGGCTGCGCCAGCACCAGCTTCCCGCCCAAAAAGGCGTCCAGTGAGACGGATTGATGTTTTACAAGTTCGTCTTCGTGGTCTAGGGACATCGCGACCGGAGTATAGGACGCATTCGCGCCGCTTGAAACCCGAGGACGAGATGACCCCTTCGGCAGCAGCAACTCAGGACCGGGCGGCGCCAGACGCCCTCGAGCGTCTCGTTGTCGAAACCCAGCCGGGCATGAACAAAGTCAACGCCCTGATCCTCGATCGGGCGAGTTCACATGTCGAGCTGGTCCCCGAGATCGCGCGTTACCTGATTGATGCCGGCGGCAAGCGCCTGCGCCCCATGCTGACCATTGCCTCGGCCATGCTGTTTGGCGGCGGCACTGGCAGCGAGGTCAATTTCGCGGCCGCAGTCGAATTCATGCACAATGCCACGCTGTTGCACGATGACGTGGTTGACGAAAGTGCCATGCGGCGCGGCCGGGCGGCGGCGCGCATGCGCTGGGGCAATCAGGCCAGTGTGCTGGTCGGCGATTTCCTCCTCGGCCAGGCCTTCACCATGATGGTGGAAACCGGCAATCTCGAAGCGCTCGGCGTCATTTCACGCGCCGCGACGATCATTGCCGAGGGCGAAGTGCTGCAACTGGCCAAGGCGCGTGACCTCAGCGCGACCCGGGCCGATTACAGCAATGTCATTCACGCCAAGACAGCCATGCTGTTTGAAGCCGCGACCGAGGTCGGGGCCATGGCGGGCGGCGCTGATCCGGCGGGACGGCAGGCGCTCAAGAGCTTCGGCACCGAATTGGGCTTTGCCTTCCAGCTCGTTGACGATGTGCTCGATTATCGCGGCGAAGCCGGTCGGCTGGGCAAGAACGTGGGCGACGACCTGCGAGAAGGCAAAATGACCCTGCCTGTCATTCTCGCGCTTGAAGACGCCAATCCGGCCGAACGCGACATTATCGTCCGCGCGCTGGGCCAGCCCGAAACCGGGGAAGCCGAACTCGCCACTGTCCGCGCGATTTTCGCGAAATACGATACGCTGGGACGCACCAGCCTCGAAGCCCGCCGCCATGCCGAAGCGGCCCGCGCCGCACTCAGCCCGCTGCATGCCGGACCGATGCGGGCACACCTTGCTGACATCGCTGATTTTACCGTCGCCCGCGCCTATTGAGCCGCAATGACCGGGGCTGCCGCCACCCAGTAATCCGGGTGCCGCTGTCGCAGATGGTGGGCAGCGTCATGGGCCTGTGCGGCCGAGGCAAAGAGCCCGAACACCGTCGCGCCCGAGCCTGACATGCGCGCCAGAATCACCGCATCAATCGCGTTCAGCTCCGCAATCAGCGCCCCGATCTCGGGGACCAGCGCGACAGCGGGGGCTTCAAGATCGTTGCGGGTTTCCTCAAGCCAGAGCGCCAGTTGGGCGGGCCGATCCATCGGGCTCGGCAGGCCCGGCATGGCGGGATTGTCACGCCGCGCCAGCCGCCTGAAAACCTCGCCCGTGGCCACCGGCTGCATCGGGTTGACGAGCACCATATGGAGCGCCGGAAAGGTCGGCAGCGGATGAATGATCTCGCCTATGCCGCGCATTTCGGCCGGGCGGGACAGGAGGCAGACCGGCACGTCAGCGCCGAGGCCCAGCCCCAGGTCTGAAAGCTCGGCCAGCGTCGGCGGCGCGTCACAGAGCCGGCTCATCGCCCGCAGGGCCGCTGCCGCGTCGGCGGAGCCGCCCCCAAGGCCCGACGCAATGGGCAGGTTCTTCACGAGTGTGATCTTCAGCGGATGGGGCGCACGCCCCGGCCAGCGCTCAGTAAAACCGGCCACCGCGCGGGTCACGAGATTGGTCTCTTCCGCCCTCAGCCCTTCGGCAAACGGCCCCGTCAGGGTGAATTCGGCAAAGGCCGCGGGCGCGATCCGCACCTCGTCGGCCACATCGACGAACACCACGAGGCTTTCGAGGCTATGATAGCCATCCGCGCGCCGCCCCACGACATGCAGGGCCAGATTGACCTTGGCGGGCGCGGCTTCAACAGACTCGATCAGCATCGGTCAGTTCGTCGCCGCTCCATCGGCTTCGGTACCGGTCTCCGCCCCGGGGGCGGCATCGGTCGCGTTGTCGTCGGTCAGGCCCTCGGCGAGCTTTCTGGTCGCGCGGGCCTTGACCAGCCCATCCGCATCTACCGCCGCCGCAATATTCCACTGGAAGCGCGCTTCAAGCTGCCGACCGGCCTTCCAGTAAGCGTCACCCAGATGATCGTTGATTTCAGGGTCGGCGGGGCGCATCTGCACGGCTTCTTCCAGATATTTCACCGCATCGGCAAACTGGCCGAGGCGGTAATAGGCCCAGCCGAGACTATCCACGATATAGCCATCGCTGGGGGAGGCATCGACGGCCTTCTGGATCATGTCGAGCGCCGGGCGCAGGTTGAGACCCTGATCGACCCAGCTGTAGCCAAGGTAATTCAGCACCTGCGGCTGATCCGGGTTCAACTCAAGCGCCCGCTTGAAATCGGGCTCGGCCTTGGCCCATTCCTTGTTGCGCTCATAGCTGATGCCGCGCACGTAATAGAAGCGCCAGTCGCCCGGGCGGTCGCCGGGGGCGAGGTCAAGAATGCGCGAATAGGCTTTGGCGGCTTCGGCATATTGCTTGTCCATGCGCAGCATGTCGCCAAGGCTCGAAAGCGCATCACTATCGGTCGGGTTCGCCGCCACGATCTGGGCAAGCTGCTTCAGCGCGGTCGGACGATCGCCCAGATGGTCGAGGTTTTCGGCCACCCGCACCACGGCCATGGGCTTCATCGGCGACCCATCGGCCACCCGCTCATAGAGCCGGTTCGCGGCTTCATGCTGGAATACCGAATCGAGCAATTGGCCATAAACGAGGTCGATCACATCCGAGTCGGGGTCGAGATACATGGCCATCTGCAAAAACACCGCAGCGGTGTCTATCGAGCCTTCGCGCGCCATCGCCACACCGACGCTATGGAGGGCTTCGGCTGCGCCTGCCTGTACGGTCGGCGCAAAAACGCCGGGCCGACGCTTTTCAGTCAGCGCGGTTTTGACGGTCGTCACGAGCGGATGGTCGAGCCCGGCATCTTCAAAGGCAGCAATGGCCTTGAGGGCCGGTTCAAACTGCCCGGCGTTGCCGAAAATCCGGGCATAGGCTTCAACCACGCGCGCCACATAGGGATCGCTGGCGAGGCCGCGGGTCGCAAAATCCTTGGCTTCGTCGACCTTCCCGGCCACATCGGCGAGAAGCGCGCGGTGGAAAACGAGGAAATCGGCGAGACCACCCTGCCCCAGCGCATCGAGCGAGGTCTGGGCCTCGGCGTAATGATCATCGCCCAACAGCGCCCAGGCGTGCAGGATACCGCCGCTCAGACCGGCGAAACTATCGCCGCCCATTTTCGAAAACGCGGCTTCGGCGGCCCCATAGCGCCGCGATTTCAGCGCCTCGACGCCGATCACCAGGGTTGCGAAATCATTGCTCACCCCCAGATCGAGCAGGTGCCGCGCCGCCGTCGCCGCCTCGGCAATCTGCCCATCGGCCGCATAGGCCATGAAGCTGCGCTCGATGATGTTGGGGTTTTCCCAATCCGCCGCTGCCGCCTCGCTGAAATAGATGGCCGCGTCGCTGGTCCTCATGTCCGCCAGCGCCTCGCGGCCGGCGAGGAAGCTGCCCGTCGCTGTATCATAGGCCAGCCCGATCAGGGTCCTGTCGTCCGCCAGCGCGCCTTGCGACAGCACGAAGCCAAGGCTGACCGACGCCATGAGCACGCCAAACAGGGATGAGGATTTCAGGGTCTTTGACACGGCAACTCCGCGGTTTGTCCTTAATCGGACAAGGCGTTTGAAGATGGGCGATTTTGCGGTTGCGCCGCAAGAGGCAAGAGGCCGACGCGGGGTCACATTCCGGCGTAATTCGGCCCTGAGCCGCCTTCCGGCGGCACCCAGGTGATGTTTTGGGCCGGGTCCTTGATGTCGCAGGTTTTGCAGTGCACGCAGTTCTGGGCGTTGATCCTGAACACGGGCTGGCCGTCGACGGTCACCACTTCATAGACACCGGCGGGGCAATAGAGCCGCGCCGGTTCGCCATAACGCGGCAGGTTTTCGGCAACAGGCACGGCCGGATCAGCCAACCGAAGATGCACCGGCTGATCGTCATCATGGCTGATATTGGCCAGAAACACCGATGCGTTGCGGTCAGACCCGAGCGGCGGACGCGGCACCGGATAGTGCAGCGCCGTGACCGATTCCAGCGGCCTCAACGCCTTATAGTCGGCTCCCGTGTGCCGCAGGGTGCCGAAAGGCGACGCCTTCAGCAGCGACTGGCACCAGAGTTCAACCCCGCCGAGCAGCACGCCAAACAGCGTGCCAAAGCGGGCCCAGAGCGGCTTCACATTGCGCACCGGGCGCAGTTCCGCGCCGATGCCAGTGTTCAGCACCGTGTCGTTCAGCCCCTCGATCACATCATGGGCGCGGCCCTTGGCAATCGCCGCTGCGACGGCCTCAGCCGTGGCGCGACCCGAGCGGATGGCGCTGTGAATTCCTTTCAGCGCCGGCAGATTCATGAACCCGGCCGCGCAACCGATCAAGGCGCCGCCCGGAAAGGCGAGATCGGGGATCGACTGCAGCCCGCCCGAGGTGAGCGCCCGCGCTCCGTAGGATAGGCGCGTTGCCCCCTCCAACACCGCCGCAATGGTGGGATGCGCCTTGAAGCGCTGGAACTCATCATAGGGCGAGAGCGTCGGGTTGGCGTAATTGAGGTGCACCACGAGCCCCAGATAGATGCGTCGGTCGGCAGCGTGATACAGAAACCCGCCGCCCGAGGTTTCACCGCCGAGCGGATGGCCCAGGAAGTGGTCAACGCGCCCGGGGCTGTGACTGGCCGCGGGCACCTCCCAGATTTCCTTGAGCCCGAGCGCATAAAGCTGCGGATCGGCCTGGGCATCGAGCCCGAAATCGCGGATCACGCCCTTTGCCAATGAGCCGCGCGCGCCCTCGCCCAAAAGCGTATATTTGGCCTTGATGGCGATGCCGGGGGCAAAGCCCGGTTTCTCCTGACCGCTGCGATCGCGCCCGAGATCGCCGGTGATGATGCCCTGCACCGCCCCGTCATCGGTGCGATAGAGGTCGCTGGCCGCTGTCATCGGGTAGATATCGACGCCAAGCCCCTGGGCCTCTTCGGCGAGCCAGCGGACGAGATCGGAGAGACTGACGATCACCGCCCCTGGCGTTTTCATCAGGGGTGGCAGCAGCAGGGACGGGATTTCGAACCCGCCGCCTGCGGTCAGCACATGGAAATGATCTGACGTGACGGCAGGCCCCTGCGGCGCGCGGGCGCGCCAATCGGGGATCAGCTCATCGAGCCCAACGGGATTCATCACGGCGCCCGACAGGATATGCCCGCCGATTTCGGCGCTTTTTTCCACAATCATCACGCCAAGCTCAGGCGCGCATTGCTTCAGCCGGATGGCGGCAGCGAGGCCGGCGGGGCCGGCCCCGACGATCACAACATCGGTCTCAATGATGTCTCGGGTCTCAGCCAAGGCGGGAATCCCTTCGCATGTGGCGGGCGCTTCGATGCTGTGCCATAACAGATTTCATGTCCGAAGATCGATTGCCAACTCGCGCCGATGCGCTCGATATCCTCGATTGGTACCGCATGGTCGGCGTCGACTTTGCGGTAACCGACGAGCCGGTTGATCGTTTCGCGAAACCCGCAGCGCGGCTCGAGGTCCGGCCCGAAAGCGCGTCGCCCGTGCTCCTGGCCCCGGCTGATGGGGCAGAACCGCGGCAGATCGCCGAAGCCTGCGACAGTCTCGAGGCGCTCCGCGCCGCCATGGCGGCCTATGAGGGCTGCGCGCTTAAAAAACGCGCGACGCGGCTGGTGTTTGCCGATGGCAATCCGGCGGCCGAGATCATGCTGGTGGGGGAAGCCCCGGGCGAGGCGGAAGACCTTGAAGGTCGGCCCTTTGTGGGCCCCGCCGGGCAGTTGCTCGATCGGATGCTGGGCGCCATCGGGCTCGACCGCACTCAGGTCTATCTCGCCAATATGGTGCCGTGGCGGCCGCCCGGCAGTCGCGACACGAGCCCCGAGGAACTGGCGCTGTGCGCGCCCTTTGTCATCCGGCAGATCGAACTGGTTGCGCCGCGCATCCTGATCACGCTCGGCAACACGCCGACACGCGCGCTGTTTGAGACCAAGGACGGAATCACCCGCCTCCGCGGCCAATGGCGCAGCCTGGAGATCGGTCGCCACAGGGTGAAGGCCATGGCCATGCTGCATCCGGCCTATCTCCTCAATACACCGGCCTCCAAGGCGCTGGCGTGGTCGGACCTGCTCGGTTTGAAGGCCGAGCTTCACGAAGCCGAAAGCGCAAGGGGCTAAGCTCCTGCCCTAATCTCGGCCAAGTCCCCGCTTAGCGGGTGCCGCAGCGTCACCCGGGGAAGGATTCCCATGTCGTCCGTCCTCAAGATTTATGCCCTGTTCATCGGCTCCGCTCTTCTGATGTTCGGCGGCGGCTTGCAGGGCCTGCTGCTGTCGGTGCGCGGTGCAGAAGAGCATTTTTCCCTGCTCGCGCTCGGCCTGATCGGCACGGGATGGTCGGTGGGGTTTGTCGCCGGATCGATCAGCGTTCCCATGCTGGTCAAGCGCGTGGGCCACATCCGCGCCTTCTCGATCATGGCGGCCATCGGCACAGTGACGATCCTGCTCAACCTGATGTGGATCAACGATGTTGGCTGGATTCTGCTGCGCGCTTTCTCGGGCTACTGCTTTGCCGGCGCGGCAATGATTGTTGAAAGCTGGCTCAACGAAGTGGCTGATAACCGCAGCCGTGGCACCATTTTCTCGATTTATGTCACCATCAACATGGCGGCCTCGACCTTGGGCCAGCTTGCCATGTCGGTCACGGGAACGGCGGGGTTCGTGCCCTTTATCGTGGGCGCCATCAGCTTCATCTGCGCCGTGCTGCCCACGGCCATGACCTCGACGCCGCAGCCGAGGCCGATTTCCTCGGCCAAGCTCGATGTGATGCTGCTCTATCGCACCTCGCCGCTCGCGGTGATCGCGGCCTTTGCCTGCGGCATGACCAATGGCGCCTTCGGCACGCTGGCGCCGGTCTATGGCTATGCCCAAAGGCTTGATGCCTCGGCCATCGCCTATCTGTTTTCGGTCACCGCCATCGTCGGGGCCCTGGCGCAGACGCCCATCGGGCGGCTGAGCGACAGCATGGACCGGCGGCTGGTGATCACCGCCCTCTCGGGCTTTGCCGGTCTGGTGGGGCTCCTCACCGTGCTGATCAACCCCGGCAATGGGCCGATGATGTTCATCCTGTTCGGGTTATACGGCTTTGGCGCCTATCCGCTTTACGCCATCGCCGTGGCGCATGCGAACGACTTTGCCCGCGACGGCGAGTTCGGTCGGGTCGCTGGCGGCATGCTGCTGATTCTCGGCATCGGGCTCGCCATCGGGCCCATCCTCGCGAGCTGGGTGATGAACGCCATTGCGCCGGTGGGGCTGTTCATCGTCACCGCCACCTTCCATGGCGCGCTTGCCGTCACGGCGTTTTTGCGCATGAAAGTGCGACCGGTGCGCGATGCGCGGGGTCGCGTGCGCTTCCGCGCGATGAATGCCGAAAAAGGCGTGTCTCCGGGCACAGTCACTCTCGATCCGCGCGCCGAGGACCATCAGGACGATCTGCCGCCCGAGCGCCCGCGTCCGGCCACAGATCGCCCGGTGATCGACGCGAGCCCCGAGCCCGGGGCGACCCCATGAAGCGCCCGACGCCGAAAAAGCCGCCGCGCCCCCGCAATCTTGCGGCGCGGGCGCTCAGCTCGCCGCTGTTTCACCTCAAGGTGGCGCCAGCCCCGGGGCTCTATTCGCGTAAAAAACTGAAAAAGCCTGCCGTCCTGCCCGACCCCGATGAGGGGTCGTCGGGCGGCTCCGGTCCGGCGGGCGGGCTCTAGGCGCCGCGCGGGCTTTCTCTGGCGATTGTGGACAACAGGGCCGGTGCTTGCTAGGCAGTCGCCGTCATTGAACGCCCGGTGTGCCATGCCCGAATTGCTGCTCGAACTGTTCTCGGAAGAAATCCCCGCGCGCATGCAGCGCCGCGCCGCCGAGGTGCTGAAAGCCGCCGTGACCAATGCCATGGTCGATGCCGGGCTGGTCTATGAGGGCGCCAAGGCGTTCGTCACGCCGCGCCGTCTCGCGCTCACTGTCTCCGGCGTGCCGCAGCGGTCGCCCGATAGCGTTGAAGAGCGCAAAGGCCCGCGTGTGGGCGCGCCCGAGGCCGCTGTCGACGGGTTTCTGAAGGCCGCCGGGCTCAAAACCATCGCTGAGGCCTCCATCGAGACCGACCCGAAAAAGGGCGAGTTCTATGTTGCGCGGGTGAAAAAGCCCGGTGCCGACGCCACCGAAATCCTCGCGGGGCTCCTCCCCAAAATCATCGCCGGGTTTGAATGGCCTAAATCCATGCAATGGGGCTATGGCGGGCTCACCTGGGTGCGGCCGCTGCGCGCTATTACCGCCACCTTCGGCACCGAAAACGACGAGCCCACTGTCATTGAGTTCAAGGCGGGCGAGGTCACGAGCGGCCAGACCACGTTCGGGCACCGTTTCCTTGCACCGCAGCCCATCCGCGTGAAGCGGTTTGACGATTATGTACAGGCGCTCGAAAAGGCGCGTGTCGTGCTCGATATCGACCGGCGCAAGGACATCATCCGCGCCGATGCCGATCATCTCGCCTTTGCGCAGGGGCTCAGTGTCATTCACGACGAGGGCCTGCTCGAAGAGGTGGCCGGTCTTGTGGAATGGCCGGTGTTGATGATGGGCGGCTTCGATCCGCAATTCCTCGCGGTGCCCGAGGAAGTCATCATCGCGACGATCCGCGCCAACCAGAAATGCTTCTGCCTGCGCGATGCCGACGGCAAGCTCGCGCCGCGCTTCATTCTGATTTCGAACCAGATCGCCTCCGATGGTGGCACGGCCATTGTTGCGGGTAATGAGCGGGTGATCCGCGCCCGGCTTTCGGATGCCAAGTTCTTTTACGAGCAGGATCTGGCGCAGCCGCTCGAAGCGCGCCTGCCGCGGCTCAGCGACAGCGTGTTCCATGCCAAGCTCGGCAGCCAGCTCGACCGCATTGAGCGGCTTGAAACCCTCACCGGTCAGATTGCCGCGACTATCGGCGCCCCGGTGGCCGAGGCGCAGCGCGCTGCCCGTCTCGCCAAGGCTGATCTGATGACCGGCATGGTGGGCGAATTTCCGGAACTCCAGGGGATCATGGGGCGCTATTATGCCCTTGCGGCTGGGGAAACGGGCGCAATCGCCAATGCCCTTGCCGATCATTACAAGCCCGTCGGCCCGTCCGACTATGTGCCGAGCGAGCCCATTGCCATGGCGCTGGCGCTGGCCGACAAGCTCGATCTCCTCACAGGGTTCTGGGCCATTGATGAAAAGCCGACCGGCTCGCGCGACCCCTATGCGCTCCGCCGCGCGGCACTCGGCGTCATCCGCATCATCGTCGAGAATAGGCTGAGCTTCCCGCTTTCCGTCGGGCCGAGCCTGCTTGAATTCTTCCACGACCGGCTGAAAGTGACGCTGCGCGACAAGGGCGCGCGCTATGATCTGGTCGATGCGGTCATCACGCCGCAAAGCACTGACCTTTTGGAAATCACACAGCGGGTCGATGCCCTGTCGGCCCTCCTCGGTTCCGCCGATGGCGCCAATCTGCTCGCCGGATATCGCCGCGCGGCCAATATCCTTGCTGCCGAAGAAAAGAAGGACGGCCGCTCCTATGCCGGTGCACTTGATGCAACAAAGCTCGCCGGGGCCGAGGAGATGGCACTGGCCAAGGGCGTCGATCAGGGTGCAGCCGCAGTGAAGGCGGAAATCACCCGCAATGATTATGGCGCGGCCATGAGCGCGCTCGCGAGCCTGCGCCAGCCGGTCGATGCCTTCTTTGAGGCGGTGCTCGTCAACGATCCCGATCCGGGCGTGCGCGAAAACCGGCTGAAGCTGCTCGCAGCCCTGCGGGCTACCATGCACCTCGTTGCCGATTTTTCGAAGATCGCGGGCTAGTCCCATCACTGCGCCGTCATCACGGCGGCTTGTTCTTGATTTGTTCCGGTTCCTCGGTCATAGTCATGGCCGAGGATACCCCAATGAAACTCACCCAGGCTCCCGATTTTGAACGGCTGAAGCGCGTTGGCGCGGCGGACCTGCCCCGCCACGATTACCTTGATGCACGCCTCGTTCGCGGGCGGGGCGCGCAGACCAATGCTGCAGGCCGGTTCGAGGCTGAGCGTCGGGAAAGTTTCGATGATGGCTGGACCGAGGACGACGAGGATACCGCGGCGGCGGCGCCGGTGACCACCGCGCATATCGAGCGGGCCCGCAGCATCATTTCGCGCAATGACAGCCCCGATGTGCCGTTCGACCGCTCGATTAACGCCTATCGCGGCTGCGAGCATGGCTGCAGCTATTGCTTCGCGCGTCCCAGCCACAGCTACCTTGGCCTGTCGGCCGGGCTTGATTTCGAGCAGCAGATTTACGTCAAGACCAATGCCGCCGAGGTGCTGAGGCGCGAGCTGGCGCGGCCGGGCTATCAGGCCGAACCCATCGCCATGGGCACCAATACCGACCCGTATCAGCCGCTCGAACGCACCCATCGGATCACCCGCTCGATCCTTGAAGTCATGCTCGAAACCCGGCATCCGGTCACGATCACCACGAAATCGGCGCTGGTCCTTCGCGATCTCGATGTGTTGAGCGATCTCGCGGCACTGGGCCTGTGCCGCGTCGCCCTATCGATCACCAGTCTCGATCACCGCTTGAGCCGCACGCTGGAGCCGCGCGCCTCGACGCCGCAGCGGCGACTCGATGCGGTGCGGCAACTTGCCGAGGCGGGTGTGCCGGTCATGGCTATGATGGCCCCCGTCATCCCGGCGCTTAATGACAGCGAAATCGAGCCGATTGTCGCCGCCGCCGCCCGCATGGGGGCCTATGATGTGCGCGGAATCTTCCTCAGGCTGCCGGGCGAAGTGGCCGATATCTTCCGCGAGTGGCTGATGCGGCATTACCCGGGACGGTTTGCCCATGTCATGGCGCTGACGCGTGAAGCGCGGGGCGGCCGCAATTACACGGCGCGGTTTGGTGAGCGCATGGTGGGCGAAGGCCCGTTTGCGCTCCTTGTCCAGCAAAGGCTCGATCTGGCCCGAAAGCGCGCCGGGTTCGGGCCGCGCCCCGCGCCCCTGCGGCGCGACCTGTTTGTGCCGCCAGGGGCCAGCGGCAGTCAGATGAGCCTGCTTTAGGCCGATTGCGCCTGCGCTTCCAATGCGGCGGCGTCGGCGGCGGCCATATCCTCGCGGATGGCGCTGGCGGAGCGGGGGTAGCCGAACAGGAAACCCTGGAAATAGCGCACACCCAACTCGCGCAGGATTTCGACCTGCCGTTCCGTTTCCACCCCTTCGACGATGCAGGTCACGCCCAGGTTGCGGCACAGATCAATGATTGTCTGCACAATCGACAGGCTGGCGGGGTTGGTCTCGATATCGACGACGAAAGTGCGGTCGATCTTGATCCGGTCAAGCGGCAGCAGTTGCACCCGGCTGAGGCTGGATTGCCCGGTGCCGAAATCATCGAGCGAGATGTTGGCGCCCAGCGCCTTGAGCCGCAGCAGCAGACCGCGCGCCTCATCCAGATCACCCATCACGGCGGTTTCGGTGATTTCGAAATCAACGCGCAAGGGCCTGAAGTTTGAGGTTTCAAGCAGGGTGAGCAGCCGCCGCATGCCCTCGGCCGAATTGAGGTCGCGCGGCGACAGATTGATGGAAATGCGTTCGCCCATCGGCAGATCGGCTGAAAGCGCCAGCGCCGCCGCTGTCACGATGCCGGTAATGCGCGGCACCAGACCCAGCCGTTCGGCCACGGGCACGAAATCGGCGGGCGACACATCGCCCAGCGTCGGGCTGTTCCAGCGCACCAGCGCCTCGTAGCCGATGAGCGCCCGTTGCTCGATATCGTAGATCGGCTGGTAGACCTGCCGGATCTGCTCTTCAAGATTGGCATCGAGCAGCTCATTTTCCAGCACGCGCTCCCGCGCCATGCGGCCCTCAAGCTCCTCCGAGAAAATCACCAGTTCGCCGGGTCCCCTTTGGCGGGCCTCGAAGGCAGCGAAATCACTGCGGTCGAGCAGGGTATCGCTGCTGTCGCCGGGCCGCGACCGTGCAAAGCCAATGGCCGCAGTCAGCCCGCCGGTCGGCGTCGCGTTCTGCCGAAAGGGCTGAGCCAGCGAGAGCGCCAGGGCCCGCGCAAACTGTTCAAGCACCTGGTCGGAAAGCCCCCGTTGAATCAGCAGCCCGAATTCATCGGCACCAATGCGGGCGACCGTCATCGGCACCACGTCAATGGATTTGAGCCGTCGGCCGATTTCCGACAGCAACTGGTCGCCCCCCTGGCGGCCGAAGCGTTCGTTGACCGAGCGGAAGGCGTCGATATCGAGGATCCCGACAATAAGCTGCACATTGGCCCGGCCGCGCAGACGGCGGGTGACCTCCGCGACAAAGGCACGGCGGTTGGGGAGCGCCGTCACCTGGTCAACAAGCGCGGTCTTGGCATTTTCTGAAGCAATCGCCAGGGCTTCGGCGGCGACACTGTTCAGCTTCTGCCGCGCCTCGAAAATCTCCACCAGCGCCGCACGCAGCCGCAGCGCGGCGAAGGCCGCAATCGGCAGCGACGACAGCGCCAGAACGGTCAGATACCAGCGCTCAACCAGAAGCGGCCCCAGCGCGGAAAACAGCGCCACCCCAAGCGCAATCTCAGCCGAAACCGCCCAGAGGATCGACGTGCTGGCGAGCCCGACGAGAAGGCCGAACAGCGTGAAAATGGCGAAGCTTTCCAGCGGTTCGCCCGGCCGGACGCCGGTGAAGACCAGCCCCAGGACCAGCGCCTCCAGACAGGCCAGCGCCGTTTTCACCATCAGGGGGCGGCTTTCGGCGTCGACCATGAAGAGAATGGCGCCCGACGCAACAATCATCACCAGCGCCACGGCGAGCCGCATCACCAGCGTCGAGCCGCTGATCGTCGCCACATCGCGCAGGGCCAGAACCACCACGAAAACCGCAAGCGACAGGACCGTGACAAAGGCGTGCGGACGCTGCAGGGCCTTTGGCGCGGCACCCGCCGGGTCGTTGCGCAGCGATTTGATCTGGTCAAGCAGAAGAGACATAGGGGCAGGAAACCGGGCGCCAGCGCCGCATGAATACGTTTAACTGCTTATAGTAATACGGATCATTCCTTTCTGTCCTCTTACAGCCCGAGAGCAAGTTGCGTTGAGCCCAAGGGGCCATGCCTTTTGTGGGTTGCAATTGCCGGCCTTCGTATGATCCTCAGGCGATGACCAGTGATTCCAAGTCCCCCGGCCCGAGCTTTGCGCCTGAACAGGCGGCCCGTACGAGTGGCGCACGCATCATCTGCGGCGTCGATGAGGTCGGGCGTGGCCCCCTCGCCGGACCCGTGGTGGTTGCGGCGGTGATCCTGCCCGACGGGTTCGAGCTGCCGGGGCTCAATGATTCAAAGCTGGTTTCCCCGGCGCTTCGCGAACGGCTCTATGACGAAATCGCTGCGGCAGCGGCGTTTTCGGTGATTTCCGCGCCGCCCAAACTCATTGCCGAGCGCAATATCCTCAATGCAACGCTCTGGGCCATGCGGCAGGCGGTGCTGGCACTTCCCGGTGCGGTCGACCACGCGCTCATTGATGGCAATATCGTGCCCAAGGGTCTGCCCTGCGCCGCGACGGCCCTTGTCGGGGGCGATGGATTATCGATGTCCATTGCAGCAGCCTCGATCATCGCCAAGGTGACACGCGACCGGATGTGCCTCATCATGCATGATGAAGAGCCGCATTTCGGGTTTGCGAGCCATAAGGGCTATGCCGCGCCGGTGCATATGAGCGCCTTGACCGCACATGGTCCGGGTCGCCACCACCGGATGGATTTTGCGCCGTGCCGCGTGGCGCTTGTTGAAAAGACCAGCCGCGAGGCGTCTTCAGTCCCTGTTAACCTTACCCGCTAAGCGCCTGTTCACCAGGATTCACTAAGTCTCGTCGCGATCAGTAATTGCGTTGGGTTCAGTGATGTCGCGTTTAAAGCCGTCTGTGGGCGAAGCTGCCCCCTCGTCCCTGCCCATCGATACGATCCTGCAAGGCGATTGCATCGACCACATGAACGCGCTGCCAGCCGGGTCCGTTGACCTGGTTTTCGCGGACCCGCCCTATAATCTGCAACTCGAAGAGGGCCTGCGTCGGCCCGACCACAGCCGGGTCGCCGGGGTGGATGACGCCTGGGACAAGTTCGACAGCTTTGCCCATTACGACAAGTTCAGCCGGGCCTGGCTCAACGCCGCTCGCCGCGTTCTGAAGCCCGATGGCGCGATCTGGGTCATTGGGTCCTATCACAACATTTTCCGCCTCGGCGCGGCGCTGCAGGATCTCGATTTCTGGCTGCTCAACGATGTGGTCTGGCGCAAGACCAACCCCATGCCGAATTTCAAGGGGACACGGTTCACCAATGCGCATGAGACGCTGATCTGGGCGGCGCGCGGCCGCCAGAGCCGGGTTACGTTCAATTATGAGCAGCTGAAACTCGGCAATGAAGACGTGCAAATGCGCTCCGACTGGCTGTTTCCGATCTGCACGGGCAGCGAACGGCTGAAGGGCGAGGATGACGAAAAGCTGCACCCGACCCAAAAGCCCGAGGCGCTGCTGTTCCGCATCCTGACGGCCACCACCAAGCCGGGCGATGTGGTGCTGGATCCGTTCTTTGGTACGGGCACCACCGGGGCCGTAGCGAAAAAGCTCGGCCGACATTTCATCGGTATCGACCGCGAAGAAACCTATATCGCCGGGGCGCTGAAACGCATTGCCGCGATCAAGCCGCTTGATGCCCGCGCCCTCGAACCTGTTCCCACCAAGCGCCAGGCGCCACGCGTCGCCTTTGGCAGTCTCGTCGAACTGGGCCTTGTGACCCCGGGTACCGAGCTATGCGACAATCGCGGCCGCTGGCGCGCGCTGGTGCGGGCCGATGGTTCGATCAGTGCCGGCGAGCATTACGGCTCGATCCATCGGGTTGGCGCTTTGGTGCAAAATGCTGAAGCCTGCAATGGCTGGACCTTCTGGCATGTGCGCACGGGTGATGCGCTGTTGCCGATTGATGCGCTGCGCACCGAGGTGCGGGTGGGCATGGCGCGGCTCTCGGCCTGACATCAGCCCGGGAGCCCGGCCTCGGCCAGCACTTTGCGATAGAGCGTCGGCAGTGCCTCGCGCCCCAGCGCGGCGGGGGATGTCCACCAGCCTTCGGCCAGCACGGCCGGGTTGGGGGCGACCGCCTCCCACACATCGAGCATCAGCGCGAAATGGGTGAAAACGTGGCTGATCGCGCCGCGCCGCTGCCATTTGGCCGCAAACGGCGGGTTCGGCGGGGTGGGCGCATCGGCCCAGTCCGAGCCCGGCACTTCGGTCATTTTCGCCAAAAGCCCCGTTTCGCCGCGCTGGCGCAGATAGACATCGCCCCCGGCATCGCGGATGACGAAGGCATGGCCATAGCGTGTCGGGCGGGGCTTCCTGTCGAGCTTGATCGGAAAGCGCAGCGGCTCGGCCTTCTGCCCCCGGCAGTCATCGGCCAGCGGACAGACAAGGCAGGCGGCTTTTTTCGGCGCACAGATTGTGGCGCCCAAGTCCATCAGCGCCTGCGCAAAATCACCGGCCCGTTGCGGCACATGGGCCGTCAGATAGGCCCGAAGCTCGTCCTTGGCGTTGACCACGGGCACCTCAAGCGCGAGGAAACGCGCGAGCACGCGATCGACATTGCCATCGAGCACGGCGACCGGTTCATCGGCGGTAATAGCGGCGACGGCGGCGGCCGTATAGGCCCCGATTCCGGGAAGCGAGAGAAGCGCCGCATGGCTTGTGGGGAAGTGCCCGCCGTGCCGCTCGACCACGGCCTGCGCGCAGGCGTGGAGATTGCGCGCCCGCGCATAATAGCCGAGCCCTGCCCATTCAACGAGAACCGCATCGAGCGGGGCCGCCGCGAGGTCTGCCACACGCGGCCACAGCGACAAAAAGCGTGCGTAATAGCGCCCCACCGTCGCGACGGTCGTCTGTTGCAGCATGACTTCGCTGAGCCAGACGCGATAGGGGTCGGGCTTTTCGCCCAAAAGGCGCGCCTCCGGCGGCACGCGCCACGGCAGCACGCGCGCATGGGCATCATACCAAGCCAGCACGGCGCCGGCATTCAGCGCCGGCCAGTTCGTGTTTTTCGTGAGCCTCGACATTGTGGTAGGTTGTTGGGCACGGCCAGCCCCGTGACAAGCCCGGCCAAGGAATTATCCCGTGACAAGTGCCAAGCCCAAGGCTGAAAAGATCGAGAAGACCGACAAGCCCGCCAAGCGGCTCAACCGCGCCGCCGGGCTCGCCGAGGCCCTCGGTCGGGCGCTTGACCCGGCGCTAAAGCGGCGTGGCTTCGCCAACGAGGATCTGTTGCGCCATTGGCGCGCCATCGCGCCGCCGCCCTATAATCTCGTGACCCGGCCGGTGAAACTGAGCTGGCCCAAGCGCACGCCCGGCGCCGACGGTGCCATTCTCCATGTCAGTTGCCACCCCGGCCACAGCCTGATGCTGCAGCACGAGGGGCCGCGGCTCATGCAGGCGGTCAACGCCTATTTCGGCTATGTGCTGGTTGCTGAGGTGCGGCTCTCCTCTGAGCCTTTCCTGCTCGTGGCTGAGCCGGTGCCTGCGCCCAAGCCGGACCTGAGCCCGGCCAGGGCCGCGACGCTCGCCTCCAGTGTGGGCAAAATTGCCGATGAGGGGCTACGCGCCGCGCTCCAGAGCCTCGGTCGCAATCTCATGGGAAAAAAGCAGGACTGATCCCGCCTTAATGCCGCCAAATGGCTTGTTCATCAGCGGTTCAACTTGCCGGGCCTTGACTAACGCCTTATAGGCCGGGACAAATTTGCGGGCGCGGCCCCGCGCCATCAAAACGGGAGTGTCACATGACCAATCGTCGTTCGGTACTTATGGGCTCTGGCGCAGCGGCGGCGCTGGTCATGGGCGGCTCAGCGCTTAATCTGGCGCTCACCATCGCCCCCGCCTTCGCCCTGGACGGCACGGCCCCGGCCAAGGCCCCGGGCGCCCAGTTCGATCCGGCGCAGCTCATGAAGATGGCGGCGGACCTGCAGGATCACCCGATGGGGGCGACCGACACCAAGATCATGCTGATCGAATATCTGTCGCCCACCTGCTCGCACTGCGCCGCGTTCCACACCAATGTGCTGCCGCAGCTCAAAACCGAGTATATCGATACCAACAAGATCATGTTCCTGCCCCGCCCGTTCACGCGGAACATCCTCGATGCGGTGGTGTTCATGCTGGCCGAGGCCGCGGGCCCCGAGCGCTACCACGATGTGATCACCACCTATTTCAAGACGCAGCAGGATTGGGGCACGTCCGACAAGCCCAATGACGCGCTGTTCGCCATTGCCCAGCAGCTTGGTTTTACCAAGGAAACCTATGACGCTGCCTTGACGAATCAGACCCTGTTCACGGCACTCGAAAAGGTGCGCGACCAGGCCATGAATGATTTCAAGCTTCAGGGTACGCCGACCTTCTATCTCAATGGCAAGATGCTCTCCGGGGAAGTGACTTTTGACGTGTTCAAGGCCGAGCTGGACCCGCTTATTGGCTGACGCCCGTCACGGAGGCGCGTGGTGAAGTTCGCGCGCCTCAAACTGCACGGATTCAAATCCTTCTGCGATTCGACCGAGCTGGAGTTCAAGCCCGGCCTCACCGGTGTGGTGGGGCCCAATGGCTGCGGCAAATCCAACCTCGTTGAAGCGCTGCGCTGGGTCATGGGCGAAAGCTCGTACAAGGCCATGCGCGCCTCGGGCATGGATGATGTGATCTTCGCCGGGTCCGGCAACCGGCCCGGCCGCAACTCGGCTGAAGTCACGGTGGTGCTCGATAATTCGGCCCGCACTGCCCCGGCCCATCTCAACACCGCCGATGTGCTGGAAGTCACGCGCCGCATAGAGCGCGAGGCGGGGTCGATCTATCGCGTCAATGGCAAGGAAGTGCGCGCCCGCGACGTACAACTGCTGTTTGCCGATGCCTCGACCGGCGCGCATTCCCCGGCCCTTGTGCGGCAGGGCCAGATCGGCGAGCTCATTGCCGCCAAGCCGCAGCAGCGCCGGGCCCTTCTTGAAGAAGCCGCCGGTATTTCCGGCCTCCATTCGCGCCGCCACGAAGCCGAGCTGCGGCTGCGGGCCGCCGAACAGAATCTCGAACGCATCGACGACATCATTGCCCAGATCGAGCAGCAGCTCGAAACGCTGAAGCGGCAGGCGCGGCTGGCGGCGCGCTACAAGGCGCTGTCGGGCGATATCCGGCAGACCGAAGCGACGCTGTTTCATATTCGCTGGGTCGCGGCGCGGGTAGCCGAGAACGAAGCCGAGGCCGACAAGGGCCGCATCGTGCGGCAATTGGCCGATGCCGAACATCTCGATCTTGAGGCGCAGAAAGTCCATTTCATCGCTGACCGGGCTGTCACGCCGGCGCGGGAGCGCGAGGCGGCAGCAGCCGCAGCGCTGCAACGGCTGGTTATCGCGCGGGAACAGGCCGAGGCCGCCGCGCGCGACAACCTGCGCCGCCGCGACGAGGCGGACCGGCACCTTCATCAGGTGCTCGAGGATGCAGCGCGCGAGGCGGCCCAGCGCGATGAGGCCGATGGAGCGCTCGCAGCGGTCGCGCTTGAGCGGACCCAGATTGAGGCCAGCCGCGCCGAAGCGGACGGCGCTTTCAGCGCGGCGGAGAGCCGGTTTACGGCCGAAAGCGAGCGCGCCATTGCCCTCGAAAGCGCGGTGCGGCAGGCAGCCGAAGCTCTGGCCGCGCTCCGGGCCGATCGCGAGGCCCGGCAGCGGGCCCGGACCGAGGCCGAAGCGCGAATTGAGAGGCTCAACCGGCAGGCCGATGACCTTGCCCGCCAGATGGCCGAGCTTGACCTGAAAATCGCCGAAACCGGCGGGCTGGTTGACGCCCAGCTGGAGCGCGAGGCGCTGGTGGCCGCGATTGCGGGGTTTGAAACCGATCTCGTCCGGGCCGGCCAAACCATTCTTGACACCGAAGCAGGGGCCGAATTGGCCCGCACCGCGTTTCAGGCCGCTGACAGCGAAGCCACGCGGCTTGAAACCGAAGCCCGTACCCTCGCCCGGTTGGTCGCGAGCCCAGCCGGTGCCGATTATCCGCCCGTCATCGACCAGTTGAGCGTTGATCCGGGGTACGAGGCCGCGCTGGGCGCCGCTTTGGGTGATGATCTCGATGCTTCGGCCACCGACGGTGCGCCGATCCGCTGGGCGACCTCCGGCGCGGGCACGGACGATCCGGCCCTCCCCATGGGCGTGGTGCCGCTCTCGGCCAGGGTTCGCGGCGTGTCGGCGCTCATGCGGCGCCTGCAGCAGATTGGCGTGGTCGATGCCGATTCGGCCGAGCGGCTGTTCCCGGCGCTGTTGCCCGGCCAGCGGCTCGTGACCCGCGAGGGTGCCTTATGGCGCTGGGATGGGCTGGTGGCCCGCGCCGATGCGCCCAGCGCGCAAGCCGTGCGGCTTGAACAGCGCAACCGGCTGGCCGAGGTGCAGCGCGCGCTCGAGCCGGCGCTGTCGCACCGCGCCTCCGGACGGGTGAATCTTGATTCGGCCCTTGGGGCACTGGCGTCAGCCCGCACTGAGGAAAAACGCCTTCGGGACGCCGTGCGCGACGCGCAGCAGCGCGAACAGCGGGCACGGAACCGGGTCGATGAGCTGGAGCGGGCCGCCGCCAGTGTGGTGGCGCGGCGCGACGGGCTCAACGAGGCGGCGACGAGCCTCGCCACCACCCGTGCGGAAGCGGTCGACGCACTCGCGCGGATCGGTGCCGCAGGTGCGGCAGGCGATGCGGAAACGGCGAGCGCCACCGCGCTGGCTCTTGCCGAGCAGCGGCTGGCGGAAGGCCGCAGTGCGGTGACGCTGGCGCGGGCCGAGGTGCAGCGGCTGCAAACAGAAGACACGGCGCGGCGCATGCGGCTCGATCGGCTGACGACCGAGCAGCAGGGCGCGGAGCGGCGGCGCGACAGCGCCCTGCGGCAGATCGCGGCTTTGGCGGCCCGCGAGGCGGAAGCGCGGGCGCAGCTTTTGAGCTTCAATACCGATCCCGATGCGGAAGCGGATCGCCCGCGCGCGCGGGCGAGCCAGATCGCCACGGCCGAAGACGCGCATCGGCAGGCGGGGGACGCTCTCGCCCGTGCCGAATCGCAGCGGCGCGAGGCTGAAAAAGCGCTGCGGCTCACCACCGAGGCTCTTGGCGCGCTCCGCACCGAGACCGCTCGGCTTGATGAGCGGGTCAAGGGCTTTCAGGGCCAGCGGGCGCAACTGGAGCGGCAGGTGGCCGAAGCTCTCGGCGTCGGCGCGGCTGAAACAGCGCGTCTTGCGGGGCTTCGTCCCGAGCAGGAATTGCCGAAGGAAATGCAGGTCGAGGAGCGGCTCAACCGGCTGAAGGCCGAGCGCGAACGGCTGGGCGGGGTCAACCTCGCCGCTGATTCTGAGGCCGAAGAGGTGCGCGAAAAGCTCGATCTGATGGTCACCGACCGCAACGACCTGATCGCAGCTATCGCGGCGCTGCGCAGCGGAATCCAGAATCTCAACCGCGAGGGGCGGCAACGGCTGGGCGAGGCCTTCGAGAAGGTCAACGCGCATTTCAAGGACCTGTTCACCTCGCTGTTTGGCGGGGGCACCGCCGAACTGCAGTTCGTCGATAGCGATGATCCTTTGGAAGCCGGGCTCGAAATCATTGCGCGACCGCCGGGCAAGAAGCCGACAACCATGACGCTCCTGTCGGGGGGCGAGCAGGCGCTGACGGCCATGTCTTTGATCTTTGCCGTGTTCCTCACCAATCCCGCGCCCATCTGCGTGCTCGATGAGGTGGATGCGCCGCTCGATGACGCCAATGTGGAGCGGTTCTGTACGCTCCTCACCACCATGACCGAAAAGACCGATACGCGGTTTCTGGTCATCACGCACAACCCGATAACCATGGCGCGGGTCGACCGGCTTTATGGCGTCACCATGGCCGAAAAAGGCGTGAGTCAGCTGGTTTCTGTCGATCTTGCGGCGGCCGAACGGGTGCGCCTCGCCAGTTGATCCGCCCACCTGAGCGGACCCTGCGGGTGCGGGCGGATTGCCACAGCCCGCAACTGCAAAAGAATAATCAATATTTTCAATACCTTAGCAGTCGACAAGCCGCCTTGACACTGGTGGGGGCGGCCACTATGTTGCCCGCGACTTCAGGGGGCTTAAGTCTTTTTTCAGCCTGGAGGCGCGTGGCGCGAAAGCGGATGACAGAACCTCAGGTTCCCAAGCGTTCCCGGGTCAAGCCGGAGGCCAGTCCCCTGACCTCGGATCTTGCATCGCGCATTGCGCGGGCGCAGGGCGAGAGGAAAGCTACGGACGATCATGCGTCGCCCGCCGCGACTCAGAACTTATCGGCCATCAGCCGCGGCGTGCGGTTAGGGTCAGAGTTTATCGCGGCGATTTTAGTCGGGTGGGGAATCGGATATGGGCTCGACCTTGTGTTGGGCACCCGGCCCTGGCTGATGCTGGTGATGCTGATGGTCGGCTTTGCTGCTGGCGTGCTGAATGTTGTGCGTTCAGCCGCGCAAATGAACCGGGCGGAACCGCCCCCGGCCACAGCGCGTGGCCCGGACGACGAAGACGCTGATTAGGGCCGTGGGCCCAGGGGACAATAGAGTTGGCTGATCCGAACAAAGTCGACCCGATCCACCAGTTCCAGATCACCAACATCGTCCAGTTTGGCGATGGGGGCCTGGCGTTGACCAATTCGGCCCTGTTCATGGTGCTGACGGTGGCGGTGATTGCCGTGTATCTGCTTCTCTCGACCCAGAAGCGCAGCATTGTGCCCAATCGCGTGCAGCTGATTTCCGAGATGCTATATGAATTCGTGGCCAAGATGGTTTCGGATTCGGCCGGTACGGCCGGCATGAAATTCTTCCCCTTCGTGTTCTCGCTGTTCATGTTTGTGCTTGTTGCCAACATGTTCGGCATGATCCCGCTGTTCTTCACGGTGACCAGCCACATCATCATCACCTTCGCGCTCGCCATGCTGGTGTTCGGCGTGGTGATTGTTTACGGCTTCATGAAGAACGGCCCCAAGTTCCTCAAGCTCTTCGTGCCCTCGGGCGTGCCGGGCTATGTGCTGCCGATCGTGGTGCCGATCGAGGTTGTTTCCTTCCTCTCGCGCCCCATTTCGCTCTCGGTTCGTCTGTTTGCCAATATTCTTGCCGGTCACATCACCCTCAAGGTGTTTGCCGGGTTCATCGTGACCCTTGGCGGCCTCGGTTTCCTCGGCTGGCTCGGCGCCTTGTTGCCGCTTGTCATGACGGTGGCGATCACGGCACTCGAATTCCTCGTGGCCGCTCTGCAAGCCTATGTGTTTGCGGTGCTGACCTCGATGTACATCAATGATGCGATCCATCCGTCGCATTGAGTTTCCACCCATCGGCGGGTCCATGGAGCCGCCACAACAGCAGTTCTCAAAGGAGAAAAGTCATGGACGCTGAAGCCGCAAAGTTCATTGGTGCCGGTATTGCAGCCATTGGTATGGCCGGTGCCGCCATCGGCGTGGGCAACATCTTCGGCAGCTTCCTGTCGGGTGCCCTGCGCAATCCGTCTGCCGCCCAGGGCCAGTTCGGTAACCTGATTTTCGGGTTCGCCGTGACCGAAGCTCTCGGCATTTTCTCGTTCCTCATCGCGCTCCTGCTGCTGTTCGCGGTCTGATCCCGCAAACGTCTGAGGACGCTTTACCATCAGGCTTCGGGCTAACAGGCCCGGAGCCTTGGTTACCTAAAGGGGTTTCGAGATGGCGGCAGTGACCGACAACATCATTCTGGTGGCAGAGGCCGATACCGCACCGGCAACCGATGCCGCGGCGGTCACCGAGACCGGCACTGAAATCCACGCCGCAGCCGAACATGAAGTGTTCCCGCCGTTCGATCCGTCGAGCTTTGGCGGGCAGCTTCTGTGGCTGGCCATCACGTTTGGCGCGCTCTATCTGTTGATGAGCCGCGTGGCCCTGCCGCGCATCGGCTCGATCATCGATACGCGCCGCACCCGTATTGACGGCGACCTGCGTGAGGCCGAACGGCTTCGCCAGGAGACCGAGAAGGCCGCTGCGGCCTATGAGGCCGCTCTCGCCGAGGCCCGCCGCAATGCGCATGCCATTGCCGAAGAGACGCGCAGCGGCATCAAAGCCGATATCGACAATCGGCGCGCCGATGTTGAAGGCCAGCTCGCCAAGCGCATGAGCGAAGCCGAGGCTCGCATCCGGACCGAGAAAGACAAAGCTTTGGCCAATGTTGGCGCCATTGCCGCCGAGACCGCTGTGATGCTGGTGTCGCGCATTTCTGGCTCGGCCAGCGTCGAAGACGCGAAAAAGGCCGTCGCGGCCGTAACCAAGGAGTAAGCCCATGTGGAGTTTCGGTTTCGACGCCACCACAGGCGCAACGCTCTGGGCCTTCATCTCGCTGCTGATCTTCATCGGCATTGCGATTTATATGGGCGTGCCCAAGACCATCACCACCATGCTCGATGGGCGCATTGCGCAGATTGAGAAAGACCTGAAGGAAGCCGAGGCGCTCCGCGTCGAGGCCAAGGCCCTGCTTGAGGATTACGCGCGTCGGCGCGAAGAGGCCGAGCAGGAAGCCCAGAGCATCGTGACGGCAGCCCGTGATGAGGCCTTCCGCCTCACCTCGGAAGCCAAGGTGCAGCTCGACGCCATGATCGTGCGTCGCGAAAAGGCCGTGGCCGAGAAGATCGCCCAGGCCGAATCGCAGGCCCTGGCCGATGTTCGGGCCCAGTCGGCTGATCTCGCCGTCGAGGCCGCCCGTGTGCTGCTTGCCGCGCAGGCGACCACCAAGGGCGATGCCATGGTCGATCAGGCGATCAAGGATGTGGCGGCGCGGCTCAACTGAGCCCCTCACGACCACGCATTAAAAAAGGCGGGCCCCAAGGCCCGCCTTTTTTGTTTCTCCCCGCGCTCCCGTTCAGGGCGCGGCAGAACGATCAGGAATCGAAGCCGACCCAGATCACGATGTCTTCGCCGCCCGTATAGGGAATGGCGACATTTTCGACCACTTTCACGAACTCGCCCGATTGGGCGGCCGTGTCGATGGCCACCGGAATTTCGTATTTTTCGGAAAAGACCGCGACAGCATTGCGCTCTACCGAGAAGCGGACGGGCACATCGACCGAGGTCTGGTTGCCCGAGGGGCCCAGCAGCACCCGCCCCACCACGCCCATGCGCACGGTGATCATGCCGTTCGAGGCCACGCAATTGCGCGACTGCTTGTCGATCACGGCCTGGTAGTTGAGATCTGACGGGTTCCCCACCTTGCCGCGGCCATAATAGAACAACGCCTCGCTGCCCGGCCGCACCTTGATCGGCGGGCATTCCCTGGCAATGGCCGGCAGAGCCGAGGCGCTGGCGGTCGAGATTTCTGCCGGGGTAGCACTGCTATTCGCCAGCGTCGTGCTGGTGCTGGTGGGCGTCGGGGAGAAGAAGTTGCCCATAGAGCAGGCGCCCAGCACCAGCGCCAGGGCCGTTGCCCCGCCCAGTGCCCCTGCCCGCCTGCTCACGCTCGCGATCATACTCACATCACGCAACATCGGCCTTAAGCGCCTCCAGCGCCATCAGAACTGCAGGGGCGCCACTTACTGTTACGCCAGAAACATCCTGCACGAAGAGTTTGAGCACCTTACCGTCCCGGATGATCATGGCAAAGCGCTGAAACCGGTTGCCGAGATCGCCGAAGTCCTTGCCAAGCCCCAAGCCATCGCGCAGCGCGCCGTGCCCATCGGCCAGAAAATCCACTTTGCCCAGAGCCTCAGACCGTTCGGCCCAGCTCTTCGTCACAAAATGATCGTTCACCGTAGCGCAGACAACCCGGTCCACGCCATGGGCGGCAAACTTGGGCGCATTGGCAACAAAGCCGGGCAGATGCGCGGTGTCGCAGGTGGGCGTAAACGCCCCCGGCACCCCGAACAGCACCACAAGCCCCTTGCCCAACACCGTGTCGGTGGCTGTATCGGTCACCCCATGAGCGTCGATCAACTTGGTCGGCACGCTGGGGATCAAGTCTCCTTCGTGAATCATCGGCACTTCAATCCAGTTTTGGCAAAATTACCCCGCACGGGGAGTGAAGAGACAAGTCTAGATCAGTCTCACTTCGCCGTCGAGGCGCAACGCAACCGCAACGCATAGGGGCCGGCGGGTGTCGAAAAACTGGCCGTGAGGTTTCGCTCGACCGGGCTTGATTGGGGGATGCGCTCAAAGACCAGCCTATCGCTCGGGGCCGTGTCCGCTGCGGCGCTTTCGGGCAGATAGAGCACATCGGCACGATCGCCCGTCAGGATCACGCTGGTGGCATCAAGGGTGGGGTCGAGCACGCTGAGGGTCACCGTGCCGGGCGGGGTCTCGCAGCCCTCAAGGCGCAGCGGGGGCGTGGCCTGATCCCAGGCGATGGGCGTCGTAGCGAGCGCCTGCGCCAGATGCACAGCCGAGGCACGATCCGGTACCGCATCCCCTACGGCGAGGGTGAACGCGCCGCTGAGCGGCATGCAGATATCGGTACACACGCCCCCCGTGTAGGCGATGGAGAGGGTCGCGCGCCCGTGGGGCAGCTCAACCCAGATCGGGAGCAGCGTGGCGCTTGTGTAGACATATTCAAGCAGCCCTTCTTCGATCAGCACCTGCGGCTGCGGCCAGACGATCTCGGTCGCCCCGATCCCGTCAGAGCCGCTAAAATCAAGGTGCGTCGCCAGCCCCGCCGCACCGGCAATCCGCCAGTAGGTGCGGGCCCCCGGCGCCAGCGCCAGATCGAGCCCGATGAGCAGGCGACCATCGGGCCCCAGGCTATCGGCGGAAATGATTCGCGCCTTGAGGGCCGGGCTCAGGGTCTGCCACGTTGTTTCAGCGGCCGACACGGCCGGGCTCGCCAGGATTGCGACAAGGATCATCCACAAACGCATGCCCGTTTCCTAGCCTCCCGCTCGGGCGCTGGCGAGCGTTTTCAGGTCTTCGTGATCGGGCACTGGCGATTTGGGCGCAAGCATCCTACTTTCAGACTGTGGCAGAGACCACGGGAGACGGCAGAATGGACTCATTGCGCGGGCAGTTTCTGGTGGCCATGCCCGATATGGGCGACCCCCGTTTCAAGCAGAGCGTCATCTACATGGTCGGCCATGGCGATGAGGGAGCCATGGGCCTCGTCATCAATAATGGCCTCGAAGACCTGAGCTTCGGCGACATCCTCGAAGACCTGAAGCTCGGCGACAAAGACCAGATCATCCACCTGCCCGAGGGCATCCGCAACCGGCAGGTGCTGCGGGGCGGTCCTGTGCAGACCAGCCGGGGCTTTGTGCTGCATTCGGCTGATTACTATAAGGCGGGCAATTCCTATGTGGTGCACGACGATGTGTGCCTTACCGCCACGCTCGATATTCTTAAATCCATTGCGTTTGACCAGGCGCCCAGCGAGGCGCTGTTTGCGCTCGGCTATTGCGGCTGGAGTCCGGGGCAGCTTGAGGCCGAAATCGCGGCCAATGGCTGGCTCACCGTGCCATTTTCGCGCGAGCTGCTGTTCGGCCTGCCCATCGAGACGCGCTATGATGCGGCTCTGGCGCAACTCGGCATCTCGCAGGCGAGCTTAAGCGCGACCGCCGGACACGCCTGAGGCGACGCGGCCGCCGCCAAACTGCGACATCAGCCGCTTGCCCAAGTCGCTGCCCGACATGGGCGCACCAAAAGCCTGCCCCTGCGCATACTGGCAATTCAGCGTCTGCAGCCGCTCGACTTCCTCGATGGTTTCCACGCCCTCGGCAATCACATTGAGATCGAGATCGGTCGCCAGGGTGATGATCGAGCGGATAATCGGAACCTGCGTCTGGCCCAGGCCGCTCTCATCGGTGAGTTGAACAAAGCTGGCCGGAATTTTGATGGTTTCGAACGGGAACCGGTGCAGATAGCTGAGCGATGACGTGCCCGTGCCAAACTGATCCAGCGCCAGCCGCAGGCCCAGAGCCCGCAGCGCGTTCAGCACATAGGCCGAATGCTCGGGGTTGGACATGACCTGGCTCTCGTTGACCTCGAGCTTGAGGTGCCGCGCGATCTGGCGGTGATCGGTCACCAGCGCCCGCATGTCATTGAGCAGGGTCTCGGTGCCCAGTTGCGACGGCGAGAGGTTGACCGACACAAAGAAATCGTCTGGCAGCGCCAGCTGCGCCGCCCAATCCCGCGCCTGCCCAGCGGCCTGTTCAAACGAGGCACGGCCGAGCCGGTCGATCAGGCCGCTGCGCTCGGCAAGCGGTACAAATTCTTCCGGCAGGATTTCGCCGCGCTGCGGATGGTTCCAGCGCATCACCGCCTCGCACCCGGCGATCAGGCCCGAGTGAATATCCATGATCGGCTGGAACAGCACGGTCAGCTCGCCATGGCGCAGGCCCCGGTCGAGATCTTCCTCCGAGGCCTTCGAATAGGCGGCAATCGAGCGGGCTGAGGCCCGGAAGGCTTCAATCCGGTCGCCGCCGAGGCGCTTGGCGTAATACATCGCCAGTTCGGCGTCGCGCAGCACATCGGTCGATGACACCGGATTGCCGTCATAAATGGTCACGCCAATCGAGGCGGTCAGGGTCAGGTCGCGCTCACCGAAATTGAAGGGCGACTTCAGCGCCTTGCGGATCTGCTCCGCCGTTTCAGCGATTTTCCCGGCGGCCTGTTCCGAGGCGAGAATGACGGCGAACTGGTCGCCACCAAGCCGCGACACCGAATCCAGCGGGCGCATGATGCGGGCAATGCGGCGCGAAATGGCGAGCAGCACCGAATCCGCTGCCGCGTGGCCAACGCGTTCGTCGAGTTCACCGAAGCGGTCGATATCAATGAGGAAGACCGCCGGCTTGGTGCCCCCGGGCTGGCGGGCCCGCACCAGCGCCTGTTCCAGTCGATCAAGGAACAATTGCCGGTTGGGCAGGCCGGTCAGGCTGTCATGCACGGCATCGTGCAACAGCCGTTCGCGGCTCGCGCGTTCTTCGGTCACATCCTGCAGGGTGCCGACAATGCGGTTCACCTGGCCATCGCCGCCCAGTACGGGCTTCACCCGCATGCGGAAGGTCCGGTAGCTGCCATCATGGGCTGAAAGCCGAAGGTCGGTCGATACTTTGCCGCGCCTCAGTTCGACCAGCGTATCAAAGGCGGTGCGGAAGCGGTCGCGATCCTCAGGATGGAGCCGATCGAGCCACCGCTTGATCGAGCCGCGCAGGGCTCCGCGCCGTTCGCCGAGCCGGGTGCCCAGTTCATCGGAGACGGTCACGCGATCGCGTTCGATATTCCAGTCATAAACGAAATCGCCCGATCCGGTGAGCGCCAGCGCCCGACGCTCGACTTCCGACAGGCTGCCAATCGACACCTGCCCTTCAGAGAAGGCGTGCTGCACCGAGGTGAAGCCCAGGAGCATGACAATCAGCACGAGCCCACCAGCGACTGCCGGTTGCGCCACATCGTTAGACACCTGCCCGGTGACCACGAGCCACGAGAAGAACAGCCAGGCGATATAGATGATCCAGGTCGGCACCAGCAGCACGGCGCGATCATAGCCGCGCAGCGCCAGCAGCAGGATCAGGAAGAACCCGGTGAGCCCAAGGAGGGCCAGCACGAGCCGCGCCACGGTGGCCGCCACAGCCGGCTGGAACATGGCAAAGGCAAAGAGCGCGAGAAACACCACAACGAGCGCCAGCGCGAGCCGGATGAAGCGCAAATGCCAGCGGTGCAGATTGAGATAGATGAATAAGAATCCGAACAGAGTCGTGGCGATGGCCGCCTCCGCGACCGCCCGGAAGGGCTGCATGGCGCCATTGGAAATACCGACGAGCGGCCCGAGGATGCCGAAATCCACGAGCAGATACATGAGCACCGACCACGAGAATGCGGCCGTCGCCGGGAAAATCCCGCGCCCCTTGACCACAAACATGATGGTAAGAAACACCGCTGCCAGCGCGGAAACGCCCAGCACCGTGCCGCGGAAGAGGGTGAACGAGTTCACGTAATCGCGGTAGGCGTCGGGCTTCCACAGGTAGAGTTCGGGCAGGTTCGGGCTCGACAGCTCGGCGACAAAGGTCACGGTCGCGCCCGGATCGAGCACGATTTCAAACACGTCGGCTTCGGTATCGACCTGCCGGATCGGGCGAATGCCCGCCGATGGGGTCAGCACCGCGATCCGTTCAGACCCGAGATCGGGACGGAACACGCCAGAGCCGGGGAGACGGAAATACGGCGCCACCAGCAGGCGCTGCAACTGCACGTCGGAATCATTGCGCAGCGCGAACACGGCCCAGTTCGGGTTGCTGCCGCCTTCAGACGCCAACACTTCGATGCGGCGGATAATGCCGTCTTCGCCCGGCGCCGTCGACAGGCGCACGCGGCCGTTTTCACCGGCCTCTACATCCACCACGCCAGTGAGATTCACGGCGTTAACGTCTTCGGGTGCGGTAATCACCTCGAGCGCCTGCGCCATGCTGCCAGCCCCAGCCAGCATGAAAAGGCCCATCACGAAAGAAAGGATGCGGCGGTTCAGCACTGTTGGCCCTGCGAGGATCATGGTCGGACCTCTAGGTAACGGGGTTTCCCGGCCGCGACAAGCCTTGAGGGACGATCTCAGGGATGCTTTGGCGCGCGAGATTTTTCATAGCGCTCACGGGTGAGCGCAAAAAGCACATGGTCGGCCCAGCGGCCGTCAATCTGCAGGTAGTTTTCAGCAAAACCTTCTTCGTAAAATCCGTTTTTTTCCAGCACGCGACGGCTGGCCATATTGCCCGGCACGAACGCCGCCTGAATGCGGTGGAGCCCCAGCGTTTCAAAGCAAAAGGGCACAATTGCGCTCACGGCCTCAGACATGATGCCAAGCCCGGCATAGGGTTCGCCCATCCAGTAGCCGAGGTTCACCATCTGCGCGGCGCGGCGGCGCACATTGGACAGCGTTATGCCGCCCACCAGCGGCCGGTCCGGCTCGGTGTCGAGGAACACAAAATAGGTATAGTCCGAGCCGTCGCGCGCTTCCTGGCGCAGCTTGCCGAGGCGGGCCCGGTAAACCGATGCAGCGAGATCAGCATCGGTCCAGCGTGGCTCAAAGGGCCGCAGAAACTTGCGGCTCTGATAGCGGATATCGCGCCAGTGCGGATAGTCGGCCGCTCTCGGCCCGCGCAGCGTCAGGCGCGCCGTGGTCAATTCGGGGAGCGGATCGGGCGCGAACCAATCAAGCATCACCGGGCCACTCCCCCCAAACCATCACTGCGCGCCATCAGATCAGGCGCGGAGCTTTGCGGCAATGTCCTCATGGCCGGGGAGCTTCGATACAGGCCCCACCCCGGCGAGCGAAACGCTGGCCGTATCAAACACCTGGCTTGCGATCTGCCTTACCCGATCGGCCGTGATCCGGTTGATGCGGTCCACGGTCTCGGTCAGTGGAATCGGCCGCCCCCACAGGATCTGCTGGCGTGCCAATTGTCCGGCGCGCGCCGAGGGTGATTCGAGCGACATCAGCAGACCGGCGCGAATCTGGTTGCGCACCCGCACCACTTCCTCGTCGGAGATGGTTTCGGTGGCCCGGCGCAGCTCATCAAGAATAACGGGGATCAGATCATCGACCTGATCTTCGCCGGTCGAGGCGGCGACGCCGAAAATGCCGGAATCGGCAAAGGCCCAGTGAAAGGAATAGACCGAGTAACAGAGCCCGCGCTTTTCGCGCACTTCCTGAAACAGCCGCGAACTCATGCCGCCACCGAGGATCGAGGCGAGGATCTGGATGGCGTAAAACCCATCGGAATTATAGGCGCGGCCCTCCATACCGATAACGATATGGGCCTGCTCGTGGTCGGAGACCAGCCGGTGCTCGCCCCCGCCATAGGTCGCCTTCTGCGGCATGGGCGCGCCGCCCGACCGCAGGCCCTGAAAGCGGGCATCGGCAATATCAACCAGCTGGTCGTGGTTCACATTGCCCGCGGCGCACAGCACCATGTGCTCGCCCACGTAATTGCGGTCCATATAGGCGCGGATCTTGTCAGGCGTCAGCGCCATCACCGATTCGGTTGTGCCCAGAATCGTGCGGCCAATGGCCTGTTCGGGAAAGGCGGCCTGCTGAAACAGATCGAACACATGATCGTCGGGGTTGTCGCGGGCTGCGCCGATTTCCTGCACGATCACGTGGCGCTCGCGCTCGAGTTCGCGCTCGTCGAGCAGCGAGTTCTGCAGAATGTCCGAGAGAATTTCAGCGCCGAGCGCGACATCCTCCTTCAGCACGCGGGCGAAATAGCCGGTGTGCTCCACCGAGGTTGCGGCATTGAGGTCGCCGCCGACATTTTCGATGGCTGAGGCAATGGCCATTGCGTCGCGGGACGCTGTGCCCTTGAAGGCCATGTGTTCGAGCAGGTGCGAAATGCCGTGCTCGTCATCCCGTTCGGTCCGAGATCCGGCCTTGACCCAGATGCCCATCGAGGCGCTTTCGAGGTGGGGCATGTCGTCGGTAAGGACGGTCATGCCATTGTCGAGCGTGGTGCTTTTGACGGTCACGACACCTGCTCCGCAACGCGGGAGCGGGCGAGGATGAAGTCCTCCACGGCCCGCTGATCATTGCCGAGCACACTCAGCCGTTCGGGCCGCTCGTAAAGATCGGCGAGCCATGCCGGCAAGGGCGGCTCAACGCCGCTCGCGGCTTTGACGGCGGCGGGGAATTTGGCCGGATGCGCGGTGCCGAGTGTCACCACCGGGTCACGACCACCCAGCATGGGGCGCGCCACCGCGACACCCACCGCCGTATGCGGATCAAGCAGATAGCCGGATTTGGCCCAGACACCGGCAATGGTCGCCGCCGTATCGGCCTCACTTGCCCGGCCCGCGCTGAACCCGGCGCGGATTGTCGCGAGAGCCGCAGGGGGAATGGTGAAGCTGCCGGATTGGCGGAGGCTGGCCATCAGCGTGTCGAGTGCACCGGCATCGCGACCCACGGCTTCAAACAGCAGCCGCTCAAAATTGGAGGACACCTGAATGTCCATCGAGGGGCTGATGGTTGTGGTGACGCCGGTCACCTCATAGCGGCCGGTTGCGAGCGTACGGGCGAGAATGTCGTTGCTGTTGGTGGCAATGGCCAGCGTGGTGATCGGCAGGCCCATGGCGCGGGCACAGTAGCCCGCGAAGATATCGCCAAAATTGCCCGTCGGCACCGCGAAGGTCACCGGCCGGTGCGGCGCGCCGAGCGCCACGGCGGCGGTGAAATAATAGACGATCTGCGCGACGATACGGCCCCAGTTGATCGAATTGACCCCCGACAGGGCCACCCGGTTGCGGAAGGGCTGATTGTTGAACATCGCCTTCACGATGTCCTGGCAGTCATCGAAGGTCCCCTTGAGCGCAATGTTATGCACATTGGCATCAAGCACGGTCGTCATCTGGCGCCGCTGCACTTCAGACGTGCGCCCCTCGGGGTGGAGGATGAAAATATCGGTGCTGGCGCGGCCCCGGAACGCCTCGATGGCGGCCGATCCGGTATCGCCCGAGGTGGCCCCGACAATCGTCGCGCGGGTGCCGCGCTGGGCGAGGATATAGTCCATGACCCGGGCGAGGAATTGCATCGCCACATCTTTGAAGGCGAGCGTGGGCCCGTGGAACAGTTCGAGCACGAAGTGCCCCGGCTCGATTTCAACGAGCGGCGCTACCGAGGCATGGCGGAAGGTGCCATAGGCCGCCTCAAGGAGGGCGCGCAGCTCGGTATCGGGAATTTCACCACCGACGAAACGACGGATGATGGCAAAGGCCACTTCGGCATAGGGCCGGTTGGCAAAGCTGGCGATTTCAGCGGGGCTGAGTACGGGCCAGTGGGCGGGCAGGTACAGGCCACCATCGGTCGCAAGACCGGCGAGAATGGCGTCCGAAAAGCCCAGAACTGGCGCCCGGCCGCGCGTCGATACAAACTGCATTGCAGGGGGCTGTCCCAAACTCTCGTTTATGCCTGCTGCGCAGGCTCCTGATGCGGATTACCCTAGTGAAGGGTGATGAAAACCGCAAGATTCATAGCGGGTCAGCCGCGGGACTGCCGGGCCTCCGCTGCCGCCGCACCCAAAGCCAGAGCAGCGGCGGGATCAGCGCCGCGAAGCCATACCAGGTCAGCAGATAGCCGAGGTGGTTATTGGGGAAATCCAGCGTGGTTTCCCCGCCCTGCGGCACCCCGCCGTCCGGGTTCGCGGCGAGGTCAACATAGAGCGGGCGAACGGCGGAAGGGTCGATGCCGCTGAGCGCGGCGAGCCGCGGCGGATTGCGGACCCACTCGATATGCCCGGAACGATCCGGTGCCGGGGTGAAGCTGCCCACGGCTTCGGCCATGCGGGCGATGCCAGTCAGCTGTTGCGTCGCCGGGACGGCCGCATCGGGGCCGAAGTCGGCCTTCACCGCCTCCGGAATGAAGCCTCGATTGATGAAGACCATGCCCCCCGATGAGAGCGTGAAGGGGGTCATCACCCAATAGCCGGGCCCTGATGCCTTGCCTTTGGGCTCATCGAGGCTGGTGAACACCAGCACGGTCTTGCCCGCTTCATAGCGGCCAGTGAGGCTGACCGGACGATAGTCAAAATCAGCCAGCGCCGCCGGGTCAGCGGTGACGGGGAAAGCGACAGGCGGCGCGTTAAAGCGCGCGCTGACCGTTGCGATCAGCTGCTCTTTTTCCGCGAGGCGGTTGAGCTGCCAGGTGCCCAGCGTGATGAACAGGCCCATCAGCGTCAGCATGAGCGCGATGAAGCCCCATTGGCTGGCCCTGAGGCGAAGCACCCGCTCACTCATCGAGACGGCCTTCTTCGGCCCGGTTCTGAAACTGCAGCGCAATCAGCGTGGCCTTGAAGGGCCTGAGCAGCGACATCGACAGCACAACCGTCGCGGGCAGCCACAGGATGAGATGCACGAAGGGCGCGGGATGGAACAGACTTTCCACCACGGCGGCGGCGCCGACAATGATGAAGCCGACGATCAGGATGATGAAAACCGCCGGGCCTTCGGTCGATTGGGCGAATTCAAAGCTCTGGCCGCAGGCGTCGCAGGAGTGCGCAACCTGCAGATAGCCGCTGAACAGATGGCCCTCTCCACAGCGGGGGCAGCGACTGAGCAGCCCCACGGTAAAGGGCGACGGCAGGCGTTCGGTCGGCTGATGCGGCATGGTCGGTTCCTTCAAAAACAAACGAGGCGCAGCCTGGGGCCGCGCCTCGAATTCTGTGGCCTGAAGCGGGCTCGGATCAGCCGGCGTGGTGAATGGCCACGCCCCAGCTGCCCCAGACGTAGATGGCGGCGAACAAGAACAACCAGACCACGTCCACGAAGTGCCAGTACCAGGCGGCAAATTCGAAGCCGAGATGGGCCTTGGGAGTGAACTGGCCGGCCATGGCCCGGATGAGGCACACGATCAGGAAGATCGAACCGACAAACACGTGGAACCCATGGAAACCGGTCGCCATGAAGAAGGCCGCGCCATAGAGGTTACCCGTGTACTGGAACCCAGCCTCGGAATATTCCAGCATCTGCACGCCGGTGAAGGTGATGCCGAGGAGAATGGTGAGCACCAGACCCCACTTGAGACCGCGACGATCATTGTGCAGCAGCGCGTGGTGCGCCCAGGTCACCGTGGTGCCCGAGGTCAGCAGCAGCAGCGTGTTGAACAGCGGCAGGTGGAACGGGTCGAACAGCTCGACGCCGGTCGGCGGCCACACCCCGCCCATCGCGGCGACGCGGGCATATTGCTCGGCCGTCGCGTGGTTGAAGAAGCCGTCGAAATAGGCCCAGAACCAGGCCACGAAGAACATGACTTCCGAGGCGATGAACAGGATCATGCCATAGCGGTGGTGCATCTGCACAACTTCGGTATGGTCGCCCGCATTGGCTTCGCGGATCACATCCGACCACCAGGCGTACATGGTGTAGAGCACACCCAAAAGCCCGATGGCGAACAGATAGGGCGGCAGGATATCGTGCCACCAGGTAATGGCCCCCACGGCCATGATGAAGGCCGACACTGAGCCAACGAAGGGCCAGGGGCTGGGGTTTACCAGATGGTAGTCGTGGTTGGGCTTGGCATGCGCAGCCATGGTCAGCTTCCCTCGCTCGGAACTGCGTAAAAGGTGTACGAAAGCGTGATATCGCGGATCGTGTTGAGATCCGAGTTCGATGCGATATCGGGATCAACGAAGAAGGTCACCGGCATATCAACAGTTTCGCCGGGCTTGAGTGTCTGCTCGGTAAAACAGAAGCACTCGATCTTGTTGAAATAGATGCCCGTCAGCTCGGGCGTGACATTGAACATCGCCTGTCCGGTGACGGCCTTGTCAGAAAAATTATGGGCCTTGAAGACCACGGTCTCAACTGTGCCGATCTTTGCCTTCACCGGCTTCGAGGGCACAATGGTCCAGGGCAGGTCGTTCGAGATATTGGAATCGAAGCGCACGGTCATTTCCCGGGCGATGACGCCCTTGGGATTGCCCGTCGACACCTGCGTGGTGCCGTCGAGCCCGATGGCGCGGCACAGCATCTGGTAAAGTGGCACGGCTGCAAAGGCCGCCCCGACCATGATCACGACGATCAGCGACAGGGCGAAAGCAATGCGCCGATTGCCCTTGCGCTCTGCACTCTGAGCCGGGTGAGACAGATCGACCATTACCGGATCCCCATCTTTACAATGCTCAGCGCATAGAAGATCGCCACGAGCACAAACAGGGTGACGGCAAGCGCCACAGACCGCCGACGGCGGCGGGCGAGGAATTCAGCGTCACTATTGGGGGGAACAGGGGTCTGCATTAAATCCAGCCCATCAGTCGCGCGCCATGATCGGCGAGGAACGCGAAGAAAATCAGGAACAGATAGCTGAGCGAATAGGCAAAGAGCGCGCGACCAGCCTTGCGCATCGGCTTGTCTTCACGGGTCCGGAACAGGACGACCGCGAAGCCCAGAAATGCAGCCCCGGTCACCAGTGCTGTCACCATGTAGATCGGGCCCATGAAGCCGATGAAGCCCGGGACGAGCGACACCGCGAACAGCACGATGGAATAGACCAGGATCTGCTGCTGGGTCGCGCGGTTGCCGGCGACGTTGGGCAGCATCGGTATATTGGCCGCGCCGTAATCGGATTGCTTGTAGAGCGCCAGCGCCCAGAAATGCGGCGGGGTCCACAGAAAGATAATGAGGAACAGCAGGCAGGATTCGAGGCTGATCGTGCCGGTCACTGCTGCCCAGCCGACCATGGGCGGAAACGCGCCCGCCGCACCGCCGATGACGATGTTCTGAGGCGTCGAGCGCTTGAGCCACACGGTGTAGATCACGGCGTAAAAGAAAATCGTGAAGGCAAGGAGCCCCGCGGCGAGCCAATTGGCGGCAAGTCCGAGGAGGGCCACCGAGAAGGCCGAGAGCACGAGACCCAGAGCGAGGGCGTGATCACGCACAATGCGCCCGGCCGGGATCGGCCGGTTGGCGGTGCGGCTCATCACCTTATCAATATCGGAATCATACCACATGTTGAGGGCGCCCGATGCGCCAGCCCCCACAGCGATACACAGGATCGAGATTGCCGCGATCACCGGGTTTACGCCGCCCGGCGCGAGCAACAGGCCGACAAGCGCCGTGAACACCACGAGCGACATGACGCGCGGCTTCAGCAGCGCGAAATAGTCTTCAACCCGGGCGCCGGCCGACAGCACCGAATTGTCTGTGATGTTGTCGAGATAGGCCATGCCTGCGCCCTTCGGTGAAGGAGCGGGGCCCATAGGCCCCGCCCGTTAACTTAGTGGTCCGAGCCCGCGCTGATGCGCGGCAGGGTTTCGAACTGATGGAACGGCGGCGGCGACGGCAGCGTCCATTCCAGCGTCGTCGCACCCTCGCCCCACGGGTTGGCCGAGGTCGGACGCTTCTTCCGGGCACCTTCCCACAGGAGGTAGAGGAACACGAGGAGGCCAGCGAAGGTCACATAGTAACCGAACGACGACACGCGGTTCCACAGCGCGAACGCATCAGGATAATCGATGTAGCGACGCGGCATGCCCGCCAGGCCGAGGAAATGCTGCGGGAAGAAAATCAGGTTCACGCCGATGAACGTGATCCAGAAATGCAGGTTCGCAAGCTTTTCCGAATACATGATGCCGAACATCTTCGGGTACCAGTAATACCAGGCCGCGAAGATGGCGAAGACGGCGCCAAGAGACAGCACGTAGTGGAAGTGCGCGACCACATAATAGGTGTCGTGCAGCGCCCGGTCGGCGCCCGCATTGGCCAGCACCACGCCCGTCACACCACCAACGGTGAACAGGAAGATGAAGCCCACGGCCCACAGCATGGGCGTGCGGAAGCTGATCGAACCGCCCCACATGGTGGCAATCCACGAGAAGATCTTCACCCCGGTCGGCACGGCAATAACCATGGTGGCCGCCACGAAGTAGCGCTGCGTGTCGAGCGACATGCCGACGGTATACATGTGGTGCGCCCACACGATGAAGCCGACGGCGCCGATGGCGACCATGGCGTAGACCATGGCGAGGTAGCCGAACACCGGCTTCCGCGAGAAGGTCGACACAATGTGGCTGACGATGCCGAAGCCCGGCAGGATCAGGATGTACACTTCGGGGTGACCGAAGAACCAGAACAGGTGCTGGAACAGAACCGGGTCGCCGCCGCCTTCAGGATTGAAGAAGGTGGTGCCGAAATTGCGGTCGGTCAGCAGCATGGTGATACCACCGGCCAGAACCGGCAGCGACAGCAGCAGCAGGAAGGCGGTGACCAGCACCGACCACGGGAACAGCGGCATGCGGTGCAGGGTCATGCCCGGCGCGCGCATGTTGAAGATCGTGGTGATGAAGTTGATCGCGCCGAGGATCGAGCTGGCACCGGCAAGGTGCAGCGACAGAATGGCAAAATCCATGGCCGGGCCGGGCTGGCCCGAGGTCGATAGCGGCGGATAGATCGTCCAGCCACCACCAACGCCCATGGCGCCGGCCGGTCCTTCAAAGAACATCGACATGACGAGCAGGAGGATCGAGGGCGGCAGCAGCCAGAACGAAATGTTGTTCATGCGCGGGAAGGCCATGTCCGGTGCGCCGATCATCAGCGGCACGAACCAGTTGCCGAAACCGCCGATCATCGCGGGCATCACCATGAAGAAGATCATGATGAGCGCATGGGCCGTGGTGAACACATTGTACATGTGCTTGCCGGCATCGAGGGCGCTATCGCCATCGAGGCCGTAGACCATAGCCGCAAGGCCGTGGAAAATCTGAATGCCAGGCTCCTGAAGCTCGAGGCGCATGGCGCCCGAGAGCAGACCGCCAACCACCCCCGCGATAATCGCGAAGATCAGGTACATCGTGCCGATGTCCTTGTGGTTGGTGGAGAACAGGTAGCGCCGCCAGCCCGTGGGGTGGCCGTGGTCATGCTCACCGGTGTGCGCATGCCCCTCATGGGCTTCAAGTGCGTGAGTATCGGCCATTTCTGAGCGTTCCTCTAATCGTCTTTCTGAGGGCTCCGGGGGTACTCCCCTCGCCCGGTCCTCGTCAGGTCAGCGCCGGCAGCGTGGCGTTGGCGTCGTCGACAGTGCCAGCCTTGAAGGCTGCCATCCACGCCGCATATTCTTCCTTGGTCACCACGCGGATCGCGATGGGCATGAACGCATGGTCCTTGCCGCACAGTTCCGAGCACTGGCCGTAGTAGATGCCCGTCTTGCGGGCGTTGAACCAGGTTTCGTTCAGGCGGCCGGGAATGGCGTCGATCTTGATGCCGAAAGACGGCATGGCGAAGGCGTGGATCACACCCGCCGGATCAGACGTGATCTGCATGCGTACGGTCGTATCGACCGGCACCACCAGCTCATAATCCACCGCGAGCAGACGCGGCTGGTTCGGCTTCAGCGAGGCGCGGTCCGCGTCGTTGAGCAGGTTCGACGAGAAGCCCTTGGCATCGTCGGTATATTCGTAATCCCAGTACCATTGCTGGCCGGTGGCCTTGATGGTCAGGCCAGGCGCCGGCACTTCGACTTCGCCGAACGAGAAAATGTTCGAGCCGAGATACTTGCGCTGGCCGTCGGGGATGGTGAGCTGATCGGTGAGCACCGAGAAGGACGGGATGGCGATGATCACGAGAATCAGGATCGGAGCTACGGTCCAGATGACTTCGACCAGCGTGTTGTGCGTGGTCTTGGACGGAACCGGGTTCGCCTTGGCGTTGAAGCGCACCATAACGATCAGCAGCAGCACCAGCACGAGAACGGCAATGCCGACCGCCACAATGAGCAGCGGGCCATCATGGAAGGTATGGATCGAGTCCATGATCGGGGTCACCGACGGCTGGAGCCCGATTTGGCCGGGGACGGGGTGACCCGCCTCCTGCGCCGATGCGGCGAGCGGCGCGAAAGCGGACAGGCCCGCCAGAAATGCGCCGATCTTCGAAACAGATTTGCCGGTCACCTAAAACCCCCTTGAGATCCCGTCTGGTCCGGATTGGCCTTACGGGCGAGGCTGGTGTCGCAGCTTGCTCGACGCCGCCCCGACTCAGCCCATAAGGCGCGGAAACTATAAGAATGTGTCTAAATCACATCGTCCCGGCCAAGGCAATTCTGACTGAGCGCCTTGATGTGCGTCAAATCGGCCATCCTTCATTTTAATGCCTGCGAAATGCCGGAAATTCGCCTCATAGACGCGGGAATCGGTGCAAATAGGCGCAGTTGACAAGCGCATGACATCGGTCAACTAAGCATAATCGGCATCGGAAAGGTCGGCGGAATGCGTTTCAGGCTCTTGAACAAGATGGTTGCTCTGGTCCTTTCAGCGCCCCTGTTTGCGGTCAGCATCCTTGCGGGTCTTGTCTCGGTTTCCCCTGCCCTCGCCCAGGGCGTGGTCAAGGCACAGTATGGCGACTGGCAGATGAGCTGCGATACCCCGCCCGGGGCCTCCAGCGAGCAATGCGCCCTCATCCAGAATGTCACCGCCGAGGATCAGGCCAATGTCGGGCTGTCGGTCATCGTGCTGAAAACCGCCGACAAGCAGGTCCAGCTCCTCAGGGTGCTCGCGCCCCTCGGTGTGCTGCTGCCCAATGGGCTTGGGCTCAATGTCGATGGCACCAATATCGGGCGCGTCAATTTCGTGCGTTGCCTGCCCACGGGCTGCATCGCCGAAGTGGTGCTGAAAGACGATCTCATCGCGACCCTGAGCAAAGGCACCAGCGCGATTTTCGTGGTGTTCCGCACGCCGGAAGAGGGCGTGGGCATTCCCGTGTCGCTCACCGGCTTTGCCGATGGCCTCTCGCAACTGCCCTGAGTTACATCACCGCTTCGTCAAAGATGCGGGTCAGGTCGCCGCGCCAAACGGTTTCGTAGCGCTCGAGCCAGACCTCGGCCAGCGTCCGGCCTGCATCCACAATTTTTCGTGTCGGGGCGAGGTAGATCGCCTCATCATGCCCGTTGTGGACAATAGCGCGGCGGCGAAGCCCGGCCTCGGCCAGCGTCACCACAGTGCGGGCTATGGCGGCGAGGGGCTCGCCCCGGAACATCGTGTTGAGTGCGGTGCGCGGCACGGCATCGCGCAGCGCCTGCCGTTCCTCGGCGGTCCAATCCTGCACCATCTGGGTCGCCGCATCGAGCGCAATGCGATCATAGAGCAGGCCGGCCCAGAGCGCCGATAGCGCCAGCACATGGTCGCGTCCGCCCATATCGGCGCCGCGCATTTCAAGGAACTGCTTCAGCCGCACTTCCGGGAAAAGGGTCGACAGGTGGTTTTCCCAATCCTTGATCGTCGGGCGCTCGCCGGGCAACTGCGGCAGTCGGCCAGCAAGGAAATCGCGGAAGCTCTCGCCCGCGACATCGATATAGCGGTCGCTGCGCACCACAAAATACATCGGCACATCAAGCGCATGATCGGCATAGCGCTCAAAGCCGAAGCCCGGCTCGAAGGCCTGGGGCAACATGCCGGTGCGGGCGCGGTCGGTATTGAGCCAGATGTGCGAGCGGAAGCTCAGATAGCCGCTCGGGCGGCCATCGACAAAGGGCGAATTGGCAAAGATTGCAGCCACTACCGGTTGCAGCGCCAGCGACACGCGCAGCTTTTGCACCATGTCGGCTTCGGAGGAAAAATCGAGGTTCGCCTGCACCGTGGCCGAGCGATACATCATCGAGGTGCCCAGCGTGCCAACCCGATCCATATAGGGGGTCATGATCGCGTAGCGCGACTTCGGCATGGCCGGAATCTCGGCAACACTCCAGAGTGGGGTGACGCCGAGACCCAGAAAATTGATGCCCAGCGGGCCGGCAATATCTTTGGCCAGCTTCATGTGCTGGTCGAGTTCGTCAGCCGTCTCGTGGATCGAGCGGAGCGGCGCGCCGGACAATTCAAACTGACCGCCGGGCTCGAGCGAAATCCCGCCCGGGCGCTTGGGGTCGAGCAGACCAATGGACAGGCCCCGATCATCAAGCGGCGCCCAGCCGGTCCGCGCTTCTATGGCGTCGAGCAGGGCCCGAATGCCGGCCGGGCCGGGATACGGCACCGGGCGCAGTGGATTGCGGTAGAACACATGCTTTTCATGCTCGGTGCCAATGCGCCAATCGGCCTCGGGCTTTGCGCCCGCGGCCATCGCGTCGATCAGGTCCGCGCGGCTCTCCAGCCTCGGTGAAAATTCTTCGCCTGACATGAGGCCTCCGTCATGAGCCCAAACCGGCTCAAACTGCGCCGGGACAATAGCCAGACCCAAGGTGAAAGCAATTGCTTTATCGCCAATCGCCGATGATGGCCTGCACAATCGCCAAAGCCGCCACGGCGGCCGTGTCGGCCCGGAGGATACGGGGGCCGAGACTGATGGGGATAACAAAGGGCAGCGCCAAGAGGTCCGCGCGCTCCTCGTCGGAAAATCCGCCTTCGGGCCCGATCAGCACCCCGACCGGCCCCTGCCCCAGCGTCGCAAGCTGTGCCGCGAGCCGCTGGGGTTCAGCCGCCTCATCGCAAAAAATCAACGGCATGGTGCCGTGGGTCTGAGGCCAGGCAGCGAGGAGCGCCGTAAGCCCGATCTCGGGGGCGAGTTCTGGGACGCTCAGCACCTCGCATTGCTCGGCGGCCTCGATGATATTGGCCTCGAGCTTTTCGGGCTTGAGGTTCCGCACCTGGGTAAAGCGCGTGAGGACGGGCTGGATGGTGCCTGCCCCCATTTCCGTGGCTTTTTGCACGAGATAGTCGAGCCGCCCGGTGCGCAGCGGCGCAAAGCCGAACCACAGGGTCGACGGCGGCGTCTGCGGACGCAACTGTGCAACGAGCGTCGCTGCCGCCGCGCGCTTCCGCGCCAGAGTCAGGCTCGCTTCCCAGGCCCCATCAGCGCCATTGAACACAATGAAGCGCGCGCCGGGCTCCATGCGCAGCACGTTGACCAGATAATTGGCGTGATCTTCGCCCAGAGCCAGATCGCCGCCCGCACCGAGCGGGGCCTTGACGTAGAGGCGGGGCAGGGATTTGTGCTCGCGGGACATTGGCCTTATGGGATTGATGCGCCCGTTCTCATAGCAAGGTGAACCGCGAATGCAAAATCCGCACAGCCCCCGCCCTGCCGATGCCCAGCGCGGCAATTGGGTCGACAGCATTGCGCCGTTGTGGCTGAGGCCCTATGCGCGGCTGGCGCGGTGGGACCGGCCTATCGGCTTCTGGCTCCTGTTCTGGCCCTGCGCCATGGCGCTCAGCCTTGCAGCCAATTTGAGCGGGCGGCTGGACGGGGGAGCCCTCCTCCTCTGCTTCATCGGCGCTGTCGCCATGCGGGGCGCGGGCTGCACCTTCAATGATATCGTCGATGCGCGAATCGACGCTCAGGTCACCCGCACCAGCGGCCGCCCCATCCCGTCCGGGCAGGTGTCGCGGCGCAAGGCGCTGATTTTTCTCATCGGGCAAAGCCTGGTGGGGCTTATTGTGCTCATTCAGTTCAACACAGCGTCCGTGGCGCTCGGGGCCGCTTCGCTGGTGCTGGTGGCAATCTATCCCTTCATGAAGCGCATCACCTGGTGGCCGCAGCTGTTCCTCGGGCTCGCCTTCTCCTGGGGCGCGCTCATGGGGTTTTCCATCACCGAAGGGCGCATCGGCCTGCCTGCCCTGCTGCTTTACGCCGGAGCGATCCTCTGGACCATCGGCTATGACACGATTTACGCGTTGCAGGACCGCGAAGACGACGCGCTGATCGGGGTCAAATCCACGGCGCGCCTGTTCGGCAATCACGTCCGAACAATCGTTGGGCTCTTCTACGCCGGGACAACGCTGCTCTGGGCGCTCGCCATCCTGGCGACCGGCGGCGGGCCGATCAGCTTTATCGGGCTCCTTGTCGCGGCCGGTCATCTGGGCTGGCAGGTGCAAACCCTCGCCCCCGACGAATCGGCCAATGCGCTCGCGCGGTTTAAATCCAACCATGTGGTGGGCCTCGTGCTCAGCCTGGGCTTCGCCCTCGACGCGCTCATTGCCTAGCAAAAAGGCCAGCCCGAAGGCTGGCCTTTTGTCGCGACGGATCTGGAGGTCTTGGCGCGAACCGGCCCAAACTATGCATGGGATCGACCGGTTTTCGGATCAACGAGAGGCTTGGGGGAAGGTTCCCCCACCCCGCCTCAGGGGGAAAGGGGCTCGGATCGGCTCAGATCGGAGACGAGATGCAGGCGGTTGGTGCGGGCGCCGACACCGCGCAGCGGCTGCGCATAGGGCAGGACACTGCCATCGCCGGCCTTGATGTACAGCGGCACGCCGATGGTCTTGCCCCAATGCTGCCATTCGGCCACGACATTGGCATTGCCCTCTTCGGAAAACACCAGATAGTTCAGGTCAGGCGTCGGGTGCAGCAGTTCAATGGCGCTTTTCAGCACGCCTTCGGGCGTGATGGAGGTCGAGACCGCCACGCCCACATATTCGGTAACGGGAATCTTCACTTTGACCTCAAGCCCGCTCATTTCAAGGCGGCGGCGCAGGGTCACGGTGCGGGCGCGCACCGGTTCGTCATTGTCATTGGCCGGGCGAGACCGCCTGATCGGCAGTATCGCGTCCCTATCCGCTCCCATCATCAGGCGGACAGACGGTTGATCCGTCAAAGATCCGGTTTGCATTGAGGCCTCGCTGTCAACTTTCGAGAGCGTTTTAGTCTGCCCTCTGTTGCGTTGACCCTAGCGCGGGAAGTTGCCTGGGCGCTTAATAAAGGCGGTTAAATTTCGGTTGTTCAAAAGAGGGTTAGCATAGACTAACCAAGCGTAAGGCAGCCTTAATCCATGTGCACAGCACCGTATTAACCATGGCGTCCGCACCGATAACTCCTCACACTGATTGATCTGTTTGAAAGACCGGCCCCCTTCGCCCATGACTAGCCTTCACACGCCCCAGCAAGACCTTGATCTGCTCCGCCACTTCTGCCGCGAGGCCGGGCAGATGGCGCTGAGCCATGTGGGCGGGCCAATGGAGAGCTGGACCAAGGCGCAGGCCTCACCCGTTACCGAGGTCGATATCAAGCTCGATACCTATCTCAACGGCGCGCTGCGGACAGCGCGGCCCGCTTACGGCTGGCTCAGCGAGGAAAGCCCGGATGATCTCAGCCGATTGACGGCGAGGCGGAGTTTCGTGGTCGACCCCATCGACGGCACACGCGGCTTCATGAAGGGCGAAGACAGCTGGACCGTAACGGCAGCGGTCATTGAAAACGGAGTGGCGCTTGCGGGGGTGGTCTATGCCCCGGTGCGCGACGAACTCATCGAAGCGGCGGCAGGTGGTGGCGTGTCCGTCAACGGCGTGCGCCTCGATCCGCCGCAGCGGGGCCTTACGGCCCGCCCCCGCATCGCGGGACCGCCGGTGGTGCATGAAGCTCTGGTGGCCGCGGTTTTCCCCTATCAACGGGTGCAGGGCACGGTATCGCTGGCCTATCGGCTGACGCTCGTCGCGCGCGGCCTCGCTGAAGTTGCTCTCGTCCGGCCGGGTGCCGAAGACTGGGATATTGCCGGCGCCATGGCGATTCTCACCGAAATGGGTATCGAGCCATCCGATGCCTGCACAGGAGCCTTGCAGCTCAATGGACCAACAACCCGCCACGGGCCGCTTGCGGTCTGTGCCGATCCGTTACTAAAAGCTCGGCTCGTCGGTGTCCTGCGGGATGTCTATCCCTGCCCCGACGCGATAACGACCTGATCTTCCTTCCTCGTGACCCACAATCAAGGTGAGCCCCGTGACCAAAACAAGCGCCAAGCAGCTTCCGCATCTCGTCTTTGGGGGCGAATTGCGCCCCGGCAGCGATGTCGAGTTCAAGGATCTGAACGCGGTTGATCTCGTGGGACTCTATCCCGATTACGCTTCGGCGTTGCAGGTGTGGAAGCAGAAGGCCCAGCAGACTGTCGATAATGCCGAAATGCGCTATTTCGTGGTGCATCTGCACCGGCTGCTGTCGCCCGAGGCCTAGTCGCGCTGCGCCCGCCGCACGAGATCGGCGGCAATCTGGTCAACGCCTTCTGCCGCGCGCCGGGTTTCTTCAGCAAAGCCGCCAAGTCGCCGCGCGCATTCCGGGGCGTCATCGAGGAGCCGCAGGATTTCATCGGCCACCGCCTCGGGCGTTGCTCCCTGCGAGGCGAGCCCGAGCCGCGACAGCGTGGCGTGGAGGGCGCGTTGCCGGGACACATACGGGCCATAGACGCTTTGGGCGCCATAATGCAGCGGTTCGCTCAAATCATGCCCGCCGATGGGCGCGAAAGTCCCGCAGACGACCCCCACTGCGGCACGGGCATAGGCGGCATTGAGCGTGCCCATCTGCCGGACCCAGACGAGAGTGCCCGCGCCATCCAGCGCATCAATCGCGTCGATCAGGCTGATCGATGCGCCAAAGGCTGCGTGGATGTCACCCGCGCTGATCCGCTGCGGATAGCGCGGCACCAGCACCAGCCGCAGGGTGGGCCGCGCTTTTCTAAGCTGCGCGCAAACCGCCGCGACAAAGCCCATCTCGGCCTTATGCACATTGCCGAACGTCACGGTCTCCGGCGCTTTGGCCCCTGTGGGACGGGTGCCCGGGGCAGACAGCTTGAGGTTGCCGGAGATGCTCAGCCGCTCAGCGGGCACGCCAAGCGCCTGATAGCGCTCACGGGTTGGCGCATCCTGCACATGAATATGTGCCGCAAGCGCCAGCGTGCGCCGGGCAATCGCGGGGTTGCGGCTGTGGCGCCGAAACGAGCGTTCCGACAGGGTGGCGTTGACCACCACCACCGGCACACCCGCTTCGCGCGCGGCGGCAAACTGGGCCGGCCAGTATTCCGATTCAACGAGCACCATCAAGGTGGGCCGGATCGCGTTGACCAGGCGGCGCTGCGCGGCCAGCGTATCGAGCGGCATAACGAACGCCCGCTCGGGGCCCGCAGCCGCGATGCTGCGCGCAAAGCCCGAATAGGTGGTTGACGAGAGCACCACATCGGTTGTGGGGGCAGCCCGCAGGATGGCATCGCGCAGAAGCGCCGCGATCTTGCTTTCCCCGGCCGAGACCGCATGAATCCAGATGCGCGGGCCGCTGATGGTCGGGGGCAGCGCCGGGTTCAGCCGCCGCCGGAACCACGCCATGCCGCCTTCGTCGGTTTTCTGAAACCGGGTCAGCACGCCATAGTGGAGCGCCGAGAGCACGACAATCAGCGCTCCATAAGCCCGCCACGCCCAGGATGAAGATTTCGACATTGCGGCTCCAGGGTCCGGGAGCGGACCTCTCCCCTGTGGCTAGCGTTTTGACGCAGGGACTTCAACCGGGGCTTGCTTGCCGCCCGTGCGAGATTGCTGGTAAGCAGGAGATATGGGGCAGCAAAACGCATTATCGGCTGAAAAATCCGCGCAACTCGTCAGCGAGGCGCAGGCCGCCATTCGGCTCGAAGCCGAAGGTCTTCTGGCCCTGGCCGATGGTCTCGGCGCCCCCTTTGCCGAGCTCGTTGAACTGATTGCCGGCTGCACCGGTCGCGTCATCATGACCGGCGTGGGCAAGAGCGCCCATGTTGCGGGCAAGATCGCTGCCACCCTGGCCTCGACCGGCACCCCGGCGCAGTTCGTGCATGGCGCCGATGCAAGCCATGGCGACCTCGGCATGATTACCCGCGCCGATCGGGTGCTGATGCTGTCGAAATCCGGCGAAACGCGCGAACTCGAAGACCTCGCCAATTATTGCGTGCGCTTTGATATTCCGCTGGTGCTCGTCACGCAGGGCCTGCAATCGCGGCTCGCCAAGGCGGCACATCTTGTCGTCGCCCTGCCGCACGCCACGGAAGCCTGCGGGATTACAGCAGCGCCGACGACCTCAACCACCATGATGATGGCGCTTGGCGATGCGCTGGCGGTGGTGCTGCTCCGCCGTCGCGGGTTCCGCGCCCAGGATTTCCATGTGTTTCACCCCGGCGGGTCGCTGGGCAGTGCGCTGTTGAGCGTCGCCGAAGCCATGCATTCGGGGGCGCGGCTGCCGGTGGTGGCCTATGACGCCCCCATGGATGTCGCCATTCTCGAAATGACCTCCAAGGGTTTTGGCTGCACCGCGGTGACCGATGCCGAGGGCGCGCTCAAAGGGGTGATCACCGATGGTGATCTGCGGCGGCATATGGGCGGTGATCTGCTCGTCCGGCGCGCCCATGAAATCATGACTGTCGCCCCGCGCACCATCGAGCCGGGGGCGCTTCTCAGCGAAGCGCTGCGCCGCATGACCGACGAAACCCCGCGCATCAGCGCCATTGTCGTGGTCGAAAACAACCGCCCCGTCGGCATCGTGCATCTGCATGACTGCCTGCGGGTGGGCCTTGTGTAGCGGCGCGGCCCGATGAATGACCTGATTGTCATTCCGGCGCGCTATGGCTCGACCCGCCTGCCGGGCAAGCCGCTCCTGCCGATTGCCGGGCGCCTGCTGATCGAGCGCGTGGCCGCTGTGGCGCTTGAGGCTGCGCGGCAGCTTGGCGATGTCGATGTGGTGGTCGCCACCGATGACACGCGGATCTGCGCAGCAGCCGAGAGCCTTGGCCTTGAGGCCGTCATGACCGACAGCAGCATCAGTTCCGGGTCGGGCCGGGCGCTCGCCGCCATGACGGCGCTGAAGCGCGAGCCGGGCCTTGTGGTGAATGTGCAGGGCGATGCCCCCTTCACCGCGCCAGCGCATATCGTGGACATCATGCGCGCCGCGCGAGCGAGCGGCCGGGCGGTGACGACGCCGGTGGTCCGCCTCGGCTGGGCCGATCTGGATCGGCTGCGCGCCGCCAAACTCAACACGCCCGCAAGCGGCACAACCTGTGTTGTCGGGCCGGATGGCCGCGCCCTATGGTTTTCCAAAGCCATTCTACCGATGATGCGCAAGGAAGACGCCTTGCGCGCCAGTGAGCCGCTGTCTCCGGTGCTCCAGCACATCGGGCTTTACTGCTACCGCCCGGCGGCGCTCCGGCGCTTTGAGGCCGCGCCGGAAAGCGCGTACGAGCAGCTCGAAGGGCTCGAGCAGCTCCGGCTTATTGCGCTCGGCATTGATATTCACGCCGTCGTAGTGGCACCGGCGGCCATCACCATGAGCGGGGTCGATAGCCCGGCCGATGTCGAGCGAGCCGAGCGCCTGATCGCCGAACGCGGCGACCCGTTCATCCCGTGGCGGGACTAGTATGGCGAGCCTCTATATCGTGCGGCACGGCAATACCTTTGAGGCCGATGAACTCCCCCGGCGGGTGGGGCGGCGCACGGACCTGCCGCTGACGGCGACCGGACGGGCGCAGGCCATTGCGCTCGGCAAAGCCTTCGCGTCGATCCGCTTTGCGCGCGCCCTGTGCGGCGCGCTGCTGCGCACGCGCCAGACGGCCGACCTGATCCTCGCGCATCAGCCGCAGGCATTGCCCCTCGAAACGGCTGATGTCCTGACCGAAATCGATCATGGTCCCGACGAAAACTGCACTGACAGCGCGATCATCGCCCGAATCGGCCCCGAAGCGCTGGCCGCCTGGGACGAGGCTCTGGTCGGGCCGCCCGACTGGCTTGTGGATGAACCTCAGCGCCTTGCGGGCTGGCACGCGCTCGCCCAGGCCGCGCTGACTGCCCCCGGGCCGCTGCTTCTTGTCACCAGCAATGGGGCGGCGCGGTTTGCGCTCAAGGCCTTCGGGCAAAAAACCGACAAAACCTCCAAACTCAGAACCGGTGCATATGGCACGCTCTCCGCTGGCCCTGATACGCACTATCATGTAGACACTTGGGATCAGCGCCCCTGATCTCGAGCTAAATCGAGACCCGTATATGACCGACTTGACCATTGCTGCACCCGGGGGGCCGATTCACTTCGGCAATGCGCTTCCGCTCGCGTTCATTCTGGGGCCTTGTGCGCTCGAAAGCCGCGACCACGCGCTCACCATGGCCACGGCCATGGCGGCACTGAGCGACAAGTTCAAGGTTCCGGTGATCTACAAATCCTCCTTCGACAAAGCCAACCGCACCAGCGGCAAGGCCTATCGCGGCATGGGCATCGACGAGGCGCTGCGCATTTTTGAAGAGGTGAAGCGCGCCACGGGGCTCGCCGTCACCACCGATGTGCACGAGCGCGAGCAATGCGCCGTGGTGGCTGAGGTCGTCGACCTCCTGCAAATTCCGGCCTTCCTCTGCCGCCAGACGGACCTTCTCATCGCCGCTGCGGCGACGGGGCGGCCGGTCAATGTCAAAAAAGGCCAGTTCCTTGCGCCCTGGGACATGCGCAATGTCGCCAACAAGCTTGATGAAGCGGGCGCCAGCGGCGTGATGCTGACCGAGCGCGGCACGACCTTCGGGTACAATAACCTCGTTGTCGACATGCGCGGGCTCGTCACCATGGCCGAAACCGGCAAGCCGGTGATTTTCGACGCCACGCATTCGGTGCAGCAGCCCGGCGGCAAAGGCGATGCCACGGGCGGCGAGCGCCGCTTTGCGCCCGTTCTGGCGCGCGCCGCCGTCGCGGTCGGTGTCGCCGGAGTGTTCATGGAGACCCATGAAGATCCCGATCGCGCGCCGTCCGACGGGCCTAACATGATCCCGCTCGACCAGATGGAGGCGGTACTGACCGAACTGATCGCCATCGATGCGCTGGTCAAAGGCCGAAACCGCCCCCATGGCTAGACGAACACCCGCGCGCCTCGAAAGGGCGGCCCCCGTCCTGATCGAGGCCGCGCTGGTCGTTCTCCTGCTGCTCCCCACGGTGCTGGGGCGGCTCTCCACCTATATTGTTCTGATCCTTGCGCTGTTTGTGGTGCTGCGTCCCGGGATCAGCGCCCGTTTTGCCGCCCGCACGCCTAACCCGGCGGATGGGCTCTTCGGCCTCAGCTTCATCCTCGTTTCGCTGGCGCTGCTTGCCAGCGCCAATGAGCCGCGCGATCTGGCCTATATCCTCAATTTCAGCCCCTTCCTGCTGATGGCACCGCTGCGTTGGGAGCTCGAAAGCCGACCGCGCCCCGATGCCGGTTTGTGGGTTGCGCGGCTCGCTCTCGGCGGCACGGTGTTGAGCCTCGGCACCGCGCTCGTCCAGACCCTCATCTTTAAGGCCACGCGGGTCGGCCAACCGATCATGAACCCGTTCCAGTTCGCCGATACGGCGCTGCTCCTGGGATTCCTCGCCCTCATTGGCCTTCTCGTGCCGGGCCAGCACCGACGGTGGCCTTTTCTCATCGGCCCGCTCGCCGGGATCGCCGCGGTCATGCTCAGCGGTACGCGCGGCGCGCTTCTGGCGCTGCCCTTGCTGTCGGTGATCGCCTTCGGCTTCGCCCTCTGGCGCAGTCGGCACCGGCAGGCCATCGCCCTCGCCGGCCTTGCACTCATGGGGATTGCAGCCCTCTTCATTATCCTCGCGCCCAGTCTGGGGCTGAACCGGGCGACAGAGGCTTTTCAGACGCTTGCCAGTGCCGTGCAGGGCGGCACCGTTGATGAATCGACCGAGCAGCGGCTGACACTGTACTGGGGTGGGCTCGCGGCCTTCCTCGCCAACCCCATCGTCGGCTACGGCTGGGGCGATATGGTGCCCGCGATCATGCCCTATGTGCCAGCCGAGATGCTGCCCATCGTCCGCACCTTCCGCCAGCTCCATAACGGGCTGGTGAGCTATGCCGTCGGCGCAGGCAGTCTCGGCATCCTGTCCTTCATTCTGGTTTCGATTGCGCCGCTCGTGGGGGTCTGGCGCAACCGGGCCAAAAGCGCGGCCCAGCCCTGGCTTTATGCCGCGCTCGTTCTGGTGGGCAGCTATCAGATCTTCCAGTTGACCTATATTCTGCTCGGCTACGAATTCCACACGCTGCAATATGCTGTGGTCACGGCCATCATCCTTGGCTACATGCCTCCTGCCGGGAGCGCCGATGCCTCCGGCAGAAAACGCGGGACTTAAAACCGCAGGTGGGGCGCCGATGGAAACCAAAGATAACCGGCGCCCATGGCTTGGCCTTGGCCGGTCCAGCCTGATCCTGCTCGGTCTCATGGCCGCCTACCGGGTGATTCTCGCGGCAGTTCTGCCGCTCGGCACCGACGAAGCTTACGCGGTCAGCATCAGCCGGGTGTTCGCGCTCAGCTATTTCGATCATCCCCCGCTCCATTTCTGGCTGATCGGGCTCTGGCAGGGGCTGGTGGGGGTAAGCGATACGCTGGTGTTGCGCCTGCCCTTCATCGCCCTAGGGCTTGGGGCCGCACTACTCGTCGCGCTCACGGCCAAGCGGCTCTTTGGCGAAGGTGCTGCCGTGGCGACACTCGCCCTCCTGGCAGCGGCGCCGGTGTTTTCGCTCGCCCATGGCCTGATGATTCTGCCCGATGGGCCGCTGCTCTTTGCCGAAGCGCTCGTGGCCTATGGTCTCGTGCCGCTGGCCCTGCGGGAGAACGGGCTACCGCTCAGGCGCTGGGTGATGATCGGCGTCGCCGCCGGGCTCGCCATCCTGTCGAAATACCATGGCGTACTGCTTGTGGGTGGCGCCTTCATCTTCTTGCTCGGCACGGCGGCTGGACGACGCGACTTGCGGCGGGTCGGCCCGTGGCTGGCGGCGGGCATTGCGCTCCTCATGAGCCTCCCGATCCTGATCTGGAACGCTGAGAACGCCTGGGCGTCGTTTGCCTTCCAATCGGGGCGCAGCCATCTGGCCCAGGGGATCGATGTCCTTGCCCTCCTCACGTCAATCGCAGCGCAGGCGGTCTACCTCGCCCCGTGGATTGCCGTGCCTCTCGCCCTGACTCTCATCGCCACCGTGCGGCGCGGCCCTGCCGAGCGCGGCGGCTGGCTGCTCGTGTCGCTCGCAACGCCGATTATCGGGTTTTTTACGGCGGCGGCGCTGTTTGGCGGCGGGCTGCCGCATTGGCAGATGCCGGGCTGGTTTCTGGTGCTACCGCTCCTCGGCGCCGCGATGGCGCGCCGGTCCCCGACCGTTCAACGCCTGGTCACAGGCGGGCTCATCAGCAGCGCGCTGCTTATCGGGGCCCTGGGCCTTGCTATCGGTATCGAGGCCAGAACCGGCGTCTTTGACACCGCGCTCAGCGCAGCGGGCCTTCAGGACCCCACCGATGATCTGATGGATTGGGGGGCTCTCCGCGCCCCGCTGCTGGCGGCTGGGGCCGACGCGCCCAAGACCTTCATTGCTGCAACCAGCTGGATCGACGCCGCCCGATTGGGCGCCGCTTTGGGCGACCGCTGGCCGGTTCTCTGCCTTTGCCGGGATGCGCGGCACTTTGCCTATGCCTTCCCGCCTGCCCGCTATGCGGGCTGGACCGGGTTCATGGTGCTCAAGGTCAGTTCCAAAGCCCGCAACGATCAGGCGCTCGAGGCGCGCTTTGCCGCCCTCAGTCCCGCAGCGGACATCGGGATCAGAAAAGGCAATCGCCTGGCTGTGCCACTCGACTTGCGGATCGGCACGGGCTTTCGGCCCTAATCAGCGCCCGAGCCGAGAACCCGCTTGGCGCGGCGCGACAGGCCGGGGGCCGGTTTCCAGCGGTCGTGCATCCACAGCCAATGCGCAGGCCGTTCGCGGATACGCGCCTCGATGAAGCGGTTGATCTCCCCCATCATGGCGAGAATATCGGCCTCATTATTACCGGTGCCCGCCGGCAGAAGCGGCAGATAGCAGCGAAACGTGCTGTCGCAGCCCGTGTCGCGCAAGAGCGCGACCGGCAGCACCGTGACCATGCCCTTCACCGCCAGCGCCGCCGGCGTCGAGGCCGTCAGCGCCGGGCGACCAAACAGCGGCACGGGCACACCTTCGGCCAGGTTCTGGTCAATGAGCAGCACGATATCGCCGCCCTTGCGAATGTCGCTCAGCATCTGCCGCGTGCCTTCGGGGCCTTTGGCGAACTGGTCGCGCAGCCCGCCCATAGCGCGGTTTTTCGCGATCCAGCGCGCCACCCAGGGATTATTCGGCGGACGCGCCATGGCGGCGCACTGGAGCCCGGCGCGGTTGAGCCCCAGCAGCAGCGCTTCCCAATTGGCGAAATGGCCGGAAACCACGAGCAGCGGCTTGCCCAGCGACCGGGCCGCATCGATGTGCTCGCGCCCTTCGACCTTGATGTGAGACCCCAGCCGGTCGAACTGCGCGAGTTCGGCAATGGTGCGGCCCAGGTTTTCGCCCATGCCGTCGATCAGCGTCGTGGCCTCGGCATGAGACAGTTCGGGAAAGGCATAGCCAATATTCTGATAGGTGCGCGGTCGGCGCAGCAGCGGCCCGGCGAGGCGGCGGCCGAGGATCGCGCCGAGGGCCGATGCCCGCTCAATGCCCAGAAGCCGCGACAGCCGCAGGAAGAAAAACAGCACGCCGGCATGGAGGGCATATTCAACCCTCTTGCTGAACGGCGGCTGGTTCGCGGGCGCGCTCATTGGCCGGAGAGGCCGTACCGCTCAAAGGCTTCGAGCGCCGCTGCCGCATTGGCATAGGCTTCCTGCCGATCAACGTTCCAGTAATTCAGTGCATCGAGTGGAATCGATTCCCCGGTGATGGCGCAGCGCACAAACCGGCCGGGCTTCAGCACCACGAAATCCGCGTCGAGATAGCGCAATTGGGCTTCGCCCGATGCATAGGCCTTGTCGAAGATGTTCATGGCACAATCGGCTCTGGTCAGATCGCGGTTACGGTCGTCGTATATAGGCGATATTCGGCCCGGGTCCAATCGTCGGGACGCTAAAACAGGCTGTCCTGCCCCGGCTTCGGATCACGAGATGCGGCGGGACGGGGCGCGCTCACCGGCGGTCCGGGCGGTGTTTCCCCCGTCGCCAGCGCCGGAATGGCCCCCTCGGCCAGCATAATCTCAAGTACATCGCCCTTTGCGACATCGGCCGGGGAGCGCACGATGCGGCCCGCCGCATCGCGGACAATGGCAAAGCCCCGATCCAGCACTGCCTGGTAGCTCAGCGATTTGAGGAGGCGCGCCACCGCGTCCAGCCTCTGGCGGCGCTCCGCCAGCGTTGCCGGAAAGCCGTCGAGCCGTTCGGCCGCGCGCGTGAGGGTCTGGCGTCGCTCGGTGATGGTGGCCGGGAAATCGCTCAGCCGATCGCTCCAGCGCGTCAGTTTTTCCCGTAACCCGCCCGGCAGGCGGCGCAGCAGGCTTGGCGACAACCGTGAGGCAGCCCCGGTGAACGCGTGACGCTTCTTGTTCGCCAGCGCTTCCAGCCCGCGCGACAGATCAACCGACAGCGCATCGAGATCCTGCGCCGGCCCGGCGAGCAGCGCCTCGGGCGTCGGGAACACCCGGGCCGCACTGGTGAAGCGCTCGCGGCCGCTCGCCACATCGGCGCGTATAATGTTCAGAAGCCGTTTGTGGTGGCCATCCAGCCGGTTCAGGAGATCGAGCCGCACTGGCACGGCCCGCTCAGCGGCCGCTGTCGGCGTCGGGGCGCGGAAATCGGCCGCGAAATCGCACAAGGTGGTATCGGTCTCGTGCCCGATGGCCGAAATCACCGGAATGGACGACCCGGCCACGGCCCGCACGACGATTTCCTCGTTGAAGGCCCACAGGTCTTCAATCGAGCCCCCGCCGCGGGCAACAATCAGGAGATCAGGGCGCGGAATCGGGCCATCGACAGCAAAGCTGTTGAAGCCTGCCAGCGCTGCCGCCACCTCGCCCGCTGCCGTCTCGCCCTGCACCCGCACGGGCCAGACCAGCACATGGGAGGGGAATCGGTCGGCAATGCGGTGCAGGATATCGCGGATCACGGCGCCGGTTGGCGAGGTGATGACGCCGATAACGCGGGGCAGCGCCGGTATGGCGCGTTTGCGCTCCAGCGCGAACAGCCCTTCGGCCGCCAGCTTTTTGCGCCGCTCTTCGATCAGCGCCATCAGCGCCCCGGCGCCCGCCGGTTCGATCTGCTCAATGACGATCTGGTACTTTGAGGATTTGGGATAGGTCGTCAGCCGCCCCGTCGCGATCACCTCCAGCCCTTCCTCGGGCTTGAAGGTCAGGCGCCCCCAACTGCCCTTCCAGACCACGGCGTCGATCACCGCGCCCTCGTCCTTCAGGGTGAAATAAGCGTGGCCCGAACTATGTTGGCCGCGAAAGCCCGAAATTTCGCCACGCACCCGCACATGAGCGAACTCATCCTCGACCGTGCGCTTCAGCGCCTGGGCGATTTCGGAAACGGTGAATTCGGCGGCATTGGTCAGCGGCTGGGTCATCATGGTCTTGGTGAGCCAGACGAAAGCAGCCGTCAAGTCTGGCCGGGGCGCAGCGCCCATGTTAGAGCGCTCGAACACACAATCGGGAGCAAAACCATGCGCGTGTTGGTGATCGGATCCGGCGGCCGAGAACATGCCCTCGCCTGGGCCCTCAACAAATCGCCGATGCTCACCAGGCTCTTTGTCGCGCCGGGCAATGCCGGTACGGCCGAGGTCGCCGAGAATGTGGCCCTCGATATCACCGACCATGAGGCGGTACTCGGGCTCATCCGGCGGGAAAACATCGATTTCGTCGTCGTTGGGCCGGATGCTGCGGTGGTGGCCGGGCTCGGCGATGATGTGCGGGCCGCCGGGGTGCGCTGCTTTGCGCCCAGCAAGGCAGCAGCGCAGCTTGAAGGCTCAAAGAGCTTCACCAAGACGATCTGCGATGAAGCCCATATTCCCACCGCCGCCTATGGGAGCTTTGACAGCGCCGAAAGCGCACTCGCCTATCTTCAAACCCGATCCGCGCCGATTGTCGTCAAGGCCGATGGGCTCGCCGCCGGCAAGGGCGTGACCGTGGCGATGACTCTTGCTGAAGCGGAAGCCGCGGTGCGCGACTGCTTTGCCGGCGCTTTTGGCGCCGCTGGTGCGCGGGTGGTGATTGAGGAGTTCCTCGAGGGCGAGGAAGCCAGTCTGTTTGTGCTGGCCGATGGGGAAAGCTATGTGCTGCTGCCGAGCGCGCAGGACCACAAGCGGGCCCATGATGGCGACCTCGGGCCCAACACGGGCGGCATGGGGGCCTATTCCCCTGCCCCGGTGATGACCGAAGCGCTGACCGCCGAGGTCGAGCGGCAGATCATCCGGCCGACACTCGATGCCATGCGGAACAGGGGCATGGCCTTCACCGGTGTGCTGTTTCTGGGTCTCATGGTAACGCGCGATGGGCCCAAACTCATTGAATATAATGTGCGCTTCGGCGACCCGGAATGTCAGGTGCTGATGGCCCGGCTCCAGTCCGATGCGCTGGAGCTGCTGCTTGCCGTCGCCGAAGGGCGGCTCAACAGCGTTACCCCGAAATTTTCGGCCGAGACCGCGCTTACGGTGGTCGTCGCCGCGCGCGGCTACCCCGGGGCCTTTTCCAAGGGCGAGGTGATCGGTGGGCTCGACGCTGCCGAGGCCGAAGGCGTCAAAGTGTTTCATGCCGGTACGCGGCGCGAAAACGGCGCGGTGGTTTCCGCTGGCGGGCGCGTGCTGAATGTCACCGCGCTCGGGGCGACAGTGGCCGAAGCCCATGCGCGCGCCTATCGCGCCCTCAGCCACATCGACTGGCCGGGTGGGTACTGCCGTCGCGACATCGGCTGGCGGGCCATCAGCCGGGGATAGACCAGCGGGCCGGAACCGGCACCCGACTATCCGCGTTTTAGGGGAACCATGCTATGGTTCAGTCCACGACCCACCCGTGTTGAAAGAGCCGCTCCGATGCCGACGCCGCTTCAAAACAGGGGCTTGGCCATCGTCCGGACGCTCCGTAGCGAGGAAAGCCCGCCGCAGCCGCGTCGGCCTGATCCGCGCATCGGCGTAGCGCTCGGGGGTGGCTCCGCCCGTGGGCTCACCCATATTTCCTTTATCGAAGCCATGGACGAGCTGGGCGTCAGGCCGCAGGTGATTTCAGGCACTTCGATTGGCGCGCTGATTGGAGCCGGCTGGGCCAATGGCATGACCGGCAAAGACCTGCGCGAGCATTCGATTGAAGTGCTGGGCACCATGCGAGCCATCGCTGCGCGGCTCTGGGGCGCGCAGGTCAAGCGGCTCTCCAGCATTTTGCAGGAGGGGCTCACCGTGCAGCTTGATGGGCACGCGGTGGTTGATTCCTTTCTGCCGGGCAATTTCCCGCCCAATTTTGAAGACCTTCAAATCCCGCTCTATGTCGTTGCGACCGATTATGAGAGCTGGCACCAGGTGGTGTTCAGCGCGGGCCCGCTGCGCGGGGCAATTGCCGGGTCCATCGCCATTCCCAGCCTGTTTGCGCCGGTCAATTTCCAGAATCACGTGCTGGTCGATGGCGGCGTGGTCAATCCCCTGCCCCTCGATCAGGCCGCGAGCGGCACCGATATCCTCGTGGGCATCGATGTGAACGGCGATCCGTCCGAACAGGAGAGGCGCCCGGCACTCGGTCCGATTGATGTGTGGTTTGGCTCGGCTCAGATCATGATGCATTCGCTGACCGCGCATATGATGGCGGCCTATCCGCCCGATGTCTTCGTGCGCCCGCATGTCAGCGTCTTCGGGGCGATGGAATTCTGGCGCGTGCGCGAGATCATCGATCATGTCGAGCGCGACAAGGAGCACTTCAAGCGCGCCCTCGCGGCCCGGATCGAAAACTTCATCCGCTCGGGCCCCGGCCATTCGGATCGCGCCGAAGACCGCTAGCGCAGGCTGTGGAAAAACGCCTTCAGCAGCTCCGTCGACCGGGCTTCACCGAGGCCCGAAATGACTTCGGGGCGGTGGTGACAGGTGGGGCTTGAAAACAGCCGCACCCCATTGTCGACGGCCCCGGCCTTCATATCTTCAGCCCCGTAATAGACCCGCCGCAGCCGCGCGTGGGCAATGGCCCCGGCGCACATGGCGCAGGGCTCCAGCGTCACATAGAGGTCGCAGCCATCGAGCCGTCCGGTGCCGCGCCGCGCGAGGGCCGCGCGGATGGCGAGGAGTTCGGCATGGGCAGTGGGGTCGTTCTGCCCGCGCATCCGGTTGCGCTCGGCGGCCAGCACCACGCCCTTGAGCACAATCACGGCCCCCACAGGGGCTTCGCCCGCCCGCGCTGCGTCGGCAGCGAGATCGAGAGCCAGATTCATGGGGTTGAGGGTGGACGACGACATACGAGGGGCTTAGCACGGATTGTATGGTAAGCTCCATCGCCCGGGGAGAATCGCCCAAAGTGTCTATCCGCCAGCTGCCTGAAGACGTGATCAACCGCATCGCCGCCGGCGAAGTGGTCGAGCGGCCCGCGAGCGTGGTGAAGGAACTGGTCGAGAACGCCATCGACGCCGAGGCGAGCCGCATCGTGGTCACCACAGCGGGCGGCGGGCAGTCGCTCATCCGCATTGAAGACGATGGCCTCGGCATGGACGAGGCTGATCTGGTTTTGTCGGTCGAGCGCCACGCGACATCGAAACTCAATGCCGATGATCTCGACGACATCCGCACATTGGGCTTTCGCGGCGAAGCGCTTGCCTCTATCGGGGCGGTGTCGGACCTGTCGATCAGCTCGCGCCGGGCGGACGCTGAAACCGGCCTGGTCCTCGACCTGCGGCATGGGATCAAGGGTCACCCTATGCCCCGGTCGATGAATCGCGGCACCATTGTCGAGGTGCGTAACCTGTTCGGCAATGTTCCGGCCCGGCGGAAATTTCTCAAGTCCGAGCGGGCCGAGGCGGCCGCCGTGACCGATCAGATGAAGCGGCTCGCCATGTCGAACCCCGGCATCCATTTCATTGTTGATGGCCCAGACCGCACCGCGCTGAACTGGCCGGCACAGGTGGGGCCCGGTGCATTGCGCGCCCGGCTTGGCGATGTGCTGGGGGCCGATTTCGGCGAGAATTCGGTGACACTCGGCACAACCCGGCACGGGCTGGTGGTCACGGGCCTTGCCGGCCTGCCCACCTATTCGCGCGCCAATTCGCTGAGCCAGTATTTCTTCGTCAACGGCCGATCGGTGCGCGACAAGGTGCTGCTGGGCGCCGTGCGCGCGGCCTACGCCGATTTCCTGTTCCGCGACCGGTTCCCGGTGGTGGCGCTGTTCGTGGCCATCGATCCGGGTGACGTGGATGTGAATGTCCACCCGACCAAGGCGGAACTGCGGTTCCGCGATGCGGGCGCGGTGCGCGGGGCCGTGATCCGCGCCATTGGCGAAGCGCTCGCGGCGGCGGGGCACAAAGCAGCAAGCACGGTCGCAACCGATATTGTGTCGGCGTTTCAGGCCCCAGGGCCCGACACCGGTTACGGTGGCCCGACCTGGCCAACCCAGGCCCCGCTCAGCGCCAGCGCCGGGTTTGCTGGTTTTGCCGAGCCGAGCGCGCGGGATCTATCGCTGGCCGACCTGCAGACCGAGGCGGCCCCGAGCGTGGACTATCCGCTGGGGTCGGCCCGCACGCAGGTGTTTGACAACTTCATCATTGCGCAAAACGAGACCGGACTCCTGCTCGTTGACCAGCATGCGGCCCATGAACGGCTGGTGTATGAGCGGTTCAAGGCGGCGCTCGGCGCAGGGCCGGTCGCGCGGCAATTGCACCTTATCCCGCCCATCGTGGCGCTCAGCGATGATGATTGCGCCCGCATCGAGGCCGCGTCGGACCTCCTCACCCGGCTTGGGCTGGAACTCGACCGGTTTGGACCGGGCGCTCTCGCCGTGCGCGGGACGCCAGCGCTGCTCGGGGATACCGATATTGAGGGTCTGGTGCGCGATGTGGCCGATGTCCTTGCCGAATGGGACACAGTGGCCGCGCTCGAAGACCGGCTCGATGCCGTCATCGGGCGCATGGCCTGCCATGGATCGGTGCGCAGCGGTCGCCGCCTGCGGGTTGAGGAAATGAACGCGCTGCTGCGCCAGATGGAGCAGACCCCACATTCAGGCCAGTGCATCCACGGGCGGCCGACCTATGTCGAACTGAAAAAGACCGATATTGAGCGGCTGTTCGGGCGGACGCGCTAACTCAGCGCCAGGAAGTTGAGCGCCGCAGCGCCATAGTCGCGCCGGTCGCGGAGAACAAAGCCATCAGGCGGGGTGAGGGTCAGCTCGGCCGAGTCTTCGAGAACCACAATAGCACCGGGCGCAATCCAGCCGCCCTGCCGGGCCGAGGCCAGGGCCAATTCCCCCAGACCCTTGCCATAGGGCGGGTCCAGAAAAATCAGATCACAGGGGCCCATGGTACCCGCCGGGCCGAGGTCGGTCGCATCGCGCCGCAGCAGCTTGGCGACACCTGCGAGGCCCATCGACTCAATATTGTCGCGAATGAGCCCCCGCGCCTCTGTGCCCGTATCGACGAACACGGCCCGCGCCGCGCCACGCGACAGCGCTTCGAGCCCGAGCGCGCCCGTGCCGGCAAACAGATCGAGCACCCGCAGGCCCTCAAAATGGGGGCTGAGCTGGCTGGCGAGAATATTGAACAGGGATTCGCGGGTTCGATCCGCCGTCGGACGAATGGCATCGTCCGACGGGGTCTTGAGAATTTTACCGCGAAACCGGCCGCTGATGATCCGCATGGGTCAGAGGTTCTGCGGTCAGGATTTGGGCGGACGAGCACGCGGCGGGCGAGCGCCGCCCGAACCGCCACCCGGACGGGGACCACGACCCTCGGGGCGAGGACCACGGCCTTCAGGGCGAAGACCACGGCCTTCGGGACGGGGACCACGGCCTTCGGGACGAGGGCCACGACCTTCCGGGCGGGGACCACGACCTTCCGGGCGAGGACCACGACCCTCGGGGCGCGGACCACGGCCTTCGGCGCTGGGACCACGACCCTCCGGACGGGGGCCACGGCCTTCCGGGCGAGGACCACGGCCTTCCGGGCGCGGACCACGACCTTCCGGACGGGGTCCACGGCCCTCAGGACGGGGACCAGCCCCTTCGCCCCGAGGCTTAAACGGCCGATCTGGCCGATCACCATAAGGACGCGCGGGCTTGTCCCCATAGGGACGGGCAGGCTTATCGCCGTAGGGACGTGCAGGCTTATCGCCGTAGGAACGCGCGGGCTTGTCACCATAAGGACGGGCTGGCTTGTCGCCATAGGGACGGGCTGGCTTGTCCCCGTAGGAACGGGCGGGCTTGTCGCCGTAGGAACGGGCTGGCTTGTCGCCATAGGAACGGGCGGGCTTGTCCCCATAGGACCGCGCAGGCTTGTCCCCATAGGGACGGGCTGGCTTATCACCATAGGGGCGTGCAGGCTTGTCGCCATAGGACCGGGCGGGCTTATCGCCGAACGATCGGCCCGGCTTGTCGCCAAACGGTTTCTTCGGCCGGTCCGGACGATCTCCGCGCGGCGGCTTGCTGCCGCGGTCGGCGCTTACCGGTTCATCATGGTGACGCGGGCGGCCAAAATTCCGCGCCGAGCTTTCATCGGGATCCCAGCGCGATTCCTCACGCGCCCGGCGCTGCGGTTTGACTTCAATTTCGCCTTCGGTGCCATCGTCATAGAGCACCTTGCGGATTTCACGCACGGGCGCAGGCCGCGCCGGCCGCGCCGTGGGCTTGCCGCCCCGGCCGGGCCGATCAATGCGCGGGCGTTCCGCCCGGCGGGCTTCGGCCTCGGCAATGGTTTCGTCGTCTTCAAAGCGGAAGGCATTATCGTGGGTGCTGCGCGGGCTGACTTTCGACAGGGTCTTGCCGGGAGCCGCCGCCCGCAGGCTCGGGTTGGCGGCGCGCTTTTTCTGCGACACCATTTCCGGCATGTCGCTTTCAAAATCGGTATGCGCTTCGGCGGCAAGACGCTTGCCCAGCTGGTCGCGCAGAATGCGCGCGGGCACCACTTCCACCGCGCCTTCGGCCAGTTCGCCCAGTTGGAACGGCCCGAAGCTGACGCGGATCAGGCGGTTGACCTTCAGCCCCAGCGCGCCAAGCACGTTCTTGACTTCGCGGTTCTTACCCTCGCGAAGGCCGAGGACCATCCACACATTGCTGCCCTGCTCGCGCTCGAGGCTGGCTTCGATCGGGCCATATTGAATGCCCTCGATCTCAATGCCGTTTTTGAGGCTATCGAGCTGGGCCTGGGTCACGGCGCCAAAGGCGCGCACGCGATAGCGGCGCAGCCAGCCGGTTGCGGGCAATTCCAGCACCCGCTTCAGCCCGCCATCATTGGTGAGCAGCAGCAGCCCTTCGGTGTTGATGTCGAGCCGCCCGATGCTGACGACGCGCGGCAGGCCGGTTTCCTCCAGCGCTTCGAAAATCGTGGGGCGACCCTCAGGGTCTTTTTCGGTAACAACCAGACCGGCCGGCTTATGGTAGAGCCAGACGCGGGTGCCCTGACGGGCGGCCAGCGGTTCGCCATCGACCTTCACCTTGTCGCCCGGAGCGATGTTGAAGGCGGGGGTCAGCACCTTGCGGCCATTGACCGTGACCCGCCCCTCCTTGATCCAGATTTCGGCATCGCGGCGCGAGCAAAGGCCAGCGCGGGCGATCACCTTGGCAAGGCGGTCGCCAGCCGCGAGCGGGGCTTGGGGATCAATCATAAATGTACTCCTGCGGGACCGCTTCGGGTCGGCGCATCTTTCGAGTTCAGGTCAGTTGGCCTTGGCGAGCAGGGCCTTCTTGACCTCGGGGGGACAGGCGGGATCGTCAAGCGGCACGAGTTCGCCGCTCTTGGCCATGCAGACCATTTCCTTGCCGGCAACCACGGTGAAATAGTCCACGGGCGGCAGATAGAGCGGACGCGGGCCAGCCTGCACACGGGCGCTGGTCATGCGCGAGGTGAGCTGCGTGATTTCGGCCGTGGTCAGCGGACGCCCGCTGAGCGACGTCGGGTCAACGACCCGGATATTCTTAAGCCGCTGCAGATCGGCCGCGCTGAGGCCCTCTACATTGAGGGCAGCCTTCGAGGAATCCTTGGGCAGCGCGGCAACAAGCTGGTCATTGGACTTTTGGGGCGCAGGCAGCGCCGCACCGGGCTTGGGCAGCACAAGCGGCCCGCGCGGGGTGGTGATTTCGGGCTTCTCCTCGCGAGGGATGACACCCATGCCCTTCAGCGTCTCGCTCATCACATCGCGCTCAAACGTCGCGGGATCAGCGAAGGCGTTGGTGCCCTCAGTGGTGGTGCAGCCCGAAAGCGCAGCCCCAAGGCCCAGCATGGCCACAACGGACACCAGCGACAGTACTGACTTTGGCGCCATCCGGCGCCCAACCGCAACACTAGACATGAGACTTCCCTGTTTGCCCGCCGAGCCCTTATAGCCCACCTTGGCGGTTAAGGCCAGATTGCGGCAGCTTTCCGGTCAAGACGATTTTGGGCGGCCGAAACCCAGCACATCGGCGGCCAGCAGAACGACGCCCGCCGAAATGGCAACATCGGCAATATTGAACACAAAGAATGACATATCGCCCCAATGCAGCCGAAAGAAGTCGGCCACCCCGCCATAGACCATGCGGTCAATGGCGTTTGACAGCGCGCCGCCGATAATCAGCATGAGCCCCGTGCGCACCAGGGGGTCGGCGCTCCGCCACCACCAGACCAGCATCCCGGCCACGGCAACAGCGGCCAGCCCGGCAAGCGCCCAGACCGGCAATTCGCTGAAGAGATTATACGAGACGCCCGTGTTCTCGACATAAGTGTAGTCGATGATCGGCAAAAGCGGCACCGGACCGCCTACCACGCCGCCCAGAACATCGAGCTGAATGAACTTGTGTCCGCGATCAAAAAGGAGCGCGAACACACCCAACAGCAGCGATGGCCAATTAAGCCGCGCCGTCACCGCGTCAGAGCCCGGCCGCTTTAAGTTCGCGCATGGCCTGCGCATCGCGCGGCGAGAGGTCCGGGTAATCCGGATCAGTGCCCACGTCCGGCAGGATCTTCCACGAGCGCGCGCAACGTTTGCCCTCGGCCTTGACGAACTCGACCGCGACGCCCGCGACCTCATCGAGGCGGAACGCATGGGCCGGCCCTTCGACATCGCTCAGCGTCAGGGCTGACGTGATGGCGATTTCGGCCATATCGAGATCAGCAACCGCCTCATAGAGCGCCGGGTTGGTCACGAAGACGCGCGGCGCGGCCTCAAGCGAAGCGCCGATCACTTTGTCGCGGCGGGCAATTTCAAGCGCCCCGGTGATGACCTTGCGGACCTCCCGGACCTTCTCCCATTTCGCGTTGAGGCCCCTGTCGAGCCACGCGGTAGGAATGGTGGGGAACTGGCGCAGGTGCACCGAGTTTTCGGCCCCCGGGTGACGGTCGAGCCAGGCTTCCTCAGCGGTGAACACCAGGATCGGCGCGAGCCACGCCGTCAGCGCTTCGAACACCTGATCGAGCACATCGAGGCTCGCAAGACGCCGAGCCGACGAGATCGGATCGCAGTAAAGCGCATCCTTGCGGATATCGAAGTAGAACGCGCTCAGCTCGATATTCATGAAGTTCGAGAGGAGCGCCACAACGCGCTTGTAGTCATAGGTGTCATAGGCCTCGCGCACGACGCCATCGAGTTCAGCGAGGCGCGAGAGGATGAGCCGTTCGAGTTCCGGCATCGTGGCAACCGGCAGGCTCGCTGCCGCCTTGCGGTGCGCCAGGTTGCCCAGAAGCCAGCGCAGCGTATTGCGCAGCTTGCGGTAGCCATCAACGGTTGAATTGATGATTTCCTTGCCGATGCGCAGATCGTCGGAATAATCCGACTGTGCGACCCAGAGGCGCAGAATGTCGGCGCCATACTGCTTGAGGATATCCTGCGGCGCGACGGTATTGCCGAGCGACTTCGACATCTTCTTCCCCTCGCCATCGAGGGTGAAGCCGTGCGTCAGCACCGATTTATAAGGCGCAAAGCCATTGGTAGCGCAGCTTTCGAGCAGCGACGAATGGAACCAGCCGCGATGCTGGTCGGAGCCTTCGAGATACATGCCCGCCGGGAACTGCATGTCGGGCCATTTTTTCGGGTTCTTCAACACCCAGGAATGCGTGGTCCCGCTTTCGAACCACACATCGAGAATATCGTCGATCTTGGTCCAGTTCTCGGGGTCGGCGACGGCATTGCCGAGGAAACGCTGCTTGGCGCCTTCTTTGAACCAGGCGTCGGCGCCCTCGGTTTCAAAAGCGGCGCCAATGCGGGCGTTGACCGCCTCGTCCTTCAGGATTGTGTCGGTTACCGCATTATAGAACACCGCAATCGGCACGCCCCAGGCGCGCTGACGCGACAGCACCCAATCCGGCCGGTCGGCAATCATGGCGCGCAGGCGGTTCTGGCCCTGCGGCGGGTAAAACGTCGTCGCGTCGATCGCGGCCAGCGCGCGGGTGCGCAGCGTGTCGCCCGCCTTACCACCGATGTCGCGGTCCATGTAAACGAACCACTGCGGCGTATTGCGGTAGATGATCGGCTTCTTGGACCGCCACGAATGCGGGTACTGGTGCTTCAACCGGCCGCGCGCCAGCATGGCGCCCTGCTCGGACAGGGCGGTGATGACGCGCTGGTTGGCATCGCCCTTCTTGCCCTGATCGTCGATGACGCGCGCGCCTTCGAACCCCGGGGCGGCGGCGGTGTAAAAGCCTGCGTCATCCACGGCAAAAGGAATGGCCGAATCAATGCCGCGCTCTTTCAGCAACCGGCCCGAGGCCATCCAGATTTCAAAGTCATCGAGGCCGTGGCTCGGCGCGGTATGCACAAAGCCCGTGCCCGCGTCGTCGGTCACGTGTTCGCCATCGAGCAGGGGCACAGCAAAGCCATAGCCGCTGCCGACGCCCTTGAGGGGGTGCGCGGCCGTGAGTGAGGCCAGTTCGTCGGGCGAGAGCCCGGCGCGGCGCTCGAAACCATCGACCCGCGCCTTGGCAAAAGTCTCGGCCGCCAGCTTGTCGGCGAGGATCAGCCGGTCGCCGGTCTTGGCCCAATTGTCGGCCGGGGCCGAAGTGACCTCATAGAGGCCATAGGCAATCTTGCCCGAATAGGAGATGGCGCGGTTGGCCGGGATGGTCCAGGGCGTCGTAGTCCAGATCACCACCGAGGCCCCGAGGAGCGCTGCCGGACCGGCCGTAACCGGGAACTTCACCCAGATGGTGTCGCTCTCATAATCGGCATATTCGACTTCGGCTTCGGCGAGCGCGGTGCGTTCGACAACCGACCACATCACCGGCTTCGAGCCGCGATAGAGCTGGCCCGACATGGCGACCTTGATCAGCTCGCGCGCGATCTGGGCTTCGGCATCAAAGCTCATGGTCAGATAGGGATTGTCCCAATCGCCCAACACGCCCAGGCGCTTGAATTCCTCGCGCTGGGTATCAACCCAGTATTGGGCAAAGCTCCGGCATTCGGCGCGGAACTCGTTGATCGCCACGTCGTCCTTGTTTTTGCCCTTCTCGCGGTACTGTTCTTCGACCTTCCATTCAATGGGCAGGCCGTGGCAGTCCCAACCCGGCACATAGGCCGAATTATAACCCAGCATGGTCTTCGAGCGGCTGACGAGATCCTTCAGGATCTTGTTGAGCGCGTGCCCGATATGGATGTTGCCATTGGCATAGGGCGGGCCATCATGCAGCGTGAACAGCGGCTTGCCCTGCCCCGCCTGACGCAGCCGGTGGTAGAGGTCCATATCCTCCCAGCGCTTCAGCCAGAGCGGCTCGCGGTCGGGCAGCCCGGCGCGCATCGGAAAGTCCGTGGCGGGCAAGAACAGGGTGGAGCTGTAATCCGTCGCGCTGTCGGCGCCGTGGGTATCGTTCATCGGTAAATCGCTCAAGCCCATCAAATCTGCGGGGCTTTTAGCAGCGGCGGGGGGTGGGGGAAAGGCCCTTCAGCCGAAGAAGCCGAGGGCGCGGTCGAGCGCGCTGATCGGGGCGGCGGCGGCCAGCATGGTCCGCGCCTTCTGTGCATCGCGCGCCACGGCGGCAATCAGCTCCTCGAGCGAACTGAACTTCTCCTGCCCGCGCACCAGACCGACAAGAGCCACATCCAGCGTTTCGCCGTAGATGTCTTCGTCGAACTCGAAAATCCAGGTCTCAAACGGGGGCCGCTCGTTGTTGAACATCGGCTTGCCATAGCTCGCCACGCCGATGAGCCGCCGCTCGCCGAGGCGCACCCGCACGGCATAGACGCCCTGCAACAGATCAAACCCGGTAGGCGAGGCAACATTGGCCGTGGGAAAACCCAGCAGCCGCCCGCGCTGATCGCCCTTCACCACGGTGCCCGACAGCACGTAGTGGTAGCCCAAAAGCTCGGTCGCCCCGGCAATATCGCCCTGCCGCAGACGCTCGCGGATGCGGGTGGATGAAATCGGGCCATCGCCCTCATCGAGCAGGTCGAGCACATCGACCGCGAACCCGTATTTTTCGCCCGCCGCCTTGAGAAAGGCCGGAGTGCCCTGCCGATTGTGCCCGAAGTGGAAATCCGCCCCCACGGTCACGCCGCAGACGCCGAGCGCGTCAACGAGGAAGCGCGATACGAATGTATCGGCGTCAATCTCGGAAAACGGCCGGGTGAAATCGAGCACCACAATGCCGTCGAGCCCCATGGCCTCGGCAATGCGGGCCTTTTCGCTGGCGTGGGTCAGGCGGAACATGCCGGGGATCGGCGCAAACACATCGCGCGGATGCGGCTCAAACGTAACCATCAGGGCCGGCACGCCGAGCGCGTTGGCCCTGGCGCGCAACACGCGGAACACCTCCTGGTGCCCCCGGTGGCAGCCGTCAAAATTGCCAATCGCCACCATCGCCCCCTTGAGGGCGGGCGGCACGTGATCAAGGCCATCTAACCGGATAAAGGACACGTGCGTTCCCGCAGAAGTTGTGGCGGATATGACAAGTTTCGCCCCTCGGCGCAAGGCACTGAGGGGCAGCGGACAGGCTCACCACCTGAGCCGAGACAGATGGCTCACAGCCTGCACGCCGGTCGGCGCCAGCAGGGCAGCGACTGCCGCCTCGGTCCGGTCGCCAAAGCCGTGCAGCTCTTCGGCGTGGATTGAGCCGGTGATGAACAGGAAATCGAGCCCTTCGGTCGCGGCCCCGGCAGCATCGGTGCGCACAGAATCGCCAATGGCGAGAATCCGGCTTCGCGGGACCGCGGTGCCGTGCGCCGCCTCGGCCAGCCGCAGCGCTTCGGTGTAAATCGGCGCATAGGGCTTGCCGGCCATGCGCACTTCGCCGCCCAGTTCGGTGTAGAGGTCCGCCAGCGCGCCGCCGCAATAGACCATGCGGTCCCCGTGCTCCACCACCCGATCGGGGTTGGCCACGATCATCGGCAGGCCGAGCGCGCGCCAGTGCTGCGCCCGTTCGCGGTACATGTCCGGCGTATCGTCCATGGTATCGAGGTCGGTGACGGCGATGGCCTCGGCCCGCTCCGCGTCGGTGAAGATCAGGTCAAGACCATCGAACAGGTAGAGTTCGTCGTCCGGCCCTACGGCGTGAACGGGGCGACCCGCATAGGGGCGCAGCATGGCCCGGGTGGCATCGCCCGAGGACACGATGGCATCATAGCAGTCGCGCGGCACGCCCACATCATCGAGGAGGTGCACGAGAGGGCCTGACGGGCGCGGCGAATTGGTGATCAGCACGACCGTTCCGCCACCCTGGCGGAAGGTCTGAAGGGCCGCCACCGCCTCGGGCCACGCCCTCACCCCATTGTGCAAGACGCCCCAGACATCGGACAGGATCATGTCATAGCCCGGCGCAAGTTGGCCGAGCCCCTTCGAGCCACTCATACCGATACTCCGGTCAGGCCCTCGCTTTCAGCCTTTCGGCGGGGGCGGCGCGCAGGCCGGCCTCCTTGGCGATGGGCTCGGGCCGACCGATATGGGGCCCGGAGGCGAGCCCTATGCCATTTTCAGCCGCTGCGAGCAATTGCTGCTCATCGACAATGCCGGTGAGGCACAGCTCAACATCGTAGCGCTTGAGGAAAGCGGCGACATCGGAAATGTGGAAATCGGAATAGGCATCGGGGTTGCGCAGGAACCGCGTCGCATCAATACGCACCGACGTGAAGCCCATGCTCTTCAGATCCGCAAAATCGAGCCGCAGCGTCGCGCAATCCAGCAGCGCCATCGCCGCGCCGGCCTTGCGAAGCGCGTAAAGGCGCTTCTTTTCGCGCGGTCCGACGCGCTGCCATTCAGCCTCGGTCACGCTTAAGACCAGCGCCGACGCGATTTCGACATCGCCCAGTTTCTCGGTCAGCTCTTCCATCACGGTTGCATCGGCAAGGCTGGCCCGACTGATGGGCACGAACAAGCGGGTGTTCTGCCGGTTCGAGCGGGCCTTGCGGGCCACGGCGATGGCCTCGGCCCAGCCGAGCGCATCGATGCGCCGGATCAGGTCTTCGCCGCCCTGGCGCGGCATGAATTCAACGGCATCGGCAAACAGGTCTTCGCCCCGCAGCAATTGCGGCACGAGATCAAAGCCAAAGGCCCGGCGACCGGCGACGAGCTGCACCGGGGCAGCATGCATCACCAGACGGTCGGCATCGAGCGCGGCGCGCAGTTCCAGCGGAGAAATCAGGGGGTGCGGAAAGGCATCCGGCTCGACAGCCAGCGGCGGAGCGGGCGCCCTCGGCGCCGGCGTGCCCTGGGCATCGTCGCGCGCTTCTTCGAGGTCAGCCAGCGCCTCGGCCACCTGCCGCACCACCGCACCCAGAACCGAAAGATCGGCCTCAATGGCTTCCATGCGGCCGGAATAATCAGCCTCGGTGAGCGTCGTCAGCCGCTCGCTGAGCATCTGACCTGCCTTGGCATTGGTCGCGAGGAGCCGCGCCAGCGCCTGAAACCCCTGATCGAGGCGCGCTTCGCTGCGCCGCCGCTCGGTGCGCTCGGCCAAGGTCATGCCCATGGCCGAAAAGGCCAGCGCCACAGTGGCTGATTCGACCGCCGAAAACGCGAGGCCGCCATAGGTGGCCACGCCGAGCCCCAGCCCCGTGAGCGCTATCAAGACATAGATCAGACGCTGCACCCGAGACTCTCCATCCGCACCCTACAGTGAGGTATACGGGCGAACGCGTATCCAGCAAGGCGCGTTGGAGGGCTTTCAACCCAAAAAGCGTAAGCGGGCAACGAATTGTTTACCCTGTTTTGCAACACTAAAAGTCGAACGAGTAACCCTGCGTGAGTGTCGCCCATGACGTCTTTGGCCACCTTTACGGTGTTGTTTGTGGCCGAGACGGCTGATGCGCCTGCCCCTGTGCCGGGCCTTGTGCCCCTTTGTCCGCGCGAGGCGCTGCTGCGGCTTGCCGCCGAACCCGCCGATGCCGTGCTGATCGCCCTGTCACCGGCCGAAATCGGCGAATTGGCGGCCCGGATCGCCCGGCAGGCGCCCGAAACGCTGATCATTGCGCATCTGGAGGTGGCATCGCTGAGCACCAGCATGGCCCTGATGCGCCATGGCGTGCATGAGGTGCTGAGCGCCCCCCTCACCGAGGCCGGATTGGCCCGCAGCATCAGTGATCTTGCCCGCCGCCATGGTCAACGCGAGGGCCGTCGCGCGGCACCTGCGGCAACGCCGGTGCTGGTCGGTACCTCCATGCAGATGGAAGCGGTGGCCGGGCAGATGGCGCGGCTCGCCGCTGGGGATGATCCGGTCTTCATCAGCGGCGAAGCAGGCACCGGCAAATCACTGGCGGCTCTGGTGCTCTGCCAGCTCGATCAGCGCCGCAGCGGTCCGCTCGAGAGCCTCGATTGCGCGGCTGATCGAGTGGAACTGGCGCTGTTTGGCGTCGGAGCGGGGCTTTCCAGCGATGCGCCGCAGGGCGAGGCCGGAGCGCTTGAGCGCGCCGATTGCGGCGTGCTCGTGCTCGAGGGCATCGAAAAGCTCGATCACGGCTTACAGGCCCGCCTGATGCGGGTGTTGCGCACAGGGGTGTTCCAGCGGGTCGGGGAAAGCCGGGAACGGCCGCTCAAGGCGCGTATTTGCTGCGTTTCGGCGCTGTCGCCGCTGGAACTGGTCGCGGGGCGGCACCTGCGCGATGATCTGTTTTACCGCCTGCAGGCCCTGCCGCTCTATCTGCCGCCGCTGCGCCAGCGGATTGGCGACATCGAGCCGCTCGCGCATCATTTCATTGGTGCCGGACGCCCGGCACCGCTGACGCGCGATGCCCGCCAGATGCTCGCCGATTGGCACTGGCCGCAGAATGTGCGCGAACTGCGCGCTATCCTTGTGGGCGCGGCGCGCTATGCCGGCGCGGAGCCGGTGGGCGTTGCCCACCTGAGGCAGGCCGGTTTCCGCCGCCCGTCGCGTGACGACCAGCGCAGCGACCCGCAGGTCCGGCCGATGTGGCAGCAGGAACAGGATATTATCGAAAAGGCGCTGGCGGTGTTCGGCGGCAATGTGACGCTTGCGGCCGAAGCTTTGGAAGTCAGCCCCTCGACCATCTACCGCAAGCGGCAGGCCTGGGCAGGCGCGGCCTAGGCCGACCCGAATTGCGGCTCAGCGCCAGGTGAGAATCCGCGTCACCGAATAGTTGAAGACCACGCTCATCATCGCCCCCGCAATGCCCGAGAGCATCAACGCGTGGCTTGCCGCGAACAGATTGGCCGCGACCGCGACATTGGCGATCGTGCCGATGGAGCACACGAGATAGAAGGTGATGAGCCCGCGCCAGAAGCGCGCGCCCTTCAGCTTGCGGTCGGCGTAAGTCAGGGCATTATTGAGCACGAAATTCGTGGTCATGGCCACCAGCGTGGCCGCCAGTTGCGCATAGGCAAAGGTGAAACCGAGCCCGTCATGGGTGATGGCGAGCGTAATAAGGTGGACGACGAGCCCCGAGGTGCCCACCATGGCAAACATCAGAAAACTGGTGGGCAGCACGCCGCGCGTCATCCGCGACAGCAACAGACCCAGGAACTGGATCACCACCAGCGGGCCCATCTTGCTGGTGCCGGCATGGCGCGTGCGGAATGTGTAAGGCACTTCAGCAATCGTCAGGGGCAGACCTTCGGTGGCATGGGCGCGGGTCGCGCTGACGATGATATCGAGCAGGACCTTGAAGCCCTCGGCGCTGAGGCCCGGCGCAACCTTATCGAACAGCGCGCGGCGCATCAGGAAAAAGCCGCTCATCGGATCCGACAGGCTCTTGCCGGTTAACAGGCTGGAGAGCTGCGTCGCGAGGCGGCTGCCCTGTTCACGCATGACCGAGAGGCCTTCGGACGCGCTGCCAGCCCCGGCGTAGCGCGTGCCCACCACAATATCGGCCCCGTCGATGGCGCGGGCGAGCATGGCGGGCAGAATGCGCTCATCATGCTGCAGATCGGCGTCGATCACCGCGATATAGGGGGCGGCGGCTGAGGCCGCGCCTTCGCACACGGCCGACGCGAGGCCGCGCCGACCAAGCCGGTGCAGGCAACGCATATTGGGAAGGCGCTGCGCCATCTCTTTAGCGAGCGCCGCCGTGCCATCGGGCGAATTGTCATCGACGACGATGAATTCAAACGGCGTGGAGCCCAGCGCGGTCATCACCTTTTCATAGAGCAGCGCAATGTTTTCGCGCTCGTTGAAAGTCGGAACGATGACGGCGACAGCAGGCGCTGTCCATGTTGTGGCCGCCGGAACGGCGCTGATCTCGAGGCTGGACACGGCGAACGCTCCACACAAACACGCACGTCCCGGTAAACCGGGGAACCCCCCAATGCAACTGCAACGCCGGAGGGTCCGTATTCATGCCTACACCACAGGCCTTAAAAGTGACTGACCACGCGCCTTGACAGGGCCGGGGGGCACTCCCTATATCCGCCTGGCACGTTAGCACTCCTCGCTGATGAGTGCTAACATCCCCTTTTTCAGACTTTACAGGAGCGAACATGGCTTTCCGTCCCCTGCACGACCGCGTTGTTGTCCGGCGCGTCGACAGTGAAGAAAAGACCGCTGGCGGCATCATCATTCCCGATACCGCCAAGGAAAAGCCGTCCGAAGGCATTGTCGAGGCCGTTGGCCCCGGCGCCCGTGACGACAGCGGCAAGATTGTTGCCCTCGATGTGAAGGCAGGCGATCGCGTGCTGTTCGGCAAGTGGAGCGGCACCGAAGTGAAACTCGACGGCAAAGACCTTCTGATCATGAAGGAAACCGACATCATGGGCGTGATCGGCTAAAGCGGCCCGCCGCTTCGCCCTTTCTCCCTCCCAGTGTAAGTTGAAGGAACGCCCCAGATGGCAGCCAAAGACGTACGTTTTTCGACCGATGCCCGTGACAAGATGGTCCGTGGTGTCAATATCCTCGCCAACGCGGTGAAGGTCACCCTCGGCCCCAAAGGCCGTAATGTGGTGATCGACAAGAGCTTCGGCGCACCGCGTATCACCAAGGACGGTGTGTCGGTTGCGAAGGAAATCGAACTTGAAGACAAGTTCGAAAACATGGGCGCCCAGATGCTGCGCGCCGTGGCCTCGAAGACCAATGACATTGCCGGTGACGGCACCACCACGGCGACCGTTCTCGCCCAGGCCATCGTCAATGAAGGCGTCAAGCTCGTTGCCGCCGGCATGAACCCGATGGATCTGAAGCGCGGCATCGACCTCGCCGTGACCGAAGTCGTCGCCAATCTCGCCAAGGCCAAGAAGACCATCTCGGATAATTCCGAAGTGGCCCAGGTCGGCACCATTTCGGCCAATGGCGAAGTCGCCATCGGCGAAATGATTGCCAACGCCATGCAGAAGGTCGGCAACGAGGGTGTCATCACCGTCGAGGAAGCCAAGACCGCCGAGACCGAACTCGATGTCGTTGAAGGCATGCAGTTCGACCGCGGCTACCTGTCGCCCTATTTCGTGACCAATGCCGAAAAGATGACTGCGGTCCTCGAAGACCCGGTGATCCTGCTGCACGAAAAGAAGCTCTCGAACCTGCAGTCGATGCTGCCGGTGCTGGAAGCCGTGGTGCAGTCGAACCGCCCGCTGCTCATCATTGCCGAAGACATTGAAGGCGAAGCCCTGGCGACCCTCGTGGTCAACCGCCTGCGTGGCGGGCTCAAGGTTGCCGCCGTCAAGGCCCCGGGCTTTGGTGATCGCCGCAAGGCGATGCTCGAAGACATCGCGATCCTGACCGGTGGTCAGGTGATCTCGGAAGACCTCGGCATCAAGCTCGAAAACGTCACCCTCGACATGCTCGGCACCGCCAAGCGCGTGGAAATCTCGAAAGAGAACACCACGATCGTTGATGGTTCCGGCGCCAAGGCCGACATTCAGGCCCGCGTTGCGCAGATCAAGGCGCAGATCGAGGAAACCACCTCGGATTACGACAAGGAAAAGCTGCAGGAGCGTCTCGCGAAGCTCGCTGGTGGCGTTGCCGTGATCAAGGTCGGCGGCTCGACCGAAGTCGAAGTGAAGGAACGCAAGGACCGCGTTGATGACGCGCTCAATGCGACCCGCGCTGCGGTTGAAGAAGGTATCGTTCCGGGCGGCGGCGTTGCGCTGCTGCGCGCTTCGGCCAACCTCACCGTCAAGGGTTCCAACGCAGACCAGCAGGCCGGTATCGGCATTGTGCGTCGCGCGCTGCAGGAACCCGTCCGCCAGATCGTCCAGAATGCGGGCGACGAGGGTTCGGTTGTGGTCGGCAAGATCCTTGAGAATGCCAGCCCCACCTTTGGCTACAATGCCCAGACCGGTGAATATGGCGACATGATCAAGATGGGCATCGTCGACCCCGTGAAGGTCGTGCGGACTGCCCTGCAGGATGCGGCCTCGGTCGCCTCGTTGCTGATCACCACCGAAGCCATGATTGCCGAACTGCCGCGCGATGCGGCTCCGGCAATGCCGGGCGGCGGTGGCGGCATGGGCGGCATGGGTGGCATGGACTTCTAAGTCCAGCCAACCGGCTCACGCCAAAAATCTGGGGCGGCCTTCGGGTCGCCCCTTTTTGTTGGACGATTTCTCACGCCGACCGGGGCTGGTTAGCGCGCCTCGCGGCGCAGCCTCACCTGAACACCAAAAGCCTGATCGCCAGGGCGATTGAGACGATGACCACGAGGGGGCGGATGAGCCTGGCGCCGAAGCGGATGCCGGTCATGGCGCCGAGATAGCCGCCTGCGAACTGGCCGATGGCCATGGCAATCGCAATGGGCCAGATGACATGCCCGGTGGGAATGAACAGCGTCAGTGCCCCGATATTCGAGGTGAGGTTCAGCACTTTGGTGTGCCCTGCGGCGCGGGTCAGCCCGAAACCGAACAGCGTGACGAAACCCACGGTGAGGAACGAGCCGGTGCCCGGGCCGAACACGCCATCATAAAAGCCGATTACGCCCCCCATCAGCGGTACGAAGAGGCGCGGATCAAAGCGCGCATGCCGATCAGCATCGGACAGCCGGGGCGCCACAGCAAAATATAGCGCAATCAGAATGAGAAGCGCCGGGGCCGCCAGCGCCAGAAGCGTCGTATCGATGGATTTGACGAGCCAGGCCCCGAGAAACGAGGTGAGATAGGTCACGGCAATCGCCGGGAGCAGCTCCCGAAGCGTAATAAAGCCCTTGCGCCAATAGGTGAGCGCGGCAATGCCCGTTCCGATGACCGACTGCACCTTGTTGGTGCCAAAGGCGGAGATCGGCGAAATGCCGACAGACAGCAGCGCTGGTAGCGCAATGAGCCCGCCGCCGCCGGCGATGGCATCGACAAAACCGGCGAGAAGCCCGACCCCGCCAAAGCCCAAAAGCAGAAGCGGATCGATCATCACAGCGTCGTCGACAGACCCGGGGCGACCCCGCCAACAATCGACAGGAAGGCGTCAAGCTGCGCCTTGCGCGCCGGGGTCCAGGCCGCGGCCCGCGAGACGATCAGGTTGGCTTCGGATTTGAGGATCAGCCCATCATCGAGAATGCGCAGCTGGTTCGCGGTCAGGGTCGAGCCGGTTGTGGTGATATCGACGATGAGATCGGCCGAGCCCGATGCGGGGGCGGCCTCAGTGGCTCCGGCGCTTTCAACAATGCGGTATTCGGCAATCCCGGCCCGGGCGAAGTGGTGCCGCGTCAGGTTGACATATTTCGTGGCGACCCGCAGCCAGCGGCCGTGGCGCGCGCGAAAATCTGAAGCCACATCGGCCAGGTCGCTCATGGTGCGCACGTCGATCCAGGCGTCGGGCACGGCGACAATCACATCGGCTTCGCCAAAGCCCAGTCCCCGCGCAAATACCACGTGATCGGGCCCGGTTTCAGAGGATTCATAAATCAGATCAGCGCCGGTTACACCCAGGTCGATGGTCCCGGCAATCAACTCCCGCGCAATTTCAGCGGCGGGGTAAAAGCGCACAGTCACATGCGGCTGCGATTTCATGCTGCCGATATAGGACCGCTCGCCGCCCGGGCGGGCAATGGTCAGCCCGGCCTCGGCAAAGGCCTTGCGGGTCAATTCCTCGAGCCGCCCTTTGGAGGGCACGGCGAGCGTCAAGCCTTCGGGAGTCATCGGGTCCGCTCCCGTTCAAGCCGTTCCACCCATACGGCGCAGCCGCAGGCCGAAATGGGGGCCTTGGCCCCCAGCCGCTCGAGCATACGGTCATACTCGCCGCCCGACGCCAGAATGCTGCCGTCGTGGCCCAGAAGCTCGAACACAATGCCGGTGTAATAATCGAGGCGCGGCGAAAACCCGGCGTCGAAAATCACATCGGAGGCGGGTGCCAGCGCCGACAGGGCGTTCAGGTGGGCCCGCGCGCGCGACAGCGCCGGTTGCATGGAAAAGCCGTGCTCGCTCGCCAGCGCTTCAATCTGGTCAAATGCGTCGGCGGCCGGGGCCGCAATGGCGAGATAGGTTTCAAGGAGCCGCACCACGTCGGGCGGCACCGGCGCGGCGGAGAGCGCCTGCTTTTCGATATAGCGATCCGCAATCTCGTCGGGCGTGCGGCTGCCCACGAGCGCCAGCCCCCCCGCGATCATGGCTTCAGTCACGATTTCGACGACGGTCTCGCGGTCTTCCGGGATCGGGGCCGACCCGCCAGGGTCGGGGCGCGCCAAACGCTCCATCAGGCGGGCCAGCGCCTCGGGGTGGCCAAAGCGGTGCCGAATGCGGCCGCGCCACGCAGCCGGAACGCCCGACGCCTCCAGAAAGGCCTCGAACAGCCCCACCCCGCCAACGCGCACGCGTATAGCGCCGATGTCATAGATCGTCAGCACCCTGCGGATAAAATTCAGCACCTGATCGATGGCCAGTTCAGGGTCGGGCTGGGCGAGGAGTTCAAGCCCCGCCTGCTGCGCCTCGACCGGCTGGGCATCAAGCTGGCGGAAAATCGGGCCGAGATAGGTATAGGCTGAGGGCGTCCCCGCGCGCCCATCGGCCAGAAAGCTCTGGGCGATGGGCAGGGTGAAATCCGGCCGCAGGCAGAGTTCCACGCCATTATTGGTGGTGGTGAGCAGCAGATTGCGGCCAAACTCCTCGCCCGCCAGCTCAAAATAGGGCGCAGCGGGCAAGAGCAGCGGCGGGGTGACCCGCGTCACGGTGTGCGCCTCGACGAGCCGTGTCAGCTCGGCAAAACGATCGGACGGGCTGGTCATTTCTGGCTCTGCAAGTGCGCGTGGATCGCCGGTAGCGCCGACAGGCGCGCGATGATTTCATCGTCGCGGCACTCGAACTGGCCGGGCCGTTCAGCCTTCCACTCGGCGTTGTCGGCAATCGCCTTGGCGGCTTCCTTACCGGCGATCAGGTCCTTGATCTGCACAATGCCGCGCGCGCGCTCATCGGTGCCCTCAATAATGACGGCCGGTGAATTGCGCTTGTCGGCATAGGCGACCTGCTTGCCGAAGTTCTTGGTCTGGCCCATGAACATTTCGGCCCGGATTCCGGCGCGGCGCAGCCGCGACACGATTTCGCCGTAGCGGGCGGTCTGGTCCTTGTCGAGCACCAGCACGACAACCGGCCCCACCGGATCGGCGCTTTCGAGATTGCCGGTCAGTTTCAGCGCATGGGCAAGACGCGACACGCCGATGGAAAAGCCCGTGGCCGGAACCGGTTCAGACCGGAAGCGGGAGACGAGCCCATCGTAACGGCCCCCGCCGCCCACGGACCCGAAGACCACGTCCTGACCCTTTTCATTGGTCACGCGGAAAGTCAGTTCGACCTCGAACACCGGGCCGGTGTAATATTCAAGACCGCGCACCACCGCGGGGTCGATGCGCACGCGATCAGCACCATAGCCCGCAGCGGCAAAGAGCGCCGCCATGGCCCGGAGTTCCGCAACGCCTTCAAGCCCGCGCGCGCTGCCTTCGACTAAGGCTTCAAGCCCGGCAAAGAAGCTCTCGCCCTCGCCTTTGAGCCCCACATAGCCCAACACGCGGTGAATGGCGTCGGGCAGGAGGCCTGCGCCTTTGGTAAAGTCGCCGCTCTCATCCTTTCGGCCCGCACCCAGAAGTTCACTGACGCCCTCGAGCCCAAGCCGATCGAGCTTGTCGATAGCGCGCAGCACGGTGAGGCTTTTTTCCGGGTCGGCGGCGCCGAGCCCGATCAGCTCCAGGACGCCATCGAGCACTTTGCGGTTGTTGACCTTCACCAGATACTGGCCCTCAAGGCCCAGGGCATCCATGGTGTCGGCCATCATCATGCACATTTCAGCATCGGCCTCGGGGCCGGGCGCGCCAACTGTATCGGCGTCGAACTGCATGAATTGCCGGAAGCGACCAGGACCCGGCTTTTCGTTGCGGAACACATAGCCCTGCCGGTAGCTGCGGAAGGGCTTGGGCAAACGATCGAAATTCTCGGCAAAATAGCGGGCGAGCGGCGCGGTGAGATCATAGCGGAGGCTCATCCACTGCTCGTCATCGTCCTGCAGCGAAAACACGCCGACATTGGGCCGGTCGGTATCGGGCAGGAACTTGCCGAGGGTCTCGGTATATTCAAAAAACGGGGTTTCGACCGGATCGAAGCCATACCGCTCGTAAACCTGGCGGATACGCGCGGTCATCTCGGTGATTGCCGCGATATCCTTTTGGGCACGGTCCTCGAAACCGCGCGGCAGGCGCGGGGCGATCAGCTTCATTTTTTCGGTCATGGGAAAGCCGGGCTCGGAACGCTTGAAGGACGCCGGTCTCTAGCCGAAAGCCCGCGCTGACACAAGGAAGCTGGCCCGACCATCGGCGGCGCTCGATCGATTGCGTGGGCGCTTGCCTATGCGTATAAACTCGTATACGAGCGCAATCAGTGCAACATGTACCACAGGAGGGCGCCATGATTTTGTCGATCCGCACTCTCAGTGCCCAAGGTGCCCCTTTGAGCACCCGCGTTGCCAACCGAACCCGACAGCTCACCGCAGTTTGACCGCGCGCTAGCGACCAGGTTTCTCGGGTAGCACCGCCCCGCCCCTTTCCCTTCTGTCATCAGGGTCCGGCCCTTGGGCTGGATGATTCATCATGAAATTTCGTGCCAGCGCCCCGGGGCGTTTTTCGGCTTTCCGCAGGCTTTTCAGGGCCCTGCAGCTCATCAGGCTCAAACGTCGCCGGACCAGGCGAAGGCGTCTGCAATGGCTGCCGTCCAATCTCAGGCACGATGTCGGCCTTTGGGATTGATCGAATTTTAAGCGCCAACCCCTATCGTCGACACATGAGCAAGAGTGCCCGGTGGTCTCAATCCCTGTTCCATGACGACGAAGGCGCCTTTGCGCCTGCGTTCGCCCTGATGGCCTTTGCGCTCATTGCGCTAATCGGCACAGGGATTGATTTTGCCCGTCTGATGTCTGCACGACAGCACGCTCAGTCGTTGCTGGATCAAACTGCCCTGGCCCTCACCGGCTCCGGAAGCGCCAGTATTTCGTGGGCCCTGGATATCTCGTCCGGGCTCGAACATGAGATTGCTCAATATCTGGGGCCTGGCGGGCTCGCCTATGTCAGCGTATCGGACCGACTAGATGGTGCAGGCGGCCTTTATTTGAGCGTCGCCATGACGTTTCCAAGCTATTTTGTTGGCTTGGTCGGTGTTCCAGAATTGACTGTGCGGGTCGTCAGCGTGGCGCGGCCGATGCTGATGAACCCAACCGAAAACCTGCGCCTGAGCGAATAACGTCCGACAGGTCGGCATGCCCGAAATAGGACGTCCGGGCCATCAGCGCGGGGGCTTGAAAGAATGGTACCGCCTCCCCGGTTTGAACGGGGGACCCCTAGATCCACAATCTAGTGCTCTAACCAACTGAGCTAAGGCGGCCCAAGGCGTGGAACTCTTAGTCAGCGAAGATGATCCTGTCCAGTGGCAAGTTCAAGCAGGACCCCCTATCCGCATAAGCCCCCGGATTTAACCATCTGCCGCGATAAACCCCGGCCGCACGGGGCTCTCCAATAGACCGGCACAGGAGAGCGGGCTATTTACGCTCTGTTAAGTGTCGCGTGCGGGCTGTGCCAAAATGGGACACCCCGGAAAGTGTTGGGTCGTGCGTATTACCAGGCTGCAATCGGCAGAAGGACTGGCGCTCTTGGCGCTGATTGCCGATTCCCGGCCCGCCTGGCTCTGGGGTCAGGACGGTGCGCTCGTCTGGCAGAACCGCGCCTCACGGCTTGTTGGCGCGAAACTGAAAAAGAGCGGCCTCAAGCTGGCCGCCACGTTCGAGCCGGTCAAAGGCCAGATCCAGCGCCTCATCCGCCTCGCCCTGCCCAGCCAGTTCAGCGCCGGACGCCTGCAATTCAACGTGGATGGCCACCCGTTTTCCGCCACCTGCGCCTCGCGCGCCGTCACGACGCCCGACGGCACTCAGGGCCTGCTCGTCCATATGAATGACCCGGTCGAGCGGGACTGGCTGAAACAAGCCTGGCACCTGGCCCCGCTGTCTACTGAACTCGCGGTCATCCCGCCGGGCACATCCATGGTGCTGATCAACCGCAAGGGGCGCGTGCTGATGCATAGCCCTGGCCTCGACAGCCATCGGGCCGAGCAACTGGCCGAAATCCTCCATGCCGCCGGTGACGCGCCGGTGCGTGTCGGGGTCAAGGGCGCCGATTGGCGGCTCGAGCCTTTTGCTGCCGGCCCGCGCGAGGAAAAGCTGGGCCTTCTCTCGGCTGACATCCCGGCGCCAGCGGTGCCGCCAGAAGGACCAAAGGCTGCGGCACCGGCCACGCCTGATTACGCCGAGGCCCAGCCCCGGATCGAACAGCTGATTGCCGAGGGCTCCGAGGCGCTCGAGCCGCCGGCAGAGCCTGCCCCCGAGCCGGTTCAAGCGCCGCGCCTTTGGTCGATCACGGCCCGCTCGATCCGCCGCGCCCCGGCCAAGCCCGAGGCTGAGGCTGCCGCGCCTCTGCCTCTTAGCGAAGGGCCGCTCGATCAGGCCACGGTCGAGCGCGTCAGCCGCTATAATTTCGATGAGCTGAGCCGAATCCTCACCGATCGGGTGAGCACCATGGGCGGCCATGCCGAGCGCCCGTCCGAGCCCCCGGCGACGGAGGCTGCGCCCGAGGGCGAGTTGGTGGCGCTGGGCGGTGAGACGTTCATTCTCAACCGCCTGCCGATGGGCGTACTCGTGTTCCGCGATCAGGCGATCCTGTTTTCTAACCGCGCCTTTGCCGATCTCGTCGGCTATGACAGCAGCGAAAGCCTGCGGCTGGCCGGGCTCGCGGCGGTGTTTCCGGCTGAAGATGGCGCCGGACCAACGACGCGGCTCGTCAAGCGCGACGGCACGCTGGTCACGGTCGATGCGCGGCTCAATTCCATTTCGTGGCAGGGTAAGCCCGCGCTGATGATGGCCGTGCTGGTCACCGACGGGGCGACGGGCGCGCATGAAAGCGCGGTCAAGCGCTTTGCCGAACTTGGCGCCGAAGCGTCGGAAGACGGCTTCATCGCCGCCGATGACCGGGGCGTGGTCACTGAACTCAGCCTGCATGCGCGCATTCTCCTCGGGGAAACCGACGACAGGATCGTCGGCCGTCCCCTCAGCCAGTTGGTGGATAGCGGTGACCTTGGCGATTTACAGCATTTTCTGGGCCTTAAGGCCCGCTTTGCTGAAACGCCGCGCCCCTCCGTACTGGTGCGCGTGGCGCGCGCGCCCGCCGACCTCATTCTCTTTGCGGCCGGGCAGGCCGGGGTGGTCAGCGGCTATTTCGGATTTGTGCGGAAGCACCCGACACCGGAAACCCGCGTTGCCGCCCCCGCCGGTCAGGTCGAAGACGACATGGCGACTCTGGGCCGATTCAGCCGGGGCATAAGGCGGCCGCTCAACACGGTTATCGGCTTTGCCGAATTGATTGCAGCAGGTCCACACCCCGGGGGCGGACCCGACGAACCGCTCCGCGTTGTCGAATATGCCCGTGATATCCGCACCGCCGGGCTCGAAATTGCGCAACTGGTCGAAGAGCTGGATGATTACGCGCGTCTCAAGGACGGTCGCTATGCGCCCCAAAGCGACGAGCTTGATCTGGCCGATCTCCTCAACCACTGCCTCGCGCGGGTCCGGGCGCAGGCCGCCGAGGCGCGGGTACTGGTGCGCAGCGCCGTATCCGAACGGCTGCCCCGCATAACCGCCGACCGGCCCTCGCTGACTCAGGCCATCCTCAATCTGCTCGCGAGCGCCATTGACGAGACCAAAGTTGGCGGCACGGTGATCCTCTCGGCGCAACGCGACGAGGGGGGCGGCGTGCTGATCAATGTGCGCGACACCAGCGATAGCCAGACCGAACTGGGCGAACGGTTCGTGGTGTTCCGCGATGGGCCGGGCAAGGACGGCACAGAGCGTCAGCCGGTCCGCTCCAGTGTTGGTCTCGCGCTCACGCGCTCGCTGCTGGCGGTCAACGCCCTGCGACTCGATGTTGACCCCACGCCGGGCCTCGGTACGATTTTTTCGCTTTATGTTCCGGCCGACCTGGTTCGCGGTTGACAAATTGTCGCACCCCGGCCGGTTTCCTGTGGCACGGTCAGGGGCAAGGCATGGGCAGTTTTGCGAGCATCGTTTGAATCATTCTAAAGCAGCGCCTCATTGGCCCGGTTGCGGTCTGGAATGAATTGTTGACGCTAAGGGTCAGATTTCCGAAAACGCCGTCATGAGCCCTCAGGACGGACCTTCCTCCATGCGTAATTTCAGACTGCTCGCCGTTTCAGCCGCGATCCTTGCCGGGGTCTCGGGTGCCGCCTTTGCCTCCGGCGACATGGAGCCCAAAGAGGAGACGCCCGTTGCCGCCACGGGTGCGGAACTCAACATCTACAGCTACCGGGAGTCCGGGCTGATCCAGCCACTGATTGACCGGTTCACCGCCGAAACCGGCATCACGGTGAAGGTGCTTTATTCCGGCGATGGCCTCAACGAACGCGTTGCGGCAGAGGGCGAGCTGTCCCCGGCCGATCTGGTGCTCACGGTCGATGTGGGCAATCTGGTGGGCGCCAAGGAACAGGGTCTGACCCAGACCATCACCACGCCGGAAGTCGCTGAACGGCTGGCACCGGAGTATCGCGATGCGGACGGGCAATGGGCGGCCCTCAGCCTCCGCGCCCGGGTGTTCTATGTCAGCAAGGACCGCGTGAGCGATACTGCGCTTGCCTATGAGGACATCACCAAGCCGGAATGGAAGGGTCGCATCTGCACCCGGCCGGGCGACCATCCCTATAATATCGGGCTCATTGCCAACCGGATCGCCGCCTGGGGTCTGGATAAGACCCGCGTTTGGCTTGCCGGGGTGCGCGATAATCTCGTGAGCGCCCCCAAGGGCGGCGACCGCGATCAGGTCAAGGCAATCTTCGAAGGCACCTGCGACCTCGCCATCGGCAATACCTATTACATGGGTGTGATGCTGACCAACGAGGCCGAGCCGGAGCAGAAGGATTGGGCGAATTCGGCCCGGATCATCTACCCCGACGCCAATGGCGATGGCACGCAGGTGAATGCTGCCGGGGCCTATATCCCGAAGTATGCGCCGCATGTCGCTGAAGCCAATGCGATGATCGACTTCCTGCTGTCTAATGAGGCGCAGGAGATGTATGTGGGGGCCAATTACGAGTTCCCCGCCGTGGCCGGTGTCGAGCCGTCCCCGCTCATCGCCAGTTGGGGCAAGCTCAACCCCTCCAAGGTGTCGCTCAACGATACGGCAGCACACCGCAAGGAAGCCGCTGATCTCGTGGATGAATTGAAGTTCAACGAAGGCCCGCAGAACTAGGAGCCGCCCATCGTTTCCACGCCGCAAAGCGTCAGGATGAAGTCAGTCGGCGGGATCAAACTCCCGCCGATTGGTGCTTTTGCGCTGGCAATCCTCATGGGTCTGCCCATCCTCTGGCTCCTCGGGGCGGGGCTGTTTGCCGCCACTGGCGGCGGCGGTGGTCTCTCCTCCTCCATGCTGCCCACAGCGCTGCGCGAAACCGCCATGCTCATGGCCAGCGTGGGGGTTACGACCGGGATCATCGGCCTTGTTGCCGCATGGCTCGTGACGCATTTCGAGTTTCCGGGACGCCGGGTGTTCGAGTGGGCGCTGATGCTGCCCATTGCCGTGCCGACCTATCTCGCCGCCTATGCCTATACCGAGTTTCTCGATTTCACCGGTCCAGTGCAGCAGGGCCTGCGCGCGCTCATCGGCGCAACGACGATCAAACAGTACTGGTTTCCGGCGATCAAAAGCCCGGGCGGCGCCGTGCTCGTGTTCTCGCTCGTCCTCTACCCCTATGTGTATGCGGCGTGTCGCAGCTTTTTTCTCATGCAGTCGGGGTCGGTCGGCCTCGCGGCGCGGGTTCTGGGGGCCAATGGCTGGCGCAGTTTTTTTGAGATCACCCTGCCCCTCAGCCGTCCCGCCCTCGCCGTGGGCATGACGCTCGCCATGATGGAAGTCGTGAACGATCTGGGCGCAGTGCAGTATTTCGGCATCAACAGCCTGACGGCGGTGATCTATTCCACCTGGATCAACCGCAATAATTTCGGCGGCGCAGCCCAGCTCGCGGTCACGATCGTGCTCATCATCGGGCTCCTGATCCTGATCGAGCAATGGGGACGACGCAATCGCGCCTATGGGGCGTCAGGCGAAAACCGGGTGCCCCCCGCCCGCGTCACACTCGCGCCACGCGCCGCCCTGGGGGCGAGCCTCTTCTCCCTGAGCCTGCTGCTCGCGGGCTTTGCCGTGCCGTTCGGGGTGCTCGCCACCCTCGCGCTGCGTAATATCGGGGTCGGCGAAATCGACCTCGCGTTCGACGCCGGGACAACAAGCCTTGGCCTCGGCCTTCTGGGCGCGGCGTTCACCGTGACCCTCGGCTTTGTCGCGGCCCGGCTCGGCAGCCGGCATGCGCGCCCGACGGCGCGTCAGGCCATTCGCTTCGCAACGCTCGGCTATGCCATTCCCGGCACCGTGCTCGCACTCGGCCTGTTGCAGCCGCTCGGCCAGATTGACCTGGCCGTCAACCGCGTGACCATGGCGCTGATGGAGTGGAAGCCGGGCCTGATCCTGTCCGGGTCGGTGGCCGCTCTCCTTTATGTCTACGCGATCCGTTTTCTTGCGGTGTCGGCATCAACCCTCGACGCTGCCATGAAAAAGCGGGGCGATACGCTGCTCGATGCCGGGCGGGTCCTCGGGGTCAGCGGGGCACGCCTGCTGGTTCTCGTCGATCTGCCCAGCCTGTCCCCGGCGCTGATCACGGCGGCAACGCTGGTGTTTGTTGAAATCGTCAAGGAACTACCGGCCACGCTGCTACTCAGGCCGCTTGGGCTCGAAACGCTGGCGAGCGTGGTTTATGGCAAGGCCAGCGCCGGGCTCTTCGCCGAAGCCGCCCTGCCCGCCCTGCTCATCGTGGTGGTCGGGCTCGTGCCCGTGATGCTGGCGACGCGTTACAGCGACGGGCGCCGCAAAGCCGGGTGAGCGTCAAGGATGGTCCGCGCTATGTCGCGGAACGCCTTGGCCTCGGGGCCCTCGGGGTCGGTTGCGACCACCGGGCGTCCGGCATCGGAGGTTTCGCGGATGCTCATCACCAGCGGAACCTCGCCCAGGAACGGCAGATCATAGGTTTCCGAGGCCGTGCGCGCGCCGCCATGGCCGAAAATATCGTAGCGCGTGCCGGTATCCGGGGCGACGAAATAGCTCATGTTTTCAATGAGCCCGAGCACGGGCACGTCGGTACGCAGCAGCATGTCGACGGCCTTTTTGGCGTCGATCAGCGCCAGATCCTGCGGCGTCGACACGATCACCGCGCCATAAAGCGGCACCTGCTGCACGAGCGAAATCTGGATGTCGCCGGTGCCGGGCGGCATGTCGATCACCAGCACGTCGAGATCGCCCCACTCGCTTTCGCGCAGCAGTTGACGGAGCCCGGCGGTCGCCATCGGCCCGCGCCAGACCACGGCCTGATTGGGCGTCAGCATTGAGCCGATGGAGATGGCTTGGAGCCCGAACGCGCTGTGCGGGGTGAAAATGCCGTCCTCGCGCATGGCCGGCTTGCCTTCGAGCCCCAGCAGCTTGGGCACGGATGGGCCGTAAAGGTCCGCATCGAGAATGCCGACCTTCAACCCCTCGGCGCTCAGCGCGAGGGCAAGATTGACCGCCACCGTAGATTTGCCAACGCCGCCCTTGCCCGAGCCCACAGCAATGATGTGGCGGATGCCGGGAACGGGCTCTTTCGGGCCGGGACCGGGGCGACCCTGCGCTTTGGCTTCACCGGTCGCGGGTTTGGCGCCCGCCTTGTCCGAAGTCAGCGAGACGAGGATTTTCCGCCCTTCCGCCACTGCAGCCGCCGCCCGTTCGGCGGCAGCGCGTGTTGGGCCGAACGCCGCTTCCATGCCCGGAGCCACGCCAATGGCGAAGGCCACGGCGCTTGGGGTCACGATAATGTCGGACAGCCCGGCATAGCCCGACAGCGAGCCCCCGCCCGGAATCTCGACCGTCTCGAGGGCGCGCTTGATGCGCTGGGCGAGTTCAGGATTGGCCATGGCACGGTTCCGGAGCGTTTGACGCCCGCCCGGCAGGGCGAGCGCCGACTAAGGGATAGACCGAAAATCAGAGGATCGACTGGCCAGTCGACTTCCAGTCTTTCACGAACTGCTCGAGCCCGGATTTGGTCAGCGGGTGATCGGCGAGCTTGTAGATGACGGCCGGCGGGATGGTCGCCACGTCGGCCCCGGCAATCGCGGCCTGGGTCACATGGTTGGCCGACCGAATCGACGCCGCGAGAATCTGGGTCTCGAAATCAAAATTGTCGTAGATGGCGCGGATGTCGTGGATCAGGTCCATGCCGTCGACATTGATATCATCGAGCCGCCCGATGAAGGGCGAGATATAGGTCGCGCCGACCTTGGCGGCGAGCAGCGCCTGATTGGCCGAAAAGCACAGGGTGACGTTGGTCTTCACGCCCTTGCCTGAAAAATACTTCGTGGCCTTCAGCCCATCGAGGGTCAGCGGCAGCTTGATCACGACATTGGACGCGATTTTCGCGAGCACTTCGCCCTCGGCAACCATGCCCTCATAGTCGGTCGCGGCAACTTCGGCCGAAACCGGGCCGGGCACCAGCGCGCAGATTTCCTTGATCACGTCCTTGAACTGACGGCCCGATTTGGCAATCAGCGACGGGTTGGTGGTCACGCCATCGAGCAGGCCCGTGGCATGAAGATCGCGGATGTCCTTGATCTCGGCGGTATCGACAAAGAACTTCATTTTGGTCCCTCCAAAGGAACGGTCGCCTCTGGCGATGTGGATGTCGTAGCAACCGGCCCCCGCCGCAAGGGCGGGGACGCGTATTCAGCGCAGGGCGGCCAGCATTTTGTCGGCCAGCTCGCCAATGCGATCTTCAGGAATGCCCGCAACATTAATGCGCGAGTCGTTGATCATATAGACGCCATCCTCAAGCTTCAGCTTGCTGACAACCGCCTCGGGCAGGCCGAGCAACGAGAACATGCCGGTGTGGTCGGCGATGAAATCGAAATCCGAAGAGTTAGACCGCTGGCGGATGGCATCGGCCAGCTTGACGCGCAGACGCTTCATGCGCTCGCGCATTTCGGTCAGTTCCTTCTCCCACTCGGCGCGCAGATCCTTGTCTTCAAGGATGAGGCGCACAATTTCGGCGCCGTGGTCCGGGGTCTGCGAAATCGTGGCGCGGATGACGTTCTGCATCTGCGAGGAGACCACATCGGCGGCGGCGCTATCCTTGGCAATGGCAATCGCCACCCCGGCGCGCTCGCGGTAGAGCCCGAAATTCTTCGAGGCGGAAAAAGCGACCATGGCTTCGGGCACATTGGCCACCACCTTGCGCACGCCATAGGCATCTTCTTCGAGCCCATCGCCGAAACCGAGATAGGCGAGGTCGATGAGCGGGAAAGCACCCGTGCGCTTCAGGCTTTCGGTCACGGCATCCCACTGCGCCCGCGTCAGGCTGGCGCCAGTGGGGTTGTGGCAGCAGCCATGCAGCAGAACGATATCATTGGAGGTGAGCGTATCGAGCACGCCCATCATCCCCGCAAAATCAACGCCGCGCGTCTTGGGGTCGAAATAAGGGTGATAGTGCGGGGTAAGCCCGGCCAGTTCGGCCATGGGCCAATGGTTCGGCCAGCTCGGATCGGAAATGAAGATGCGGCCAAGCGGGCGGGCCCGGGCCAGCACATTCATCAGGATCGACAACGCCCCGGTGCCGCCAGCGCCGTTGACGCAGCGCACGCGCGCCTTGTCGACCGCCGTACCGAGCGCCAGATCAACGACCGCCGAGGAGAACTCCCGATTGCCGACCACGCCCTTGTAGGTCTTGGTCGAGGCGGTCGCCAGCATCTTCTGTTCGGCCTTTTTGACCGCGCTCATGATCGGCGTGGTGCCCTTGGGGTCTTTGTAAACCCCGACGCCGAGGTCGATCTTGCCCTCGCGGGCGTCATTGGCATATTCGGCCATAAGCACGAAAATCTTGTCGAGCGTGGCCGTCTTGAGCGTCTCAAACATGCTGGTCTTCCGGGTGAAACTGGCCGCGCCTTTATAGGCGTGGCGGGCCGAATTGCAACTCTTGCCTCAGGCTTTACGGAAGGCCGCAATCAGCTGGGGCACGATCTCCACGAGATCGCCGATGAGCGCATAATCCGCGACTTTGACGAGCGGCGCTTCGGGATCGGTATTGATCGCGACAATGCGCTTGGCGCCCTGCATGCCCGCAAGGTGCTGCAACGCGCCGGAAACGCCGATGCCGATATAGAGGTCCGGCGCGACGATCTTGCCGGTCTGGCCAACCTGCCAGTCATTGGGCGCATAGCCCGCATCTACCGCCGCGCGGGTCGCGCCCACAGCGCCGCCGAGCGCCGTCGCCAGGTCGCCCAACGCGGCAAATTTTTCAACCGAGCCAAAGGCGATGCCGCCCGATACCACCACCGCCGCGCTGGTCAGATCCGGGAAATCGCCCGCGCTGCGCTCGGCGCGAAGCGTCGTCACCCGGCCCGGCGCCAGCGGGGCGAGCGTTTCCACCGGCACAGCCGCCCCGAGCGGCGCCGGAGTGAACACCGACGTGCGCACAGTCAGGATGTGCAGCGGCTCGCTGGAGCTGAGGTGCTCGAAGGCATTACCGGCATAGATCGGGCGCACAAAGCGGTTGGGCGCGACGATCTCGACAACATCGGTCACGGGCATGACCCCGAGCCGTGCCGCAAGGCCGGGGATCACATCGCGGCCAAGGCTCGAACTGGCCGCAATAATATGGCTGTAGCCCGGCGCCAGCGCGACCAGCGCTGCCCGAAGACTATCGGCGGTTGGCAAGGCATCCGGGCCTTCGGCGACAAGGATTTTACTGACCCCGGCAAAGTGCGCTGCGGCGGCAAGCGCGCTCGCCCCCTGGCCCGCCACAAGGAGGTGGAGGTCACCGAGCCCCTGGGCCGCGGTTACAAGGCGCGCGGTCGACGGGGAAAGCTGGCCGAGATCATGGTCGGCAAGAATGAGAACGCTCATGTCATCCCCTCGATTGAGGCCAGGTCAGCCCGCAGGCGCGCCACGAGTTCATCCACGGATTGGAGGATCGGGCCCTGCTGACGCTCCGCCGGCGGCGTAACTTTTTCGATGATCAGACGGGGCGCGAGATCGACGCCGAACTCGGCGGCAGCTCGCACGGCGAGCGGCTTCTGCCGCGCCTTCATCACCATCGGCAGGGCCGCGTTGCGCGGAGTATTGAGCCGCAGATCAGCGGTGACCACGGCCGGCAGCGGCAGGCGCTGTGTCAACCGCCCGAAATCAACTTCGCGGGTGACCTCCAGAGCCGCCCCGTCCACGCTCAGCGCGGAGGCGAAGGTCGCCTGCGGCCAATCGAGCAGCGCGGCCAGCATCTGGCCGACATGGCTTGCATCATCGTCAACGGCCTGTTTGCCGAGAAGCACGAGGTCCGGCTGTTCCTCGGCCACGACTTTGGCCAGCAGCCGCGCAATGGCGAGGGTTTCGAGTGCGGCGTCGGTTTCGATCAAGACGCCGCGATCCGCCCCCATGGCCAGCGCGGTGAGGATCACATCCGTTGCGGCTTTGGGGCCGATGGAGAGGACCACGACTTCGCTCGCCCTGCCCGCTTCTTTCAGGGCCACGGCGGCTTCGACCGCGTGCCGGTCGAACGGGTTCATCGACATGCGCGCGTTGGTTTTGTCGACGCCGGTGCCATCGGGCCGCACCCTGATGCGCACGGCGTGATCGACAACACGTTTCGCGGTCACGAGAATTTTCATGGCAAGCTCCGGTTGCGCGGGTTTTTGCACCAAGCAGCACACGGGGCAAGTTTGGGGAGAGAAATTCTTGGCGTGTGCGGGGCGTTTGGTAAAAAGCGCTTCTGCGATAAAAGCGGCGGGACCGCGCTCCCGGGTTGACCCCCCGGGCCCGGACGGGCACAATTCGGCTTCGAAAACAGGTTTTCCATGCCCATCATCAACCGCATCGCGGACTTCGCCGACGAAATCGCCGGATGGCGCCGTGATTTTCACGCCCATCCCGAGCTTCAGTATGATGTGCACCGCACCGCGGCGCGGGTCGCTGAGCTGCTCAACAGCTTCGGCGTTGATGACGTGGTGACGGGCATCGGCCGCACGGGCGTCGTTGCGGTGATCCGGGGCAACGGCCCGGGCAAGACCATCGGGCTCAGGGCCGATATGGACGCGCTGCCCATTACCGAGCGCAGCGGCAAAACCTGGCAGAGCCAGAGCCTCGGGCGCATGCATGCCTGCGGGCACGATGGTCACACGGCCATGCTCTTGGGCGCGGCCAAGTATCTTGCTGAAACCCGCAATTTTACCGGCTCTGCCGTGCTGATCTTCCAGCCCGCCGAAGAAGGCGGCGCGGGCGGACGCGCCATGCTCGAAGACGGGTTGATGGAGCGCTTTGGCATTGAGGAAGTCTATGGACTGCACAATATGCCCGGCACGCCGCTTGGGCATTTCGGCGTGCGCGCCGGAGGCATCATGGCGGCGTCGGACGAATTCACCATTATCATTGAAGGTCAGGGCGGCCACGCGGCGCTGCCGCACAACACCATCGATCCGGTGCTGATTGCGGCGCATCTCATTACCGCGCTGCATTCCATCGTCAGCCGCGATGTCGATCCCATGCGCTCGGCTGTTTTGAGCGTGACCATGGTGCAGGCCGGCGAGGCGTTCAACATCATCCCGCGTACGGTGAAGCTGACCGGCACCATCCGCACGCTTGATGAAGACATTCGCGCCCAAATGGAGTCGCGGCTCCGCGCGGTAACGCTCGGCATCGTCGGCGCCTTCGATGGCACGGCCCAGGTCACCTATCGGCGGGGCTACCCGGTGACGGTCAATTCTGCACCCGAGGCTGCTTTTGCCGCCGAAGTGGCATCCCATGTCGCCGGCCCCGAAGGGGTGGATGCCAATGCCGACGCCAAGATGGGCGGCGAGGATTTTTCCTATATGCTGCAGGCCCGGCCCGGGGCCTATATCTTCCTCGGCAATGGCGAGAGTTCGGAGCTGCACTCCGATACCTATGATTTCAACGACGAGATCATCCCGGTGGGCGTCAGCTACTGGGTGAAGCTCGTTGAACTCGCCTCGGCGCGCTAGGGCATGGGGCGAGCGCACGCGGTCTGGCGCGAAACGCAACGCGTTGCGCTGACCCTCGCCATTTCGGCGTTCGGCGGCTTCATCGCCTCTTTGCTGCATCTGCCCGCCGCCTGGCTGATGGGTGGTGCGCTGGCCGTGGCGATTGCCGCCATTTCAGGCGTGCGGGTGGGTCTGCCCGCCTGGGCGACCGAAATCACCTTCATTTCAACCGGCCTGTCGATGGGCGCGACAGTGGCGCGGGATTCGTTCAGCCTCATGGGCCAGTGGCCGGTCACCATCGGGGCGCTTGCGCTTGAAGTGGTGCTGATCGTGCTCATCACCGGGGCCGTGCTGCGCCGGGTGTTCCGGCTGGATCGGGGCACTGCCTATCTCAGCTCGCTCCCCGGCCAGCTCAATATGGTGCTCAGCATGGCGGCGGCGGGCGTGGGCAATCCGCGCCAGATCGTTATCATTCAGGTGATGCGGCTGATGGCGCTCACCATCTGCGTCCCGGTGGGGGCGCTGTTCCTGCCCGTGGGCCATTATGCGCTGCCCGTGGATACGGCGCTGATTTCGCCCCTCACCCTCATCATCGTCTGGGTTCTCTGTGCCGCGACGGGATTTGTGTTCGCACGACTGCGCGTCCCCGCCGGATACGCGCTCGGGGCCATGGCGCTTGCAACGGCGGCCAAGCTTCTCGGCGGGTTCGACGGTCAGATGCCCCCCACGCTCCTCGTCATCATCTTCATCGCGGTGGGCGGGGTCATCGGGTCGCGCTTCGTGGGGCTGACGCGCGGCGAATTGAAGGCAGCGGCGGCGAGCGGACTGGTCGGCACGGCGGTGACGCTGGCAGTCGTTACGGCTGTGTCGTTTACCGCCTCGCTCTTTGTTCAGGCGCCCCTCGGCCAGATCTGGCTCGGGCTCGCCCCGGGCGCACTCGAAAGCATGGGGGCTCTCGGGATCGCGCTCGGGTTCGATACGGCCTTCATTGCCGCCCACCATGTGGTGCGCATTCTGGTGCTCAGCTTCGCCATACCGGGCGTCGCTTTGCTGGTCAGAGAGCCGTCTTCCGCCCGCCAAAACGCGGAGTAATCAGCGCGTCCGCTGCCTCGGGGATAAAGGCGAAGCCGTTCGGGCCAAGAACGATCTTCTTGCCCTTGAGGCTGGCTGCCTGCTGCAGGTCCAGCGGCTGGGCGATGTCCGTGCCGTCGAGGGTCACCGACAGCGGTGCATTCGACAGGTTGAACAGGCAAAGCATGGCGCCATCCTCGCCCTTGCGGTGGAAAGCGAGCAGCGGCTCGGCCACCTTGGGAAAGATCATCTCGGCGCTCTTCAGCATCGGGTGCAGCGCGCGGAAGGCCAGCGCCTTGCGGTAAAAATGCAGCGTCGAATCCGGGTTGGCTTCCTGATCCTCGGCATTGAGCACCGATTGGTTGGGCTTGACCGGCAGCCAGGGCTTTGTGGTCGAAAAGCCGTTCGGCGCAGCGCCCGAAGTCCAGGGGATCGGCGTCCGGCAACCATCGCGGCCCTTATATTCGGGCCAGAAGCGGATGCCCGGGGGGTCGGTCAGTTCCTCGTAAAGCAGCTCGGCTTCGGGCAGACCCAGTTCTTCGCCATTATAGATGCCGATCGAGCCCTTGAAGCTGACGAGCATGGCAATCGATTGCCGGACTATCGCCTCATGCGATTGGGCATAGGGCATCCAGCGCGTCACATGCCGGACCACATCGTGGTTGGAAAAGCTCCAGCACGGCCAGCCGTTTGGCGCAGCGGCGAAAAAGCCCTCGAGCCGGTCGCGGAAATGCTTCGCGGTAAATTCCGGCCCGAGCATATCGAAGGTATAGGCCATGTGCAGCTTGTCGCCGCCCGAGGTGTAGTCGGCCATGAGCTGCATACCGACTTCGGAATCGCCGACTTCACCCACGGTGAAGGTGCCGGGAAACGCGTCCATCAGCGTGCGGACGCGGCGCAGGAAAATCGCATTTTCCGGCTGGCTCTTGTCGAACAGGTGCCGCTGCATGTCATAGGGATTGACCGCATAGGGCAGGTGTTTCGGGCGTTTGGCCGCCGGGTTCGAGCGCAACTGCTGGTCGTGAAAGTAGTAGTTGGCCGTATCGAGCCGGAAGCCATCGAGGCCGCGCTCGAGCCAGAAGCGCATGATGTCGAGCGCGGCATCCTGCACATCGGGGTTATGGTAGTTGAGGTCGGGCTGCTCGATCAGGAAGTTATGGAAATAGTACTGACGCCGGGTCGCGTTCCATTCCCAGGCGCGCCCGCCAAACACGGACGCCCAGTTGTTGGGCGGCGTACCGTCCTTGTTCGGGTCGGCCCAGACATACCAATCAGCGCGCGCATTGGTGCGCGACAGGCGGCTTTCCTGAAACCACGGATGCTTGTCCGAGGTGTGGCTCAGCACCTGGTCCATGATGACCTTGAGCCCCAATTCATGGGCGCGTTTGATGAGCGTATCGAAATCCTCAAGTGTGCCGAACAGCCGGTCGATCTGCTTGTAGTCCGACACGTCATAGCCCATGTCGGCCTGCGGCGACTGGGTGATGGGCGAGAGCCAGATCACATCGACACCAAGGCTCGCGATATGGTCGAGCCGGTCAATGATGCCGGCGAGATCGCCCACGCCATCGCCATTCTTGTCCATGAAGGAGCGCGGGTAGACCTGATAGATTACCGCGCCACGCCACCAATCGGTCATGCTTGTCTCCACGCCCCTCGGGGCCCCAGGCTCATTCGTAAGCGACGGCCGGAATCTGGGTGGCGAACTTGCCGCCCGACACATCGATCATCGCGCCGGTGATGTATGCCGACAAATCGCTGGCGAGGAAACAGATGAGCTTGGCCACATCCCCCGGCTCTCCCCAGCGGCGCAGCGTCAGCGTATCGAGCAGGCGGTTCTGCCGCGCCTCAGGCATGGCCGCGTAGCCGTTCATCTCGGTCGGAATCATGCCCGGCGAATAGCAGTTGACGGTCACATTGAACGGCCCCAACTCGCCGGCAAGCACGCGGGTGAAGCTGACCACCGCCGCTTTCGAGGCTGCATAGGCAGCGCTGCCGATCGACGGGATGATGATGGCAAAGCTCGCCGCGTTGATGATCCGGCCCGACTTTTGCGCCTTCATGATCGGGGCCACGGCCTGCGCCACCAGGAAGGTGCCTTTGGTGTTGGTGTCGAAATTATCGTCCCACACCGCCTCATCGAGCGCCTCGATCCGCGCCCCGGCGGCGACCCCGGCATTATTGACGAGAATATCAATCCGCCCGAGCCCCTTGTGGATCTCGGCCACTGCGGCGGTAACGCTCGCCTTGTCGCGGACATCGGCCTTAACAAACAGGCCCTTATGCCCGGCCTTGGCCCACTCGGCCCGCGCCTCATCGAGAAGATCATTGCGGATATCCAGGAGCGCGACAGTAACGCCTTCGGCCGCGAGGGTGCGGGCAATCACGCGGCCAATGCCGCGCCCGGCACCCGTGACGATGGCAGTCTTGCCGGTCAGATCAATAAGCATGTCAGGTCTCGCGATTGGGGGTCAGACGACGGCGCTGATCAGCGGTTCGCCGGCAAAATGGGCATCGAGATTGGCGACGACCAGCGCCCCCATCTTGTTGCGGGTCTGATGCGTACCCGAGCCCTGATGGGGCGAGAGCACAACATTATCGAGCCCAAACAGGGCCTCGGGCACGGCGGGCTCTTTTTCAAACACATCGAGCGCTGCGCCGCCAAGCTGGCCGGACTGCAGCAGCTCAACGAGCGCCGCTTCATCGACCAGCGTGCCGCGCGCGACGTTGACCAGACAGCCCTCAGGGCCGAGCGCCGTCAGCACATCACGGTTCACCAGCTTTTCAGTCGCCTTGCCGCCCGGCGCGATCAGCACCAGCCAATCAACATCCCGCGCCATGTCCTTCAGGTCGGAGTAATACACATAGGGCTCATCGGCCTGGCGGCGGCGGCCATGGTAGACAACGCGCATCTTCATGGCCTGGGCGCGCAGCGCGATTTCCTTGCCGATGCGCCCAAGGCCGACGATCCCGAGCGTCCTGCCGTTCAATTCGGTGAGCAGCGGATAGCTCGCGTTGAGCCACTTGCCCTCGCGCACAAAGCGATCGCTCTGCGGCAGACGGCGGGCGAGCGCGATCATCAGCCCGATGGTCAGTTCGGCCACGGCGTCGTTCAGCACGTTCGGGGTATTGGTGACGCGGATGTTGCGCGCCCGCGCCGTCACCGTATCGACCGAGTCATAACCCACCCCGAAGCTGGCGATGATTTCAAGCTTCGGCAGCGCTTCAATCAGCGCCCTGTCGACATAGGCCCCGGCGATGCCCCGCACCCGGGGACCGACCTCGGCAAGAAGCGCGGCGCGGTCTGGGGCGTCGAACAGCCGGTGCACGGTGAAATGCGCGCCCAGCGCCTGTTCGGCCGGCGCAGGCAGCGTATGGGTCTGCAGGACTTCAGGACGCATTGGGCCCTCCCCTCAAGTTCGGCGCTTCTTTTAGGCGGGTTTACCGCCCGGGTGAAGGCTATAGCCCCAAAATGTAAAGCCAGCCCGTGACCGTGAACACGGCGAGGACAGTCGAGATCAAAAGCGTGTTGGTCGCGACGCTCACCCCGCGATCATAATAGGTTGCAAACACATAGGCATTGATGCCCGAGGGCATGGCGGCCAGCAGCACGCCATAGCGCGCCAGATCGTGCGGCACATTGAGGATGGGCACCATCAACACCCAGGCAATCAGCGGCTGCAACACCAGTTTCAACAGCGCCATGCTGAGCGATTGCCGCCAGCTTTCCGACAGTTTGTAGGCGTTGAGCGCCCCGCCGAGCCCAAACAGCGCGGCAGGGGTTACAGCGGCGGCCATGAAGGTGACAAAGGCTTCGGCCGGTTCGATCAGCGTGATGCCCGCGACATTGACCAGCGCGCCCAGTGTAATGCCCCAAAGCAGCGGATTGGACAGAATGCGGAGGCCCGCCGTGGCCAGCGTCTTGCGCATCGAGGCGCCGCCGCGCCGCACCAGTTCCATCGAGACCATGCCCACGGTGATGAGCACCGAGGCGTGAAACGCGATGATGGAGAACGCCGTGGTGAGGGCGGTCTGCCCATAGGCACGCTCGACAATGGGAATGCCGATCAGCACCGTGTTGGTGAACATGGCCGCAAAGCCGGAGGATACGGCGTCAGGCCCCGGGTTGGCAAAGAACCGCCGCGCCACCAGCGCCCCGATCCCGAAGGCGGCGAGCGCCCCCACATAGAAGGGCACGATGACCGACCAGTTGAAGGCACTCGAAAAATCAGAGGTCGCCATCGCCTTGAACAGCAGGCACGGGGTGGCGAAATTATTGACGAACTGCACGAGGCCTTTGACGCCATCGGCCGGAAACAGCTTGAAGCGCACCGCTGTATAGCCCAGCGCCATGAGCGCGAAGACCGGCAGGACGACGTTGAGAATGGCGAGCATGAACAGCCCCGAAGCGAGGCCAGTTTCATGCGCCCGTTCGGGGGTTTAGGTCAATGCAGCGCTTACTGCATCCAGGCTTCGAAGGGGCCGCCCGCAATAAAGGCCCAGTAGGTGCCGTAGCGCGTGCCCGGGTGGGTTTCGACGGCGAGGCCGAATTCGACAAAACGCGTGGACAGCAGGGTATCGCGGTGGCCCGGCGAATTGAGCCAGCCCTCAATGGCCTGCTCGAGCGTTTTCTGCCCCGCCGCGACGTTTTCGCCGACGGCACCCTGATAGCCCGCTGCCGTCACGCGCTCGCGCAGGGTTTCACCGAGGTCATGGGAGAGCTTGCCCTTTTGCGCCATCAGATGGGCCTGCCGCTTGGAGGCCTGCTCAAGTTGGACATTGTAGGTGAGCGGCGGCCGTCCATTGGCGGCCCGCGCGCCATTGATTGCGTTGAGGATCGCCTCGCGCGTCAGCTGCACCGGGGCCGTGTGCGTGGTCGGCGCGTAGGCGGTGGAGCAGGCGGCAAGAAGCGGCAGAACGGCAAAAGCGAAAAGGGCGCGGCGCGACAGAGGCATGGGCTATTCCACTCGATTTCGGCGCTAATCACCATGGCCGCCGCGCCAGTGGCAAGGAAAATCCACCATTTCGTTGCTTTGCGACCCCGGCGTTTGCCGGTTGTTAAGCATGGAAATGGCCGGGCGTGGCGGCCCGTCTCGAAGAAGCGCAGAAACAGCGCATCTGGTGAAGGGAGGGTTCCATGAGCGATGCCGATGCCGGCAGGTTTGCCGTGCGCTTGATGACCGATGCCGATTGGCGTGCGCGGCGCTCCCACGCCCGGCTCATGCTGTGGTGCAGCCTTGCCGGGGCTCTCGGGATCATTGGCGCGGGCGCCTTTGTTTTAGGCCTCGGCGTCTAAAGGCGCGCCAGCGCCTGCGGCATAGCTCAGCCCCATGAAGCCCAGAACCGTCACGATGGCGAGCGGCCAGGCCCAATCGGGCACGAGCGCCGCGACATAGGCGACCGGCAGCAGCACAACGAGATTGAGCCCAATGGCCAGCCCTGTCACCCGGGCATGACTCCAGCGTCGCGCCAGCCGTTGATAGGCATGGCGGCGATGCGCCTGCCACACAGGTTCCTTAAGCAGCAGGCGGCGGAACAGTGTGGTGAGCCCATCAGCCCAGAACAGGGTCGAAACAATCAGCCATTGCGGGGCCGACAGCCAGCCGCCGGAAATCGAGGCGAAAGCAAAAAAGGCGATCATCAGGCCCAGATAGGTCGAGCCGACATCGCCCATGAACAGCCGGGCCGGCGGCCAGTTGAGCAGCATGAAGCCCGTGGTCGCCGCCGCGAGCCCCAGCATCCACCAGAACAGCGGATGGAGCGCGGCATCGGGATGGCCGAGATAGGCCAGAAGCGTCGCGGACAGGAGGATGGTGATGGCCTCGGACCCGGCGAGCCCATCGATCCCATCCATGAAATTGAACAGGTTGAGCCAGAGCGCGCCCAAGAGCGTGAAGGTGAGCATCAACGCCCATTCGGGCCAATCGAGCCCGGTAAAGCGCGCCAGCCCTTCAAGGGGCAGCACTGCAATCATTGCGCCCATCAGCAGCACCTGCGCGCCGAGCCGCCAACTGGCGGGCAGCGGCTTGCGATCGTCCCAATAGCCGAGGAGCGCGATGAGCAGCGAGGCCATGAGGATCGGCACCGCGAGCCAGGGGAGAAGCAGCAGCATCAGAAGCCCCGACAGCGTTCCGCCCACGACAAGGCCGAGACCGCCGCCGGTAGGCGTGGGCACCACATGGGAGGACCGCGCATTGGGGTGCTGGACGAGGCCAAGCCGCGTGGCCCGTTTCATCACCACAAAGGCAACGAGGAAGGCCGAGACGAAAGCGACGACGATTAGGATCAGGCCGATAGACGCCATGGCAGCCCCCGCTGGTAATGGCTGAGGGTTAGCGGGGGGTAGGCTGCGGCGCAAGCGGCACGCCGACCCTGTGCAAAACAAAAGGCGGCCCCGAGGGACCGCCTTTCCTGTGTGTTTGCGCGATGGGCAGATTACCCGGCGTAAAGCCCGAGACCGCCATCGACGCGGATGACCTGACCATGAATGAACTTGGCCTGCGGCGAGGCAAGGAAAACCACGGCATCGGCAATTTCGCCCGGTTCGGCATAGCGATCGAGCGAGGGGCCTGAGGAATCCATCTTCACCGGATCAACGACACGGGTCGCCTGGAAGCGCGCGGTTTTCGCAGGCCCAGGGCTGACCGAATTGACGCGAACGCCATTGGGCTTCACTTCGTCGGCGAGGCAGCGGGTATAGTGGACCACGGCGGCCTTCAGCGTGGCATAGATGCCGCCATTCGACACACCGACATGCGCCGCAACCGAGGCGATGTTGATGACCGAGCCCGATTGGCGCTTCACCATGTCGGGCACGAAAGCCTGCGTCACCACCATGGTGCCGATCAGGTTGTTGTTGGTCAGCGTGACGATATCCTCGTAGGGAATATCGAGGATATTGTTCGGATCGGGCTTGCCGCCCGACGCGCCAATGTCGCCGCCCGCGCAATTGACCAGAATGTCGACGCGGCCGAACTTGGCGTAGATATCGGCCTTCATCTTCGCCACCGCATCGCGGTCGGAGATATTGCCGGTGACGGCGAGCGAGCGCACGCCCAGCGCTTCGATCTGGCTGACCACTTCAGCCAGGCTCTTGGCCTCGCCATATTTGCCGGTTTCGGTCGCCGAGAGATCGTGCACAATCACGTCAGCGCCGTTTTCAGCCAGACGCTGCGCCATGACATTGCCGAGCCCGCGGCCCGAGCCGGTGACGAAGGCAATCTTACCCTTGAGATCGTAGACCATCGCGGTTCTTCCCTTACATGATGCCCAGAGTCTTCATGTTCGCGGCAGAGCGCCGGATCATGTCGAGCTCGTATTGAATGAGTTCACTGTCAGCCTCCCGCTCCCACGGCGTGCGGTAATCCGCATCATCGGGCAGGCGGTTGGTCCGGGCAGCGAGAAGCACAGCCGCCAGCGATTGCGCGCTGCGGGGCTCATAGCCCTGCCACCAGTCAGCCGTGAACAGCCGCACATGCCGCGCTTCGAGCGCACCGGGCTCGAGCACGCAGGTGAGCGACTCCTGATGCTCGGCCAGGATGTCGAACAGTGCCTTGAACGGCACCGCGCCATCACCGATGGCACAGCGCACAAGGCGGAAACCCTCGTCGGTCCATTGGGCCCGGTAATCTTTCAGGTGCACATGGCGCACATAGGGCGCCACCACGCGGGTGAAATCGAGCGGCGATTCCGCCACCGGAAACGAGTTGCCGGTATCATAGACGATGCGCACGGCATCGCCGTATTGTTCGCAGAGGCCCACCAGCTCGCGCGAGGTGAAATCCTGATGGTTCTCAATGAGGATCACCAGGCCATTGGCCTTGGCGATGGGGGCGTAAGCCGCCAGCTTCTCATGTACTTCGCGGTTAAGATCGTGCCAGCGCTGGCCGGCTGCATGGCGGTCACCGCACAGGATCGGAGTCAGGGCGAAGCGGATATAGGTCGCCCCCAGCGCTTTCGCCGCCTTGACCAGCAGGGGCATGTCGCCCTGCAACAGGCCCGAACTCATGACGCGGGCCATGCCCAGGCCATCAAGCCGGGCCTTGAGCGCGGCGAGGTCGGCATCGGACATGTCCTTCAGCCAGCCTTCCCAGAGTTCCAGCGTCTTGCCGCCCAGTTCGACGCAGAGGTCAATAAAGCCATTGAGCCCCTTACCGTCGGTGTTGGCGCGCGGCGTGCCCATGCCTTGCAGGCCGAGATAATAGGTGAGGCCGTAGGGGTTGAGGCCGGTCTGGAGCTTCATGAAGTCACCGCTCGTTGGGGTTAGCGTAGGCCGGCATCGACCGTGATCGCCTGTTTGGTGATCATGCGGCTGTCGTCGGCGGCGAGGAAGAGAACCGTGCGGGCAATCTCGTCGGCAAGCAGCACGCGCTTTAACGCCTGATGGGCGACAATGGCGTCGATCTGCTCCTGTTTAGGGTACCACAGCCGCCGCTGTTTTTCCGTAATCACGGCGCCGGGCTCGATGGCGTTCACACGGATATTATCGTCGCCCAACGCATTGGCGAGCGAGCGCGTGAGCCCAAGGATTGCCGCTTTGGCCGTGGTATAGGCCGGCATGTTCGGCGCGCCGCCGCGCCAGGCGATCGACGAAAAATTGATGATCGAACCGCCGCCGAGCGTCTGCATCTGCGGGCGCACGGCCTGCGCCGCGAAAAACTGGTGCTTGAGGTTGAGATCCTGCGCGCGATCCCAGAATTCCTCGGTCACCTCATCGATCTCGTGCCGCTGGTCATTGGCGGCATTATTGACCAGCACACCAATGGGGCCGAGTCGCGCGCCGGTATCGGCAATGGCCGTTTTCAGCTTTGCAATATCGGTAATATCGCAGGGCAAAAACAGCGCGCCAGTTTCGGCGGCCAGCGCCTCGCCTTCGGGTTCCATGATGTCGACAAAGGACACTTTGCTGCCATTACGGGCGAAGGCGCGGACAATATCCGCACCGATACCCGAGGCCCCACCCGTGACAAAGACCACCCGGCCCACAAGGCTCGGGTACGTGGCGAATTCCGAAATTTGCCGTCCCCTTTAGATCAGGCGTTCACTCGTGGGGTCGAAGAGGCAGGCGCGGGTCATATCAACCGCCAGCGGCATCACTTCGCCGGTCTTCGGGGCCTCGTCGGGCGAGAAGCGACCGACGATTTCACGTTCACCGAACTTCAGCACCGCCATGGTCTCGGCCCCGGTGGGCTCAACCACTTCAACCGGTGCGCTCAGCGTTGCGGCCCCGGCGCGGCCCTCGGTCATCGAGGACTGACGCGACAGGTGCTCGGGCCTGATGCCGAGAATAACCTTGCGCGACTTGGCGCGTTCGGCGGTGGCGGCATGGAGCGGCAGGCGCGCCATCTGACCATCAGCCAGCGGGAAGGACACGACCGGACCGGCGCCCTGATCGGTGATCTCGGCCGTGATGAAATTCATCGCCGGCGAGCCCATAAAGCCCGCGACAAAGACATTGGCCGGGCGGTTGTAGATGGTGTCCGGGTCAGCGAACTGCTGCACGCTGCCCTGATGCATCACGGCGATGCGCGAGGCGAGCGTCATGGCTTCGATCTGATCATGGGTCACATAGACCGTGGTCTTGCCGACGCGCTGGTGCAGCTTCTTGATTTCGGTGCGCATATCGACGCGCAGCTTGGCGTCGAGGTTCGACAGCGGCTCATCGAAGAGGAACAGCGCCGGGTCGCGCACGAGCGCCCGCCCCATGGCGACGCGCTGACGCTGGCCGCCCGAGAGCTGGCCGGGCTTGCGATGCAGCAGCGGTTCGATCTGGAGCAGCGCTGCCACGCGGGCAATCGCGGCCACCTGATGGTCCTTCGGAATACCGCGGCTTTCCATGCCGAACGCCATGTTCTCGCGCACGGTCATGGTCGGGTAGAGCGCGTAGGACTGGAACACCATGGCGATATCGCGGTCTTTCGGCGCCACGGAATTCACCATGCGGTCGCCGATCCAGATTTCGCCCGATGACACGGTCTCAAGACCGGCAATCATGGCGAGCAGGGTGGATTTGCCGCAGCCCGAGGGCCCGACAAGCGCAATGAACTCACCCGTCTTCGCCTCAAGGTCGATGCCCTTCAGCACCTCGACGCTACCGAAGTTCTTGCGCAGGTTCTTGATGATCAAGGAAGCCATGGGATAACGAGCCTCTGGTCTTTATTTGATGGCGCCCTGGGTGAGGCCGCGAACGAAGTATTTGCCGCCGAAGAAATACACCAGCAGCGGGGGAATGGAGCCAATCAGCACGGCGGCGCTCATCACGTCGTAATCGCGCACATTGGTGCCGTTGGTTGACAGCGCCACCAGCGCGGCCGTGATCGGCTGCTGCGCGCCTGAATTGAGCACAACACCAAACAGGTACTCATTCCAGATGCCGGTGAACTGCCAGATAACGGTCACGATCAGGATCGGCGGTGAAATCGGCAGAATGATTTTGTAGAAAATCCGCCAGAAGCCGGCCCCGTCGATCCGGGCGGCCTTGATGAGATCATCGGGGATCGAGACGTAGTAATTGCGGCAGAACAGGGTGGTAAAACTGATGCCCTGGATGCAGTGCACGAGGATCAGCCCGAACACCGAATTGGCGAGCCCGAGCTTGCCGAGCAGGAAGGCCCACGGCAGCAGCGCGATCTGGCCCGGCATGAACACGCCCAGCAGCATCAGGTTGAAGATCAGTTCCGAGCCGCGGAACTTCCACTTCGAGAGAATGTAGCCGTTCATTGCCCCGAGCGCGGTGGAAATGATGGTGGCCGGAACGACCATCATCACCGAATTCCAGAAGTAGCGCTGCATGCCGTTGCAGGCACCGCCGATGCAATAGTCGCTCCAGGCGCGCGGCCAGGAGTCGAGACGGAAACTCTGCGGGAAGGCGATGAGGCCGTTCTGCGAGATTTCCGGCAGGGTGCGGAACGAGTTGAACACCACCACAAAGAGCGGAAGGATGTACACGAGCGAGAACACCACGAGGATCGTGTAGATCACGGTGCGCCCGAGGAAATGTCGACGCTTGGCGGAAGCCGCCTCGGAGTCGAAGCTTGCGGTTGTCATCGTTGCCTCAGCCACGACCAGCCTCCCGGCGATTCCGCCAGACCATGTAGAGGGAATAGGGAACGAGCACGATGGCGAGCGCGAGGAGGATCATCATCGCGGCAGCCGCCCCTTCGCCGATTTCACCGCGCTGGAACATCAGATCGTACACATAGGTCGCGGGGAACGTCGTCGAAATGCCCGGGCCTGAATTGGTCAGCGCCACCGCCAGATCGAAGGTCTTGATGGCGAACTGCAACAGAACCACTGCAACGGCGAGGAAGATCGGCCCGATTGAGGGCAGGATCACGCGGCGGTAGGTGCGGAACCAGCTGGCCCCATCGATCTGCGCTGCCTTGACGATATCGCCATCAACCGAGCGCAGCCCTGCGAGGAACAGCGCCATGGCGAAGCCGGCCGATTGCCAGATGCCGGTGATGATGATCGCCCAGATGGCGTTCTTGCGGTCGGTGGTCAGGGCGAAATGGAAATCGGTAAAGCCGAGGGACTTCACCAGGAATTCAATGCCGCTCGTGGGGTTGTAGAGCCATTGCCACACGGTACCGGTGACGATGAAGCTGACGGCGAGCGGGTACAGGAACATGGTGCGCCAGAAGCTTTCGGCGCGCACCTTCTGGTCAATCAGCACCGCGAGCAGGAGGCCGATGGCCATGCAGGTCGCGACATAAACCGCCGAAAAGAACAGCAGGTTGGAATAGGCCACGCCCCAGCGGCGGTTGGCCCACAGGTCGAAATAATGCTTCAGACCTTCGAAATTATAGGTCGGCAGCAGGGTCGAGTCGCTGAGCGAGATATAGAAGGTCCAGCCTGCGAACAGGAAGACATAGACAAAAGAGGCGACCATGGAGGGTGTCAGCACCATGATAGGCACCCACCGACGCAACTTTTCCCTGAACGAGTTCCCGCCAGCAATGGCGTATCCAGACGTACTCACCGCGACCCCCTCAAGCCAGAAAAAGGAACCGGCCGCAGGGGAAATCCTGCGGCCGGCTGTAGATTACATCTGAGCTTCGACAGCGTCCGCCATGGCATTGGCTGCATCAGCCGACGACATGTCCGGGGTGTTCACGAACTCGGTGATGGTGTCCATCATCGCGCCGCGGTACTTCTGGAGCACGGTCATGTTGTGCGCCATCGAGCGTACCAGCGTGCCGGCTTCGATCGAGGCCTTCAGGTCAGCCTGCGAGGTCTGCTGGCAGGCGTTGAAGCCGTCAGACAGGTCGATGTCCATACGCGCCGGGATCGAGCCCTTCGAGATGTTGAACACCTTCTGGAAGTCAGGCGACAGGATCAGGTTAGCAAGGAGCTTCTGACCTTCGATGAAGTCGGGGTTCGACTGCTTGAAGAACACAACCGAGTCGGAGTTCAGGATGAAGCCCGGCTTGCCCCAATCGGTCGGGGCCTGAGCGCAGAGGATATCTTCGCCCGGGGTGTGACCAGCGGCCTTCAGCACGCCGATTTCCCAATCGCCCATGATGAAGAACAGCGCATCGCCATTGGCCATCATGTTCGAAGCGGTGTCGTAGTCGCGGCCGGCAATCGCCGGATCCATGTACTTCGAGACCATCAGGCGCATCTGATCGAACGCCTTGACCATGCCGTCGGAACGCAGCGCGTCGACGTCGCCTTCAACGAAGGCCTTCTTGAACAGGTCGGCATCCTGGCCGTAGACCACGGTTTCGAACGTGGTGGCATCGGTCCAGTCAGCGGACAGGTGCGCCAGACAGATCTTGCCAGCGGCAATGGCCTTGTCACAGGCGGCGTTGAAGTCGGCCCAGGTCTTCGGCAGCTCGGTGACGCCCGAGGCTTCCATCGCGGCCTTGTTGCCCCACAGCCAGTTAATGCGGTGGATGTTCATCGGCGCCGCGACCCACTTGCCTTCCGGCTTCATGACCGGCAGCAGTTCGGGCGCAACCACGGCGTCCCAGCCTTCGGCCGTCGCGAGTTCGTCCATGTCGGCGGTGCCGCCAGTGGCATTCCACTCAGCGATTTCCGGGCCCTTCAGCTGCACAGCGGCCGGGGCATTGCCCGCCACCACGTCAGCGCGCAGCTTGGCGAGCGTATTGGCAGTGTGACCGGCGATAGCGGTCTGTTCCCAGGTGCCACCGGCAGCGGTGAACATCTCACCGAGCTTGGCAATCGAGGCAGCGTCCGAACCGGTAGCCCACTGGTGCAGCATCAGCACCTTGGGTTCGGCCATAGCGGTACCCGACAGCAGCGCAGCCGTGAGCATCGTGGCCGCGGTAACCGCGGCCTTGGTGGTGAATTTCATGTCTGTTCTCTCCCTTGCGCGATGCCCGTGGGCGTAAACCCACCGAACTCTTGCGCTTTTGCTGTGACAATGCGCATCCTCTCGCACCATCACCATTAGTTCTATGGTGAACTTATTCGGCTTGTCAACGCGGCCTGGGGGAGGCCCATGTGAACAAAATTGAGTTGACAACCCTGCTGGCCGAGGACGTGTCGGGCACGCCCACAAGCCGCATCGTCCGCAGCCTCAGCGCCCGGGGCAGCCTGTCGGCCGCGCAGCTGGCGCGCCTCACCGGTTTGGCGAAATCAACTGTCTCGCAGACTCTCGCCGACCTCCGCCGCTCGGGGGTTGTGGTCGAGGCCGCCGCCGAAGGCCGCCCGGCCGGCGCGGGACGCCCCGCCACCATGCTCACGCTCAATCCTGAAGCAGGCACCGTGCTTGGCGCGCTCATCGGGCTGCGCGAAATCAAGGTCATCATCGCCGATGTGTCCCACGCCATCATCGCCCAGAAATCTGTGCTGATGGATGAGGACTATTCGCCCGCCGACGCGGTGGACATCATCCGCGACCTCGCGACCGAGGGCTATCGCGACCACGCGATTTCGCGCGCCGGGCTGATGGGCGTGGGGGTGGCGATTGCCGGGCCGGTCAATCCGATTGATGGCCGTATCCAGCGCGCCAGTGTGGTGCCGACCTGGGCCGGCATCGATGTGCGCGATGTGTTTGGCCCCGTGTTCAACCGCCCGGTGGTGGTCGACAATGAAAGCAATTGTGCCGCGGTGGCTGAAATGACCTGGGGCGTTGCCCAGGGCCACGATGACTTCGTGCTGTTCAAGGTCGATGCCGGGGTGGGCGGCGCCATTGTATCGGGCGGGCGGGTGATGACCGGCATTGCCGGGGCCGCCGGCGAGTTCGGGCATATGTCGATCAATCCCGATGGACCGCTCTGCCGCTGCGGCAACCGGGGCTGCCTCGAACTCTATGCGAGTTTCCGCGACAATCTCGCCATCGCGAGCCGCCGGTTCGGACGGCCCATGACCATGGATGATGTGATTCTGCTGGCCGAAAGCGGTGATGTGGGCTGTCGGCGGCTCATTGAAGATACGGCGGAAATTGCCGGGCACGGGCTCGGCATGATCGGCACCATCATCAATCCGCCGCTCATCGTGATCGGCGGCCGTATGGCGCTGGCGGGTGAACTGCTGCTCGCCCCGCTGCGCGCCTCGTATGAAAAACACACGCTGGTCAAAAGCCGCGATGTGAACGCCGCCTCACGCACGCAGATTGTCAAAGGCCAGTTTACGGAAAACGACTCCGTGCTGGGCGCCGTGGGGCTGGTGCTGCGGCGCGAGGGCCATAACCGGATTTAGGCACCGGGCGCGAAACACACCCGCCTAGTCGCACATGGCGCTGAGTGCATCGAGATCGGCAAGCTCGATTTCGCTGACGGACTTCATGCGGATCAGGCCCTGATCTTTCAGCGCCCGCAGAATGCGCGACACGGTTTCAAAGGTCACGCCGAGATAATCGGCAATGTCATTGCGCTGCATCGGCAGATGCACGAGCCCTGCCCCGTTCTGGCGATCATTGAGATCGACGAGAAGGGCCGCCATGCGTTCGTTGGCGGTGCGCCGCCCCAGAACCAGCAGGTGATGCTGGGTGCGGGTCAGGCTCTGCAAGGCGAGGGTCAGAAGGCTCTGGGCCGGGATTTCGCCGCAGGACGGGCGCAGCACGCGAATGCCGGCGCCATCGACGCTTTCGGCAAAAGAATCGTGCTCACTGGCGGCTTCGAAGCCAAAGACCTCACCGGCAATGTGGAAGGCCGAAATCTGGCGGCGGCCATCGGCGGTGAGGCGGCAGATGCGCACTGTGCCGAATTCGACATAATAGAGCGGCCCGGCCTTGTCGCCCTGGGCGTAGATTTCGGCATCGGGCGCATAGAGCGTCACCGCCGCAGGCTGCATGGCGTTGAGCAGCTGGCCCACACCGGCCGATTTGACCTGCTGGGGGGCCGGAGCCCGGAAACCCGACTGGATGTGCATGGCGTAACCCCTTCGCTCTGATGAGCGGACCCTGCACCTTCAGGAAGGAGTCGGAAATTCCGGTCGGCGGCTAAGGCGCGGCCCCTAGTAATATCCCTAGGGGGGCAAATCGGCCACCGACGGCAGGGCAAAAGTGACCCTGCATGGCCACAGGCGGGGCTGAAGCGCATCGCCCGTGACCGGGATCAATCCTCGTCATCGAGAATGCGTTCAGCCGCACCGTCGAGATCATCATACTGGCCCGATTTCAACGCCCACAGGAAGGCGATGAGCGCGGCGCCGCCCATGACAAGGGCGATGGGGATGAGGAGCAAGAGCCCGTTCATGCCATGCTCTCCGTCGCCAGCACCGCGTGGGCGCTGTCGCGGCTGGCCTTAGTGCCGAGCCGCAGCCGCATGGCGTTAAGCACCACAATAATCGACGAGCTGGACATGGCCACCGCCGCAATCAGCGGCGTCACCTGCCCGGCCATGGCGAGCGGCACGGCAATGGCATTGTAGCCAATGGCGATCACCAGATTCTGCGTGACAATGGCGGAGGCGCGGCGCGCGGTTTCGATGACAAAGGGAATGACCGACAGCGCCCCGCCGGTGAATACAAAATCGGCCGCCGAGCGCCCGATATCGACCGCCGTCGTCGGGGCCATCGACACATGCGCGGCCCTCAGCGCCGGGGCATCGTTCAACCCGTCGCCGACCATCAGCGTATGGCCTTCGGCAACGGCCTGCACCTTATCTTCGGGCAGAAGGCGTGCGCGGGCCTCTTGAATGCCGGTTTCGGCGGCGATGGCGTTGACCGGGCCTTCGGCATCGCCCGAGAGGAGCCGGACGGGCAGGCCCATGGCCCGCAACGCGGCAATGGTGCTGGTGGCATCGGGGCGCAGCGTATCCTCAAAGCGGAACCGGGCGCGGCGCTCGCCGGCCTCGCTCAGCCAGACCTCGGTCGCTGTCGACAGGGCATCGGGGGCGGCTCCGCACCAGAGCGGATTGCCAAAGCGCCAGGTTTTGCCGTCGAGTTCAGCCTCAACACCGCGCCCAGCCACTTCAACGGCGTTGAGCGTGGGGATCGACACCGGCACGGTGCGCTGAATGGCGCGCGAGAGCGGATGGGTGCTCTGGGCGGCAAACTGCCCGGCCAGCGCGAGAATTGCCTCGCTGTCGCCCTCGGCCAGCATCAGGCGCGGCCGCCCGATGGTGAGCGTGCCGGTTTTATCAAAAGCCACGGAGTCGATTTCGGCCGCGCGTTCGAGTGCGGCCCCGTCTTTCATCAGCACACCGCGCTCGAACAGGCGGCCAGCGGCGACGACATGCACAATCGGCACCGCCAGAGCGAGCGCGCAGGGACAGGTGATGATCAGCACGGCCACAGCGTTGAGCAGCGAGGCGTGCCAATCGCCCGTCATCAGCAGCCAGCCGATGAAGGTCGCCGCCGCGAGCGTATGCACCACGGGCGCGTAAATGGCGGCCGCCCGATCAGCAATGCGGCGGCGGCGCGTCTCGGCGCCTTCGGCCGCTTCCATGAGCCCGACCATGCGGGCAAGAAGCGAGTCTGCCGAAGGGCGGCGCGCTTCGATCACAACAAGCCCGCCGAGATTATTCGCCCCTGCCGGCAGTTCAGTGCCTGCGCTGGCCTCCACCGGGGCCGATTCCCCGGACACAATCGAAAAATCAAAGCTGGCCGCGCCTGTGCGCAGCGTGCTGTCAACCGGCACGCGTTCGCCAGCGCGCAGTTCGATCATCATGCCCGGCTCAATTTCATCAAGCGGCAGGTATTCGCGCTGGCCATCATCGCGAAGGCGCGTCGCGCCGCGTGGCGCCATGCGCGCAAGATTGGTCACGGCGCTGCGGGCCCGCTCGCGCATCAGATGATCGAGCGCGCGTCCGGCGAGGAGGAAGAACAGCAGCGTTGCCGAGGCATCGAAATAGGCATGCTCACCCGAGCGGATGGTTTCAAACAGCGACAGCGCCGTGGCGAGGATCACACCGATGGAGATCGGCACATCCATATTGGTCTTGCCCACCCGGACCGCACGCCAGGCGGAGCGGAAAAAGATGCGGCCCGCGTAGAGAATGGCCGGCAGGGCAATGGCGGCCGAAATCCAGTGGAAGAGATCGCGGGTCGCCGCATCGGCGCCGGACCAGATCGAGACGGAAAACAGCATGATATTACCAGCCGCAAACCCGGCCACCGCAAGGGCGCGTACGAGTTCGCGCAGCGCCGGGTCACCGGCCCCATCGTCCGAGCCATCGAGCACATAGGTGTGGTAGCCCGCCTGCCGGATGGCCGAAGCCAGCGCCGAGGGCGGGCCGCGATCGGGGTCGAACACCACGCGCACGCGGCGGCGGGTGAGGTTGACGCGCGCCGTCTTCACCTGCGGCAGCGCCGCAAGGCCGGTTTCAATTGAGCGGATGCAGGCAGCGCAATGGGCATCGGGCACGGCGAATTCGAGCTGGCGCGTGCCATCGCCCAGCCTGCGGGCAAGCGTCAACAGCGCGGCATCGTCGGTTTCGATGCCTTGGGTTGCAACCAGGTCAACTTCTTCGCGTGTCGGAATGCAGCAGGTCATTGGGGCTTGGCGGTAACCGCGTCCTTGAGGGTGAAGCGTTCATGCAGATCAAAGGGACCAAGCGCCGTCGCGGGGGCGTCGACCAGCGCTTCCCACACGCCAGGGGCCAGCGAGACCGGCGCGGTGTAGGTCGCGCCCTCGCCCCGCACGAGCGCCAGGGTCTGGTCCTCATGCCCGCCGACCACGCGGTTGATCTTGACCGTGACCGCACCGAGGTCAACCGGGGTGCCCATACCATCAGCCAGCGTCAGGATGGCCTGCCCGTCGCGGATTTCGAAAGCAGGTGCCCAACCGGCCTCCTGCTGCTTGAGATGGGCGAGGCGGCGGACCTCGAATTCCTGGCTCGCCACGTAAGAATTATCGACCACAAGGCCGGTCCAACTGGTTTGCGAGACCACCGCCATAAAGATGTTGACCCCGATCACCACCGAGAAAAACATAATGATGATGATGAGCATGTGGCGCCCGGTGAAGGTGCCCGGCGCAGGCTTGACGGCAGCGGTCTTCATTTTTTGGGCTCCGGCGTTTCAAAATTGGCTCTGGCGGTGCTGACGAGGCCATCCGTCGATGTCACCACCAGCGTGAACGGCGTTTTGGCGGACTGCACATCTTTGGCATGCACATAGACCCTGAGCGGCAGCACCTTGTCGGCATCAAGATCGAGCGCAATTGCCGTGCTCGATTCACCCTTACTGTCGGCCAGTGACAGTGACCCGCCCGGCAGGCCTTCGATGCTCAGCACCACGCTGCGCGGGGTGGGGGTCATGTTGAGCAGCTTCACATCATAGCCGTTGCGGAAGGAGCCATCCTTCAGCTCGACATAGAGCGGGTTACGGTCATGCAGCACATTGATATCGAGCGGCGAGCGCAGCGACAGCACGGTGAGCATGCCGAGACCGATGGCCGAGAACAGGATGAAATACATGATGGTGCGCGGCCGCACGATGGACCGCCAGGTGGTGTGCCGGATCGCGTCGATCAGCCTGCCGGTTGAGGTGTCGCGCACCCGGGCGGGATCGACCCGGCCATCGGTGCCCTCTGACAGGCGCATATTGATGTTGTAGTCGTTGAGCGTGGCATAGGAGATCAGGCCCTTTTCCTTGCCCAGCCGGGTCATCACGTCATCGCAGGCATCAATGCAGAGCGCGCAGGTGATGCATTCGAGCTGCTGGCCATCGCGGATGTCGATGCCCATGGGACAGACCACCACACAGGCATTGCAATCCACGCAGTCGCCCACGGCTTTGCCTTCGGCAATGGCCTTTTTGCTGTGGAGGTTGCGCGGCTCGCCGCGCCATTCATTATAGGTCACGGTGAGGGAGTATTCGTCGAGCATGGCCCCCTGAATGCGGGGCCACGGGCACATGTAGGTGCAGACCTGCTCGCGCAGCAGTCCGCCGAAAACATAGGTCGTTGCGGTCAGGAGCGCGATGGTCGAATAGGCGACAATCGGCGCCTCGAAGCCCAGCACATCGTGCAGAAGCGTCGGGGCATCGGCAAAGTAGAAAATCCACGCGCCGCCCGTCACCACGCCGATCAGCAGCCAGATCGTGTGCTTCGTCACCCGCTTCCAGAGTTTATCAACGGTCCACGGGCCTTTTTCGAGCTTCATGCGGGCATTGCGGTCGCCTTCGATGGCGCGCTCAACCACAAGGAAGAGGTCCACCCAAACGGTCTGCGGGCAGGCGTAGCCGCACCAGGCGCGGCCCACCGTGGAGGTGATGAGAAACAGCCCGATACCGGCCATCACCAGCATGCCGGCGACGTAATAGAATTCCTGCGGCCAGATCTCGATGAAGAAAAAGAAGAAGCGGCGGTGTTCCAGGTCGATCAGCACGGCCTGATCGGGCGCGAAGGCCCCCCGATCCCACCGGAGCCACGGCGTGATGTAGTAGATGCCGAGGGTGATCAGCATCACCAGCCATTTGAAATTGCGGAACGCGCCCTTGGTGCGGCGCGGATAAATCTTCGTGCGCGCCGCATAGAGCGGTTGGCGTCGCTTCTGCGAATTGACCGGCTCGACATCATATTGTTCGAGCTTGGGAGCCTTGGGCGCGGGAATGATTGTGGTCATGACGGATTCCTTGACCAGATGCAGGTGCCATGGGGGCGCAGCGGGGCGGTTGATCTGGGTCAATTCGATGAAAGCCCGCGCCGCAAACCGTCGATCCCGCCTGGCGCTGAAGGCGGCGGAACGCCGGTCAGGGGGTGGTACGCCGCCCATCAAATACCGGTGAAGAAGGAACCGGTTATTTTTGGTCGGAACCGGGCATGGCTGCGTATAAGCAATGAAACGCGGGTGTTGGGGCGCAGGGAAATCCCGCGACACAGCGCCCTGTTCGCTATGGCACACCATCTGTTCGGAGAGAGATATGGACCGGCAAGACACTGGCAGCGGCGGCAAGTGCCCCGTGGCTCACGGCACGATGCCCCACGCAACCCTCGGGGGCCGTTCAAACCGCGACTGGTGGCCGAACCAGCTTAATCTCAAAATCCTGCACCAGAACACCGCGCTGTCGAACCCGATGGGCTCGGCTTTTGATTACGCGCAGGCGTTCAAGAAGCTCGATCTCAAGGCGCTGAAGGCCGATCTCGTGGCGCTGATGACCGATAGCCAGCCCTGGTGGCCGGCCGATTGGGGCCATTATGGCCCGCTGTTCATCCGTATGGCCTGGCATAGCGCCGGCACCTACCGCACGGGCGATGGCCGCGGCGGGGCAGGCTCGGGCACACAGCGCTTTGCGCCGCTCAACAGCTGGCCGGACAATGGCAATCTCGACAAGGCGCGGCGGCTGTTGTGGCCGATCAAGCAGAAATATGGCAACGCCATCAGCTGGGCCGACCTGATGATCCTTGCGGGCAATTGTGCGCTCGACTCCATGGGCTTCAAGACCTTCGGCTTCGGCGGCGGCCGCGCCGATGTGTTCGAACCGGAAGAAGATATCTACTGGGGCGGCGAAGACACCTGGCTGGGCGACAAGCGCTATTCGGGTGACCGTCAGCTGGAAAACCCGCTGGCCGCGGTGCAGATGGGCCTCATCTACGTCAACCCTGAAGGCCCGAATGGTACGCCGGATGCCCTGGGCTCGGGCCGCGACATCCGCGAAACCTTTGCGCGCATGGCGATGAACGACGAGGAAACCGTCGCGCTGGTTGCTGGCGGACATACCTTCGGCAAAACGCACGGCAATGGCGATGCGACCAAGGTCGGGGCCGAGCCCGAAGGCGCGCCGATTGAAGCCATGGGCCTCGGCTGGCTATCGACGCATGGTTCGGGCAAGGGCTTTGACACCATCACGTCGGGCATCGAAGGCGCGTGGAAGCCCAACCCCACCACCTGGGACATGGGCTATCTGCGGGTGCTGTTCCAGTATGAATGGGACCTGGTGAAGAGCCCGGCCGGAGCACAGCAGTGGCGGGCCAGAAATGTCGCGCCCGAGGACATGATCCCGGACGCCCACGACCCGACCATCAAGCACCCGCCGATGATGACCACCGCCGATATGGCGATGAAGCTCGATCCTGCTTATGCGGTGATCGCGAAGCGCTATCTCAATGACCCGGCGCTCTTTGCCGATGCCTTCGCGCGAGCGTGGTTCAAGCTGACCCACCGCGATATGGGCCCCAGGATCCGGTACCTCGGCACTGATGTGCCGAAGGAAGATCTGATCTGGCAGGACCCGATCCCGGCGGCCACCTATCCGCTGATTACCGAGACCGATGTGCTGGCGCTCAAGGCCATGGTGCTCGGCTCGGGCCTCAGCACGGCCGAACTCGTGACAACCGCCTGGGCTTCGGCCTCGACCTTCCGCGGCTCAGATAAGCGTGGCGGGGCCAATGGCGCCCGTATCCGCCTTGCCCCGCAGCGGGGCTGGGCGGTGAACGACCCCCAGCAGCTCGAGAAGGTGCTGAAGGCGCTTGAGGCCATTCAGGCGCGGTTCAACGCCGCCCAGACCGATGGTCGCCGCGTGTCGATGGCCGATCTCATCGTGCTCGCGGGCACGGCGGCGGTTGAAGATGCGGCAAAAAAGGCCGGTCACGTTGTGGTCGTGCCGTTTGCGCCCGGCCGCACCGATGCGCTTGTTGAGCACACCGATGTCGATTCATTCGCCGTGCTCGAACCGATTGCTGACGGGTTCCGCAATTACCAGAAGGCGGAAACGACGTTCTCGCCCGAGGAACTGCTGGTCGACAGGGCGCAGCTCCTGACCCTCACCGCGCCGGAAATGACCGTGCTCGTGGGCGGGCTCCGCGTGCTTGGCGCCAATGCTGGTGGCTCAACGCACGGGGTGTTGACCGCGCGTCCGGGCGTCCTCAGCACCGATTTCTTCGTCAACCTGCTCGATATGAGCACGGTCTGGACCGAGGCGGGCGAAAACCGGTTCGAAGGGCTCGACCGCGCCACGGGCGCGCCGAAGTGGACGGCAACGCGGGTTGATCTCGTGTTCGGGTCCAACTCGCAATTGCGGGCGATTGCCGAGGTCTATGGCGCCCGGGATGCCGGGGAAAAGCTGGTGCGCGATTTCGCGGCCGCCTGGACCAAGGTGATGAACGCCGACCGCTTCGACCTCGCCTGACAAGCCGGGGCTTAAAACACAAGGGGCGCCCCGCAAGGAGGCGCCCCTTCGTTTTTTGGGGGGTGCGACGGTTACTTGCCGCCGCCGAGGCTGTGTACATAGACAGCGAGCTGTTTCACCGCCGTGTCGCCGAGGCGGGCGCCCCAGGCCGGCATCACGCCGTGACGCGGCTTCTGCAACTGGGTTTCGATCCCGGCCAGCGAACCATCATAGAGCCAGATCGCGTCCACCAGCGACGGGCCGCCCATATCGGGCAAGCCCTGCCCCGCGTCGCCATGGCAGGCGGCGCAGTTTTCAGCAAAAAGCTGCTGGCCTTCGGGTGTATTTTCCCCGCCTTCAAGACCCGACAGCGATGCCACATACCTGGCTGCGGTGGTGATCTGCGCCGGCTCGAGCAAGCCATCAGCCCCGAAATTGGGCATGATGTTGAAGCGGGTATCGGTATCGGCCTCCCAGCGCACGCCATGCGTCAGCGTGGTGTAAATCTGGTCGATGGTGCCGCCCCAGATCCAGTCATCATCATTGAGATTGGGATAGCCGGGACCGCCGGTTGCGCCCGTGCCGTGGCACTGCACGCAATAGACCTTGAACAGCGACCTGCCACCGGCCGCCGCGAAGCGGGCGAGGTCCGGGTTGGACGCAATCTCGGCCACCGGCGTATCGGCCACCTGCTGCACGAGCCCGCCCTGGGCAGCCTTGGCCGCATCAAGATAGGCATCGAGCGTGGCGCGGCTCGAATAGCCGAGCAGTCCCGGTGTTGCCGAGGAGATCAGCGGAATGGCCGGATAGGCAATCACATAGCCGAGCGCGAACACGATACAACCGTAGAAGGTCCACAGCCACCAGCGCGGCAGCGGGGTGTTCAGCTCCTTGATGCCGTCCCATTCATGGCCGGTCGTCTCGGTGCCACTGAGGTCGTCGATTTCCTTGTTGCTCATTTGTCGGCCTCGAAGTTCGGAAGGTCGTCGTCAAGGGGAATGCGGGCGGCCGCCTGCGCCCGGGCCTTGGACCCAGGGCGCACGATGAGGGCAAAGACGGTGACAAAAATCACCATCATGTAGACGAGCCCCCAGCTGTCGGCGAAATGCCTCAGGCCATCATAGAGTGCGGTATCCATGGGTCACCTCACCGGTAATTGGCCTTGGCATCGTAGGTCGAGAAATCGACCAGCGTGCCAAGCATCTGGAGATAAGCAACGAGCGCATCCATTTCCGTGACCGTGCCGGGGTTGCCGTCAAAATCACGCGCGACCGTTTTGGGATAGCGCCCCATAAGACCCGACGTATCGGCGTCCGGCGTCGCCTGGGCCATGAGATCGGCTTTGGCGTTGGTGATCGCGTCCTCGGTATAGGGCACGCCCACCATGGCATTGGCCTTGAGATCGGCCGCAATCAGGGTGGTATCCAGCTCGGTCTGAGCGAGGAACCCGTATTTCGGCATGATCGATTCCGGCACCACCGATTGCGGGTTGCTCAGGTGCTCGACATGCCAGGCGTCCGAATAGCGGGCGCCGACGCGGGCGAGATCCGGTCCGGTGCGCTTTGACCCCCACTGGAACGGATGATCGTACATCGATTCCGCCGCCAGCGAGTAATGGCCGTAGCGCTCCGTTTCGTCGCGGAACGGACGGATCATCTGGCTGTGGCAGACGTAGCAGCCTTCCCGCACATAGATGTTCCGGCCCGCCAGTTCGAGCGGAGTGTACGGGCGCATCCCATCCACTTTCTCGATCGTGTTCTGGAAGTAGAACAGCGGGGCGATCTCCACGATGCCGCCGATGGATACAACCACCAGCGAGAGCGCGAGGAGCAAAGTGGCGTTTCGTTCAATGACGCCATGTTTATCCAAGAGTCCCATAGTGTGCTCCTTACTCGGCCGGCTGGAGGGTAACGGCGGTGGCAATCGGCTTTTCCTTGCGGATTTTGCCCGCAATGGTCATCCAGATGTTCACGGCCATCACGATGGCCCCCGCGAGATACAGCGCGCCGCCAAAGACACGGGCGATGTAATAGGGGTGAAGTGCCGCCACGGTTTCGGCGAACGAATAGACCAGGAAGCCCTGCTCATCATATTCGCGCCACATCAGGCCCTGGGTGATGCCCGAGACCCACATCACGGCCGCGTAGACCACGATGCCGGAGGTGGCGAGCCAGAAGTGCCAGTTGATCATGCGCAGCGAATAAATCTGCGTGCGGGCCCAGAGGCGCGGCACGAGGAAATACACGGCAGCGAAGCTGATCATGCCCACCCAGCCGAGCGCACCGGAGTGCACGTGACCAATGGTCCAATCGGTATAATGGCTGAGCGCATTGACCGCCTTGATCGACATGACCGGCCCTTCAAAGGTCGACATGCCGTAGAAGGCCACCGCGAGCACCATCATGCGCAGGATCGGATCGGTGCGCATCTTGTCCCAGGCGCCGCGCAGCGTCATGAGACCGTTGATCATGCCGCCCCAGCTGGGCATCCACAGCATGATCGAGAACACCATGCCGAGCGTCTGCGCCCAATCGGGCAGCGCCGTGTAGTGCAGATGGTGCGGACCGGCCCAGATATAGAGGAAGATCAGCGCCCAGAAGTGGATGATCGACAGCCGATAGGAATAGACCGGGCGACCGGCCTGCTTGGGCATGAAGTAATACATCATGCCGAGGAAACCGGCGGTGAGGAAGAAGCCCACCGCATTGTGGCCGTACCACCATTGGGTCAGCGCATCCTGCACGCCCGAGAATACCGAATAGCTTTTCGAGCCCAGAAGGCTCACCGGCACCGACAGGTTATTGACCACGTGCAGCATCGCGATCGTCACGATGAAGGCGAGGTAGAACCAGTTGGCGACGTAGATATGCGGTTCCTTGCGCTTGATGATGGTGCCCAGGAACAGCACCAGATACGCGACCCAGACAATGGTCAGCCAGAGGTCGGTATACCATTCGGGTTCAGCATATTCGCGCCCCTCGGTGATGCCGAGGATATAGCCCGTCGCCGCAAGCAGCAGGAACAGCTGGTAGCCCCAGAACACGAACCACGCGAGCCCGTCGGAAATCAGCCGGGCCCGTGAGGTGCGCTGCACCACGTAGAAGCTGGTCGTTATGAGCGCCGTGCCGCCAAAGGCAAAGATCACGCCGGAGGTGTGCAGGGGCCGCAGGCGGCCAAAATTGAAATAGGGGCCGAAGTTGAGTTCGGGCCAGGCCAGTTGCAGCGCGATAACCACGCCCACCGTCATGCCGATAATGGCCCAGAACACCGTCAGCACCGAGCCGACGCGGATGGGGGAATCGAAATAGCCCTCCGCTTCACCCTGAGCGAGGATGCGGACTGGGTTGTCGGGGCGACGCATCAGAATGATGGCGCCCAACGCCAGAACGGCGGTGACAAGTCCCATTTGGATGCGGAAGGGGGCATCCTGCCCCATGGCGGACAGGATGAGCGTGAACAGTGCTCCTGCCGCGAGTGTGATAATCCAGCCTATATTGCGCAAAGTAGCCCCCATCTAGACCTTTGGTGACGCGAGGCACCGTAGGAAGGGGGGACCAGCAAGCCTTGACGCAGATCAAGGCGGCACCGAAATTCACCCTGAAGTTACCGTCAATGCCGGTGGAGCGCGTGTTCCACAGCGGCGACCATGGCGCCTTCGAGCGCGGGTGTTTCGACAATGGCCGACACCTTGTCGGTCAGCCACGGCTGGGGCCGGTAGGCGAGGAGAACAACCGGCGCCGAGGCCAGCGTGTCGCTCAACACCTCACGGTCACAGGGGCGCACCGCGCGCTGGTCGAGTACGGCGCAATCAAAGGGATGGGTGCTGAGCCACGGCGCGGCGGGCAGATCCGCCCTGATGCCCACCTCATAGCCTTCGGCCTCCAGCGCGAAGACCAGCGAGCGGCGCACGTCATCATCGGGGGCTACAACGAGCAGTCGGCCAGTGGACATCGGCGGCGACTTTCCATCAGGCGTTTCGATCCGCCAAGGCTACTAGGGCCTAAGCGTTTTGCGTTGCGCTAGATCAAAGCGCCGCGCCTTCGCCCAGATCGAGCACCATGCGCACGAGATCAGGGAGACTTTTGGCCTGCATCTTGCCCATGAGCGAGGCGCGATAGACCTCGACAGTGCGCGGCGAGATGCCGTGTTCAGCGGCGATGGTCTTGTTGGCCTGCCCGGCCACCACGCCCTTCAGCACCTGACGCTCGCGATCGGAAAGCGACTGTAGCCGCTGGCGCGTCTGTTCGCGGCCGGTCTCCTCGGACACATCGGCGGCCGCCTTGGCCACAGCGCGCCCGATCGAGGCGATCATCACATCGTCGGCAAAGGGCTTTTCAATAAAGTCGAGCGCGCCAGCCTTCATCGCTTCAACGGCCATCTGCACATCGCCATGGCCCGTGACCACAATGGCCGGCAGCATGGCATTGGCCCCCGTCAGGCGGCGCAGCAGTTCCACGCCATCCATATCGGGCATGCGCAGATCGGTTATGAGGCACCCATTGGTGATACCCGGGGCAACGGTGAGAAACGCCGTGGCGCTTTCATGCACCCGCACGGCAAACCCGGCACTGCCGAGCAGGAAGGCCAGCGAATTGCGCACCGCCTCCTCATCGTCAACGATATGCACAATAGTGTCAGCGGTGTTCACGATCATCCTCGCTGATGAGGGGCAGGGTAAAACTGAAGGTCGCGCCGCCTGCCGGGTTACGGGCAAAGGACAGCTCGCCGCCATGAGAATTGATGATGCGGCGCGAAATGGATAGCCCGATCCCCATGCCCGAGGGCTTGGTCGTTACAAAGGGCTGGAACAGGCGCGGCGCGATATCGTCCGCGAGGCCGGGCCCTGTATCGGCGACCTCGACGCGAACCTGCGCGGGCAGTTGCTCGGTCCGGATGGTCAGGATGCGGGTCTCGCTCTCGCGCATCGCTTCCATGGCATTGCGCATCAGGTTGATCAGCACCTGCTGGATCTGCACCCGATCTGCGAGCACGGGCGCTTCGCCGCCGGTGAACTCGAAAACGGTTTTGATCCCGCGCTCCTGCGAGCCGACGAGGGCCAGCGTTCCCGCCTCCTCAATGAGAACACGGATATCTTCGCGCTGCTTGTCGGTCTGTCCGCGCACGGTGAATTCGCGCAGGTGCCGGATAATGTCGCCGGCGCGCATGGCCTGACGCGCGGTTTCATCGAGCGCGCCTTTCAGCCGGTCAGCCGCCTCACCGTCGATTTTCTCGAGCATGCGGCGCGAGCCCTGCACATAATTGGCAATGGCCGATAGCGGCTGGTTGAGTTCATGGGCAAGGGTTGAGGCCATTTCGCCCATTTCATTGAGCCGGGCGAGGCGCGCCAGTTCAGCCTGCGCCTGATCGAGCATCTGGGCGGATTGCTGGCGCTCGGTCAGATCGCGGATGAACCCGGTGAAAAATGTTTGCCCCGGTGAGCGCAGTTCGCCCACAGCGAGCTTCATGGGAAAGGTCGAGCCATCTTTGCGGCGGCCGACCACCACGCGGTCGATGCCGATGATGCGCTTCTCGCCGGTTTTGAGATAGCGCGCGATATAATCATCATGCTGGTCCTTATAGGGGTCCGGCATCAGCATGGAGACATTGTGCCCGATGGCTTCGGCCGCCAGATAGCCAAACTGCCGTTCGGCCGAGGCATTGAACGAGACCATGGTGCCCGCCGTATCAATGACGACCGTGGCATCAGGCACGGTATCGAGAATCAGTTCGAGATGCGCCTCGCGCTCACGCAGCCGCTCGGCACTCGCCTGGGCCGCATCGCGGACCTTGATGGTCGAGCGCAGCAGAGCGGCAAAAAGCGCGATGCCGGTGAGCCCCAGCACCACCGAGAACAGCGCCCGCCACCGGGCGATCAGCAGAAAATCGGGCAGGAGCGCGATGCCCAGCGCCAGCGCCAAAGCGAGCACGGCAACGAGTCCGAGATTGAGGTCTCGGCTGGTGTCGGGATGAGCGTGAGGTCGAGTGGGAGCAGCCCGCATACCCTGCTTCTAACCGGGCCCGCGCGCCCTTTCAAGGAAACCCGCCGCCAAACTGCCGGACGGGGGTGACGCGCCCGGTGCGGGCTTGACCTGCATCAATGCAGAAGTCCCCGCGACAGTCTCTATTTCAGGACAGCACACCACAGAGGAGGATCCCATGCCGCAAGACGCCGTTATCGTTGTCAGCGCCGTCGCACTTGCCTTTATCGTGTTCATGCTCGTTCTGGCCTATGCGCAACGCGCCACCGCAGGTCGTGGCCAGAACTGAAAGAGAGTTCAAGTGATCAAGGATCTCGCCGTTCATCTCACCGGGTCTGATGAGGACAAGGTGCGGCTGGCCCACGCCGGGGCGCTCGCTGAGCGGCTCGAGGCCCATGTCACCGGGCTGCATGTGAACAGGCTGCCCGAAGTTCTGGGGCTGACCGAAGCGGCGGGCTCCGCCTATCTCGATGCCTTGCTGCGCGAAGGCGAGGCCCAGGCCAGAAAAGTCGATGCCCTGTTGCGGCCGCAGATGGCGGCTTTGGGCGTGCCGCATGACTTGCGGCGGCTCGATGCCTTTGCATCCGAGGCGGGCAATGCGCTGGCGCGCGAAGTGCGGCTCAGCGACCTGTTCATCGGCACCCGCCCCTATGGCGATCCGGCAGCGCAATCAGCCGTTGAGGAGGCCGTGCTGTTCCGCTCGGCCCGCCCCTGCCTGTTCCTGCCCCCTAAACATGATGCTCCGGCCCGCTACGACACCGTGTTCGTCGCGTGGAACGACAGCCGCGAATCCGCGCGCGCCCTCGCCGACAGTCTGCCGCTGCTTGAATTGGCCAAAACCGTGATTGTCGGGCTGGCCGAGGACGGCACCCCGGCCGAACAGCGCGGCGAAGAGCCGGGCGCCGACGTGGGCCGTTATCTCAGCCGCCACGGCATCGGGGCGGAAATCCGCATGATCGAAGGCTGGGGCGATGAATCGGCGGCGCTTCTCAACGAGGCCCGTCGGCTTGGCGCCGACCTGATCGTTATGGGTGGCTATGGCCATTCGCGTTTCCGCGAATTCGTGCTGGGTGGTGCCACGCGCCACATGCTCGAGCATGCCGATGTGCCGGTGCTGATGGCGCACTAGGACTTATAAAAATGACGGGCCGCGCGCCCGAAGGCGAACGGCCCGGCCGCTGGTGTGGAGGGTCAGTGGCCTCTTCATATCAGCCGCCGCCCCTCAGGCTCTCAAGGTCATTTTAACTCCACAATGGCCGGGGTTCGCATCAATTTCCGCCAGCCGCGTTTTGACCCCATAGAGCAATGGCCGCCCCGTGCGGCTCAAGGTGGACGTGATGGCACCTTGCGTTAGTCGATAATTAAGACGCATTTCGTTCACCTATCGAGTGACCAGATGCGGGGCTTAACGCGTGACCAAACCGGGGACATCAGGGGCGGCTGCGCACCGGGGCAGGACGGGGCTATCCGGGCTCGCAGACCCGGTGCTCCGGGTTCCGCTGATCCTTCTCGCCGTGTTGACGGCAAGCCGCGTGTGGTTCGGCCTCACCGTGCCACCCAATATGGACGAGGCCTATTATTTCGGCTGGGGCGAGCACCTGCAACTGAGCTATATCGACCATGCCCCCATGGTGGGCTGGCTGTCGGGCGCGGCGCGCGCGCTGTTCGGCTCGACACTGTTCAGCGCCCATATCATGCCGTTTCTGAGCTTTGGCCTCGTCGTGCTGGCGCTCTTTATCCACTTTGGCGGGCGCGACCGGGCAAACTGGCCGCTGCTCCTTTGGGCGCTGGTCATCTGGCTCGCGACCCCGGTGTTTCACGCGCTATCGATCCTCACCTACCCCGATCATGCGTTGATCGGGTTTTCGGCACTGGCGCTTGTGTTTTTCGCCCGGTTCGTTGAGGCAGAGCCGCGCGCCGCGCGCGGAGACCTCTATCTCGGGGCACTGTTTCTCGGCCTCGCGGGGCTCAGCAAATATTCCGCCGTACTGCTCGGGCTCGGACTTCTGATCACGCTGGTCAGCAGCAAGCGGTTGCGCAGCCAGTTTGCTGATCCGCATCTCTATCTCGCGGCGGCGCTCAGCCTGTGTCTCATGTCACCAGTTCTGATCTGGAATGTGATGAACGGCTTTCCGACGCTCAATCTCCATGGCGTTGAGCGCTTTGAAAGCCACGACCGCGGCTTTGCTCTTGCCGGGCTCGTTCGGCTCTTTGCTCAAAGCCTGATCTACCTGTCGCCGCTCGGGCTTGGGCTCGGGCTGTGGGCCGTGGCGCGCGGAGCGAAAGCCAGCGCCACAGGGCGGCTCATGCTGAGTGTCACGATCGTCGGCATGCTGCCCTTCGTGCTCCTGAGCCTCTGGGTTCCCGCTGCCGAGCAGGTGGCGCCGCACTGGCTGACCATCGGCTTTCTCCCCTTGATGCTGGCCCTGCCCGGCGCGCTCGGTCGCGGCTGGCGCAGGGGCCTGCATCTTGGCTATGGGCTCGTCGTTATCGCGGTGCTCAACCTCTATTACGTCACGGCCCCGGCCCTCACCCTGGCGCTGGGCCTCAGCGACCGCGAGGCGGTTGTCACCTTTGGGCAGGACCAGCTCGCCCGCGCCGCCCGCGACGCCGCCGCAACAACCGGCGCGACGCTTTTCGCCGTGCCCACCTATCAGGAAGCCTCCAAGCTGGCGTTCCAGTTGGGCAGCAGCCGCGATGTGGTGACGCTGGACCCGCGCATGGACCAGTATGATTTCTGGCAGCGGCCCGACGCCATTGGCGAGGACGCGATCATCATCGTGCAACCGGGCAACGGCGAAAAATTCATCGCCCCGGCCTTTCAGAGTACCGAACCGCTCGGCGAGATCACCACCACGCGCGGGGGCCAGACGCTGGCCGTGTTCAGGCTGATCCTCGGGCATGGCTTCAAGGGCGTTGCGCGCTGAGGCACAAGGCATGGCCCCAGGCATCAAACGGCACTGGCGCTGCGCTGGCTCTTAACGGGTAAAGGGAGAAAAGTGGTGCCCAGAGCCGGAATCGAACCAGCGACACGCGGATTTTCAATCCGCTGCTCTACCAACTGAGCTATCTGGGCCCGGTGGGCGGGCCCACGGAACGGGCGGTTTATAGGGGGCAAAAAAGGCGGGCGCAAGCAGCAATCTTGTTCAGGCCACGCCGACCAGCCGGTTTTTCTCAGCGGTCGCTTTCGTCATCGGCGCCATCGGGCGAGATCAGCGCGTCTTCGTCATCGTCAACCGGTTCGGCGGGGATGACATAGGTGCCCGAGAGCCAGCGGTGCAGGTCAATATCGGCGCAGCGGACCGAACAGAAGGGCGCATGCTCAGGCACCGCCGGTTTTGTGCAGATGGGGCACGGGCGGCCCGCTGTGACCAGAGACGCCGCCATCAGATGGCCGGGCCCGCAGGGTTGAGCCAGTTGAAGCTCACCGGATAGCCCGCGCTTTGCAGAAGTCCTGCCGTTTCATAAAGCGGCAGACCAACCACGCCGGAATAAGAGCCCTGGAGCTTCATCACGAAGGCCCCGGCAATGCCCTGAATGGCGTAGCCGCCTGCCTTGTCGCGCCACTCGGCACTTGAGAGATAGGCCTCGATTTCGCGGGCCGACAGGCGCTTGAAGCGGATGCGTGATTCGACGAGGCGGCGCCGAAGCGCGCCCGAGGGGGTGAGCAGCGCCAGCCCGGTGAAGACCCGATGCGCGCGCCCCGAGAGCAGCTTGAGGCACATCGCGGCCTCGTCGAGGGTTTCGGCCTTGGGCAGAATGCGGCGGCCAACGGCCACCACAGTATCGGCCCCCAGGACCACGGCATTGCCGGGCAGGCCCAGCGCGCGCGCCTTATGCGCCGCTGTCTGGGCCTTCTGGTCAGCCAGCCGCTGCGCCAGCTTGCGCGGCAGCTCGTTTTTTTCAGGGGTCTCATCGATCTGCGCCGGCACCAGATGTTCGGGTTCGACACCGATCTGGTTCAGAAGCGCCAACCGCCGCGGCGAGGCGGAGGCCAAAATAAGCTCGGGACGATTGGCAGCCATGAGGCACCCCCTGGTGCGGCACCCTGCCCCTGAGGCAGGCGGCCGGCTTACTTGAAGCGGTAGGTGATGCGGCCCTTGGTCAGATCGTAGGGTGTCATTTCGCACAACACCTTATCGCCTGCCAGCACCCGGATGCGGTTCTTGCGCATGCGGCCCGCGGTATGGGCGATAATCTCGTGATCGTTCTCGAGCTTCACCCGAAACGTGGCGTTGGGCAGCAATTCAGTGACAACGCCCGGAAACTCGAGCACTTCTTCCTTAGCCATTCTCTCTCCTGAGACGGGCCCGACAGGCAAATCCACCGATGTCAGGCTTGACCGGGGCGAGCTATACTGGAACTTGCGGCTTTTCTCAACAGCCCACGCGCCAAAGCCGTTTTATGCCGTCTCAGGACTGCGCCCGCCCGCGTGCAGCAGCGTATCAAGGCGCGCCCGCACCTTCTGGCCCAGCGTATCGCGCAACTGCCGGTAGGCGCTGATCACTGCCTCGCGGTTGCCTTCGGTTTCGGTTGGGTCGGGCATGGGCCAGTGTTCGAGCGCCCCCGTCTCAAGCCCGCGTTCCGTGACTGCCGCCTTCGCATCATCGGAGAGCGTGATGACCAGATCAAAGTGATTGGCCACCAGCTCGTCCATGGTGTGGGGCGTGTGCACCGACATGTCGACGCCGATTTCTTCCATCACCTCATGCACAAAGCCATCGGCCTTGCCCGAGCGGACACCGGCGGACCGGACGATCAGGCGGCCGGGGAAAAACCGGCGCGCCAGCGCCGCCGCAATGGGCGAGCGCACGGAATTCATCGAACAGACGAACAGCACGGTGGGCAGGTCTGATTCCCGCTCGTCGATACGCGAGGCGAAGGGCTGCACCGCACAGATCAGGGTGAACAGCCGCCGTGCCGTGTTGAGATCCATCTCGAGCTTGTTATCGAGCCGGGTGCGCAGCAGCTCGGCCGCCTCGTTGTGCAGCCCGCGCCGTGCCATATCGACGGTTTCGATCTGGTAGGTCGAGCCGGTCTTGATGGCATCGTAATAGCTGTCGCGGATGCGGAAATAGTCGCGGATCTGCCGTCGGAACGGCGAGAGGGACAGATAGTGCGCCGCAATAGGCTCATAGGTCTCGGGGTGGCGCACATCGAGCACGATATAATTGCCGATGATCGAGATATGGAGCGCATAGGGCCCCTCGGCCTTCACCCGCGCGGGCGCGAAAACATTGTCCTCAACGAGATCATAGATCGCGATGCGCCATTCATGCACCTCGTCGGGGTTGATCGAGGTGATGGTATTGGGGTCGAGCGTCACCGCAACGATGCGGTCCTTCTCCTTGTCGAAGACCCGCCCCGCCGCGCTCATGGTGCGGAATTCAGCCTTATGGATACCGAGCGGCCATGCGCATCGAGCCCTTCAGCGCGCGCCAGCGCCACGGCCGAAGGCGCGAGCGCCGCAAGCGAGCCCGGATCGCAGCCCAGCACCGTGGTGCGCTTCATGAAATCGAGAACGCCCAACCCGGATGCGAATTTGGCCGAGCGCGCGGTGGGCAGCACGTGGTTCGAGCCCCCCACATAATCGCCAATCGCCTCGGGCGTGTGGTGGCCGAGAAAAATCGCCCCAGCGTTGCGGATGCGGGACAGGAGCGCCCTCGGGTCATCCACGGCCAGCTCAACATGCTCGGAGGCGATGCGGTTGGCGAGATCAACGGCGCGGTCAAGATCGGGCACAGTGATGACGGCGCCGAACTTCTCCCACCCCTCGGCGGTGATCGCGGCGCGCGGCAGGAGCTTCATCTGCCGCTCCAGCTCCTGCACGGCGGCTTCGGCGAGACGCGGATCGGTGGTCATCAGGATCGACTGGGCGCCGCCGCCATGTTCGGCCTGCGCCAGAAGATCGGCCGCGACCCAGGCCGGGTTGGCCGACCGGTCGGCAATCACCAGCACTTCAGAGGGGCCGGCAATCATATCAATGCCCACCGTGCCGAACACCTGGCGCTTGGCGGCAGCCACATAGGCATTGCCGGGCCCGACGATCTTGCTCACCGGCTGAATGGTGCGGGTGCCAAAGGCCAACGCGGCGACAGCCTGCGCGCCGCCCACGCGGTAAATCTCGGTGACGCCTGCAAGGTGCGCGGCGGCCAGCACGGCATCGTTCACCACACCATCAGGCGTGGGCACGACCATGGCTATGCGGCTGGCACCGGCAACCCTGGCCGGTACAGCGTTCATCAGCACCGAGGAGGGATAGGCCGCCGTACCGCCGGGCACATAAAGCCCCACGGCCTCAATGGGCGTCCAGATCGTGCCCAGCGTTACACCCAGGGCATCGGTATAGACATGATCGGCCGGACGCTGCTTTTCGTGGTGGGCGCGAATCCGCTCATGGGCCACCTCAAGGGCCGCCTGCGTTTCGGCGGGCACGCGCGCCACGGCGTCAGCGATTTCCTCAGCGCTGAACGCCAGGCCCTCGGCGGTGATGTCCAGCCGGTCGAAGCGGCGCGTGTACTCGAGCAGCGCGGCATCGCCGCGAGCGCGCACATCGGCAATGATCGCCGCCACGGCATCGCCAACTTCGGTCGAGGCTTCGCGCTTGGAATTGAGCAGCGCATCGAACTGCGCCGGAAAATCGGCGTCGCGGCTATCGAGAAAAACCGGCATCAGGCCGCATGCTCCGGCTTGGTCCGCGCCGCCCAGGCCGCGCCCAGATCGGCCAGGCGGGCTTCGAGCACCTCAACGTCCAGGTGAATGGCACCGCCCCCGGCAAAGGTCAGCTCAATGCGCCCCGCCGGTGCCTCGGTGGGCACAAAGCGGATAGTCAGCAGGTTCAGCACGCCTTCGGCGGCATGGGGATCAAAGCCGGAAAAGCGCACGGCATCGACCTGCTCAAAATGCATCCCGGCGCGCTTGCGCACCCCGGCCCGGGCGGGGCGTGAGGGTTCATCTTCCCAGGCGTAGCGGTTCATGATGAGCGCAAAGCGGCGGTCGGCGCGGGCATAGCCCATATCGCCCACGCGCACGGTCGCATCCTGCGTATGCGCCGCGAGAATATCGAGATCTTCGCTATCAAGCGCGATGAGCTTCAAATCGGTCATGTGCCGGTCGTGCCCCGTTATCGTCGCCCCAAAGATGGGGGCCCTTGCGATGATCTACAAGCTCGCCCCGCCCGCGGCAAGCTTCGGGGCGCGGGCACGGGTCTCTACGTGTTTTCATTGATTTCCACACTTCTGTGGAGTATGCTTTTTATATGAACGCGTCCGAACTCTGACGTTACCTTGCCCAGAGAGGCTGCCTGTTCGTCCCGCATCGGGGCGGAAGCGGACACCTCACCGTCATGCGGGGCACCCGTAGATCGCAGTTGCCCTACCACGGGCAGGGCAAGGAACTCGGAACCGGGCTTGTGAACAAGATCCTGAAGGACTTGGGACTGAAGGGAGAGTGACATGTGGTACGCGCTGGACTTGACGCCAGACGGCGATACGCTGCTCGTGACGAGCCCGGACTTTCCCGAAGTCACGAGCTTTGGGGCAACCCGGGACGACGCCCTGCAGCGGGGCCGGCTGGCGATTGAAGAGGCCATTGCCGGCCGAATGGCCGACGCGCTGGACATTCCCCCGCCCCGCCCGGTTCCCGGGCCCGGCCCCAGTGTTGATCTTGCGCTGCTGAGCGTGCTCAAGGCAGGGTTGTACATGCAGTTGAGGGCGCGGGGCCTGACCCGCGCGGACCTGATGCGGCGGCTCGGCTGGCAGCGCGAACAGGTGGACCGGCTGTTCCGCCTCACGCATAAATCCACCCTGCAGCAGATCGAGGCCGCCTATAAGGCGCTTGGGGCCGAGCTTCGGGTCGACGGCTGTTTCCCTGATGAGAGGGCGGCCTGAGGCTTAGCCCGTGACACGCTCGATTTCGGCGCCGCAGGCCTTCAGCTTGTCTTCGAGCCGCTCGAAACCGCGATCGAGGTGATAGATGCGGTTGACCATGGTTTCGCCGCGCGCCGCGAGGCCGGCGATCACCAGCGACACCGAGGCCCGCAGATCGGTGGCCATGACCTGTGCGCCCTTCAGCTGCGGTACGCCGGTGACGGTTGCCACCTGGCCATCAACCTTGATGTCGGCGCCAAAGCGCAGGAGTTCGGCCACATGCATGTAGCGGTTTTCAAAAATCGTCTCGCGGATGCGCGATGTGCCCTCGGCGCGGGTCATCAGCGCCATGAACTGCGCCTGCAAATCGGTGGGAAAGCCCGGGAAGGGCTGCGTTTCCACATCCACCGCCATCAGCCCGTTGCCGTTGCGGCGAATGCGGAGGCCCTTCGGCGTGTCATCGACCGAAACCCCGGCCTGACGCAGCACATCGAGCGCGGCGCTCAAATGCTCGGCCCGCGCATGGGTCAGGGTGACATCGCCCCCGGCCATGGCAGCGGCCATGGCATAGGTGCCGGTCTCGATACGATCAGGCACCACGGCGTGGGTGGCTCCATGCAGGCGCGTTACGCCCTCGATCACCAGCTGGCGCGTGCCAATGCCGGCGATCTTTGCGCCCATTTTTACGAGGCATTCGGCCAGATCGGTCACTTCCGGTTCGGTGGCCGCATTGTCGATCACGGTCGTGCCGTTGGCGAGGGTGGCGGCCATCATCAGCACATGGGTGGCGCCCACGGTGACCTTGGGGAACACCACATGGCCGCCTTTCAGCCCGCCCTTCGGCGCGCGGGCCACGACATAGCCCTCGTCGATATCAATTTCGGCGCCCAATTGCTTGAGGCCATACAGGAACAGATCGACCGGCCGCGTGCCAATGGCGCAGCCGCCGGGCAGCGACACCCGCGCCTCGCCCGCCCGCGCCAACAGCGGCCCGATCACCCAGAAGCTGGCCCGCATGGTGGAGACCAGCTCATAAGGGGCGGTGGTATCCACGATTTCGGCCGCCTGCAGGGTCATGCGCTGACCCTCGTGCTGCAGCGCGCGCCGCCCGGTGACGGCAATATCGACGCCGTGATTTTCGAGAATCTTTTCGAGCTGATTCACATCGGCCAGCCGCGGCACATTTTCGAGCACCAGCGGTTCGGCTGTGAGCAGCGAGGCGATCATCAGCGGCAGGGCCGCGTTTTTCGCGCCCGAAATCGGAATTTCGCCCAAAAGCGAATTGCCGCCAACCAGCCGAATGCGATCCATATGCCCCCGATTCTATCCGGCCCGAACAGCCCCGGATCAGGCCTTGCTATCCGATGCCGGGGCGGGCTTCAACGCCTCGGGCTTTTCCGTATCATCCTGATCAGCCGTAGCCCGCGCGCGCGCCTGCGCCTTGCGGCGGGCCAGGTTCTCGCGCAGCTTTGCGGCTAATCTTTGCTTCTCGTCGGGCGGACGGGGCGGGCGGGACATCGGCATCACGCCCCTTCCCTAGCAGAACCCCCCGCGCGGCGCGAGGCAGGGGGTGCGGAGTTTTTTGTGTTGCGCTCAAAAAGTGCCTGTGGCAGTAACCGCCCGCGACCAACGGGCCCCGCCCCGCGCCAGATGCTGCAGTAGCTCAGTGGTAGAGCACTCCCTTGGTAAGGGAGAGGCCGAGAGTTCAATCCTCTCTTGCAGCACCATTTTTTATCAGTGAATGTACAGAGCGACCAAGACGCTACTGCATTAGTCTTCGTAGTCTTCGTCTTCGTCTATTCCCATTAACTCGAGTAGACCGCCAGCGGCACTGAAGGTTCCGGGCGGCCTCCGTTCCTCTGCCGTCGGCTGCGGCAGGTCGGATGCAGCAAAACAGGGGCCGGAGACAGCCTTGTCTAAAACTGCAGCCAGCTCGGGCTCCATCGCAAGGGTGGCTTCCAGAACCCATAGAAGCTCTAGAAATTCATCGCTCATCCGGGCGGTCCACCGTTCGGGGCGGATTTCGTCCAGCGGCGAAGATTTTTTCGCCTCTCCCTTTTTCATCCGATAGCGGAGCCACGACTGCACGACCTTGAGGTCTGACACCTCAAAATCCCAGACCTCAGGCGTGACGGGGCCGAACCGGCCATCACCGACCGTTATCTCGCCTTTGGCAGGGTCATAGGCAAATTTAGCGGGGTACTGGGCCGGGGCAGACGAAACGCCCTTGATCGTGGTGGCCTCGCCGTTCGACACTTGGTCGCCTTGGGTCGCGTCTTGGAACCGCGCGGCATATGTGTGCAGCCAGATCAGCTTTCGCCCCAACTTTACAGCATTCGCAAAAATCGCACCGTCCTTTGTCATCGGGACGCGCGGGCCGGGGGTTTCAAGCTCGTTCCAGAACCGCTTGGTATAGGACTGGCCCCCGAGCAAGGCATAGACATAGGCTGCAAGGTCTTCTGCCGAGGGCACAGAGCCGTGTTCCTTGCCCAGCGCTGCCAGCAACCCGGCAGTCACATTCGGTTCGGTTCCGGCAGCGTCACGGTAGAGCGGGATCACATCCTTGCCGCCGCGACCACAGAAAGCGTCTTTGTCAGGGACCGCAGCACTAACACAAAGCCCCGCACCTGCTCCAAGCACTTTGGAACTCATTGTCATAAGAAATATCTGTCGATCTGATGCCATGTCCCAAAGCAAACCGGCCATTCGGTCGTTGACCCTGTTGTCTTCGAAAGCAAAATGCCGATCTAAAAAGCGCCACAGATATTGCTTCACTTCCGGCACAGGGTCCTTTGCGGTCAAACCCGAGATTGGAGGCAATTGCACACGAGTTCGATGGTGAGGATAGCCTCTTTGCACCGAGCGATAGTTGTTGTTGTGAAATGCCTTTTCCTTGTCAGCCAGTGGGGTCGCTATTAGCTTACTCCATCTTGCGTGAAGGGTTGCCGCATTCTCGGCCACAGGCCAAGCGCGACCAAACATTGACCCGCTGCGCTGAAACGGGAACAGATTGGCGATAAGCGGCCACTCGAAGAAATCTCCGGCACCCATCGGTAGGAACGGTTTATGCCACTCGTCGGGGCATTCACGCCATGCAAATCCTGCAAAGTCATCGACCGTTTCAAGCTGAGCCAGCTTGGCTTCGCGGGTCACGCCTTCAATCTTTGCGTAACGAACCTTTGCCGGCTTATCGGGTGCAGGCTTTGCTGCGCGCACTCCGACTGCGATGGCCACCGGCGTTTGGATGTTGAAAACGTTTGGCGTCTTTCGCGTTCCGAGGTTGTCGCCGCCGAGGTCGATAATCCACAGTTCATCGAAGGTGCGGCGCATCACTTCGCGGACTCCGACGAAGCCCGGCCCTGTCAGATAGCTGGACGCGGTGATGAACGTTACAATGCCGCCGCGGTTCTGTTGTTCAAACAGACGCCACAGTGCCCAGCGCCAGAAATAAACATAGTCGTTGTAAAGGTTCTTTAGGTGAACGCCCGCACCCGCCTTTGAGGCCGGATCAGTGAAATCCTTGAAGATTGCCCTTTGACCCTGTTCTTCCTGCTTAGCCGCACCCTTGACTTGATCCCCAAACCGGACCCAGCCACCCTTTCGCTGCGTCGCCTCATCACCAAAGTCAATTTGCTGACGGTCGTATGGAGGGTTGCCAAGGCACACCAGAATATCCCCGCCCTGCTTCACCTTGCGCGCGGCTTCATGTTCCGCCGTAAGTGCGCGATAGGTCAGCGTCAGTCCACCCGGCGGGGCGGCGTTTGGGCTTTCCAGCGTATCGGCCAGGTAGATGTTCAGCTTCTTTCCAAGTTTTTCCTCGGGGTCACCGCCGACAACCTTCTCTTCGTTCATCGCGCCTTCCAGCGCCTGCGTCAGCCGCAGATGGGCGACGGCATAGGGGCCGACCAGCACCTCAAACCCGTGCATGTTCTCGGCCATTTGGCGGGCGCGGGCGGGCACAGCGCCGGGGCCTGATCGGGCGCGGACCTTTTCCAGCCCGTGCTTTACCGCCGCAACAGGATAGGTGCCAGTGCCCACGGCAGGATCAAGGAACACCACACCATCATCGGCAAAGCCCAGTTTCTTGCCGAACCGCTTTTCCAGCAGTTCGCTGGCCAGCCGAACCTGCAATTCCACCACCTCGCGCGGCGTGTAATAGACCCCATAGTCCTTGCGCAGCTTCGGGTCATAGGCGGCGAGGAAATCTTCATAGAAATACAACCAAAGATCGGGCTTCGATTTCATGAAGTCGTGGGGGTCCAGCGCTTCCAGCGACCGTTGCAGCATCTCGAAGCCGACCGACAATTCCGCCTTAGCCTCTTTTTGGCCAAGCAATTCCAGCGTTCGGGCCAGAAGGCCGTTGTTCTTGTCGAGTGTCTTGGCGGCCTCAACCGGATCCAGTTTTACCGCACCGGACAGGCGGGCCAACAGCATCGCATAAGTCACGGTCTGGGCATAAGCATCCGCAAATTTAGCATTGTCAGAATTGGGGAAGAAGAACTGCCGCCATTCGTTCGCCAGCAGTTCAACCGCAGAACCGGGCACCTCAAGCGCCGCCTCCACCTCGGATCGCAGGAAACGGCTTAGCGGCGCGAGATACTTTGCAAGCCCCGGTGGGGTATGCGGAACGCTAGGTGTCCATCCTAGAAAATCGCGGAAAAGGCGTTCCAGCCCGTCTGCATCGGCCTGTTTGACGGCGGCTTTGCCTTTGGTGGTCGGATCATCGCGCAGGGGAACGATTGGTTGGCCGTCCGGGCGGTCGCCACTGCGATACAAGGCCCAGTTGCGCCCATCGGTATAGATCAGGTTCGGCAAGCCTTTAAGCTTGGCCCACTGTTCCTTGTTGTGTTTGCCGGTCAAACGGGGCGCATCGGCCCCGAGGCCGGGGGCCTTCAACTCGATATAGCCGCAGATTAGACCGCCCACATAGATCGCAATATCCGGGCGCACCTTGTGTTCGGAAAGGTGCGTTTCGGTGCGAGTTTCGACGGTCAAGCCGTACGACGCACCAGCAGCTTTCAGCAGATCGGCAACGGCAGGCTTTAATTGATCTTCAGGAGATGCCGCGCCAGGTAGAGCAAACTTCGCCTTCAAGGCGTCCGCAAAAGCTTCAAGCGTCGCAAGATCCATCACCTACCCCGTTAGGGCAATCGCTTACGCCCTCAGCGGAAATGGTCGGTCAATCTTATATACGTGTCAACACGTATAGTCGATGCGACTCCTGCCCTTTGCTACGCCTCTCCCATCCCCCTCCCCCCCCACCCCACCCCCCCAAATCCATCCCCCAATCCACCCCCCCCCTCTCTTCTGTCAGCTTCACGTCAGGTGGGGCTGGTAGGGCTCTTTTCGTCGGGCGAAAGCCTGCGTTTAGTGTCCATCAGCCCTCTCGGGAGAGAATTATGAAGCGTTTTATCTTGGCCGTGCCGTTTATCGCCCTTGCCGGTTCGGCTTTCGCCGCTGGCCTGACTGTGAGCAACCACACAGGTCTGCCGATTGACGAGCTGTTTGCTTCGGCACCGGGTGCGGCCGCCTGGGGCGCTAACCTGATGGACGGCATTCCTGAAGGCGCGCTCGATGATGGCAAGACCGTCGAAATCGCCGCGCTCGCCGATGGCGTTTATGATCTGCAGCTGTCGGCGCCCGATGAAGGCGTGCTCTGCACCATCAGCAATGTGGAAATCAAAGCCGGTGTGGTCGATCTGACCCCGGATATGGGTAAAGCCTGCAAGTAAGTGATGCTGTTGCGCTTATGCAGCGCATCGTGCGACATGGCTGTCTGCCCGGGGGCTACTGGGCAGACAACTTTCACCCATGCCCTGCTCTGTCGCACCAGCTGGCGCGGACAGTCGGCTAAACTGACGTGCGAGGATTTATGCTGAAACTGAACACACGCATTGCTGTGTCGCTTCTGGCTTTGGGCGCAGGCGTTACTTTTGCGCTCGCCGCCGGCAGCGTGGATGACCAGATTAAAACCCGGCAGGACGAGATGAAGGCCAATGGCCAGGCCCTCGGCGCGCTGGTGAACATCATTCGCGGCCAGACGGCCTATGATGCCGCCGCCGTGAAAACCGCGCTCGATACCATGCGGGCCGCTATTGCCGCCTCAACCGCCATCAACGCCTGGGATGTGAGCGCACAGGGTGGCACCATCGTCAGCCGCGCCAAGCCCGAGGTGTGGAGCAATGCCGCAGGTTTTGCCGCCGCCGAGCAGCAGCTGGCCGATGCGCTGACCGGGCTCGAAGCCACCAGCGACGAAGCGGGTTTCAAGGCCGCGTTCCCGGCGCTCGGCGCTGCCTGCAAAAACTGTCACGAGCAGTTCCGCGCTGCGGAGAATTGATCAAAAATGGCGCGCGGGGGCAAAATCATCATCGGGCTGGCCGCCCTGGCCGCCCTCGGTCTCGGCACCTTCTGGGTGCTGAGCGAACCGCGCGCCATTGCGCAATCTGACCTGCCGCAGCATGTGGCCGATGTGGCCAATGGCGAGCGGCTTTACCATGCAGCGGGCTGTATCTCGTGCCACAAGGCCGGCCCCGATGTGGTTGGGGCTGAAGGCCTGCCAGCGGGCGGCACGCCGTTCAAAACACCCATCGGCACGTTCTATCCGCCCAACCTGACGCCAGATGCCGAAACCGGCCTCGGCGGCTGGACAGATGTGCAGTTCGTCAACGCGGTGCAGCGCGGGCTGAGCCCCGAGGGCGAGCATCTCGTACCGGCGTTCCCCTACACATCCTACGCGCATATGAAGACCGAGGACGTGCTGGATATTCGCGCCTATCTCAACAGCCTGCCCGCGATCAACGCGCCGGAAAAGCGCCCCGATCTGCCGTTCGAGCCGCTGCTGCGCCGGGCCATCGGCATCTGGAAGCTGATGGGTCTTGATCCGACGCCGATTGCGCCGGTGGCCGCGCAGACCGAGAGCTGGAACCGGGGTGCCTATCTCGTCAACAGCGCCGGGCATTGCAACGAGTGCCATACCCCGCGCGGGCTGTTCATGCTGCCCGACTGGACGCACAAGTTTGCCGGCGGGCCGCATCCGGATGGTCAGGGCAAGGTGCCCTCGCTGCTCGATCTCGTGGGGCGCAAGAAATATATCGATGCGGCTGATCTCTCGATGGCCTTCGCCAATGGCGAAATCATGGGCTACGAGGATATGGCTTCGGGCGGCATGGGCGATGTGCAGTCCAACCTGTCGAAACTGCCGCAAAGCGATATTGATGCCGTCGCCGAATATGTCGCGAGCCTGAAGTAGCGGGGCAACCCGCTATTCAGCGCCTTTGGCGTCCCACACCCATTCGGTGCCATCCACGGTGATGGAATATTCGAGCAGGTTGGCGCAGCCCACGGTGTTGAAGCGCAGCGTGTCGCCAAACTGCACCTCGGCATCGGGGTAGGTCGGGTCACCCAGGGCGAAAATCGCGCTCGCGAGTTCAACCGCCGTGGCGGTATCACCGGCGCCCTTGGCCGTCAGCATGGGTTCAAGCAGCGCCAGCGCCCCGAGACCCATGAGCGTGGCAGAGTCCGTCAAAAGGCCCGCCTGGGTTGCCCGATCCATGGCGATGTTCAGCCCCTTGCGGTCCACCCGCTCAAACAGTGCGCGCTCCTCAGCCGTCAGCACGCCCGCATCAATGGGGCTCTGGTTGAGGTCGAGGTAAAAACGAATGGCCTTCAGCGCCAGCGGCGGCTGGCAGCGCCCGCGATTAACCGAAATATCGTCGATGCGGGCCGTATCGGCATAGACATCGCACTCAATGGTGATGTTGCCATCAAAGGCGCAGCTGAGCGGCGAGTCTGCAGCAACCGCCGGTATTGCGCCTGCGGCAAGGCCCAGAAAGGCCACAGCGGCGGCAGTGAGCAGATGATGTAGCGGCAGCATGGCACAGGTCCCCCTTGTCGGCGGGAGTGTGGCGCAAACCCGCTGCCGCACAAGAAGGATCAGCACCGATCTGGAACCGGATCACGCCCAGAGCGCTGCAGGATCATCGGCTTTCCTGCCGTGTAACGCGCCTCAGCCCACGAGCTTTGCGACCGGGCCCAGCTCGCCGGTCACATAGGGCGCAAGCCGATTGGGGCTCGGCAGCGCCAGAATTTTAGCCAGAAGGTCGGCGTACAGCGCTTCCAGATAGCTGACGAGCTGATCGGGGATGGGGGTCGCCACGGCGCGGTGCAGCACACGGGGCCGCAGTGCGGCAAGCCGGGCGAGATTGGTGCGGGCCTCGAAATCGGCCTCATCGGCAAAGCTGTAGAGGCTGCGCAGGGCCTTGCGCACCGGGGCCAGGCTCGCGGTGCCCATCAGCACCTCAATCGCCAGCCACAGGCTGGTGAAGGCAATGAACGGATCGGATTCGGTCAGGGCGCGCTCGGCCCAGAGCAGCGACAACAGCGCCTGTCCCCGGCCCGGCCCGGTCCGCATCTGGATGGCGCGCGCATAAAGGGCCACCTAGTGAAAGCGCTCATGCGACTGCAGTTCATCGGGCACATCAAGCGGGCTGGCGAGCACCCGGGCGGGGGCCGAGACTTCGCCGGTTGCACCATCGACATGGTTTTCGAAAACGCGCTCGAACACCACGTCGCGGCCAAACAGGTTGCGGATCAGCGCCAGCTTTTCAGCCACGGCGCGGCGACAGGGCTCAGGGACGGCGATGCCATTTTCAATGGGCAGCGGCGCGATGAACACCAACAGGTGCCCGTCGTCGGTTTCGTGCAGCGTATCGCCACTGGCCACGGTCACGGCGCCATCAACCACCGTCACCTCTACACCGGTATTGCCGAGGTACTTGAGCTTGCCTTTGAAGGCGACGAGCAGGCAATCGCCCAGATGGACGGGCAGAACACCGACACCGGGAAAGCCCACGCTGGCGCTGGCGGTCCAGGCGGTGAGGTAGAGCTTGCCCCCCTCGCGCTTCAGCCATTCGGCGGGCACAAGGTCCATAAAGTTGATCGACGCCATGGCGCTCCGCCGTCTGTGATGAAACAAATCGGATACGGATTAGCCCGTATTCCTCCTGACCCCAAGGGTCAGGGCGCCTTGGCGCACAGGAAAACCGATCGGCCCTCAGGCCGACCGCGCGTTGATCGCCCGTTTCAGGGCGCGAACCGCTGCTGCGTCGGTGATGCGGCGCGGGCCGGTGGCAAAGCCGAGCGCGAGATGGCGGGGATCAGGGGCTGCCCCCGCCACGCTGCACGAGGCGTGAAGGGCCGCCAGCGGGACTTTATCGAGGAGAAGCGGGGCCGTTGCGGCCGAGAGGCCGGCGGCAGCCATGATGGTGATCCGCCCGCTGGCCCGGGCATGAAGATGCCGAAGCTGGTCCGCACCAGCCAGGGCTGTAGTCGCGCCGCCCGAGCTCAGCACGTGCCGGAACCCGAGGCGAATGGCGGTTTCCAGCGCTGCATCGGCATCCGGCGTACAGTCGAACACGCGGTGCAGCCCGATCTCTAAGCCCTTGGCTGCGGCGATGAGCCGGGTGAGGACGGGCTCGTCGAGCGAACCATCGGGTGTTGCAGCGCCGAGGACGACCCCCGCGAGCCCGGCGGCGCGCACCGCTGCAATATCGGCCAGCATGGCGTCGATCTCTGACGCGCTGAAGCAGAAATCCCCCGCGCGCGGCCGAATAAGCACATGGATCGGCACCGGCGCGTTTCGTGCCAGCGCCATCAGCCCGGGGCCCGGCGTCAGGCCGCCGAGTTCGAAAGCCGAGCAGAGTTCAATCCGGTCGGCACCCCCGGTCAGGGCCGCATGGAGACTGTCGGCACAGCCCACGGAGATTTCGAGCTGCGGGACCATGATCACGCCCCCAGAAGTGCCGCGCCGACGAGGCCCGGGGTCAGCACATCAACAGCGGCGGGCACAAGGATCGGACGCGCCGGGGGGTGCAGCATCAGGGCGCGCACGGCCTCATCAAGGCCCGACACCAGGTCGTGGGCCCGGCCAAGGCCGCCCCCGACCGGCACGATGTCGGCCCCCACAATATTGATGACCATGGCGAGCGCCGGGGCGAGCAGCGCCCGATGCGCCGCTATGGCGCGCGCGGCCGGCGCCTCGCCTTCGCGCCACGCCATGACAATGGCAGCCGGTTCAAGGGTGTGGCCGGTCAGGTGGTGGTAGAGCGTCGTAAGGCCCGGGCCGCCGCCTATGGTATCGAGGCACCCTTTAAGTCCGCAGCCGCAAGCAAAGCGCGGCAGGGCGAGGTCCAGATCATCAATGTAGGTGGCGGCTATGGGCCCGTGGCCCCACTCGCCCGCTACGCCCCGCGAACCGCTGTGAATGCGGCCATCGATGATCAGGCCGCCGCCCACGCCTGAGCCGAGGATCGCGCCAAAGACGACACGGTGCCCCACCCCAGCGCCCAGTTGGGCCTCGGCAAGGGCAAAGCAATCGGCATCATTGGCGATGTCCACGCTGCGCGCCAGCGCCGCCTCGAGGTCGGCCTTGAGGCGACGGCCATTGAGCGCGGGAATATTGGCGACGGTCATCTCGCCGGTTTCAGGGTCCAGGGTGCCGGTGATAGAAATCTTCACGGCGGCATCGGGCTTGTCTTGGGGCAGGAATGTCCTGAGGGCCGCAACGAAGTCTGCATAATCGGCCAGCGGGGTCGCGCACTCGCCAAGCGAGCGCAGATCCAGGGCATTTGTGCCTGCTGCCGCCCGGATGAGCGACCCGCCGATATCGAAGACAATCAGCACGGCATTAGCCCCCGACCCTCACCGCAAGGCTGGCGCATGCCCGCCGCAAGGGCAAGCCCCTCAGGGCGGCGATCACCCAAAATGGTGCATCGGGCCTTGGCTGAACCGGCGCAATTGGGACTAAATCAGCCGATCTTTGAGCAGCACGGCGACGGCATCGGCCCGATTTCGGGCACTCAGCTTCTGCAGCAACGCGGCGACGTGGAATTTGGCCGTATGCACCGAAATATCGAGCGCGCGGGCAATGTGCTTGTTCGACGCGCCATCGATGAGGAGCGCGGCCACTTCACGTTCGCGGGCGGAGAGCCGCACATGGGTGGGCCGCGGCGTGGGGCTCAGCGTATTGCCGCTGGCGACCAGCGATACGGCGGCGAGGATTAGGTTGGCATCGCGGGTGGCGAGTGTGTTCACCCCGGCCTCGGGCGCATCAATGCGCAGCACGTGGCGCGCCGTGTCCGTAACAGCCCGATCGGTGATCGCGCGATCCGTCACCAGTACGGGATAGGTTTCGGCCGCCATGCTGCGCGGATGCACGGCCCAGAGCGCCGCGAGCTTGGCCCCGAGCACGGGGTCGGCCAGATCAAAGGTCACTCCCGGCGCGGTTTCCGGGGTATGGAGCCGGTCCAGCACCGGAGCGGCGCCCGAGCGGGCATCAAAAAGTGTGGACATGTTCATGAACGGTGCACTCGCTGCCAACGATATTTCACGCAATATGGGCGTAGATCGGCGCAAAAGTAAGGCCCCTGCACAATGCAGTTCACATCGAATGGTTGAGGGGCAGCATCGCCCGTGTCAGGGTTGGCGCGTAACGAGGGGGCGTGAATGGCTGAGCTGAAGATCCTGCAGACCCTGTGGGGCATGGATTACATCAAGGGGCGGGAGCCGGTGCGCCCGCTCGAGACCTATCTCGATGAGATCGCCGCTGCCGGGTTTGATGGCGTGGGCGGCGGGTTTTTCACCGAAGATGATGCGCGGACCATCTGCGCAGGCGCACGGGCCCGGGGACTCATCGTCGAAGGCGTGGTGTTTCCGACAGATATCGAAAGCCTGAAGCCGATCCTCGACTGGGGCGCCAAACACGGGGTGCATCATCTCGATATTCAGCCGCAATTGCGCCCGGCAACCCTCAGCGAAGCGGTGAAGGTGGCCGAGGGCTGGGTGCGGCTGATCGCCGACGCGCCCTTTCCGGTGCATGTGGAAACCCATCGCGACCGCATGACCAATGATCTTCTCGTCACGCTCGACCTCATCGACGCCGTGCCCGAGCTGACGCTGACGGCTGATCTCAGCCATTATGTCGTGGCCCGTGAAATCGGGTTGCCGATCACGGCGGAAACCGAAGCGCGCATGCGGCGCATCCTCAGCCGGGCCGAAGCCTATCATGGCCGCGTGGCCAATTCGGAGCAGGTGCAGGTGCCGCTCAGCTTCCCGCAGCATCAGGATTATGTCGCGCAATTTGAGGCCTGGTGGCGCTGGGGCTTTGCCGATTGGAAGGCGCGCTCGGCCCCCGATGCCGTACTGACGTTCCAGTGCGAACTCGGGCCGCGCCCCTATGCCATTACCGGCGCGGATGGCGAAGACCTGACGGACCGCTGGAGCGAAAGCCTGATGCTGCGCGACATCGCCCGCCGCGCTTTCGCAAACGCCTGAAACCCCGCCACGCCCCCGCGACCCCGCGCGGAACCCGCCGGGCCACGCGGCGTTTAGCTCCTGATTGAACAGGGGGCTTTTAGTGCAGCGGATTATTGGGGATGGCGCGCGTCTTGACCGGCGCGCGGTCTTGGGCGGCTTGGGCGCGGGTCTGGTGGCGAGCCTGGTCGCGGGCTGCGCCAGCACGGGACCCTTCGGGATGGGCGCCGAGCCCGGGCCCCGGATTCCGGATTATTACCGGCAGATTTATGGCCAGACCGTCGACAATGGCTTCGTCATCCCTGCCGTTGATCTCACCCAGGTGCCCGAGCAATTCTGGCGCACCGAAGTGGCGGACCCCACGGGCGAAGTGCCGGGCACCATCGTTGTGGCCACCGGGCTGCGCTATCTTTACCTCGTGCGCGAAGGCGGACGGGCAATCCGCTATGGCGTCGGCATCGGGCGCGACGGCTTCACCTGGGCGGGCGATGGCTATGTCGGGCGCAAGGCACCCTGGCCCACCTGGACGCCGCCCCGGCAGATGCTCGCCCGCCAGCCGGAAACCCGGCAATGGGCGGCAGGCATGCCCGGGGGGCTCGACAATCCGCTTGGCGCGCGGGGGCTCTATATCTTCAGCCAGGGCCGCGACACGATCTACCGCATCCATGGCACGCCGGAGAGTTGGTCCATCGGGCAGGCCGTGTCATCGGGCTGTGTGCGGCTCATCAATCAGGATGTGATCGATCTTTATGCCCGGGTGCCGCGGGGCAGCCGGATCGTGGTGCGCGCGTGAACAAAAAAGGCGCCCACCCCGCAGGGGGCGAGCGCCTGTTTCTTCAGTGCCGCAGCCGATCAGCCCTGAATGGGCGAAATCTGGATTTCAACGCGGCGATTCTGCTGCCGGCCCGATTCGGTGGCATTAGACGAGATCGGATCGGCCTCGCCCTTGCCCGTGATGTAGAACCGGCGCTGGTCGACGCCCTGGCTCGCCAGCATGGTCGCCACCGATGTGGCCCGGCGCTGGCTCAGATCGAGATTGTAGGTGTCCGAGCCCGTCGCATCGGTGTAGCCGTAAACATCAACCACAGTCTTGTTGAACTTCTTCAGCACCAGCGCCACCGACACCAGCGTTTCAGAGAACTGCGGCTGGATGGTCGAGGAATCGACGGCGAAAGTGATGTTGGAGGGCATGTTGAGGATGATCTGCTGGCCCACACGCGTCACCGAAACGCCGGTGCCCTGCAACTGGGCGCGCAGTTCGGATTCCTGCTGGTCCATGTAATTGCCCACGGCTGCGCCGGTGAGGCCGCCGATGCCCGCACCGATCAGCGCACTGACGCGCGGATCATTGCCGGTCGCTGCGCCCAAAATGCCGCCGACCACGGCACCGCCGCCGACGCCAATTAAAGCACCACCCGCCGTATTCGAGAGCTGCTGCTCACCGGTGAACGGGTTGAGCGACGTACAGCCGCTGAGCGACAGTGACAGGGCCGCAAGACCGGCGAGAACAAGCTTCGTGCGCATGGCAATACCCTCAATGGAAACCCGACTGCGTTTTTACGGCAAATTGCGGCAGCACGGTGTCGAGGGCCGGGATCACCTGACGGCACCCGGCCCGCGAACGATCAATAATTGGCCCAGCCGCCATCAACGACAAAGGCCTGCGCCGTGATCATTTTTGAATCATCGGCGGCCAGGAACAGCACCATACGCGCAATGTCGACCGGATAGAGGCGGCCCGGCAGGCACTGCTCGGCGTCGATGCGCTTGTTGGCTTCGGCATCGACCCAATGGGTCAGCTGACGCTCGGTCATGATCCAGCCCGGCACCAGCGTGTTGCAGCGGATGTTGTGCGGACCCCATTCCTTCGCCATCGAGCGGCTCATGCCATGCATGGCGGCCTTGGCGGCGGTGTAGACCGTCAGTTCAGGCGATTTGATCATCCAGCTCACCGAGCCGAAATTGATGATCGAGCCGCGCTTGGCAGCGATCATCCCCGGCGCGACGGCCTGGGCGGCAAAGAAGGCGTGCTTGAGGTTAACCGCGATCCGGTTATCCCAAAACGCCTCTGTCACGTCGGCAATGCGGTGACGCTCATCATGGGCGGCATTGTTAACAAGCGATAGGCATGGGCCATGGGCCCGCTCAAAGGTCGCAATCGCTTCCTTATAGGCGGCCGTATTGGTGATATCGCAGGCGATGAACCGCACGGTATGACCGGCCTTGGTCAACTCGGCCGCGACGGCCTCGCCGGCTTCAGCGTTAATATCGACAAAGCCGACCTTGGCGCCCTGCGCGGCAAACTCACGGACAATGCCCTCGCCGATGCCGCTGGCGCCGCCCGACACGATCACGGGCATGCCCTTGAGACTGGGATAGGTAGCGAGTTCATTCATGGCGGTGACCCCCTCGATCACGGAACAACTGAGTATGTGAGGCAAGGGTTTAGCCCGGGTTGTGCGTAAGGACAAGCCGCCCGCCCTGACGGCTGGAAACCCGTCTGCACGGAGACGAAATGTGTAAAACCTCTTATAGTGGCCAAGCCGTCGTTTGACCGGTTGGCAGCTCGCGGCGAATTGACCTATGTCATCGGGGCGGAGACGCTCCTATGTAGCTGTGGTCGTCATGGCCTGACACAGGCCAACGGGAAAGGTTCGTGAGATGGACTATCGCGGGTTTTTCGAAGATGCCGTCGATGCACTCCGGCAGGAGAAGCGTTACCGGGTCTTTGCTGATGTCGAGCGGATCGCAGGTCGATTCCCCCGCGCGCTGTTCCGCGACCAGGCCGATAACGCCCGCGAAATCACCATCTGGTGCTCCAATGACTATCTCGGCATGGGCCAGCACGAAAAAGTGATCGAGGCCATGCAGCGTACGGCCGGCGCCATGGGCGTGGGCGCGGGCGGCACGCGCAATATTTCGGGCACCAACCGCCCGCTGGTCGAGCTGGAGCGTTCGCTCGCGGACCTGCACCGCAAGGATGCGGCGCTCGTGTTCACCTCGGGCTTTGTCTCCAACGAGGCAGCGATTTCGACCATTGCCCGGCTGCTGCCCGAGTGCGTCATCTTTTCCGATCAGCTGAACCACGCTTCGATGATCCAGGGCGTGCGGCAATCGGGCATGCCCAAGCAGATTTTCCGGCACAATGACCTCGCGCACCTGCGCGAACTGCTGTCGGGAGTGGATCGTAAGCGGCCCAAGCTCATCGTCTTTGAATCTGTTTATTCGATGGATGGCGATCTCGCCCCGATCAAAGAGATCTGCGACCTCGCCGAAGAGTTCGGCGCGCTGACCTATATCGACGAAGTGCATGCCGTGGGCATGTACGGGCCGCGTGGCGGCGGCATTGCCGACCGCGACGGGCTGATGGAGCGTATCGACATCATCGAAGGCACGCTGGCCAAGGGGTTTGGCGTGATGGGCGGCTATATTGCTGCCAACCGGGCGATTATCGATGCGGTGCGGTCCTATGCGCCGGAATTCATTTTCACCACGGCCCTGCCCCCGGCGCTTTGTGCGGCAGCGCGGGCCTCCATCGAGCATCTCAAGGGCTCGATTATCGAGCGTGAGGCGCATCAGCGCCAGGCGCAGCGCACCAAGGACAGCCTCACTGCGGCGGGTCTGCCGGTGCTTGCGACCACAACGCATATCGTGCCGCTGATTGTCGGCGATGCGCGGCTGTGCAAGGCCGCCAGCGACATGCTGCTGGAAAAACACAATATCTACATTCAGCCGATCAATTACCCCACCGTGCCCAAGGGCACCGAACGGCTGCGGATCACCCCCACACCGCTCCATGACGATGCGATGATCGCGCATCTGACCGACGCGCTGGTCAGTGTGTGGACGGGGCTCGAATTGCCGCGTGAGCAGCCGCCGATCAAAGTCACGGCGGATCGGCTGAGGGTCGGCGAACTCACCCTCCCCAGCGTCGGCGGCTGAGGCCAGGGGCGCGGCTCGCGTCTATTCTCTCCGCGTTTCGGGGCCGGTGGCACATCGCTCACGGCCCGTTTTGCGGCTAGGGCGTGAGCAGGATGCGCAGCAGCTCGGCGGTATTGCGCGCGCCCAGCTTTTCCATGACCCGGGCCCGGTGCACCTCAATGGTGCGCGGCGAAATCCCCAGTTCGCGCCCGGCCTGCTTGTTGGATTGGCCATTGGAAATGAGATCGAGCACCTGCCGCTCGCGCGGGGTCAGCCGCGGCAGACCACGCCCCTCGACGCTCGGGCCCTGAGCCTCGCCCCTGTTCAGCTCAACACCCTTGCGCAATTCCTCGCGCAGGCGCCGAACCAGCAGTTCAATATCCACCGGCCGGGTGAACACATCGGCAGCACCGGCCTTCACCGCATCGACGGCCGAATGGATTTCCGGCTCCTCCTCGATGAGAAACAGGAGCGCCGTGCGACGCTGGGCACGGATAAGGCGGATCAGCTCGACGCCGCTCATCCCCTCCTGCCGCAGATTGATGAGTACGGCGTCCGGCACCCGGCGGCGCGCGGCCTCCAGAAACCCCGACGGATCGTACGAGAGCGCCGTGTCAAACCCCTCAAGGCGCAGCACCACGCTCATCTCCTCATCGGCGGCCCGATTGGGCCCCACAATGTGCACAAGGCGCGGGCGGGTGAGGAAAGACGGGAAATATCGGGTGTCGGTCACGGCAATCTCCTCAGGCAATAAAATCACGCAACAGGAACAGGAACAGGAACAGGAACAGGAACAGGAACAGGAACAGGAACAGGAACAGGAACAGGCCGAATAGGCCCCGGTCTCAGCAGGCAATAGGGTGCCGCCCCGCAGCGGAGCGGGTGAGCAGAGGCATGAACCGCCCCATCACCTGGGGCAGTGTTGATGAGCAGCAAACCAGGGGGAAATCCCCGCCCCCTTACGGCATAAAACCATCCGCCCCGTGCCGGTTCGGCATTGACCGGCCCGGGGCTCTCTAGGTATAAATGCGTGTATCAGGGACGGTAAAGGATTATTTTCCTAAACTGACCCCCCTCTCCCCGAACCATCTCCCGCGCGTTCGCAGCAGATCCCGGATTTCGGACAGGAGCTTTTCGCTCGTTGTGGGGGCGGGCGGAGCGGCGGGGAGTTCGGCCTCTTTAACCCGGAAGCGGTTGATGCCCTTGACCACAAGAAACAAAACGAAGGCGATGATGGCGAACTTCACCGTGGCGTTGATGAAGAGCCCGTAGTTGAGCGTGGCCACCCCGGCGGCTTTGGCCGCGACCAGTGAGGGCACGGGTACGTTGTCGGGGTTGCTGAGAACCAGAAACAGGTTCGAAAAATCGAGGCCCGAAAGCACCAGCCCGACCACTGGCATGAACACATCATCGACGAGCGATGAGACGATGGCCCCGAAGGCGGCGCCGATGATCACGCCGATGGCGAGATCGAGAACATTGCCGCGCAAGGCGAAATCACGAAATTCCTTGAACATTTGCCCCTCCACAGTTGACGCGGCGAGCCTGCGCCTGATCCGGCCCAAGGTTGAGAGCGGGTGAACGCGGAGGGGGACGCGGGCGGATACCGACTTTATGCGCCCTTGCCCCAAGGCCCGGCGAGGCCGATATTTGCCGCAACAGCCCGCTTGCGGCGCGCGGAATTGGTGACCATGGCAGAACAGGCGGCAGGGCCCGAAGTCGACTTGCGCGAGGCGGTGGATCATATCCCCGAAGGGCTTGCGCTGTTCGACCGTGATCTGCGGCTGACGCTCGCCAATGCCCGGTATCGCACGCTGCTGGATTTACCCGATGCGCTCGGCCAGCCGGGCACAGCGCTTTATGATATGGCGCTGTTTGCGGCGCGGCGCGGCGATTTAGGCCCGGGCGATGCGACTGAACTGGCCGTAGACCGGATGCGCATCCTCACCCAGTCGCGGGCCTCGATCAGCCAGCGCACCGGGGTACGGGGCCAGGTTCTCGAATTTCATTCAGCCCGCCTGCCCGATGGCGGGCTGATCATCAGCTTTGCCGATGTCACCGCGCGGGTGGACGCCGAAACCAAGCTGGCGGGGATCAACCAATCGCTGGAAGGGCGCGTCGAGGCCCGCACCGCCGATCTCACCCGGCTCAATGCCGAACTGGAAGTGGCGCGGGCCAAGGCCGATGCCGCCAACCGCGACAAGACGCGGTTTCTCGCGGCGGCGAGCCACGATCTGCTGCAACCGCTCAATGCGGCACGGCTTTACACGGCCACGCTGGTTGAGCGCGCGGGCGGCACGGGGCTTGATGAATTGGCCCATTCCATTGAGGCGTCGCTGACCGCAGTTGAAGAAATCATGGCGGCGCTGCTCGATATTTCGCGCATTGACGCGGGGGCGCTGCGCCCCGTTTCGGCGCCCTTTGCCATGGCCGATATCCTGCGGAAAATCGAACTGGAATTCGGGCCATTGGCGCGGAAGAAAGACGTGAAGCTGAAACTGGTCGCAAGCCGTATCGGCTCGCTGGGCGACCGGGCCCTGATCGGGCGCATTGTGCAGAACCTGGTGTCGAACGCCATCAAGTATACGCGGCCCGGCGGGCGCGTGCTGGTGGGCCTTAGGCGGCGGGGCACGCGGATCCGGCTTGATGTCATGGATACCGGCATTGGCTTCAACAAGGATCAGCACGCGCTGATCTTTGCCGAATTCAGCCGGCTGGAACACGGCGCGCGCATGGCGCAGGGGCTCGGGCTTGGGCTCTCCATCGTCAAGCGGCTGGTCTCGGCGCTCGGGCTGACGCTCGAGCTCGACAGTATCGAGGGCAAGGGATCGCGCTTTTCGCTGACCCTGCCGCTGGTCCGGCTGGGACGGCAGGGCACAGCAGAGGCCCCGGCCGCGCGCGAGCCTGCATCCAACCTCAATGGGCTCAAAGTGCTGTGCGTCGATAATGAGAAGACCATTCTCGATGCCATGGAGGGTCTGCTGTCGGGCTGGGGCTGCGATGTGCGCTCGGCCCGCTCGCTCAAGGATATTGCCAAGGATCAGGTGCTGATGGGCTGGCTGCCCGATCTGGTGCTGATGGACTATCACCTCGACCAGACATCGGGGCTCGATGCCATCGAATGGCTGCGCCACAATGTGGGCGGGCACCTTCCGGCGGCCCTGGTGACGGCGGACCGGACCGCTGAGGTGCGAGCCCTGGCGGGCGAACGCGGGGTAGCCGTGGTGACCAAACCAGTGAAACCGGCGGCGCTCCGCGCCACGATTTCAGGGCTGACGACGGCGCGAAAACGCGCGCCCTAAGGCTCAGTCGGGCTGCAACAGCAGGTCGAACTGGCCTTCTTCGATCTTCGCGGCAGCGATCACCGCCTGGGTGCGGCTATCCACATCGAGTTTTTGCAGGATCGCCGAGACATGCGCCTTCACGGTCGCCTCGGAGATATTCAGCTCATAGGCAATCTGCTTGTTCATCAGCCCGTCCGACAGCATCATCAGCACGCGGATCTGTTGCGGGGTGAGCGTCGACAGGCGCTGCATCAGGGCCGACTGACCATCGGCCTCGGGCAGGTCGAGCCCTTCGGGCATGTAGATTTCACCCGAAAGCACCATTTCTATCGCTTTGCGGATATCGGTCGGGCCGACGGACTTGTGCAGGTAGCCTGCGGCCCCCAGCTCGAAGGCGCGCCGGATGGTGGCGCCATCTTCCACAGCCGAAATGATCATCACCGGAATTTCCGGGTATTGCGCCCTCAGCAGCAACAGGCCCGAAAATCCGCGCGTGCCGGGCATGTTGAGATCCAGAAGCACCAGATCGCAATCGCGGTCTTTTTCGAGTGCAGCCGACAGGGCGCTGAGGTCGCCGGCTTCCTCAACCCGGATCGACGGATCGCCGCCCGAGAGGGTCTGGCGCAGGGCAGCGCGGAACAGCGGATGGTCGTCAACGATGATGATGCGACGCGTCGTCATGGAAGTCCTCTGGCCCGCTGGTGTGACCGGGTGTTTAGCAGGGCCGATGGGCCGGTGCCAATTGCACTTATGGCGGCCCGGCGGTCCAGCGTTAACGGTTGGTTAACCATAAGAGTGCCAAATCTATGTATAAACCCTTAACTGACGCGGAGGCCGTCATGAGCACGATTTCAACCCTGTCGTCGCTCTTTACCTCGCCGAGGGAACGTTTGCAGGACCGGCTCGACGACGCGATCAAGGATGGGTCGGTCAAGAAGACCGATAAATCCGCGTTGGCAGAGGCGCTGGATTCCCTCGACAAATCGATCGAGGCGGCCAAAGCAAACAGCAGTCCCATGTCTCCCGCTGATCTTAAAAAGCGGATCGACTCCCTGATTGACGAGAAGGTGAAATCGGGAGCACTCAGCGCCGACCAGGCCAAGGAGCTGCGTGGAGTTCTTGACCGGCAGGACGGCAGGGGCGCCGCAGCGCTCAAAGCGCTCGATTCAGCCTTCGCTGCGCTCAATGACGATGGCACGATCCGCCCAGGCGACAAAGCAGACGTCAAAGCCGGGCTCGACAAACTGCGGAACGTCTTCGAGGCGCTGGGCCCAAGCAGCGACCCCACCGACCAGGCTTTTTTGGCCGCGCAGGCGACCGCCACCCTGTCCGCACTGGTGAGCGCGGGCGAGATCAACCAACGTCAGGCCGGTGGCGTTCTGAAAACACCGGCCAAGGCGCAAAAAGACCTTGGCGACACCGGCACCGGTCCCGACCAACTGGCGCTGAGCCGCCTCAAGGCCAGTGATCTGGCCCCCGGCACCACGTTGCCGTCTCAGCTGAAGAGCAAAAGCAAGGCCAGCGGCGACGCGGAGCTGGCAGCAATCATCAGCCAGCTGATCAAGGATATCCAGTCTCAGGGCTTCGACTACGCGAAACTGGGATCGAGCGGCAGCTCGAGCGACTCGTGGCCGCTCCTGCTCGATTTCAAAATCTGACCGATCGCGCGGCGGAGTGAACCAAATAAGTCTGTTTGAACCTCGCTTACCCGCGAAGAATCGCGGCGTGGCCGTGCATATTGCACGTGGGGTTAACCACTTGTTTACTATATTTAACGAACATTTGACCCAAGCGTGGGCTCGACGGGGCCAGGCGCGCTGACGCTCGGCCGGGATGCATCACCGGCCCTATGGAAAGACTTCATGGCCCGGGCCTATTCCCAGACCTACTCTGCCGATCAGCCCCGCCGAAGCGGGGGCGAATGGCATGATTTGCGCCAGGAGCTGATGAGCCTGCTGGACCATGTTGATGGTCGGCTGGAGCAGACGCGTCGCGAGCCGATCTACAATGATCTCGGCCAACGCATGCATGAATTGCGCGCGCGCATGGGCGAGGTTGAGCCCGGATCCCGCCAGCGCGACGCCCTGCGTTCGGTGCAGCGCGCCATCGACCGGTTCAGCACCGAGCCCGAAGACATGCCGCCCCTGCCCGGCGAACGTGACCGGTTGCGCGGCGTGCTCCGAAATCTCCGCAGCGACGATGCTGCCCTTGCCGAGCCGCGCCCGACCTTTCCGGCCAAGGTGAACGAACTGGCCATCGCCATCGACACGATTGGCGAGCGGCTGGAGCGCATCGAGCAGGACATGCAGCGCCCCCAGCGCAGCAGCAGCTCAGTGCACGAAATTGCCGATCAGGTGGCGCAGCTTGCGCATGTCGTCGAATTGCTGGCCGGGGCTGTGGGCGAAACCGGTCAGGTCAAACGGCTGGAAAGCCAGATCGCGGCGCTGGCGCGCAGTGTGGAGCGCGCGCCGTCCTCTACCGATCAGCTGGGGCGGCGGATCGAGGATCTGACACGCACGGTGACGGCCCTTGCCGACATGCAGAAGCATTATGGCGAGCGGGCAGACGCAACGCCGGCCAATGCCCGGCTCGATGATGTATCGGCCACGCTCGGACGGCTTGCCGATTTGCAGGTTGAAGGCCGTAACCGCGTTGAGACCGATGCCAAGGCCCTCCACAGCGGCATGGCCTCGATCGAGGTGGGCATCCGGCATGTCTATGATCGGGTTGATATGCTCGAGCGCCAGCTCGGGACGGAGCATCCGGGGCTCGAGCGGGTCATGGGCGAGCTGCGCGATATTGCAGTCGCCGCCCGGGCGGCCAACCCCGCGGGACTTGCGGGCCTCGTTGACAAGCTGGCCCACCGGATCAGCGAACTCGAACTGCGCGTGCCGGGCATGGCCGACCTGCAGGCCAGCTCTGACGACCTGCGGCAATCGCTTGAAGCGACGCTGCAGCCGCGATTCGAGGCCATCGAAGATCAGTTGACCACGTTCGGTGACCGCTTACCGAAGGCTGGCGAGCCGGGCCTCAGCGCTATCGAAGCCCAGGTGAAAGACCTGCTGAAACGCACGGATTCAACCGGTCGGCAACTGGTGGCCATCGCCCAACTCAGCGGCCCACCGGACTATGACGTAATTGCCGAAAAATCGGCGCGCCGCACGCTCGAAGGGCTGAGTGTACTGCCGCGCATGGGCGCCTCCGATCTCGACGCCATCGAGGCGCGGGTTGCGCGCCTCCTCGATTCTCCGGGCCGGGGCGATACGCTGGCGGAATCACTGGCGCTTCGCGCCTCGCTCCGCACCGTTACTGAGCGGGTAGAGCGGCTCGAAACGAGCCGGGGCGTGGCGCAGCCGCACGATGATATGCCCGTCGATCCGGCCAGTGACGTGGCCGTGCCGCCGTTCCCCGAGGCGCAGCCACTATCGTTTGAGCGGATCAGCCCGACCGGGCCCGCCTTCACTCTGCCCCCCGCGCCAGTGCCGGCCGAAGAGCTGCGCGACGACGCCGCCGACAGCGCCATGGCCAATTTTGCCGCCGAGGTGAGCGAACGCGAAGCGGGTGAATTGCCCGAGGGCCGGGAACCGGGCGACAATCCCCTGTTGGGCCGGGCTATTGCCCGCTTGATGGCGCGCGACACAGGAGCGACGGCCCAAGTGCCGGTGCCGGTGCCCGCCCCCGAGCCCGTGAGCGAGCCCCCCGCCGAGGTGATCAGTCCCGTGCCGCCGGTGGAGACCCGCCGGGTCGACCGCGATACGCGCGATTTCTCCGTCGACCCCATCGCCCGGCCGTTCCTGCGCCGGGGCCTCAGCCGCCGGATGCGGGTGGCGCTCCTTATCGGACTTATCATCATGGGGGCGGTTGGGGTCATTGTGCTCATCAACCAGCGCCTCAGCGCCGCGCTGCTGGAAAGCGCGCAGGCTCCGCTAACCACGGGCGCAATCGCTCCCGTGTTCTCGGGGACGCCCGTGGCGCAGTTGCCGCTTGTCGGCACCCTGTCGGTGCCCCCTGCTGAAAGCCTGAGCCCCACTGACCCGCTCCGCACCGGATCGGTGATTGCCGGGCAATTGCTGGAATTCGTCAAGTCAGGCACCCCGGTGGCCGTGCCCAACCAGTTCGTGCGCGAGCCCGAAAGCGCGCCTGACGCGGCTGAGGCGCTGGCGGCGCCTGCTGATCTGCTGCCGCCCGCGACCCTCGGTCCGGCGGCGCTTATCGCTGCGGCGGGCCGGGGCGATGCCCGGGCCCAGTTCGAAATCGCCGTGATCTATACCGAAGGCCGCGCGGTGCCCGCTGATCTGACGCAGGCGGCCCTGTGGTATCAGCGTGCGGCCGTGCAGGGCTTCGCCCCGGCACAATATCGGCTTGCGACTTTTTATGAGACCGGGCGCGGCGTGGCCCGCGACCCCGCCGAGGCGCGGCGCTGGTATGAGCACGCGGCGGAGGCCGGTAACCGGCTCGCGATGCATAATCTTGCGGTGCTCTATTCCGGCGGCGCGCTGGGCGCCCCGCGGTATGATCGTGCAGCACACTGGTTTGAGGAAGCCGCCCGTCGCGGTGTAGCCGACAGCCAGTTCAACCTCGGGGCGCTTTATGCGCGCGGGTTGGGCGTTACCGCAGATCTCAAGCGGGCCTACCACTGGTTTGCGCTCGCGGCTGGCCATGGCGATGAGGATGCCCGCATTGCCTTCCGGAATGTCGCGGCCAGCATGGACAGCAAGACCCGCAAGCAGCTCGATGCTGCCCTTGCCGTCTGGGCACCGATCTCGATTGAACTGCCCGCCAATTACGCGCCCATCGGCACCTGGGATCGCGGCTATGATCCGGGTACGGCGCTCAAGGAGCCGAGCGTCGTCAAGGGCGTGCAGCGCACCCTTAAAGCCCTTGGTTTTAGTCCGGCTGAACCCAATGGCATGCTCGACAGCGCCACCACGATGGCGATCAGCGCCTTCGAGGAGGCGCTGGGCATGGCCCCCTCGGGCAAGGTCAATCCGCGCCTTCTCGCGGTTCTGGGCAGCCAGCCGGTTTAAACAGGTCATTAGCCAGCCATGCCTTTGGTCCATGCGGGGTTTGGCATTTGACGAAAGGGTGGCGGGCAGCCAACGCCGCAAGGGGCCGACCGGCCCAGAAGAGGTGACGCGCCGTGCAGATCTATCTGCCCATCGCCGAGCTATCGATGAACCTGTTTTTCCTCGTCGGGATGGGCGGAGCCGTGGGCTTTCTGTCCGGGCTGTTCGGGGTTGGCGGCGGGTTTCTGCTCACGCCGCTGCTCATCTTTTCGGGCGTTCCGGCGTCGGTCGCGGTGGCCTCGGTGACCGGCCAGGTGGTCGCGGCCTCCACCTCGGGTGCGCTCAGCTATTACCGACGCGGGCAGATTGACCTGCATCTTGCGTCCTATCTCATCAGCGCCTCGGTGTTCGGCGCGTTTTTCGGCGTCTGGGCGTTCCAGGCGTTGCGCGCCTCGGGCCAGCTCGATCTCGTGATTTCCGTCGGGTTCCTCGTGCTTCTCGGCTCTGTGGGTTCGCTGATGCTCACCGAAAGCCTCGGCGCCATCCTGCGCCGCCGGGCAGGCACGCTGGCCCCCGGTCACCTGCCCAACCAGCACAACTGGTTCCATGGTCTGCCGTTTCGCACGCGGTTCAAAAAGTCAAAGCTCTATATTTCCGTGCTGCCGGTGCTCGCGCTTGGTCTCGGCATCGGTTTTGTCGGCTCGCTGCTCGGGATTGGCGGCGGGTTCATTCTGGTGCCGGCGCTGGTGTATCTGCTGCGCGTGCCCGGCAACATGGTCATCGGCACCTCGCTCGTGCAGGTCGTGGCCATGATGGCCGCCACCACAGTGCTGCACGCGGTCTCAAGCCAGAGTGTCGATATCCTGCTCGCCTTCTGCCTGATGGTGGGGGGCACGGTGGGGGCGCAGTTCGGCGCCTCAGCCGGCAAATATCTCCGGGGCGAGCAATTGCGGGCCCTCCTCGCGCTCCTCGTCCTCGCCGTGGCCATCCGCTTCGGGCTGACCCTCGTGCTCACGCCCAATGACGTGTTTTCAACCGCCGTGGTGGCCGCCGGAGGCGTTATATGAAGCCCCTGCTCTGGCTGCTTATGGCGCTCGTCTTCACCGGGGCTGGCAAGGCCGAAACGCTGGTGACGCAACTCAACCGCAGCGATGTGGAAATTGCGGCGGATTTTCGCGGGCAGATGCTGACGCTCTTCGGCACGATCGAACCGGGGCCGGGTGAAACCCTGGTCCCCACCGGCCCCTATCATGTGGTCGTCACCGTCACCGGGCCGCTGCAAACCCGGCTGGCGCGGCGCAAGACCAACCAGTTCGGCATCTGGATCAACACCGATGAAGCGCGCTTTGAAAGCCTGCCCTCATTCTATCAGGTGCTGAGCGACGGCAAGCTTGAGGATATCGTCTCCCCCGCCGTGGCGGCCGAAAAAGGGTTCGCGCTGTCCGCACAATTGCATCAGCGCGCCGGGGGCCGGTCCGATGTCGATTATTCAGGCAATCTCATTCGCCTCATGAGCGACAAAGGCCTCTACCGGGCCGACCCCGCGGGGGTGCAGTTCCGCTCGGACCTGCTGTTTTTTGCCGGGCTCGACCTGCCGTCCGACGCGCCGCCAGGCTCCTATATCGTCAAGACCTATCTCCTCAAGGATCGGGCTCTGATTGCCGAACACGCTGATGGCTTCAGTGTCCGGAAAATCGGCTTTGAACGGTTTCTGGGGCAGGCGGCACGGCAGCAGCCCTGGCTTTATGGACTTGCGGCGGTGCTCCTCGCGCTCGGCACCGGGTGGCTCGGCGGCGTGGTGTTCCGCCGTTAGGCTCAGCCGTCCCAACCGGTGATGAGGCGCTTGGGCGAGACGGGATAAACCCGGTCGCGGCCGATCATCCGCACATCCAGCCTGGCCCTATCGAACACCCCGCGAAAGGCCGGGCCCAGAATGTTCATGGCCCCGGTCGAGCTGCCATAGGCCGGCAGGACCATCACGGTCCCATCATGCACAAAGCAGCGGCGGCGGGTGGAGGCGCCATTGATCGCAATATGCGCCGCCGGGTGCAGGTGCCCGGCGATGGTCAACCCGCCGCGAACCGGATGATGGGTGAGTGTCAGCCCGCGCCGCATCACCTGCACGCCATGATGGGCGAACCCGACCGGGTTTTCGTCATGATTGCCGGTGACCCAGGTGAATTTCACCCGCTCGGCCATACGGGCCAACCGCTCGCGGTCGGCCTCGAGCAGATCGAGCGGACCATCGTCGCGATGGAAATTATCCCCCAGCGCAATCAGCTCCCTTGCGCCAGTGCGCTCAAGATCGGCGTCGAGCCGCCGCAGCGTCATGGCGGTATCATAGGGAGGCAGCAATTGGCCGCGCTTTGCATAGGAGGCCAGTTTCACAAGGTGCAGGTCGGCGACCAGCAGCGCGTTTTCATCGGGCCAGAACAAACCGCCCGAAACGAGCGGCACAAAGGACGCCCCGCCGAAACTGATCCGGTCGGCGGCATCGGCCTCAAGGGTGGTGAGTGCGCCTTCGGACATCAGCGGTTCATGGCCTCCCGGATCAATTCATCGGCGGCGGCGGTCAGCGCCGAATCGCGGGCTTCGCCGAACACAGGCTCTTTGCCGATATCGAGCAGAATGGGTACGGCAAGCGGCGAGATTCGGTCCAGCGGCTTGTGCACGATATGGCGCTTGATGCGCTTCAGCATGTCGCCCAGCCGCTCGATATCCAGCAGCCCGCGCGCGGCATCGCGCCGTGTAGCCTCGATCAGCACATGGTCGGGCTCGTGCTGATAGAGCACGTCGTAAATCACATCAGACGATACGGTGATCTGACGGCCGGTCTTTTCCTTGCCAGGGTGACGCCGCTCGATCAGCCCGGCGATGATGGCGCAATTGCGGAAGGTCCGGCGCATCAGCGCCGATTCATCGAGCCAGGCCTCAAGGTCATCGCCCAGCATGTCCTCATCGAACAGCTCATCGAGCGACAGCCGCCCGGTGCGGATAAGTCCACCCATATCCGCCAGCCCCCAGATGGCGAAAGAATAGTCCGACGCTACAAAGCCGAGCGGCCGCGCCCGGGCCCGCTCCAACCGCCTGGTGAGCAGCATGCCCAGGGTCTGGTGGGCGAGACGGCCCTCAAAGGGGTAACAGACAAGGTAGTTCTGCGCGCCGCGCGGAAAGGTTTCGACCAGCAGCGAATCCGGTTGCGGCAGCAGCGACACATCGCGTTGCAGGCGCAGCCAGTCGGCCACCTGATCGGGCAGCAGCGGCCAGCTTTCCGGGGTGGCGACCAGCCGCCGCACGCCTTCGGCGAGGAAGGTGGAGAGCGGAAAACGCCCCCCCATGTAGGAGGGAATCTTGGGATCTTTGGCCACGGCGCGGCTGACCATGGCCTCGTTTTCGACCATGCCTTCAAAGGCCACAACTTCTGAGCCGAACAGGAACGTGTCCCCCGGCGTGAGCGTGGTGAAGAAATACTCCTCCATCTCACCCAGCACCCGCCCGCCGCGGCCGATGGGGCCGGTGGTCCTGCCCGATTTGAACCCGCGCCCGCGCACCAGCCGCACCCGCACCATGGGTTCTTCGACAATGGTGCCGATGTTGAGCCGGTATTGCTGCGCAATGGCTGGATGGGCGATGCGGAAGCGGCCATCGGGCATTTTTCTCAGCTTGGCATAGCGCTCGTAGGCGCGCAGCGCATAGCCGCCCGTGGAGACGAAATCGACCACGCGATCGAAATCGAGGCGCGACAGGTCGCGGTACGGCCAGGCGCCACGGATTTCCGCATAAAGCGCTTCCGGCTCAAAGGCATCAGCGCAGGCCATGCCCAGGATATGCTGAGCAAGCACATCGAACCCGCCCGACACCGGGTCTTCGCTGTCCTGTTCACCCGCCTTGACGGCGAGCAGCGCCGCCTCGCATTCGAGCACTTCGAAGCGGTTGGATGGCACGAACAGCGCGCGGCTTGGCTCATCGAGCCGGTGATTGGCGCGGCCAATGCGCTGGAGCATGCGCGACGAGCCCTTGGGGGCGCCGATCTGCACCACCAGGTCGACATCGCCCCAATCAATACCGAGATCGAGCGTTGAGGTGCAGACCACGGCGCGCAGACGCCCCTCGGCCATGGCGGCCTCGACCCGGCGGCGCTGTTCCACGGCCAACGAGCCGTGGTGCAGCCCGATGGGCAGCCCATCCTCATTGGCATCCCACAGCGACTGAAACAGCATTTCGGCCTGTGAGCGGGTGTTGACGAACAGCAGCACCGTGCGGTGGCGCTTGATGATGGCGTAGAGTTCAGGGACGGCGTATTGCGCAGAATGTCCCGACCACGGCACGCGCTCAACGGAATCAAGGATCGCGATATCTGGCGCAGCGCCGCCCTTCAGCGCAATGAGCCGGGCCTCGACCCCCGGCAAGGGCGCCGCAATCCAGTCGCGCAGCACATGCGGGTGGGCCACGGTGGCCGATAGCGCGGTGATCCGCATCTCGGGCGCAAGACGCGCGATCCGTGCGACGCCGAGTGACAGCAGTTCGCCGCGCTTGCTGGTCACCAGCGAATGCAGCTCGTCGAGCACAACGCGTTTGATCGAGCCGAAAAACTCGGGCGCATTGGAATGCGAGAGGAGCAGGGCCAATTGCTCGGGCGTTGTCAGCAGAATATGGGGCGGATCAAGGCGCTGGCGCGCGCGGCGCGAGGCTGGTGTATCCCCGGTGCGGCCCTCGACGCGGATCGGGAGACCGGCCTCGCTGATCGGCGCTTCAAGATTGCGCGCCACATCGACGGCGAGCGCCTTGAGCGGCGAAATATACAGGGTGTGGAGGCCCGCAGGCGGCGCATCCGCGAGGGCATTCAGGGTCGGCAGGAAACCGGCCAGCGTCTTGCCCGCCCCGGTCGGCGCGATGACGAGGGCCGAGGCGCGGTCTTCGTCGGCGGCCAGCACGCCGAGCTGGTGCGCGCGCGGGCTCCAGCCGCGCTCACTGAACCATTGGGCAAGGCGGGGATGCAGGGGCAAAGCGGTCTCTCAGACTCAAGCCTCTATTGTGGGCTCAGTGCATCAGGCCGGGCAAGCACTGGATTGCCTCTAGAGCGAGGCTTCGCCCGACGCCCAGGCGCGCGTGTTGCGCCCGGTCAGCTCCGACACCGTTTTGAGCCCGTTGCGCCGCACCGCAGAGGCGAGCCCGGCCTTGATCTGATCGAGCAGCTCAAAACCCTGAAACACCAGCGCTGAATAAAGCTGAATGGCGTTGGCGCCCGCTTCGAGCTTGGCCAGTGCGCTTTCAGGCGAATGAATGCCACCCACCCCGATGATCGGCAGTGACCCGACCCGCTCGCGCATCTGCGCGAGACGGCGTGTTGACAGGTTGAACAGCGGCCGTCCCGACAGACCGCCGGTTTCGGCGGCATGCGGCAGGCCTTCGACGCCCGCGCGCGTGATGGTGGTATTCGAAACGATCAGGCCATCGAGATCGGTCGCGCCAATGACCCGGGCGATATCATCGAGGGCCGTTTCGTCGAGATCGGGCGCAATCTTGAGGAACACCGGGACCCGCACGCCCGCCTTGGAGCGCGCCTTGAGGACCGCGCCGAGCAGCCGGGTCAAAGCCTCATCGGCCTGCAGATTGCGCAGGCCCGGCGTATTCGGCGACGAGATGTTGATCGTGAGGTAATCAGCTACCTCGGCAAAGCGGCGAACGCCGGCCACATAGTCCGCCACGAAATCGTCGCTGTCCTTGTTGGCCCCGATATTCACGCCCAGCACCGCGCTGACCCGGGCGCCTTTCAGCCGCTCAAAGGCGGCATCGTGCCCCTCGTTGTTGAAGCCCATGCGGTTGATGACCGCCTCGGCGCCGGGCAGCCGGAACAGGCGCGGGCGCGGATTGCCGGTCTGCGCGCGCGGCGTTATGGTGCCCACCTCGACCATGCCGAAGCCAAGTCGTCCCAATACACGCGGCACTTCGGCATTTTTGTCGAAGCCAGCCGCCATGCCGACGGGGTTGGCGAGATCGAGCCCGGCAAGGCTCAACCGCAGTTCTTTAGGGTCCGCGCCGCGAGCTTCCGGCGCGAGCCCGAGCTTCAGCGCCGAGATCGTGGCGCCATGCGCGGTTTCAGGGTCCATGCGGAGCAGCGCTTCGCGGGTCAGACCTGATAGCAGCGGGGCGCGCAGCAGATCGCCTAGTCTCATTGCACCCACTCCGGCAAAGCGATTGCACCATCGGCGGGGACCGAGACCACGGCCTCACGTGCGATGAGCGCCATAGCGAGATCGCCATACAGGTGCGGGAATAATTGCCCGCCCCGGCTCGGTTCCAGCTTCAGCCGGTCGGCCACGGCTGCGGTTGGCACAGAAAACACCACGAGGCCCGATTGGCCGGCAAAATGCAGCCGCAGGGTTTCGGCCAATTGTTCCGCCGTCGAAAAATGCAGGTATCCATCGGCAATATCGATAGGCATCCCGATAAATCGGCCTTCCTGGCGCGACCGGGCAACCACATCGGCAGTGGCGATCTTGTAGATGAACGAAGGGCGGACCATCAGACGCTCCATATCGGGCTTGCCCCATGGTCTAGAAGGTTGACGCGCAGCCGACAAGCGCTCGATAGAGTGCGTTTTGTGTTGCGTGTTAACCGGTAAGTCGGTAGGACAACTTTCCTTTAACCGCGATGTTCTTATCAGGATAGACCGCTGCATGCTGACGCACCGCGATGTCTGGAACGCCATTGATGCACTGGCCGACCGTCACGGACTCTCGGCCTCCGGGCTGGCGCAACTGTCCGGGCTCGACCCGACAACCTTCAATAAATCAAAGCGCGTGAGCAAGACCGGGCGCGAACGCTGGCCAACGACCGAGAGTATCGCGAAAATCCTCGAAGCAACGAGCGAGAGTTTCGACAATTTCCTGTTGGGGGGCGGGCTCTATTTTACCCCGCCACCGCCCAGCCCCTCGGTGCCCCTCCTCGGTCTCGCGCAGGCCGGGTCAGGCGGGTTTTTTGACAGCGCCGGGTTTCCGGCGGGTCAGGGCTGGGATGAGGTGCCTGTGCCCTGGGTGTCTGGCGATGGCCATTATGCGCTCGAGGTCAGCGGCGACAGCATGCTGCCGGTCTATCGCGATGGGGATATCGTGGTGGTATCGCCCACCGCGCAGGTCAGGCGCGGCGACCGGGTGGTGGTGCGCACGCGCGAGGGCGAAGTGCTGATCAAGGTGCTGTATCGCCAGACCGCCCGCACGGTTGAACTGCATTCGCTCAACCCCGAGCATCCACCACGCCTCATCGACATGGCGGAGGTCGAAGGGATCGGCCGGATTGTGGCCGTCAGCCAGTAATCAGCGCAGGAACTTGCCCGCCAGCGCATCAGCAATGAGCTGCCGGGTTTCTTCAATGCCGAAAAGCGCGATGAACGAGCCAAAGCGCGGGCCCTGATCGGCGCCAAGCAGCACCTGATAGATGGCGGAAAACCAGTCGCGCAGCGGCTCGAAGCCCTCGGCCTTGCCCACATCGTAGCACAGGTTCTGCAAGTCCTCGGCGCTGGTCGCCCCGGTCGTCCTGAGCCCTTCAGCAAGGGCCGCCAGGGCCCGGTGCTCGCGCTCGTCGGGGGCCCGGAAGGTCTTGGTCGGCGCCACCCGATCATTGAAGTAGCGCACGGCATAGCCGGCCAGCCGGTCGAGTTCGGGGTGGGTTTTGGGGGTCGCCCCCGGCACATAGCGCGAAATGAAGCCCCAGAGCACCGGCGTATCATGCGCATTGGCTGCCGAAACAAGGTTGAGCAGCAGCGAGAAGGTGATCGCCATATCGAGCGTCGGTACCGCGCCCGAATGAATGTGGAAGGCCGGATTCTCAAGCCGGGCGGCCGTATCCTGCTCATGATAGGCGGCGACGAACTGGTAATATTCATCGACGGCGCGCGGGATGACATCGAAATAGAGCCGCTTGGCCACACGCGGCTTCTGGAACATGTAGAGCGCGAGGCTTTCCTCGCTGGCATAGGTCAGCCACTCATCAATCGTCAGGCCATTGCCCTTCGACTTTGAAATCTTCTGGCCCTGATCGTCGAGGAACAGCTCGTAGACATAGTGCTCGGGCGCCGTGCCGCCGAGAATGCGGCAGATGCTGTCATAGACGCCGGCATTGGTCTGGTGGTCCTTGCCGAACATCTCGAAATCGACGCCCAGCGCCGCCCAGCGCATGCCAAAATCGGGCTTCCATTGCAGCTTCACGTGGCCGCCGGTGACAGGCAGGGTGGTCTCGGTGCCGTCTTCATCGTCGAAGGTCACCGTCCCCGCCTTGGGGTCGACGTGCTTCATCGGCACATAGAGCACCCGGCCGGTCTTGGGCGAAATCGGCAGGAAGGGCGAATAGGTTGCCTGACGCTCGGGCCCCAGCGTCGGCAGCATGACGGCCATGATCTGGTCATAGCGCTCGGCGGCGCGGAGCAGCACCGGATCGAACCGGCCCTCGCGGTAATACTCGGTCGCGCTCGCGAAATCATAGTTGAACCCGAAGGTATCAAGAAAGCGCCGCAGCATGGCGTTGTTGTGGTGGCCGAAGCTCTTAAAATCACCGCCGAACGGGTTGGGCACGGCCGTCAGCGGCTTCTGGATGTGGGGCTCCATGAAGGCGCGGTCCGGCACGTTTTCCGGAATTTTGCGCATGCCGTCCATATCGTCGGAAAAGCAGAGCAGTCGCGTGGGGATGGCGTCGCGCGTCAACAGCCGGAAGGCGGTGCGCACCATAGTGGTGCGGGCCACCTCGCCAAAGGTGCCGATATGCGGCAGACCCGAGGGGCCATAGCCGGTTTCAAACAGCACTTCGCTCAGCCCATGCTTTTCAACCCGCTTCACCAGTTTCCGCGCTTCCTCGAAGGGCCACGCCCGGGCGTCCTGGGCGGCGGCGAAAAACGACGGATCAAGTTCGGGAACGGGCGCGGGCATCGGGGCCTCGAAGCGGTGTTTGACAGGGCTTTTTGTACAGGCGTCGTCACATGCACCAGCCTCCCTGCCCCGTCAATGGGCGGCCCCGCTGGACAAGCGCTGCCCTGCCGCATAGATCAGTCCGCATAGCAACAGAAGGACTGGTCATGGCGCTCTCGGCTCAGGAAGCCCTCATCTATATCATGGTGGTTACGGCCTCCTCGGATGAAGGCATTTCGCCCAAGGAACTCAACGTCATCCGCAGCCTGATTTCGCGGTCGCCGGTGTTCGAAGGCTTCGATACGGCCCTCCTCGAAACCGTCGCCAACCGCGCCGTGGACGAAACCAATGCGCATGGGCTCGACGGGGTGCTTGACCACGCCATCACCGATCTGCCGACGAAACTGCACGATACCGCCTATGCGCTGGCCGTCGAAGTAGCCGTGGTCGATGTGCAATTGCCGCAGGAAGAGCTGCGCCTTCTTGAAATGGTGCGCGACCGGCTTGATGTCGAACGCCTGGTCACGGCGGCGATCGAGGCTTCGGCCCGCGCCCGCATGCGCCGCGCCTAATAAAAGCTCACGGGAAACCAGCGCAGATACAGCTCATCATAAACGCCCGAGCGTTTGATGCGCGCGAGCCCATAATCAATGACCTGCCGGACCTGATCGTGCCCGGCGGGCACCGCGATAGCGAGGCCTTCGCCAAACAGGTCGGGGCGGAAAAACGCCTCGCCCCGGAACTCGCAGCAGCCCACATGCGTGTTGAGCCAGAAGCTGGCGCGCAGCCCATCGGCAAACACGGCGTCGAGTTCGCCGCGCCCAAGTGCATCAAGCGCTTCAATCTCATCGGCGTAGGGTTTGAGATCGGCACGGGGCAGGTAGCGCGACACGAAGGCCTCATGCGCGGAGCCTCGGCGTACGCCAACGCGCTTGCCTTCAAGACTGGCCGGATCGAACGGTGCCCCGCCGGCAACGGCGGTAATGAAGCGCCCGGGAAATTCGAGATACAGCGTTGAAAAATCAAAGCGCGCGCCCGTGTCGGCCGACATCGCCAGCCCGGCGATCAGCGCGTCGCCCTGGTTGTCTTCAAGGGCGCGTTCGGCCTGATCCCAGGGCCAGGCCTGCACGGTGCAGCTGATGGCGAGATCGGCGCAGAGCGCCCGCGCGAGATCGATATTGAACCCCACCAACTCGCCGGATTTGTCGCGGAAATTGAACGGCGGGTAATCCGCCGTGGTGAGAAAGCGGATCGAGGGCACGGCGGTGAGGTTGGGGATCACTTCGCGCAGGTTCGGGTCGAGGTGGTTCGGCACGACCTGGGCGAGGACCGGCCCGGTCAGCGCCAGCCAGATCAGCAGTAACGGCCAAACACGGCGCATGGGCACCCCCCGCGAGCAACAGATTGATTTTACATAAAATACAATAAAAAGCGAGCCTTTTTAAAGGGTTGACGGGAGGTTAAATAACACCCAGTTTCTGCGGCATGTTGGGTAACATTTGCTGAACAACACTATGTCAGATATTTATTCCGAGCGAGATCTTGTCCGCGCCATACTGGGGCGCGGTGGAAAATCCGACTCCGAAATTGATATTCACCTTGGCGCAGCCGCCGCACTTAATGTCGACATGCTCGATTATTGCGCGCGGCGGCTGGGTCTTGGTGAAACGCTGGTTCTGGAGCGGGCGGCGCGCTGGGCGGGCCTCAGCTTTGCCGAGCAGCCGCCGCATCTGGCCGAAAACACGGTTTGGCTCCCCAAGCTCGAGGCGCTGGCGACGCTCAGGGCGCTGAAGACCCGCGTCATGGGGCGTGAAATGGTGTTTGCTGCCCCCAGCTTTGCCGAAGTTATCCGCTTGCGCGACATCGTTTCGCGGCAGCCCGACTTTCCGCGCTTTTTCTGCATCACCTCGGCCCGCGCCGTGCGCGGGGCGCTGACCGAGGCGGAGAACGGGGCGCTGCTCGGTGCGGCCCGCGACCGCAATGGCGCGGTGTGGGGCAAGGCGACCACGGCCAGGGCCATGGGCCTCGCTCCCCGCCTTGGCATGTTTGCCGCCCTGATCGGCACCATTGGTTTTGTGATTTTCGCCAGCCTCTCGAGTTCGGCGCTGCTTCAGAACCTCCTCGGCATCCTGCTGGTGGTCAGCACCCTGCCCAAATTTTTCGCCACATTGTCAGCGGCTGAGCCGGTGCCCCGGCCGGACCGGATCGACGATGGCGCCTTGCCGGTCTACACCGTGCTTCTGCCGCTGCATCGCGAGGCGAACATGGTGCCGCAACTGGCCGCCGCTATGCGGGCGCTCGACTATCCGCCGGAAAAACTCGACATCAAATTCGTGGTGGAAGCGAGTTCGCCCGACACCATCGCCGCAGTGCGGGGCGAACTCGCCGATCCGCGGTTTGAACTGGTGGTCGTGCCCGATGCCCGCCCCATGACCAAGCCCAAGGCGATGAATTTCGCCCTGCCGCTGGTGCGCGGCGAATTTGTGGTGGTGTTTGACGCGGAAGACGTGCCCGATCCGCAGCAATTGCGGCTGGCGGTCGCCCGCTTCCGCGCGGAATCGGCGCTGTCAGTGCTCCAGGCCGAGCTTGTGCCCGAGAACGCCGACGAAACCCTGCTGACGCGACTGTTTGCGGCTGAGTATGCCGGCCATTTCGGCGTTATGCTGCCCTATCTCGTCAAAACCGGCATGCCGCTGGCGCTTGGCGGCACCTCAAACCATTTCCGCACCGCTGTGCTGCGCGCCGTGGGGGGCTGGGATTCAAACAATGTCACCGAAGACGCCGATATGGGGCTGAAGCTGGCGCGCAAGGGCCTGCACATTGGCATGCTGCACAGCGCCACGCGCGAGGAAGCGCCGCTGCGCCCCATGGAATGGATGCGTCAGCGGGCGCGCTGGAGCAAGGGCTGGATGCAGACCTGCCTTGCCCATGGCCGCGACCTGCCGGCGCTCTATCGCGATCTCGGCCCGGTTCGCTTCGGGTTCTTCTGGCTCAATGCGTTCGGCATTCTGTTTGCCTCCAGCATTCACAGCGCCTTCATCGCCACCATTGCGGTGGGCGCGGTGTTTGGCAGTGGACTCGAAACGCCGTCCTTCGCCTTTTTGACCCTCGCCGCCTTTTTCGGCTATGGCACCGCCGCTGCACTGACGCTCAGAGGCCTCACCCGGTCCGGTCGCGGCGATCTGATTTTGGCGCAGAGCTGGCTGATCGGCTATTGGGTCCTGCACGCGGCGGCCACGCTGCGCGGCGCAACCGAATTGATGCTCCGCCCCAATTACTGGGCGAAAACCAGCCATGGGGAAACCCACGTGGTGCGGCAGGTCCGCAGCCAGCCTCAGAGGGCGTATCGCGACAGGGCCAGGTCCGAGGTTTCGATCTCGGCCGGTCGACCGGACAACAAATCGGCAAGGACGCGCCCCGACCCGGCGGCCATGGTCCACCCCAATGTGCCGTGACCGGTGTTGAGATAAAGGTTCGAGGGGCCGGCCTGCCCGATGACGGGGGTGCCATCCGGGGTCATGGGCCGCAGCCCTGACCAGAAGGTGGCCGCCGACAGATCGCCCGCCCCGGGAAACAGCTCGGTCAGCGATTTGACGAGCGGTGCCTTGCGTGCCTTGGGCAAAGACGTGCTGTAACCGGCAATTTCAGCAGTTCCGCCGACGCGGATGCGGTCAGCAAGGCGCGTCGTCGCGACCTTGTAGGTTTCATCGAGCACGGTCGATACCGGCGCGCGGTCATCGTTCACCACCGGCACCGTGATGGAATAGCCTTTGATCGGATAGACCGGCAGGTCGATGCCGATGGGCTTCAGCAGCAGGGGTGAATAGCTGCCGAGCGCCACAACATAGCGATCGGCCTCGATCAGGCCCTCATTGGTCATCACCCCGGTCACGCGGTGGTCCGCAACCTCAAGCCGGTCGATGGTCACGCCAAAGCGGAAGGTCACCCCTTCTGCCGCTGCAAGCGCGGCGAGGCGGGTCGTGAACAGGTGGCAATCGCCCGTTTCATCATTGGGCAGCCGCAGTCCGCCGACCAGCGGCGTGGCAGCATGGGCGAGACCCGGCTCGGCCGTGATGCATCCGGCCCGATCCAGCAGCTCATAGGATACACCCAGCTCATCGAGCACCTTGATATCGGCCGCCGACCCATCAAGCTGCTTCTGCGTGCGAAACAGCTGCAGCGTGCCCTGCTGGCGGCCGGCATAAGCAACGCCGGTGCTGCGGCGCAGTGCAATCATCTGGTCGCGCGAATATTCGGCCAGCCGAACCATGCGCCGCTTGTTGCGGGCATAGGCATCAGCATTGCAATTGGCGAGCATAGAGAGGCACCAGCGCCACATGGCCGGATCAACCTGCGGCACAATGCGCAGCGGGCCGTGGCGCATCAGCACCCATTTCACGGCCTTTTCCGGCACGCCCGGCCCGGCCCAGGGCGATGAATAGCCCGGTGAAATTTCACCGGCATTGCCAAAACTGGTTTCGAGCGCCGGACCGGCCTGACGATCGATGACGGTGACCTTGTGTCCGGCCTTGGCGAGATACCAGGCGGTAGTAGTGCCAATGACGCCCGAACCGAGAATGAGTATTTTCATGCCCAGCATTTTCCCCATCATCGGCGCCAAAGCAACCCTTTCTCCTGTGCCTATCCGGAGTTGGAAACATAATCCTCACCTTGCAGTTACAGAGCGCCTGACGGTGCCGCAAAATAGGCTTCGTCCTGAAGACAAATCTCTTTCGACCTGACTGACCACTTTGTGCTAGTCATGCGCGCATCGCAGCAAACTGGAAAAGTTTGAGACGCGAAGGAGAGTTGACGTTGCGGATCGTTGCATTTTTGCTGGGCCTTGCGGCCGTGGTGCTGGCGTTTGTGCTTCCCCTGCAGTTTGGCAGTGGGCCGGTTGATGCTGTTACCATTGTCATCGGCAAGCTCACCGGGCTCAAAAGCTTGGCGGCCTATGCCTGGTATGTGCCTATTGGCATTGCCGGGTTTGGTACCCTGATCACGCTGCTTGCTCCCAGCACGGGCTCGCTCATCATCCTCATTTCCGCTCTGGCGTGGTTTGGGCTGGCGTCGCTGAAGCCCGAGCTTTTTGTCATTCATCTGCTCGCCCCCACCGGCACGGCGCTGGTTGCGGCGATCATGGCCTTTGTCGCCGGCGAAATGGGCAGCCGTGGCGAGCGCGACTATATGCGCGCGCGTCGGGCCCCATCGAGCCGCGAAGCTTTTGCCGGCCGTTCGGCGCTGCGGGATGACCCGATGGTGACGCGGCTCGACGAGCCGCTGCTCGATGAGGCCGACCCTGAGGGTGACGATCTGGGCGATGAACCGGTGAGCGCCGCCGATGCCGAAGCGGCGGTGTCGCGTCTCGCGGCCCGACGCAACCGGCCGACCCGCGCTGCCGCCGCAGCGCCGTCCCCCGCAGCTCGCCGCCAGCGCGCTGATGGGCCCGAACCGCGCCGCAGCCGCGGCTTTAACTGGATTTCCCTCGTCAATGGCGTCGTCCTCGTCGCCCTGTTGGCGGGGGGCGGCTATTATTTCTACACCACTCAGATGGTCGCGCCCAATAAGGAGAGCGCTGCCGCGACACAGGCGAGCAAAGCCACCGCCGCCGCGACATCTGACGCCACCGCCCGGACCGATGCGCCTGCCGTTGTTCCTGCTGCCGCGGGCCCGGCTGGTCCGTTTGCCGAAGCAACGGCCTTCTGCGCCGCCGTCGACACGCTGGATCGGCCCGATGCGCGCTACACAGGCCCGGCCTTTACCCAAGTCATGGCGCAGCGGCTGAAAATTCCGATGACGACCTCACCGGATCGCGTCCGCTGGCGGTGCGTCGCGGGCCAGGTGCTGATTTGCGCCAGCTTTGCCGGCCCGGTCTGTGACCAGACGCCGAGCATCAAGGAAATGCAGGATTTCTGCGTGCTGCACCCCGATGTGCCAGCGCTGTTTGCGCCCAGCGGCACCTGGAGTTGCGTTGCGGGCAAGCCGCAACTGCCCGACGGGGCCAAATGGCCGATTGATGCGCATGGCTTCTTCCCGGCCGCGTGGCTGCCCTTAAGCCGCCCAGTGGCCACGACCGCGCCGCAACCCGCCCAGCCCGCCGTGCCGCAGCCGTCGGCGGCGGATCTGCTGGCTGCTCCGACGTCCGAGGCGACAGCCGCTCCCGCTGCTGCCGGGACGCCCGCCGCGACAGAGGCCCCCGCCGATCCTGAAACAACAGGCAGTACGGAAACGGCCCCGATCGATCCCAACAAGGTCGCTCCGGTACCGGCGACGCGGCCAGCGACCAGCGGCCAGCCGCTCAATATAGGCGGCTAAAGAGCCGCACGACGTTCGGCAAGCACCGCCCGCTGCGCGTCATCAAGCGCGACGAGCGGTGGCCGGACCCGTGTCCACCCGGCGTAGCCCGTCTCGAGCGCTAGCAGCGCCTTGACGGTGGTGAGATGCTGGAAGGTGTTGGAGAGGGCGCGTACCGCCTCGATGCGCGCCTGGGCGAGGGCAACTTCAGCCGACCGAGCCGGGTTCTGGCCATGGTCCCAGATGATGCGCATTTCGGCAGCCAGCAGATTGGATGTCGAGGTGATGCAGCCCGCGCCACCGCGTTTCATCAGCCCGAGCATGAACGGGTCTGCCCCCGTCAGCACGGCAAAGCCCGGATGCGCCGCAATCAGCGCTTCCTGATTGGCATAATCGCCCGATGAATCCTTGATACCGACAATAGTCTCGGGGAAAGCACCAATGAGCCGCGCCACCAGGGGTCGGCTGAGCGCCACCGCCGATGTGCCCGGAATATTGTAGAGCACAATCCTGAGGCGCGGATCGTTCACCCGCTCGATCACGCGCTGATAGGCGGCAAACAGCCCGTCATCGCTCACCCCCTTGTAATAGAAGGGCGGCAGCATGACGACGCGCTCAATTCCCACCGACAGCGCATGGCGACAGAGCGCCGCCGTATCGTCGGCCGCGCTGAGTCCCACCCCAGGCACCAGCTGATCGGGCCGCAATCCGCCCGCCAGCGCCGCCTCGAGCAGCGCCCGCCGTTCGTCCATGGAGAGCGAGTTCGCCTCCCCCGTGGTGCCGAGGAGTGCAATGCCATGGCAGCCCTTTTCAATGAGCCCCCGGCAATGGGCAACAAAGGCCCCATGATCGGGGTTCAAAGCCGCATCAAACGGCGTGGCTGCGGCGCAGAACACGCCCGAAATCGCAAAGGTCATAAGGGGAGGATAGGCGAAGCCACGCCGCCGCGCGAGTGGCCAACCCTCAAACTTTCGCCGGGGCGTGGAGTGGAGCGGGTGAAGGGAATCGAACCCTCGTCGTAAGCTTGGGAAGCTTCTGCTCTACCATTGAGCTACACCCGCCCGGGTTCCGCTTTTTGCGGGAAATGGGCTGGCCGGTCAAGAGGTGTGTGTTGTTCCTCCCACGGCCCCGTACCACGCTTGAGCGGATAAGCGGTTGCGCCTAGTCTTTTGCCGGGAGACCGGGCGCCAGCGCCCCCGGGGGAGGATGGGATGAAACCGAATGCACTTGGCTATGGCGTGGAGCCGGGCCACTATACCGCCTATCGGGCCACGGGGCCGATCACGCCGGATGGGCGGGCGCAATCGCCGGCCTGGGCCAGGGCCCCGCGCACGCCGCGCTTTGTGGAGATGGTGTCGGGCGCGCCCGCGCCGCTCAATACCGAGGCGGCGATCCTATGGGATGACACAAACCTCTATATCGCTTTCTTTGCCGAAGAGCCCTACCCCGTCGCCACGATGACGAAGCGCGATGATTGCCTGTTTTTCGAAAACGATCTCGAAATCTTCATCGATGGGGGCGAGAGCTATTACGAGTATCAGGTCAACGCGCTCGGGGTGATCTACGAGGTCATGTACATCTGGCGCTCGGCCTTCAAAAAGGGCGGGGCCTGGGACCGGGCACCCTTCGATGTCTATCACCCGCGCTCGGTGACTTATAATGGCGACTACCGGCCGGACCGGCACAATTTCTGGCATGGCGCGCACCCCAAGGGGCCGCGCTGGGCGTTTCTTGATTACGACCTGCCGGGCCTGAAAACCTATGTGCATGTCGATGGCCGGGTGAACGACCCGACAACCCCCAGCCGGGGCTGGACGGCGGAGATCGTGATCCCGTGGGCCGGGCTTGCCGATCTGGCTACCGGCCGCGCGCTGCCGCCGAGGCCGGGCGATGTCTGGGGCATTCTTCTGGCGCGGTTCCAGCAGTTGCAAGGCCGCAATCCCGGCCAGAGCGTGTCGGCCGGGTGGTCGGCGCACCCCATGGGCGTGGCCGATACGCATACGCCTGAAACCTTTACGCAGGTGCGTTTTTCCGAGAAAACCGGGCCCTGAGAGGGGCGCCCGCCCGGCCCCGATCAGGGGTCGGGATGGGTGCCGTGGCTCCAGCCCAGCAGCTTTTCCGCCTTGGCGCTCGAAAAGAACGCCCGGTTACCGCTCAGGTCGGCTTTGACCGGCACCTGCGGGAAAAACTGCCTGATCAGCTCAAGCGTTGGCAGCGAGGCGGTGGTTTCGGGCGCGACAATGTAAAACACTTCGTGCCCGGTGATCGGCGCCGTCAGGCTGAGCAGGCAGGCGCGGGCCGCCGCATCAAAGCGCGTATAGGCCCACAGATGCTTGGCCATGGCCGGGTCGGGGGCGTTGAACACGCCCGCCGCCACCGAGCGATCATTGACCACCCAGTGAAACCGCATCGAGGCGATCACCATATCTTCGTAGCGGCGCACAAAACTGTCGGCCTGCATCTCGCAGATCCATTTTGAGAGCGAATACGGGTCTTCGTTATAGGTCGGGTGCTGCTCATCGAGCGGGAAATAGTCGAAGCGCGGCGCGCGCGAATAGGACAGGCCAGCCGCATTGACCGAGGACGCCTGACAGACGCGCCGGATGCCGTGCTCGGCGGCGGCGCGCAGCGCATTATAGCTGCCCACAACATTGTTGTTGTGCACCACCGGGTCCGGGTGACGCCCCGGCGAGGGGATGGCCGCCATGTGGATCACGGCATCGGCCCCCGCAAAGGCCCCAACCAGCGCGTCGTAGTCGTCCATACCGGCGAGGATTTCGCGATAGGCCGGGCTTTGCGACCGCTCCGGGTGCGGCACGCGATCGATATTGACGATGCTGTGGCCCGCGTTGAGCGCCTGAGTGGTGATGGCGCGGCCAACGCCCCCTGAACCGCCGGTCAATGCGATTTTCATGGCGCGCCCCTTAGCTGGCGTAAACCGCTTCGCGCAGGCCGCGAATATAGCCGATGGCATAGAGCCGCCCGAAGGATGAGTACCCGGCATTCTCGTTGCTATCGCCCGTCACCGTGGGCACATGGTCGGGCCGCAGCACGCCGGAAAACCCGATGTCGCGATAGGCCTTCATGCAGGCCAGCATGTCGGTTTTGCCGGCATCGTGCCAGGTTTCCTCGAATTTTTGCGGTGTGCCGCGCACGTCGCGGAAATGCACGAAGGTGATCTTGTCGGCGAACTTGTGGATGACCCCAGGCAGATCATCGGTCATCAGGGTGAAATTGCCCTGGCAGAGCGTGATCGTATTGGCCGCGCTCGGCTTCAGGTCGATGAGGCGCTGGTAATTGTCGATTGAGCGCATGATGCGCCCCACCCCGCGCAGCGGCGACATCGGCGGATCATCGGGGTGCATGGAGAGTTTCACCCCAGCCTTTTCGGCCACGGGCAGCACGCGCTCGAGGAAATAGCCGAGGTTGTCCCACAGTTCGGTCTCGCTGATCGAACCGAATTCGGTCGGCTCGCTGCTGAGATCGGCATAATCGAAGCTGGTCACCACCGACCCGCCGCGCGACGGCGTGGCGAGATTGGTGCGGACCCAGTTGAAATCGGTCATCCACTCATAGCACCACACCGGGATGCCGAGCTTGCCCATGTTGGTGAGCAATTCGCACACCGTATCAATTTCCGCGTCGCGGCCCGGCAGCGCCCGCTTGGCGCGGTTAAGCGGCGGGCGGGCCTCGATCACGGCCAGCCTGAAGCCGCCCTGTTCGTAGCGGTCCTTCATGCGGGTGAGCGGCCCCAGCTCCCAGGGCTTACCGCCCTGCAGCAGGTCTTCGGGCGGCAGGCCGCCGACCGCAATATTTACACCCGCCTGTTGCGCCAGTTTCCACAGCGGCGAGGGGGTGGGATCAATGAACTCAGCGATTTCGAGCATGGTCGGTCCGTTGTCGAGAAGAAGCGCGCATGAAATCAGGTCGGCAGCACCTGGGAAAGGTGTTCGGCCTCGACTTCGGGATGATCCACGCTGAGAAAACACGCCGTCGCGTGGTGGGGGCCCAGCCGGTAGAGCGGCGGACGGCTTTCGCATTGCGGCATGGCCTTGGCGCAGCGCGAGCGGAACGGGCACCCGCCCGAGGCGGTGACATCCTCGCGGGCCATGATCGCGTGCTCGCCCCAGCGCTGATCGAGATTGGGCCAGGGAATCGAGTCGACCAGCAATTGCGTATAGGGGTGCTGCGGGGTCTTGATGACGGAATCGACATCGCCCCCCTCCATGACGTTACCGCGATAGAGCACGATGATCGACTTGGAGATGTGATAGGCCGTGGTCAGATCATGCGTGATGTAGATGATCGACACGCCATGGTCGCGCTGCAGATTGCGCAGGGTTTCAAGGATATTGGCGCGCAGCGACGCGTCCACCATCGAAACCGGCTCATCGGCCACCAAAAGGCGGGGCTTCAGCAGCAGGGCGCGCGCCACATTGATGCGCTGACGCTGGCCGCCCGACAATTGATGCGGGAAACGGCCGAGCACATCCTCGGGCCGCAGGCCGACGGCGGTCAGGGCCTCGTCCATCTTGGCCCGGGCTTCCTTCCTGGTCCGGGCAAGGCCAAAGCGCTTGATCGGCACGGTGAGCAGGTGATCGACCGTGTAGAACGGGTTGAACACGGCAAACGGGTCCTGAAACACCGCCTGCACTTCACGACGAAACGCCAGCCGTTCGGCGGGGCTCAGCGTTGTGATGTTACGGCCCTTGTAGATGATCTCGCCGGTGGTGGGCGTAATGAAGCCCAACAGCAGCATGGCGAGCGTGGTTTTGCCGCTGCCGCTTTCGCCCGCGACGGTGAGGATGGTCGGTTCCTCTTCCTTCAGCGTCAGCGAAATAGTGTTGAGCGCAATGGTGGCTTTCGTGTTCACGAGGCCACGCTGGTAGACTTTCGAGACGTTTCTCAGTTCGAGAAGGTTGGACACGCTCAGGGCTCCCGGTCAACCAGATGGCAGGTGACGACGCGGCCGCTCTCGAGGGTCCGCACGGCCGGGCGCACGGCGCTGCACTCTGCCTTTGCCCGCTGACAGCGGGGGTGGAAGGCGCAGCCCGAGGGGAGCCGCAGAAGCGACGGGGCGAGGCCCGGTATGCCCTGGAACACGCCCTTGTTATCGAGATTGGGCAGGCTGGAAATCAGCGCTTCGGAATAGGGATGCAGCGGGGTTTTGAACATGGCGCGCACCGGGCTGATTTCCACCAGCCGGCCGGCATACATCACGCCTACCTTGTCCACGAACTGCGCCATGAGACCCATATCGTGCCCGATCAGGATCACGGCGGCGTTGATTTCGTCCTTCACCTTGTCGATGGTTTCCATCACCTGGCGCTGGGTGATCACGTCGAGTGCCGAGGTTGGTTCGTCGGCAATGATCACCGCGGGCGAGAGCAGAATGCCGATGGCGATGCAGACGCGCTGCTTCATGCCGCCCGACAGCTCGTGGGCATACATGCGGAACACATCGGGCGAGAGATCGACCGAGCGGAGCGCAGCGCGGCAGCGGTCCTCCACCGCCGACCGGCTTTCGCGGGGGCTGTGGGCCCGGATGGCATCGACCATCTGCGCCCCGATGCGGGTGACCGGGTTCAGCGAATTCATGGCGCCCTGCGGAATATAGGCAATGCGGGAAAGCCGCGCGTGGCGCATGCCGTCCTCATCAAGGGCCTGCAGGTCTTCGCCGCCGACGATCACCGCGCCCCCCTCGATCCGCCCGGGGGGCTTGATCATGCGCATCATGGCGAGGGCCAGCGTGGATTTGCCGGAGCCGGATTCGCCCACCATGCCCAGCTTTTCACCGGCATGCAGGGTGAAGCTCACATCATCCAGCGCCTTGGCGCGGCCAAGATCGGTGTAATAGGTCACCTCAAGGTTGCGGACCTCAAGCACGGGCGGCACGGGGCGAGGCGGCGTGGGCCGAAGGCCGGAATCGAGCGCGGTCATCATGGTCACTCCGTTCGGCGCACGCGCGGATTGGCAAGTTCATCGAGGCCCATATTGATGAGCGCCAGCGAGCCAAGGATCAGGATCATGGCAATGGAGGGGGCAATCGGCCACCACCACCAGCCATTGAAAAAGGCACCCTGCCCCTGGGCCGACCAGATGATGTTGCCCAAAAGCGGCTCACGCAGCGGCCCGAGGCCGAGCACGGCGAGGTAGAAGCTCGCAAATACAGCCGCAAACACCTGCCCCACAAAGGCGGCCGCAATGAAGGGCAGCAGGTTGGGCAGGATTTCTTTGAAGATGATGCCGAGGTCTGACACGCCCGAGAGCTTGGCCACGGAGACGAACTGCCGCTCCTTCATGGTGAGCACCTGCGAGCGCACCACCAGGGTTGGGCCCATCCAGGCGAGCATCACCACAATCAGCGCCATGGTGAGGATGGTCACATCACGCTTGTCGAGCGAACCGGCCACCACAACCTGAATCAGCAGCACCGGAATGGGGGTGAGGATCTGGCAGACGCCTTTGATGATCGTGTCGATCCAGCCGCCGAAATAGGCCGAGACGAACCCCAGAACCACGCCGATCAGCGTGCCGAGACCCCCGGCGATGAGGCCGATCAAGGCGGTTTGCCACATGCCCACCACCATGGCGACGAGCAGGTTGCGGCCGAAAAAATCGGTGCCAAACGGGTATTTCAGGCTCGGCGGCTTCTTGGTGGCCGCGGCCAGAGGATAGGCGCCCTTGGGGTCGACCAGCAGCATGCCGATGAGCGTGAAGGCGATGAGCACAAAAAGAATGGCAAGACCGATGGCGAGGCTCTTGTTGCGCCTGAGATAGCGCAGGATGAGCGACACCGGGCCGGGCTGGGCAAGATCAACAGGGACGGCAGGCTGGGCTATGGTCACTGGGGCCCCCTAGTTCTGACGGATGCGGGGATCGAGCAGCGGGTAGATGAATTCCATCAGCACCATGAGGGTCGCAACCGCGATGGTGATGAACAGAACGATCCCGTAAATGACCGGAAAGTCATTGGCCCGAATGGCGTTGTTGAGCGTGGTGCCGATGCCGGGCAACCCGAATGTGCCTTCGACAACAATGGCCGATGTCACCACCGTACCGAGCGCCAGGGCAAAGCCCGTGACCTGCGGCAGGAGCGCGTTGCGCAGGTAATAGTCCCGGAAAATGGTGATACCACCCAGGCCCTTGTGCTCGGCAAAGTTGACGTAATCCTCGCCCTGGATGGTGACACCCATGCCGCGCATGGAGAGCACCCAGCCGCCCACCGAGCCGAGGATCAGCGCCAGCGCCGGCAGCACCTGGTGGCGCAGCACGTCGAAAGCAAAGCCCCAGCTCCAGTTGGGCACAACACCGATGGAATAGGCCCCGCCCAGCGGGAACCATTGCAGCCGGAAGCCGAGGAAAAACAGCAGCAGCACGCCCATCAACACGGGCGGCACGCCCATCAGCAGCACAAAGGGGGTCGCGACCATGCGCGCCCAGCGCGGGGCCCGCGGCCAGGCCGCGATGGCGCCCAACAGGTTGCCGATGAGAAAAGACAGGATGGTGGTGACGATCAGCAGAGTCAGCGTCCACGGAATGGACTGCATGATGAGATCGAGCATGGTGGAGGGGTATTTATTGAGCGAATAGCCGAAATCGAGCCGCAGCACCGAGCCCAGAAAGTCCCAGTATTGCTGCAGCAGCGGCTTATCGAGCCCGAATTGCTGCGAATAGGACGCGATGATCTTTTCCAGATCGCCAGGGGAAAACCCGCCGCTGCGCGCCAGTTCGGCGAAACGTTCGCGAATGGCATTGCGCGGGCTGAGGCGCGGAATGAAGAAGGTGATGGTGGAGGCCGACCAGATCACGAGGATCAGGAACAGCAGCCGCCGAATGACTAGCTTCAGGCTCACGGAATTCTCCAACCACGCTCGTCTGGTGAGAGGGACGCGGGGGGTTATCCCCGCGTCCCGGATCGACGGGCGATTACTCGCCAGAGGGCTTCAGAGCTGTGACCACCAGCATGCCGGTATGGGCCCAGAAGGCGCCATTGGTGCCGCGGGCCGGATTGGCCGCAGTCGGCCAATTGGTCCAATAGGTCTGGTTGTAGGCGATGCGGTGCAGCCACTGGATGACCGGGATATCGATCTGGTCACGCCAGTAGATTTCGAGCGCCTTGACTGCATCGGCCTTGAACGTCGGATCATCCGACCCGAGCGGCGCCATCTCGTCGAGAATGGCATCGTATTCGGGGTTCTTGTAGCGGCTGAAGCGGTTATTACCGGCCGAGGTGCCGATGGACGCCGAGAAGCGGCCATGGAACAGCTCGAAGGCCGCATAGGGATCCTTGGTCGAGGCGCCGTGCCCGAACATGTAGAGCCCCGGCACGCCGTCGGCCATGTTCTGGTAGGCGTCGGTACCGAAGTTCACGTTCGCATCAAAACCGGCATTGCGCAGCATTTCCACGAGCACCGGAACGATGTCGGAGTGAATGCCTTCAAAGCCGTTGATGGTGGCGTTGACGGTCTTGCCGTCCTTTTCCCACAGGCCATCACCATTCTTGGTGAAGCCGGCGTCCGTCATCAGCTTGGCGCTTTCATCAGGATCGACCTTGCCCGGCTGGTACTTCTCTTCAAGCGCCTTCACTTCCGGGCTCTCTACAAAGGCCTTGAGGCCCGGGTAGAGGGGGAACGGATAGATGGTCGCAATACCAGCGCCTTCGTAGAGCACTTCATTGATCTGGTCGCGGTTGATCGCAAGGCTCATGGCCCGGCGGACGCGCGCATCATTGTAGGGCTCGAGCTGGGTGTTCATCCACAGCGAGTTCGGCCACCAGTCGAGATAGCCATAGGGCGACTCGTTACCGGCATGCGTCGTGATCTTCGGATTCTGCGCGAGAATGTTGGAGATCACCGACGAGCGCATGTCGAGCGCGGAGTCCATCTCGTTGTTCACGAGACGCTGAGCCACGGTGTCCATGTTCTGGCCAACCTGGCCACCAATGTTCACCATCACCACGCGCTTGACGGCCGGCAGCTCGTTGACCCCGGCCTCAATGGCCCACCAATCCGGACGCAGCTCGAAAATCTTCTGGTTCTGGTTCCAGGCCACGAGGCGATAGGGACCAGAGGACGGGATTTCCGTGCCGCCGGCATAGGCGTTCACATCGGCCTGCTTTTCAAGCGCATGGGCCGGAACGATGGGGATACCGGTATCGAACTTCTCGGTCAGCACTTCATACTTGAAGCGCGGGGCCGGGATTTTGAACTTCACTTCCACCGTATGGTCGTCGGTGGCGGTGGCGCTCTCCATGAACTGGTCGAACGCGGCGTGATAGGGCAGCTTTTCGTTGGATTTCTGGCCCTCGAAGGTGAACAGCACGTCCTTCGACGTCACCGGCTCACCGTCCGACCACTTGGCCTTCGGGTTCAGCTTGATGGTGAGGGCGGTAAAGTCCGCGTTGTAATCCATCGACTCGGCGAGCCACGGAATTTCCTTGTCGGCAAAAATGCCGAAATAGGCCAGCGGCTCCCACATCAGGTTGTTGCCTTCCTGATGGGTGTAGCCCGGCACGGCCCAGGGGTTGGTCACCCCCACGGGCGACGCAATGGACCAGCCCAGGATCAACTGCTGGTTTCGCGGCAGTTCGGGCAGCGGCGAGGCCGGTGTGATTTCTACGGCAGCGGCCGGGGCATCTTCGGCAAAAGCCAGGCCCGGCGCAAAAGTGGCGGCGAAAACGGCAAAAGCCGCCGCCGCGAGTTTCAACCTAACCATGAGACAGAGTCTCCCTCTTCCTGTCGTTGGACGTTTTCAACCTTGGACGTGCAGTCAGGCCCTGCTTGCGGCGGTCACTGTCCTTCCCGAGGCACGGCTGTGCCTCTTCATCCGCCCCGGACAGCGCCCCTTGCCCACCCTGCCGACGAACCGGCAAAACAGGCGGGGGTGCCAACCGATGGTGGTCAGCGGGCCAGGGTCTCGGTGGCGACGCCCCAAAGCGTCCAAAAGGTGCGGCCCGGTTAACGTTCATCCCGCTGGCTTTTCGACCCGCAGGACCGAAGCGACCGACATGTCGGCCCGCCTCCCAAACGTTCACGCGGTGAAATCTGCCGCCCTCAACAGCAAGACCAAAGCCGGCTGCCAAAGCCGGGCACTCCTCCACGAGCGGGGCTCCTCAACCCTGCTCATTCAGCTAACTTGCACGCGTTTATACGTAGAGTCAACGGCTTGAAAAGCGCGATGAATCGGATGTTCCGGGCGCGCGAAACGCACGGGTCATGTCAGTGTAGGGCGGAGGACGCCCTGCTTGAGGAGATGAGGAATGGGAATCAGGATTGCCGTAGGCCAGTTTCATGAGCTGACCGATGAGCGGCTGCGCTTTGCGGCGCAGATCGGGGCCACGGGGCTGCAGATGAACAACCCCACCCTGCCCGGCGATCACCGCTGGGCCGACAAGGACGTGAAAGCGCTTGCCGATCGCGTGCGCAGCGCCGGGCTCACCTTCGAAGCCATTGAAAATGTGCCAACGCATTTTTATCACAAGGCGATGCTCGGGCTCGAGGGCCGCGACGAGCAGATCGAACACTATCAGGCGACCATCCGCGCCGTGGCGCGGGCCGGCATTCCGGTGCTGGGCTACCACTTCATGCCCAATTCGGTCTGGACGACCGACCGGGCCGCCGAAACCCGCGGCGGTGCCGTGGCCCGGGCCTTCGACATGGCAGTAGTCGAGGCCAATGCCACTGACCTCGATACCCTGCGCTCGTTCATGCCCACCACGCTCGGCCGGGCATCATCCATGCCGCTGTTCGGCAAGGATGGACCGGTGATTTCCGAAGACACGATGTGGGCGAACTACGCCTATTTCATCAACGCGGTGCTGCCGGTGGCCGAAGAAGAGGGCCTCAAGCTGGCGCTCCACCCCGATGATCCGCCGGCGCCGATGCTGGGTGGCGTGGCGCGGCTGTTCTGGCGGCCTGACGGCTTTAAAAAAGCCTATGATCTCGCCGGGCGGTCAGACGCGTGGTCGCTCGACCTGTGTCTCGGCTGTTGCTCGGAGATGGCGGGCGGCAAGACGAACGTCACCGAGATGATCGAGTATTTCGCGCCCAAGGGCCGAATTTCCTACATCCACTTTCGCGACGTAAAGGGCACGGTGCCCAACTTCGTGGAATGTTTCATCGGCGATGGCAATTTTGATCCCGCCGAGGTGATTGTGCTGCTCGCGCGGCACGGCTTCGACGGCTTCCTGCTCGATGACCATGTGCCGAAAATGGATGGCGACAGCGACTGGAACCATCGCGGGCGCTGCCATGCCATCGGCTATATGCAGGGGCTCGTGCGCATGGCCAACTATCTGGGCAAGCTCTGAGCCCGAGGCGCGCGGGCGCACCAGCCCCCGCGCTTCCGCACCGCCTTCAGCTCCAGGTTCGGTCCCAGCTATACTCATCGTCCCACCGGTCCGTGGGCTGCCAGATGCCCGTGACGCCTCTTTGCAGATGGCCGGCGATGACCTCGTCCACCACGTCGTCAATGCCGAGGCCCGGCTTGTCGGGCACGGTGATGAAACCATCGGTAACGAGGGGCTTGGGCAGGCCGGAAACGATGTCGTCCCACCAGTCGACATCGACCGAATGATATTCGAGCGCCATGAAGTTTTCGGTGGCAACGGCCACATGGGCGGCGGCCATGCAGGCGATGGGGCTTTCGGCCATGTGAATGGCCATGGCCACCCCATGGTCCTGGGCCATATCGCCGATCTTCTTGGTTTCGAGAATGCCGCCTGTGGTGAGGAGATCCGGATGGATCACTGAAATCCCGGCCTTCAGCAGGGGTTCGAACCCTTCCTTCAGGTAAATATCCTCGCCGGTGCAGATCGGCACCGTGGTGGCCTGCTGCAACTGGCGGTACTGGTCGGTATATTGCCAGGGGATCACATCCTCGAGCCAGGCCGGGGCGTATTTCTCGATGCGCTTCGCCAGCCGGATGCCGCTTTGCAGCGAGATGTGGCCCAGATGATCGATGGCGAGCGGGATCTCATCGCCGATCACCGTGCGCACCTCGGCGATGTACTGCTCGAGCATATCCAGCCCGCGTTCGGTGAAGTTCAGGCCCGTGAAGGGGTGGCGCACATTGTGCACGTCATAGGTGGCATTGCGGCGGCGGCGGTCTGCAAGGCTGGTGCCCGTGCCGTGTTCGGGGTGGCTGCGGTAGCCATTGAGCGATCCGCCCGGCGCCACCACCGTGCCGGGCGTATCCACGATCTGCATCAGCCCCAGGTCCATCTTCAAAAAGGTGAAGCCCAGATCCATGCGTTCCTTCAGCCGCTTCCCGGTTTCGAGGCCGCTCGGCACGGTGGCGTCGGTATCGCAATAGATGCGCACCTTGTCGCGGAACTTGCCGCCCAGCATCTGGTAGACCGGCACACCATAGGCCTTGCCCGCGAGATCCCACAGCGCCAGCTCCACCGCCGAGACGCCGCCGCCCTGGCGGCCATGGCCGCCGAACTGCTTGATGCGGCGGAACAGCCGGTCGATATCGCAGGGATTTTCACCCAGAAGCCGGCTCTTCAGCATCAGCGCATAGGTGGCGCTCGCGCCATCGCGCACTTCGCCCAGGCCGACAATGCCCTGATTGGTATAGATTTTGAGAAGCGCGGAGCGGAACGGCGCCCCCTCGATCTCGGCCACCCGCATGTCGGTGATGCGCAGGTCGGACGGGCGGGAGAGCGTGTTCACATGGTTGAGGCTCAGCTGGGCAAGATCGTTCATCGGGATGACGTTCCGGATTTGGCGGGCCACAGCCCGGTGGTGACAGGGAGCAATCAGGTGAAAAACAGGGCGTCTTCCTCGGCCAGATAGGGGCGCGCGGCTTCGGCATTGATGTCGAGCCCGAGGCCGGGGCGCTCGAACAGCTCGATCATCGATTGGTTGACAAGGCGCCCCTCGGGCAGGCCCTCGATGATGTCGAGCCACCAGGGGTCAGAGGCACTCGGATATTCGAAGGCGATGTAATTGGCCGGCAGCGTGGCGCAGACATTGACCAGAGCGCCGAGGCCCAACAGCCCGTTGGCGGTGCCATGCGGCGCCATCAGGATCGAGTGCATATGCGCGTGCTCGGCAATCCATTTGAGTTCGGCTATGCCGCCCACATCGGCGGGGTCAGGCCCCACAACATTGATCGCCTGCGTCTCGATCAACTCCTTGAAGTTGTTGCGGAGGTAGATCTGCTCGCCCGTATGGATGGGGGTTGAACTGGCGCGGGTCAGCTCGCGATAGGCCTGCGGATTGACGAAGGGCACATAGTCGCCAGTCAACATGTCCTCGAGCCACATGAGGTTGTATTTGTCCACCGCGCGGGCAAAGCGGATGGCATCGGGCAGCATCCAGCCCGGGCCGCAATCGAGCGCGAGGGAAACCCTGTCGCCGGTGACCTCTTTCATGGCCGCCACACACTCCAGCATGTGGTTGAAGGCGTGCTCGGAAATGAGGCCAGTGTCCATGGCGCCGTGAAAGTGGCTCGGTTGGGCTAGGCCATAATGGAAATCGGGGATGTCGCGCTTCATGGCCGAATGGAAGCCGATGCCCTGCTTCACCATGAAGAACTGCTCGGGCAGGTCCATCATGTATTTCACGTCGGCCGCGTAATCCTCGGGGCGCGAGCCGGATGACCGGCGGCGGAGCGAGCCATTATAGACCCGCACCCGGTCGCGAACCTTGCCGCCCAACAGCTTGTAGACCGGCACATTGGCCGCCTTGCCGGCAATGTCCCACAGGGCATGTTCAATGGCGCTTACCGCCGCGCCATAGGGCTTGAAGCTGCCGCGCTGACGGATGCGGACCATGCAGCGCTCGACATCAGTCGGGTCCATGCCGATCAGCGCCTCGCGGAACTGCAGCACAAAGGGCTTGAGGTAGGGCTTGGTGTACTCCACCTCGCCCAGCCCATGGAGCCCCTCATCGGTGACGATGCGCACAATCGGGTGCTTCCCGATCAGGGCGCAGCGCAAATCAGTAATCTTCACGATCCCCTCCTAAGGCGCACCCTCCCCGGTGCTCCTTCCCCTCTGGTGTAGCGGGGTTTTACGTAGCGGCCAAGAACCCCCGTGCGTGGACCACCGCGAAATAACAAGCCGCCAATCGCAGCCCGAACACAGAAGGCTGTGCGATTGACAGGGCGCGCGAGCCGGGATCATCCTTCATTCACTGGACCTTGGGGGAGGGTAGTCCCGGGGGCCAGATGAGGAGCCGGTTCCGGCGAGGTCGGAGCCACAGGGGGGAGACCCGCCCGATCAGGCGGGCCTTGCAACAGCATTTTTTGACGCAAAGCAATTTGTCCGTCACGAGACAGGACCGTCTGGGCGCAAGGCGTCCTGCGGGCACGGGACCAGCATGAAGATCAAGGATATCAAGGTGATTGTCGCCTCGCCGGGGCGCAATTTCGTGACGGTGAAAATCATCACCGACGAGGGCCTTTATGGCATTGGCGATGCCACGGTGAACGGGCGCGAGAAGGCGGTTGTGTCCTATCTCGTCGACCATGTGATCCCCTGCCTCATCGGGCGCGACCCGATGCAGATCGAGGATATCTGGCAGTATCTGTACAAGGGCGCCTATTGGCGGCGCGGGCCGATCACCATGGCCGCGATCTCGGGCATCGACATTGCCCTTTGGGATATCAAGGCCAAGGCGGCCAACATGCCGCTCTACCAGCTGCTCGGCGGGTCCAGCCGCGAGCGCATCATGATTTACCAGCATGTGGGCGGGCTCGACATCAACGAAGTGGTCGAGGGTGTGGTCCGGCTCAAGGAAAGGGGACTCGTCGCCATCCGGGCGCAGGTGTCGATTCCGGGCCTGCCGCCGATCTATGGCACGGGACCGAGCACCGATCAGTCCGCAGGCGGCATGATACAGGCGCGGCCGGTCGAGGAAGTGTGGTCAACCCACAAATACATGCCGCTGGTGCCGAAGCTGTTCGAAAAGCTGCGCGATACCGTGGGGTGGGACCTGCATCTGTTGCACGATGTGCACCACCGGCTGACCCCGATCGAGGCGGCGCGGCTCGGCAAGGATCTCGAGCCCTTCCGGCTGTTCTGGCTCGAAGATCCGGTGCCGGCCGAACTGCAGGAGGGCTTCCGGCTCATCCGCCAGCACACCACGCAGCCCATTGCGCTTGGGGAAATCTTCAACACCATCTGGGATTGCCAGCAGCTCATTGCCGAACAGCTCATCGATTATATCCGCGTCACCTCGGTGCACGCCGGCGGGGTAACCGGCATCAAGCGCATTTTCGATTTTGCCTCGATCTACCATGTGCGCTCGGCCTGCCATGGGCCGATGGACGTATCGCCCGTGGCGATGGGCGCCAACCTCCATGTCGATCGGGCCATCCCCAATTTCGGCATCCAGGAATATTCGGGCTATCTCGAAGAAACGCACGCAATGTTCCCCCATGCCTTTGCACAGAGCGGTGGGTATCTGACCACTGGCGAAGCCATTGGCCATGGCGTCGATATCGATGAAAAAATCGCCGCCAAATATCCCTATGAGGCCGCCTACCTGCCGGTAGCGCGCGCCGAAGACGGCACGATGTGGAGCTGGTAAAGCCATGAAAATCACTGCCATCAAGCCCTTTCCGGTCTGGGTCGGGCACCGCAACCAGCTCATCGTGAAGGTTGAGACCGACGAGGGCGTTTTCGGCTGGGGCGAAAGCGGGCTTTCGGGCCGCGAGCGCGCCGTCGTCGGGGCCGTCGAGCATTACGAAAACATCCTGTTGGGCCATAACCCGTTCGAGATCGGGGCCCTGTGGCAGCTCATGTATCGGAGCCAGTATTTTGAGGGCGGGCGCGTGCTGCAGGCAGCGATTTCGGCCATCGACATTGCGCTCCATGACATCAAGGGCAAGGCACTCGGCGTGCCGGTCTACGAGCTGTTGGGCGGCAAGCAGCGTAATGTGATCCCGACATTTGCCTCCACCGGTGCGGCGCCGAGTGAGAAGATGATCGAGGATGCCAAGGCCCTGATTGGCCGGGGCTGGAGCGTCATCCGCTTTTTCCCGCCCAATGCTGATGCCCAGGGCGTGTTCGAGCCCCGCGAAGCGATTGGCGAGACGGCGCGCTGGATGGTTAAGGCCCGCGAAGCGCTGGGCGACAGCGTGGTGCTCGGGATCGACTGGCACCACCGGCTGAGCGTCGCGGAAGCCGCGAGCTTCTGCCAGAAAATGCCGGTCGGTACGCTCGATTTCCTTGAAGAGCCGATCCGCGACGAGACGCCGGAGGCCTATGAGTCCCTGCGCAGGCTCACCACGGTGCCCTTTGCCATTGGCGAGGAATTCGCGTCGAAATGGCAGTTCCTGCCCTATATCGAGCGCGGCATTCATCAGTTCAACCGGCTCGACCTGTGCAATGTCGGCGGCTTTACCGAGGCGATGAAGGTCGCTGGCTGGAGCGAGGCGCATTATGTCGATCTGATGCCGCACAACCCGCTGGGGCCGATCTGCACCGCGGCGACCATCCATTTTTCAGCGGCAGTGGCGAATTTCGCCTGGCTCGAGACCCGCGCCAATAAGGAAGACCTATACGACGGTACGCCGGGGGCGGACCTGTTCCAGCGCATGCCCAAGCTCGAAGGGGCGGTCTATGTGGTCGATGACGCGCCGGGGCTGGGTATCGAGGTGAATGAAGCGGCGATCACCAGGGAGGCTTTCCGCTTCTGGGATGCGCCGCAATGGCGCCGCCGCGATGGTTCGGTGACCAACTGGTAAGGGCCATTTGGCCGAAGGGGGGATTATGACGACAGGCAAAGACATCAAGCGGCCGCCGAGGGGTCAGGTCGAAAAACTTCGGGCGCTGGGGGGCGGCTACCCTCGCCGGTACGCTGAGCCATCATGGCATTCGCAATCCGCATATCCGGGGGCCGGTGAGCTGGCTGAAGGGCAAGAGCATCGCCGGTCCGGCGCTCACGCTGTTGATGATGCCGAAGCGCGAAGACCTCTATGGCGACGGCGAATATAACGACCCGGAAAAGCAGCTGCACCGGCACGTCCTGTACCATACCCAGCCCGGCGATGTGGTGGTGGTGGACGCGCGTGGCGACATGACGGCGGGCATCTTCGGCGAAATGATGATGACCTATTTCAAGGGCCGCGGCGGGGCCGGCATGGTGATCGATGGCTGTATCCGCGACTATCCGGGGCAGCAGGATTTCGACATGCCGCTGTGGATCCGGGGGCTCACGCCCAACTTCCACACCCAGACCGGGCTGATGCCGTTTGATTTCAACTGCCCCATCGCCTGCGGCGGCGTGACGGTCATTCCCGGCGATATCATCGTGGCTGATGACGATGGCGCCGTGGTGGTGCCGGCCGCGCTGGTGGACACCGTGATCGAGGAAGCGGCCGCCCACCATGAGTGGGAAGAGTTTTCGAAGATCAAGCTGCTCGAAGGCGGCGACCTGCGGCGATACTACCCGCTCCATGCCGACGCCCAGGGCGAATATGAGGCCTGGCGGAAGCTCAACCCGGTGAAGACAAAATAGTCTGACGCGCCCAGCTAACGGGTACCATACAAAAAGGCGCGCCTTGTGAGCGCGCCTTTTTTTACAGCGATTGCGGGGCCGCCTTATGCGGCCCCGTGCCGGTTTATTCGTCGACCAGCTTGCCCTTGGTATCGCGCAGGAACAGCACACCGATCACCACCGTCATCAAGGCGACGACGATGGGGAACCACAGCCCCTGATAGATATTGCCCGAATTCGCCACCATGGCGGTAGCGACGAGCGGCAACAGACCACCGAACCAGCCATTGCCGATATGGTAGGGCAGCGACATGGAGGTATAGCGGATCTTGGTCGGGAACAGTTCGACCAGATAGGCCGCAATCGGCCCATAGACCATGGTCACAAAAATCACCATGAGCCACAGGATCACCACAGCCACGGGCCAGTTGATCTTGCTGGTATCGGCGGGAACCGAGGTGATTTCGGTCACCTTCGCTTCGGTCGCGCCTTCGGCGATGGCATCGATATGATAGCTCGCCGCCAGCTTTTTGGCCTTGGGGTCCGCAGCAAGGCGGGCCGCATTGAGGGCAGCTGTCACATCGGCCGTCTTCTTGTCGGCCTGGGCCGCCAGGATCTTCGTGACGTCATCGGCGGTGAGCGCGATGGTCGAGTCAGTTGCCTTCAGGTTCGGGTAGCCTGAATCCACCAGCGCCTTCTGCCAGGTAAAGGCCGAGAAGCCTTCAACCTTGGTGTCGTTGACGCTGAGGGTGGCCGCACTGCCAGCCGGCAGATCAGACGAGGAGAAGGAGAGGCCGAGCTTGGTCAGCGCGTCTTTCGCCTTGTCGCAATCGCCATAGGTGGTGCCCGGCCAGGCCGAGAAGATGATGAAGTGACACTGGGCCGGGTCGGCCGCGACTTCGATTTTCGTCTTGGCCTGATAGTCGGTCAGCGCCGGGTTCACCGCGCCGGCAAGCGCGCCGAACAGGGCGAAATACGACACGGCACCAATGAGACAGCCCGCGAGGATGATGTAGAGCCGCCCGATGCGATCGGACAGAGTGCCCCAGAACACGAAGAACGGGGTGGCCAGCAAGAGGGCAACACCCACCAGCATATAGGTGGTGAGGAAATCGACCTGCATGGTGATGTTGAGGAAGAACAGCGAGTAGAACTGGCCCGTGTACCAGATCACGCCCTGCCCGGCCGTCGCGCCCAGAAGAGCGAGCAACACCAGCTTGTTGTTGGGATACTTGAAGAAGCTGTCGCGCAGCGGCGAGGTCGAGCCCTTGCCCTCTTCCTTCATCTTCTTGAAGACCGGCGATTCATTGAGCTTCAACCGCACCCAGAGCGAATAGCCAAGAAGCACCGCCGACACGAGGAACGGAATACGCCAGCCCCATTCGCTGAACATGGCAGCGGGCATCAGCACGCGGCTGAGGCCGATGACCAGCAGCGACATGAAGAAGCCCAGCGTTGCGGTCGTCTGGATCCACGAGGTGGCAAAGCCGCGGCGGCCCGACTGGGCATGTTCGGCCACATAGGTCGCCGCCCCGCCATATTCGCCGCCGAGCGCCAGACCCTGCAACAGGCGCAGCAGCACGAGCAGCACCGGCGCGATAAAGCCGATCTGGCTGTAGGTCGGCAACAGGCCAACGCCGAAGGTGGAAATGCCCATCACGAGGATGGTGACGAGGAACGTGTATTTGCGGCCCACGAGATCGCCGAGGCGACCAAAGAACAGCGCGCCGAACGGGCGCACGAGGAAGCCTGCCGCATAGGTGGCAAAGGCCGACAGCAGGGCCGCCGTGTCATTGCCCGGCGGAAAGAACAGCGCTGCAAAGAACGGCGCGAGCGTGGCGTAGAGATAGAAATCATACCATTCGAAAATGGTACCGGTGGACGACGCGATCACGACAAAGCGTTCTTCGCGCGTCAGGCCCGCACCCCGTTTCGAGGTGTGAACTGCATCGGCGGTTGCCATGGGATCCCCCTCAGGATCGAGTAATCAGGTGCAGTCCCCCTTGGACCACCCCCCTTCCGGCAATGTCGCGTTATTTACCGATTAGAAACAGCAGCAATGCTGACATAACAACGCAGACCGCACCGATTAAACGGTCCAGCCTGAGCGTGTTTCGGATCAGATTACGCGCTTTAGCGCGCTTCGGATCACTCTTTGCGCGCAGCTTTGGGCACTCGGCCGCGCCGCGCGCCCGTCAGGGCCGGGCTTTTTGCGCCGCCTGCATGTCGCGGAACGAATCCATCAAATGGACGCGCATCGCGGCTTCGGCGCCCGCGGCATCGGCCACACGGATGGAATCGAAAATGCGCTGGTGGCTATGTACGGTGTCTTCCACGGTCTGCCCGCGCGCGCGCCGCCCCTTGCGGCTCAGGTAGAAGGATTTTTCCAGCGTGTCGGCCATGGCATCGAACATGGCGATGAGAATGCGGTTGCCCCCCGCCACAGCGATGGCCCGGTGAAACGCCACGTCGGCATGGTGGAAAATGCCCTCGGATTCTTCGGTCCAGTTCGGGTTCATGTCATTGCCAAGCGCCTTCATCCGGTCGAGTTCCGCCGCGATGGGGGCAAGGCTGGGCGGGGTGCCCCGCCGCGCGGCGAGACCGGCCGCCTGTACTTCCAGGGACATGCGGGCCTCGACGAGATCAAACACACCATTGGGTTCAGTCTGAACGATCCAGCCGATGAACTGCCCGAGCGCGGAACTGCCCGGCTCGCGCACGATGGCGCGACGGCCCCGCGCCAGTTCAAGCAGGCCCCGGCCGGCGACCATCTTCACGGCTTCGCGCACGGTGACGCGGCTCACGCCATGCACCAGGGCCAGCTCGGCCTCACTCGGCAGGCTGTCGCCCGGCACAAAGCGGCCGATGATCATGCGCACCAGCTCATCGGCAACGATGGAGGTGGCCGTCGAGCTGGCTGCGGCCTTCAGTGTTCCGCTCGCCAGATCATCGCGCTGTGGAGCGGGATTGGTCATGAAGGCCCCATACTTATCATACATGTTGGGAGTCGGGCGACTCACCCAGAACTGGCTCTGCCCCGATATCCCGGTGGTGACATGAGGATAGACAGACTCTCAGCCCATGGCAAATTGGCATATATCCCGGGCGTCTTGCCCCTGATTTCGGCGCGGACTTTACCAGGGTGCCGCCTCCTGAGACTGCGGACAGGCTGCGCGGGCACTCTTTACAGAGTTATCTTATTCCCCTAACCATTTAGGCAGCGCCGGTGGATGGCGCAGGCGGGCCCGTGCGGGCTCGCACAAGGGAGGAACTTCATGAAGACTGCTTTTCAGCGGCTGTTGCCGCTCGCTGGCGCTGTTGCGCTTTCGCTCGCCGGCATCTCGGGTGCCATGGCTCTCGATCCGACCGCCAAGTGGTGTTCGGGTGTCAAGATTGCGGCGTTCCCGGGCGGCCCGCAGGGCGGCGTGTTCGCGAACAACGTGTATAATGGTTTCCGTCAGGCCGAACTCGATCTCGGCGCGACCGTGACCTACTATTTCTCGGACTGGGATCCGAACAAGATGCTGACCCAGATCCAGCAGGCCGTGGCGACCAAGGTCGACGGCATTGCGACCTACGGTTTTGCCGGTGAGCCGGCGACGGGTCCGGTGGTGGACGAAGCCTACAAGCAGGGCACCATCTTCACCTCGCTCAACACCTCGCTGCCCGACAGCCAGGCGAAGTATTCGGCTCAGGGCTTTGGCTATGTCGGTGCGCCGAACTACGCCGCCGGCCATGCTCTTGCGGCTGAAGCCGTGAAGCGCTCGAATCTCCAGAAGGGCGACAAGGTTTTCGTTTGGGGCCTCAAGGGCCAGGGCGGCGACCGCGGCCAGCGCACCGTGGGCGTGATTGACGCCTTCACCGAAGCTGGCGCCGAAGTGATCTATCAGGAAATCGACGCGGCAACGAATGCCGATCCCAATGCCGGCACCGCGACTTTCGTGGGCGTGATGGGTGCAAACCCGGGCATCAAGATCGTCGTGACCGATCACGGCGGGCTGACCTCGAACGTGGGCGTCTACGCCCAGGCCGCTAACCTGACCCCGGGCCAGGTGTATTTCGCGGGCTTCGACATGTCGCCCAACACGGCCCAGGCCGTGAAGGAAGGCTTCCAGAACCTCGTGATCGACCAGCAGCCGTTCCTGCAGGGCTACCTGCCGATCCTGAACATCTGCCTGACCAAGAAGTTCGGCTTCTCGGGTCTCGACATCAACACCGCCGGGGCCTTCGTGGACTCGACCAATGTCGATGCCGTGGCACCGCTTGCCGCACAGGAAATCCGGTAACCAGACCGGTCATGCGCGGGGGATTCGTCCCCCGCGTTTTCTTTTTCATGAGGGAGGAGGCATGATGAGCACCGCCGCCGCACACAAGAGCCAGGCTCACACCAGCGCCGATGCGCCGCCGGTGATCGAGCTCCGGAATGTCTCCAAAACCTTCGGCGAAGTGCGTTCGCTGTCGGGCATCAATTTCAAGGTTCATCCCGGCGAGATTGTCGGCCTGCTGGGCGACAATGGCGCCGGCAAGTCCACGCTCGTGAAGACGGTGATGGGCTTTCACCGCCCCGATTCGGGCGGCGAGATTTTCTTTCAGGGCAAGCGCATCGATGATTGGTCGGTGGCCCGCGCCCGCGGGCTCGGCATCGAGACCGTCTACCAGGAGCGGGCGCTGTGCGAAAAGCAGCCCATCTGGCGCAATATGTTCATGGGCCGCGAGCCGCGCACCAAGTGGGGCCTGCTCGATGTGAAAAAAATGCGCGAAGAATCCGCGCGGCTGATGAGCGAGCACATGGGCTTCACCTCAGCCGCCGTGCACCCCGATAACGTGGTGACCACCATGTCGGGCGGCGAAAAGCAGGGCGTGGCGATTACGCGCGCGCTCTATTTCGATGCGCAGCTTGTGATCCTCGATGAGCCCACCATGGGCCTGTCGCTGACCGAGACCAAGAAGACGCTCGATTTCGTTGCCGGCATCAAGAAGGCCGGGAAATCGGCGATCTTCATCGACCACAATATTTTCCACGTCTACCCCGTGGTGGACCGGCTTTATGTGCTCGATCGCGGCAAGGTCGCGGGCGTGTATGACAAGAGCGAAATTTCAATGGATGACCTGATCGACCGGCTGTATCGCGTGGCCCGGTCCGGGTCGCTGGAATAAGGGGGCGACAATGGCGACCGAAACTGTATCGGCGAAGCCGAAGAACAACCGCGTAGCGCCGCCCTCGATGCTGCGCCGCCATGGCAGCCAGCTGGGCATCATCGGCGTGGGTATCGCCATGTGGCTCAGCTTCGTGATCGCGGCCCCGGCTGTGTTCACCAATGCCAATATCTATCTTGCCTTCATGCAGACGACGCCGCAGTTCGGCATCATCGCTATCGCGCTCACCTTTGTGGTGATCACGGGCGAAATCGATCTGTCCTTCCCGTCGATCATGGCGCTCGGCACGGCCGCGTTCTGTCTTGTGACGGCCAGCTTCGGGCAACACTGGATTCTGGGCCTTATCGCCGGCTTCGCCGTGGGGGCGCTCTGCGGCCTCGTTAACGGCCTGCTTGTGGCCAAGCTCAACATCCCCTCGCTCGTCATCACCATCGGCACCTCCTTCCTCTATCGCGGGCTTGAGTTGGTGCTGATGAATGGCACAGGCGTGCCGATGACGGCCAAGAACTATCCCGAGCTGCATGCGCTGCTGCGCGAGTCGTTCTTCGGTGTCCCGGTCCAGACCCTGTGGATGATCGTGGTGCTGGTCGCGCTGTGGGTTCTGCTCAACCGCACGCGGTTTGGCGCCCATGTGTTCCTTGTGGGCGATAACCCGACATCGGCGCGGCTGATGGGCATCAACGTGGTGTCGGTGAAGACCCGCGCCTTTGTGCTCGTGGGCCTGATGGCCGTGTTTGCCGGGCTCCTCACCTCGATCTACGGCTATTATTTCTGGCCGACGACCGGTGACGGGTTCCTGCTTTACACCATTGCCTCGGTGTTCCTTGGCGGTACGTCGGTCTTCGGCGGCACCGGCTCGGTGGTGGGGTCGTTCGTTGCGGCCTTCATCATTGGCGCCATTAACGCCGGTATCGTGTCAGCGGGCATCAACGCCTTTTACACCCAGCTCGCCTTCGGCCTCGTGATCGTGGTCTCGGTGGTGCTGCAGACCGTGATCGAGCGCCGTATCCGGCGTCAGTCGCTCACCGGCCGGTAATCCAGTGGGGGCGGTTGATCCGCCCCCCTTTCTTTTTCAGGGATGTGTCCGATGAAGATCACTGCGATCAAGACGCAGGTGGTGAATGCCCAGTTGCGCAACTGGATTTTCGTCCGGGTCGAAACCGATCAGCCCGGGCTCTATGGGCTGGGCGAAGCGACGCTCGAATTCCAGACCCGCGCCGTGGCCGGGGCCATCGAGGATCTCGCACTGCTGATCGTGGGCGAAGACCCACGCAATATCGAGCATCTGTGGCAGGTGATGTTCCGCCACCCGTTTTTCAAAGGCGGCATCGTCACCATGTCGGCGCTCTCGGGCATCGATCAGGCGCTCTATGACCTCAAGGCCAAAGACCTCGGCATTCCGCTGTGGCAGCTGATTGGCGGACAGGCCCGCACGCGGCTGAGGATGTATGATCACCTCGGCGGGGGCAGTTCGGATTCGGTGTACAACAGCGCCGCCGCCGACAGTTTCCGCGTCAAGGCAGCACAATCGAAGGCCGATGGCTTTTCGGCGGTGAAAATCCTCGCGGTCGGCAAGACCGCCCCGCTGGATGGGCTGAAAGCCCTCAAGGAAGCCGAAGACCTCATGGCCGCGGCGCGCGAAGGCGCGGGCGACGACATGGACATCATGGTCGATCTGCACGGGCGGACCACGGCGGCCATGGCCATTGAATATGCCCGGGTGCTGGCGCCCTATCGGCCGTTTTTCATTGAAGAGCCATGCCAGCCGGAAGATTGGCAGGGCACGGCGCGGGTCGCGCAATCGACCCACATTCCCATCGCGGCGGGCGAGCGCCTGGTGCACCGGCACGAATTCCTGCCGCTGTTGCAGGCGGGCGGCATTGCCGTGGCGCAGCCCGATGTGTGCCATGCCGGCGGCATTACCGAGACGCGGCGCATTGCGGCGCTCTGCGATACATTTGGCGTCACCATGGCACCGCACAATCCGCTCGGGCCGATTGCCACCATGGTCAACATCCACCTCGGCTTTGCCACGCCCAATTTCCTCATTCAGGAAGTGATGCGGGCCGATGTGCCGTGGCGCGATGAGATCGTTACCGGCGTAACCCCGATCATCGATGGGTATGTTTCCCCCTCGATGGCGCCGGGTATCGGGGTGGAGATCGATTTCGCGGCGGCTGAAAAGCACCCGTTCAAGGAAGTGCGACCGATCCAGTGGTATCAGCACGATGGCAGCGTGGCGGACTGGTAAAATGGGGCGGCTCGACAACCAGCATGTCCTCGTGACCGGCGGTAGCCGGGGTATCGGTGCGGCGGTGGTGGAAAAATCCCTCGCCGAGGGTGCGACAGTCAGCTTTCTCGATATCGATGTGGCGGCCGGGCAGGCGTTTGCCCAGAGCCTGAACTCGGAGCGGGTGCTGTTCCAGCCCGCTGATATTCGCGATGCCGGGGCGATTGCCGCCGCCCACGACGCGGCCGTTTCGCGCTTTGGCGCAGTGACCGGGCTCGTGAACAACGCTGGGCGCAACTCTTATGCCGATCCGGTCACCATGACCGAGGAGCAATGGGACGATGTGTTTGCCGTCGATCTCAAGTCGGCCTGGCTGGTGGCCCGAGCTATGCTCCCCGCCATGAAGGCGGCAAAGGCCGGGTCCATCGTCAATATCGCGTCGGTGCATGCCGACATGACCTATCCGGGGTTCTTCCCCTATGCGGCGGCGAAATCGGGGCTGGTGGGGCTCACCCGCTCGCTGGCGCTCGAAATGGGCCCGTTTCAGGTCCGGGTCAACGCGCTGTCGCCAGGCTATACCGAGACCTTTCTGGTGCAGGATTACTTTGCCAATGCCGATCCGGCGCTCCGCGACAAGGTAATCGAGGTGCATCCCATGCGCCGGATGGCCAAGCCGATGGAAATCGCCAATTGCGTGGCCTTTCTCCTGTCCGATGAGGCCAGTTTCGTCACGGGTGCCAACTGGGTCGCCGATGGCGGGCTGACGGCCCGTTTCGCCGGGTAGGGCTGCGGAGACGTCGGGGGACTTGATGCAGGTCAAGTCCCGCACGCAGGATCGGCGCTGACATACCGCTGAGGCGCAAGGAGGATGGTTGATGCAGGACGACCCGGAAGCTGGGCAGGATGACGAGGCGTCGCCGACGACTGTGCCGCAGGCCATGCCTGATGCCGCGCGACCCATTATGGAAGCCAGTGCCGCCTTGGCCGCAAGCGGGCCGCACCGTAGGCAGCAGCGTTCAATCACCGAGATGCGCCATGATCCGGCAGCGATCCGCGAAGCCTTTGAGACGGGCCTCTACCCCTATCGCACGCGGATGAGCGAGAAAGACTATCTCGCCCATGTCCTGCCTTTGCAGGTCGAGCTTCTGAAGCTGCAGAATTTTGTCAAAGAGAGCCGCCAGAAGATCGTCATGATTTTCGAAGGCCGTGATGCCGCCGGTAAGGGCGGCACGATCAAGCGCTTCATGGAGCACCTCAATCCGCGCGGCGCGCGCGTGGTGGCGCTTGAAAAGCCCACCGAGGTCGAGCGCAGCCAATGGTATTTCCAGCGCTATATCGGCCAATTACCGGCAGGCGGGGAAATCGTCTTCTTTGATCGCTCCTGGTACAATCGTGCCGGGGTTGAGCGCGTCATGGGCTTTTGCACGCCGCAGGACTATCTCGAATTCATGCGCGAGACGCCCGATCTCGAACGCATGCTGGTGCGCTCGGGCATCAGGCTGTTCAAATTCTGGTTCTCCGTCACGCGCGAAGAGCAGGCCCGCCGCTTCAAAGCGCGGGAGAGCGATCCGCTCAAGCAATGGAAACTCTCGCCCATTGATCGGGCCAGCCTCGATAAATGGGATGCCTATACCGAGGCCAAAGAGGCGATGTTCTTTTACACCGACACCGCTGATGCGCCCTGGACCATCATCAAATCCGACGACAAGCGCCGGGCACGGCTCAATGCCATGCAGGTGGTGCTGGGCGCCGTGGATTACCCTGGCAAGGACCATCATGTGATTCATGGGCCGGATCCGCTGATCGTCGGCTCCACCGCTGCCGTGCTGGGGCTCGACAAGACCGGCTTCGACCGCAGTATCCTCGACCGCTCGGTGCACCCGGGGATGAAGCGGGGCGAGTGAGGGTTCAGATCAGCTCAACCCGCAATTGCCGACCGATAACCCGGGCGGCGCGCTGAAGGGTTCCCAGGGTGACGTTCCCGTCATCCGGGTCCAGGAGGCGCGCAATCTGGGTGCGGCTTGTCCCCATCGCCTCGGCAAGCGCGCGCTGCGACAGCTTCTTTTCGGCCATGGCCTGACGCAATTGCCACGCGATTACCTCCTTGATCGCAACGGCTTCCGTTTCGGCAAGACTACCCTCTTCGTTGAGAAATTCATCGAGAGTGGTAAAGCCCTCGGTCGTGCGCGTTCCATCGCCATGTCTCAAGCCCCCCAGCCACGCAAGGGGGACAAGGATTACAGGTTTTTCCGTATCTTTTAAACCGAGAACGGTTTGAAGTGCTTGGAGAGCTTGAGGGTCTGAGCCTGGTAGTTTGAGCCCACCCCCGCCCCATAGAGGCGGTCGGGCGCTTCGGAGAGGCGCTCGTAGATGAGCCGTCCGATAGTCTGGCCATGGCCAAGCAGGAAGGGCACTTCGCGGCTTCTGACTTCGAGCACCGCGCGGCTCCCGGTGCCTCCGGCAGCGGAATGGCCGAAACCGGGATCGAAGAACCCGGCGTAATGCACGCGGAATTCGCCCACCAGCGGATCAAACGGCACCATTTCAGCGGCGTAGGCGGGCGGCACATGCACGCTTTCGCGGCTCACGAGGATGTAGAACTCATCGGGATCGAGAATGAATTCCTCATGCCCGCGATTGATCAGCGGTTCCCAGTAGTCGAGCACATCAAGCGTATCCTTGATGTCCATATCGATCACTGCCGTGTGGCGCTTCGAGCGGAAGCCGATGAGGCCGTTGCGCTCCGCCCCCTTGAGATCGATCGAGAGCAGCACGCCCTCGCCGACTTCGGCGTTGGCATCGAACACCAGCGTTTCAACGCGGTGCAGCGTGCGGTGCTCATGCACGCTGAGCCGGGAATCGCCGAGCCGGAACCGCATCTGCGACAGGCGCGAGCCCCGGCGCACGCGCACCGGAAAGGTGCGGGGGCTGATTTCGAGGTAGAGCGGGCCGGTATAGCCGGCGGGCAGCATATCGAAACCGCGCGCGTGATCGCCGATAACGCGCGTGAACACATCGAGCCGCCCGGTGGAGCTTTTCGGATTGGCACTCGCCGATACGTGCTCGGGCAGATGCAGGCTTTCCTCAAGCGGCACAAGGTAGACGCAATTGCGTTCGAGCACCGCGCCGTGGGTCAGATCGAGTTCATGGAGCTTCAGGCTTTCAATGCGGTCGGCCACCGAATGATCGGGACCGGGCAAAAAGCTCGAGCGGATGCGATAGGCCACGTCGCCGAGCCGGAGATCGAGGCTCGCGGGTTGCACCTGATCGGCATCGAAGGCGCGGCCGGGGCGTATGGCGCCCATCTCGGCCAGGCGTTCAATGTAGCGTGCGGGGAAGACCCCTTTGGAAAATAGCTCGCTGTCCACGTTCATGGCCCCGTTGGGCTCCTTCCCTAGCAACAGGCGGCGTTGACGCCAAGCGGGCACAGGTTTATAGCGCGTGCCCAGCGGGGGTTTTCCCCGCTGGTGGTGATTTGGCCGGTTCCATTGCGGCCACCTAAAACAAATTGCTAAAGGAACCTCTTGGGAAACCGGCCGCTCGCCCGCGCGCCGGTTTTTGCTTTTTGAGGACTCGACATGACGAAATCGAAGAACCCCCTCGCCGACCCCAAGGCTCGTGCCGCCGCCACACAGATGGTGCATGGCGGCACCGAGCGCAGCCAGCATGGCGAAACCTCCGAGGCCATGTTCCTCAATTCGGGCTATATCTACCCCAGTTCCGGTGCGGCCGAGCGGCGCTTCAAAAACGAAGACCCGGGCTACATCTATTCGCGGTTCTCGAACCCGACCGTCGACATGTTCCAGTCGCGCATGGCGCTGCTTGAAGGGGCTGAGGCTGCGCGCGGGCTCGCCACCGGCATGGCCGCGGTGACGACGGCGCTGATGAGCCAGCTGCGGGCGGGCGACCATGTGGTTTCGGCCCGGGCCCTTTTTGGCTCGTGTCGCTATGTGGTTGAAGACTATCTGCCGCGCTGGGGCGTTGCCTCAACGCTGGTGGATGGTCGCGACCCTGAAAATTTTGCGCGGGCGGCGCGGCCCAATACCAAGGTGTTCTTCCTCGAAACCCCAACCAACCCGACGCTTGAACTCGTGGATATCGCGGCGGTGGCGAAAATCGCGCATGAGCGCGGGGCCAGGCTGATCGTCGACAATGTGTTTGCCACGCCGATCCTGCAGAAGCCGCTGGCGTTGGGGGCCGATCTCGTCTGCTATTCGGCGACCAAGCATATCGATGGGCAGGGCCGCGTGATGGGTGGGGCGATCCTCGGCAGCAAGGAGCTGATCGGCGGCGACATCCACACCTTCATCCGGCAGACCGGCCCCTCCATGGCGCCGTTTAACGCCTGGGTGCTGCTCAAAGGGCTCGAAACCCTGTCGCTGCGTGTCCGCCAGAGCACCGAGAGCGCCGGGAAAATTGCTGATTTCCTCGGCAATCATCCGAAAGTCGCCCGCGTCATCTACCCCCACCACAAGGCGCACCCGCAATATGAGCTGGCCCAGCGCCAGATGGCGGGCGGCTCAACGCTGGTTGCGCTCGAAGTGAAGGGCGGCCAAGAGGAGGCGTTCAGGCTGGCCGACGCCTTGGCGGTGATCCTGATCTCGAACAATCTCGGCGATGCCAAATCGATCATCACGCATCCGCGCACCACGACGCATCAGCGTTTGAGCGAGGAAGCCCGGCTCGAATCCGGGATCACGCCGAACCTGCTGCGGCTGTCCGTGGGGCTTGAGGACGCGGATGATCTGATCCGCGACCTAGAGTTCGGGTTGAGCCAGGTCTGATCGGGCGTTAGTGTGAGAACTCCTCGGGACGGAAGTGGTAATCCGCCGAGCAGAATTCGCAGATCACTTCAATTTCACCGTCGACAGCCATGTCGATGCGCTCGTCGGCGGTGAAATTGTCCTGCAGCATGGCCTCGATACGCTCGGCCGAACAGGTGCAGCGCTCCTCGAGCGGCACGGGATCGAACACCCGGACCCCGGTTTCGTGGAACAACCGAAACAGCAGGCGCTCGCCCGAAAGTTCGGGGTCGGCCAGTTCATCGTCCCCCACCGTACCGAGCAGCGAGCGGGTGGTCGTCCACTTGTCGTCTTCGACAAAGCTCGAGTCCGCCGTTTCCGGGTTATCAAAATTGCCGTCGCCCGGCAGGTCCGGCATCATGCGCTCGCCATGGGGCGGCAGGAACTGCACCAGCGCCCCCCCGGCACGCCAGCGCGGCTCGCTGCCTTTGAGCGAATGCTCGGCCACGGCCAGACGGACCAGCGTGGGGATCTGTTCGGACTGCTTGAAATAGGTGTGGGCGACATCTTCCAGCGTGCCACCCTCGAGCGCCACGATGCCCTGATAGCGCTCCATATAGGCGCCCTGATCGACAGTCATCGCGAGGTGCCCCTTGCCGAGCAGCTGGCCCGGCCGGGTTTCGCCGCGCGTGATCGCCTGCTGCAGCGCATCGGCATCGAAGCGGGCATAGCCGCGCAGCCCATCGGGCGCATCGAGATCAACGACCAGAAGGTTCACCGGCCCATCGGTCTGGGTCTGGAGAATGAACCGGCCCTCAAATTTCAGCGACGAGCCGATGAGCGAAGCGAGGACGACCGCTTCGCCCAAAAGCCGTGCCACCGGCGCGGGGTAATTGTGGCGGTTGAGGATCGAGTTCAGCGTGGGGCCGAGCCGCACAATGCGGCCGCGACAATCGAGCCGATCGAGCGTGAACGGCACCACGACATCATCGCCGGATTCCGGCCGATCGAGACCAAACGCGGACAAATCGGCAGTGCTCATCGGCTATTCCTTCACGTAAGGGCGCGGGGGCCCGGCCAGGTCAATGGCCCGGCCCCGGCGGGATTGGGGTTCAAACGCCCGACAGGGCTAGATGTTCTGCCGGTCGGCGCCGAGGCACCAGCACAGGATGGCCTTCTGGGCATGCAGGCGGTTCTCCGCCTCGTCCCACACCACCGATTGCGGCCCGTCGATAATGTCGTCGGTCACTTCATCGCCCCGGTGCGCCGGCAGGCAGTGCATGAACAGCGCCTCTTTATCGGCAAGTCCCATCAGATGGGCGTTCACCTGATACGGTTTCAAGACCCGGCGGCGTTCGGCGGCGTCGGTATCGCCCATCGATACCCAGGTATCGGTAATAACGAGGTCAGCGTCTTTGACGGCTTCCTCGGGATCTTCGATCAGACGCACGGCGGCACCGGCCTTCCGGATATCGCCCAGGAGGTCCTTTTCGGGCCAATAGTCTTCGGGCACGGCAATGGTGAGATTGGCGCCAAACAGCTCAGCCGCGTTCACCCAGCTGGCGAGCACGTTATTGCTGTCGCCGACCCAGGCCACCTTGGCGCCCTTCAGGCTGCCGCGACGCTCCTCGAAGGTCATGACATCGGCCATGACCTGGCAGGGATGGGCCCTACGGGTGAGGCCGTTGATAACGGGCACCGTGGCCGCCTCGGCCAGCTCCAGGAGATCGGCATGGGTGAGGATGCGGATCATGATCGCATCGACATAACGCGACATGACGCGCGCGGTATCGGCCAGCGTTTCCTCGCGGCTCAACTGCATTTCGGAGCCGGAGAGAAACAGGGTTTCCCCACCGAGCTGCCGCATGCCGACATCGAAGCTGACACGGGTGCGGGTGGATTGGCGCTCGAAAATCATCGCGAGCACCTTGTCCTTGAGCAGCAGCGGCCGGTCGCCCGCCTTGAGGCGGCGCTTCAGCTCGTTGGCCTGGTTCAACATGCCGCGCAGGGTATCGACGTCGAAATCGTCTAGATTCAAAAAGTGCCGGGGGGTGGTCATCAGACCTCTCCGTAATGGGGACGCTGAAAAGCGTGGTTCAGGCTGGGACTTCGGCGGTCAGGCGCTCGCTTTTTCGCGGTCCATCGCCTCGAAAGCGGCGGCCAGCGTCTCCACGCCCTCGTCAATCTCCCCTTCGGTGATGACGAGCGGCGGAATGAGGCGCAGCACATTGTCGCCGGCCGGCTGGGCCAGCATGTGGTGGGTGTCGCGCAGCCGCACGGAGAAATCGCGCACGGGCGTGGCGATCTTGATGCCGGTCAACAGGCCACGCCCGCGGATTTCAAGAAGGTGGTGCGCGTAGCGCTGCTGCAGTTGCTGGAGCTTCCAGTGCAGGTGCGCGCCGACCCTTTCGACATGGGCGAAAAAGCCCGGCGCCAGCATGCGATCGAGCACGGCATTGCCAACCGACGACGCCAACGGATTGCCGCCATAGGTCGAGCCATGGGTGCCGGGCACCATGGACTTGGCGACAGCGGCCGTGGCGAGGCACGCCCCGAGCGGGAAGCCCGCGCCAATGCCCTTGGCGACTGCCATGATATCGGGCGTAATGCCGGACCATTCATAGGCAAAAAAGCGCCCTGTCCGGCCATAGCCGCATTGCACTTCATCGAGGATCAACAGGATACCGTGCCGGTCACAGAGGGCACGCAATGCCCGCATGTACTCGACCGGCATCGCCGTGCAGCCGCCCTCGCCCTGCACCGGCTCAATGATAATGGCGCAGGTCTGGGGCGTGATGGCCGCCTCAACGAGCTCGATCCTGCCGGGGGCCACATGCCGGAAACCCGGAAGCGGCAGGCCGAAGCCTTCGAGATAGGCCGCATTGCCCATGGCGGCGAGCGCCCCGGTCGAGCGGCCATGGAACGAACCGGTAAAGCCGATGATCTCGAACCGGTCTTTTTCGCCCTTGTCAAAGAAATGGCGCCGCGCGGTCTTGATCGCGCACTCAATGGCCTCGGTACCCGAATTGGTGAAGAACACCGCATCGGCAAAGGTCGTTTCAACGAGCCGCTGCGCAAGCCGTTCCTGTTCCGGAATGGTGAAGACGTTGGAGGTATGCCAGACCCGTTCGGCCGCCTGTTTCAGCGCCTCAACCATATGCGGGTCGCTATGGCCCAGCGCATTAACGGCAATGCCGGAATGAAAATCGAGAAATGGCGTCCCGTCCTGGCTGAACAGTCGCACGCCCTCGCCCCGCTCAAAAGCAAGCGGCGACCGGGCATACGTACCGAAAAGCGCGGACATGGGGCTGACCCTTTCTCAAGATGACAATACGGTGATGAATCATGTGCTCGCCCTTGACTTTCATCAAGGCGTGCGGAGGCTCCATATGCACTTTGCCGGGCTTGCAAGTCAATTCAAAGCCCAGGCCACGGCAAGGCCAGCTTTCCACAAGGAAGGCGGCTTATCCCCCAGGTAAATCGGCGGGTGCCCTTGATCCTGATTCCTGCGACTGTGTAGTATTCAGGCGTTGGGAACACGATATGTCGTGTGGCGGACCCCTTCGACCTACGATGCGTAGAGTATCGCTTAGTCGCACGTTTGCGGCCGTTTTGTGTACGGCCACTATTTGATGGGCGCCGCTGCCTTGGACCGAACTGGAGGAACCGACAGGTGATGGGCTGGACTGAAGAGCGCGTCGAGCTGTTGCGGAAATTGTGGCTCGAAGGGCTGAGCGCCAGCCAGATTGCCGGAGTTCTCGGAGAAGGTGTCACCCGCAACGCCGTGATCGGCAAGGTGCACCGTTTGAAATTATCTGGCCGGGCCAAACCCGCGGCGGCAGCGCCGCGCGTGCGGCAGACCCCTCGCACGGCCCCGGCCGTGTCGAGCCCGGCCCGTCGCATCACGTCGCCGTCCGCGCCGCGTCCGAGCACGAACCCGATTTCGGCCATGATGAAGGCGCGGCCCATGGCCTCTGTTCAGGGTGCGACTGCGCTCAAGATGAGCGAAGACCTGGCGGTCGATCTCGATCTGGCCCCGGCGCCCGCCGAGATGTTCATTCCTGTCGATCAGCGCCTGTCGCTGCTTGATCTGTCGGAAGTCACCTGCAAGTGGCCGATTGGCGACCCGCTCTCCTCAGAATTCTACTTCTGCGGCCAGCATTCGGTTGAAGGGAAGCCCTATTGCGAGTTTCACGCCCGCCGGGCTTTCCATCATGTCGATAAGAAAAGGCGCTGATCGCAGCGCCTTTTTCCCCCGGGTTCAGCCCGATATTGCCTTAATGCGCCGCGGCGAAGCGCTCATCAAAGCTATAGCCTGCCCCGCGCACGGTGCGGATCGGATCGGGCTCCTTACCGCGGTTCAGCGCCTTGCGTAACCGGCCCACATGCACATCCACCGTGCGCTCATCGACATAAACATCCTGCCCCCACACGCCATCGAGCAATTGCTCGCGGCTATAGACGCGGCCGGGGTGGCGCATCAGATATTCGAGCAGGCGGTATTCGGTGGGCCCCAGGTGCAGGTCGCGGCCGGCGCGGCTGACGCGGTGGCTTAGCCGGTCCAGCTCGATATCCCCGGCCTTCAGATGGTTGGCCACCAGTTCGGGGTTGGCGCGGCGCAACAGCGCGCGCACCCGCGCCACCAGTTCGGGCATGGAAAAGGGCTTCACCACATAATCATCGGCGCCGGTCGACAGACCGCGCACGCGCTCTTCTTCCTCGCCCCGCGCCGTCAGCATGATGATGGGGGTGCGGCTCGTCTCGGTGCGGGCCCGCCAGCGACGGCACAGTTCGATGCCGGAGAGGCCCGGCAGCATCCAGTCGAGCAGGATCAGGTCGGGCGTCGCTTCACGCACCGCAGCATCGGCCTCATCGCCCGAGACGGCAACCGTGACGAGGTGCCCTTCGGCCTCAAGATTATAGCGCAGCATTTCGCCGAGATCGGCTTCGTCCTCGACAACCAGAATCTTCGCGGCCATGGCCGGGCTCAGCGTTTCGCGCGGGCGCTGTCGTCGGCCGACAGGTGGCGGCCCGTCTCGAGATAATAGGCCGCCTCAGCGATATTGGTCGCGTGGTCGCCTACACGCTCCAGGCTCTTGGTGCAAAACAGCAGATGGGTGCACTGGGTGATGTTGCGCGGGTCTTCCATCATGTAGGTCAGCAATTCGCGGAACAGCGAGGTATGGAGCGCATCCACTTCGTCGTCGCGCTTGCACACTTCAACGGCAGCGGCGGAATCGCGCGCCGCATAGGCATCGAGCGCGGCCTTCAACTGACCCGCGACAAGCTGGGTCATGTGTTTGACACCATTATAGAACTTCGGCGCGAGCCCGAGCGTTTCTATCTGCAGGGCGCGCTTGGCCAATTGCTTGGCCATATCGCCGGTGCGCTCAAGGTCGTTGGCCACCTGGATCGAGGTCACCACCATGCGCAGGTCAGCCGCCATGGGCTGACGGCGGGCGATGATCGACACCGCCATATCGTTGATGCGCTGCTGCATTTCATCGACGCGCTTGTCGGCGGCGCGGATGGCTTTGGCCTCATCGTGGTCGAGCTTCACCAGCGCGTCGGCGGACCGGATGATCTCTTCTTCGACCATCCCGCCCATCTCCGAAATCATACGGGCGAGGGTCGTCAGTTCGTCCTCGTAGGAGGAAACAATGTGCTCGTTCAACGTCGCCATGGTCTGGTCCTCGTGCCCGTCAGCCAATGCGGCCGGTGATGTAATCCTGCGTCTGCTTGTTGCGCGGATTGGTGAAAATATCTTCGGTGCGCCCTTCCTCGATCAGCTTGCCGAGGTGGAAAAACGCCGTCTTCTGGCTGACGCGCGCCGCCTGCTGCATCGAGTGCGTCACGATCACGATGGTGAAGTTTTCGCGCAACTCGTCGATCAGTTCCTCGATCACGGCGGTGGCGATCGGGTCGAGCGCCGAACAGGGCTCGTCCATCAGCAGCACTTCGGGCCTGGTCGCAATAGCGCGGGCAATGCACAGCCGCTGCTGCTGGCCGCCGGAGAGCCCGGTGCCGGGCTCGGCCAGCCGATCCTTTACCTCGTTCCACAGCCCGGCGCGACGCAGCGACGAGTGCACGATCTCATCGAGTTCGGCGCGGCCGCGCGCGATGCCGTGGATGCGCGGGCCATAGGCCACGTTTTCGTAGATGGATTTCGGGAAGGGATTGGGCTTCTGGAACACCATGCCGACACGGGCGCGCAGTTCCACCACGTCGATGTCGGGATCGTAGATGTCTTCGTCGTCGAGGGTGATTTTTCCGGCGACGCGGCAACCGTCGATGGTGTCGTTCATGCGGTTCAGTGAGCGCAGGAAGGTGGACTTGCCACAGCCCGAAGGGCCGATGAGCGAGGTCACCTGGTTCGCCCCGATGCGCAGGGACACATCGAACAGGGCCTGTTTCCCGCTATAGAACACCGACACCTTATCGCCCTGCATCTTGGGGTGCAGGACCGGCTCTGCGGTTTCAACGGTGGTATCGAGCGACATAGCGGGAGCTTTCCTTTACCAGCGCCGTTCAAAGCGGCGGCGCAGCACGATGGCCACGAGATTCATGAGAAGCAGCATGATCATGAGCACGATGATGGCCCCCGAACTGCGTTCGACAAAGGCGCGTTCGGCCTCGTTGGCCCACATATAGATCTGAACCGGCATGGCCGTGGCCGGCTCGAACGGATTGGTGGGGTAATCCGACACAAAGGCCACCATGCCGATCAGCAGCAGGGGCGCTGTTTCGCCCAGCGCCCGGGCGAGCCCGATGATGGTGCCGGTCAGAATGCCGGGGGTGGCGAGCGGCAGCACATGGTCGAACACCATCTGCATGCGGCTGGCGCCGATGCCGAGCGCCGCCGCGCGAATGGAGGGCGGCACCGAGCGGAGCGCCGCGCGGGTGGCAATGATGATGGTGGGCAGCGTCATGAGCGACAGCACCAGCCCGCCCACGATGGGCGCGGAGCGCGGCAGGCCCAGCACGTTGATGAACACCGAGAGCCCAAGCAGGCCATAGACGATGGAGGGCACCGCCGCGAGATTGTTGATGTTCACTTCGATGAAATCGGTGAAGCGGGTCTTGCGGGCGAATTCCTCAAGGTAGATGGACGCGGCCACGCCGAGCGGCAAAGCGCAGACCAGCACCACCACCATCATGATGAAGGAGCCGATGAGCGCCACGCCGAGCCCTGCCGCCTCCGGCCGCGACGACGCGCCAAAGGTCAGGAGGCCCCAGTTAAACGGTGTGGAAATCATGCCCTTGTCGCGCAGCGTCTTGAGCCAGGCGAGCTGCCGATCCGACACCTTGCGCTTCGCCTCGGGCACCCCGAGATCGATCTGGCCCTTGCTGGCGCTATCAAGATCAGCGGAGAGAAGCAGTGTGAAATCGCGCGTCTGCCCGATGACGGCCGGGTTGGCGGTTACGAAGTCCCGCAAGGGGACGCGGGAACTGTCAGACAGGAAATTGCCCAGCTCCTTCATCGCCTTCTTGTCTTTGACATCGACGCCGAGCACCGCAGCGAGCCCATTGCGGGCGACAACCGGATAGTTGGCCGCAACCAGCACCTTGGGGTCCGAGGCGCGTTTGTTGTCCTTGTCGATGATCGCCGGATCAAAGGCGATGGGAAATGTGACCGAGGTCTGCACGAAAGCAGTGTAGCCCTTCAGCACCACCGAACCGAGCAGCAGCGCCAGAAACCCGAGCCCGATGGCAATGGCGGCGAGCCCGAACAAGCGGAAGCGGCGTTCAGCGGCGTGGCGGCGCTTCAGCCCGAAATCGCGCTTACGGGGGCCTTTGGGGGTGGCGGCGACGGGAGCGGCGAGCACGGTGTCGGTCATTCATATTGCTCCCGATATTTGCGCACGACGTAGAGCGCATAGACATTCATGCCGAGCGTCAGGGCAAACAGTGTCAACCCGAGCGCGAAGGCGACGAGGGTCTGCGGTGAGTTGAACTCGAGGTCGCCGGTCAACTGGTTGACGATCTTCACCGTGATGGTGGTCATCGCTTCAAACGGATTGAGGCTGAGCCGCGCCGCCACACCGGCGGCAAGCACCACGATCATGGTTTCGCCAATGGCGCGGGAGGCTGTGAGCAGGATAGCGCCGACGATGCCCGGCAGGGCCGCCGGCAGAATGACGCGCGACACGGTTTCGCTGCGCGTGGCCCCAAGCGCCAGCGAACCATCGCGCATGGCGCGCGGCACGGCGGTAATCACATCATCGGACAGCGAGGATACGACCGGGATCAGCATGATGCCCATCACGAGCCCTGCAGTGAACACCGATTGCGCCTGAATGAAGGGCTCCCCGCCCGCAAGCGCCGCCGACAGATCGCGGAGGAACGGCCCCAGGGTCACCATGGCGAAGATGCCATAAACAATGGTCGGGATGCCGGCGAGCAGTTCGAGCAGCGGCTTCACGGTCTGGCGGGTGCGGGCGCTGGCATATTCGCCCATGTAAATCGCGGCCATGAGCCCCACAGGCACCGCAACAAGCAGGGCGACAAAGGCGATGTAGAGCGTACCGGCGAGCAGCGGAATGAGCCCAAACTGACCCTGATCCCCCGATGAACCGGCCGCCGCGAAACGCGGATCCCACACGGTACCGAAAAAGAAACTGAAGGGATCGACGGACGAAAAGAACCGCAGGGTTTCCCCCAGCATGGAGAGCACGATGCCGACCGTGGTGAGCACCGCCACGACCGAGGCGCCGATCAGGGCGGTGAAAATCACCGCTTCGACCTGATTTCGGGCGCGGAGCCGGGGACGAATGCGGGCAATGGCGACAACGGCCCCCAGGGCCGATAGCGCGATGGCCGCAATGGCCGCAAGCAGGCGGGTGGTGGCGGCGGTCTTTGAGGCCTCGAGCGCCAGAGGCAGCATGTCGTCGGTGCCGGTATCGGGCAGCAGCAGGTTTTTAGCGGCAGCGGCCAGCTTGAGATCGGCATAGGTCGCGGGCGGCACGTCCAGCGCGAGGCTGTCGAGCGCCGCCATCACCTGATGCACGATCCCCACGGCCAGCCCGCGCTCGGCCGGTTGGGTGATGGTCGGCGCAATCCCAGAGGCAATGTGATTTTCAGTGAGGGTCAGGCCGCCCCAGCTCAGCGCGACATAGACAAACAGCGCTGGCAGCGTGGCGGAGAGAAAAGCAAGCCAGCCGTGATAGCCCGGCAGCGAATGCATGGGCTGACCGCCCGCGCCGCGCACGGACTTGAGCTGAAGATGCGCCCGATTAACGGCGAAAAACCACGCGACCGCGCCAATGGCAAGGACGATGGCAATAACCCAACCCGCGGTCATCCAGCTCTCCTGTTCGGGGCCCCTGCCGACATGTTCTGCGGCTTCGGCGACCCCGTGCCGGACCTTATGGCCCGATCACCGATGTTTTATGACACCTCGATTGCACTTATGTGACAGTTCAACCCCTTGCAATCGCTAGGGTAATCACCTTCAGGCGCGGAAGGCGGCCGTTACCCGCAGCCCTTCGCCCTCGGCGGAGCGGATGTTGAGGTCGCCATGATGACGGCCCATGATGTGTTTCACAATGGCAAGGCCAAGCCCCGTGCCCTTTTTGCGACGGCTGGATTCGGCATCCACCCGATAGAAGCGTTCGGTGAGGCGCGGCACGTGCTCGGGGGCAACCCCGGGGCCGTGATCGATCACCGTGACCTCGGCCACAAAGCCGGGCCGGTCGCTGGGACGGAGCGACACCTCAACCGGGCCACTGTCAGCGCCATATTTGATGCCGTTCTCCATGAGGTTTTCGAAGACCTCGTAAAGCTCGTCGCGGTCGCCGGGGATGGTGAATGTGCCCTCGGCGATTGCAAGGCGGATCGTGGTGCCGGTCTCGCGCGCCAGGGGTTCAAGACCGGCCGTGACTTCGCCCAACACCAGCGCCAGATCCACCGGGGCCATGGGGCGCATGTGCTGGCGCATTTCAATGCGCGACAGGCTGAGGAGATCATCAATGAGCTTCGACATGCGGGCGGCCTGAGCGCGCATCAGCCCGAGAAAGCGTTCGCGGGCCGGTGCATCATTGGCCGCAGGGCCCAGCAGCGTATCGATGAAGCCGATCAGGGCGGCGAGCGGCGTGCGCAATTCGTGGCTGGCATTGGCGATGAAATCACTGCGCAGGGCCTCAAGCCGTTTGGCTTCGGTGAGGCTGAGGAGCGTCAAGACCAGCACGCCTTCATTGACCGGATCGCCGGCCGCGAGCGGCGCGATGGTCACCCGGTGCCAGGTCTCGTTGGGAATGGTGCGGTGCATTTCGACAGTCTGCACACCAGCACGCCGCGCGCGCTCCACCGCATCGATGACCGGGGGGTGGCGCAGCGAAAACGCGATGGGCTGGCCCTCGATGGCTTGCGGAAACTGCCGCACGGCCTCGGGATTGCGATGCACCACAAGGCTGCGCCGGTCGATGATGATGGTCGCCTCGGGCAGAGAATCGGTCAGCTTGCGCACCGCATCGGCAAAGGCCTGCTCGGCAATGACCGATGAATTATCAAGCGCCGCGATTTCGGCCGATGTGTCGGGCACCAGCATGGCGAGCACCAGAAGCAGAGCGCCGATACCCAAGGCCGCCCATAGGCTTACCCAGTTGAGCGCGGCCATGAACAGGAGCCCGAGCCCCACGGCCAAGACAAACAGCAGGCGCTGATAGAGCCGGTTGAAGGCCCCCTCGCCGTCCCTATCCGTTGTGCCTCTCCCGCTATCGCTCATTGACCCACCCGGACCAGCCCGATAGGTGAGCTTTGACCTGATGGCGAGCGTTTCGTCAAATCGGGACAAGTCCGGGGCAGCCATGCACAAAGCCGATGAGCCGGTAGCGCCAGTCAGGGTCTTCAATGCCAAGGGCCGCGGGCCCTTCGTGCTGGCGGTGGATCATGCATCAAACCGCATCCCCGAGCCCTATGGCACGCTGGGGCTCACACCCATCCAGCGGCTGATGCATATCGCCTGGGATCCGGGCGCGTTCGATGTGGCGTTGCGCCTCTCCGACATGCTGGATGTGCCGCTGGTTGCCTCAACGGTGAGCCGATTGGTGGTGGATTGCAACCGCGCGCCCGATGCCGCTGACCTCGTGCCGCGACTGGCTGAACGCACCGAAATTCCGGGCAATCTGAAAGTCACTGATGCCGACCGCATTGACCGGATCGCGCGGTATCACAGTCCCTTTCATGCGGCGCTGGCGCTGGTGCTCGCCGAGCGCCCCGAGGCGGCGCTCATTGCTGTCCACAGTTTTACGCCCGTGTTCAAGGGCAAGCCCCGGCCCTGGCCTGTCGGCATCCTGCCCGGGGCCGATCCAGCCTTCAGCGAGCGCCTCGCCATGGCGCTGAGGGCCGGTGTGCCCGATCTCAACCTGGGCTGGAACGAGCCCTACCGCTCGGGTCTTGGGGTCACCTATACGCTCGATCACCATGGCAGGGATCGCCGCGCCACCATGCTTGAAATCCGGCACGATGAAATCCTCAGCCTGCCGGGCATTGCGCTCTGGTCCGGTCGACTCGGGGCGGCACTTCACGCGGCGCTATAGGCCCGCACGGTCGCTTTGGCCCCATCGCGCCGCAGGGCCGTCAGGGCGGACAGCACTTCGGCCTCAAGCACCGGGTTGCCGCTCAAATCGCCGAAAATTTCCGTGAGCGCGAACAGGCGCCCGGCATCGCCACCGATATCGGCAAAAAGTGGGGCGAGCGGGTCGCGCACGTCGATGGGCGTGCCTGCATCATCGCGGCCGGCCACATAGCGCATCCAGCCCGCCACCCCGAGCGCCAGCCGCCGGAACGGCAGACCCGCTGCCAGCCGGTCGCGGATGGTGCCTAAAAGCCGCTGCGGCAGTTTCTGGCTTCCATCCATGGCGATCTGCCAGGTGCGGTGCCTGAGCGCCGGGTTGGCAAAGCGCGCAATCAACCGGTCGCGATAGTGCCGCAGCGCCTCGGGCGGCATGGCGAGGGTGGGAATGACCTCCTCGGTCATGAATCCTTCAATGAGCCGCCGGAAATCGGGATCGGCAATGGCATCGGCCACATAGGCATGGCCCGCGAGATAGCCGAGATAGGCAAGGGTCGAGTGGCTGCCGTTCAGCATGCGCAGCTTCATGTGCTCGGCCGGTTCGACATCGGCGACGAATTCAACCCCGACGCGCGCGAGATTGGGCCGCCCAAGCGGGAAATTGTCTTCGATCACCCATTGGGTGAAGGGTTCCGTCACCACCGGCCAGGCGTCGTCGACGCCGGTCAGCGCGGCGATCTCGGCGCGATCAGTATCGGTCGTCGCGGGCACGATGCGGTCGACCATGGATGAGGGGAAGGCCACCGTCTCGGCATAGCGGCCGAGATCGGCGCTGATCAGCGCCGCAAGGCGTCGGATAATCCGGCCCGCCGTGCGGCCATTGGCCGGCAGGTTATCGCAACTGAGCACGGTAAAAGGGGGAAGCCCCGCGCGCCGCCGCCGCTCAAGCGCCGCGACAATCAGGCCCGGCGCGCTGTTCGGCGCCTCGGGGTGGGCGAGATCATGCACAATATCGGGGTGGTTCACATCGAGTTCACCGCTCGCCGGATCGTGGCAATAGCCCTTCTCGGTCACGGTCAGCGATACAATCCTGATGGCCGGGCTTGCCATCAGCGCAAGCAGGTCCGCGCGGCGGGCATTGACATCGATGATATCGAGGATCGAGCCGATGACCCGCGCCGTGGTGCCTTCGGCATCGCGCACGGCCAGGGTGTAGAGCCCATCCTGCGGCAAGAGCGCCTCGGCCGTATCGGGGCGGCGGAGCGAGGCCCCGACAATACCCCAGCCGGGCTCCTCGGCGAGGATCGCATCGATAGAGACCGCCATATGGGCGCGGTGAAATGCGCCGATCCCCAGATGCACAATGGCCGGGGTGACCTTTGACCGATCATAATCGGGGCGCAGCGTGCCCGTGGCGAGGCGATTGAGAGTGCTGGTGCTGAGGCGGGGGCGATTGGTGCTCATCAAAAATTCATAGCATTGCGGACAACGCGCAGCCAGAGTTGCAGCGCGGCTTTAGCCCCGGCATAAAGCAGAAGAATGAGGGAGTTGCACCGTGAGCAAGCGGTTTGCCAGTGTCGGGGAATGCATGATCGAAATGTCGGGGGGCGAGGGTGCGCTCTACCGCATGGGCTTTGCCGGGGACACGCTGAACACGGCCTGGTACGCGCGGGCCCGTCTGCCCCAGGGCTGGCAGGTCGAATACATCACCGCGCTCGGCGACGATCTCTATTCGGCCGAGATGCGGGCCTTTCTCGATCGGGCCGACATCGGCACCGGGCATATCCAGACCATTCCCGGGCGACGGCCGGGCCTCTACATGATCCATCAGGCAGGCGGCGACCGGCAGTTCACCTATTGGCGCGGCCAATCTGCGGCGCGCGCCATGGCCGACGACAAGGACGCGCTGGCGGCGGGGCTCCTTGGCGCCGATCTTGTCTATTTCTCGGGAATTTCGATAGCCATCCTCGCCCCGCGGGCGCGCGGTCGGCTGATGCGGGCCGTTGTCAGGGCGCGCGAGGCCGGGGCCGATGTCGCGTTTGACCCCAATGAACGGCCGGCGCTGTGGACCAGCCCGGCCATCATGGCGAGCGGGCTCATGGCGGCGGCCAGCATTGCCGATATCGTGCTGCCGACCTTCCCCGATGAGGCGCCGGTGTTTGGCGACACATCGCCCGAAGCGACCGCCGAACGCTATCTCAGCAATGGGGCGCGCGAAGTTGTGGTGAAAAACGGGGCCGAGGCGGCGCTGGTCGCGACGCGCGCGGGCCTCAGGGCCCGTGTTGCGCCGAGCCCGGGTGCCACCGTAGTGGATGCGACGGGGGCCGGGGATTCGTTCAACGGCGCCTATCTGGCGGCCCGTGCGGCAGGCGCCGACCCGGTTGAGGCGGCGCGGGCGGCCCATGGGGTCGCCCGGATTGTCATCGGCCACAAGGGCGCGCTCGTCGATATGACGCTGGTTAAAGCGTAACGATCGCCTTGATCAGCCCATCGCGGGCCTTGGCCCAATGGGGCAGGTCAACACTCACCCTCTCGAGCGTGGTGGCGTGGGTAGCCAACCGATCCGTGGGAATCTTGCCGGCCCGCATGGCGGCCATCACGGTGAGAAAGTCCTCATCGGTGCCATTGCGCGAGGCGCGGATGGTGAGTTCGCGCCGATGCACTTCGGCATCGGGCCACACCAGATCGCCCTTGATTACGCCGACCAGCGTGTAGCTGCCACCATTGCGGACATGGAACAGCGACTGGTTCATCACCGCAATAACGCCCGTGCAATCAAACACGGCATCGAAGCCAGACGCCTTGCGGGCGGTGAACGCCGCCGCTTCGGTTTCGGCGGGGGTGTAGGTTTCAAAGCCCAGGGCTCTCGTCGCCGTCACCTTGTCGGGCGCAGCATCGATCACTGTCACATCGCCCCCGGCGATCCTGGCAAAAAACGCCACGCCAAGCCCGATCGGGCCGGAGCCGACCACCAGCACGCGCGCGCCGGGCTTCAGCTCGGTGCGGCGCACGGCATGGGCGCCGATGCCCAGAAATTCGACCATGGCCGCATCGCGGAGACTGATGCCCTCAGCCTTGAACAGGTTTTTGGCGGGCATCACCACTTCATCGGCCATGCCGCCATCGGCATGGACGCCGATGACCTTCAGGGTTTCGCAGCAATTGGTCTTGCCTTCACGGCAGGCCGGGCAGGTGCCGCAATTGAGATAGGGGTTGATGACCACCGGGTCGCCCTTGGCCAAGGGCGAGCCATTGGGATCAAGCACAACGCCCGACAGCTCGTGCCCGATGATGCGGGGGAATTCGAAATAGGGGAAGTTCCCCTCGAAAATATGGTAGTCGGTGCCGCAAATGCCGACATGGCGGATGCCAACGCGGACCGCCCCGGGTTGCAGGGCCGGTGCGGGCACCTCAATCAGTTTCAACTCGTGTGGCGCCGTGCAGGAAATGGCACGCATCGGATAGTCCCCCCGGGTCAGGATTTGCCGCACCATAGCCTGTCCAAATCCGGATGCCAGCCCTTCCCTGCACTGAATTGACGGTGCTAGACGAAAGGCCGAACACGGGGGGCGTCATGCAGTTTGCCAGCGACAATTGGGCCGGGGCCACCCCCGAAATCACTACCGCGCTGGCCGCGCTCGATACGGGCATCATGCCCGCTTATGGCAATGACCCGATCACCGCCAGGGCGGTCGCCGCGTTTTCGGTGCTGTTCGAGCGCGAGGTCGAGGTGCTGTTCACGGCCACCGGAACGGCCACCAATGCGCTGGCGCTCTCGGGCCTCAGCCGCCCCGGCGGGCTGATTTTTGCCTCGGCCGAGGCGCATATTCATATGGATGAGGTGGGGGCCACCGAGTTTCAATCGGGCGGGATGAAGATCATCACCCTGCCGGAAGCCGGCGGCAAGATTTCGCCCGATACGCTTGCGGCAACCCTCACCCGCTACCCCGACAGCGGCCGCTTTGGCCAACCGGTTGCGCTCAGCCTGACCAACCTTACCGAATTGGGCACCACCTATAGCCCGGCCGAAACGGCTGCGCTGGCTGCCGTGGCGAAGGCGCGCGGGCTTGGCGTGCATCTTGATGGCGCGCGTTTTGCCAATGCCGTGGCGGCCACAGGGGCCTCGCCCGCCGATCTCACCTGGAAGGCGGGTGTCGATTTCATGTCCTTCGGAGGCACGAAAAACGGGTGCTGGGCGGCGGAGGCGATTATCGCCTTCACGCCGGGCCTCCTCAAAGACATGCCGATGCGCCGCCTGCGCGCGGGTCATGTGTTTTCGAAATCGCGCTTTGTCGCCCAGCAGTTTCTCGCCTATCTCGAGCACGGAAACTGGCTGCGCACCGCGCGCCACGCCAATGCCATGGCCGATCTCCTCCGCACCGGGCTGGGGCCCGCGCGGCTCGCCTGGTCGAGCACGGGCAATGAAGTGTTCGCGCTGCTCCGTACCCCCGACGCGGCGCGGCTGCGGGCCGCTGGAGCGAATTTTTATGATTGGCCCGCGCCCAAGCTGGCGCTCGGGCCGGATCAGACCAGCGTGCGGCTGGTCACCAGTTGGGCGACAACGCCCGCAGACGTTGCCGCGTTTATCGACGGGCTTAATCAGGCCCTGTAGAGGATCGGCTTTGCGCCGACGAAGCGGCGCGCGTCGATCTCGTCGAGGATGAAGCGGGCCTGATCGGCCATGCTGATGCTGGGCATGCCCTTCAGCACCACATCGGGGGCGGCCTTGAGCGGTGCGCCCAAGGGACCGGCGGTGAGCGCGGGCGAGCGGACGGCGGTCCAGTCGAGGCCGCTTTGCTCCATCACCTGCTCCATGGCTTCCTTGTCGCGCTCGACTTCGCCGAGAACCATATTGATCATCCAGCCATAAAAGCCGTGGCGGCTGTCGCCCGTGCCATAGGCCGAAATCGCAATGAGCCGCCGGACTCCGGCCGCCTGCATGCCCGCAACAATCGTGCGCATGCCCTCGGCACAGGGCGGATTTTTACGCTGGCGATTGTTCCCGAGCGCCGAGAGCACCACATCATGGCCCTTGATGGCGGCCGCGACAGCGACGGGATCGCGAACGTCGCCCGTCACCAGCTTGACCTCGGGACCGAACCCGGCCCGGGCAGGATTGCGCGCAAAGGCGGTGACCGTGTGTCCGGCCGCCACGGCCTGTTTCACGATTTCGCGGCCGCTGGGGCCGGTTGCCCCGATGACCAGAAGTTTATGCTGCGCCATGGTGTTCCCCTCAGGACCAGAGACAGAGCCGTAGCCCGTCTGGCGCGGCGGGGCAATTGGCCGCTTTGGCTAGCCCAGAACGAGCTGCACGCGGTTTCCGGCAGGATCGGCCACGGCGAAGCCGGTGGCGATATCGGTGCGGGTGACGTTCATCGCCTTGAGCCGATCAGCAGCCCCGGCGAGTGCTTCAGCATCGGGCAGCACGATATCATAGCTCTGGAGCCCAGCATGCTCCGGCCCCGGCTGGCGCGAATTCGGCCCCGCCCAGATATTGAAGGCAATGGTGTGGGGCGGGTAATCGAGCCCCAGATCGCCCATGCCGAACCGCCGCATGATGAAGAGCCCGCCGAAGCCGATGCCATCGCGGTAAAAGGTCATTGAGCGATCGAGGTCGCTGACATGCAGGTGAATATGCCCGATGCGTGTGGTGGGCGGCACGCGGGCTTCGAGCACCGGATTTTCACCCAACTCGCGCAGAAGATCATCGACATCAATGGCCTCGCGGCCGGAATGCGGCGTGCCATCGGCCGTGATGACGTAAAAGCCTTCTTCAACGTCGCCAATGCGGCCGCGCCACGGGGTTTCGAAGGTAATTTCGATACCATTGCCATCGAAATCCCACAGATAGATTGCCTCGGAGACAAGGTGGTCGGTCGGCGACACGCGGACACGGCGCTGCAGGGCCCGCACCACCATCTGGGCCAGTGCGGCGCGGGTCGGCACGTGAATGGCCACGTGATAAAGCCCCAGACTGTGCTCAGCGACGGGCGCGGTGGCCCCGAGCTGCAACACGATCAAGGTGCGCCCACCCGCGCCAAGGCGCAGGGTGTGCTCATCCTCGGCGATGAGGTCCAGACCCACGACATCGCGCCAGATGAACAGGGCGCGCTCGCGATCCGATACGGCAATGCGCACCGGGCCCAGTCCCGTCGTCGTGGGCAGCAGCGGTGCCGACCGAATGGCGGCTTGCGATTCAACGGTAATCATCATGGCGGTATCGCTCACTTTTAAGCATTATGAGCCATATAGACCGACGACTTGACTGCACCAATGGCCCGCTGGGCGACAGATTGGTGCGAAATCAGAAACAATCACGCTCAGGAACGAGATCGAGATGCGGATATTGGTCACGGGCAGCGCGGGCTTTATCGGCTTTCATCTGAGCCGGGCCCTGACCGGTGCCGGGCATCAGGTGATCGGGCTCGACGCCATGACGCCCTATTATGATGTGCGCCTCAAGGAGGCCCGGCTCAAGGAATTGCGCCACCCGAATTTCCATCAGATCCGGGGCGACCTCAATGATCCGGCGGCGCTGGCCGAAGCCTTCGCGGGCGATGGGCCCGAGATCATCGTCCACCTCGCGGCCCAGGCCGGGGTGCGCTACAGCCTTGAAGCGCCTCTGTCTTATGCCGACGCCAATGTGTCGGGCACCATCGCGCTGCTGGAAGCGGCGCGGGCGAAGCCCCCGAAGCATATTCTCGCTGCCTCATCGAGTTCGGTCTATGGCATGGCCGGCGGCGTGATGGCCGAGCGTCAGGCTACCGACCAGCCGGTGTCGCTTTATGCCGCAACCAAGAAGGCGACCGAAGCGATCACGCATTCCTATGCCCATCTGTTCCGGTTGCCGGTGACCTGCCTCAGGTTCTTCACGGTCTATGGTCCGTGGGGGCGGCCCGACATGGCACTGTTCAAATTTGTTGAACGGATCACGGCCAAGGCGCCGATTGAGATTTACGGCGGCGGTGAGATGGCGCGCGACTTTACCTTCGTGTCCGACACGGTGGCCTCGGTGATGGCGCTGATGGCCGCCATTCCCGGCACAGGTCCGGCCGTGCCCGAGGACACGCTGTCTCCGGTCGCGCCGTGGCGCGTGGTCAATGTCGCGGGCGGACGGCCCGTGCCGCTGATGCGCTTTGTCGAGGCCATTGAAACGGCCATGGGGCAAAGCGCCCACAAGCAGTTCCTGCCCATGCAGGCGGGCGATGTGGTATCGACCGCCGCCAACCCGGCCCTGCTCGAAGCGCTGACCGGCCATGTGCCGCAGGTCGGCGTGGAAAACGGCGTTGCCGCGTTCGTGAGCTGGTACAGGAGCTGGCGCGCAGAAGCCTGAGGTCGGCCCGTCAGGTGCGGCCGAACTCATCCTCGATGCGGACGATATCGTCCTCGCCCAGATAGGCCCCGGTCTGCACTTCGATGAGTTCGAGCAGGATCTTGCCGGGGTTAGCGAGCCGATGCACGGCGCCGAGCGGCAGGTAGATCGAGTCGTTTTCACTCAGCACCGTGATGGTGCCATCGAGCGTGACTTCGGCGGTGCCTTTCACCACAACCCAATGTTCGGCACGGTGATGGTGCCGTTGCAGGCTCAGCTTTTTGCCGGGCTTCACGAACAGTCGCTTGACCTGAAAACGGTCACCGGACACGACCGATGAATATCCGCCCCAGGGCCGATAGGCGGTGCGGTGCGTCTCGGTGAGCGCGCGGGTCTTGTCGGCCCCGCGCAGGGTCTTCACCATGGCACCCACACGCTGCGCCTCGGACAGGCGCCCGACATAGACCGCATCATCGGTGGCGATGACGGCAATATCATCGAGCCCATCAACCGCCACATGCACGCGTTCTGTCACGACCAGCGTGTTGGTGGAATTGACCAGCGTCACCGGCCCCCGGCTCGCGTTACCGGCCTTGTCCTTGGGCGAGATTTTCCACACGGCATCCCAGGCACCGAGGTCTGACCAGGGATAGGTGACGGGCACCAGCGCGACATTGGCGGATTTTTCGAACACGGCATAATCGACCGAAATGGTGGGCGACAGGGCAAAGCCCGCCGCATCGAGGCGCACGAAATCAAGGTCGGTATGCGCGCCTGCCACAGCCGCGGCAGCGGCCTGCGATACCTCGGGGGCGTACAGGTCCAGTTCGGCCAAAAAGGCGTTGAGGCCGAGCATGAACGTGCCGGAATTCCAGTAGTAGCCGCCCGCCGCCAGCATGGATTCGGCGGTAGCGTGATCCGGCTTTTCGACAAAGCGCGCGACCCGGGCCACGCCTTCGCCAAGGGCTGGTCCGGCTTCGATATAGCCATAGCCCGTCTCGGGCGCCGTGGGGGTGATGCCGAAAGTCACGAGGTGCCCGGCGCGCGCGGCCCGGGCAGCGGCCTCGAGGCTCCAGCGATAGTTCTCATCGACATCCACAGCGTGGTCGGATGCCAGCACATGGAGCAGCGCATCGGGCGCGATATGGGTGCGGACATAATGGGCGGCAGCGGCAATGGCGGCCGCGGTATTGCGCGCTACCGGTTCAAGCAGGATCGCCCCCGGGGTGATCCCGGCTTCGAGCGCCTGCTCGGCGACGAGAAACCGATAGTCGGCATTGGTGATGATGACCGGCGGCAGGTAGCGGTCAGCATCGGCCACACGCGCCACGGTCTCCTGGAACAACGAGGTTTCACCGACGAGCGGCAGGAACTGCTTGGGCCGCGCCGAGCGCGACAGCGGCCAGAGGCGCGTACCCTGCCCGCCCGCCATGATGACCGGGACTATCCGTTCGTGCATAAAGGCCCCTTAGCGCTTTCGTCGGTTCAGGCGTCGATGGTGATGATATCGCGCACTTCTTCGACGACAATATCGAGAATGTGGTTGATGGCGCGGACCGCGCGCTCGGTATCGCCCGAGACCACTGCATCAGACAGTTCGCGGTGCGGCGGAAACGACGCCAGCCCGAACTCATCGACGCCAAAGGGCGATTCCGCCGAACGCTCCAGCGCGTGATCGAGCTTCATCAGGATTTCGCCAAACATCGGATTGCCCGAGGCGTTGTAAATGGCCTGGTGGAAATCATGGTCGGCCTTACGCCAGGGACGGCCCTTGGCCACCGTTTCCAGCAGCCTGTCGCACAGGCGGCCGATTTCGGCGCGCTGATCGGCGCTGGCATTGAGGGTGGCGCGGCGCACCACATCAGCTTCAAGCGCACGGCGCACCTCGAGGAGACGCAGCAGCGCCTCGCCCTCAAGCCGAACCATGGTGGGCACGAGCCCGCCCGAGGTCTGCACATTGGCGGCAAGATAGGTGCCATCACCCCGGCGGCGCTTGATAATGCCAAGGCCCTCCCAGCGGTTCAGCGCTTCGCGGATGGTGGATCGGCCCACCCCAAGCGTAGCGGCCAACGACACTTCGGGCGGCAGGCGATCGCCGATGGTCAGCCCCGCCCGCTCGATCATATCGGCCAAGGCATCGAGAACCGCCACGTTGCGCGTGCGGGGTTCAAGCGGCTCAAGAAAGCTCAGGGCGCCGTTGCGGCTCACCGTGCTGCATCCTCCTCGGGCGGCAGGCCCGGCGACGGACACTCACCACACTTTGGGGTGCTTGTCAGCCACTGTCATTTTGTCCCCGACAGGGACAGCCCGCAAAGCTCAGCGAGGGCGCTCAACAGGATGTCCATCTGGGGGCGTGAATTATAGCCCTGCACCGACAGCCGGACGATGGTGTGGTCCTGCCAGTCGAACACCGGGATTTCGATGTTGAAGCGCTCAAGCAGCGCATCGTGGATGGCGAGCGGATCGGCCTTCGGCACCGGCATGGCGACCATTTGCGGCGCGCAGAAGCCTGGGCTCGAAAAGGCCCGAAGCCCGGTCATGGCGCCAAGGCGCGCCGCGGTTTCCTGCGCGAGGTCGCGGCAATCGCGCGCCACCTGATCCCAGCCTTCAGCCTTGCGGAAATCCAGCGCAGAGGGCACGGCCAGCCAAGCCGCCGGATCACGCGTGCCGCGAATTTCGAGTTCGTCGATAAAGGGTGAGCTGCCGAAGGCACCCTTGGCACCGGGGGCTTTGCTGTCGGCGGTCCAGCCGTGGGAAATGACCAGCGGATTGATCAGCCCCTGCCTGTCGGGCCGCACATAGAGGAAGGCCGAGCCCTTGGGGGTCATCAGCCATTTGTGGCAATTGCCGGCGTAGAAATCGGCCCCCAGGTCATCAAGCCGAAGCGGAATATGACCCGGCGTGTGGGCCCCGTCGATCACGGTGTAAATGCCACGGGCCCGCGCCTCGTTCACGGCCCGCTCGATGGGGAAAACCAGCGCCGTCGGCGAGGTGATGTGGCTCAGAAACAGGACGCGGGTGCGCGGTGTGATCCCGGCCAGCACGGTATCGGTAAAGGCCGCTTCGCTGGTGAGCGGCAGCGGGACTTTCACCGTGACAATGCGCGCGCCGGTGCGGCGGGCTACATAGGTCCAGGTCTTTTCGAGCGCCGAATATTCGTGGTCGGTGGTGAGGATCTCGTCGCCGGGTTTCAGATCGAGCGACTGGGCGACAATATTGAGCCCTTCGGTCGCGTTGGTGAGCCCCACGATGTTTTCGCTGGTGGTGCCCAGAAACGGCGCGAGCGCGAGGCGCGGGGCCTTCAGCCGATCATTGAGTTCGCGCCCGAGAAAGGCCACGGGCTGGCGTTCGAGTTCGAGCTGGATGGCCTGATAGGTTTCGAACACCGGGCGCGGGCAGGCCCCGAACGAGCCATGGTTGAGGAACACGACGTCCTCGCGCAGCAGAAAGTGGCGGGCAAGATTAGAGGCCAATTCAGCGTCCCTTCAGGGTGGGATCGAGCGCATCGCGCAGCCCATCGCCGAACAGCGTGGTCGCGAGCACAGTGAGGGCAAGCGCGGCGGTGGGGAACACCGCCATGTGCCAGTAAAAGAACATGAAATCGAGCCCGGTATTGATCATCTGGCCCCAGCTGGGGGTGGGCGGCGGCACGCCAATGCCCAGAAAGCTCAACGAGGCTTCGAGCATCATGGCGAGCGGAATGGCCAGCACGAAACCCACGATGATGGGCGAGAGGGAATTGGGAATGAGGTGCCGCCGGATGATATAGGCCGGGGAGGCCCCGAGCGCCTGCGCGGCGCGGACAAATTCCTTTTCGCGGAAGGCCCGCACTTGCGCGCGCACCAGGAGGCAGACCTGCACCCAGCCAAAAAGCGCTGAAATGAGGATGATGGTGAAGAACCCGCCCCGGGTCAGCGCGCCGAGGAGCATGGCAGCAAGGAGCGGCGGCACCACCGAGAACAGCTCGATGATGCGCATGATGAGCCAATCGACCCAACCGCCGAAATAGCCGGCGAGTGCACCCAGCGGAATGCCAATCAACACCGAAAACAGCGCGGCGAGAAAGCCGATGGAGAGCGAGACGCGCGCGCCATAGATGATGCGCGCGAAGAAATCGCGGCCAATGTCATCGACGCCGAACCAGAACTCGGCCGAGGGGAAGGCCAGCGCCTTGGTCAGATAATCCTGCGCGTTCGGATCGGGCTTGGTGAACAGCGGTGCAAAAATCGCTGCGAGGATCAACAGCACGAGAAAAATGCCGCTAGCAACCGCCGCGCGGTTTTCCAAGAAGCGCTGGACGGCGAACCACAAGGGACCATGCTCACGCGCCGACGGGGCAGCCAGCGTTTCGGGAAGGGCGTCAGAACTCATCGGCCTTCTCCAGAAACGCGGATGCGCGGGTTGAGCAGGGCATAGGCGACATCGGACACGAGATAGGCAAGGCAGAACATGACCGTGACCATCAGGATCAGGGCCATTTCGAGCGGGTAATCACGGTTTTCAATCGATGACACGAAATAGCTGCCGAGCCCCGGCACGCGGAACATCGCCTCAACGAAAATCGAGCCAGTCGCCGTACCGATGAACATGGGCAGGAACACCGTGACCATGGGCAGCGCCGAGTTGCGCAGCACATGCTGGAAAATGATGCGGCTCTCGCTCAGGCCCTTGGCGCGCAGCGCCGTGACGAAGGGGCGGTTGAGCGTATCAAGCATGGCCGAGCGCGTGTAGCGCGCGTAGGTCGCCAGCGGAATGGCGGCATAGGCGGCAATGGGCAGAATCCATTTTCGCGGGTCGCCCCAGCCACTCGCCGGCAGCCAGTTGAGCCAGACCGCGAAGATGAGGATCAGGAGCATGGAGATGACAAAAACCGGGATGGTGAGCCCCAGCGTCGCCACCGCCGACACGAGATAATCGACCCAGGTGTTGCGCCGGAGCGCCGCCGCCATGCCGAGCAGAATGCCGAGCGGCGCGCCGATCAACACCCCAAGCCCGCCGAGCACGAGGCTGGGCGGCCAGGCATTGGCCAGCAGGCTCATCACGGTTTCGCCGGGGCTCTGGAACGGCACGCCGAAATCGAAGCGCAGCACCCCCAGCATGTAATTGACATATTGGGTCCACAGGGGCTGGTCGAGCCCGAGTGACGCCATCAGCTTGGCGCGCACCGCCTCGGACACCGGCATGTCGTTGCCATCAAACGGGCCACCCGGGATCGCGTGCATCATCAGAAAGACGATGATCGACACCACGATGAAGGTGACGGCAATGGAGAGCAGGCGTTTGACGATATAGCTCAGCATCCTGGCCCCTTACCCCGTCACCACGGCTTCAACCCGGTGGCCGCCACCGATATCAACCAGCTGCGCCACATCGCCCGGGGTCGGGCGACCGGGCAAGGAAAGGGCGGCAAGGCGCGGCGTGGCCTTTTCGATATCCTCGGGTTTGAGGAAGGTGCGGGCCCGACGCTCTGCCGGGTTGGTGACCGGAATGGCTTCGAGCAGGGCGCGCGTATAGGGATGCTGCGGGTTGGCAAAGAGCTGCGCGGTGGGCGCCTCCTCGACCACGCGGCCCTTCCACATGACCAGCACCGTATCGGTGAGCGAGCGTACCACCGACAGGTCGTGGCTGATGAACAGCATGGAGAGGCCCATTTCGGCCTGCAGGGCTTTCAAAAGTGCAATGATCTGCGCCTTGACCGTCACGTCGAGGGCCGAGGTCGGCTCATCGGCAACGAGGATGCGCGGCTCGAGGATCAGTGCGCGGGCAATGGCCACGCGCTGGCGCTGGCCGCCCGAGAGTTCGTGCGGGTAGCGGGTGGTGAAGCTGCGCGCGAGCCCGACCTTTTCGAGCCAGTCGCCGGCGCGGCGCAGGCGCTCGGCATGGGTGCCGATGCCATGGATATCGAGCGGCTCGGCAATGATTTCGCCCAGCGTCATGATGGGGTCGAGTGCGGAATAGCTGTCCTGGAAGACCACCTGCATCTGCCGACGATGCGGCTTCAGCGCGGCAGGCCCGAGGGTGGCTATCGAGTGGCCCTCCACGCGGATATCGCCCGCCGTAGCTTCAATGAGTCTCAGGGCCATCATGCCCGTGGTGCTCTTGCCCGAACCGCTTTCGCCCACAAGCCCAACGATGCGGTTTTGCCCCAGCCGCAGGTCGACATTGCGCACGGCATGGAAGGGGGCATAGCGGGGCAAAAAGCCACCGCGCTGCCTGATCGTGTAGGTTTTTGTCAGCCCCTTGAGTTCGAGAGCCGGGGCGCTGTCGGCGGCGACATCGGGGCGGGTTCGCACCGCGCCCTCGGCCAGCGACGCCAGGAGGCTTCTGGTATAGGGGTGCGCGGGCGCATCGAAGATCTGGCCCACCGGGCCCTCCTCCATCACCTCGCCACTATACATCACCACCACGCGATCCACGGTTTCGGCAATGACGCCGAGGTCGTGCGTGATCATGATGAGCGCCATGCCGAACTCGGCCTGCAGCGCCTTGATGAGCGCGAGAATCTGCGCCTGAATGGTCACATCAAGCGCCGTGGTCGGCTCATCGGCAATCAGCAGCCTCGGTCGACAGGAGAGCGCCATGGCGATCATCGCGCGCTGCAACATGCCGCCCGAGAGCTGGTGCGGATAAAAACCCAGAACATCGCGGGCGTTCTTGATCTCGACCTTATTCAGCAGGTCTTCGGCCTCAGCGAGCGCCGCGCGCTTCGAGATGCCGCGGTGGGTGGTAATGGTTTCGGCAATCTGGTGGCCGATGGTGAAGACCGGATCGAAGGCCGTCGCCGGATCCTGAAACACCAGGGCAGCGGCGCGGCCACGGAGGCGCGCCAGCGTCTTTGTGTCGGCCCCGAGCATGTCGGTGCCGTCAAGCTCAAGCCGGGTAGCGGCAATATCGGCGGTCTGCGGCAGCAGGCGCAACAGGGCCATGGCGGTTACGGATTTGCCGGACCCGCTTTCGCCCACGATGCCTAGGCTTTCGCCATCTTCAAGGCTGAAGCTGATGCCGCGCACAGCGTCGACCTTGCCCCCATGCTGGGCAAAGCTCACGCGCAGATTTTCGATGGTAACGAGTGCCATGCGCCCAACTGACAGATCAAAATCACCCCCCGGCGGTGTCGCCGGGAGGTGCCGCTCGGGAGGAGCTTATTGCTTGGTGATGTGGGTGTAGAAGTAGTTGCCCAGCCGATCGAGCGGGAAATACCCGTTCGCGTTCGGGGTCGAGGCATCGCCACCCAGCTTGTCCGAAATCACGGCGGTGGTGATCGGGTGGACCATCGGGACGATGGAGCCATTGTCGATCAGCACCTGCTCGGCTTCGGCATAGAGCTTCAGGCGTTCTTCCCAATTCGGGTTCGAATCGGCCGCGGCCACCAGCTTGTCATAGGCATCCACATGGTGGCTGTGACGGCCGCCATTGTAGAAGATGCCGAAGAAGTTGGACGGATCGAGATAATCGTACTCGTAGGGCGCCAGGAACAGGTTGTTCTTGTGCTCGAGCAGACCCGCCATCCAATCCTTGGTCGGCATGACCTTGATGTTCATGGTGATGCCGAGGATCGTCTTGAACTGCGCCTGCAGGTACTGGAGCATCGGCGGGATGATGGCGCCGTTATAGCCGCCCTCTTCACGATACCAGATTTCGACTTCGGGGAAGCCCTTGCCATCCGGGTAACCGGCCTTGGCCATGAATTCCTTGGCCTTGGTCGGATCGAACACGGCCTTCTTCACCGTCTCCGGGTCGAACCCAGGATAGCCGGGCGCCAGGATCGAGCCCGCCGGAATGGCGATGTCCTTCAGCACGGTCGAGGTCAGCTCGTCGCGGTTGACCGCATAGTAGAGCGCCCGGCGCACATCCACATTGTCGAAGGGCGCGCTCGCCATATCGAACGAAATGTACGACACCGCGAACACCGGATTCCTGCGGATCTGGCTAGGGAAGCGCTGCTCCACCACCGGGATCTGACCGGCGTTGAGATAGCTGAAGTCCGCTTCGCCAGCGAGGAAGGCCGGCATGCCGACTTCCGGCGCGCCGAGAGTCGGATCGATCTGGAGTTCGTCGATCATCGCGGGCCACGGGCCCGTGTAGGTCGGGTTCTTTTCGAACACGACGGAGTTGTTCGACTTTTCCCAGCTCTTCACGACGAAGGGCCCGGACGAGACAATGGTTTCGACCTTGGTCGACCAATCATCGCCGAACTTGTCGAACTGGTGCTTGGGCACGGGGTACCACAGCGAGACCACGCCCGGCAGATAGGGCTTCGGCGCCGCCGTCGTGACTTCGATGGTGAGATCATCCACGGCCTTGAGGCCGAGGGTCGAGACGTCGGCCTTGCTCTCGGTCACGTCTTTCCAGTTTTTGATGCCACCGGCGAAATCCCAGTACCAGGCGAAATCATAGCCCGAGGTCGCGGCGTGCTGCAGCGCGAAGACGTAATCTTCGGCCGTCACCTTCTCGCCATCCGACCAGACGAGCCCGTCGCGCAGCTTGAAGGTCCAGGTGAGGCCATCGGCCGACTGGCTCCAGCTTTCCGCGGCGAGCGGGGTCAGCGCGAAATCCTTGTCGAAGCTGGTCAGCGGCAATTGCAGCAGCTCGGCGCCAGTGGCGCGGGCATAGACCGTCTTCATGTAGTCCATATTGGTGCCGGTCGTGGATTGGCCCGGGGCAACGACCACCGATGCCGCCAGCGCCGGGAATACCATCCCGGCCGCCACGATCGCCGCCCCTGCCCATTTCAGCAGTGCGTTCATTTGAAATGCTCTCCCTCGTTTCAGAGCTTTGTCCAAGCTGATGCGCTCATTGTGACCCTCCGGCCCCGTGGCGCGACCCCCTGCGCGGGGCCCGGACCGTGGCCCGCCCCGCCTGCCCTCCCGTCGCCGGAAAGGACAGATGACATATGTCTGACAAATAACGATCCGCCTGACAAGGACCGTAGCATGCTCAATCTGGAGATTCGGCGCGAGCCGCACCGGCTCAGTCGAGCGGCATCAGCATGACAGGCTTGTGGAGGGCCAGCCGCCGACCCGTCGCCCCCATGCGGCCATCCGGCTGCAGGGTGAAGAGCGTGATGTCGTCGCTCAACTGATTACAGACGAGCAGATGAGCATCGATGGCGAGGAAAAACCGGGGCCAGTTGCCGCCGGTGGGCACGATCTGGGTCAGGGTCAGGCGACCCTCGGGTCCGATACGAAAGGCCGCAATCGAATTGTGGCCGCGGTTGCTGACATAGACCATGGACCCCACAACCTGGATATGCGCCCCGAAACTTTTTTCGGCATAGCCTTTGGGCAGCGTGGAGTGCGTCTCGATCGGGCTCAGTCGGCCATCGCCTTCAACCCGCAATGCGGTCAGGGTGTTGGCATATTCGGTGATGAGGAAGGCAAATTGCCCGGACCGATCAAACGCCAGATGGCGCGGCCCAGCGCCCTTGTCGAGCCCGACGCTGATGATCGGCGCTCCGGCCCGCGCACCGTCCCAGGGATAGGCGCGCACTTCGTCGTGACCGAGGTCCACGACATGGATGAACCGCCCATCCGGGCTCCAGCCCACCCAATGGGCATGGCCATCGGCGGTCGATTGCGTGCCCTCAAGCAGCTGTGCGTCGCCCGAGAGCGCTCCGGAAATAGGATCAATGGCGAACAGTGTCGTCCGGCCTGCGCCATAATTGGCAACAGCCACATGCGTGCCCTCGGGGCTCAGCCCCACATGGCAGGGCAGGCCCGCGCCCGTCGGCTGATCGCTCAGCCGGGTCAGCGCCAGCGCATCTGGTGAGAGGCTGAAGGCGCCGAGCCGCGCGTCGGGCTCATTGGTAACGTAAAGCCGCCGTCCCGTCGCATCAGCCACAAAAAACGACGCATCGGGCGCGCCCGGCAGGGCCGCAACCACGCTCAGTTCATCGGTCGCCGTATCGAGCCGCAGCCGGTGAATGCCGCTCGGCGCCCCTTCAGAATAGGAGCCCGACAAAAAATCGATCTGCGCCATAAGTCTCTCCACGGCCTCGGTTAAGCGGCAAGGCGCAGGCTTACAGAACGCTGAGCGCGGGTCGAGGGGGTGCGACGTCTGTCCCCCTCATAATCGGTTAAGGGTGCGCAGGCCCGCACTGGAAATACCCCGCGCCAACGGCTATCTCAGCGGGGCCAATTTCAACGAGGCGGTGATTTGCCGATGACCCAGACCAATCCCATTGATCCTGTAAAGCTCGATCGTCTTGCTGAAGTCGCCGTCAAGGTCGGGCTACGGCTCGAACCGGGGCAGGATCTTGTGCTGACCGCCCCCATGGTCGCCCTGCCGCTGGTGCGGCGGATTGCGGCCCATGCCTATCGCGCCGGTGCTGCCGTTGTGCAGCCGATTTTCTCCGATGAGGAGATCACCCTGTCGCGCTACCGCGAGGCGCGCAGCGAAAGCTTTGATGCAGCCCCTGGCTGGCTCTACGAGGGCATGGCCAAAGCCTTTGATGGCAATGCGGCGCGGCTCGCGATTTCGGCCGAAAACCCGCTGCTTCTGGCCGAGCAGGATCCCGACAAGGTGAGCCGCGCCAACCGCGCCACCTCCATGGCCTATCGCCCGGCGCTCGAACGCATCACCGGATTCGATATCAACTGGAACATCGTCTCTTATCCCAACCCCAAGTGGGCGAAACTGGTGTTCCCCGATCTGCCGGAAGACGAGGCGGTGCATCAGCTTGCCGAGGCGATTTTCGCGGCGAGCCGCGTCAATGTCGACGATCCGATTGCGGCCTGGGCCGCGCATAACGCCCGGCTGAAAGACCGCTGGACCTGGCTCAACGGCAATAATTTCTCGGCGCTGCATTATTCCGGCCCGGGCACCGATCTCACCATCGGGCTCGCCGACGGGCACCGCTGGAAGGGCGGCGCGTCGGAGGCGAAGAACGGCATCACCTGCAACCCGAATATTCCCACCGAGGAGGTGTTCACCACGCCGCATGCGCGCCGGGTTTCGGGCCATGTGCGCTCGACCAAGCCACTCAGCCACAACGGCACGCTGATCGACAATATCGAGGTGGTATTCGAAGAAGGCCGCATCGTTTCAGCGCGGGCCACCAAGGGCGAAGCCGTGCTGCTCAAAGTGCTCGAAACCGACGAGGGCTCCCGGCGCCTCGGCGAAGTGGCGCTCGTGCCGCATTCCTCCCCGATCTCATCGACCGGCATCCTGTTTTACAACACGCTGTTCGATGAAAATGCGGCGAGCCATATCGCGCTTGGGCAGTGCTATGCCGATTGCTTTGTGGGCGGCACGTCGCTCAGCCCCGACGAGATCGCCACGCGCGGCGGCAACAAGAGCCTCATTCATATCGATTGGATGATCGGGTCGGACAAGATCGACATCGACGGGATCACCGCCACCGGCGCCCGCGTGCCGGTGATGCGCAAGGGCGAGTGGGCCTGACCCCGCTTCCCATTACCGAGGCGCTGCCCGGGCTTCGGGCAGCGCTTCTGGCCGGAACCAAGGCCGTACTGGTCGCGCCGCCTGGTGCGGGCAAGACCACGCGCGTGCCGCTGGCGCTGCTCGAAGAGGGCTGGTGTACCGGCACCATCCTCGTCCTTGAACCGCGCCGCCTCGCGGCCCGGGCGGCGGCCCGGCAGATGGCCCGGCTCCTTTCCGAACAGGTCGGTGAAACCGTCGGCTACCGCGTCCGGCTCGATGCCAGGGTGGGGCCCCGAACCCGGATCGAGGTTGTCACCGAAGGGCTGTTCACCCGCCGTCTGCTCGATGACCCTGAACTCAAGGGCGTCTCGGCGGTGCTGTTCGACGAATTTCATGAGCGCAGTCTTGATGCCGATCTGGGTCTGGCGCTGGCGCTCGATGCGGCGGCGCTCCGCGATGATCTGCGGCTCCTCGTCATGTCGGCCACGCTCGATGGAGCGCGGGTTGCGGCCCTGATGGGCGATGCGCCGGTGGTTGAAAGCCTCGGCCGGGCTTACCCGGTGACTACCCACTACCGCGACCGCGACCCGCTCATGCGACTTGACGATCAGGTGGCGGCGCTGGTGCGCGAGGCGCTGCGCAGCGACGCGGGATCGGTGCTCGTGTTCCTGCCCGGCCAGGCCGAAATCACGCGGGTTGCCGAACGGCTTCAATCCACCCTGCCCGCCGATACCGAACTGGCACCGCTTTACGGCCAGCTTTCGCCCGAAGCGCAGGATCGGGCCGTGTCGCCCGCTGCGCCGGGTCGGCGCAAAGTCGTGCTCGCCACCGCCATTGCCGAGACCTCGCTCACCATTGAAGGCGTGCGGATCGTGGTCGATTCAGGGCTTGCCCGCGCTCCGGCCTATGAGCCCGCCACCGGGCTCACGACGCTGGTGACGCGCCCGGTGTCGCGCGCCAGTGCCGATCAGCGCCGGGGCCGCGCCGGTCGCACCGAGCCCGGCATCTGTTATCGGCTGTTTGGCGAAGGGCAGCTGGCCGCCCTCGCGCCCTTTGATCCGCCCGAAATGCTGGCGGCAGACCTTGCGCCCCTGGCGCTTGATCTCGCGGCCTGGGGCGTGAGCGACCCCACACAGCTGCGCTTTCTCGATCCGCCACCGGCGCCGGCCTGGGCCGAGGCAACCAGGCTGCTTGCGGCGCTCCACGCCCTCGATGACGCGGGGCGGATTACCCCCGCCGGTGCAGCCCTGGCGCGGCTACCGCTCCACCCCCGGCTCGCCCACATGATCGTTGAAGGCGCCAAGGATGGCGCGGGGCTCACCGCCGCGGAAATCGCGGTGCTGGTCTCGGAACGCGGGCTTGGCGGCGACGACATCGACATGACGCACCGGCTCGACCGCTTCCGGCGCGACCGCAGCCCACGCGCAGCCGAGGCGCGACAGATGGCGCGGCGCTGGGCCGATCTGGCGGGCAAGAGCGGCGAGGGCGACAGCGTTGGTGTCCACCTGGCGCGGGCCTATCCCGATCGGGTAGCCGAGGCCTCGGGCGCGCGCGGACGGTTCCGCCTCGTCAATGGCCGCGCCGCCAGCGTCGAGCCCAGCGACGCCCTTGCGGCCCTGCCCTATCTGGTCGTCACCGATGTAACCGGGCAGGCCGGTTCGGGCCGTATTCGGGCAGCGGCCCCGATTGCGCGCGATGAAATCGAAGCGCTTTTTGCTGCCGATATTGAAAGCCTCACCGAAACACGGTTCGACACCGCCTCGGGCAGTCTTCGCGCCCGCCGCATCAGGCGCCTTGGCGCGCTGGTGCTCGATGAAGCGCCGGTTCCGGTCATCGCATCGGCTGACGCGGCCGAGGCCCTGGCGCACGGCCTCTGTGGACGCGGGGCGGATCGGTTGCCATGGACAAAAGAGCAGAAGGCGATAAGGGCCCGGGCCAGCTATCTCGCCGCCCAGTTGGGTGCGGACTGGCCCGACCTCTCGGATCGGGCGCTGGCGGCTGATCCGACCTGGCTCGCGACGGCGCTCTATGGGCTCACCTCAGCCAGTGCGGTCACGGCCGAAACGCTCGGTACGGCGCTCGATGGTCTGTTGCCCTACGCCCGGCGCGCCGAAATCGACCGGCTGCTGCCAAGCCATTTCTCCACCCCGGCCGGCTCGCACCTCCCCATCGATTACGCCGCCGAAAACGGTCCCGCGCTTGAAGTGCGGGTGCAGGAACTCTTCGGGCTCGATCGACATCCCACCGTGGCGGGCGGCAAGGTGCCCCTGCTGCTCATCCTCCTCTCCCCCGCCCATCGCCCGATCCAGACGACGCGCGATCTGCCCGGCTTCTGGCGCGGCAGCTGGAAGGATGTGCAAAAGGATTTAAAGGGCCGCTACCCGCGCCACCCCTGGCCCGACGACCCCCTCACCGCCCCCGCAACAAGCCGAGCGAAGCCGCGTGGGACTTAGGCGGCGAGATCAACCCGCTGGAGCACCGCAAGAAATTCGGCGCCGTAGCGTTTGAGTTTGCTTTCGCCGATGCCGGGGATGGTGCCGAGTTCGGCCAGCGTGCGGGGATGGTCCGTGGCCATGGCCCGCAGTGTTGTGTCGTGGCAGACCACATAGGGCGGAACGCCCTGGGCGCGGGCGATTTTGGCGCGTTCGGCGCGCAAGGCATCAAAGAGCGATTGGGCGGCTTCGGGCAGGCCCGCCAACCGTTCGAGTGAGCGCCGCGTCTCCACGGCCTTGCGCGGCCGGTCCCGCCGGAACACGATGCGCCGCTCACCCTTGAAGACGGCGCGCGCCTCGGCCCCCAGATGCAGCGCGCCATAGGTGTGATCGACCGTAACCAGCCCGAGCGCCGTCAGCTGGCGCAGCACCGATTGCCAGCTCTTTTGGTCGAGGTCGCGCCCTTCGCCAAACACCGGCTGCTTGTCGTGGGAGAAATCTTTCACCTTCTCGGTGTCGCGGCCCAGCAGGACGTCGATGACATGCAATGCCCCAAAGCGCTGGCCGGTGCGGTAGATGGCCGCCATGGCCTTGATGGCAGCATCGGTGCCATCCCAGGTGTCCACCGGATAGAGGCAGGAATCGCACTCGCCGCAGTGGCCCGGGTGATCTTCACCAAAATGCTTGAGGATGGTCTTGCGTCGGCAATCCGGGGTTTCGCAGAGCGCGAGCAGCGCGTTGAGCTTCTGGCGCTCGATGCGCTTGATTTCCTCGGGGGCATTGCCCTCGTCGATCATGCGGCGGCGCTGCACCACATCGGACATGCCGTAGCACATCCAGGCCTCGGCAAAGAGCCCGTCGCGCCCGGCACGACCGGTTTCCTGGTAATAGGCCTCAATCGAAGACGGCAGATCGAAATGCGCGACATAGCGCACATCGGGCTTATCGATGCCCATGCCGAAGGCCACCGTCGCCACGAGGCAGAGGCTGTCTTCGCGCAGGAATGCATCCTGATTGGCTTCGCGGTCAGCAGCGCTCATGCCGGCGTGATAGGGCAGCGCGCGAATACCCTCCTTGTTCAGCCATTGCGCGGTCTCATCGACCTTGTTGCGCGACAGACAATAGACGATGCCCGAATTGCCCTTATGGCGCGCGAGGAAGGCCTTCAACTGCTGGCGCGGATTATCGCGCTCAACAATGGTGTAGCGGATGTTGGGCCGGTCAAAGCTTGAGGTGAAGACCCGCGCAGTTTCGAGCCCGAGCCGCTCGATGATATCGGCCTGCGTCGTCGGGTCGGCCGTCGCGGTGAGCGCGATGCGCGGCACGCCGGGGTAATCGGCGCGGATCGAGGCGAGTTCGCGATATTCGGGCCGGAAGTCATGGCCCCACTGGCTGACGCAATGGGCCTCGTCGATGGCAAAGAGGGCAATGTCCACGCCCTGCATCATGTCCTTGAAGCCGGGCGTGACAAGCCGCTCTGGCGCGACATAGAGCAGGTCAAGCCGACCCGCTTTCAGCTCACGGTAGACCCAGCGGGCTTCCTCGGGCGCCACCGAGGAATTGAGTGTGGCGGCGTTGACGCCGGCCTGCTTCAGCGCCTCAACCTGATCGCGCATCAGCGCAATGAGCGGGGACACCACAATGGCAACCCCGGGCCGCGCCAACGCGGGCAACTGATAGCAGATGGATTTACCGGCGCCGGTGGGGAACAGCACCACGGCATCGCCGCCCGCCGTGACGTGGCGCACCACATCTTCCTGCTGCCCGCGGAACTCCGAGTGGCCGAAGACGGCTTTCAAAATATCGGCGGGGTCGCGCGGGGCGGTCACGGGCTGAGGGCTCGGCGAAAGGGCCGACGAATCGGCAGTCCGCCGACCATAGCGAGGCCGAGTCTGGGGGGGAAGCGGCACCAGCAGGCCGGGGCCGCTTCCGGGCTGAATTGGTCCGGGTCTCAGTCCTCGCCGCGCAGTTCGGCCAGCGTCCTCTCGACGCGGCGGGCCCGCGTTTCGCGCGACTTCGTACCCTCGATCGTGGTCACATAGGCCTTCTTGCGGCTCGGGGCCAGTTTGTCCCATGCGGCCTGCGCCACCGGATCGGCCGCGAGCGGGGCGGCGAGATCGGCGGTCGGCTCGATGACCCGCGGGGCTGAATCGAGCACGATCGCAATGTCATAGGTGCCCCCCGCCTCGACCTTGGCCTTTTCGCGGATTTCGGCGCTGACGGGAATCCACAGGTCGCCTCGCATGCTCGCGATCTTGCTGGCATAGGTGAAGCCATTGAGCGTCACCGAAACGAGCGGCGTCTTGCCGCCACCCAGCGCCTCGGGCACTGCCGGATCGATCTTGATGCCGGCGGTGTTTTTGCCGGTTGAGAGGATGGTGACCTTGAACTGCATTGCCCGACTTTCGCTTGGCGCCTGAACGCCCGATGAGGATTTGCCCTCACTTCCCCACAGACATCGTGACAGGTCAAGCCACTCTGGGGGATACTAATGGACACCGGTGCCACCATCACGAGAGCGGATGCTGATGCTTTGCGGGAGCGCGTGGCCTGTCTGGCGCGTCCCGAGACCTATCCCCATGCACCGCCGCAGGTGACGCCGATTGAAACCCACATGAGCTGGGTATTTCTGGCCCCGCCCTTGGTCTACAAGCTGAAAAAGCCGGTGCGCTATCCGTTCCTCGACTATCGGGCGCTCGACGCGCGCCGCCGGTTTTGTGGTGAGGAACTGGCGATCAACCAGCGGCTGGGTGGCGACACCTATCGCCGGGTGCTGCCCCTCACGCGCGGCCCCGACGGCCAATTGGCGCTCGATGGCGAAGGCGAGCCTATCGACTGGCTTGTCGAGATGCGGCTTTTGCCCAAAGCAGACCTGCTTGACCACCGGCTCGCAAGCGGCCGCATCACGCCCGGCGAAATCGATGGTGTGGGTGCCGCGCTCGTGGCGTTTTATCAGCGGGCGACGCCGGAAATTTCCGGCGGGAGCGTTTACCCGGCTCATCTTTTTGAGGAAGTCGGGATTTGCCGGGCGCAGTTTCAATCGACGCCGCTCGGTCTTGATCCGGCGCTGTCGCTGCCGCTGACGGAGCAGGTGGAGCAGGCCCTGCGCGCGGCCTGCCCCGAGATCGACCAGCGGATTGCGGCGGGGTTCATTGTTGAAGGCCACGGCGATCTGCGGCCTGAACATGTGTGCCTCGTGCCACCCCCGCGCATTTTCGATTCACTCGATTTTGATCGGCGGATGCGCATCCTCGATCCCTTTGATGAGGTGGGCTATCTGGGGCTGGAATGCGCCTTTTCGGGCGCGCCATGGATCGGGCCGCGCCTTCTTGCGCTTTTGGAACGGGCGATAGGGCACCCGCCCTCGGCGCGGCTTCAGGCGACCTATCGGGCCTTCCGGGCGCTGCTGCGGGCCCGGATCGCTCTGGCGCACCTCTTCGATGACACCCCTGAGACGCCAGAGCGCTGGCCAGACGAGGCGCGGCGCTATCTGGCATTCTGCGCCGAAGCGCTCGCCGCAATCGGCATGAGCCCGCAATAAAACGAAACAATTCTTGATCTTGGCCTTTGATCTCAATCAAGGCCCACTGCACCGATCCGTGCGGAGTGCGCGGTCGTGCGCCTCGGGGGATCGGCGCGGGAGGAACGCGGTTTCATGACCAGAAAACGCTTCGATATCGTGCGCGAAGGAGCGACCTGGACGGTCGGCCTCGGCGGGCCCTCATCGCGCGGTCATCTCAGCCGGGCGGCGGCCATCCACGCAGCCGAAGAGGCGGCGGCTGGGGCCCGGGCCGCAGGCGACAGCGTTGAGATCTATATCTGGGATGGGGCAGAACCGACCGAGCTCATCACCCCGACGCGCCACGCCGCCGAATAGAGCGCCTGCCCCCTATTTGCGGCTGAGGACATTGCGCATATCGGCCAGCCGCTCGATCAGCCGGTCGATTTCGCCCCGCAACGCACGGCGTTCGGGCTCGGAAATACGCTGGGCACCGCCCTTTTCCGAGACGACGAACAGGAGCGAGTCAAGCTCGCGGTTCAGCTTGGCGAGTTCGCTCGCGCCTTTCATATCCGCTCCTGCAACAGGGCAGCAGGCGGCGTAATACCGCCCGCGTCCATGGTCATTTCATTGTCGCTGAATCGATGACGAAGCGGTATTTGACATCGCCCCGTTCGAGCCGCGCATAGGCTTCGTTGATCTTTTGGGCGGGGATCAGTTCGATATCCGACATCACGCCATGGGCAGCGCAGAAATCGAGCATTTCCTGGGTTTCGGCAATGCCGCCAATGTTGGACCCGGCAAAAATGCGGCGCTGCCCCACAAGGGTAAAGGGCGACACTTTCAGGTGTTCGGGCGGCAGGCCCACCAGCACCAGAGCCCCTTCCAGCCGCACCAGGGCCATATAGGCGTCGATATCGTGCACCGCTGAAACGGTATCGACGATCAGATCGAGCGAGGTCGCGGCGGCGCGCATTTCAGCGGCATCGGCGGAGACAATCACCGCGTCGGCCCCGAGCTTCAGCGCATCAGCCGTCTTGCTGCGGCTCGTGGTGATGACAGTGACGTGCGCCCCCAGCGCATGGGCGATTTTAACGCCCATATGGCCCAGCCCACCGAGCCCGATGATACCGACCTTCCTGCCCTTGCCCGCGCCAAAGCGCTTGAGCGGGGAATACATCGTGATCCCGGCGCAGAGCATGGGCGCGGCATGATCGAGCGGCAGCGCATCGGGGATGCGCACAACGAAATCCTGGGAGACGGTGATCGCGGTTGAATAGCCGCCGAATGTATGGGCGGCACCGGGATCGGCCGGGCCATAGAGCGGGGTCGCGCCATAGGTCCAGACCGTGCCCTTCTGGCAATGCTGTTCGAGCCCGGCCTTGCAGGCATCGCATTCGCCGCAGCTATCGACCATGCAGCCGACGCCCACGCGGTCGCCGATCGCGTATCGGGTTACGCCGGCGCCAATTGCGGCCACCGTGCCGGCAATTTCGTGGCCCGGCACGCAGGGAAAAGGCTGGCCGCCCCATTCATCGCGCGCGCAATGCAGGTCCGAGTGGCAGATGCCGCAGTAGTGGATATCGATCAGCACCTCGCCCGGGGCCGGGTCCCGGCGCTTCAGGTCCATAGGCGCCAGAGGCGCGCGGGCGGTGGCGGCGGCAAATGCCTTTGCAGAAATCATGGGGAGCCTCCTCGGATGCTGGTCCGTCGTAGCCGTCGCGATGGACCGGGGCAAGGGGACGAAGGTCTAGCCCTTGGTGCGCACCGACGAGCGGCCGCCATCGACACCGATAATCTGGCCCGTCATCCACCCCGCCTCGCGGCCGAGCAGGAAATCGGCGAGCGCCGCTGCATCCTCGGGTTCGCCCAGGCGGGGCAGCGCATGGGCATCGGCAATCGCCTTGGCCAGCGGGGCTGATTGGAGCAGCGAGGCGGCGAGCGGCGTGCGGGTCAGCGACGGAGCAATAGCATTGACGCGCACGGCGGGGGCCAGTTCAGCCGCGAGCGCGCGCGTCAGACCCTCGACAGCGCCCTTGGCCATGGCGACGGACGCATGGGCGGTAAAGCCCTGCCCCACGGCAATGCTTGAAAACAGCACGATCGCTGCCGGGGTCTCGGCCGTACCGGCAAACTGCGGCAACGCCGCTTTGACAGCCAGCGCCGCGCCGAGCGCATTGAGTGCGAAGTCTGCGGTAAAATCGGCTTCGGTCAGGCGCTTCAGCGGCTTGAGATTGATCGAACCCACGGCATAGACCAAGCCCGTGATCGGGCCTGCGCTCTGAAGGGCAGCCTCGAGGGCGGCCTCATCAGTCACATCGGCAAGGGCGGAGGTGGCTCCCAATTCGGTAGCCAGCGCCGTGAGCCGGTCCGGGCTCCGGGCAATCAGATGCAGGGATTCGCCCCGGCCCTTGAGCCGCCGGGCAAGGGCCGCGCCAATGCCGCCCGTTGCCCCGATAATGACGATGCTCATGCCCAGCTCTCCATACTCTGAGAGCGTTACGGGCCGAACCGGGGTGCGGTTCACCGCCCCCCGGTCAAGGCATCAGACGTTCTTCTGTTGCGCAACATTGCCGCGCAGCCATTCGGAGAACCGATCCATGGCTTCCCGGCCACGCTCGGTCTGGCGCACCAGCACGCGGCGGCGGTCATGCGGATCGGGCACGCGCTCGATCAGGCCCAGTTCGACGAGCGAGGTCATGCGGCGAAGCGCCGTGGTCGCCGAGGTGCCCGACGCAAGGCAGAGATCCGAGACGGTCACAGGCCGACCGGCGAGCGTGGAGGCATAAAGATCGAGCATCATGTTCCAGGCCGGATCTTCAAACATTTCGGCACCGAAGATCGAGTCGCGTTTCTTGCGGGCGTTGAGCAGCAATTGCGCGACGCCGCGGCGGCTGAGTTCGGGGCCTTCTTCGCGGGTTTCGCCCTGTTGGGCAATGGCACGGCGGACCGCCTCCACCAGCTCATCGGGCATAACCGGCTTGGGTAGGAAATCGACCACGCCGAGGCGCAGCGCGGCGAGGATATGATCGACCGACGCATAGCCCGAGCACACGACAGACCGGATCTGGCGTCCGCGCCCGATCTTGGCCAGCTTGCGCAGCAGTTCGAGCCCGCTGACATCCCCGAGCATGATGTCGGTCACGACCGTATCCAGTTCCGGGTCGCGTTCGATGTGGTGAACCGCCTGCGCGGCCGAGGCGGCGATGGTCACCGCAATCCCGGCGTTCGACAGGGCTTCGGCCAGCTCTTCGGCGAGTTCACGTTCGTCCTCAACCAGCAGCACATGGGCGCGGGGGGCTGGCTGCACGTCGGGCATGGAAAAGGCAGAGATCTGAGACATTCTGGTTATCCTTGAAAGTGGCCGGAAGCTCTGACTTCCGGTGCGGCCAGCGCTTTGACGAAAGCGTCGTGGAGCTGGTCGGGGTCCACTGGCTTTAAAAATACAAAGTTCACGCCGGTCGGACAGGGCTTGGTATCAAGCCGTGCATCCCCGGACATCAGGGCAGTCACGCGCGGGCGGCGCGCCTCGGGCAGATCGAGCGCGAAAGTCAGAAGCGCATCGCCATCCTCGAGCGGCATGCGCCGATCGCTTAAGAGCACATCGGGCGGCGGCCCGATGCTCAGGATCTGGCGCGCTTCAGGCGATGACGACGCCGTAATCGTCTGCCAGCCGCTCAACGCGAACCACTCCGCCAGTTCGGCGGCCAGCTCGACTTCGTCATCGCAGATGAGGATCAGTTTCTGGCTCATGCGGCGTGGTTCGCAACAGTGGCGGGCAAGGCAATGGCAAAGAGCGCCCCCAGGCCTTCGTTACGGGCGGTGATTGTGCCTTTCATGCGCTCGACGGCGCGGCGTGCAATCGACAGACCAAGGCCGGTGCCCCTGTCGGGCGCCTTGGAGGTGACAAAGCTATCGAAGATGCGCGGCAGGATCGTGTCAGGAATGCCGCCAGCATTATCGGCAATCACCAGATTGACCTCGCCCTTATCGTAATGGCCGGACACGCTGACACGCCGGACCGGATCGAGGCACCCGCCCTCGTCGAAAGCATCGCGGGCGTTGATGAGAATGTTGATGAGCGCGATTTCGAACAGGGTTGAATCGCCCACCGCCGAAACCTGGTCATCGATATGCAGATCGAGCGCAAGCTCGATACCGGCTGTCTGATACTGCTGGCTGATCAGCCCAAAGGACGCGTTGATCGACCGGGCTACGCCAAAGGAGCGCCAATCCTGATCATCGGGACGGCCCAACCGCCGGATATTCTGCACGATACGCCGGGCACGCTCGATCTGATCGTCGATGCGCACGAACTTTTCGATGACGCGCGTGTTGTCCGCGCCGTTGGTCGCCAGCAACCGGCCATTGGCGGCAGCGGCCTTGATGACGGCGAGCGGCTGGTTGAGTTCATGGGCAATGGCGGAGGACAATTCGCCCAAGACGGCCAGCTTGGCCACGGCCATGGCGCGCAGCTCGGAATCGCGCTGCTCGGTATTATCGGCAATGATGACGGCGCGGGCTTCCTCGGCAAACCAGCGGATCGGCGCCGCCGCAAGGGCGAGGTGCCGGATCGCCCCATCGGTGCCGACATAGGGCTCTTCATGCGAGATGAGGTCCGTGCCCCGCCGGTCGCTGAGCGGCGCAATACCGGCTGCGAGCAGGGCCAGATCGTCGCCGGCGCCGGTCTTTACCGCAAAGGCCTTGGCGGCGGCATTGGCAAAGCCGACTTCAGAGGTGCCGGTCAGCACCAGCACCGGTGCCGGCAGGGCTTCGAGCAGACCAACCGTGCCGGCATGCAGTTCGGTTTCAGCGGCGCGCAGCATGCGCAACTCACGCAACAGCGCATTACGCTGGCGGACTTCGAGGGCCATGAAGCCCAAAAGTCCGGCGCTCGAGAGCATCAACAGCGCAAAGGCGGTTGAGGCGTCGAAATTCTGCACCAGGTCTTCGCGCGCCTGAATATCGGTGTTGTAGAGCACCGCGTCGCGCAACACGCCCTGGAGGGTTTCACCCAGGGCATCGAATTCGTTGGCGAGCGGCAGGTGCGCCTTGGTGGGTTCAGCGGCCACGGCATCGGCAAAGGCCGCAAGCGCCGCGAAATTGGAGTTGAGGGCCGAGCGGTAGGTGTCAATCGTGCGAATCGTGCGGCCTTCCTCGGAGTTGGCGAGGATATCGAGCCGGGAGGCGAGGAGGGCCGCGCGCATGCCGACATCTTTGATGTCACACTGCTCGGGTGCAGTCAGACAGAGGCCGAGCGCCGCCGTGAATTTCACATATTCGAGTTCAGCCTGATAGCTGACCCAGCCGGACGAGCGCACGGACAGGGCCAACTGCCGCCGCTGCATGTCATTGTTCAGGTACAGCCAAACGGTCGAGACCAGAAACCCGGCGAACAGGGCGAACAGCAGGATGCCGAGACCAGCGCGCCAGCGCAGAAGGAGCTTATCGAACATGGAAGATCACAGCGTTGATCTGCCAGACCATGCGCGACAGGTAGACCTGCGGCAGCGGCACGGGCAATTGATCTACCGGGTAAACCAGCCAGAACGGCCCCTTGTCGTAAATAGGCGGCTCTTTGGCATTGATGCGGCTGGCGACGACCGGGTTTAACGTAGCCCAATCCTCCGCCGGGACATCGGCCTGATAGTCATTGAGCGCCTTGACCGTGGCAAAGGCACTCTCGGGGCCAAGTGCTGCGAGATCGGCGAGGCCCGGGCCGGTGAACACCTGCTTGCCTGTGGTCCAGGGGGTCGAGGTGGCAAGCTCTCGCTGCGGCAGCTGATCGAGCCCGGCAAGATCAAGCACCATCTCTTTTTGCACCGCGCCGTCCGTGCCCACCCAACGCAGGCTGAGCTCCGCCGAGAGGGCGGAACCGGTCAAAGTGAATGTAAGTATTAACGCATATACAATTGAATCCCAATATTGAGAAACCGTTGCTTTGCGTGCGAATGTCAACACCGAATGATCCAATAGCTTTTGCGTGCCTTTACCTAACTTGGCCAATACGAATGCTTTTGCATCCACTTTTCAATCCAAATTGGATGTTTGCGGAACCTTTTGAACAATGTGCGGCAGAAATGCCTCACCCTATCCGTCAAAACGCCGAGCAATGCTGGAATTATAGTAACAATAAATACTTATATTTTGAAGCAATTGGTCGCTGGTATGGGATTTTGGGGCTCTAATGGAACCGTTCGCCTGCCATTGCATCCGCTTCGGCATGCGAGGTTCAGGGTCTTGGACCGATCAGCCCTTGCGGCGCCTTTGCCTGCGGGCATGATCCGCGGCGAGTTCAGCGCCGTTTACGGCAGACACCGAGGGGCGGCCTCGGCAGGAGGTTGATAATGAAGTTCACAGTGATTGCGGGGGCGGCGCTGATTGCGATGGTCTCCACGCAGGCGATGGCGGTTTCGGTCGCCCAGTTGATCAGCAAGTGCGGCGGCGACGCCAAGACCTATTGCGATGGCGTAGGCTATGGTGACCCGATGCAGGAATGCCTCGACAAGAACTTCAAGAAGCTGACCGACGATTGCAAGATCGTCGTGCAGAAGCTCCGCGACGGCGAAAAAGTCACGCTGCTCTAAAGCCCGCCCATAAGCCCCCGGAAGAGAGGGGGGCAAAGCCCGATGGGCCCCCGCTCCGCGGGGGCTTTTTTTGGCCTTGGTGCGCCAACGCAAACTTCACCTGGATCCGGCTAGTCACGCACGGCCGCGAAAAATGCTCTGACCCGCTCCACGCTTTGTTCGGTCGCCCAGCCAGGTAGAACTGGCCCCTGGTGAGCACCTGGGCCCCACCGGTTCGAGTCTTCAGCAGTGTATAGGTGCAACCGTCTGGGCGCGGGGCGGTGACCTGCATTGAATACCGCGATACCAAAGCTATGGAGACGCCCGAAGGTATTCTTATCCTTGCCCCGCGTCAGCCGCTTTAGGGCCGACGCGGGGCAGACAGGATCAGCACGGTCCGCTCTAAAAGGTCCACATGGCCTTTTCAGAGAGCGTGAAGGGCCAAAAGACCAGCATTTCCGGATTACCTTGAAGAGGTACGGCTGGTCCGATGGTCATTTACTTGACAATCAGAACGGGCACTTTACTCAGGGTCAGAACGTGGCTGGCCTCGCTGCCGAGCAACAGGCGCTGAATACCGCGGCGCCCATGCGAGCCCATGATAATGAGATCCGGCCCGGTGTCCGTGGCTGTCTTGATTATCCCGTCTGCCGGCTCATGGTCGCGAACATGAACATAGTCAGCGTCGACTCCTTCGCTGTCGAGCACAGCGCGAGCCGCCTCAAGCAAAGCCTTCGCATGATCGGTTGCAGCTTCGGCCTCAACGGCAATCATCTCGACAGCAGCGTCCCCAATGGCACTGTACCCTACGCTCATCATGGATGAGGTTACGGTCACGACGACGACAGCCGATTTTTCGGCTTTAGCCAGATAGGCCGCGGTCCGCAGGGCACGCACTGACAGCTCCGAACCGTCAGTTGCGACAAGAATTTTCGAATACATACAACCTCCTTTGCCACCTTCGGTAGCAGCCCCTGGCCCGGCCCATACTGGTTCTAGAACAATAGACCAAGCCAAGAATATACTGCGCCCTCTCACGATCATCTATCGTGGAGAACAGCAACGACGCAAAAAACAAAAAGGTTCATGGCGGTTGTTTTTAACGTCACTCAGAATTCAAATCTGATTGCTAAAACAGTTTGAGATATCGCAATTTTACTAGATTATTCAGATCATTACATAAAAAATCAAATTTCCGAAGATAATCCGCAAAATCTGAAAATTTATTTTGCAAATTTAAATATAAATAGCAGAAATTGCACAAATAGAAATTCAAAATTGCGCAATAACATAGTTCATGCTATTTTTATTTATTGGAATTGAAATTGAAAAAATGGACTTTTCTACAATTAGTTTACGCGGAAATACTTTTCTCCCTATCGATCATCTTCCTGTGCTCGGAGTTCTATCCGAGACGGATGTATTGCAAGGTCAAGCACGTTGCGAAAATCCGGGCTGCTGTGTTCCGGTTCGGCTTTAATTCCGTAGCGCTCGCCGTTGAGCCCCCCTGAGGCTCCGTGCTTTTAGGGTTTGCATTCCTCTGGAGACTGGCAGTGTTCAAGTACGCACTGGCAGCATTGGCGTCAGCACTTTTGGGATCTGCATCTTTTGGTGCCAATCTTCTCGAGCCGTCCATCGATCAGATTTTTGCCAGCCTGAAAACGTCTTTAGACGGCGACGGCTATCGTGCCGAGGTCGGCCCCCGCTGGAGTCAGACATTCGGATTCGGAGCAGAGGTGCGGGCCGGACTACTGCTGAGCGAAGCCTTGGCTTTGGGCCTGGTCGTTTCACTGGGCGAAAAAGAGCGCGAACTCGTGCTTAATGGGGCGATCAATCTGGGTAAGGATACCATTCTGATCGGTACCCTCGCGGGCCATGAGCAAAGCCGACCCAATGGTGACCTTCATAACTGGATGCGCCAACTGGAAGCCGGCATATCCTTAAGGCGCGACACCGGGACCGGCTTCTTTGCCGGGTACGAGATTAACGCATTCACCACGCAGTCGTCGCCACGCGATGTCGGAGTGGGCGCGCTCCTTGGCGGAGAGACTGCTGGCTTTGAAGGTAATCTTCTGCTGCACCCGGTTCCCGGAATGACGGCAAGGCTTGGCCTAGGCTATGAGAAAATCGTTTGGGAAGATGGTTTCGATGGCGCTGAGGGCTGGACGACCAACGTCAAGATCACGCAGGTGGCGAGCGACCGGATGGCGTTGAGTCTGGGTGCCCAATTGGGACAAATTGAGACTCGCTACAGCGCTGCGATCAACCTCGACCCAAATATCGGCGCGGGAGTCCACAGTGGGTTCGGTCTTGAATACAGCTACCGAGCAGGCCGTGACGGCAGCGCACCGGACCACCGGCTGATCGCATACTGGCGTGTTGGCGGCGCAGACACAGCGCGCCCTCTTCAGGTGCTGAGGTCCACCGACAGCGCCAGTTCGGCTGAGCCTGTTCGCAACCGCAATGACCTTCTGGCATCGGTCATGACCAAACCAGAGTTCCTGCCCAGTTCCGTTTTGTCGAAAGAGCAGTCCGGCGCGTGCACGCTTGAGTCAGCGATTGTGGACCCGACCCGCATTTACGCCAATGCCTTTGACAATTACTCCCAGTATTCGGATATCGACGGGCGAGACATTTTTGAATTCCTAACTCCTGAGCCGCCCGGAACGGAATACATTGGCTTGCCATCTTCGAACTGGACCTTTTACCTGAACAGCAGCTCCATGCCGATGGATACTACTAACGCATTTCTAAGCTACGATGCGGGCGACTATATTTTGACTTGGGGTGACGACAACTCACTGTTCACAGTGGGCGACACGATTACGGTGCTCGGCGTTATCAAAGGCGTTTGTTACAAGGCGGTGTCCGGTCCAGCCTTTGCACCTTAAACATGCTTTAAATACTCGGCAGAGTGGGGCGGCAGGGAATGGGTTTTCGCTCCATAGACTCGCCACGCGTGCCCAAGCAATCTCTGAACACGCCGCGATAAGCCCCGAAAACCTCGCGATCTCAAGCTTTCGCCAGGCGCCAATCATCGATCGTTGTGGACAGAAAATCTGCATACGCATCAATCACCTCATGAGTGCGGTCGCCCTGCTCTCTTTGGTCCTGGCGGTGCCAGTTCTTGCTGACGACGGGGCTCGGGCGGACGCCGCAACGCTTTGAAGTCTGAGGGCGAAATCTCGCCTTTGGACTAGATGTTCCGCCGTCCGGGCGACGACCACACTCCCGTGAACAAAGTGGCCTTTGTTACTCATGTTGGCGGTCTTGGCTGCGCCGTCTGTTGTTACAGATGGGACTCTGGGCTGGACGACGAGCCGGAGTCCGACGGTCCCTGGTATTCGGCCGCTGTAGAGTTTCAACAGTGTGAAGAAGGGACCCGTCGCGAGCAGCTGCGGCCAATTCAGACGGGTTTTGGATACTTCTTATTTTGACACGATGGACCTTTAAACTAAACGGATTTGCTGGCGGCGGCTGTTTCTGACACTGCTTTTCTATTCCTAAATACCGATGCCGCCGCCCCAGAACGTTGTTTACGATTGCACGACGGATATTCAATGAATGACGGTCCCTTCTGAAAACGCTCATCCCCTGAGCGCAGCGAAACCGATGACCTGGGTCGGGCGATCGATGTTTGGCGCGGTTGTGGTTGGCGGGCTGGCCTATTGCCTTCTGCACTTATCTGCCGATGTCGCCACCAGTCAGGCCGCAGTGCCATGGCTGCTGCTGCTGCTGGCCCTGTTCATTGCGCTCGGCTTCGAATTCGTGAACGGCTTTCATGACACCGCAAATGCGGTCGCCACCGTCATCTACACGCGCTCCCTGCCCCCCCACGCAGCTGTCATCTGGTCTGGTCTGTGGAATTTTCTTGGGGTGATGTCCGCATCCGGCGCCGTGGCATGGGTCAGCGTATCGCTGCTTCCGGTCGAGCTGATCCAGCAGGTGAACAGCAGCGTCGGCCTCGCCATGGTCTTTGCCCTGCTGATCGCTGCAATCATCTGGAATGTTGGAACCTGGCTGCTGGGCCTACCGGCATCCAGCTCGCACACCCTGATCGGCTCGATTATCGGTATTGGTATCGCCAACCACCTTCTTGCGCCGGCCGGATCGGCCACCACGGGCGTGGATTGGGGCAAGGCCGGCGAGATCGGTTTTGCCCTGCTCACCTCGCCAGTTCTGGGGTTCTTTGCGGCCGCAATGCTTCTTATCGCGCTCAAACTGGTGGTGCGTAACCAGGACCTGTTCAACCAGCCTGCAACTGATCGTCCGCCCCCGACCTGGATTCGCGCCATACTGATCGCGACATGCACTGCTGTCAGTTTTGCCCATGGGTCGAATGACGGGCAAAAAGGCATGGGCCTGATCATGCTGATCCTTGTGGGGGTCGTCCCAACAGCCTTTGCCCTCAACCGCACACCGGACGCCGCATCGCTCGCTGATTTCCGGTCTGATGCAGCAGCGGTTGTCCTGGTGCTTGATCGTTATGCGGACCCTGGACTAGAGGCTGTCAACCCGCGCGATACCCTTACCGAAGCGGTGCGCGTACGGGAATGGTCGGCTGAGACCACGGCCGCGGCCAGCCTCTTTGTGAACGACCTCAGGACGCGCATGGGCTCTTACAAATCGCTCGCCAGTGTGCCGACGTCGCTGGTCTCCAACCTGCGCAACGACCTCTATATCGTTGGTGAAGCGATGAAACTGATCAGCAAGAGCAAGGCCCTGGTGCTGACCCCGGACGACGTGAAAATTGTACGGACGTTTCGGGACGCGGTCAGTCATGCGATCAGCTTCATTCCCATCTGGGTGAAAGTCGCCGTTGCCCTCGCCCTCGGGCTTGGAACACTGGTCGGTTGGCGGCGCATCGTGGTCACTGTTGGCGAGAAAATCGGCAAGTCGCACCTGACATACGGCCAGGGAGCTGCAGCTGAACTGGTGGCAGCGACGACCATCGCGGCGGCGGACGGTCTGGGCATGCCAGTATCCACCACCCATGTTCTCTCCTCCGGCGTAGCGGGTACGATGGCAGCCATGGGATCGGGCCTCGAGGCCTCGACCATCCGAAACATCCTCTTGGCCTGGGTGCTGACTCTGCCGGCCTCGATCCTACTTTCTGGCACGTTGTTTATCGTACTTCGGGCCCTGCTTTCGTGATCGGAGGCCCCTGTCCGCGCCCCTAAGGGGCAGGACCATTGAACCGCAGCACGCTCGGAGTTCGGAACGCCGGCCGTTTTGCCGGGGTGTCTAGATTGAAGCCAAGTCCAGAATGGAGGATGGAATGTACTCTAAGATTGTAGTCGCCACAGACGGCTCTGAACTGTCTATTCGCAGCCTGCGCACAGCCGCCTTTATGGCCAGGCAAGAAAAGGCCGCTGTCACGGTCGTGACCGTTACGTCGGGTCTGATCGCTGCGGGCTATGGGACTATGGGAAGCGCCGCTGCCGAGGTTATCGTCGCCCAGGCCGAGGCGGAAAAGCTTCATGCCAACGACGTCCTCCAAGCCGCACGGACCGTTCTGTTAGAGAGTGGCATCACGGCCGACTATGTGCACGTGCCGGATCGTGAACCCGCAGACGGGATCATCCAGGTCTGCGAAAAGGTGGGCGCCGGGTTGATCATCATGGGTTCGCATGGGCGCCGCGGTCTACAGCGACTGCTGCTTGGCAGTGAGGCAACCCATGTTCTGACGCTCAGCAAGGTGCCTGTATTGATCGTCAAGTAACGGCCAATTACCGGACCAACACCCGTGTCGCTGCCGCACAAAAGCGACGGCGACACGGGTTTCCCGACTACCTGGAAACAAGAACAAAGCCGCGAGAGCGGTTGCCGTTATCTGAATCTGGCGTGTTCATTGCCTGGAAAAGGCTTTCAGCCTCGACCCAGACTGGCGGGTATTTGTAGCGGGCCACATCCAGGATCAAAAAGCGGTCGCTTTGGGCATCATAGGCCGCGAGCGGCGAGATATGGCCGCCCTTTTCCTGCCCCATGGCCTTGCGCAGATAATTGACAACAACAAACTGCCCGGGCGTCGCAAGCGCCTCACGGGCCTTGGCACGGAAGTCGTCAAGGGAGAGGTCCGAGGCATGATGGACCCCTGCGTCGAGGCCATAGCTTGCAAACAACCCGCCGAGCTGGTCAAGCGTGATGCCTTGCTTCTCGATCGTCTCCCGCGAAAGCACCGCCGCTGTTGTGGCGTTAAGCACGTTGTCTTGGGTGAAGACGTGATAAGGCTCGTACGCGGGAACGGATGGCGCCGGAATCCCAATCGCGTTGAGAACCATCACCAAGCTGGCGACACCGCAATAAGTCTGCGTTTGCTGCGTCAAAAACTGATTGACCAGACCAAAATACGCTTCGGTGGCATCCGCCTGACGGAGCAGAGCCTGCCCCTGTGACGAGGCAGAGCCAATCAGCGTCGGCGGGAGCGGCAGGGTTTGGCCCAGGGCCGGACTGGCAAGAAGAAGCGCCACAAGGGCGCAAACAATTTTGTGTTTCATGCTTGAGACGTCAATCCCCGCGAGGATGGGGGCGGCGTGGGCCGGATCAGCCATAGCGCCGCCTACCCCGTTTTACTCGTAGTAGCCCACGAGGCAGCCGAGATCAGCCACGTGGGTAACGAAGGCGACTTTCGCCACCGGCGTCGCGTCATCACCCGGCTTTGGGAACACGTAACGCACCTCGGTCACCTCACCCTCGGGCTTCTGAGCGCCATCAAAGAGCTCCTGCCCATACAATTTGCCCGTAACGTCTTTGATCGAGCGCATGTCTTGTCCCACACTCGCCTGACCATTCGGATTCGCGAAGGGATAGATCGTACCGTCGGCGACAGAGAAACAGGCTGGGTAGAGGTCGCCATCGGTGAAGCCTTCTGCACCCGAGGCAATTTTGGACAGCGCGTCGGCCCTGTCGGCTGCAACAGCGGCAACCGTCTTCTGCAACAGGGCCTTGGCCGCCTCAGACTGCGAAACATCAGCCGCCATTGAAACGGATGGCAGTGTGCTTGCCAGCAAGACCGCGGCAACTGCGAGCAATTTGGACATCGGAAGTTCCTTTTTAAAGCGTAAGTCAGAGACGCAAACGGACCAAAAACAGGACCGGCATGCGGATTGGCCGACTATGCCTATTTCGGCGCAGCCGCCGTTTCGGCGTTGGCGACGCCTTCGGCGCCGAAATAGACAGCCAGAATCTTCAGAGGCTGGTCTGACTTGTTCATGCCGTTGTGGGGCCAGTTCATGGCTTCAACCAGCATCTCGCCAGCCTTGAATGTCTTGATGCCTTTGCTACCGTAATCGATGGTAACCTCGCCCTCGAGCACACGGGAGACGAGCGGCACTGAGTGCATATGCCAGCCGGTGTCCTTTCCGGGAGCAATTTCCACAACCACGATGGTCACGTGCGGCGTGCCCTGGGGGTAGACGATGGGCTGACCCAGCACATCTGTGCCTGTGGCGAGGATCGGGGTCAGCAGGTGCGCATAGGCCTGAGACTCCTCGGCGACGGTCCCGGTCGAAAAGGGGGCAAGCGTTGCAAACGCGACGAGCGCAAGGCTCGGAAGTAGGTGCTTCAATTCAGGCTCCTGTTGCAGGGCAGTTCTATTTGCCGTCCGACGGCGCGGCGAAACTGGCATGAGCGGTCACGTACCAGCCATCGGCATGCTTTTCGAAAACCGTCAGACGCGGGGCAAGGCGGGTTTGCTCAAGGCCCTCGATCTTCTGGCTGACCTCAACATGGTAGCGCACCACCAGCAGGTCGCCGGATTCCGTCGCCACGAGGCCTGAAATCACGGGTTCGCCGGTTACGACCGGCATTACGTCAAGCGCTTCGCTTTTCACAAAGCCATGCCCACTACCCAGAGCCACCTGGAAATGGTCGGCGAGAACGGCATCAAGGCGGGCTGCATCGCCAGAATACAGCACCGTCAGCCAGTCGTGGACGAGTTCGGCATGAGAGCTGGCAACAAAGCCCGCTGCAGACGCCGAGAAGCTGGCTGCGGCGGCCGCAAGGCACATCAAAGCACCCGAAAATCCTAGAAATTGAGATCGAAAGCTCATGGCCTCTGTGTCATTTTTTTGCACGCGAATCTAGTTTAATTTCTTATTTGTTTTCGATAATGAATCAAGAAGTAAAATCGAACAGTCAATAGCTAGAGCCATACTGATGCAAATAGGCGCCAATATGATGCGGTATACATCCCGCGCGCTTTCAATTACTATCTGGGTTGTCGGGTTGTTGCTCGGCGGGTCCTCTGCGATAGCAAGTGAAGCCGCTTCCGACGCTGGCGCGAAGTTGGCTCTTACTCGCCTTTTCGCTGCACTTGCTAGCGGCGATGCCGCGCAGATTCGTCCCCTGATCGGGCCAGGCTTTCAGGTCCAGCGCTCTGACGGCGTTGGCTATGATCGTGAAACCTATCTCGCCCGCAGCGTGCCGCATGTGCGCTCGACGCCGCAGTTCAACGATCTGGTGGTGACGGCAGACGGCGATATCGTCGTCACGCGCTTCCGCCTTGAGGTCGACGAGACCATTGATGGCCGCATGGTTGAGGTCAATGCCCCGCAACTGATTGTCTTCCGGGTGACCGGGACCGAGTGGCGGGTAATTGCAGCCGCCAATTTCGCGCAATTGACGGCCACGCCGGGCACGGGGTCGAAATGACCGGCCAAGCTGTTCTCGATGCCAGAATGGGCCTTGCCGACCTTCAGCTTGCCCTCGACTGGGCCGAAAAGGAAGGTTGGAACCCCGGGCTGGACGACGCCGCGGCGTTCCTCGGTGCCGATCCGGATGGCTTCTTTATGCGACGCATCGATGGGCGGCCCGTATCGGCGATTTCGGTGGTCAACCACGCGCCTGATTTTGCCTTTATCGGGCTCTTCATCTGCCTGCCCGAGTTCAGGCAGCTTGGCCATGGCTATGGTCTTGCACAGGCTGTGATTGGCCATGCGGGAGCTCGAACCATCGGGCTCGATGGCGTCGCGGAGCAGCAGGAAAACTATGGTCGGGCCGGGTTTGTCGCCGTCGGCGCCACACTTCGGCATGAGGGGGAAGCAATACCCGAGGCCGGTGTCGTTCGGGCGGTGCGCGCCCAAGACCTCGATTCCCTGCTGGACCTCGATGTCGCGGCTAATGGCTACCGCCGCCCGGCTTTCGTCGCGGGCTGGATGACAGATACGGGCAGCCGCCGAACACTCGTGCAGGAGGATGGCGGACGAATCACGGGTGCCGTGACCTGGCGCCGGTCAATCCGCGGCACAAAGGTCGGCCCGGTTTATGCCCAGAGCACGCGGGATGCGCTGGGCCTGATTGGCGCGGCCGCCCAAAGTTCGGGTGGTGCTGGACCTTTCGTGATTGATGTCCCGGAAGCAAACCGGACCCTGCGACGCGAACTTGAGGCGCTGGGATATACCGTCGCCTTTGCCACTGCACGCATGTACCGGGGCACACCGCCCCAGAGCGGCACCGCGCTTGCCGCCATCGCCACCATGGAACTGGGATGACAGGTCCAGACAGATGAGGAGCAGACTATGAAACGACGTGACCTGTCGCTGGCGCTTTTGGGCGGCATTGCGCTGGGTGGTTTCGCCCTTGAGGCCGATGCTGCGCCGGGCAAGGTCAGCGAGAAGCGAGCCCTTAGCGCTCTTGATCCCTGGGCCGATGCGTTGTTCAGCGGCGACCACATGCGGGTGAAAGCCATTTTGGCCCCGGAGTTCCAGATTCTCCGCTCCGATGGTAGCGGATTTGGGCGCGAGGATTACATCGCTACGCTGCCGGTGCAGAAAAGTCGTAATGTGTTTTCCGACATCGTTGCGACAGGAACGGACAACGTCCTCGTGATCCGGTATAAGGTGACGAGCGACCAGCTTATCGAGGGCAAAAGGGTGCAGGGAACGGCCCCGCGGCTATCGGTCTTCCGCCACAGCAGGCAGGGCTGGCTGATGGTGGCTCACGCCAATTTTGCGCCGATCGGCCGGTAGACTGCAGGGACGAATGCTGATGACGCAAGCCAAAGCAGGCATGGGAACACTGTTGCTGCGGTTCCAACAGAACCCGTTGACGATCCTGGTCGTCGTCGGGCTCTCGGTGTATTTCGGGCTTGCCTATCCGGACCTTGCAAAGCCACTAGCGCCTGTTGGTGGCTATTACATCAGCCTGCTTCAGATGGTGGTGCTACCCTTTGTATTTTCGGCCGTGTCCGGAGGGTTGGCTCGCCTTGCCGTTCGTTCGGGTGGCACGCTTTTCCTGCTGAAGACTTTTGGACTCATTGCGCTCTGCATGGTCGTGGTCGCCCTGCTGTCTATATGTGTCGCGCTGATCGTTCCGCCCTATGGCGCGCTGAGCGGCGCGAACCTTGCCGACCTTGGCAACGTGGTCAGCAGCGGTGCGGGCGCGCAGTCAGACCATGAAATCGTCCTTCACGAGAGTCTGGCATCGCATACCAGCAACCCTCTGGGGCTCTTGTTGGGAAGCATCTTTCCGGCAAACATATACCAGGCGTTGAGTGCTGGGGAGACCTTGAAGGTCGTCGCTTTCGCCATTCTGTTTGGTGGAGCCCTGTCTCTCGACCGCGACCAGAAGACCCTGTCTCTTCTCGCCGTTCTGAATGCCGTGCAGTCCGCTGCGGGCGAAGTCATCCGCTGGCTGACCCTGATCCTGCCGCCGGTTCTGTTCTGCATGGTGGCCTCTGAAGTGGCCACGCGAGGGCTGGCGCCCTTTGCGCTCTTGGGCAATCTCGTCGTGTCCCAGAGTGTCATAGGCACGTTGCTTGTCTTGCTTGGGATTGGGATATTGGCGGCACGTGCCGGGCTCTCTCCGTTGGCAGCGTTCCGACGGTTGCACGATGTTTTCGCCTTTGCGGTGACCTCACGATCCAGCATCGGATCGGTTCCGCTAGCGGTGCGCACACTCACCGACAGTTTTGGCCTGTCACGCCCTATTGTGGAGCTGACCCTGCCCTTTGGTGTGACCATCAACAGGGCCGGCTCGATCTGCTACTATGTTGTGGGCACGGTCTTTATCGCGGGGCTCTATCACGTCGAACTCGAGCCCTGGCATTATGGCGTGATCGGCATTGCCTCGATCGCCGCCGGTCTTGCGTCCAGTGGCGCGACAGGCGTGCTCGACCTGGCCCTGTTCCGGATCGTGACGGAACCCCTGGGCCTGCCGTTCGAGGCAGCCCTGGTGCTATTCATTGCCATAGACCCGGTGATGGACATCCTCAGGACTTTGGTAAACCTCTTCGCTAATTGCGGAATTGCTGCCCTCCTGTCCCCATCTGCCAAAACGGGGACGCACGTCACTGATCCTGCGCCTGGGTCGCCGATGCCTGCGGAAGCGGCCGCACAAGCGATACAAGCCCATACGCCGCAATAATCGCGACAGGGATCAAGAAGAACTCGAGCAACGGTTCGAGCACAATCACCAGAACGAGGATAGCCTCGACCGGCAGCCCGAGTGTGCTGCCGGCAAATCCAATGGCTGCGGCGAACACGCCGGGCCCGTTAATGCCGGTGGCCAGGGCACCGGTCAGGATCGACAGCATCAGAATGCTCAGCGTCATGTGGATGCTGATGGGCACCTCGTAGATGGCGGCAACAAAGGTCAGCACGCTGGCGACCAGCGCGATCATCCCGAAACGGCCGATGGAGAGCGCCAGGGAGGCCACCACTTCTTTTGCGTCCTTGTGAGACGCGCCCTCATGCTCCAAGGCGCGCACGATGACCGGTAGCGCCGCTTCATCGGTCATCGACAGAACTCCGGCGAACACAGCCGCCCGAGCCTCGGCGGCCACAGCGAATGGCGAGCGGCGGGTGACAATGCAGATGAACAGCACAAAGAGCAGAACGATGGTGACCGCTGATCCCGCCACCACCGTAAACAGCAGTTGCATACCGGAAAAATCGCGCGCAGCCACAAGATGCGACGCATGGATCGCGTAGAAGAACGCCGCGAAAGGCACGATCAGCTGCATGCCGGACAGCAGGTGTTCGAACGGTCGGCGGGCTGCCTCGACCGCATCGAGCATGGTGCGCCGCAAGGGCGGAAGCAGCCCCAGCAGTGCCAGGCTGAAGATGATCAGGAATACAATTACCTGCCCATAGTTCGACAGGTCCAAAGCCGCAAACAGGTTGTCCGGCAGGAATGAGCCGATGACTTCGGCAAAACGACCGAAGAGGGTCTGCCCCGAATCGGGCTCGTTCAGGGACACTTCAAGGAAATTGGACACGGATTTGTCGAAGGCGGCAATCAGCGAGCCAATGCCACTTCTTGCCGTTTCCACACGCAGCCAGCAGATTATTGCCGTGACGGTCATCGCCACTGCGGCTACGCCGAACATCAGCACCGGCATGACCAGGACAATGCGCCTTGTGGTTGTCTGGTCTTCGGTGTCGCCACTGAGACGCCCGATCGCAAAGATCACCGTCAGGCACAGGAACGGGAACGCCAGCATGCGATAGAGTGGCGTGTAGAGCAGAAAGAACTGGTCTGCCATCTCGCTCAAGGGGAACTGCCAGCCAATCACCAGCCCGGCTATGGCCATAGCAGTGACGGTAGGGCCGGACTGTAAAATGTCGGCAAACCGACGCCAACGCGATTTCGTCACAGCACGGGTCATGAGGTGGCTGTCCCCGAGGCAGTGGCAAGATCGGTACTTTTTTCCGGAACCGGGACAATCAGGGCCGAAACCGCACAATTGCCTACCACCTGAACCACAGTCCGCAGCGCATCCACAATCGGGTCAACCGCGATAAACAGGACTACCGCCGCTTCGATCGGCAGCTTCAGGGGTTCAGCAACCAGCCCGATCAGGAGCACGGTGATCGGACCCGTGCCCCCGCTCGAGGCAATGCCAGCGCCAATAGCCGCAACAACGAGAATTCCCCATTCCTGCGGCTCGAGCATGACACCGTAAATCTGGGCGATGAACATTGCTCCGATGACATAATAGAAGATCGGCCCAATTCGATTGATGGCAATGCACAAGGGCAGCACGAGTTCCGTTACCGAGCGCGCGAAGCCCAGCCGATGCGTCATCGCATCGACCGCCTGGGGGATACAGGCGATGCTGCTGCGCGTGGTGAGCGCCTGCATCATGACGTCGCCAAGCCGGACGGCCGCTGCTACCGGCGAGAGGCCCGTCCGCTGAGCGATGAGCAGCAAGCTGATGCCGACGAGGCCGACCGCCGCCGCAAGCTGGGCCAGGAGGAACCCGCCCAGCGAAATGAGCGGGCCAACCCCGACATGGGCAACCTGCGAGGAAATCATGGCAAAAAGGGCAAATGGCAGCAGCAGGTTGAGGCCGCGGATAATCTCAGCGCTGGTCAACTGCACCACCTGGAGCAGACCAAGCAGCGTACGACCGCCATGGTCGAGGTGTCGTGACAGTGCCGCGCCAAAGACTGCGCAGAACAGCACAACCTTTATGGTGTCCCCCGAACTCAAGGCAAGAAAGATGTTTTCCGGAATGAAGTTCTCGAAGAAGTTGTCGCCGGTACCGGCTGGGGCGCCTGAACCTGAAGAGAGCGTAACCACGGTGTCAGTAACGAAGCGGCGCGCACTAGACCCATTCACGATGTCGCCCAGCGCGGCAAGCGCAACGCCGCTGACCTGACCGGCGGGCGGAAAGACAAAGCCTGCAGCAAGACCAACAAGGGCGGCCGTAATCATGGCCAGAATGCATACCACCACGATACGCCCCAAATAGCGCCGGGATGCCGGATCGGCAGCGATGTGGGCAATGCCACTCATGATTGCCGAGAACAGATAGGGCAGAACGACGACTTTAAGCAGGCTGAGGTAGTAGCCCCCGAGGGGCTCCAGCGCACTGGCAAGCGCCGGCGAGCTGAAGCCAAAAAGCACGGCCGCAGCGAGACTGGCGAGGACCAGAACCGGATTCAACAGCAGCCTGGAGAGCACGCCGCCCATGCGCCTAGTGCCCCGCGGCGCCGCTTTGGGCGCGATAGAGGTCAATCAGCAGATCGGCGGTATAGGGCTGGGGTAGCGCATCGATGACCTGATCGACAATGGCCAGCACCTGTGGCGCCGTCCAGGGCACCGCCACGGAGATGAAGTCTCGGGCATCGGCGATGGCCACCGTGCGCAGGTTAATGGCCGAGTCCGGCTGATCAATGGCAATGCGGCGGACTTCGAATTCGTCGCGATAGCCGGCATCGACGCTGCCCGAGACCGCAGCAGCAATCACCTCTGGCCAGGTTTCGAATTCCACGACCTTGGCGTGGGGAAAATGCTCATGCGCGAAGGTGACCCAGGCAGACCCTGTGACAACCCCGATCGATCCCTCGAAAGTCCGCGTAACATCAGCGACGTCCCGACCCCGGGCAGCCTGAGCGAGGCGTAGACGATTGAACATCAGGGCATGTCGCAGCTGCACATAGGGCTTCGAGAAAGACACAAGCCTGGACCGCTTGAACGTCCGACTGATCTTGGAGGTCGCCAGGTCGACCGTTCCGAGCGCAATGCCGTTGACAACATCGTTGAAGGTCTTGAACCCCCGGTTGAACTCCACCGGAAGCTCGAGCGCCGCGCCAATCGCGTGGGCGATGTCAACATCGATACCGTGGGGCTCGCCTGGCCCACTGAAGAAGGGCGGCGTGTCAGCCTCGGTCATGCCCACCACCAGTTTGCCGCGCGCGCTCAGCGCGGCCAGGTCAGGCGGCAGCGTTTGGGCTAGCGCCCGAAGCGGGGTTAGTCCGGTCAATGCGACGGCCCCGAGGGCGCGGACCAGGCTGCGGCGATTCATGACGGGCATCGGAGGCTCATGTGTAGAGGTGTTCAGGGTTCAAGGCCGGGGACTGACAGTCTCCGTTCGATCATTCGCGCGATGATCGACACGATCGATATCAGGAGCAGATAAGCGATCCCAGTGGCGACGTAGGAATCAAGAAAGCGGAAAGTCCGGTTCGCCACTTCCTGCATCTGGGAGAAGAATTCAGTGAACTGAATGAGGAACACGATCGACGTGTCTTTCACATTCTGGATGGCCTGATTTGTGAGAGCCGGCATGGACAGCTTCAAGGTCTGCGGCAAGGTAATCAGGCGGAACACCTGCGCGGGCGGAAAGCCCTGGGCGGCTGCTGCTTCCCGCTCCGAGGGGTCGAGAGCATTGTAGGCTGTCGTCAGAAAACGGGCATTATAGGCCGATACGTTGAAGCCGAAGCCAATCAGTGCCACGACAAGCGGCGAAAGCCGGATGCCCAGGGGCGGCAGTCCGTAATAGATCAGAAAAAGAATGATCAGGAGCGGCGTGCCGATCAACAGCGAAATGTACCCCTGCACCAGCCGGCGCACCAGCGGCACCGGACTCAAGGTGAGATAGAAAACCAGAATGCCCCCGACTACACCGATCAGGGTAATGGCCGTTGCAAGCCCCATAGTGCTCCAGAGCCCGCGCAGGATTTCCGGCGCGGACGAAACCAGTTCTGGAAGTATGGTGGCCGACAGGTTCATGGGGAAGTGCGACCCTTTGTGAAAAAGTCGCGTATATGAGGATCGCCATAGTCGTTGGCCAGACGGTCGCCGCTGTCCTCGGCACGGACGCGGCCGCCCGACAGGAACACGATACTGTCCGAGATCGTGCGGGCAAGCTCGAAGTCGTGGGTAACGCAGAGGACAGTCACGTTGTCGCGGCGAAGACGATCAATGATCCCGCCGACTTCGCGGGCCATGATGGGGTCGAGAGCGGATGTCGGCTCGTCAAAGAACAGCACGGCCGGATCCATGGCGAGGGCACGGGCAATGGCAACGCGTTGACGCTGACCGCCGGATAGCTCTGCGGGATACTGCGCAGCGAGTTCGTCGATATTCAGGCGCCGAAGTTCGGCACCGGCCCTGTCCGCCGCCGCACGGGGAGACAGTCGGCGCAGCTTTCTGAGCGCAAGAGTCACATTGTCGATGACGGTGAGGTGGCGGTAAAGCGCGTAATTCTGAAAGACAAAGCCAATTCGCTGCCGGATCGCGAGCAGGTCGGACCGGGCCGCCGTAACCGGCTTCCCGTCAAACACAATTGTGCCCGCACTGGGTTCAACGAGCCGGTTGATGCAGCGCAGCACCGTGGACTTTCCACAGCCCGAGGGGCCCATCACCGACTTGATCTGGCCGGCCTCAAGATCAAAATCCACCCCATCGAGGACGGTGTGATGGCCAAAAGTCTTCGAAAGGTTGCGCACTTCAAGGAGGGCCATTCCCTGTTCTCCCTAAATACTGGACAGGCCGGGAATGGTGAAATGCCTGTCTGCGAGGCGAACGCAGACCAGCATCAGGCGATAGATTACGAAGTAGAGGACCCCTGCCATGGCATAGATCTCAACGCCCTGCAGAGTGGTCGAGACGGCAGCCGTTGCCTGTTTCATGATTTCCGGAATGCCAACGGTATAGGCAAACGGCGTGTATTTCAGAACCGTCGTGAACTCATTCACCATGCTCGGAACAGCCATGCGCAGCATTTGCGGAATCTCGATTGAGATGAGGGCTTGCCACCGGGTGAACCCGGCCGCGAGCGCCGCCTCTACTTCCTCGTGCTGTACGCCGGCCAATGCGCCCCGGAAGATTTCGGCGAGGTAGGCCCCAGCGATCAGGCCGAGGCTCCCCATCATCGCGACATGGCCTGGCACCGAGATGCCGATCGAGGGAAGCCCAAAGAACGCGATGAACAGCAGCACCAGCATGGGGACGCCGCGAAACACATAGATGAAGGTGACGAACAAGGGTTCGAGCCAGATGAGCCCAAGCCGCCGTGCGATGGCAATACCCAGCCCCACGCTCAACCCGGTCAGGCTGCACAGGATGGTGACAATAACGGTTTGGGTGGCCCCCCGAAGCAGGGTGAGGAAGATCTCAGCCAGGTTCATGTGGGCCGACCCTTCGCCGGATGATCAGTTCATCCACTTGTCGACGATGGCCTTAAGACCGTCCTCGCCCAGATCGGCAAGGAAGGCATCAAAATCGGCCACCAGCGGCGAGCCCTTCTGGAACGCGAATCCGAACTGGTCGAACCCGCTCCAGACATAGCTGTCTGCAATGTCCATTTTTTTGCGATACACAGTCGCTACAGTGCCATCAATCAGCGCGAGGTCGATATTGCCGTTTTGCAGATCGGTCAGGACTTCGTTGTAGCTGGGATAGAGCTTCACCTGATCGAGCGCATAGATGCCCTTGGGCTCAAGGTCACTCTTGATGAAGTCCGAGTAGGCCATCCCGCGAGGATACCCGATCGAGTATTTCTTCAGATCGTTGAGGTCGGTGATGGCGATGTTCCGGCTCTTCAGGCTGATGGCGTTCCATGTGTTGTCGAGATAGGGCGTGGAGAAATCCATAACCGCCCTGCGCTTCTCGGTGATCGAAATCCCCGAGAACGCGACATCGGCCTTGCCCGAAACCACAGCGGCCAGCATGCCCTGCCAGTCATAGGGCGTGATCTCCAGGGTGCAGCCCCGGCTGGCGCAATAGGCATTCATGATATCAAGATCGAGCCCCTTCATCACGCCATCCTCTTCGTAGAGGTTCGGCGGTGAGGCGGGCGTGACCGCAACGCGGATGATCTGGTCGGCATTGGCGTTGGCCGTCAGCCCCATGAGAGCTGCAACGACGAAGTAGAAAACGGTAAACGTCTTCTGCAGATTGCGCATTTTTCCACCACCCCTGATCACCTAAGGGCAGTGTTAGGCGAGTAGCCAAAACGTGTCAAATGCCCTCAATTTGGTTGGACTTTGGACTTAAATGGAATGACGTCCAGCGGTCAGTTTCGACTGTGTTTTTGCTTATCTCCGCCACGGCTGTTCCGGAAAATATTGAAACGATATTCGCTTCTCATCACCTGCCGTCTTGGCGCTGAACGCACCACCACGACGCCCCTCCTGCGCGTCGCCGAAGAAGATCGGCCACGATCCAGATCAAACGCCTTGCGCTGTTGCACGCCGATGATATCGCGGCAAACAGGGCCACAGCTTCCTTGGAAAATCAGTTCATCCAGGGAGCGACGATGGCCTTGAGACCTTCCTCGCCAAGGTCGACAAGGAAGGCATCAAAATCGACCACAAGCGGCGAGCCCTTCTGGAACGCAAACCCGAACTGGTCGAACCCGCTCCAGACATAGCTGTCTGCGATGTCCATGGTCTTGCGATAGACAGCGGCCACCGTGCCATCGATCAGCGCGAGGTCGATATTGCCATTTCGCAGATCAGTCATGACTTCGTTGTAACTGGGATAGAGCTTCACCTGATCGAAGGCGTAGAAGCCCTTCGGCTCCAGCTCGCCCTTGAAGTACTCCGAATAGGCGCTTCCTCGCGTGAATCCGATCGAGTATTTCTTCAGATCGTTGAGGTCTGTGATGGTGATATTTCGGCTCTTCAGGCTGATGGCGTTCCACGTGTTGTCGAGATAGGGCGTGGAGAAATCCATGACCGCCCTGCGCTTCTCGGTGATCGAAATCCCCGAGAAGGCGACATCGGCCTTGCCCGACACAACGGCTGCGAGCATGCCCTGCCAATCATAGGCCGTGATCTCCAGAGTGCAGCCCCGGCTAGCGCAATAGGCGTTCATGATGTCGAGATCGAGACCCTTCATCACACCATCCTCCTCGTAGAGAATAGGCGGCGAGGCGGGCGTAACCGCCACGCGGATGATCTGGTCGGCCCCGGTCGCCATGCCTGAAAACGCGACAAAGGCTAATAGAAAACCTAGTATCAGAACTGGTGCAAAAAATAGATTGATCCTATTTTGGCGCTCTGATCGTGAACCAAATTTATAGCCCTTCATATTTATTTTTCTCCGCAAATACATGACTAGTCCGCTGGTCGCACTAGCGCCACAAGGCCAAAGGCCGCCGTGACCGCGACGGGAATAAGAAAAAGCTCAAGCAGCGGTTCGATAAGAATAACCAGCACCAGGATGCCATCGACGGGCAGTCCCACCACACTGCCGGCAAACCCGATGGCCGCGACGAAAACACCTGGCCCGTTGATCCCAGTCACGAGCGCCCCAGTGAGTATGGCAAATACCAGCTCAGGAAGCGGGATCTCGTAGAGTGTTGCGATAAAGGTCAAAACGCTGGCCACCAGCGCTATCCGGCCGAAACGTCCTATGGAAATGGCGAGCGACGCGACAATTTCCTTCCCGTTGCGATGCGAATGATCTTTATCTTCAAAGGTACGAATGATGTTGGGCAAAGCGGCCTCGTCGGTCATCGACAGCAAGCCCGTCAGCACGGATGGTGCCACGCTTCGCGCGACCGTAAACGGCGATTGGCGGGTCAGAACGGCAATCAGCCCAAGCAGCATTACAATCAGGACGATGGCTGAGGCCACGACCACTTCGAACAACAGCTGCACACCAGAAAAATCGCGTGAAGCGAGCAAATGCGATGCCCGCAGGGCGTAGAAGAACGCCGCTGCCGGCACAATGACCAGGATGCCGGTCAGGAGCCGCTCAAATGGCCGATTCATCGCCTCGATCAGGTCAAGAAACGGGCGCCGCGTACTCTGGGGAAGGCGCAGGAGCGCAACACTGAATATGATTAGGAAGAGAACGACCGGCCCAATGTTCGACGTACTGAAATCCGCAAAGACATTCTGCGGAATGAAGTCACCCAACATGGCTGCGAAGCGTCCGAGCAGAGTATGGTCGGCCGGTAGACCGGAGAGACTGACTTCTGCGACGTTGCTCTCGGATTGATCGAGACTGGCAATGAGAGCGCCCATTCCGTCGCGCGCGAGAGCGATCTGGGACTGGCTCAGCACGGAGGTCACAGTGCTGGCTACAAGGGCTATCGATACCATGAGCAACGGCATCATGATGACCACGCTGTGCGCCGCATTGCGATCCGCACCGGCCCGACTCATCCGCCCGAAGGCATAAATCACTGTCAGACAGAGAAACGGGTAGGCGAGCATCCGGTAGAACGGCCTGTAGACATTGAAGAAGTCATCTGCCAGCGAACTGGCCGGTGAGTTCCAGCCAATGATCAGGCCAGCCGCCGCCGCCAGCGTCACCGCGGGACCGGACCTGAGTACTTTGAGTAAGCCCGGCCAGAACGGAGAGGAGATCCAGTGATTCATCGCATCGCCTGGTTGGACCGCACGACCCAATTGCACTCCAGCACGACAATGACGCCGCGGTCATGGCTCTGACCGTCGCTGGTGGACACACCATAGTTGGGCAATGGACTCGTGGTCAGGTCCACGTCACTCACCCCCGTCGTCCGGGTGCTGCACTGTGGCCGGGTGGTGTGCATCAGATCGGTCAAAGAGGACCCGGCACCCGCACTAGTGTCGGGTATTCGGAAGAGCCAATATAAACAGCCAATACGCGCGCTACAGAAAGGCCGAGGTTTCGAGCGTTATGCGGCCAGTTCTGCGCCTCCATCAAGGTATCCCCAACCCGGAAGCGCTGTACCCCTTTGCTTCCGTAGTCGACCGTGAACTCACCGGCGAGAATTTGGCAGAACAGCGGTACCGGGTGCTCATGCCATCCAGACTCTTCGCCCGGTTCGAGTTCAACCATGTGGACGGTCATGTGTGGGGGGCCATTCGGATAAACCAAAGCCCGCCCCAATACGTCGGTCCCAGCGTTTAACAGTGGCGCCATATGGCGCTTGAGACCTGGGTCTGCCACCTGAAGCGGCACCTCGCCGCCGGCGTGCCTCATGCGCTTACTCCCCGGCCGCGACGCGCAACGCATCAGCTTCGATTTCGGTCCATTGGCGGGCTGTGAAGACTTTCAGCACCCTGTGCCCAGGGCCATAGTAGATCACGTCGCCGTCCGACAGGCCTCGAGAACTCCCGTCGATGAGCCGAACGCGATAAAGCGTGTGCCCCAGTACCTCAGAGCCCTGCACAGCGGGCGGAAGCAGCCAGGCTGCGCTGCTGAATTTCTGGCAGAACGCGTGGTCCGGGAAGCGGACAGCGTGCCGCTCCAAAGCGTCGTAACTAAGCTCCACCGCACGCCCTCGCGAAATTAAAAATCAAAGCCCCCAAATCCTCAACCCCCGTTTCGCACACTAAACGAATTTTACTTAGACTAAATATAGTTTTAAATCATTAAGGTCTACTATTATTGGACAAATGGTTGAATATAAATCTCGGAATACGCTTTTTTGACACGTATAATAAAATGTAGCTTCGATAATTGTTATAAACATATTTTAAATTTAAACTATTTCCTAGCGTCATGCAGACGATGCTTCTGGATACCTCCCGGCCAACGAAAATTAGGTCCGCTGCGCCCTAAGGAGAACATCCTAACGCTCGATTTCTATGCATAAAAGCGAAGCATGCAAGAAGTGCAAATACGGTGAAGGGAAATCCTCGAATGACAACATATACTTATTGTCAAACCCAAATATTTTCCAAAATCTTGAATAGTAAGATTTGACCTTAGACATCCGGTGAGGGCCTCAACGGTGTTTGTAACCATCGGCACAGAAGTCTCCGCCCACGCCCGTGCGACCCGGCCGGTCATGGTCCAGCTTCGAGCCTGGACCACATCAGGAGACGTCTTTGTGCCGGACTAGAAAGTCGGAAAGCGCTGCGATGTAACGACCCGGGTCTTCAAAGAAAGGCATGTGCGAGCACCCCGCGAAAAACGCCAACTCCGCGTTGGGCAGGCTGTCCTTCGCGCGGACGGCCAATTGCGGTTCGATATAGTCGTGCTCACCATGGACCAGCAGCACGGGTGTTTTGATCGTGGCCAGCCGGTCCATGCGATCAAAAGTCCTGATGGTGCCGGTACACTGGAAAAAATGTGGTCCAAACATTGCCGAGAAGACCTCTGTACCCAGATTCTCTAGGCACCAGGTCAGTGCCTCCGGCCAATTTTTCAGTCGGCAGACATGCCGGTACATGAGCATAGTGACTGCAGCCTGATACTCGGGATGTGCAGTCGTGTCCGAAGCTTCGTGCAGGGCCATCATGCTGTACGTCTCAGTGCCGAGCGCCTGTTTCTTTCTCTCAAAACCACGTTCCATTGCCGGCAGGTCAAAAGCCGTGTCTGCGCCGATAAAGCTCACGATACGCGACGGGTATGCCAGCATATATTCGAGTCCGAGGACTCCGCCCCAAGACTGGCCGAGGAGATGAAACCGATCAATTTCAAGACCTGCGCGCACAGTCTCCATTTCATGGACAAACCGTTCAACGGTCCAAAGACCATTGTCCGCTGGCCTGTCGGATTCCCCACAACCAAGTTGATCCCAGGTAACCAGGCGAAATCCGCTAGCCACTAAAACAGCGTGACTATCTCTCAAGTACCGCGACGGACATCCAGGGCCGCCATGGACCAAAAGAAGTGTGTTCGGACCGTCCCCGAGCGTAAAGCTCACTACCCTATGGCCGCTTGTCAAAAGAATGGGGCGACGTTGCCAGCTCATCAACTGCTCAATCCTTCATTGCTCGTTTTCAGTCTTTGGATCATTTGGCACTTTGTGTCAGTTGATGAATCGGTGCGCTACCGGCATGACCAATCGCATTGGCAGGGGTTTAGTCGGCCATATCCCAACAGTATAACTGCGACCGTTCATTGAAAAAGTCGAGCCACTAGAACAGCGTCTGTTTTCTAGTACGCGCCAAGCTGTCGCGGTCCGCGGCGCTACAAGGTCCGAGCCAATCCGGCAGCGTCGACTGCCCTGTTCTATGTGTCGGTCATATCTCGAGCCCCGTGGAGCCGCACAGCGTCCAGACGATGACCCTGAAGGCGTGAAAGTCGGCTTGCACCATCTGGTTGGGCCAGGCGATCGGAGTCCGGACTTGGTGAAAACCTCTTTCCGTCGCCATGCACCAAATCGCGCCAATGGTGACACTCACGCCCGCAATGCGCGGCTGGCCTACGTCATCGCCTCAATCGAAGTCGATGGTCACACGGATCAGTTTATTTGAATCCCGAAAGCGCAGACCGTCAAGGTTTGCGGTACACCGTCGCCGAGGCATAAGGCAGTCATTGCAAATGGCGCGCCCGAAGAGATTCGAACTCCTGACCCCCAGATTCGTAGTCAGCGGTTCCATGAAAACATATGTGATCACTGGCAACATACGAGACATTTTGCTGTTTATTTTCAGCTATATCTGGCGTATACCCTCTGACT
>CAIKKY010000005.1 GCA_903828145.1 uncultured Hyphomicrobiales bacterium | reverse complement strand
GCCACTCGACGCGCTGCCCTCGAACGGGAGATTGCTGACAAGGATTCGCGTCTCAAGCGCCTTTATGCCGCGATCGAGGAGGGCGTCGCCGAACTTGATGCTGATCTCAAGACCCGCATTCAATCTCTCAAAGCGGAGCGCGACCTTGCTCGTGACGCGCTTGGTCGTCTTCAGGCGACAACCAGTCGCAGCACTGCGCCAACGCCGGAAATGGTGGAAGCCTTCTCAATCGCAATGCGCCAGAAACTCGCCAATGGCGACATTCAAGCCCGCAAGGCCTGGCTTGCCTCCGTCATCGGATCAATAGAGGTCGATGATCATAAAGTCCGGATCATCGGTTCCCAAGACGCGTTAGCGGCCGCGGTCACCAGCGAATCGAACGCACCAGCACGAGTTAGTGGTTTTGTACGGAAATGGCGCGCCGGTCAGAATGAAACCGCGAACTCTTATGATATTGTATTCTCTACGTAATCTCTAATTGACCGAGTTGTTCGCCCGAAGGAGCCCGTATTGCCGGGCCTTGCCCCTCAGGAAGGCGAGTCCCTCGGTAATCACTTCCTCGGTGCTGTCGGCGACGGGCCGCCAGACGGAAAGACCATAGGCCAGTTCGGGCGGCATGTTCATGAAGCTTTCCATGGCAAGCCCGCCTGAAAACCCCACTGCGGCCAACGCCCCATAGATTTCATCCCATCGAATATTGCCTTTTCCCGGCACGCCTCTGTCGGATTCCGACAGGTGGATGTAGCGCAGGTGATCCCGGGCCTCGAGGATGCCGAGCGCGATGCCCTTTTCCTCGATATTCATGTGGTAGGTATCGAGGTGCACGAAGAGATTGTCTGCGCCGATGCGCTCAATCATTTCTACCGCTTGGCGGCCGGTGTTGATGAGATGTGTCTCGTAGCGATTAACAGGCTCGATGCCCAGCAAGAGCCCGCGCGAGCGTGCATGTCGCGCCGCCGCAGTAAGGCAGCGTGCGACGTTTTCGAGTTCCAGTTCGGTTGGCGGAACCCCAGACCGCTCGCCAATGCCGCCATAGATCACGCCGGAGAGCGCTAAAGCCCCCATATCAGCAGCAGCGTCTATCGCAAGGGTCAGGAAGTCGAGCCCCTTGTCAGGCTCGCGCGAAGGCCAGCTGCCTTCCGGTACACCCAGAGAACACACGGCGGAAATGCCCGCCGTTTCGAACAGGCGGCGGCTGTGCGCCCGGTCCACGAGGCCCGGTTGGAGCAAGGCGATCTCGATGAAGTCGAACTGGTTACGAATGGCCTCGGCCACTGCGCGCTCAGCGGCTTCCGGTGTCCAGCTCATGGTCCAGATGCTCGAGTGAATGCCGAAGCCCTTCATGATTCCGCCCCTCCCGTGAGCGCATCAAGATCGTCGTAAAAGCTTTTCGAGTGCTCGTAGAGGCGGGCGTAAACAGGCATCATGCGATCATAAAGGTCCGCGGTCGCCGGATCGGGAACGATCTCGCCGCCATAGCGAACCATGCGTCCAACAGCGTCATCCAGGCTGGCGGCATCGCCCGTGCTTGCCGCCATGAGCGTCGCTGCCCCGACGAGACCACATTCAAGTTCCTCGGGCACGAGATAGGGCGTGCGATACATGGACGCCTTGATCCTGAGCCAAAGTGCTGATCTGGCACCGCCCGACGCCGCAACGATACGATCTGGTCGCCCCTTGCCTGCTGGCAGCCGATCAAGCTTCAGGCGCACGGAGAAGGCAACGCCTTCGAGTACTGCCCGGTGCAGGTCGGACAAAGCATGGCTGGCAGTAAGACCGAAGAACTGCGCCCGCGAGTTTGGCTTCTCAGCCACGCGCTCACCACTCAGATAGGGCAGGAAGAACAGCCCATGAGCCCCAGCCGGTGCCAATGTCGAAATCTCGGCAATCTCTTCGTAGCTGATCTTCTTGTCATGAAATGCCCGCCGCGCCCAACGCACTGCGTCGCCGCCAGCGTCGAGCAGAGTCATCGCGCCCCAGACTCCGTTTGGGGTCAGCACATTGGCAATTTCGGGAGCAATGAGTGCATCTGTATTGAGGAGCGTGATGATAGATGAGGTGCCTGTCACATCGGAACCCATGCCCGGCCGGGTAACGCCCGACCCCAGAAGCGCCATGGGATAGTCTCCTGCACCCACAAGCACGGGAATGCCGGGGGAGAGCCCGAGTGTTTGCGCCACCCCGCCATCCAGCCCGCCCAGGATATCGGCCGGGGACAGAAGCGGGGCCAGCAGGCGACGCGGTACGCCGGTCAAGGTACAGAGTTCGTCTGACCACTCCCGGCGGCGCCAGTCCATTAGAAAGCTCAGGGATGCTTCAGTGAAATCCTGCGCCCGCTCGCCCGTCAGCCGGAAATTGATCCAATCTTTGGGCATCAACACAGTTGAGGCGCGCGTCAGCGCCTCAGGCCGATTTTGCGCGATCCAGGCAAGTTTGAACGCCGGCCAGGCCGGGGAAGGCATGTTGGCCGAAAGCGCCAGCGATTTGCCAGCGCTTACCCGGGCAGCGAACGCATCGGACTGCGGTTGCGTGCGCTTATCGTTCCACAGGGGTACGGCGTCGAGCGTGGGCTGCCCCGCATCGTCGATCAGCACTGTCCCGTGCATCTGGCCACAGGTACAGATCGCCGCGATGCGCCCCGGCGCCCCCTCAACCATTTGAAGCACCGCGCCGATGGTATCGACAGTCCCGGTCCACCAGTCCTCAGGGCGTTGTTCCGACCAGCCGAACTGCGGCACAATCTGCTCGTGCTCCTTGTGGGAGTAGGCCAGCACCCTGCCCAGCCGGTCCACAAGGGCGGATCGTAATCCACCGGTGCCGACGTCTATGGCAAGGTACAGGTCGCGCATCAAAGTCGCGCCCCGGTGTCGGGATCGAAGAAATGCGCCTGCTCCATGTCGATGGTCACTGCACAGGGCTGGCCAGGTACGGCAGGAAAGCGCGGATCGACCTGGGCCGTAATGCGGTGCTCGCCTACATGTCCGATGATCAGTGTATGCGCCCCGAGCGGCTCGAGAGCATCGGGGACAAGGGTGAGCCTTGCAGTATGTGCGCCTTCACGCATGTGCTCGGGACGGATACCAAAGGTCACAGTGCGGCGGCCAGCAAGCGTGGCACGGCCCGAAGGCGCCAGTGACAGCTTCTGGTCGGCGAGCGCGATCTCGCCGTCACCCACCGTTACCTCGAAGAAATTCATGGCCGGCGATCCGATAAAGTTGGCAACAAAGCGATTGGCCGGTTTCTCATACAAGGTGATGGGGGCCGCCACCTGTTCTATACGACCGCCATTCATCACCACCACGCGGTCGGCCATGGTCATGGCTTCAACCTGATCGTGTGTTACATAAATGGCCGTTGTGCCAAGCCGACGCTGAAGAATTTTGATCTCAGCCCGCATTTCAACGCGCAGCTTCGCATCGAGATTAGAGAGCGGTTCGTCAAAAAGGAACACTTCCGGCTGGCGCACGAGGGCCCGGCCAATTGCCACACGCTGGCGCTGGCCACCCGACAACGCCCCCGGCTTGCGATCGAGGTAAGGTGCGAGCCCCAAGAGTGCGGCGGTATCATCCACGCGCTTTGCGATTTCGGCAGCCGGCATGCCATGCACTTTCATTGCATAGCCGATATTTTGCCGGACGCTCATATGCGGATAGAGCGCGTAATTCTGGAAGACCATGGCGCAGTTGCGTTCGCCCGGCCGCACGGCCGTCACATCGCGTCCTGCAATGTCAATGCGACCTCCCGTGGTGCTTTCGAGACCGGCCACCATACGCAGCGTCGTCGTTTTGCCGCATCCGGATGGGCCGACAAGCACGATGAACTCGCCCTCCTCGATGGCCAAATCGAGCGGCGGGATCACCTCGACAGAGCCGAAGGACTTGCGAACTTGCGAGAGATTGACGTGAGCCATGGCGCCGCCTTGGGTATCTGAAGTCATACAAAGGTTCCGGGCCAGCCTCGCGACCGGCCCGGACAGGAGGACCGCTTACTTCAGTGCGGGAAGACCCATCGAGGCCCGGTAGGCGGCAAGCTGGCTGTCGCGACCAAACTCGTCCGTCAGCTTGTTCCATTCGGCGGCGATGGTATCGAGCGCCGCCTGAGGTTCAACTTCGCCCGCAAGCGCCTTCGACAGCTCGACTTCGAGCACGTCTGTGTAGCTGTTGAAGCCAGGCAGACGCAGATCAAGCGCCACGTTCGGGGAGTCGAGCGACGCGCGCTGCGCCCCGAGGTAGCTCTCGGCCTCTTCCTTGGTGAAGATCGACGACCAGTTCTCAAGGTTCGAATAATGGCTCAGGCGGTAGGGATTCACGCCCGAGTTCGCGGTCACAATGGCCTTGCCAGAGACGGCCGGGCTGATGGTGAGAGCCACGAAGTCCCACGCCGCCGCCTGGTTCTTGCCATCGGCCGGGACGCCGAGCTGCCAGCCACCGAAGGCGAGGAAGGGCGAAGCGACCGGGGTGTCGAACTTATCCCAGGCCTTGGCCTTCGCATTCCAGATTTCGGTCGAGCCGGGCAGGACTGCAGTGCGCACATTACCCTTGATCGAGCCTTCGGTCGCGCCCAGCACGCCCGAGTCAGCCCAGTCAAGGTTCATAGCCACAGTGCCACCGGCATAGAGCGGACGGACATCGCCCGAGCCGTTGTTCAGGGAACCGGGCGGATTGAAGTCGAGCGCCTTCTTGTATTCTTCGAGCGCGCGCAGCCAGCCCGGATTATTGATCTGGGCGTCCATGGTCTCGGGATCGAAGAACATCGAGCCCGCGTAGTTGGGGTTGTTGGTGTAGCTAGCCGCGTGGCTGAAGAAGTACCAGAACTGCTGGCCGCCACGCTTGTAGGCTTCCGCCGTACCGAACTTGGCACCATGGGCACCGGTGAAGAATTCGGCGGCGTCGAGGTATTCTTTCCAGGTCTTGGGCGCGGCAAGATCATAGCCATACTTGGCTTTGAACTCTTCCTTGTTCTTGGCGTCCTCAAAGAGGTCGGCCCGGTAGTTCAGCATATGCATGTCGCCGTCCATGGTGGCGGACTTGATCTCGCCATTCCAGGACATAAGGCGTTCACGATAGACCGGGTGAATGTCTTCCCAGTCGGCGCCCTGCTGGATTTCGGCCGGCATCGTAGACAAGAAAGGCGCGAAGTCGGGAACCCAGGCCGGCACAAAGCCGATCACGTCAAAGTCGCCGGTCTGCTGGCTCATCGCCGTCAGAAACTTGGTGTAAAGGTCGCCGAACGGGAACTCGACCACCTCGACCTTGCCGCAAGTCTTTTCTTCCCAGAGCTTGCCAGCCGCCTGCAGGGCAGACGCGATGGCCGGACCATTCTGGGTGGATACCTTCAGCGTCACGCCCGTATAGTCGGGGCTGCACGCCGCATAGGCCGTACCGCTCATCAAGAGCGGCACAATGGCCAACAGATACTTCTTCATGCTTTCCTCCCGGATATGTCCATCTACTTGATGGAACCTGCTAACAGCCCCGAACGCATCATGCGGCCGAGGAAGATGGCGACCACGATCATCGGCAGGATCGAGATGAGCGCGGCAACGGAAATGGCCCACCACTCATCGCCCCGGCTCGAACTCTGGCCGGCAAGGAGGATGGGAAGGGTTTGCCACCTGGCAGAGGTCAGGAGCAGCGCCAGCAGAAATTCGTTCCAGATGAAAGCGAGCACGATCATCGACGTAGCGACGATGCCCGGCGTGGCCATGGGCACCACGATCTGGAAGAAGATCCGCAGGCGGCCGACATTGTCGACCATGGCCGCCTCTTCAACCTCTACGGGGACATTCTGGAAGAAATCCCGCATCAGCCAAACCGCGAAGGGCAACCCGAAGGCGGTATAGGCAAGCACCAGCCCCGGCATGGAATCCAGCATCTGGACCCCGACCTTTCGCATTTCGGCATAAACAAGGAACAGCGCGAAAGCCGAGACGATGGGCGGAAACATGCGCTGGGAAACAAACCAGAACGTCACGTCGTCGTTCACCAGCACCGGTCCGGGCAAGGGCAGGCGATTAAGCACGATCGCGACCGCGAGACCGCCGACCAGCACCAGACCCAGTGCATAGGGCACAGGCACATGCAGCACTTTATCCAGAACCAGGAACCCGCCGATGGCGACGACACCAAACGCAATTCCGGCAAGCAGCTTGATCCGGAAAGTGAAGCGAACCAGCGCATAGGCTGCCATGGCCCCGAAGAACACTGACAGGGCAGTAGCCGTCAGCGTGACCAGTGTTGATGCAATGATCGGCGGCAGAAAGTCACCGCGCAGCCCGGCAAACGCATCGGCAAATGCCTGCAGGGTGGGCTGGAAGTCGATAAACGGCACGAAGGTGGCGCCCTGGCTGACCGCCAGGGGCGGCTTGAATGCCGTGACCAGCACCCAGTAGAGCGGGAACAGCGTAAAAAACAGCCAGCCCAGTGCAATGACGAGTCCAATGCGACGATACAGGCGCGTTTCCATCAGCGATACCTCCGTGCCAGACGCTGTGCCGCCACGAGGTAGAGGGTACCGGCAATGGTCACGACAACGAGAAACACAAAGCTCAGCGCCGACGTCATGCCGATGTTGAACTTCCTGAATCCCTCGTAATAGGCATAGAGCGTCAGCGTTTCAGTCGCCGTCCCCGGACCGCCGCCCGTAAGCACGAAGGCCGTATCCACGACCTTGTAGCCTTCGATCAGGCGGATGAAGACCACGGCCGTAGACAGCGGCAGCAGCATCGGGAACGTGATGTCCCGGAAGCGGCGCAGGACTGGAATATTGTCGACGCGGGCCGCTTCAAAAACCTCAGCCGGCAGACCCTGCAAACCGGCCAGCATCAGCAGCACGACGAATGGCGTCCATTGCCAGACCTCGACGAGGATGAGGACGGAAATGGCAAGTGCCGGATCAGTCAGAAACGTTACTGTCGGAAAGCCGAGGCCCGTTATCAATGCATTCACTGGCCCAAGCACCGGGTGGAAGATCATGCGCGCAATCAGCGCCACGCCGACCGGGGCGAGGAACATGGGCAGCAGAAAACTGACCCGATAGAGAGCCGCGCCGGGCACATTGTGGTGCAGGACAAGCGCTAGCGTGAACCCGATCACATATTGCAGGGCCACAGAAACGAACACGATGATCGTCGTGGTCCACATCGCCCCCCAGAACCGGCCGGACCCGAGGACCTGAGCATAGTTATCAAGGCCGACGAAGCGGGGCGGAACCGGCGGGACCAACCGGACCGCTTGGAACGACACGATCAGCGCATAGATCAGCGGGAACAGCGATACCGTCAGGACGACGAGGAACGCCGGCCAGATGAACAGGTATTTCACGCGATCAGGTGCAGTCCCAACGGACATATGACGCCTCCCCTGTTGCGGACGATGCCTCAGGTAAAAGCCGAAGACAACCAAAAAATGTAGTCTTGCTACAAAATATTCAAAAGCCTTGTGCTGACCCAGGGAAGCGCAAAATCCCCAGAAATGCGAGCCTTTGCGGAGTATGGCGTAAATGCTCGTTGCTGGCTTTCAATCCAGTTCAGGCCATTACGACCCGAGCGATTGCTCGCGCTACGGCCAGTCGGACGAAAAAGAGCAGGTTTTCCAGTATTTTTTGGCTTCTCTGCTCATTTGAGCGTTTCTTTTCCCCTCATTGGCGACGAAGACTCTCGAAACTCCCATTGAAAATCCCCTTGTCAGGCGGAAAGTCATTGATGTAGTAATGCTACCGATTTGGAGCCCGCCATGCCTCAGCTCGCACAGCCCAGTTCCCATCTGATCGATGCCAGTTCAGGCCGAATGGGCAACCCGACAGGGCAATATGAGAAGCGCCTGCGCGAGTTGACCGGGCTCTACTCGGACGCCGCGGCGTTCGAGGCGGCCTGCCGTTCCCATGGCGAGAGCGTGGCCTATCGCGTGTTCGATCATCGCCCCAAACAGGCCTCCGGGGATCTGATCTTCGGTACGACATTCATGGAGCCGGGGCGGATCGGCGATGAGTTCTACATGACCCGCGGCCATATCCACGCCCGCGCTAACCGTCCCGAAATCTACTACGGCGAATCTGGCGACGGAGTGATGCTCATGGAAAGCCCCGAGGGTGAGGTTCGCGCGGAACCAATCCGGGCGCGGGTGGCCGTTTACGTGCCACCTTTCTGGATTCATCGATCGGTCAATACCGGTGCCGCGCCCCTTGTGATGACCTTCTTCTACCCTAACGATTCCGGCCAGGACTATGGCGTGATTGATCGTTCGGGCGGCATGGCTGCCCGTGTGCAGCGCGCGGAACAGGGCTGGAAACTGGTTCCAAACCAGAGCTACCGCCCCCGCACTGCCGATGAAATCAAGCGGATCTACGCGAGCGCAGATGAGGCCACGTTTACATGAGTACTTTTGACACGATCTCCGGCTTTGGCATCATTCCGGTGATTGCAATTGAAGATGCAGGCGACGCGCTACCCTTGGCGGATGCGCTCATTGAAGGGGGACTGCCTGTCGCCGAGATCACGTTCCGGACCGCTGCGGCACTCGATGCGATCCGGCAGATCGCGCAGCACCGCCCGACGATCCACATCGGCGCCGGCACCATTCTCGATGAAACCCAGCTCGATGCCGCGATTGATGCCGGAGCCCGCTTTGGATTGTCGCCGGGGCTCGACCTCGATGTGGTTGCCCGCGCCCGCCAAAGGGGTTTGCCGTTCGCGCCCGGCATCATGACCCCAACTGATATTCAAGCCGCGCTGAAGGCAGGTTGCCGCCTGGTGAAATTCTTCCCGGCCATGGCGGCAGGGGGGCCGAACATGCTGAAAAACCTTGCAGCGCCGTATGCGCACACGGGGCTCGGGTTCAATCCGACGGGCGGCGTCAATCTCGATAACTTGGGCGAATGGCTTGCAATCCCAAAGGTGCGCGCCGTCGGTGGCACGTGGATCGCCACCAAGGCCGACATAGCCGCCGGTCGCTGGGACACCATTGCGGCCAATGCCCGCGAGGCCGTCGCCCGCGTCCGGACACTTCGGAAAGCGAAATGATCTACGCTCCCGCCAGCCGACCGACCTTCTATTTCATCGGAGTGACGACCGGTCGATCCTCGATCATGAACGTCTTTCCGAAATGGGCTGGGTATCTCGGATTGGGTGATGTCGTCATCAGGGGGATCGACCTCAAGCTCCATGACGACCCCATGAGCTACCGGGACGTCGTCAGTTTCATCAAGCACGACCCGCTGTCCGTTGGCGCACTGGTGACGACCCACAAGCTCGACCTTTATGCAGCAGCGCAAGACCTGTTCGACGAGATTGACCCGCACGCCCGGCTGATGGCCGAAACCTCGTGCCTGTCGAAACGCGACGGGCGGCTCGTCTGCCACGCCAAAGACCCGATCTCGTCCGGTCTCGCCCTTGACGGTTTTTTGCCTGCGCAGCATTTCGCCCGTACGGGCGCCGAGGTGTTTTCCATGGGCGCGGGCGGCTCGACTATCGCACTTACCTGGCACCTGATGCGGCCGGACCGGGGGGCGAACAGACCCTCGCGTATCATCGTTTCCAATAGGTCACAGGCAAGGCTGGATCATATTGCCGACATCCACCAGGCTCTTGGGACCAACATTCCCGTAGAGTATGTTCTCGCGCCCGAGGCGGCGGACAATGATCAGGTCTTGCGTAGCCTGAAGTCCGGCGCCCTGGTGGTAAATGCGACAGGACTGGGCAAGGACGCGCCCGGATCTCCGCTCAGCGACAGCGCATTGTTCCCTGAGCATGCCATCGCCTGGGAACTCAACTATCGCGGAAACCTGATTTTTCTCGACCAGGCGCGGTCGCAGAAACACGCGCGGCAGGTGCAGGTTGAGGACGGTTGGACGTATTTCATCCATGGGTGGACGCAGGTCATCGCCGAAGTCTTCCAGATTGACATTCCGACAGCCGGCTCGCGCTTTGATGAAATCTGCCGCATCGCCCAGGATGCCAGCGGCCGATGAGCAACAGGATTCTGATTACACCGCGCTCGCTGTCCTCCGGCGGACACCCCGGCTTGATGCCGTTGACCGAAGCCGGGTACGAACTCGTCTTCGCAGCGGTCGGTTCCATGCCGACTGAAGCTGATCTGCTCGCTGCAATTCCCGGTTGCGTGGGCTGGCTGGCGGGTGTCGAGCCGGTGTCAACTCAGGTGATTGCGGCGGCAGATAAGCTTCGGGTGATTTCGCGCAATGGTACCGGCATCGACAACCTTCCGGTCGAAATACTGGCTGCGAAAAACATCGCCGTGTGCCGCGCTGAAGGTACGAACGCGCGGGGGGTCGCCGAGTTGGCGCTGGCCCTGTCGCTCACCGCGATGCGCCGTATCGTCCCGACACATCAGGCACTTGTGAATGGCAAATGGTCGCGCTGGATTGGCCGTGAGATGCAGGGGGCGCGAGTCGCCGTGATCGGGCTTGGGGCGATTGGCGCACAATTCGCCGGTTTCGCGCTCGGGCTGGGCGCCGACGTTAACGGCTTTGATCCCTTCGCCGCACCGGATCGGGTGCTGCACGACCGCTTTGCCCGCACCAGCCTTGTTGACGCCATCAGGGATGCCAACCTTGTCAGCCTCCATGCACCCCTGCCAGTAGACGGCCGTCCGCTGCTCGGGAGCGCGTTGCTGGCAACGCTTGCGCCGGGTGCCGTGGTCGTCAACACGGCTCGCGCTGGCCTTGTCGACGCCGACGCCATGCTGGCGGCGCTGGCCAGCGACCAAGTGGGCTGCTACGCGACGGACGTGTTTGAAACCGAACCCCCTGAGCCCTCCCCTGTACTACTGCACCCGCACGTGCTCCTGACCAGCCATATCGGCGGCTATACGGTTGAATCGGTGGATCGCACGACCCGCGCAGCGGTCGAGAACATGCTCGAAGTGCTCACCCGCCATGCGACTTGAGCGGGCAAGAGGCTTGCCGCCTGCGGGCACGCCGGGCCTGTTCTGGCTTGGGCAAGCTGGATTTTATATCGACACGGGCGCACATCGGTTCGTCATCGACCCTTACCTGTCGGACAGCTTGGCACGGAAATACGCGGAAACGGCCCACCCGCACACAAGGATGATGCCGCCCCCGATTTCGGTGGACGACATGCCGCAGCCGGACGCGGTGCTCGTTACGCACGCCCACACTGACCACATGGATCCCGACACACTGAGACCAATGTTTCGGCGCTTCCCGGCTGTGCCCTTCATCGTCCCGGCCGCTCGGGTGGACGTGGCTCGCGAGCGAATCGGCTCTGCGGCACGGCTCATCGGCATGGAGGCGGGGCAGCGGCAATCGCCTCTGCCGGGGCTTGCAATCACCGCCTTCGCCGCGGCGCATGAAAAGCTGGAACGAAATCTCGCCGGTCAGCACGTGTTCCTGGGCTACGGAATCGACTCAGGCGGGGTGCGACTTTATCACTCCGGAGACTGCATACCCTATCCGGGCCTTCTCGATGCTGTACGGGACTATGCGCCTCAGGTGGCGATGCTCCCCGTCAATGGGCGGGACGAGCGGCGCCTCTCAGCGGGGATTCCCGGCAATTTCACGCTGACTGAGGCCATTGAACTAGCACAGGAGTCCGGAGCCGCTTTTCTCGTGCCCCACCATTTCGGGCTCTTCGATTTCAACACCATTGATCCGGAAGAGATTGATCGGGCGGCGAAAAAGGCGGATGGTCCGCTTCGAGTTCTCAGGCCCCGTGCGGGAGAGCGGCTCGACTTCCTTCCCTAGACGCCACTGCCCCTTTTGGATGGCACCATGAACGCCCCAGGCGACAATCTTCTCGAACAGATCGTTCGCCTGAAATCGGAGCTTCGCAAATCGGACCAGCGCGTCGCCGAAGTTGTGCTGGCGCGCCCGCAGGAAGCCGTTGACATGACGCTGGCAACTCTCGCGACTGCAGCGGGCGTCAGCGAACCAACCGTCATTCGCTTCTGTACGGCTGTCGGGTGCGACGGCTATCGCGACTTCCGGACGAAGCTGGCACGGTCGCTCGCCTTCGCCCGATCCACATCGCACACGGCCATTTCCGCCGGCGACGACCTTGGCAAGATCGTCACCAAGATCTTTGACTACAACCTGTCGAACCTCCACTGGGCGCAAACGCACCTCGATTCCCGACAAGTGGCCGCTGCTGTCGATGTGCTGGCGGGAGCCCGCCGCATCGAGTTTTTCGGGTTTGGCGCGTCAGGCATCGTCGCGCTCGATGCGCAGCAGAAATTCCCGCTTTTCGGCGTCCCCTGCGGAGCGCCGCTGGACCCGCATCAGATGTTCATGACAGCCGAGATGCTTGGAACCGGCGACGTGGTGGTGGCTATTTCCAACACGGGTCATACAGTCCAGATTCTTCAGGCCACAGAAGTGGCGCGTAACCGCGGGGCGCGGACCATTGGCATAACGGGGGCGGCCGGGACGGAGCTTACAAAGCACTGCGATATCGCGCTGATCGTCGAAACGCTCGAGAACACCGATATCTATACGCCCACCGTCTCGCGGCTGTCGCACCTGGTGCTCATTGATATTCTCTCGACTGCCGTAAGCCTGCGCCGCGGAGGCCCCCATCATGACCGCCTCGCGGAAATGAAGCAGGGGCTGGCACGGTTGAGGACGTCAGACACCCAGATTTAGCAACCAGACCGTAGCGGAATGCGCCGATTTCTTCTGTCCGTCGCCGGCACCGAGCAGGCTGCCGGGAATGAACCGTTTCGACCTGGCGATGTAAACGGACCCAACTGTCACATCGTGCGATGGCCAGGGGGCCCGTGATTGTCACGTCACCGACCGAACCAACCGTCTTTAAGGTAGCGCATATATTCAAAGATCATCCCGTGTTTGCGCACGAACACGACCTCCAAAAAATCACCGACGACGAAGGGTGGTATCAGGATCTCCACGCCCTCGGCGGCAAGGTGCGGTTGCAGGTCCTTTACGCGATAGGCGACATGAGGATTGTAGCGCACGGCATCGGGCACCGTGCTGTCGTCGCGGTAGCGCAGGAACTCGATATGTTCGGGGTGCGATCGGGGGTCGGTTACCCAGATCCTGCTGGCCTCCACCCAGTCTTCCTGCGGCTGCGGAACCGTCGTCGTGATGCCGACATGATCAAAGATGAAATCGTCCATCACAGCCTCACAATGGTGCCGGTACGTGCCGATTTTTCTGCTGCAAGGGTGGCTTCGAGAGCGGCCGTTGCATCCTCGGGCGTGCCGATGGTGACAGTGCCGCCACTCAGCGCCGTACTGGCAAAATAGACAAACTCATCGCGCAGCGCGCCGCCACGAACCCCGTCGAACATTGGCCAATAGGTCGTGTCTGGCGAGTGCAGTTTCGAGCTGTCGGCAATGCCGAGGTTGGGGAACGTGTCCTGTATATGGATGATCCCTTCGGTGCCGATGACAGACATGCGTTCGTCGATATCGAAAGGCGTCTTGTCGGGCATACACCACACGGTTTCGAGTGTGGCGGTGGCCCCGCCCTTGAACCGGTACATGGTCTGGCCGATGTCCGGATGCTTCAGGCCACGCACATCCACCCACTGCGCGTAGGTTGAGGCGACCCGGTCGCCCGTGAACCACAGCATGATGTCGGTATCATGGATGGCATCGCCCACGATCGGGCCAATCTTGTTAAGGATTGTCGGCGTCCATGCAGCGGGAATATTGCGCCGTGACGACAGGGCGACGATCTTGCCAATACGCCCCTCGTCGATAGCCTGCTTGGCCATGCGGTAGCGCGGATTGAAGCGCACGACATGGCCGATAAAGAGTATCCCCTTTGAGCCCTTGGAGGCAGCCGTTATCTTTCGCGCGTCCTCAACGGTGGATGCGATGGGCTTTTCAAGGAAGACATGCTTACCGGCCTTGAGCGCGGCAATCGCAGGCTCCGTGTGCTGATCCCACATCGTGCAGATCGAAACCGCGTCGATATCGGGGTCGGCAAGCAGGTCTTGATAGTCGCGATAAAGCTTTTTGACACCGAATTTCTCGCCCATTGCCGCGAGCCGGTCCGGCGTGCGCGTGCACAGCGCCGTAAGCTCCAGATTGGCAACGCCTCTGATCGTCTCGGCGTGGATCTCCCCGAACCAGCCCAGCCCGATAATCCCGATGCGAAGTCGGTCCATCTTCATCCTCCTCAAAAATCTTCCAGCGTGAGTTCGCGCGCCATGACGATGTTGCCGGTGCTCAGCCCGCAATCGACGGGAATGGCCACGCCGGTCACCGCGCTCGACTGGTCGGACGCGAGGAAGGCGATGACCTTGGCCACCTCGTCGGGCTCGACGATCCGGCCCAGCGGATACCAGCGCTCCAATGTTTTGAGCACCGCAGGATCCTTCGCCTTCCGCTCATCCCAAAGCGGCGTGCGAACGGTTCCGGGCAGCACGATATTGGCTCTAATCCCATAGCGCCCGTATTCCTGTGCAAGGGAGCGGGTCATGGAGATCATACCCGCCTTTGCGGCGCTGTAGGCCGGGTCGCCAAGTGCGGACAGGCCGTTGACGGACCCCACATTGACGATATTGCCACGACGGCGACTGACCATCTGCGGCAGCACGGCGTGCGCGCAGGCAAAGGTGCCGTTGAGGTTGGCGGCCAGATCGGCATCCCACCCGGCAGGATCGGTCGCCGCCACTGTCGCATGCCGCGAAATCCCGGCATTATTGATGAGGACATGGATATCGCCAGCGCTATCGAACGCGCGCTTCACGGCCGCGGCGTCGGCAATATCCGCCATCGCCGCCTTGATCGTGATGCCGAGCGCGGCAAAGGTTGCGGGCATGGCCAATACCCTGTCGCTGCGATCCAGGGCAAAGATCGTCGCGCCCTCGGCGCCAAAATAGCGGCACAGCGATTGCCCAATTCCGCCGGCGGCGCCGGTGATGGCAATGGTGGTTCCGGCAAAAAGCCCGGTCATTGTGATGCCTCCAGCGCGGCGCCGATCCAGGTGAGGTTGTTCCGGCGCAGATGCCCGTAATTGTAGAAGGCGATATCGTCGACGCCGCCCGCCCGCAGCACCCGCACAGCCGCAATCACATCGTCTTTGGTGGCGAGGTCGGGGAACGAGGGCCGCAATATCCCCCGCAGCCGCACATCGGTGCCGATGCGCCGCCGCACGTCGAACAGGTCGGCCTGCACGCGCATCGGCGAGGGCTCATAAAAACAGGCCTCGATAATCCCCGTCGCCTTGCCGAGCGCAGCCAGATTGCTGCCCTCGTACCACGCACCACCGGTAGGCCGGGCCACCGAGGGAATGATGGCGACCTCTACATCCGCACGAACGGTGGCACGGATCTCGGTGACCAGCGATGTCACGACGTCGGAGCGAAAATCGAGATAGCGACGCAGGTCGCCCCCGGCCACGATGTCGGCCTGCCAGAAGGCGGCGGCCATGTCTGCGGGATAGTCGATGTCGCTGGCGAGATACGCCTCGATATCGGCCGCTACTTTGGCCTTCAGCCCCTCGGCATCGATCCCTTGCGCCTTTGCGCGAGAAACGCAGTGTTCGCAAAAACACAGGCCCAGCATGTTCTCGAGCCAGGCATTGGTGCGCACCAGCGCGAATTCATGGTGATAGCCATGCGCATAGGGGGTGAACCCCGGCGCTTCGACCGAAATGCCCATCACCGGGTAGGTGTCGGTCACGTCCCGGGCGAGCCCCGTGGCGTAGGCCCGCGCGTCGGGCGCAGACGGGCAAAGATTGTAAAAATAGGGGTCGCCGAACGCATTGCGCACGACACTGCCGGGATGCTGCATCCCGAGGGCGGTATTGTGGAGAAGCACCAGCCAGACATTCACTGCCAGCCCGGTTTTTTCGAGCCCGGCCAGCACGTCATCTGTTGCCGTCAGGCTGTTGGGCAGTGGCTTTATCGCGCCATACCGCGCCGGGTTGGTGCGAAAATAGGTGGTGCCGTCTTCCGGAAAATAGACTTTCCCGGCCCGGCCATGGGGCCGCATGAACTTGCCCGCATGGTAGCTGCCGGCAAAAGTGATCGTGTCGAGACCCAGAGCCCGGAATTCGGCGGCAGCGGCGGCAGGACCAATCTCGGCCAGGTCCCAGGCATAGGTATAGATAGCCTTGTAGCTCATGATGGCTGCTCAGTGATGATGGGTGTGACCAAGGAAGGCTTCTTCAAAAGGTCGTCGGCTGACCTCCATTTCCTGCCCCCCCAGATAGACCGCGACGGGCTGAAGGATGCGCGCGCCCTGGCGGCGCGTGCCGACAACATCCTCAAAGACATAGCTGCTGTCATGCTCGTTGAGGACGGTGATATCGGCCGGTGCCCCCACACCCAGATGCCCGAGGTCAGGCCGCTGGATGGCAAGGGCCGGGCGGTTCGAGGACATATCGATGACCTCATGCAGGCTGAGCCCGCAATTCAGCAGCTTGCTCATGATGTGCAGCAGGTCGTAGCCGGGCCCTTCAACCGCAATGACATGCACATCAGAGGAGATCAGGTCGGGCTTGAAGCCGTCCTTGAGGGCAGCTTCAGCGGTTTCATAGCCAAAGGCGCCCATGCCATGTGCAATATCGAACAAAACCCCGCGTTCCCGCGCAGCCCGGACCGCCTGCAGCACCTTGCCGTCCTCGCCAATGGCCGAATTCGGATCGGGCCGGTAGCAGTGGGTGAGGATATCGCCGGGCCGCAACATGTCGACAACTGTCGAATAGCTGGGCGGGGCCGTGCCGATATGGGCCATGAGCGGCAGGTCCACGGCAGTGGCGGCTTCGAGCGCCAGTTCCAGCGCCCCGAGCCCCAGGTCGCCGGTCACGATACCGCCGATGCGGACTTTGACCCCGACGATCCGATCGCGATTGGCCTCGATTTTCTGGACGCACCGATGCACCGGCAACATTGCGCGCAGCGTGGCTTCGCCGATGGAAACATCCTTGTCGAACCCGAATATGCCGGGAAACGATACATTCAGGAAGGCAAAGATCCGGTAGGGCGACTGGCGCATGACATAGTCACGGAACCCGTCATAATTACCCGCACCGGCACTTCCCGCATCTACGAGGGTGGTACAGGCGGACCGCCGCGCGATGAAGCCTGGGTCCACACTGAGCGATGTCGCCTTGTGATAGACATGGGTATGGATATCGATCAGTCCAGGGGCGACGATCGACCCGGCGACGTTCCGTACCGGCGCACCACCGGCATCGATGTGGGGGGCGACAGCAGCGATCCGTCCCCCCGCAATTGCAACATCACTGGCCCCGTCACGGCGATTTCGCGGGTCAATGACCCGTCCGCCGCGCAGGATGAGGTCAAACGACGGTGAGTGTCCGGTACCGGGCATGGCGTGCCTCCAGTCGCGCAGGCGCTGGCCGCCAACAGTGCATGCCTGTCGCCAGACACGCTGCGGCCAGCCCCCCTGCGGCCCTTGTCATCAGGTGAGTTCGACAACGCGTTTTTCGGTAATGCTCTGTTCCGCTGCCAGCACGATACGAAGGCTGTTGACCGCGGCATCCATTGAGTCGGACAGGTCGAGATCTTCGGTGATCGCCTTGAGGAAGAAGGCCTGTTCGCGGTCGCACAATTCCTGATGGTCGGGCTCGTCCTCGGTCGAGATAAACTCGTCCTTGCGGAGGAAGTTCTTGTCCGGCCCCACTTCGGCGTGGTGGTACTGGATCAGGTCCGTCTTGGTGTGCCGCCCGATATCAGCCGAATCCGACACGTCCTCGAGCTGGTCCTTGCTGCTGGACGGTGCGGGAACGATGGATACGGCCCCCTTGGGTCCCACCACATCCTTCACGAAAAAGGCGACCTCACTCATCATCGGACCCCACCCGGCCTCGTACCAGCCGACCGATCCGTCGTCGAAAGTCACGTGCAGGTGACCGTAATTCGGCTTATCGGCCTCCGCCCAGAGTGCGGCGCCGATCCCATGCACCCGCACGGGCTTGGCCCCGGTCAACTGGCACATCACATCGACATAGTGCACCCCGCAATCCACGATCGGAATCAGGGAGTCGATCAGGTTCTTGTGCCAGGCCCAGGCCGGTCCATTACTCTGCTGGTTGAGGTTGAGACGCATCACCAGCGGCTTGCCGAGGGTCTGGCCCAATTCGATGAACTTTATCCAGCTTGGGTGCACGCGCAGAATGTAGCCAAGCACCAGCTTGCGGTTCTTCTGCCGCGCCAGCGCCACCACCTTTTCGGCATCGGCAACCGTTGTGGCGATTGGCTTTTCCATGAACACATGCGCACCGGCATTCATGGCCTTGATGGCATATTCGGCATGTGTGTTGGGCCAGGAATTGATGGAAACGGCATCCGGCTTCGTCGCGGCCAGCGCGGCGTCGAAATCCTCGAACAGCGGATAGCCCCGCAGCTCCTCCGGAATGGGCTTCGAGGTGATCGAACGGCTCATGAGCCCCACGATCTCGAAGCCCGGATTGCGGTGATAGGAACTGGCATGGGACGCACCCATATTGCCCAATCCCACGACCAGCACGCGAACCTTGTCTGCCATTTGATCCCTGCCCCCCAATTATTGAAAGTCCGGGGCGGCGCAGGGCCGCCCCGATCCTGAGCATCAGGCAATCGCCTGATCGTAGAGCTTCGCCTTGACGGCCTCGATATCCACCGCTGCCAGTTCGGGCGGCAGGACATAGGCTTTGGCGTCGGCCTCGACCTTGGCATGGTCGAAATCGTTCGCCGCCCCAATGCAATCATTCGAGCAGACATCGGTCGCCACGATCGGATTCTTGATCTGGCCCAGATCATGGATCTTGTCGAAGAAGGTCTGCCACGCCGTCATGTCGTGGTCGCCCCAGCCCTTGCGCTTGTCCATGTCGCCGCGGACGACATTGATCTGCTGAAGGATGGAGGTCGCACCCAGTTCCGGCCCGATATTGGTGGCGAGGCTCGGGAACTGCTCGAACACCGCGTGCACGGCAGCCATCGGGTTGTGATAGGCGAATTCGAGACCCATCGACCAGGCGCGCAGATACTTGTCGAGGAACGCCTTCTTGTCGGGATCCTCGAGGTCGGCGGCGCGCACAACATAGGTATTGGCAAACAGCGGCGACCGCTGGACGCCGAGCCAGTATTCAAAGTTCAGACCCGAGCCAATCCACTCGGCGCGCAGGCCCTCCCAGGCGAGCGCAGCGTCACCCTGGCCGGCAGCAAGCGCCGTGCCCCACGTCGGCCAGCCAGCCTCAACATATTTTACCTTGCTGATATCGACGCCCTGAACGGCCAGCATCGGATCGACAATCGACTGCCAGGCGGCGGAACCGAGCAGGATGGTCTTGCCTTCCAGTGCCTTCAGGTCGTTCGAGCCCTCGCCCTTGCGGAATGCGAGGCTGAACGTGTCACGGGCACCCCAGTGGAATGCCGATTTCAGCTTCATGCCGTTTTCGAGCGCGAATGAGAAAATACCCGGGGATGGGAAGCCCATATCGGCCTGGCCGACATCGACAAACTTCACAGTCGCCGTCCCATCGGACGGGCCCGGCTGCATTTCCGGATCGAGCCCGAGATCGGCGAAGTAGCCCATCTTCTTGCCGATCCAGAAGCCAAAATCGTCCAGCACTTCGAGTGTGCCGCGCGGCGAAATCCAAGTGAACTTGGAATAGGGCGCGGCGCTGGCGCGTCCCACCCCGCCAAGCACTGTGGCCGTGACGGCACCGGCTGCCGACACCTGCAGGAACGTGCGGCGATTCATGCCGCCAATCGGAGAAAATCCAACCATTTCAAACCCCTCGTTGATGGTCGTTACACGCGTATTCATTCGCCACGCCCTTATTTAGGGGCGGACTACCTCAGGCTTCCCAGCTCGCGAACTTCTTCCCGAGCAGGAAGAAGAGCACGTAGATCAGGATTCCCAGGATCGACAGGATCAGCACCACCGCAAAGAATTGCGGCATCTGGATCATTGATGAATAGGAGGTGAGCCGGTTGCCGAGCCCGAAGCCCCCACCAACCATTTCCGCGCCGACGGCGGTCAGCAGGCCGAATATCGACCCCACCATCAGCCCCACGAAGATCATCGGCAGCGCCATGGGCGCGCGAATCTTCCAGAATATCTGAAGGGTGGAGGCACCATAGGAGCGCGCCAGCGCGATCTTGCCGCTGTCGACGCGGCGGAAGCCGGTTGCGGCGTTAATCATCACCATGGGCCCCGATGCGAGCGCGACCGCAATGATGCGCGGCTCATAGCCGAACCCGAACCGCAGGATCAGCAGCGGCACCAGCGCCAGCATCGGCGTTGTCACGAGGAGCAGGATGTAGGGGGTGATGATCTTTTCGACGAACGGAAACTGCGTGATGACGGCCGCGAGGATCAGCCCGACCAGCGCACCCACGCCGAAACCGGCGAACAACTCGACGAGCGTATGGCCCAGATGTGGCGCAATGAGCGGAAAATCCGTGAAGAGGGCGACTGCAATCTCGCTTGGCTTGGGCAGCACGTATTGCGGCACCTGGAACAGGGTAAGAAGCAGTTCCGTGCCGCCCACAACGATAATGGCAACAAGCACGATGGCGAGAACTTCGCCGACTGATCGAATGCCCGGCCCCGATGCAAGCGCCGACATGCCGCCGGTAATGCCCACATTGCCCGCCGCGGCCGACCCGCGCCTGAATTCCGGAATGGTATCGGAATCGCTCACTTTGACCTCACTGCGCGGGCTGGTTCTGGACGGCTGTGGGCATTTTGGCATAGCGGCTTTGCTGCTCGCCCACGATCTCGGCCTTGATGATATTGGTAAGGTCGAAAACCTCTTTGGTCGCCATGATGGCGGGTGAGCGCGGACGCGGAAAACTCACCTCGTGGATGTTCGCGACCCGACCTGGCCTCGGGCTCATCACCACGATCCGGTCCGACAGGAAAATGGCCTCTTCAATGGAGTGTGTTATCAGCACGATGGTCGTGGGGCGATCGAGCCAGATTTCCTCGACCAGCCGGTTCATTTCTTCACGCGTAAAGGCATCGAGGGCGCCGAAAGGTTCGTCCATGAGGAGGACTGAAGGCTTGAAAGACAGGGCCCTCACCAGTGCCGCCCGCTGCTGCATGCCGCCCGAAAGTTCGCGCGGGAACCGTCCGCCGAAGCCCTCAAGCCCCACGCGGTTCAGCAGCTCGTCAATGAACACCCGATCAGGCTTTGTGCCCTTGATCTCGAACGGAAAACCGATGTTAGCGTCCAGGTTGCGCCAGGGCAGCAGGTTGGCATCCTGAAACACCATCCCGATTTCCGGGCTGGGCCCGCTGATGACACTGCCATCGAGCAGGACCTCACCCGAGGTCAACCTGTGCAGGCCGGACATCGACCACAACAGCGTGGTCTTGCCGCAGCCAGACGGACCAACGATCGACACGATCTCGTTCGCCATAATGTCGAGCGAACAGCGATCGATTGCCAGGAGATCGCCCGAACGGGTGCCATAGACCTTCGTGGCGTTGCGCACGCTCAGCTTTGGACGAATTGCGGCTGGCATCTTCCCTCGCGATAGCAGCGTCCTTGATGCAGTTGGTGCAGGGCCACTTCGGACCCACCATCAGCTGCCACTGAGAGTTTGAAACTAACTTACTTTCACTGTCAAGCGAGCGGATCGATATCCTCGACCACGCTCGCAGAGCCCCTGATTGCCGGCAGATTCCGGCTTGACTTTCTTGTAAGTTACTTACATTTCGGGAAGACTCATCCGAACGAAGCGTCACTGCAGGTCGGCAAACGGCTTGGCGAAAGAAGTGAAGTTTAACGCAAGATGCTGCAGGTGGCAGCAAGAGACAGACAGACAGAGGAAGGTGCCCCATGGGTCCGCATGGTTCCGTCAATCGGAGCGGGGACGGCTATACAAGGCCGGTTCCTGATATCCTGGCGATCATCAAGGACTCGTATGCCGAGTTGCGTCCGGCCGAGCGACGGGTCGCTGCCGTTGTGCTGGCCGATGTCACCTTCGCGGTAGATGCGCCCAGCGCCGAAATTGCTCGGCGTGCCGAGGTCAGCGAGCCAACCGTGACCCGGTTCTGCCGGGCCATAGGGTGCGAGGGGGTCCGTGACTTCAAGCTGAAGCTGGCGCAGAGCGTCGTCGTCGGGCGCCTGTATTTTGCACCGGACACAACCGCCCCCGCCGTTTCCGAAGGCTCACCGCTGTGGAGCGTAGTGTTTGGTGAGGCGCGCAACGCGCTCGCGGCTGTCGAGCGGTCAATCAATCCAAGCGACATAGTGAAAGCCGCGGATCTTGTGGCCGGCGCGCACCAGGTAGTCATCTTCGGGCTGGGCGGAAGTTCCACTGCGCTGGCCCAGGAAACTCAAAACCGTCTGTTTCGCTATGGCGTTGTCGCCGTGGCCCATTCCGACCCCTATGTGATGAAGATGACGGCAGCGACTCTGAAGCCCAACGATCTGCTGATTGCCATCTCTGGCACCGGACGTACTTCTGAGGTCATTGAGGTCGTGGAATTGGCCAAGCACTACCGGGCCCGCACGATCGGTATCACAGCGCCGGACACCGAATTATCGGCGATATGCGACATTAAACTTACGGTGGACGTTCCGGAATACGCTGACCCACTTAAGCCCACTGCATCGCGCTATGCGTTCTTGCTCATTATTGATCTTCTGGCGACCGCTGTCGGATATCGGCTCCAGCCGTCATCGCGGGAGACATTGCGACGTATCAAGTACACGGTTCTCAACCATCGCAAGGGCAAGATCCTGGAGCCGTTAGGCGATTGATCATCGGGGGCACTATTGCCATGCGCCAAATCCCCAGTGAGGCCTCGATGGGAAGCGGTCCGACGAAATTTAGCGGCGTCAGCTGCAACGCCGCACGCAGACGCTATTACGGTCGTGGCATTCACCTAGTGGCCTGCAGCGAGCCTGGCGCCTGAGCAGGAACAAAGGTGATCACGTCGTTCCTTCTAAGCGGCTCATCGGAACTCTGGGATATATTTGTACTGATAGGCGCATGCCTATGCCTTATCGGTCATGTCGCCTGTCCGGCCAAGCAGGGTGCGCTCCACTGCCAATCAACAGCGCCTTTCACGGCACGAGTCAGCGGTTTGTACGGAAATGGCGCACCGGTCAGAATGAAACAGCGAACTCCTATGTCTTTGACATTAAATACTGATCCGCTGCCCTTGAGGTTGGGAAACGGCCCAAGTGCCCAGCTCGGTCTTGTCGAAGCCCACCTTCTGCTTCGGTCGCGGCTCGTTTTCCGCAGGACCTTTTGGTTCGGCGCTTTATGAATCTCGGATTCTCCAGAAGTGGAACTCTGTCTTCTTGGGAGTCAGAAGATCACGGTCGGCCAGCTCAGGTTCGAGTGCCGGTCCTTTTGGGTTCAGCCCTACGAAGTTTATATCAGTTACGGCCCAACGACCGGGTCGCCCTCAAGACATCGTTCAATTAAGAGGCCTTCGCATCCGTCACGGTCGACATCCTGCTGATTGCGGATCTCGCTGCTCGTTCGTGAGCGGCGTTTCGAGCTCACCTTCCGGGATGTCGAGCGGGATGAGATTTTGGACTGATTGATGTCAGTTTGGGATTTTGTCCATGGACGCTCCTTTGGAGCTTCTCACAAGCGGCATAAGGGGACGGCGCCATCGGCACTGGCACGCTGAGGTTAAAGCGCGGATCGTCGCGGAGACACTTCGGCCGGGGACGACTGTGAGCGAAGTCGCGCTGCGGCATAGGCTGAAGGCCAATCATGTTTCCTCATGGCGGACACTCGCCCGGACTGGGAAGCTGTTGTCGCCAGCACCGGAAGATCCGATTGAGTTCGCAACGCTGATGGTCACTGTACGCCCAAAATCGGTCTCACAAGGCCCGCGGTCTCATGCCGAGCGAACCTCGACGAAATCGGTACGCATGGAAAGTCGTTTTCTTTTCAATAAAATAAAAATTCTGCGAACACGTCTCGATCGAAATGTTCGCCTCGCCCTCGGTATTGCTGAAACCGGCAGTGGGCGTGATGGTGCGCATTTCTGCGATGCTCAGAACTACGCTACGGACGCCTACATCGCGATTGCTCCGTCCGGGCCTTCAACCCCACCGCGACAGCAGGCGCGCGACGTCGCGCACCGACACGATCGAGACGATCTGCTCGGGCGTCAGTGTGGCACCGCTCTGCTTTTCGATCTCCGCGACGATGGCGAGATGGCCGAGACTGTCCCAGCCCCCCAGCGTATGCATGGCGTCTTCGGCGCGCACCGTCTCGATGCCCAGGGCTCTCGCCACCAGCGTGCAGGCGAGGCTCTCAGTGTCCATCTTCCGCCTCCCAGAACGGTCCCGCCTGCCACTGCTCGCGAAACATCTCGAAGAAAAGGTAATCGATCACCTCGCCGGTCACCGGGTTCTGCTTGTGCCGGTGCCAGGTCCCGCAGTGGGTGAAGCCAAGTTTGCGGTAGCTGAACACCGACGCCACGTTGTGGGCATCGACCACGCCATAGAACCGTTCGATCCCCGCGTGCCGGAAGAACTGGTTCATCAGCATGGCTTTCGCTTCCACCACCACATCCTTACCCCACCACGCACGATCGTGGAGCGCCACAGTCCCGAAGGCGGATCGATAGCCGCTCAGCTTGACCGCGTGCGCGCCGATCGGTCGGGACTCCCCTATTGGTGTGATGGAATAGGTGAAGCGTCGCGGCGAGCGCGGGATCGGCCCCTCGACCAACCACCGCAGGCGGCTCTTGGGTCTTGGCGACTGGAAAAGACCGTTCAGGATCGCTTCGTCATGCCGCCAGCCGTCGGTTGCACGCAGCGCTTCGAGGACGTTCAGCGACTTCAGCACGAAGCGTTTGGTCCCAAAGCTGCCGCGCAGCACCGACGGGGACGGCATCAGCTCGGCCTCTCGGCTGCGGTGCGGACGTCGGCGCGCACCACCTTGCCCCGGTCGTTTCTCGGGATCGCCTCGAGGCTGTATAGCCGTCCAGGCACCGCCTCAGCCCGCACCCGTTCCCGGCACCAGGCCTTGATCGCGTCGGGATCGAAATGGGCGCCCGGCCGCAGTACGACGGCGGCGGCTATGGCCTCGCCTGCAAGCTCGTCGGGAATGCCGAAGGCACAAGCTTCAACGATCTCGGGATGTCGCTCTAAAAGCATATCAATCTCCTCGGCCTGGATCTTGATGCCACCGCGGTTGATCTCGGATTTGAGCCGCCCCACCAGCGTCAACTGCCCAGTCCCGCTCAACGCGCCGACATCGCCGGTGCGGAACCAGCCATCGACGAACGCGGCTGCATATAGGTCGGGCCGTTGCCAATAGCCAAGCATCAGCGACGGGCTCTGCACCAGCACTTCGCCGCGCCCCGACCGGACGACGCCACCCGTCTCATCCAGCACCGCCAGTGCGCCACCCCAGGCCGTGCCGACATAGCCATCCGCTCCGCCCGCCTCATCCAGTGCGCCGCCGCCGATCCAGTTGGCTGTCTCGGTCATCCCCAGCATGTTATACACCGCCCGCGTGCCGGCCCACGCGGCGATGTCACGCCACAGCTCGATGGAGAGCGGCGCGGAGCCCACGTGAATGCGGTCGAGCAGATGCTGCGGGCGCGGCGACACCCGCAACGCCAGTTTCCAGAACGAGGGAACCGAGCTCATGAAGCTGATGGTCCTCGCATCAAGTAGCCCGCCCAGCCCCGCCAGCGCCTTCATGTCCGGCCCCTGCCACAGATGCACCCGTCCCCCGGCCAAAAGCGGCGTCAGCACATTGCCGATCAGGCCATGGCCGAAAAACACCGGCAGCACGCACAGGCTTTCGCGCATCGTCCCAGCGCCGATCGCCGCAATATTGAGGCTGGTTCGCAACAGCAGCGATCGGATCGAATGCGCGATGCCCTTGGGTCGGCCCGTCGTTCCCGACGTCATCAGGATCAGCGCCGCATCGTCAAGGTTCAGCGGCCGTGCCGTCGCCGGACCGGCAGCCGCGGGGATCTCGCTACCATCGAGCCAAAGCACCGCCCCGACCGCGTCCTGAACGATTTGCCGCTCGTCGGGGCCCAACTTGGAGTTAATGGCAACGGCGACTGCCCCCGCCTCCCAACAGGCAATCAAATCGATCACATAGTGCAGCGGGTCGGGATGGGCCACCACCACCCGGTCCCCGGGCGTAATGGCATGCCCCGCAATCCGCATGGCCCGCGCGCTGACCGCAGCCACGATTCGCGCCGCATCGAACTCTTCACCCGTGGTGACATTGGCCAGCCGGGACGTTGGCGGCAGCAAGCCGGCGAAGGCCGCGTTGCGGGTCATCGGCGCGGCACCAGGTATTGATACGCTCGAAACAGGTGGTGGCGGACCACCGCCACCCCGGACCGGGGGAACTCCAGCAAGCTCTCCCCATCGATGAGGCGCGTGAACACGCTGGGTTTGTTCTCGATCCGCAGCGCCATCTCGGCAGCAGGCTCGATTGTGAACAGCGCGCCGACCAGCCGCAGGCACAGGGCCGTCTCGAGCGACACTCCGAGTTCGCGCGCCATCCCCGGCAGCGCGGTAAAGTCGGCATCGTCGAGTTGCCGAAATGTCTGGAGCACATCGACCAGCAGCCGCAGCTCATGCAGCTTGTGCCCAAGCGTGGCGTGGATGACGCAAGTGAAGAACCGCGCCAGCGCCGGTGATTGCGCGCCGCCGCGCCTCACCTCGGCATATCCGAAGCTGACGCGTCGCCTCAGCGCTTGATAGTGAACCAGGTTCCCATGCACTTCGACCAGGACCGAGGGGATGCCAGGGTGAAACCATTTCTGTTCCTGGTTGGACTCCGTATGGTCCAGCCGGGGCCTTAGGTACAGTTGATAGCCTAGGCCTCCGAGCAGTTCCGCCAGCGCGGCGTGCGCCTCCGGCGCCGCGAGAATGTCGAGATCGCCAAATGTCCGGTCGCCTCGCAGGCGATAGGCGTTGTCGGCAAGGTCCGGTCCCTTCACCACAACGGCCTGCAACCCGCCTGCCACCCGGTCCGCGACCTTTGCGCCGATCGTCCGCAGATGCAGCATCAGGCCGATCCGCTCGCCGGCTTCCCTCTGCAGCTCCGCGCGCATTGAATCCGGCAACAGGGGACCGATCTTGCGCACGATGATCGGCAACACGCCATGCGCCCGCGCATCATCGACACTTTGTAGCGCCTGCGCCGGCGTCACCTCGATGGCCGGCCGCTCTGGGTCTGCGAGCGCAATCAGCACCTTGTCGCCGGCCCGCCTCACGGTCTTTTCATCTCGTTGTGATGCGCCACAATGGTGCTGCCGAGATCCGCCGGATTGGCGCCCACCACAAGGCCGAAAGCCGGCACGCGACGGAACAGTTCGGCCAATTGCGCGAAACGCGCCGCCTGTTCCCGCAGCACGCCGACATTGCTGGTGCGCAAATGGTCGGCAGCGGCCACCCCGAACACCTCCGCCTGTGCGACCGGAACAATCGTGCTCGTTGCTTCCGCCGACCGCTGCAGCAAATAGATCGCGGCTACCTTTCGCGGCGTTGATCCCTCGACCAGTGCCACCTCACGAAGCTTCGCCAGTGGCAGCGGTCGTTCATCCTCGGCGCTCCACTCGCCTGTCAGCAGCGGCGTGCTCCACGGCAACAGCGCCGCCGTGTGGCGATGCACTTTCATGCTGCGCGGCAGCCCCCAGGCGACAACCCCTTCGCCCTCCATGCGGACGATCACCAGATCGTCCGAGCAGAGCCCGAAGCCGGCGCTGCAGAGCGCCAGCGCCGCGGTGGTCTTGCCCGCCCCGCTGCGCCCGATCACCATCACCACTTCGCCATCCGGCAAGGTCAGACCGGCCGCATGGATCGGAAGCTGTCCAGAGGCCAGCAATGCCCTTTCGAGCGCCAGAATCCCCAGATTCATACGGATGCGCATCATCTCTTCGGGCGCGACGATGAGGCGGGCGCTTATGCCGGACAGGCGCAATGACGCTTTGCCGGCAAAGATCTGCACCATGTCGCCACCATCAGTGAGCGCCGTGGCCTCACCCTCGTCGAGCACGGGCCCGTGGTGGAGCAGCAAGGCTCCCGCAGGCGGCGCCTCGGGCATGCCGATGCCGATTTCGAGCGCAAAGCATACCGGCGCCGGTGGTTGCTCATAGCCAGGCTGGTCGAGAATGCGCCCAAACACCTCGATCAGCGCAAAGTCCGTCGCGGACACGGCCAGCGAAGCCCCCTGCAGATCAAAATACCGAATTGTCATACGGCTGCCTTCGTCTGCGTAGTCGCGGCGTGGGTGAACACCACGACATGGTCGGGCAGCGGCTGGTTGATGATAGGCACGCCGTCGACGCAAACCCAGCAATGCGCGGCCAGCTGATTGGTCGCCACCGATTTCCGGTCGACGGAAAACCGCAATTCGGGAGCATAGCCTGCCGCCTTCAGCGCGGCATAGCCCAGCAGGCCCGATCGCAGGCAGCGCCGGTCGCGCATCAGTATCGGGCCACGCACGGCCCAGCGCACCGAGCGCTCGAGATAGTCGAGCGACCAATGCGGGGTGAGCTGCAGGCCCTTCGGCTCGAACATCTCCAGCATCGCGGCAAAGTCCTTGCCGGCGATGCGCATCGGCAGCATGCGTGCGCCGAGCCACAGCCGGGCCTGGAACAGCCCGTGGGCAAGAACGCTGTCTGTCGGCTCCCCCGGCAACTACGTCGCGCTCACGATTATACCTTCGAACAGCATCTTGGCCGCAATCGCCCCGATATCTGCGAGAATCTCTTCCGGCGCCGCATCGAACCGCAGGGCCATGGCTGCCGCGACCTGGCCAACGCTCTGCTTGCCGTCGAGCTCCGTCAGAAATGCGGTCGAGGTTTCATTGCACGAATAGAGCTGGCCGCTGCGGAACACGAGAACCACAGAGCCGTCCGATACGGCCTCGAAACTCACGCCTTCCGCCAGTTTATAGAACGACGCTTCTGTCATCTGTTGCCCCACAAAAAACGAGCGGCCATAAGCCGCTCAAAATCGCGATGTTCCTGCTGGCAAGAGTTAGAGTTTCATGCCCTTTTACTTAACCTTGCTGCCGGTCAAAGCCGTAATCGCAGCAAGCGCCTGCTGCTTGGTCAGCGTCGGCTTTGCGTAGGTCTTCTTGGCAGTGGTCTTCATTCTCAAATCCTTGCATCGCATAACCGGAATTTCCAGCGTAGTCCGCCTACGGATCAGCCGACCGGCTTGCTGCTCGGCACAGCAGTTATCGCGGCGAGCGTCCGCTGCTTGGTGAGAGTCGGCTTTGCGTAGGTCTTCTTGGCAGTGGTCTTCATTCTCAAATCCTTGCATCGCATAACCGGAATTTCCAGTGTAGTCCGCCTGCCGATCAGACGGGCTGCTTGCTGCTCGGCACAGCAGTGATCGCGGCTAGCGTCCGATGCTTGGTGAGCGTCGGCTTCACATACGTCGACTTAATGGCGATATTCACTGCACCCTCCCCAGTTTATAGCCTTCAGTTTTAGTGCGAATCGCTAGGCCTGTCAAACCGCATCCTCGTGCAACGCCGGCCTGGCTGGCTCCCATTAGGTGGTTATGACGTGCTCCCGGCTCAAAAGCCATACTTCAGGGAGGACCACTTTTCAGGGGGAAGACCACGTCGGCGATAAACACGAGGTCGAACTTGCCGCGCTCGGTGGTAATGGCCAGGTCGCGATAATGCGCGATGTCGTGGCCTGCACGCGCTTCTGCATCCCTGTGCCGCCAGGCCGAAATATGGTGCCCGGTCGCCATGATGAATGCCCCGAGCTTGATCTGGCGGGGTGGGTTTCTGGTCATCCAAACGGCTTCTTTTCAGAGATAAGTCGCGCCACATCGGCTGTAACTTTGTCTACCGTTTTTATGTACTAAGTCGACAAATGCGGTTGCCGGGGGGTGGGGGTCGTGGCGTTTTTTTCGCTCCGTCGAGCCGGATCAGGGAGAATGAAATACCCCGGCCCTCTGGTGCGGCCGGTCCGGTACTCTTGGGCTGAGGCCCGAAAAAAAGCCGCCCGGGAACAGGGGCCCGGGCGGCGCAAAGCGGTTGATGCTGAGAGAGGGGCTAGGGGCGCCCAGCCCGTGCATGGCCATCAAACGCCCCACCTGTGAATGCACTCCGGCCCAGAGTGACGGCGTCCTTGCCCACTAATGGGAAGACGAGTTCCGCAAAGCGGATGGCTTCTTCCAGATGCGGGTAGCCCGAGAGCACGAAAGTATCGACGCCGAGCGCCTGGTATTCGGCAATCCGGTCGGCCACCTGCTGCGGATTGCCGACCAGGGCAGTTCCGGCCCCGCCGCGCACGAGACCCACCCCAGCCCAGAGATTGGGGCCGATCACCAGCCGGTCGCGCCGGCCGCCATGCAGCGCGGCGATGCGCGACTGCCCCACCGAATCCATCTTGGCAAAATTGGCCTGCGCGGCGGCAATGTCCTCGTCGGTCAAATGGCTGATGAGCCGGTCGGCATCGGCCCAGGCCTCGGCCTCCGTCTCGCGCACGATGGTTTGAAGCCGAATGCCGAAACGGACGGTCCGGTCATAACGGGCGGCGCGCTCTCTCACATCCTTGATTTTTTCGGCCACGGCGGCCGGCGGCTCGCCCCAGGTGAGATAGGCATCGACATGCGCGGCAGCGAGCTCGTGCGCCGCCGGGGACGAGCCGCCGAAATAAAGCGGCGGATGCGGCGTCTGCACCGGCGGGTGGTGGTTGCGCGCGCCTTCCACCGTAATGTGCTTGCCCTTGTAGGTGACGGTCTCCCCCGCCAGCAGGCGCTTCCAGACGGTGAGGAACTCGTCCGCGGCCGAATAGCGCTGGTCATGGGCGAGGAACACTGAACCGCACCGGGAGTTCCGGAGGCTGTTTGGTTTAAGTTATGCGGCCATGGGCGGTTGTTCCAGTGCCGCGTAGAAGTTTGCCTCGGCTTCCGCTGGCGGGATGTTGCCGATGGGTTCGAGTAATCGCCGGTGATT
>CAIKKY010000004.1 GCA_903828145.1 uncultured Hyphomicrobiales bacterium | reverse complement strand
GTATCGATTCGGCCGCCATCACATCGCATAACCGTTTCGTTCCCCCGCAATCCACTCTGCAGCGAGCGACAGACCCGTCCCATTGGGCATATCACGAGTGGGAACATGCGGTCTCGGCCTTGGCGGGCTCCTGCGAAAACCAGCGGAAACGCCCAAGATCCTCGCTTCCCGCAACCCTACCCAGCGCTTCGCTTCATCCCGCCGAGAGAGTTGGTTGCCAGCGCCACTCCCTCCGCCACCTAAACTTGCCGAAACTGTTGGTGGGCCCTTGCGGGGGCCTTTTTTGTTTTGGTTTCAAAGGGGTTTGGCGGTGGTGACCGCCCTCCAGAGACTGCAAAATCATGCAAGACTGGTCTCTGAACCCGATTTGTCTCTAACCGACCGCCCTAGGCCCTCGTAAAGGCGCTTTAAAAAGATTAATTAATTTCAGTGGTTTGACGTTTTGGATCGAGCGTCCCTTTCGAAAGTGCGACCGAGAGCGCAATTCGTTTCGAATCCGAGGGACGGGCGTAGGGCGGTCGATGTGGGCGGGAGGCGGACGGCCGCCAAGGCGCGCTTTAATGGCCGCGTTTTTCGAAACAATCAGCCCCTGCGCGGGAGCGATGGCTGTTCATAGAGTCATCTGCGCAAGCCGTACTGTGCTATTGCACCGCCGGTGAAGGTTGCCTCGTGCCAGACTGCGATGCGGCAGCCTTTGCCCACAAATGCTTTGTTCACAGACCATGCACTTCTTGCCGCAAGGAAAAAACTGATGCAGGTGGAATGTTCATCGGAACGAATGCTATTCGCCGCGCAACCAAACCAAGGCGCGCCCGAATGACTTTAGAGACGGGGCATCTGGGGCCGTAGGTGAACAGGCGCAACTCGCCGTCCTGCCTGAGGGACCGCATGCAGCCTGACAAGATGCGCAACACCTTTGCAGGTGGCATCGACAACAGAGGCAGACCGCAGATGATCAGAGCCGCGCCGCTGGGACCGAACGGCGTCAATTGCGAAATGCGCGCAGCGTCGCCATGAATGACGGTCACACGAGAAAGCTGCCCCGCCAAAGTGGCCGCAAATCCTTCACTGGCCTCGATGGCTGCGATCTGTTCCGGCAACACGCCGCGTTCCATTAAGGCACGCGTAAACGCGCCCGTGCCGGGCCCCAATTCCAGAACTGGACCATCCGTTTTTGACAGTCCGTTGGTGATTGCATGCGCAAGGTAGGCACTGGATGGGGCGATAGCCCCGACGCTCCGTGGGGACCTAAACCATTCACGACCGAACAGACTAATGGGCCAAGCAGAGATGTTGCGAGCAATGCAGCCGCGCACTTTGCCATGATTGGGACGCAGGTTGGGTGCACCCCCTTGAGGGGTGCAGCCACATTCGGTCTGGCCACTCGTGATGCGGAGCACCTCCGTCAACCGCCTAAGCCGAACTGCGCCTTGACGCCGCTGATGAAGGTCGCGTCATCCTGCGCGGACCGCGCTGCCATGTATGCGGCTGCATCTGCCCCCGCGGTATAGCGCAGGTTGGACGTGCCATCCGTGGCAGCGACCCAGATTGTCTCGCTCACGACCGATGGCGGCGATGCTGTTGCGGCCAACTCGGGGCTGCCGAGGACAGCAAAAAGCTTGTCAACTAAAGGTTGATAAGCGGTCAGATCAGGCGTCTGGCGAAAATCAAAGGAACGCCCGCTGAAATCGGTGGCGATCATGCCGGGCTCGACGATCTTGACCCGGATCCCCAACGGTTCCAGCTCATAATGCAGGGCTTCGGACAGGCCCTCCACCGCGAATTTCGTGCCGTGATACAGGCTTCCAAGTGGAAAAGTCATGCGCCCCCCGATCGAGGAGATATTCACGATCACACCTTTGCCCTGTGCACGCATGCTGGGCAGCACGGCCTTGGTCACCTCCAAAAGCCCGATTACGTTGGTGTCGAACTGACGGCGGATCCCTTCCATGTCAAATGCTTCCAAAGGGCCATAAGCGCCGTAGCCTGCGTTGTTCAGCAGCACGTCGATGCCGCCGAACCGCGCGTGGGCTGCATCAACCGCCGCTGCGATTGAGGAACCGTCGGTGACATCCAGACGCGTAACCAGCACACGTGGCAGATCTACAAGATCGCCCGCCTGCGTCGGATTGCGCAGGGTGGCCACAACGTTCCAGCCCTTGTCGTGGAAGTAGTGGGCCGTTGCCTTGCCGATGCCACTGGATGCGCCAGTAATGAATATCGTCTGTGTCATGGTCCTGCCTTTGAAACTGTCTGTGATGCTTCAAAGGTGGCCTTTGCCATGCCTTGCTACAATCGCAGATCGCGCCAACAGCCCAACGGATCGCGCCAATCACGCAGAAGTTGCTGCGCGCGCTTCGGCTGGGGTCATGCCAGTCCAGTCGCTGAAGGCGCGATAGAAGGAGTTCGGATCGCGATAGGCCAGCAGGAAACTGGTCTCTTCCGTGCTGAGTTTGCGGTCGCGCAGATAGATCAACGCCAAGGCGGCGCGGGTGTCATCAAGGATCGTCTGGAAAGATGCCCCCTCGTCCTTCAGCTTGCGCTGCAGACTGCGCGTGCTGACCCGCAAACGACCCGCTACCGCCTCGGCCGACACCCGACCAGATGGAAGCATATTGCGGATTTCGCGCCGGACGCGATCTGCCATACCGAGTCCGCTGGATAGCGATGTCAGACGGGTCATAAGCTCGTGCTCGATGGCGCGGTAAACTGCGGTATCGGCTGAGATGATCGGCAGCGACGCATCCGCTCTACGAAGCGCGATGCCAGTCTCGTCGCCGGATAAGATTTCGCTCCCGGCAAAACGGCGGAAGGCATCGGTAACCTGGACCTGTGCGGGCAAGGTCACAGAGTACGGTGTGATCTGGTCAGAGGCGAAGGTCCGCAAGAGTTCGAGAAAATACGATACTTCCATGATGGCCGTCGCGGGGGGCAGGCTGGTGGCCTTTTCTGCATCTTTAAGCGTGATCGAAAGCACCCCACCCTGTTCTTCAATCACAAGGGCCACAGGTGCGATCAGCGGTTTGAAAAGCGCAACCCGGTGCAATCCTGTCCGGATGTCGGGGCTCGCAGAAAAAGCAATCAGCGCAGGGTGCAGCGGCCCCGTGGCCAGTGCGCGCCCCAGCTCCATAGCGCGATCGAGGTCGCCCGCTTCGGTGACCAGGGCCTCCAAGACGGCAAACCATGTTCCGGCGTCCAGACCGCGCCCCTCATGCGCCAGATAGTCGGCAGGGAGGCCCGCGCGGGCAAGCACGCGGACAGGACCGAAACCAAGCGTCTTGCAGGCTTGTGTAAGGAAAGAAGTGATTTTGTAACCGCGTGGTTGCATATTTTGGTCACCCGCCGTGCCAGTCACCTGTAATTCCATTCCGGACGCTACCGCCATCGTATATCCCACCGTTGGCGTGAAAGGATATAGTTTTGGCGTGATCAGCAAGCGTCAAGCAATTCGTCGAAACAAGAAGCACCCTGTCGTCGTGTAATTGCGGGTGTTGCCCTAAGCGGTCACTCACGCAAAACTTGCCTATAGTCGGCTTTGTGCAGATCGCGTTAATTCGTTGCCTCAAATACGATCGATGACTGTTCCACCCACGGCAACGCGGCGCTCTCGGTGAGCTGCATAACCGTAACGGCTGTGACTTCCCGTCCAAACACCATCCGTTTCAGAACCTCGGGCGCCAGATAGGCCAAGCGCAACTGGCGGCTAACATGACGCTCTGCAAGGTTCACGGCGGTTGCGAGGTCGCGGACAGTGCCGAACTCGCCAGCCTCCATGCGCCGCCGCCAGCTCCATGCCCGGCCGATTGCGCGCAGAATATGCGGGTCTTGCGCTTGATCTTGGCTGGGTAGGTAATCCGCTGGCGGCATGATCTTCGGTCGCCCGTTTTTCCTACGGATCTTGAGCGGCACGAAGACCTGAATGGTGTCGGACGCGCTCATTACTCTGCCACCTCAAGCTGTCGTGGGGTCATCATTTCGCGCATGACGCCCGCGATGCCGTCAGTACGCAGGTCGATGACGAGCCCTTCAGCGGTTACCGTAACGCGCCGAACGAGCAACTGAATGATGCGGGCCTGCTCGCCCGGAAAGAGCTGATCCCAAAGCTTGGGAAACTGCTGGAGCGCCTCGATGGCCTCTGCCTCGGGGATCGCGTCGCTGTCGAGTACAGCAATGACCTGCGCTGTGGTTTCTGGCGTGCGCAGGACACGCCGGATTTCCGTGATGATGGCTGCCTCAGCGGTGTTGGCCGGCAAGCGCCTCGGGATGCCATCCTCGGGTGTCTCCCGGTTCTTCAGAAGGTCCATCGACACGTAATAGTGATACCGCCGCGTGCCCTTCTTGGTGCTGGAGGGGGTCATAGCCGCACCCGTTGCGGTGAACAGCAACCCCTTCAGAAGAGCAGGCGTTTGGGTCCGGCTGTTGTTAGCCCGTTTTCGGGGGCTTTCGCCCATGATGTCATGGACCTGCTCCCAAAGCCGCGCGTCGATGATGGCCTCGTGTTCTCCAGCGTATGCCTCTCCTTTGTGAACGGCTTCACCGCGATAGACGCGGTTGTTCAGCAGGCGGTAGAGGTAGCCCTTATCGATCAGCGCGCCTTGTTTGCTGCGGAACCCATCGCTGCGCAGTTCGCGGGCCAGAACGGTGGCAGAGCCTACCTCAACAAAACGCTCAAACACCATGCGGACCTTGGCGGCTTCCTCTTCGTTCACCACCAGCTTGCGGTCGACGACATCATAGCCAAGGGGCACATAGCCTCCCATCCACATGCCCTTCATGCGCGAGGCCTTCACCTTGTCACGAATGCGCTCGGCAGTCACCTCACGTTCGAATTGTGCAAAACTGAGCAGAATATTCAGGGTCAATCGGCCCATGGATGTTGTAGTATTGAAGCTCTGCGTGACCGAGACGAAGGTAACCCCGTTGCGATCAAAGACCTCCACCAGCTTAGAAAAGTCCATCAGAGAGCGCGACAGACGGTCGATTTTGTAGACGACAACCACATCCACCAACCCGTCTTCAATGTCGGCCAGAAGCTGCTTCAGCCCAGGGCGCTCCAATGTGCCACCTGAGATGCCGCCATCATCATATTGATCGCGAACCAAGGCCCAACCTTCGGATTTCTGGCTGGCGATATAGGCCTCGCAAGCCTCCCGCTGCGCGTGCAGGCTGTTGAACTCCTGCTCGAGTCCTTCCTCGCTCGATTTTCGCGTGTAGATGGCGCAGCGCAGGCGGCGGGTGGATTTTGCGGACACGTCCTTCATGCTTCACCCCGTTTCCGTTCACGCAGCCCAAAGAAGCGATAGCCGTTCCAGCGGGTGCCGGTGATTGCGCGCGCTACTGCGGACAGCGACTTGTAGCGCTGGCCCCCCAAATCAAAGCCCTCTTTCAGCACGGTCACGGTATGGGCGATGCCATCCCATTCGCGGATGAGCTTGGTGCCCACCACGGGGTTACGGGGATCGGCAATCTGTGACTTACGCGTCAGTATGCCCTCGACCTCGTCGGCCAGCAGGTCCAGAAGCCGTCGCGTTTGCTTGTCCGGGCCACCATAGGTCAGTTCCTGGATCCGATAAGCCAAACGGCTTTCCAGGAACGCGCGGCTGTTGTTCGGGGCGGGCGCATCAAACAGCGCCTGCCATTCGGTCTTAAGTTCATTGACAGACATGGCCTTCAAAGCGGCCAAGCGCGCCAGGATGGGTTCGTGTGTCGTCACGAGGATCTCCTCCGAGTTGGTCCCGCAGTACCGCTCTGTTCGGGGCGGAAGTGTAGGGAACAGTCTCCAGTATCTCGGGAGAGATGGCCGCGTTCGCGCTCCTTGAGGCGCACAACTGCCATAGCCAGCAGACCATAAAGTTCGGTGCGGCGTTCATGCGCCGTCATTCGATCTGGCGACAGAGGGTTTGGGCGTTTCATGCGGCCACCTGTGCTGCAGCTCCCATGACCGAACGCTGAATGGTGGCTCGGTTCCACAGGAAGTTCAGGTGGCAATTAGCGGCGTATTTCGACAGGCCGAAGTCATGCCCATCGGCCTTGTGTCCGGCGCGGACCAGCAATTCGATCTGCCGAGTGCTTGCCGGATCATTGAGCCAGCGACGGCTCTTGATCGACGCTGTCCCCGTCTCTGTCGTCCGCAGGAAATCATCCGCCGCGGACAGCGCCTGAACACGGGTTCCGATGGCCAGCGGCTTTACAGGCTTGCCGCGGGGCTGGCCGAGCGCATGCCAGAGCGTGCCGTCGTGGAACACACCGGCCCAGCCTTCAAAGCCGCTTGCCATCAGCGCGCTGCCATCGGCCTGCAAGGGCTCCCAGGCAAAGGGCGAGCGGTCCAGCAGGTCGATCTCCATCATCTCGAAGCTGTCGAGCACCGTCTTGTCGCTGGCCTCGCGCGTGAACACATGGCCGCAGAAGTCGCAGATGCGCGCCGCCAGGGGCAGTTCGGCCTCGCAGCAGGGGCAGAGTTTCCACGGCGCCTGACCCGGTTCGGGGTCGTCCGCGTCGAGGTCGATCTCCTGCTCAAGCGAGCCATGGCGCAAAGCGGCGCCTGCAAAATCCAGGACGACGCAGTCGGTCTTGATGATGCCGGGATAGCGCGCCGGGTCGACGCGGCGCAGGCCGCGCCCGACCGCCTGAATGAAGGTCCCCTTGTGCAGCATCGGGCGCAGGATGCCGATGCAGCCCACAGGCTGGCTGTCGAAGCCTTCCGTCAGCACCATGCAGTTGGTGAGGATGCGTGTCTGGCCGTGCTCGTTGCCGTCATGGCGGCTTCCTATTTCCTCGTGCCGCTCTACGCCACATTCCAGTTTTCGCTGCAGATGCAGCGCGGGCAATGGAGCTTTGAGGCCTATCGGGTGGTCCTGGGCGACCAGCGCTTTTTGAACACCATCAGCTATTCGGCTCTCGCGTCGCTCGCTGCCATCATCGTCGGTGCCCTCATCGTCGTACCCACGGCCTACTGGGTTCGGCTCAAGTTGCCCCGCCTCAGGCCGGTGATTGAGTTCGTCACGCTGCTGCCCCTCATCATCCCGCCCATCGTGCTCGTGTTCGGTTACATCCGGATGTATGGCTCCAGCTCGCTGCTACCGCTCACGGTGTCCGATGCTGGCACCAACCTGCTGATGGTCATGGGCTATGTCGTGTTGTCGCTGCCCTACATGTATCGGGCCGTCGATAACGGCATGGCAGTGATCAATATCGCCACGCTCACTGAGGCTGCCGAGAGCCTGGGGGCGTCGCGGCTGCGCACCGTGTTGAGCGTGATATTCCCGAATCTGCGTTCGGCCATCATCTCGGGTGCCTTCCTCACCTTCTCGATCTCGTTCGGCGAGTTTGTGCTCGCGAGCCTGCTGAACCGCGACGCCTTTGGTCCCTATCTCGTGCTGATCGGCCAGGACCGGGCCTACGAGCCTGCGGCGCTCGCCAGCATGACCTTCGCCCTGACATGGGGCTGCATGGTGCTGATGCAGCTTTACGCCAACCGCAAGCCTGGGCAGCGCCTGCTGCCGCGGCTGTTTGCCCGCATCAAGGGGAAGTCCCAGTCATGAGCTACTTATCGATTTCCGGCGTGACCAAGAGCTTCGGTTCAAACCTTGTGGTGCAGGGCTTCGATCTTGAGGTCGAGCGTGGTGAGTTTGTATCGCTATTGGGCCCCTCGGGCTGCGGCAAAACCACGATGCTGCGCATCGTGGCGGGGTTCGAAAGCCCAAGCGCGGGCCGGGTCGTCATGAGCGGCGAGGATGTGACCAACCTTACCCCCAACAAACGCCGGGTCGGCATGGTCTTTCAGTCCTACGCCCTGTTTCCGAACATGAGCGTTTTCGAAAATGTGGCGTTCGGCCTGAAGATTGCCGGCATCCCGCGCCCCGAATTGGAGCGTCGCGTTGCAGAGCTTCTGGAGATGGTTGGCCTCAGCGCGTTGAAGGACCGTTACTCCTACCAGCTGTCTGGTGGCCAGCAGCAGCGTGTAGCGCTCGCGCGTGCCCTGGCGCCGCGTCCGCGCGTTTTGCTGCTCGACGAGCCGCTCTCGGCCCTCGATGCGCAGATCCGCGTCTCGCTCCGCACCGAAATGCGGCAGATCCAGCGCGAACTCGGCATCACGACCCTGTTCGTCACCCACGACCAGGAAGAAGCGCTCAGCATGTCGGATCGCGTCGTGGTGATGAACGGGGGGCGCGTCGAGCAGGTCGATGTGCCGCACCGGATTTACCAGGCCCCGGCCACCCGGTTTGTCGCTGGATTTGTTGGCGCGCTCAACCTGTTCGAGGCCAAGGTGATCAATGCCGCCAAGGGCACCGTCGCGCTATCCGGTGTTGAAATTGCCCTCGGCCGCAAAGTACCGCACAAGGCCGGTGAGGCCATAACGCTCGCTCTCCGGCCTGAAGCCCTGCGCCATGGCGGGCTCGAGGATTGCGATGTGGTGCTCCCCGCCATTCTCAGTGATGTGGAGTTTCTCGGTTCGGTCCTGCGGCTTCGCGCCAGCGCCGGTGGCGCAACCGTCATGATCGACAGCTTCAGCACGGCCGGCACGGCACCACCGGTCCCCGGCAGCGCCACAACGATCGGCTTCAGGGCGAGTGATCTGCTGGTGCTCGATCCGGTTCCGGCCCAGGCTGGATAATCGGGTCTGCCGGGTCGTGATCCGATTTGGTGACACCTTGGCGTCGGGTACCCGAGACAGGCCCCAGGCGACCTTTGTCGAGACAGGGTCATCCGCCCTGCACAATCGTCTCGAGCCATAATACGTTCAGTCAAACCCGCGCGCATAAAAAAGCCGGAAGCTTGGGGCGCTTCCGGCAGTGCGTCCTGGGGAAGAAACACCCAGTCACTGTAAGAAAGTTGAGCTACAGGATTGTGACAGGGCTCAAGCCACGTGGATCGGTCCGGCCACCAGCGAAGTGAGACAGGACCGGTTTGCCAGCATACCGCCCGCCCCGGGCAGACTCATCCGCCCAGCAGGGCCTCAAGCTGCTGCAGCTTGAGGAGGAGAACGCCAAGCTCAAGGGGATTGTGGCGGACCTGAGCCTGGACAAGGCTATGCTGCAGGCCTTCGATGTATCGATCCGCAAAGCCTGTGGCGCGCTCAACGTCGACAGGTCGCTTTATCACTACAAGGGTAAGCGGACTGACCCGGCTGGGTTGAAGCTGAGGATCAGACAGATCTGCGAGACACGGGTTCGTTATGGCTACAGGCGCGTGCATGTCCTGCTGCGGCGGGAGGGCTGGGACGTGAACCCCAAGCGAATCTATCGGCTCTACAGAGAGATGGGCCTGCAGCTGAGGAACAAGGTGCCGAAGCGGCGGGTAAAGGCCAAGCTTCGGGATGATCGGACGGAGGCAACACGAACGAACCAGATCTGGGCGATGGACTTTGTGCATGACCAACTGGCGACAGGTCGAAAGCTGCGCATTCTGACGATCGTCGACACGTTCTCACGCTTCTCGCCGGCCGTTGATCCGCGGTTCAGCTATCGGGGTGAAGACGTGGTCCTGGCCTTGGAAAAGGTCTGCGGGCAGGTTGGCTATCCGCAATCGATCCGGGTCGATCAGGGCTCAGAGTTCATCTCGCGCGACCTGGATCTGTGGGCCTACCAGAAGGGGGTGGTGCTCGACTTCTCCCGTCCGGGCAAGCCAACGGACAACGCCTTCATCGAGTCCTTCAACGGCAAGTTCCGGGCCGAGTGCCTGAATACGC
>CAIKKY010000003.1 GCA_903828145.1 uncultured Hyphomicrobiales bacterium | reverse complement strand
GCCGAGGCCCTCAGCCTGCAGGACAAGCTTGTGCACCTGCACAAGACCCTGTTCCTTGAAAACAACCCGGGCGGCGTCAAATATGCCGCCGCGCGGCTTGGGCTCTGCCGCAACGAATTCCGTCTGCCGCTGGTCCCGATTTCGAAGGACAATGAAAAGGCCATTGATGCTGCCTTGCAGCACGCCGGCCTTCTCCCCATCTGATCGGCATGGCGAAAACAGTCGCAAAACCCAGCATCATTGAAACCGGCGCGATCGCGGACAACCGCCGCGCCCGCTATGATTATGAAGTGCTCGATACCCTTGAGGCGGGCATTGTCCTCACCGGCACTGAGGTCAAATCACTGCGCCAGGGCAAGGCCCAGATCACCGAGGCCTATGCCTCGCCCGAGCGCGGCGAGCTGTGGCTCATCAATGCCCATATCCCCGAATACCTGCAGGCCAACCGCTTCAACCACGAGGAAAAGCGGCCGCGAAAGCTGCTGGTTTCGCGCAAGCAGCTGGCGCACCTGAGCGAAGAAGTGCAGCGCGCGGGCAATACGATTGTGCCGTTGAAGCTCTATTTCAACGAGCAGGGCCGCGCCAAAATGCTGCTCGGCATTGCGCGGGGCAAAAAGAGCTTCGACAAGCGCGAAACCGAAAAGACGCGCGACTGGAACCGCGAAAAAGCCCGGCTGCTGAAGCACGGCTGAGGCCGTCAGTCCGCGATAAACCGCGCCGCGCGCCCGATGACGTCCTCAAACATGGCCTGCGTCAGCACCCCGGTATTCGTGTTGTAGCGCGAGCAGTGATAGCTGTCGAAGAGCCGCGCCCCGCCCGTGAGCTGATGTTCCGCCCCATGGGCGAAGCCAAAGGCGGCGCGGCGCTCGCTCAGGCTTGAGAGCAGCGAGTCGTGCGCAATCCGCCCGAGCGCCAGAAAGGCGCGGGGAGCGCCTTGGGCAATTGCTCCGGATAGAAATGTCCGGCAGGTGCGGATTTCGTCGCCCGTCGGCTTGTTCTGTGGCGGCACGCAGCGCACCGCATTGATGATCTTCACACTCTTGAGCACGAGCCCATCATCGGGGCGTTCGCGATACTCACCCTCAGCCAGCCCGAATTTTTGCAGCGTCGCATAGAGCAGGTCGCCCGCATAATCGCCGGTGAAGGGCCGCCCGGTGCGGTTTGCCCCTTTAAGCCCTGGTGCCAGCCCGACGATGATGAGCCGCGCCGCCGCATCGCCCCAGGCAGGAACCGGCGCGTTGAAAAATGTGGGATAGAGCGCGCGATTATCCGCCCTGAACGCGGCAAGCCGCGGGCAGAGCGCGCAATCAGAAGGCGGGTTGGCGGTCACGGAACCTCAGGGAGCTCGACTCAGGCCCCGCGAGGTTCGGTCACCGGCGCGGGCCGGTCAACCGCCACGGGACGCTCCACCGGCGCGGTGGCGCGGCCAATACTCTTTGAGAGTTCCGATACCTCAAGGAAGAAATCCGCCTGCCGCCGCAGATCATCCGAAATCATCGGCGTTGGCGTAGTGAGGGTAGAGGCCACGGTCACGCGCTTGCCCTTGCGCTGCAGCGCCGCAACCAGCGCCGTGAAATCACCATCACCGGAAAACAGCACCATGTGATCGTAAAAGGGGGCCATTTCGAGCGCATCGACGGTCAGCTCGATGTCCATTTTGCCCTTCACCTTGCGCCGCCCGGTCGCATCGGTGAATTCCTTGGCCGGTTTGGTCACCACGGTGAAGCCATTGTAGTCGAGCCAGTCGATCAACGGCCGAATCGAGGAGTATTCCTGATCTTCCACCAGCGCCGTGTAGTAATAGGCGCGCAGCAGGTAGGATTTGGTCTGAAATTCACTCAGGAGCCGACGGTAGTCGATGTCGACCCCAATCGCTTTGCTCGTCGCATAAAGGTTGGCGCCGTCGATAAATAGGGCAACTTTTTCCCTGGGATCGATGGTCATCGGTCTCTCCTCGCGGGTGCGATATCAATCATTTTTCGTTCAAAAGACGCCGGATAGCAAAAGCAGGAACGGAATCTCCAGATCATGATCTACACTATTCATGGGGCGATTTCGCGTCTCCGGATGCTTTCACAACAGTAAAAAGCATTCGTAAAACTACGAAGTTCGGTTTTGCGTGATCCGTAGACATCCGGACTCGTTTAGCGACACCTATGTGCGGGATTGCCGCATCCGATCACGCGGCTTTGGCTTGCTCCCGCACCGCTGCTCGTGTATGCAGCGCGCTTCGTCCCTTCAACTGGAGCGTTCCCGTGGCTCGCGTCACCGTCGAAGACTGCATTGAAAAGGTGGAAAACCGTTTCGATCTCGTGCTGATGGCTGCCCATCGCGCCCGGCAGATCTCGTCCGGCTCCCAGATCACGATTGATCGCGACAACGACAAGAATCCCGTCGTGGCGCTGCGTGAAATCGGCGATGGCATGATCTCGCCCGAAGATCTGCACGAAGACCTGATCCACTCGTTGCAGAAATATGTCGAAGTCGACGAACCCGAGCGGCACGCCGCCCCTGTGCTCGATTCGCAGTCGGACGACAACGCCGACAATTTCGATACGCTCTCTGAAGAAGAGCTGCTGCGCGGCATTGAAAGCCTGGCCCCGCCCGAGCGTCGCGAGGACTAAGCCGACCGTCGGCGCCCGAAAATCATCCGGGCGGCCTGTTCGATATAGAGTTTTAAGGGCGTCGGGCCTATGGTTCCGGTGCCCTTTTGTTTTGCGTCCACGGCAAGTTGGCGCGCCGCGCGGGAAGGCGGCACACGATGATGCGTCAGTATGAACTCGTCGAGCGGGTTCTGGCCTATAATCCGCATGCCGATGAGGCTCTGCTCAACAAGGCCTATGTCTATGCCATGCAAAAGCACGGCATGCAGAAGCGCGCCTCGGGCGATCCGTATTTTGCCCATCCCCTCGAAGTTGCCGCCATCCTCACCACGCTGAAGCTCGATGACGCGTCCATCGCCGTGGGGCTGTTGCACGACACCATCGAGGACACCGACGCGACCCGTGCCGAGATCGATCAGCTTTTTGGCAAGGAAATAGGCGCGATTGTCGAAGGCCTGACCAAGATTGACCGCCTGCAGCTCGTCACCCGGGAAGAGGCGCAGGCCGAAAACCTGAGGAAGCTGCTGCTCGCCATTTCGGCCGATGTGCGGGTGCTGCTCGTCAAGCTCGCCGACCGCCTGCACAATATGCGCACGCTCGATTTCATGCCGGAGAGCAAGCGCAAGCGCATTGCCACCGAGACCATGGATATCTACGCCCCGCTGGCGGGCCGCATGGGCATGCAGGATATCCGGCAGGAACTCGAAGACCTCGCCTTCAAGCATCTCGAGCCCGAGCACTATAAGGCGATTACCGATCGGCTGGCGGAAATGAAGGCGGATTTCGCCGAAACCATTTCAACCATCACCAGCGAACTGGCCGGCAAGCTGAAATCCGAAGGCATTGATGCGCGCGTGTCGAGCCGGGTGAAATCGCCCTGGTCGATTTTCTCGAAAATCGAGCGCAAGCAGATCGCCCTCGAACAGCTGTCCGACATGATCGGCTTCAGGCTGATCGTGCCGACGCCTGCCGATTGCTATCGGGCGCTTGGGGTGGTGCACACCAACTGGAAAGTCGTGCCCGGCCGCTTCAAGGACTATATTTCGGTCCCCAAGCACAATGACTACCGCTCGATCCACACCACCATTGTGGGCGTGGGCCGCCAGCGTGCCGAATTGCAGATCCGCACCGAACACATGCACCGCATTGCCGAACTCGGCATCGCGGCCCATGCGCTCTACAAAGAGGGCGCCACCGATATCCACAAGATCGAGAACGAGAGCCGCGCCTTCTCCTGGCTGCGCTCAACCATCGAGCACCTTACAACCGGGGCCTCAACCGAAGACTTTCTCGAATACACCAAGCTTGAGCTGTTTCAGGATCAGGTCTTCTGTTTTTCCCCGCGCGGGCGCCTCATTGCCCTGCCGCGCGGGGCAACGCCAATCGATTTCGCCTATGCACTCCACACCGATATTGGCGATACCTGTGTGGGCGCCAAGATCAACGGCCAGATCGTGCCGCTCGTCACCCATCTGCGCTCGGGCGATGAAGTCGAGATCATCCGCGACCAGAACCATCTGCCCCCGCCCAATTGGGAAACCATCGCCGCCACCGGCAAAGCGCGGGCCGCCATCCGCCGCGCCGTGCGGCTCGCCGCCCAGCAGCGCGCCCACGCGCTTGGCGAACACATGCTGACCCTCCTCGTTGAAAAGGATGTCTCCTCGCCCAGTGACAGCGAGTGGAAAGACCTCGGCGAGCATTTTGGCGTGCAGGGCCGCCGCGAGCTTCTGATCGCGCTCGGGGAGGGCAAGGTTGCCTCCGATGATCTTGATACGGCGCTGATGGAACTGCGTGGCATCAAGCGGCGGCGCCGGAAGCTCGATCTGCCGGTGCCCGACAAGGCCGAAGGGTGGTTTGCGCTCAAGGCCTCACCCGATTTCCGCTTCCGCGTGCCCAGCAATCCGCGCTCGGGGAGCCGCGCCAAGACCGCGTTGGCTGAACTGAGCTTTTCCACCCAGGTGACGGTTTCCGCCGAAGGTGTGGTGCCGGGCGACCGCATGGTCGGCATCATGCAGCCGGGGGCAGGGGTGACGATCTACCCGATCCACTCCGATGCCCTCTCGGCCCTTTATGATAGTGATGTCGCCTGGATCGACGTGCGCTGGGATGTCGAGGCAGGCTCCAGTGCCGAATCCCAGCACCCGTGCGTGATCTCGCTGCAATCGCAGAACCGCCCCGGCGGGCTGGCGCAGGTCAGTACGGTGATCGCGGCCTGCGAGGCTAACATCCACAATCTGGTGATGCGCATGGACAGCCCGGATTTTCATAAGCTCATCTTCCAGATAGAAGTGCGTGATCTGGGTCAGCTTACCGATGTGCTGAACTCACTGAAGCTGACTGCGGGCGTCACTGCCGTGCGGCGCGCGACCGTGAGCGAAGCCGATGCGGTGGCGCAATTGGAATGGGCCGCGCCCTCGCGGACAAAGGACAGCGCGTGACAGTCGACGACGTTCTCAGCATCTTTCGCTCTTCAGGGGCCCTCCTCGAAGGGCACTTCATCCTGTCCTCGGGCCTCCGCTCGCCGGTGTTTCTGCAGAAGGCACGGGTGTTCATGTACCCGGACAAGGCCGAAAAGCTCTGCCGGGCGCTGGCCGAAAAGATCGTGGCCGAAGGCTTCGGCGATGTGAGCCAGGTGGTGTCCCCGGCCGTGGGCGGCATTATTCCGGGGTATGAAACCGCCCGGCACCTCGGCAAACCCGCGATCTATACCGAACGCGTCAATGGTCAGTTCGAACTGCGCCGCGGCTTTGAGCTGGGCCAGGGCGAAAAGGTCATCGTGGTCGAGGATATCGTCACCACCGGGCTCTCGATCCGCGAATGTATCGCGGCCATTTCGGCGCTGGGCGCACAGGTTGTTGCCGCCGCCTGCCTTATTGATCGCTCGGGCGGCGAAGCCGATGTCGGCGTGCCGCTGGTCTCGCTCGCGCGCTACAAGGTGCCCGCTTATCCGGCCGATGCCCTGCCGCCCGAGCTGGCGGCGATTCCGGCGATCAAGCCCGGTTCGCGGGGGCTGTCATGATCGTAGGGCTGGGCAATGACCTCTGCGACATCCGGCGGGTCGAGAAAACCCTCGAAAAATATGGCGAGCGCTTCACCAAACGCTGTTTCACCGACATCGAACGGGTGAAGTCTGATCGACGGGCGCAACGCGCGGCGAGCTATGCCAAGCGCTTTGCAGCCAAAGAGGCCTGTTCCAAGGCGCTCGGCACCGGCCTTAGTTTTGGCGTTTACTGGCGCGACATGGGCGTGGTGAACCTGCCCTCGGGCAAGCCCACAATGAGCCTGACCAATGGGGCGCTCAGCGCCCTCAACCGACTGGTACCCAAAGGGCACAAGCCCCATATCCATCTCACGATCACCGATGATGGCGGTATGGCGCAGGCTTTCGTCATCATCGAGGCCCTGCCGATTGACCCCGCGGCTCCAGTCGCATAACCCCGAAGGCGCCCGCGTCCGGGCGATAGCCGATGAGCGAATCCATGGCCAAGGCCAAAACGACTGCGAAACCGAAGAATGAACTCGTCGAGACGATCGTTGTCATCGTCGAGGCGCTGGCGATTGCGCTGATTTTCCGCACCTTCCTGTTCCAGCCGTTTTCCATCCCCACGGCCTCGATGCAATCGACGCTGATGATCGGCGACTATTTCATCGCCAATAAGTGGGCCTGGGGCTTTGGCAAATATTCCTTCCCCATCCCGCTGCCGTTCGAGGGCCGCTTCCTGTCCTTCGCGTCGCCGCAGCGGGGCGATATCGCGGTGTTCCACAACATCACTGGCGATGATTACATCAAGCGCGTCATCGGCATGCCCGGCGATACCATCGAAACCAAGGTCGGCCGTCTCTATATCAACGGCACCCTGGTTGAGCGCGAAGAAATCGGCAAATCAACCGACACCGACTCCTCGATGAATGCGGTGCCGGTGACCCTCTATACCGAGACCCTGCCGAATGGCGTGACGCACACCATCCAGGAAATTTCCGATGATGCGCAGCTCGACAATATGGGCCCCTATGTCGTGCCCGCCGGGCATTACTTCATGATGGGCGATAACCGCGACCGGTCGGCCGATAGCCGGGTGCTCAATCAGGTCGGCTATGTGCCCCTCGATGCGATCATCGGCAAGGCCGAGGCGCGGTTCTTCTCGATCAAAAACAACCTGCCGCCATGGCAGCTCTGGCAATGGCCGGCCAATGTGCGCTGGGATCGGATGTTCCAATCCGTTTACAAGTGATGGAAAAGCGGCGGCGGCACGATCGGCTGGAGGCGCGGCTTGGCTATCGCTTTGCCGACCCCGATCTGCTCGACCGCGCGCTGACGCATTCCAGCGCGCTGGCGCCCGCCCGCCGCGTCGAACGGTCTTATCAGCGGCTTGAGTTCCTGGGCGACCGGGTGCTTGGGCTTGTGGTGGCCGATATGCTCTACCGGCGCGATCCGCGCGCCACGGAGGGCGATTTGAGCCGTGCGCTCAATTCGCTGGTGCGCAAGGAAACCTGCGCGCAGATTGCACGCGATCTCCAGCTTGGCCCCGAGATCAACCTTGGTGACAGCGAAGCCCGAACCGGCGGCGCTAACAAGGATGCCATTCTCGGTGATGTGGCCGAGGCCGTGTTCGGCGCGATTTTTGTCGATGGCGGGCTCGGGCAGGCCTATGAGGTGATTGAACGGCTGTTCAGCCTCTATCTCGGCCATGCCGGTAATGTGCGGGCCGACCCCAAGACGGCTTTGCAGGAATGGGCGCAGGGCCGGGGGCTTGAACCCCCGGTATACGCTGAACTTGAACGGACCGGCCCGGATCACGCGCCGCTCTTCACCATCGCGGTGCGCATCACGGGCTATCCCGAACTGAGCGCCACCGGATCGAGCAAGAAACTCGCCGAGCACAAGGCCGCTGAAGCCTTTCTCGTGCGCGAAAACGTTTGGCAAAAAACCCTATGAGCCTGTCTGGAAACATCGAAAATCCCAATGCGCGCTGCGGCTTTGTCGCGCTGGTGGGCGCGCCCAACGCGGGCAAATCAACCCTGCTGAATGCGCTGGTGGGCACCAAGGTGTCCATTGTCACGCATAAGGCGCAAACCACGCGCGCCCAGATCCGCGGTGTGGTGAGCGAGGGCGATAATCAGATCATCTTCGTCGATACGCCCGGCATTTTCGTCCCCAAGCGGCGGCTTGACCGCGCCATGGTCGAAGCCGCCTGGTCAGGCGCAGGCGATGCCGACCTTGTGGCCTTCATAGTCGATGCCGAGCGCGGCATTACCGAGGAAATCGAATCCCTCATCAAGGGCTTGGCCGATATTCCTCACCCCAAGGTTCTGGTGCTGAACAAGATCGACCTGCTCAAGCGCGAAAAGCTGCTGGCGCTGGCCGAGCGGCTGAACGCCGACCTCAAGTTCGAAGAGACCTTCATGATCTCGGCGCTGAAGGGCGATGGCGTCCGGCAGTTCCTGGATTGGGCGGCCAAGCGGATTCCGCTCGGGCCGTGGCATTTCCCCGAGGATCAGCTCACCGACCTGACACTGGCGCTCACCGCGTCGGAAGTGACGCGCGAAAAGCTCTTCATGCGCATCCACGACGAGATCCCCTACAATGTGACCGTCGAGACCGAGAAATTCACCGTCAACAAGGATGGCTCGTACCGCATCGATCAGGTGGTCTATGTCACCCGCGATACCCACAAGAAGATCATTCTGGGGGCCGGCGGGCAGACCATCAAGACCATCGGGGCCGAGGCCCGGGCTGAGCTGATGGAGATTTTCGAGGTGCCGGTGCACCTGTTCCTGTTCGTGAAGGTGCGCCAGAAATGGGGCGATGACCCTGAACGCTACCGGGAGATGGGGCTCGACTATCCCCGCTAAACCATGCAGTGGAGCGGCGAAGGCCTGATCATCGGCGTTAAGCGGCACGGCGAAAGCGGCGTGATCGTTGAAGCCATGGTCGAGGGCAGGGGGCGCATGCTTGGGCTCGTGCGCGGCGGGCGCTCGCAGCGGCTCTCCCCGCACCTGCAGCCGGGCAATTCCGCCCTCCTCACCTGGCGGGCGAGGCTCGAAGAGCACCTTGGCAGCTTCACCGTCGAAGTTACCGATTCCCGCGCCGCGCGGCTGATGGATGACCGCCTGCGCCTCTACGCCAGCCAGTTGCTCGCCGAACATCTGCATCTTCTTCCCGAACGCGAGGCCAATGACCGGCTGTTGGGCCTCGTCATCCGGCTGCTCGATGCGCCGCTGTCGCCCCTGCAACTGGGCGAAGGCATTGCGCGCTTTGAACTGGCGTTGATTGAGGAGATGGGGTTCGGGCTCGATCTGTCGGTCTGCGCGCTGACCGGTACTTCAACGGGGCTGAGCCATGTCTCGCCCAAAACCGGCCGTGCCGTGAGCACCGAGGCGGCGCGCCCCTATCTCGACCGCCTGCTGCGCCTGCCGGCATTTCTCATCGGCTCAGGCCCGGCCGATCAGCAGGCGCTGGCCGATGCCTTCCGCCTCAGCGGGCATTTTCTCGATCTCAACATCTGGATGCCGCGCAACCTCGATGCTCCCACCATAAGGGAGAGCTTCATTCGCGCCCTGACCGAACTTTAGGCGTCATGCCGATGAAAATCAAAATTCAGAAAGCTTCAGGGCCGGATTACAATATACTTCTATCTTTGAAATTAACTCCGATACCGAAACGTCGAAATTGGAAGAATTTTCAGCAGTTTTTGTCTTCATTTCCTTTAAGATATCTCTATGACGATCGCTAGGTTGATCGTAATAAGAAAGTTCCTCTGATATAGTGTAAAGGTAATGAAATTTACTCGCTAAATCGCGAATATTGATTTCCAGTTCTTTCCTAAAATAAGCTTTTGCTGATGGAATTAGCGAGATTAAGGCTTGATGTTGCGTTTTTTCCTCAGTTATTCTCGCGATGTATACCGAGGAAAGCCATTTTGATCCAGTTTCATCTTCGGAAGATTCTCGTCTGATCCGCTGCGTTTCCGCAGCAGGAACAAGTGGATAGCGTATTCGCTCGAACGCAAGCTCTGCTTCATAGGCAGCAATAAGGATTTTTTCGGCCCGTTCCATGCGGAGCGTAGCCAATTGGCGTCTCTGCCATTCACTAAAGGCTTTGCTGCTTGTGTAAATGCCATACACAGCGGCCAATGGCCCGGCGAGCGTGCTCACGATACCTAACACTGCTGTACCAACCTGGGCCCAGTCAATTGATTGCAGAATCATGGGACAGAACTATCGGTGACGTTTCGCCGATTAAGTGTTCTCACGCACAGGAAAAGTCAACAAATATACGTATAAATAACTATATTTTAGACCACTGCTGTCATCCGTCACCGCCGAGCGGGGCTGAGCCCCGGTCAGGTGTCGCTGAAGCTGATGATATTGGCCGCGTCGTACTGGTACACGTCGTCGCGGAAACTCACCGTGCCGAGCCGGTTGGCCCAGGCTGTGATGTAGGTGGTGTGGATCGGCACCTGGGTATCGAGGGGCACCTCGAGGCTCTGGTTCGATTCAAACGTGGCCTGCACGGTGCCGAGGTCCCACGGACCCTTCTTGTTGTCGCGCAACAGCCAGGCTGCGAGCTTGTCGATTTGATTGACGCGCACACAGCCCGACGAATGGAACCGGGCGTTCTCGTCGAACAGCGCCTTCTGCGGGGTGTCATGCAGATAGACATCATACTTGTTGTAGAAGTCGATCTTGCAGTGGCCCATCGAGTTTTCGGCACCGGGCTCCTGGCGAAAGTTGTAATTCACCGCGTCATTGGTCGACCAGTCGATTTGGGTCGCCTGGACTTCATTGCCCTTGCCGTCGAAAATATGGATGCGGAATTTCGTCAGGTATTCCGGATCCTCGTTCATGTAGCGGATCAGATCCTTCTGGATGATGCTTTTCGGCACCGTCCAGTACGGGTTGAACTTCACCTGATGGATCTTGGAATTGAGGATTGGGGTCGCCCGATCAACCTTGCCGACCACGGCCACGTGCCGCTGTGCCACCTGCGAGGCTTCAACCGCCTCAATCGTTGCCGCGGGAATGTTCACCACCACATAGCGATCGGTGAGGGCCGTCGCCCATTGCTCGACACGCTGGGCATTGAGCTTGAGCTGGTTGAGCCGGTAATCCGTCGGCACCGAGAGCGCGTAGAACGTCGCCTCATCGACCTGCCCGTTGATCTGCAGCCCGTGGCGCGCCTGAAACAGCCGCACCCCGGCGTCCAGCTTTTCGTCAAAGCTGTCATTGACCTTCTTTTCAAGCGTCATGTCGCCGTTGATCATCAGGCGCTTTTTGAGCGCCGCGACGGCCCGGCGCGAGTCGCCGAGCTTCAGCCCGAACGTATCGCGCGAGGGCAGATCCCAGCTGCCGCGCGCCGCAACGAAGGCCTCGTAATTCTGGATGGCGAGCTGGAGATTATAGGCCGTGTCGAACGACAGGATGGGCTCGATCGAATCCACCAGCGTCTTCGCGGTGGCCGTGGCCCCTTCTTTGTCGACGCCTTTGAGCGCGGCGTCGCGATTGAAGATATCCCAGAAGCTATCGTCTTCAGCCGCAGCGGCGTGTGGCAAGGCCAATCCCGCCGCCGCACCCGCTGCGCCGGTGAGGAACCCCCGTCGATTCAGTCGCATCCGATCACCCGCTGCCGAACCCGGGCCGTGCCCGGAAAACCCCTATCGCCGGACCTCATATCACCCTTGCGCTGTGGCACAAACGCTCTTCAACGCGTTTACGCCGTTTCTGCCGCCATGGCGCGGGGAGACTCGATCCGATTGCCTATTTCGCCTGAACTTTCTGGCCGAAATAAGAAAGGCGCCGGAAGATCCGACGCCTTTTTGAAACGGGAGCGGTCTCAGCTCAAAGCTTATAGAGGATCTGGTCCACCCAGAAGCGCTCCAGCCGGCCGAGCGCCTTGTTGAGATGCTCGAAACTGTCACCGTCGAGCCCGCCCACCTTGTCGATGGATTTAAGGTGCCGGTCATAGAGTTCGTCGATGACTTCGGCCACTTCCTCGCCCTTGGGGGTGAGTCGGATGCGCACCGAGCGCCGGTCAGCGCGCGACCGTTCCTGGAAGATATAGCCGGTCTCAACCAGCTTCTTGAGATTATACGAGACGTTCGAGCCGAGATAATAGCCGCGCGAGCGCAACTCGCCCGCCGTCATCTCAGCGCCACCGATGTTGAACATCAAAAGCGCCTGCACCGGGTTGATATCATCCCACCCCATGCGATCGAATTCGTCTTTGATGAGATCAAGCAGCCGCCGATGCAGCCGTTCGACGCGCGAAACCGCTTCAAGATAAAGCGGCTTCAAACCGCCCGCGTCGGGCGTAACCGCTTCTGCGGTGTTCATTTTGGTTGCCATTTCTGCCTCACTGTCTGTCGTTTTGCGCGATTTTCTCGCGTCTAATGCAGACAAAATACGTAGGGCGAAATAAGGTGACCTTAATAGACAGGCTTAAAACCGCGTTACTGCCAAAGTTCGGGATTTTGGCTTTACAGACCGTAACCAGTGCTCATCAAATTGTAACCTAAGTAAAGTCTTACAGCACTTTACTCATGCGTTGTTCGGTTGCGGAAACTGAGGAACAACAGGGCAGCAACGCTGATCAGCAGCCCCAGCCGGACGATGAACCCGATGATACCGATTTTTACATCCGGGCTACCGGTGACGAACAGCAGCAGTTCGACCGCAGTTGCGGCCCCAAGCAGCACCGCCCCCCAGCTCGCCCGCATCCACAGCCCCACGGATGCAAACAGCTGCGCGATGGAAAAGGCTGTGAGATAGGCGAACCCGGCCGGCCCGAGGATTTCAATTGGGCTTTGCGCCCCGCTCGAGACCCCAAGCAGTTGCGATGCATCGCTGAGCCCGAGGAGCAGCGCGACAATGGCGACTATTCTCAGGGTGCGGCTCGCGAACTCGCTGCGAAAATCCATCTCGGCCTCCGGTGACGCTGAGGTGAATACCGGGTCGCGCCCGTCGCGACAACCCGCTTGGCGAGCCTTGTCGCCCCCTGATAGAGGAGGGGCGGCGCTGAGCGGGAGACGGACATGGCGGATTGGCCCAAGCACGATGTGAGTTTTCTGGCCGGGCATCGGCAACGTCGCCTCCGCCGCAGCGGCTGGATGCGCGATCTGGTGCGCGAAACCGTGCTGACCCCCACAGATCTCATCTGGCCGCTCTTTGTCATTGAGGGGCAGAACGAGCGCACCCCGATCCGCACCATGCCCGGTGTTGACCGTCTGTCCATCGATCTGCTGGTCAAGGCCGCCAAAGACGCCGCCTCAGCGGGCATTCCGGCGCTCGCGCTCTTTCCCAATACGCCCGATCATTTGCGCAACGAAAACGGGTCAGAGGCTTATAATCCGGACAATCTGATGTGCCGCGCCCTCAGCGCCATCAAAGCCGCCGTCCCCGAAATCGGCCTCATCGCCGATGTCGCGCTCGATGAATATTCATCCGATGGGCAGGATGGGCTGGTGCGCGACGGCGAGATTCTCAACGACGAAACCATCGATGCCATGGTGAAATCGGCGCTGGTCCAGGCCAAAGCCGGAGCCGATATCATCGCGCCGTCGGACATGATGGACGGGCGCGTCGGCGCCATCCGGCAGGCACTCGATGCAGCCGGTCACGATCAGGTCGCCATCATGAGCTATTCGGCGAAATATGCCTCGGCCTATTACGGCCCGTTCCGCGAAGCCGTGGGCTCGGGCAGCCGGTTGAAAGGCGACAAGCGCACCTATCAGATGGATTACGCCAATACCGATGAAGCGCTGCGCGAAGTGGCCGAAGACATCGCCGAGGGCGCCGATATGGTGATGGTCAAGCCGGGCCTGCCCTATCTCGATATCATCCGGCGGGTGCGCGACTCTTTCAACGTGCCGGTGTTCGCCTACCAGGTGTCGGGCGAATACGCGATGATCCGCTTTGCCGCCGCCGCCGGGGCCATCAACGAAGAGGCCGCGATCCTCGAAAGCGTTCATGCGTTCAAGCGCGCCGGCGCGAAAGGCGTACTCACTTATTTCGCGCTCGATCTGGCGCGCCGTCTCGGGCGGTGAGTGCAGTGTTTTTTGAGGGCAGGGCGGATGATGCCCTTGCACAGGCGCAAGGACACGCCATCTTTTGACTGCGCTTGTGGAGGGCGCTGACATGATGTTGCCCGATCCCCAATCCAGTCCTGAGCTTTTCGACGGTATTCTGATCCGCCGTCCGCTTGCCTATCTCATTGATCTTGTGATGCTCTCGCTCATCACCTTCGCCGTGATGGTGGTGGGCGTGATCGGCGGGTTTTTCAGCTTCGGGCTTTTGTGGGTGGCGCTGCCCATCGCGCTGCCTTTGGCGATCGTGCTCTATTACGCGGCGACCCTCGGTTCGCCCGCGCGGGCCACGCTGGGTATGCGGGCGATCGATCTGATCCTGACCCCGGCGCGGGGCCGCCCGCTCAATGGCTGGCGTATTCTCATTCACCCGCTGCTGTTTTGGGTGACGGTCTGGATCGCTTGGCCGGTGATCGTCGTTGTTGTGCTGTTCACGCCGCACCGCCAGACGCTGCACGATCTTGTGACTGGCACGTTGATGGTCCGGCGCTCGCCGATGGAGAGCCACTGGGGCCGGGTTGCGCGCGGTGCGCTCTGATTGAAAGCATTGCCGCGGCACTTGGCGATGACTAAACTCGGTGCCGTAGCCAAGAGGGCCTGATGACCGATCAGACGCCGGACAATACCCAGCTTTTTCTGACGGCACCCATGCCGTGCCCCTATCTGCCCGGCAAAGAGGAGCGGAAGCTCTTCACGCACCTCGGCGGCAAGCGGGCGTCGAGCCTGCATGCGCTCTTGTCCGACAACGGCTTCCGCCGCAGCCAGAACCTGATCTATCGCCCGGCCTGCGAGGGATGCGCGGCCTGCCAGTCCGTCCGCATCGTGGCCAGAGACTTCACGCCCTCGGCGCGCTTCCGCCGCGTGCTCCACAAGAATGCCGATATCAGCGTCACCGTCTGCGAGCCCAAGGCGACCGCCGAGCAATATGCGCTGTTCAAGCGCTATCTCGATAGCCGCCACGCCGATGGCGGCATGACGCAGATGACGGCCGTCGATTATGAATACATGGTGGAAGATACCCCGGTGCAGACCGTGCTGGTCGAATATCGTCTCACCACCGAACCCGGCACGCCGCTCATTGCCGTGGCGCTGACCGATGTGATGCCCGACGGGCTCTCCATGGTCTACAGCTTCTACGAGCCCGGTCTCGAGCGCCGGGGCCTGGGCAATTACCTGATCCTCGATCATATCGAGCAGGTCCGGCTCGCCGGGCTCAGCTATGTCTATCTCGGCTATTGGGTGAAGAACTCGCCCAAAATGGCCTACAAGGGGAATTACCACCCCCTTGAGGTCCAGCGCGGGCCGCTCGGCTGGCGCCGCATCGACCCCGAAGAGATGTAAGCCTATCCCACGAAGCGGTTGTTGCGCGGGAAGCCCGCCGGCACGGTTCGCCCGGCGCTTGCCCGTTCGCCCTGCCATTCGGCCAGTTCGGTCAGCGGCCGCACGAAACTGCGGCCCGAACTATCCGACCAGACAAGCCCGCTCAGCGCCGAGAAGGTTTTGATGTCGGAAAGCCCGCCATCCTTGTATTTTTGTAGCCGCACCCCTTTGCCGCGCGTCATTTCGGGCAGCTCGCTCACCGCAAAGACGAGGAGCTTGCGGTTTTCGCCGACCACCGCAACCATGTCGCCTTCAACGGGGACAAGGGCCTTCGCCTCTTCGGTGGCCGAGACGTTGAGCACCTGCTTGCCCTTGCGGGTCAGGGCGATCAACTCATCCTCGCTCACCACGAAGCCATCGCCCTTGCGTGAGGCGATGAGCCGCTTGGCGCCGGGGCGGTGCACAAACAGATCGATGATGTCCTGGCCCTCGTCGATATCGATCATCAGCCGCACCGGCTCGCCCTGGCTGCGGCCACCCGGCAGCTTGTCGCCCTGGAGGGTGAAGACCTTGCCGCCCGTCGTCAGCAGCAGCAGCTTGTCGGTGGTCTGGGCGTGAACCGACAGCTTCAGCCGGTCGCCGGTCTTGAAGCTCTTTTCGTCGATCTCGCTGGTGTGGCCCTTCATGGCGCGGACCCAGCCTTTTTCCGACAGGATGACCGTGATCGGTTCCTTTTCGATCATCTGGGATTCGATTTCGTCGGCATCGACATCGGATGCTTCGCCAAAGCGCGTGCGGCGACCCCAGCGCGGGTGCGGCTTGCCGTCCGCGCCAAAGGCCGGGAAGGCGGCCTTCAGATCCCTGATCTGCTTGGTGATTTCACCCCACTGGCGAGGCTCGGAGGCGAGCAGCGTATCCAGCTCGATCTTTTCCTTCGACAGCGCATCATGCTCGCGCCGGAGTTCGATTTCTTCCAGCTTGCGCAACGAGCGCAACCGCATGTTGAGGATCGCCTCAGCCTGGTTGTCGGTGAGCCCGAACGTCGCCATCAGCGAGACTTTCGCGTCATCCTCCTCGCGGATGATGCGGATCACCTCATCGAGGTTGAGATAGGCGATGATATAGCCATCGAGCACTTCAAGCCGCGTCGCTATATCGCGGAGCCGGTTGCGCGAGCGCCGCACCAGCACGTCCTTGCGGTGATCGAGCCAGGCGACGATCGCCTCTTTGAGGCTCATCACCTTGGGCACGATGCCCTTGTCGAGCACATTGAGATTAAGCGGAATACGCTGCTCGAGATCGGTCAGCTTGTAAAGCTGTTCCATCAGGATGGCGGGATCAACCGTCCCGGCGCGCGGCTCGATGACAAGGCGCACATCATCGGCGCTTTCGTCGCGGATATCCTTAAGCAGCGGCAGCTTTTTCGCGAGCAGCAGCTCGGCGATCTTTTCGACCAGTTTGCCCTTCTGCACCCCATAGGGCATTTCGGTGACGACGATCTGGTAGACGCCGCGTCCCTTGTCCTCGCGCACCCAGCTGGCGCGGAGGCGGAAGGAACCGCGCCCCGTCTCATAGGCCGTGCGGATGGCACCCGCCTGTTCAACCAGCACCCCGCCGGTCGGAAAATCCGGGCCCGGAATGAACTGCAACAGGTCTGCGACCGGCGCTGAGGGGTTGAGAATGAGGTGGAGTGCTGCATCGCAGATTTCGCTCACATTATGGGGCGGCACCGAGGTCGCCATGCCCACCGCAATCCCCTGTGAGCCATTGGCGAGGAGATTGGGGAAATTGGCCGGCAGCACCACGGGCTCTTCGGCGGTGCCATCATAGGTGGCTTTGAAATCCACCGCGTCGTCATTGAGACCCTCAAGCAGGCGGGTCGCGACATCGGTCATCTTGGCTTCGGTGTAGCGATAGGCGGCGGCGCTATCGCCATCGATATTGCCGAAATTGCCCTGCCCATCGACCAGCGGGTAGCGCATGGCGAAATCCTGCGCGAGGCGCACCAGCGCATCATAGACCGATTGGTCGCCGTGCGGATGCAGTCCGCCGATCACATCGCCCACCACCTTGGCCGATTTCTTGTACGCGCCCTTGGGGTCAAGCCGCAAAAGCCGCATGGCGTGCAGAATGCGCCGATGCACCGGCTTCAGCCCGTCGCGCGCGTCGGGCAGGGCCCGCTGGGTGATGGTCGAAAGCGCGTAGGACAGATACCGTTCCTCAAGCGCTTCGCGCAGATCCACCACCCGATTGTCTTCAGCGGGCGGCGTGAGGGTATCTTTGGTCATGGGCCAAGGCTTCCAGTACGAATCAATTCGCGCACCATAGCGCTTAGCACATCGGCTTTGCGCCCCCGAGGCGGGGGAAGATTACGGGATTGTGGGGCAGGGATCAGGGGCTGCGCAGCAGGCCTGCCCGGCGGGCAGGGGAGACATGCGCCCGTGTTGTCTGACTTGGATTCACTGGCAATCCCGTGCTAAGGGCTCCGCCCGATCATCCCATCACGCCCCAACCCTGGGAGACGCCCATGAGCGCAGTCGCGCCCCTTCCGCTCTATCCGCAGTTCTTTTCCAACAGCCTTGTCGAGACCGATCCGGAAATCGCCAGGGCCATTGCGCTCGAACTGGGTCGTCAGCAGCACGAAATCGAGCTGATTGCTTCGGAAAACATCGTGTCCCGCGCTGTGCTTGAAGCGCAGGGCTCGGTGATGACCAACAAATATGCTGAAGGCTACCCGGGCAAGCGCTACTATGGCGGCTGCCAGTATGTGGATATTGCCGAAACTCTCGCCATTGAGCGGGCCAAGCAGCTGTTTGGCGTGCAGTTCGCCAATGTGCAGCCCAATTCGGGCTCGCAGGCCAATCAGGGCGTCTATCAGGCGCTGATCATGCCGGGCGATACGATTTTGGGCATGAGCCTCGATGGCGGCGGGCACCTGACCCATGGCGCCAAGCCCAACCAGTCCGGCAAGTGGTTCAACGCCATCCAGTACGGCGTGCGCAAGCAGGATGGCCGCATCGACATGGAAGAAGTGCGCAGCCTCGCCAAGGCGCACCACCCCAAGCTGATCGTCGCCGGGTTCTCGGCCTATTCGCGCATTCTCGATTTCGCGGAATTCCGCGCCATTGCCGATGAAGTCGGCGCCATTCTGCTCGTTGACATGGCCCATGTGGCCGGGCTCGTGGCCGGCGGCGTCTACCCGAGCCCGTTCCCGCACGCCCATGTGGCGACGACCACCACGCACAAGACCCTGCGCGGCCCGCGTGGCGGCATGATCCTCACCAACGATGAGGACATTGCGAAAAAGGTCAATTCGGCGATCTTCCCCGGCATCCAGGGCGGACCGCTGATGCATGTGATCGCGGCCAAGGCCGTGGCCTTCCACGAGGCGCTCCAGCCCGAGTTCAAGGTCTATGCGCGTCAGGTCGTGGCCAATGCCAAGGTGCTGGCCGATGGGCTGTTGAAGGGTGGCGTCGATATCGTCACCGGCGGCACGGAAAACCATCTGATGCTGGTGGATCTGCGCCCCAAGGGGCTCACCGGCAAGGCCGTGGAGCAGGCGCTCGGCCGCGCGTTTATCACCACCAACAAGAACGCCGTACCGAATGATCCCGAAAAGCCGGCGATCACCTCCGGCATCCGCGTCGGCACCCCGGCGGCCACCTCACGCGGGTTCGGTGAAGCCGAATTTGCCGAAGTGGCGCGCCTCATCGTTGAGGTGCTCGACGGGCTGCGGACCAATGGCGAGGACAATAATGGGGCGCTTGAAGCGGCCGTGCGCGACAAGGTTGTGGCCTTGACGTCACGCTTCCCCATCTACGAGGGCTGACCGCGTGCGCTGCCCCTATTGCGGCAATGCCGACACCCAGGTGAAGGACAGCCGCCCCACCGATGATGCGAGCGCCATTCGTCGGCGCCGCATCTGCCCCGATTGCGGCGGGCGCTTCACCACTTTCGAGCGCGTGCAATTGCGCGAATTGCTGGTGGTCAAGAAGTCGGGCCGCAAGGTGCCTTTCGACCGCGACAAGCTCGCCCGCTCGGTGATGACAGCGTTGAGAAAACGCGATGTCGAGCCGGATCGGGTCGAACGCATGATTTCAGGCGTCGTCCGGCAGCTCGAGAGTTTGGGGGAAAGTGAAGTCAGTTCCGACCAGATCGGCGAATTCGTCATGGAAGGGCTGAGGCTTCTTGATGACGTGGCCTTTGTTCGCTTCGCATCGGTGTATAAGAACTTCTCGGCGGCGGATGATTTCCGCTCGTTTCTCGCCGACCTGAGCCATGATGGGCAGGGCCCTGCTGAAGACTGATCCGGGCGGGCCGCTGGGCCGAACGCCTTTTTTACCACAAGGACCACGAGTGCCCATGGCCGAGCCGCGATCCCGAAATCCGCTTGAACTGCGCCCCGCCAACCAGCGGGGAGCCGCCCGGCTGGCCGCCGTTCAGGCGCTTTACCAGATGGACGTGGGCCGCCAGAGCCTTGAAGATACGCTGAGCCAGTTCAGCGCCGTGCACACCGCGCGCGAAATTGAGGGCGAGGAATATCTCCCCGCCGACGCCGATTTCTTCCGGCAGATCCTGACCGGCGTCATCCGCGCCCAGACCGATATCGACCCCGCCATCGACAATGCGCTGATCGACGGCTGGCCGATTGCCCGGATCGATGCGACCCTGCGCGCCGTGCTGCGCGCTGGAGCGTTCGAACTCCTGCGCCGCCGCGATATTCCGGCCCGCGTCGTCATCACCGAATATGTTGATGTCGCCAAGGCCTTCTATGCCGAGGACGCCACGCGCATGGTCAATGCTGTGCTCGACAAACTGGCCAAAGACGCTGGTCGGGATGATGAGGAAAAGCGCTGAACGGCGCGTAAAGAGCGGCACATTGTCCCGCCACGGCGCAGCACAATGAGCGGGGCAGGGCCCCGCTCAGGCGCATTTGCGCGTCAGAAACTCGCAATGATTGATTCGACGAAGGTGCGGTCCTGACCGTAGGACGGCGTACGCGTTGTATCGATGGCAAACACCTTGCCGTCTTTCACGCCAAGCCGCTCGGTATCGAGCACCTTGTTGTTTTTGTCGAAATACACCGCCAGCACCGTGCGGTCCTTGGCCAGCTGCATACCGAAGGCGGTCTGCGACACGTTTTCCCCGATATAGTACCAGGCGGTGCCGGTCGTGAAACTATTGGTCGCCTGGGGCGAGCCCAGCACGGCGGTAACAAGCGCGGCGCTTTGGCCGGGCCTGATCTGCTTGAGCGCATCTTCGTTCAGTTCGTACCCGCGCGATCGCTTTTCAACGAGGCTAAGGCCCGAACAGGCCGAGAGCGAAAGCCCCAACACGAGGGCAGCTACTACGGGCAGCGAGCGGCGAAGGGGCATCAGTTTGACTTTCCCGACAAGTGTCGACTATGACCACGGCCTTGGCCGAGAGCGGGCTTTGTTTACCCGTCAGAGGGTGCCTCTGGCAAGCGCGGTCGTACCAGTGCTGATAAGTCGGCCCGGCGACCGGCGCGAGACCACCTCAGGCGGAACGAAAGAGGAAAGCAGTACGATGGTCCTCGGTTTCATGAAAAAGCGCCCGGATGCCCGCGTCGTTTCGGCGCTTTATCAGGCGCTGGTCACGCAGGCCCGCCAGCCTGTGCTCTATGCCCAATGGGGCGTGCCCGACACGGTGAGCGGCCGCTTTGATATGATTTCGCTGCACGCAGCGCTGCTGTTCCGCCGCCTGCGCGGGGATGGCGAGACCGGTTTGGCGCTGTCTCAGGCGATTTTCGATCTGTTCTTCAAGGACATGGACCGCTCGTTGCGCGAAATGGGGGTGGGCGATCTCGCCGTCCCCAAGAAAATTCAGAAAATGGGCTCGGTGTTTTACGGTCTTCTCGCAGCGATCAACGAAGCGATGGACAAGAAGGACGAAGCGGCGCTCAGCGAAATTCTGCGCCGCAATCTGTTCGATGGCGCCGAGGTCTCGGGTCTTGGTCAGATTTGCGCCTATGTGTGGCGGCAGGATGCGGCCATCGCTGCTCTCGCCTATGCCGATATCGCTGACGGTAAACTTGCGCTGGAGAATGCCTGATGACCGCCGATGCTGATCGGATCGTCATTCCCGATGCCACCTTGCGCATCGATGCCATGCCCGCCGCGGGCCGCACGCTCAAGCTGGTCGTTGATCTGCCCGAGCGCGAGGCGATTGCCCGGCGTTTGCGGATCACCCGGGTCGAGCGGCTTGAAGCCGAGCTGAAAGCGCTGCGGTTTCAGGGCGGCTTCCGCGTGAATGGTCGCCTCAGTGCCCGTATCGTGCAGCCGAGCGTATTGACCCTCGATCCCGTGACGCAGGACATCACTGAACCCCTCGACCGGGTGTTCCTGCCCGGCGGCGAAAAACTCTTTGCCGAAGACGCCGATGCTGAAGTCTTCGTCGATGTCGAAGGCGAAGAATTGCCCGACCATTTCGAAGGCAATGAGGCCGATCTTTCAGACATGATTATCGAGACGCTGGCGCTCGCCATCGACCCGTATCCGCGCGCCGACAATGAAACGCTGGCCAGCGTGGGCGATGCTCCCGACCCGGACGAAAAGCCGTTTGCGGCGCTGAAGGCGCTCAAGGACAAGCTGTCGGGCGACAAAAGCTAGCCCCGAGCGAGGCCAACGCGCTGGCTGCGCTGCCCTCCGGCCTTGCGCCGATGGGGCGAATGGGTATTTTGACAAGGGCTCCCGCCACGGGGGCAGGACAGGCGATGACCAACACGATCCGGATTTCCGTTGATGCCATGGGGGGCGACAAAGGCCCCCGCATCGCCGTGCATGGCGCGCGCCTCTTTTTCAAGGAGCGCAAGAATGTCTCGTTCATTTTCCATGGGCGCGAGCAGGACCTTCTGCCGCTCATCGATGAATATCCCGATCTGAAGCCGCATTGTCGCGTGGTGCATGCCGATGTCGTCATCGAGATGGACGACAAGCCGTCGCAGGCGCTGCGCAAGGGGCGGGGTTCATCGTCCATGTGGGCCGCGGTCCAATCCGTCAAGGATGGTGAGGCCGATGTGGCGGTGTCCGGCGGCAATACCGGCGCGCTCATGGCCATGTCGACTTTCTGTCTCAGGCCCATCGAGGGCATTTCCCGTCCGGCCATCGCCGCCATCTGGCCGACACTGCGCACCGACATCATCGTGCTCGATGTGGGCGCGACCGTGGGTGGCGATGCCAAGCAGCTCTGCGACTTCTCCATTTTAGGCGCGGCGCTGGCGCGAGCCCTGTTCGATCAGGACCAGCCGACTGTGGGCCTGTTGAATGTCGGTACGGAGGAAATGAAGGGCCACGACGAAGTGAAAGAGGCCGCGCGCATTCTTGGTGCAGCAAGCGGCGAGGGCTTTGTCTACCACGGTTTCGTGGAAGGCGATGACATCGGCAAAGGCACCGTGGATGTGGTCGTGACCGAGGGCTTTGCGGGAAATATCGCGCTGAAAACCGCCGAAGGCACCGCGCGGCAGGTTGGTACGTATATCCGCAATGCACTCAAGGCTGATATCGTCTCCATGCTCGGCGCCCTGATCGCCAGCCAGGCTCTCGGGGCCTTGAAGCGCAAGCTTGATCCGCGCAACATCAACGGTGGTGTGTTTCTGGGTCTCAATGGCATCGTCATCAAGTCGCATGGCGGCACCGATGAGATTGGCTTCAAGGGGGCGCTGGGTCTCGCCTATGAAATGGCCCGCAACAAGGTAATGGACAAGATCGCCGATGGCATGAGCCGTTTCCCGACCCTCGGGACGACAACCGCGCCATCCGCGACAGCAAACGAGGCCAATTCCGCGTGACCGATAAGCGAACCTTTATCCGCAGCGTAGGCGCCTATCTGCCCGCGCGGGTCGTCAGCAATGAAGAGCTGGCCAAAACCGTCGATACATCCGACGAATGGATTCAGCAGCGCACGGGTATCCGGCAGCGCCATGTCGCCGCCGAAGGTGAGCTGACCTCCGATCTCGGCGCCGCGGCCGCAAAACGGGCCATGGACAATGCCGGCATCGAAATCGCCGATATCGATCTCGTCATCTGCGCAACAACGACGCCCGATCTCACCTTTCCCGCCACCGCCGCCGTGATCCAGCAGAAGCTTGGCATGCACCATGGCGCAGCCTTTGATCTGCAGGCCGTGTGCTCGGGCTTTGTCTATGGCGTCGCGACCGCCGATTCGTTCCTCAAGAACGGCCTCGGCACCCGCGCCCTGGTCATTGGTGCTGAAACCACGAGCCGCATTCTCGATTGGAACGATCGCACCACCTGCGTGCTGTTCGGCGATGGCGCTGGCGCCGCCGTGATTGAACTGGCCAAGCCCGGCGAAGACCGCGGCATCCTCGCCACGGCGCTCAGGGCCGATGGCCACTTCTGGAACAAGCTCTATACCGATGGCGGGCCCAGCTCGACCCAATCGCTCGGCCATGTCCGCATGGAGGGCCGCGAAGTGTTCCGCCACGCCGTGGGCATGATCACCGATGTGGTCGACAAGGTGCTGGCCGAGTCTGGTTACACCATTGCCGACCTCGACTGGTTCGTGCCGCATCAGGCCAATCGCCGCATCATCGATGGCGCGGGCGACAAGCTCGGCCTGGATCCGGCCAAAGTCGTGGTGACGGTGGATCGGCACGCCAATACGTCGGCCGCCTCGGTGCCGCTGGCGCTGTCGGCTGCTGTGGCCGATGGGCGCATCAAGCGCGGCGACCTCGTGATGATCGAGGCCATGGGCGGCGGCTTCACCTGGGGGGCTTCGCTGATCCGCTGGTGATCCGGCCACGGGGGACGACGGCACCGGATTCGGCCACGTCTATGACAACATTGCCAAAACCGCCGGGGCCGCGCTAAGGTCGCGCTGTGCTTGGATGGGGTGCCCGTTTCGGGCAGCAAGTCAGAGGGGCTTGATATGAGTCAGAAGACTGTTACCCGCGCTGATCTGGCCGAGGCTGTTTACGAAGCTGTGGGGCTGTCGCGCACTGAATCGGCTGATCTGGTTGAAAACGTCCTCGGTCATATCGCTGAGGCGCTGGTGAAGGGCGAAAACGTCAAACTCTCGTCCTTCGGCTCGTTCCATGTCCGCTCCAAGACCGAGCGTGTCGGCCGCAACCCGAAAACCGGCGAAGAAGTGCCGATCCTGCCGCGGCAGGTGCTGGTGTTCAAACCCAGCAATGTGTTGAAAGCCAAGATCAACAAATCTATGGTCAAAGCTGGCAAATAAAGCATTTTTCAGTTTAGCGGTGGTCCCTCTTGGAGAAATCTCCAGACGCTTTTCGCACCATTTCAGAGGCCGCTGACGAACTCGATCTGCCCCAGCATGTGCTGCGCTTCTGGGAAACCCGCTTCAGCGCCGTCAAGCCGCTGAAACGCGGCGGCGGGCGCCGCTATTACCGCCCAGAGGATGTGCTGCTGCTCCGGGGCATTCAGCATCTGCTCTACGATCAGGGCTTTACCATCAAAGGCGTCCAGAAAATCCTGAAGGACCAGGGTGTTCGGCATGTCATGGCACTCGGCGCGGGCACGCCGCTCGATGAGTTGCCTCTGCTGGCCGCCCCGCACACCGCCGAGGATGGCTCCGACCCGTCGCCGGGCGATGCGGTAGCAATGCCTGCCGGAATCGAGCCCGATGACGATCCCGACGATCAGGGCGATGACGACGGGCCGCGCCCGCTGTTCGGGCGGAAACCGGCGCGCAAGCCCCGCGCCGCCCCAGCCGACTCAGCCGGACTGACCAGCAAGGACCGCGAGACGCTCAATGGCGTGCTCAAAGAGCTGCTCGACATGAAGCGCCTGCTCGACCGGCTGCGGGAAGGCTGACCGGGGTCAGCCGCACCACGGTTTCTGCCCGCGTTTATACAGGCGGCCCAGACCGTCGTCGATCAACACATCGGCCACATCCGTGCCATTGACCACCACGCGGGCCAGCGTGCGGCCATACACATCGTTGCCCTGGCGCTCGAGGTTGAGCCCGCCCGCCCCGAGGAGCGCCGCCAGCGTATCGCGCGCCACCGGGGCGAGCGGGGAGCCCAGCGTACAGCGCGGCCGGCCCATTTCGGGTGCATCAAGGCCCAGGATGCGAATGCGTTCGCCATTGAGCCAGAATGTGTCGCCATCCACCACGCAGGTCACGCGATGCCCGCCCACGCAGATCGGCATGGCTTCGGCCCGCGCGAGGCTCACACCGCCGGGCGGCACGGCGAGTGTGAAGGCCAGAAAAAGGCTGATCAATCCGGTAGCCAGCCGGGCCCTCCGGCCGGTCGTTTCATGATGCATGATGATCCCCCGCATGTCCGATCAGGTTTGGGGCCGCCGGGCGCTCGATAAAAGCCGGGGCCAGTCCTGATCGGGTCTATGCGTAAGGGGTGACAGATTCGGACCGTGGCGCGGCAATTCCCGCCGCCCGTCCACAGCTAAGGGCGGGCGCCGCGCCTCAGCCGAGGACGCGCCGCAGCGCCGCGTGCCAGCCCGCGCGAAGCGCCGTGCGCCGCGAGGCGTCCATACGCGGGATAAACCGGTCTGGATGGCCCGGGCTATCGAGGGCAGGTGCCGCGATGCCCAAAGCATTGAACGCCATGGCCGCCGCGCCAAGGGCGCCGAGTTCCGGCAGGTCGCCGCGCTCGACAGGCCGGTCGAGCACATCGGCCTGCACCTGCATGAGGAACGGGTTGGCTGATGCGCCGCCATCGGCAAGGAGCCCGCTGAGCCGGGTGTCCCGATCCTGTTCCATGGCGGCAAACACATCGGCAATCTGCAGCGCAATGGCCTCAAAGCTCGCCCGCGCGATATGCGCCGGCTGCGTGCTCAGCGACAGCCCATCGATAAGCCCTCGCGCATCAGTTCGCCAATGCGGCGCGCCGAGCCCCGAGAGCGCCGGAACGAAGCTCACGCCCCCCGAATCGGGCACGCTTTGCGCCAGCCGGTCGAGCGCCGCCACATCGGCAAGCCCGAGGAGACTGGCGGCAAAACCCGCCGCCTGCGCTGAGACGATGATATTGCCCTCAAGCGCGTAATGGGTGGTTTGGCCCGTGGTCCAGGCGATGGTGCCGGACAGCCCGTGGCTGGAGAGCACCCGGCCCTCGGTGAGCGTCATCAGCGATGAGCCGGTGCCATAGGTCGCCTTTACGGGCCCGGGGCTGCGCACGCCATGGCCAAACAGCGCTGCATGGCTATCGCCCAGCATCGCGTGGATCGGCAGCCCAGCCGGAAGCGCGGTTGCCCCCTCGGCCGTTTCGCCAAACCGCGCATCCGACGGCAGCGGCTCGGGGAGAATATCGATCGGTACGCCGAACAGGGCGCCGAGCGCCGGGCTGAACCGGAGCGCGGCGGTATCGAAAAGCTGGGTGCGCGACGCGTTCGAATGATCGGTCGCAAAACGGCGTCCGCCCGTCAGGTTGAAGAGGAGCCACGCATCCACGGTGCCGGCCCGAAGCCGACCCGCCGTGTGGAGCGCCCGCGCCTCGGGCAGGGCCGCATAGGCATGGGCCAGCTTCGAGGCCGGGAACATCGAGGAAATCCCGAGCCCGGTCGCCGCCTCGACCGCCTCATTGTGTCCCTCGGCGATGAGCGTGTCGCAAAGCGCCGCGCCGCGCCCGCATTGCCAGAGGATTGCATTGGCAATCGGCCGCGCTGTATCGGCATCCCACAGCACGATGGTTTCGCGCTGGTTGGCGAGCGCCAGCCCGACAATGCCCTCGGCACCGGCCTCGGCCACCACGATGGCAATCGCCTGCTGCACGCTCTGCCAGATCGCCTCGGCCGATTGCTCGGCCCAGCCGTCTTGCGGATAGAGCGAGGTCAGCGGTACCGAGGCGCGGGCATGCACATGCCCTGCGACATCGACGATCAGCGCCTTGGTACTGCTGGTGCCCTGATCCAGCGTAACGATCCGCGGGGTCATTGCGGCCGCTTCCGCGCCATCGCCGCGCGAGCCGCCGCCGCTATGCCCTCGGCCGTCAGTCCGGCCTCAGCAAACAGCGCCGCTACGGTGCCGGTGGGCTGGAAGCCGCTGAACCCCACGCGGTTGAGCGGCACGGGGTCATTCGCGGTCAACAGTTCCGCCACCGCGCCGCCCAGCCCGCCGCTCACCAGCGCTTCTTCGGCGGTGACCAGCGCGCCGGTCTCCCGCGCGGCGGTGAGGATCGCGGCCTCATCAAGCGGGTTGAGGCTCATCATGTTCAGCACCCGCGCTGAAATCCCCTCGGTCGCGAGGAGCTCGGCAGCGGCAAGGGTCAGATGCACCGTGGTGCCTAGCCCGATGAGCGTCACATCGGTGCCGGAGTTCAACACTTCAGCCTGCCCCGGCACATAGTGCGGCGCGGTATGGGGCAGGGCGGGCACACCCATGCGCCCGAGCCGGATATAGACCGGTCCCTCATGCCGATGCGCAAAACGCACGGCCGCCTCGGTTTCCCACGGGTCGGCGGGCACAAGCACGATGATGTCTTTGAGCGCCCGGAGCCAGGCAAAATCCTCGATGGAGTGATGCGTCGGTCCCAGTTCGCCATAGGCGATGCCCGCCGATTGGCCGACGAGCTTCACGTTGAACCCCGAATAGGCCACATCGGCCTTCACCTGTTCCAGCGCGCGCCCGGTGATGAAACACGAGGCGGCGGATACGAAAGGGATCATCCCGCCATTGGCGAGCCCGGCGCCAACGCCCACCATCAATTGCTCGGCAATGCCAACATTGACGAGCCGCGCGCCGAATTTCGCTTTGAACCCGCCCAGCTTCGACGAGCCCACCGAGTCATTGACCACCGCCACCACGCGGGCGTCGGCATCGGCCAAAGCTTCGAGGGTCTTTGCGAAGGCGTCGCGGCAATCGAACCGCCCCGCCGCAGCCTCTGTTCCGGCCATCAGACGAGTTCCTCCATCGCCTGCGCGAATTGCGCTTCATTCGGCACGCCGTGATGCCAGGCGGCATTGTTTTCCATAAACGAGACGCCCTTGCCCTTGATTGTATTGGCGATCACACACAGCGGTCCCGTCCGCGCGCCGGGCGGTGCCGACAGCACATCGTAGAGCGCTTCAATGCTGTGGCCATCCACCTGCTCAACGGCAAAGCCGAAGGCCCGGAACTTGTCCCACAGCGGGTTGAGCGCTGAGGTTTCTTCGGTGGGCGCGCCCTGCTGCAACTGGTTGCGATCAATAATCAGGGTGAGATTGGCGAGCTTGCGGTGCCCGGCACACATGGCGGCCTCCCAGTTCGAGCCTTCCTGCAATTCGCCATCGCCGGTCAATACGAAGGTGCGGTAGTCCTTGCCCTGCAGCGCTGCGGCAATGGCGACGCCCACTGCAACGGGGAACCCGTGGCCCAGGGGCCCCGTGTTGGTTTCCACCCCCGGCAGATACTGGCGGTTGGGGTGACCATTGAGCCGGGAATGCGGCCCCATATAGGTGTCCAGCAACGCCTCGTCGAAATAGCCCGCCGCCGCGAGCGCAGTATAGAGCGCCCCCGTGGCATGGCCTTTTGATAGAATGAAGCGGTCGCGGTCGGCCCAGTCGGGGCGTTTGGGGTCGAACCGCAGCACGCCGCCAAAGAGCGTGGCGAGAATATCGGTGGCCGAAAAATCCCCGCCGGGGTGCCCCAACTGCTTGTTGAACACCATCGTGAAGGCGCGCCGCCGCATGAACAGCGCACGGGTGCGGATCGCCTCGATGGTTTGCGGGTCGGCCATCTCGGGCTCCTCAGAAGCGACGGGGAAGGAAAAGCTGCGGTTCGGTCTCGCCGCCATGGTGGTAGATCGGCCAGCCGAGGTAGCGCGTCACCGCCTCGTTGACGACATCGGCATGGTGGCCGCGCACCATGGCCACGTGATGCTCAAACCCGTTCTGGGTGACAAAGCGCATGAGCTTGCGCAGCTCATTCACCTTGGTCACGGCAATGCCGCCATCCATGCCGAAGGGATCGTCGGTGAACTCACCCTCGCCGAGATAGGTCTTGAGCGTGCCATGCCGATCATCCGACGAAATGCGGAAATAGGTCATGGGTCCGGCCTTCACCTTGCCCTTGACCGCGCCAAAGCATTTTTCCCGCCCGATCGTCTCGCCGAGCACATCGAGCTCACCGATTTCCGGCGTATCGCCGATGAATTTCTTCGGGAAATTGCCGCAGTGGGTGCACACGCACTTGTCGGTTTCGTTGGCGTAGTTGTTGTTCCAGTCGAGGATCGCTGGCGGTGCGCCCGAGGCGAGCGCCAGCGCGTACATCGACAGCGCGCCCATGATGTCGACCTCACAGGCCGACGGCATCAGCTCTTCGCCCATCATCGACATGGTGAGGCAGGTGGCGCAGCCGAAATTATCCTGCAAGGAGCGCCAGCACTGGATGGCTGAGGCGTCGCATTCATTCGCCTCGATCCAGCGGTCAACCGTGAGGCTCCACTTGGCCTGCTTCGCAATCTGGGCTGGTTTGATATGGGCCGGAATGCGCCCATAGGCGGTGATGGCCGCAAGTTTCTTTTGCAGATCGGTATCCGTGTCCGAGACCTTTTCGGCCGCGCCGATCATTTCCGACAGATCAACGGTAACAACCGTGATCCCGGCCTGCTGCAACAGCTTTTCGGAGTAGCGCATGGTCTGGAACGCGCCGGTGCGCGCGCCAATCGACCCGAGCCGCGCCCCGCGCAGGCCCCGGACCGTGCGGCACACCCGCGCAAAGCGCTCAAGATCGGCCCCAAATGCCGCACTCGAGACGTCCATGGTGTGCGCGGTCGTCTCGGTGAACGGCACGCCATACTGGTAGAAATTATTGGTGATCGAGATTTTGCCGCAAAAGGCGTCGCGGCGCGAATGCACGTCAACCTTGTCGACCTCATCATTGCTCGCCTGCAGGAGGATCGGCACAGTGAGCTTGGCGCGGTTGACCAGCTCGGCAATGGCAATTTCGTCGCCAAAATTGGGCAGGAGGATCACGAGACCATCCAGCGCATCGCGGTGCGTCTTGAAGTGCTGCGCGTAGAGTTCGGCATCGGCAATCGATTGCACCGCGCCATTGACCGTCGCCTCGAAGGGCAGGGTGATGATCTCCACCCCGAGCCTTTCGAGCTGCGCCATGGCCTCATCTCGCGCCGCCCGGCAGGGCGCCCCGTTGAAGAACTGGCGGCTGCCGACCACGAGCCCCAGCGTCACCTTGCGCCGAATTGTGAGTGCCATGCGATCCCCCTCGCGTTTTCTCTCGATAATTTGCGTTTATCTTCGTTTGGGGTTCGCGGCAAGGCGATTCCCCTGCTATACGATCACGAAACACCGAGGACCTGCGGTAAACCGATGACACGTCTTGACCCGGACAGACCCCCCTTGGGCGGACCCGGCCTTCTGGCCGAGCCGAGACGGCGGCGTATTTTCGATTGGCTTCAGGAAGAAGGCAGCGCCCGCGTCCGCGACCTGGCGGCCGCCTTTGAGGTGTCCGAGGCCACTATCCGGCAGGATCTCGAAAAGCTTGAACTGGAGGGCCAGGTCACCCGCGAGCATGGCGGCGCCTTTCTCAAAACCGTGCCGCAGCAGGTGGGCGCGCTGGCGCTGCAGCATACCGAGAACATGGACAGGAAGCGGCGCATCGGCGCATTCGCCGCCAGCCTCGTGGGGGATGGGGAGACCCTCATCCTCGATGCCGGGTCGACGACCACTGAAGTCGCGCTCCGCCTCACCGAACGACGCGACCTGACGGTCATCACCAATGCGCTGAACATCGCGCTGGTGCTGGGAGCCGTGCCCGGCATTGCGGTGCATATGCCGGGTGGCCAGTTCAAGGCACCCACGCTGTCGCTGTCGGGCGACAAGTCGGTGGACTATTTCCGCAACATCTTTGCAGGCAAGCTGTTTCTCGCCACCGCAGGTGTCAGCCTTGATGCGGGGCTGACTTATCCGAGCTTTGCCGACCTGCAACTGAAGGAAGCCATGATCAAGGCGGCGGCCCATACCTATCTCGTGGCCGATTCCACCAAGATCGGCCGCGCCAGCTTCACGCGGCTCGGCGCACTCGACATGGTGCAAAGCTTCATTACCGATGCGGGCATTTCCGATGCCGATGCGCAGGCCTTCGAGCGGCGCGGCATCGCCGTGCTGGTCGCCCGCTAGACTGGCTTCCGGAAAAAGTCACTTGCGCAATCTCTGCCCGTTGGCTAGGGACACCCTCATGTCGGGGTGTAGCGCAGCCTGGTAGCGCATTTGTCTGGGGGACAAAGGGTCGCAGGTTCAAATCCTGTCACTCCGACCATTCTTTATCAGCCCCCTAAAAGACCGAAGACGCGTTCATTCGCCTCGTCGGTCTTTTTGTTTGGGCCCCTTGCCCAGAGCCCAGAGACCTTGAAAAGCAGCGGCGGCCCACACTGGGGCCGCCCGTCGCATTTGCCGTGGTGTCACTCTGGGCCATGCCCATTGCTGCCTGCCGCGCCTTGGGGGCCCTGGGGTCCTGCCGGTCCTGCCGGACCTTGCTGGCCATTTTGGCCCGGGGGACCAGCGGCGCCCGGCGGGCCTTGCTGTCCATCCTGTCCCGGGGGACCCTGTTCGCCTGGCGGGCCGCGCTCACCGTCAAGGCCCGGAGGGCCGCGTTCCCCCACAAGACCCGGCGGCCCGCGTTCGCCATCATCGCCCGAAGAGCCCTGCAGACCGGCCGCGCCCTGCGGCCCCTGTTCGCCGGGCGGCCCCTGTTCGCCCTGCGGACCTGCCGCACCAGGCGGTCCCTGTTCGCCGGCCGGTCCTTGCGGCCCCGGCGCTCCCTGGGCCTCTTGCGGTCCCGCTGGTCCAACTTGAGGCTCGCGATTGTAGAGCCACAGGAGGCAGGATTTGACATCGCTGTCCGTCATCGCATCGTCCGCAAACAGAGGCGCGCAACTGGCTTCTACATTTGGGGCGGCTAGAATGGATGCTGAATAGGCGCCGCCACCAACAAGCAGGCCTAAACCAATTAAGTGCAGGATAGAGTACTTCATTATTTAAGCCCTCCAGTGCGCTGGCGCTGGCAAATGTATTTTACATTCAAAGATATTCAGATACTAATGTCCTATATCTGATATCTATTTATCCTTCGCCGAGACCGATCAAGTCTCACCAGCGGGATCAAATTGTCTCTGAAATGGTTTGAAATCAATTCTAAATGAATGTACTAAGTATTTGATTGTATCAGGTTTGAGATATGTCAAAAAATACGGCGTGGGCGGCGCTCACCGGTTGCTCCATTCGGGCCGGGGCTGGTTCCTTGCTTTGCCTGCGCAGTTCGGGTTTTGATGGCCGGGAACCGGTTTTGACCGGCAATAAGCGAGGCCTCTATCCCTGTGCTGCTGTTTGGTTCCCATCCCGGCGACGACGCCGATCCGGTTGCTGTGGCCGCCGCGACCCTTTGGTCCGGTCTGTCCGGGGGCACTGCACGCCTGATCAACCATTCGGAAAACCATACCTATCTCATCGAAACGCCAGAGGGCGCGCGCTTTGCCTTGCGGGTGCATCGCGCCGGTCATCTGGCGGGCGATGCCATTGCGGCTGAGCTTGACTGGCTCGCGGCGGTGGCGCGCGATAGCGGCGTGCCGGTGGTGAAGCCGCTGCCGGGGCGCGATGGGAACCTGCTGCAGCGTCTCCCCGATGGACGCTATGCGGTGCTGTTTGAGTGGATTGCGGGGCAGGAACCCGTTGCCGACGGGCCGCTCACGCCGCTGTTTGTCACGCTGGGCCGCTACGCCGCCCTTTTGCATCGTCACGCCCGATCAACAGCGCCTGATCCCCGCCGCGTCCGCCCCGTGTGGAACAGCGCCAGCCTGCTTGAGCGGGGCGGGGCCTTTGGCGACTGGCGTCAGGCCCCCGGCGTCGATGCGGCGATCAGGGCCAGCCTTGAACCTTTTGTGCAGCGCCTCGGTGCGGACCTTGCCCGCTATGGAACCGGCGCTGACCGCTTCGGGCTGGTTCACGCCGATATGCGGCTCGCCAACCTGCTTGAGACCCCCTCCGGCCTCGCCGTGCTCGATTTCGACGATTGCGGCCAGAGCTGGTTTCTCTACGATTTTGGCGCGAGCGTCAGCTTTATCGAGGCTGATCCCCGCGTGCCCGAACTGGCCCGCGCCTGGGTCAGCGGCTATCGCACCATCGCGCCGCTCGGGGCCCATGATATCGCGATGCTCGAGCCCATGGTGCTCCTGCGCCGTATGGCGCTTCTGGCCTGGATCGGCTCGCATGGCGAAACCCGGCTTGCCGCAGCGCATGCGCCCGATTTTGCCGAAGGAACGGCGCACCTGGCTGAGCGCTATATGGCCCGACCCGCGCCGGAGCGGCGCGACCCTTATGACTGCGGCCTTGAGGGCTGATCGGGCTTCGACATAAATCGGATGATGAGGGCGGCGGGGATGAACCAGCTACCGCCCAGAACGGCAAAGAAGATGATGAGCGCCCACCACGGCAGGCCCACCAGCAGGGCATCGTAAACGGCCGACCCGACCCAGCCGAAGCCGATGATCGAAGCGAGGAGCAGTACCGTACCAAAGAACTTCCGGCTGCGTTGGGTCATCGTTCCTCGGGGATGTGATGCGGCATGGAGTGCCATGGACATGAGAATCGCGCGGGCGTACCTCACGCCCGACCTTAGACGAATGGAGCCGATCTTGGATATTGCCGCCGTTGCACCGTCGAGCGCCCCCGCCGTGCCGGATCGTTTGAGGCCGGTTCGCCTGTGGCTTTATGCCATGGCCGCACTGGTTCTGTGCATGGTGGTGGTGGGCGGCGCGACCCGCCTCACCGAATCCGGGCTGTCGATTACCACGTGGAAGCCCATCGCCGGTGTGGTGCCGCCGCTGTCCGATGCCGATTGGCAGGCCGAATTTGCGGCCTACCGCGAGATTCCGCAGGGCGTGCAGAACAGCTGGATGAGCATCGAGGACTTCAAGGGTATTTTCTGGTGGGAGTGGGCGCATCGCCTGCTGGGCCGCATCCTCGGGGTGGCCTTTCTCGTGCCCTTCCTCGTCTTTCTGGTGCAGAAGCGCTTCAGCTGGCGTCTTGCGGGTCCGCTTGCGGGCCTCTTTGTGCTCGGCGGCTTTCAGGGTTTTCTGGGCTGGTGGATGGTCTCTTCGGGGCTCAGCCAATTGACCTCGGTGTCGCAGTACCGGCTGGCCGCGCACCTGTTTGCAGCCTCCTTGCTGTTTCTGGCGCTCGTCTGGGTGGCGCGGCGGCTTGAACCGATCCGCGCGCCCCGCGCGCCCGGCCTTGCCGCTCTCGGGCTTCTCGCGCTCGTTGAACTGCAGATTGTCGCCGGGGCCTTCGTCGCCGGTCTCGATGCTGGCATGGGCTACAACACCTGGCCCGATATGGATGGCGCGTTGATTCCCTCGGGGCTCGATGTCATGACCCCGTTCTGGAAGAACCTTTTTGAAAATGCGCTGACCGTGCAGTTCAACCACCGAATGCTGGCCTATGGGCTGGTGCTCTATTGCGGGGTTCTGCTCTTTAGCCGCTGGAAACAGACCCGCTTTGCCGGGGTCGATGCCTGGCTGCCGCGCATCGGGATCCTCGTGCTGCTTCAGGTCGTGCTGGGCATTTCCACCCTGCTGTTTCAGGTGCCGATCGGGCTCGCCCTCGGGCATCAGGCGCTTGCCTTCATGCTGGCAGGCAGCGTGGTCGCCTATCTCGCCGACGCCACGCCAACCAAATAAACAAAATCAAAGGCTTAGCATGTGGTATTATAATACCAAAACGCTAAATTGCTGATATATATACCTAAAATCAAGGTGCTTGACGCCGGAGCGAGCGGCGACTATACCCCCGGCCACAAGAGTGGGGGAGGGCGACCTCTCCTTTTGAAGGAACAGTCATATGAGCACCTATTCGGCCAAGCCGAGCGAGATCCAGAAAAAGTGGATCCTGATCGACGCCAAGGATCTGGTGGTCGGGCGTCTCGCTTCGATCATCGCCATGCGCCTGCGGGGTAAGCACCTCGCCACGTTCACCCCGCACATGGATACCGGTGACAATGTCATCGTGATCAATGCCGAAAAGGTGAAGCTCACCGGCAAGAAGCTCGATCAGCGTCGCTTCTTCTGGCACACCGGCTACCCCGGCGGCATCAAGGACCGGACCCAGCGCGAGCTGCTCACCGGCCGGTTCCCCGAGCGTGTGCTCGAAAATGCCGTGCGCCGCATGATCCCCGAGGGTCCGCTCGGCCGCAAGCAGCTCGGCAATCTGCGCGTTTATGCCGGTGAAGCCCACCCGCATGAAGCCCAGAACCCCACGAAGCTCGATGTGGCGTCCTTCAACTCCAAGAACGTGAGGGCCAAGTAATGGCCGAGACCATCAATTCGCTCGAAGCGCTTGGCGCTGCTGCCCAGGCTGTGGCTCCCGCCGCGCCGGTCTATGTGCAGAAGATCGACAAGGAAGGCCGCGCTTACGCCACGGGCAAGCGCAAGAACGCCATTGCACGCGTCTGGCTGAAGCCCGGCTCGGGTAAGGTCACCATCAATGGCAAGGACTTCAACGTGTTCTTCGCCCGTCCCGTGCTGCAGATGATCCTGCAGCAGCCGATCATCGCTGCGTCCCGCAAGGACCAGTATGATGTGATCGCGACGGTTTCGGGTGGCGGTCTGTCCGGCCAGGCCGGTGCCGTGCGTCATGGTATTTCGCAGGCGCTGACCCTGTATGAGCCCGAGCTTCGCGCCGTGCTCAAAAAGGGGGGCTTCCTGACCCGCGACAGCCGCGTGGTGGAACGCAAGAAGTACGGCCGCGCCAAGGCCCGTCGCTCGTTCCAGTTCTCGAAGCGCTGATCGTTCGGCTCACTGCGTATGCGACAGGCGGTTGCCCTCCGGGTGGCCGCCTGTTCTATTTCGAACCGGCGATTCCCGGGTCGGTTCCGGGTTAAGGGGCTTGGGCGTGAAGATCAGGTGGATTGTCCCGGCAGTTGGGCTCGTGGCCCTCGGCATGCTGATCGCGGCGCTGCTGCTGCGGGGGATCGTGTCTCAGCCCGCCCCCATCAGTGAGGCCGCCGTTGCGCCTGTTGCGGCGACTGTCTCGGCGCCTGCCGCGGCGCCAGCACCGTCTGTCCCGGCTGCGCCTGAAGCCGACGAAACGGTTGCACCCGTAGCGATGATCACGGCCGAAGATACGGCGCGCACCGTGATCATCGACGAAATCCGCGGTCTCTTGCCCAAGCGGCTCGATCCGGTCACGACCTTCGCCGATGCCAGTTATGGCGCGGGCCGGGCGAAATTCACCTTCCTCTTCCGGTTTCTCAAGATCGAGGTCGATCCGGCGCGCGTTGCCGCCGTGATTAAGCCGAGCGTACTCAAATCCTTCTGTGCCGACGCCTATGTGACCCGCCTTTTTGCGGCCGGGGCCCCTGTTGATACCGAGTTCCGCAGCGCCGACGGGTTTGTCCTGTTTGCCCAGACGCTCGATAAGCAGACCTGTGCCGGGACCGGTTCCTGACATGGCTGATGGCAAGACGCTGCTGATCGTTACCGACGCCTGGTACCCGCAGATCAATGGGGTCGTCCGGTCGATTGAGCGCACGCGCGACGAGCTGGTAGCGCGCGGCTGGCGCGTCGAGTTCATCTCACCACTCGATTACCGCACCATCCCCATGCCGGGCTATGACGAGATCCGCCTGTCGCTGACCCTGCCGGGCCCGGTGGGCGCCCGTATCCGCGCCCTGAACCCCGACGCCATCCATATCGCGACCGAAGGCCCGCTCGGCCTCATCGCCCGGAACTGGTGCGTGAAGAACAAATTGCCGTTTTCATCAGCCTATCATACCCAGTTTCCGGAATATCTACGCGCGCGCCTGCCGGTGCCGCTGGGTATCAGCTATCGCTTCCTGCGCTGGTTTCATGGCGCGGCCACGGCCTGCCTCGTGGGTACACCGCATCTTGTTGCGCTGTTGCAGGCCCGGGGCTTTTCCAATGTCGCGCTGTGGCAGAAGGGCGTCGACACGACGCTGTTCCACCCCGACAAGCGCGCGGAACTGCCCTATCCCCGGCCGGTGTTTCTCTATGTCGGCCGCGTGGCGGTGGAGAAAAATATTGAGGCTTTTCTCAAGCTCGATTTGCCGGGCACCAAGCTGGTGGTGGGCGGTGGACCGAGCCTTGATAAGCTGAAGGCCGATTATCCCGCCGCCCGGTTTCTCGGGCCGCAGCAGGGCGAGACGCTGGCCGCCTCGTTTGCCTCGGCGGATGTCTTCGTATTTCCAAGCCGCACCGATACTTTCGGGCTCGTTCTGCTTGAGGCGCTGGCGAGCGGCACGCCCGTTGCGGCCTATCCGGTCACCGGTCCCATCGATGTCATTGGCTCCGCCCCGGTGGGCGTTCTGGATGCGGACCTGGGCGCCGCAGCGCTCAAGGCGCAGAGCCTCTCCCGGGCCCGCTGCCGCGCCTATGCGCAGGGGTTTTCATGGGCAAAGAGTACCGACCAGTTTTTGGCGCATTTGCCCGTCAAGACAGGGTGACCATACCCGGGGGGAAGTTCACCATGCGTCGCCTGTTCCTAACCACACTCCTTCTTATGGCGCCGGGTCTGGCTCATGCCGATGCGACCTCGATTGCCCTGGGCAATGCGCTGGTTGAGACCTATTGTTCCGATTGCCATGCGACGGGTCCGACAGGCGACAGTAGGCTCGCCATCGCGCCGCACTTTCGCGATCTCTACCTGCGCTACGATGTCTCTGACCTGTCTGAGGCGCTGGTTGAGGGCATTGTCACGGCCCATCCCGAGATGCCTGAATTTGAGTTCGATCCCGATCAGGCCCAGGCAATTGTCGATTATCTGAAGTCGCTGGAACCGCCCGCACAGTGATTGGCTAAGGAGCCCGCGATGATTACCGCAACGCCGTTCCGGATGTTTCAGAACGCTATGGCGCGGCCTGCGCTTCAGTATTACGCGGCCATGCTGCCCGATTGCCATATCGATCCTTTGGTGCTGGTGCCTTACGGGGAGCCGGGGGCCGGGACCGTGCGCATGGCGGGGCTGGTCATCGGCACGCAGCGCTTTCGGGTGATAGACAGCGCGATCCCGCATGCATTCGCCTTCACCCCGTCGCTGTCGATTTTTCTCGATATCGATGACGCGGCGGTCTTCGACGTGGTGTTCCGGGCGCTGGCCGAGGGCGGTTCGACGCTGATGGAGGCCGGCGACTATGGCTTTTCGCGCCGCTTCGGCTGGGTCAATGATCGCTTCGGCGTCAGCTGGCAGATCAACCTGCCGCATCCCGCCTAGAGGCGTCTGGCGCACGCCGGAGGGTTTACAACCCGCCATTTCCGCGTCAAAAGAGTTTGCCTCATCTTGTGAGAGGATCAGGGTCTTGACGAGGGACATAGCAGGCTTGGCCGCTTTCGCCGCCGCTCTTTAGCTCTCCCCACGCGCCGCCATGCGGCGGGGGAGAGCGGAAACCGTCACGCCCGGGGCTTTGCCCCACACTCCAACACCATAATTCCGCGATAATGACGATGTTGCCTTGCAACGCGCCCGCCGGAGCCGAGGACAAGATGAACCAGGATTTTCACCGTATCCGCCGCCTGCCGCCCTATGTTTTCGATCACATCAACCCGATCAAGGCGCGCCTGCGCGCCGAAGGTGTTGATATTATCGACTTGGGCATGGGCAATCCCGACCTGCCGACGCCCGATATCATTGTCGAAAAGCTGCAGGAAACGGTCAAGGACCCGCGGACGCACCGCTATTCGTCCTCGCGCGGCATTCCCGGGCTTCGCAAGGCTCAGGCGAGCTATTACGGCCGCCGTTTCGGGGTGAAGCTCAATCCCGATACCCAGATTGTCGCGACCCTCGGCTCGAAGGAAGGCTTCGCCAATATGGCGCAGGCCATCACCGCGCCGGGCGATGTGGTGCTGGTGCCCAATCCCACCTATCCCATCCATTCTTTCGGCTTCATCATGTCGGGCGGCGTCGTGCGCTCCATGCCGGCCGATCCGAACGAAGATTTCATGCGCGCGCTCGATCGGGCGGTGCGGCACTCCATCCCCAAGCCGATTGCGCTGGTGCTCAACTACCCGGCCAACCCGACCGCCTACACCGCCACCCTCGATTTTTACAAAGAGGTGGTGAAGTACTGCAAAGAGCACGGCATCTATATCCTCTCCGATCTCGCCTATTCAGAGATCTATTTCGACGATGAAGTGCCCCCGTCCGTGCTCGAAGTGCCGGGCGCCATCGATATCACCGTCGAGTTCACCTCGATGTCGAAGACCTATTCCATGCCGGGCTGGCGCGTGGGCTTTGCCGTGGGCAATGAAAAGCTCATTGCCGCGCTGACGCGGGTCAAATCCTACCTCGATTACGGCGCGTTCACCCCCATTCAGGTTGCCGCTGCCACCGCGCTCAATGGCTCCGACGATGTGATCGCCGAAGTGCGCAATATTTACCGCACGCGCCGCGATGTGCTGGTCGAAAGCTTTGCCCGCTCGGGCTGGGATATTCCCTCGCCCAAGGCGACCATGTTCGCCTGGTCGCCGATTCCGGCGCAGTTTGCCCATATGGGCTCGCTCGAATTCGCCAAGCTGCTGGTGCGCGAAACCGGCGTTGTCGTGTCGCCCGGTGTCGGCTTTGGCGAATATGGCGATCAATATGTGCGGCTCGCGCTCGTGGAAAACGAGCAGCGCATCCGGCAGGCGGCGCGCAACGTCAAAAAATTCCTGTCCGGTTCGGCCGGCGACAATGTGGTGCCGCTCGTCGCCAACACCTGAGGACAGGCGCGTTTCCTATTGACGGATAGGGCTGTTCCTATTCATAGCTTTCGGGCCCTGTCCGAGAGCGTTTCATGTCCGATATCCAGACTTTCCGTCAGTCCGTCGAGGCTTTCATCACCCAGCGCGGCTGGACGCCCACCCGCTTTGGCCGCACCATTGCGGGCGATCCGCTCTTTGTGTTCGACCTGCGCGAAGGGCGCGAGCCGCGTTCGGATACGCGGGTGCGCATTCTGAAGGCCATGCAGGACCATGCCGATGCCGCCGCTGAGGCACCGCTGCGCATTGGTGTTGCCGGGCTCGGCAATGTCGGTGCAACGCTCGTGCGCATCATCCAGAAGGATGGCGAGGAGCTGACCCGCAAGCTGGGCCGCCGCATCATGGTGACGGCCATTGCCGCCCGGTCGCGAAGCCGCGACCGCGGCATCGATGTCACCGGCGTCGCGTGGTTCGATGATCCGGTGGCGCTCGCCAAATCCGATGGCATTGATCTGTTTGTCGAGCTGATCGGCGGCGAAGATGGCCCCGCGCTCGCCGCCGTCAAAGCCGCGCTTGAAATCGGTCGTCCGGTGGTGACCGCCAATAAGGCGCTCCTTGCCCGTCATGGCGTCGCCCTCGCGAAACTCGCCGAAGAATCAGGCGCACAGCTCGGGTTCGAGGCGGCGGTGGCCGGCGGCATTCCTGTGATCAAAACCCTGCGCGAAGGCCTGGGATCGGCGCGTATCGCGCGCGTTTATGGCATCATGAACGGCACCTGCAATTACATCCTCACCCGCATGGGCAACGAGGGCATTGCCTTTGAGGAATGCCTCAAGGATGCGCAGAAACTGGGCTATGCCGAAGCCGATCCGGCCTTTGATGTCGATGGCTTCGATACGGCGCACAAACTCGCCATTCTCGCCTCGCTCTGCTTCGGTTGCGAAATCGCGCCTGACGAGATTTTCGTCGAAGGCATTACCAAAATCCGCCAGGCCGATATCAAGGTTGCAGGCGACCTGGGCTACAAAATCAAGCTCCTCGGCATTGCCCAGCGCTCTGCCGATGGCATAGACCAGCGCGTCCATCCCACCCTCGTGCCCAAGACATCGGCCATTGCCGGTGTTGATGGCGTCTTGAATGCCGTGGCCCTCGAAACCGATCATGTGCATGAATTGTTGCTCGCCGGGCCCGGGGCCGGGGGGCCGCCGACGGCCAGTTCAGTCCTCTCCGATATTCTCGATATTGCCCGGGGCACCCGGGTACCGCCGCTCGGCGTACCCAGCGCCGAACTCACGCCCTATCGGCAGGCCCCGATGCGCGCCCATGAGGGCGGCTATTATATCCGACTAAATGCCAAGGATGTTCCGGGAGCCTTTGCCTCTATTGCTTCACGCATGGGCGCGGCTGGCATCTCGCTCGAAAGCGTGATTCAGCGGCCCGATCTGCAGGTCAACGAGCCTGGCGTCGATCCCGCGACCACGCGGACAGTGGTGCTGATCACCCATTCGACGCTTGAACAGACCGTCCGCGATACGCTGGCCCAGATCAAGGGCGATGGCTTCATTTCGGGCGACCCGCAACTGATCCGGATCGAACAGCTCTGAGGCTGTCCCGTCCCGGTGGAGGGATTGGCATGACGCTTCTCGAGACTGACGCGCCGCGCGCCGCCATCGACCGCTCGCTGACGCTTGAACTGGTGCGGGTCACCGAACGGGCCGCGCTCGCCGCCGCCCAGTGGCGCGGCAAGGGCGACGAAAAAGCCGCCGATCACGCGGCCGTCGAGGCTATGCGCGCCGAGCTGGGGCGCGTGCATGTCTCGGGCCGGATCGTCATTGGCGAAGGCGAGCGCGACGCCGCCCCCATGCTGTACATTGGCGAAGAGGTGGGCAAGGGCACTGGTCCAGAGGTCGATATCGCCGTCGATCCGCTCGAAGGCACCACGCTGTGCGCCAAGAACCAGCCCGATTCCCTCTGCGTTCTGGCCATGGCCGAGCGCGGTGGGCTGCTCAACGCACCCGATGTCTATATGGATAAGGTCGCCATCGGCGCGGGCTATCCCGCCGGTCTCCTCGATATCGAGGCCGAGCCCACCGACACCATAAAAGAGCTGGCCCGGCTCAAGGGCGTGCCAGTCCATCACATCACCGCCAGCGTGCTCGATCGGCCGCGCCACGCCCGGCTGATCGATTCCCTCAGGGGGGCAGGCGTGGCGGTTAAGCTGATTTCTGATGGTGATATCGCCGGCATCATCCACGCGGTGAATACCGAGGAAACCGGCATTGATATTTACCTGGGTTCAGGCGGCGCACCCGAAGGCGTGTTGGCCGCTGCCGCCCTGCGCGCCATCGGCGGGCAGATGCAGGCACGCCTGATCCTCGATACCGATGACAAGCGCGAGCGGGCGCGGCTTATGGGCATTACTGACCCGGCCCGCCGCTATGGCGCCGCCGATCTTGCCTCGGGCGATGTGCTGTTTGCCGCCACGGGCGTCACCGATGGCTCGCTGCTCTCGGGCGTCAAATACCGCCGCGACAGCATCCGCACCCACACCGTCGTCATGCGCAGCTGGAGCCGCACGGTCCGCTGGATCAGCGCCGAACACCAGCGGGGGTGAAGGCCTAAATCAGTTTCAGCCCGCGCATTGAGGCGTGGCCGTCTTTGCCGATGACAATGTGGTCGTGCAGCGACAGGCCGAGCGGCTTCAGCACGTCCATGATCTGGCGGGTCATCTGCACATCGGCCGCCGACGGCGTCGGATCACCCGATGGGTGGTTGTGCAGCAGGATGAGCGCCGAGGCCGAGAGTTCGAGCGCGCGCTTCACCACTTCGCGGGGGTAGACCGGGGTATGGTCCACGGTGCCGGTCTGCTGCACTTCATCGGCAATCAGCCGGTTCTTCTTGTCCAGAAACAGGATGCGGAACTGTTCGACATCGGCATAGGCCATGGCCGCCCGAGCGTAGTCGAGGAGCGCCGTCCACGAGGACAGCACCGGCATTTCCGGGCTCATCTGGTCGCGCCCGAAGCGCAGCGCCGCCGCCTGGATCACCTTGAGATGCGTGATGGTTACATCGCCGAGGCCCTTCACCTCGGAGAGCCGCTGCGGCGGTGCCGCGAGCACGGCCGAGAACGACCCGAAGCGCTTCAGCAGATCTTTGGCGAGGGTCTTGGTATCCTTGCGCGGAATGAGCGCATGAAGCAGCAGCTCCAGCAGTTCATAGTCCTCCAGCGCCTCCGGCCCGGCCTGCAGAAACCGGGCGCGCGCCCGCTCCCGATGACCGAGATAATGCGGCTCGCCGAACCCCTCCGGTGTCTTCGGCGAGCGATCGGTCATGAGGACTTCCGGCTGGCCAGCGGGTTGAACAGCCCTTTGGGGGAAAGCGTGAAGATTTCGACCCCCGTCTCGGTAATGCCGATGGAATGCTCAGCCTGCGCCGACAGCGTGCGGTCTCGCGTCACGGCCGTCCACCCGTCCGACAGGATTTTCACATCGGGACGCCCGAGGTTGATCATCGGTTCAATGGTGAAAATCATGCCCGGCTTTAGCGGCACGCCGGTGCCGGGCTTACCGAAATGCATGATGTTCGGCTCGTCATGGAACAATTGCCCCACGCCATGGCCCACGAAATCGCGCACGACGCTCATCATCGCGCCTTCAGCCTTGTGCTGGATGGCCGCGCCGATATCGCCGGTGTGCTTGCCCGGCAGGGCGGCGCGGATGCCCGCCTCAAGGCTTTCATAGGTCACTTCGATCAGGCGCTCGGCCTTGCGGCTGATTTCGCCCACCGGGTACATGCGCGAGCTATCGCCATACCAGCCATCGACGATCAGCGTGAGATCGATATTGACGATATCGCCTTCGCGTAGCGCCCGATCCTCGGGCATGCCATGGCAAACCACATGGTTGATCGAGGTGCAGATCGAATAGCGGTAGCCCTTGTAGAACAGCGTGGCGGGCAGGGCGCCATGGTCCCTGGCAAAGTCGAAGGCCAGCCGGTCGAGCCGCGCCGTGGTCACGCCGGGCTTGACCTCATCCACCAGCATGTCGAGCGCTGCGGCAGTGAGGCCGCCCGCCTTGCGCATGCCGGCAAACCCCGCCTCGCCATGGAGCGGAATCACGCCCTGCGTGCGGCGGGACTTTTCGGCGGCATCAACAAAGGTAATCATCTGGCGCTCCGTTCACAGGCGAAAATAGGCATTTGTCCTGCACTTGGAAAGGGCTAGCCGGGGAAGAGGCGCTTAATCGGCCTCACCATTGCTTGACGCCCTATCGGCGCTCGGGCAATGCAGGGGAGAAGACTGCATTGAAGCCCCGGAAAATCATGGCCGACGCTCCCGTTACCGCCGCGCTGCTCGTCATTGGCGACGAAATCCTGTCTGGTCGCACCAAGGATGTGAATATCGGCGCTACGGCCGATTTCTGCACCGATCTCGGCATCGACCTCATGGAAGTGCGGGTGGTCGCCGATATCGAAGATGAAATCGTCGCGGCCATCAACGCCCTGCGGGTGCGCTATACCTATATCTTCACCACCGGCGGCATTGGCCCGACGCATGATGATATCACCGCCGATGCGGTGGCCAAAGCCTTTGGCGTGGCCCTGCCGATCCACCCCGAGGCGCGCCGCATGCTCGAAGCCCGGTGGGCCCAGAGCGGCACCGAGCCCAACGAGGCCCGGTTGCGCATGGCCCGTATTCCCGAAGGGGCGGATCTGATCGTGAATTCGGTCAGCGCCGCGCCGGGCTTCCGCCTTGAAAACGTGCATGTCATGGCCGGTGTGCCGGTGATCATGCGCGCCATGCTCGAAGCGCTTGCGCCCACGCTGAAGGGCGGCCGCAGGGTCAAATCCGTCACCATCCGCTCGCGCGTGGGCGAAGGCAGTATTGGCGGGCCGCTCGGGGCGTTGCAGACCCGTTTCCCCGAGGTGAAAATGGGCAGTTATCCGCAGATGGGGCAGACCCAGGTCTTGACCGAACTGGTGTTGCGCAGCGCTGACGACGCGCTGCTTGCCGAAGCTGCCGAGGCCGTTCGGGCCATGGTGGCCGAGGAGCACGTCAGGGCCGGCCTACCCGCCACCGTTGAAACCGCTTAACCGGGCCGCGCCCGACAAGGACCAGCATGATGAGCCAGAGCCAGAAATCCTTCCCCGTCACCTGGGATCAGTTCCATCGCGACAGCCGGGCGCTCGCGTGGCGCCTCACCAGCCTTGGGCCCTTTGAAGCCGTGGTGGCCATTGCCCGCGGCGGCCTCGTGCCGGCGGCCATCGTGGCGCGTGAACTGAACATCCGCGTGGTCGAATGCGTTTCGGTGAAAAGCTACGATCATCAGGCCCAGGGCGAAGTGAAGGTGCTGAAGCCCATCACCCCCGACATCATCACCCGCTGCAAGGCCGGGGCAAAAATCCTCATTGTCGATGATCTGGTGGATACCGGCGCGACGGCCCGCGCCGTGCGCGACATGCTGCCGGGTGCGCATTTTGCCACTGTCTACGCCAAGCCCAAGGGCCGCGACATGGTGGATAGCTTCATCACTGAAGTGAGCCAGGACACCTGGATTTTCTTCCCCTGGGATCTCGACGTTGCCTATGTTCCCCCGATTTCGGGCGGCACCGACTGATCTGCGGGCATCCGTCGCGGGCGTGATGGAATGGTAGACATACGGGACTTAAAATCCCGAGGGTGTAAACCCGTGCGGGTTCGAGTCCCGCCGCCCGCACCAGCACCGGTACACGGCACCGGCTGAGTGTCCGACGCGACGCTCTGGACACCACCGGGCATCCGCACCGGCGCAACGTCACTCGCCCCCGGCCAGCACTGTTCTGCCGGTCCGAGGGGAATGCGTTTAAAGTCCTGAAGCGGCCTGATCGTCCCGCTTTAGGTCCGAGAGGCGATGGCTTTCTCGAGGTCTTCATACTCTTCGCAGGTGGTGTTGCCACACAGGTCTGCGAGGATCTGCAGATGCTCTTTCGCCTTCGTCAGGTTGCCGGTCTCTACATAGAGTTCGCCCAGATATTCATGGGCGCCCTTGTGGCGCGGATTAAGCTTCAGGGCTTTGAGGTAATAGTCGAGCGCATTGTCCATATCGCCCGACTTGCGCAGCGAAAACCCCAGTAAATTATAGACATCGGCATTGGACGTGCCGTCGGAAATCAGGCCGTTCAGCAACTTGATGGCTTTGCCCCAGTTCTCCGCTTTGATCGCGACGCGTACATCGGCCAAAGAGGAGGACAGAACCTCGGTCTGGGACGGCGTGTCACTGGATGACTTCCCGCCGCTGCCGGAATCCGCAGCGAGGCTTGGAGACGCTGACAGGGCGACGACGACGAGGGCGAGCACGCGCGTTGCGTGATGAAGGCGACGAGTTTTAAGCATTTCAATCTCCCACGTGGACACACACATCATGCAACGGGCTTAGTAGCGTATCCAGATCACTTGAATCCCAACATCGTGTCCATTGACGGGGCAAAGCTTATGGCATCTGCGACGCCTTCACAGGGACTGTCAGCAATTTCGTGTGTGGCGGGCGATTTCACGTTACGCCGCCATGGCTCTGATGAAGCGATCGCCGAAGATGACGGCGAACTGCGCCTTGGCCATTGACCATTCACGAGGGGGCATTTTCCACTCTTTCTCTG
>CAIKKY010000002.1 GCA_903828145.1 uncultured Hyphomicrobiales bacterium | reverse complement strand
CGCCGGCGAAAGCAAGTCCCGCGCCGATCGCTACACCATGGAGGCGGCCAACAACTTCGACAGCATTGGCATGGTCGATGCCAAGGGCAACCCAACAGGCCCCTACAACACCGCCGTGAATACGGCACTGCAGGAGGCCAACGCCGCCGCCGACTTGATGATGCTGCCGCCGGATAGTGAGCAGCGCAAGGCCATGGTGCGCGGGGTCTACGGGAACGTGGCCAGCGGTGTGGTGAACAACCTCATGGTCGATGGCCGCTATCTCGAGGCCAAAAGCTATATCGACAGCGTCGTGAAGCAAGGTCAGCTCGATCCTGCCGACGCCATGAAGCTGACGTCCGCTATCGACACCGGGTACGACCGGCAGCGTGGCATGCAGATCGGTGAAGGCATCTATAGCGGCAACACCGTCGGCGGCACAGCGGCCGAGAGTGACTATCAGACCACCATCACCGGCATTGTCCCGGGCGCGCAGGTAAAGGTCTCCGGCCGCCGTATCCCAATTGTCACCGGCACCCAGCCCGGGCGTCAGCCGCTGCAGATGGATGGCGTGCAGCCAAAGCTGATCAACAACTGGGAGCTGGTGCAGGGTGATTTCGGCCGGGCGGTGACCGTCGTCTCCGGCAGCCGGGATGCAGCAACCAATGCCAAGGCGGGCGGCGCCAAAAGTTCCCAGCACCTGTCTGGCAATGCCATCGACGTCGACGTGTCGAACATGTCGATCGAGGATCGCAAGCGGCTCATTTCGCTGGCCTCGGCGCGCGGGTTCACCGGCATCGGTATTTATCAAAACTCTCTGCACTTCGACATGCGCGCGGGCGGGCCCGCCATGTGGGGCCCGAGCCATCACGCCGACAGCATCCCCGCCTGGGCCTCGGGCGCTCGAGAGACGCATGCCGCCAATGCGGGCAAGCCCGCGGGCGGCCGCGACTATCATGTTCCCGGTGCCACGCCCGACGGATTTCAGACCATCGAGGTGCAGCCCATCCAGGGCATGCAGGTCAACGACTTCGTAAAGCTCCTGCGCACCCGTGGCCTCGAGGTCGCCGGCATCGAGGCGCCAGAGGTTCAGGTCGGCGAGGAGCCGGTGTGGACGATGGCGGTGAAGCTTCCGAACGAGCTGGTTGGCGCGCGTGATGGCGGCGTGAAGGTCGCGCCCGGTGCTGACGGCAAGAAGGATCTCGGCGCCATGGAGGCTGCCATCAAGGATATGGGCCTCGATCCGGACCAGGAGGCGGTTGCGCTGCAGGATGTGAGGCAGCGCTATACCCACGACCAGGCGCTCGAAACCGAGCAATACAAATCCACATTCGAAAGCGCCACCGAGACCGCCTTTGCGCGCGTGGGCGGCTGGCGCGACATCGACCCTGTGACCTGGGGCAATCTCAAGGTCGAGGACCGTGCGAAACTCATGGAGCAGCCGCGCGGTGATGATCCCGACACAGTGATCAAGCTGATGAACGATCCGAGCCTGTGGGAGAAGGGCAAGATCGAAGAGTTCCGTCCGCTCCTGTCCGAGGCGACCTACCAGAAGTTCTATGGCCAGGCGAACGG
>CAIKKY010000001.1 GCA_903828145.1 uncultured Hyphomicrobiales bacterium | reverse complement strand
TCGGCGTCGGGGGTCTTCTCTACCAGCGTGCGCAGGTTCATCATCGCATCGGTCATCGGTGGTCCTTCCAGTATCAGGTTGGTGTGAGCAACCCGACCCTACCGGAAATCCGTCGATGACCACCCAGCCGCTCGTTCGCTAGGGCGCTCGTAATGGCGCGCTGCCGAGCGGCTTGACACCTCAGTTACACCACGTCCCGGGACACGACCGCCTGGGCGCGGCAGCGACGCTGTAGCGGTCCCTGAAGACCAGACTCCGCCGATCCCCCTATCACCCGGACCGATGGCGCAGATCACTGCATTTCGCTGGCACGCGAGGTCGTCGAGGGCTAGAGAGTCGGCGCATTGCGAGGATCGACTTGATTGAACTGATGCTTCTCGTTGCCGGCGTCATCGCAGGCGCGCTCAACGCGCTGGCTGGTGGTGGCTCGTTCGTGGCCTTTCCAGCCTTGCTGGCGACGGGCATTCTGCCGGTGGTCGCCAACGCCACCAATACCTTCGCGGCGCTCCCCGGCTATATCAGCGGCGCTGCCGGCTTCCGCGACGAGCTGATACGACATCGCGCCCGGCTGCTGCCCTACACGATCATCGCCCTGCTGTTCGGCTATGCCGGCGCCGAGCTGCTGCTGCATGTGAGCAACGAGGCGTTCAACCGGATCGTGCCGTGGCTGATGCTGCTGGCCGTACTGCTGTTTGCGTTCGGCAACCAGCTCAACCAACTGATCGCGGCGCGCGCCGGCGACATGCGGGGCGCCCGGCTCACCGGGGCCATCCTGCTGCTGGGGCTGCTGGCGGCGCTCTGCGTCTATGGCGGGTTCTTCAATGCCGGGCTCGGCATCATGCTGTTGGCCTATCTGGCGCTGGCCGGGATGACCGACATCCACGCCATGAACGGACTGAAGCTCTGGGTCTCGTCGGTGGTGGCGGTGATCGCGGTCGTGCGCTTCGCGTTCTCGGGCTCGATCGACTGGTACTACGGCACCATCACCTTGGTGGGCGTGGTGGTCGGCGCCTACGCTGCGGCGCGGCTCGCGCACCTCATCCCCAAGGATCTGTTGCGTGCGCTGGTCCTGATCTACGCGGCCGCGCTCACCGTGTGGTTCTTCTACACCGCCTATTTCGCCGGCTGAGTTATCCCCGCGCCAGCCACGCCGACGTATCTTGGAAAGCCGCTCCGCCGAAGGGGCGGAGAGGGTCGGAGCCGATCAGCGTATTGATGCCGACGCCATCGCGGTGCGCGATGGCGTGCATGGCCGCACTGTCTCCAACACCGATGCCCTCGCCAATCCAGAAGCGCTGTTGCTGTTCAGGAACCTGCCTGAGCTTCGGAACTGAGGAACGCCATGCAAGACGCCTACGTCGTCGCCGCACGGCGCACCCCGATCGGCCGCTTTGTCGGTGCCCTATCGTCCCATGAGTGCCGTTCAGCTTGGCTGTGCGGTCGTATAGGCCGTTCGCAGGGATGCTGGTATCGATTCGGCCGCCATCACATCGCATAACCGTTTCGTTCCCCCGCAATCCACTCTGCAGCGAGCGACAGACCCGTCCCATTGGGCATATCACGAGTGGGAACATGCGGTCTCGGCCTTGGCGGGCTCCTGCGAAAACC